>NZ_JBSGTH010000005.1:0-402641 GCF_053607305.1 Arthrobacter sp. NPDC055138
ATGCCGTCGACCCCGGCTCTGCGCGCGCCCCGGCCTGTGCCGACGCGCCACCCTATGCCACCCCCGACATTTCGGGCTCACCTTACATCGTTTCCCTCCCCCCCCCCCCGCCTAACCTCCCCCCCCCCCCCGGCCCCCCCGGGAAGGCAAAAAAGTGACGGCCGGCGCCCTCAGCGGGCGCCGGCCGTGGCACGGACTAGCGGGCTGCGACGCCCTCGGTGTAGTCGTCGTCGGACTTGATCCAGGAGAACAGCTTGCGCAGTTCGCGGCCGGTGGCCTCGATCGGGTGGTCCTCACCCTTCTGGCGCAGTTCCAGGAATTCCTTGGCGCCGTTGGCCTGGTCGTCCATGAAGCGCTTGGCGAAGGAACCGTTCTGGATGTCGGCCAGGACGGCCTTCATGTTTTCCTTCACCTCCGGGGTGATCACGCGGGGGCCGGAGACGTAGTCGCCGAACTCGGCGGTGTCGGAGACCGACCAGCGCTGCTTGGCGATGCCGCCCTCGACCATCAGGTCGACGATCAGCTTCAGTTCGTGCAGCACCTCGAAGTAGGCGATCTCCGGCTTGTAGCCGGCTTCGGTCAGGGTCTCGAAACCGTACTGCACCAGCTGCGAGGCGCCGCCGCAGAGCACTGCCTGCTCGCCGAACAGATCGGTCTCGGTCTCTTCGGTGAAGGTGGTCTCGATGACGCCGGCGCGGGTGCCGCCGATGCCCTTCGCGTAGGACAGGGCCAGCGCCTTGGCGCCGCCGGTGAAGTCCTGCTCGATGGCGATCAGGTCCGGCACGCCGCGGCCGGCTTCGAACTCGCGGCGCACGATGTGGCCCGGGCCCTTCGGCGCAACCAGGGCGACGTCGACGTTGGCCGGCGGCTGGATGAAGCCGAAGCGGATGTTGAAGCCGTGGCCGAAGAACAGGGCGTTGCCCTCTTCGAGCTTGTCCGCGATGGAGTCGGCGTAGACCTTGGCCTGGACCTGGTCCGGGGTGAGGATCATGATCACATCGGCCTCGGCGGCAGCGTCTGCCACGGAGAGGACCTTGAGGCCCTCGGCCTCGGCCTTGGCGCGGGACTTGGAGCCCTCGGCCAGGCCAACGCGGACGTCCACGCCGGAATCGCGCAGGCTCAGGGCGTGGGCATGGCCCTGGCTGCCGTAACCGATGACAGCGACCTTGCGGCCCTGGATGATCGAGAGGTCGGCGTCGTCGTCGTAATACAGCTCAGTCACTTTGGGTTTCTCCTGTTGGGGGTTTCGTGGAAGGGAATCAGGCGGAACGCAGGGCGCGGTCGCTCATGGAGCGGGAGCCGCGGCCAATGGCCAGCGTTCCGGATTGGACTATTTCGCGGATGCCAAACGGCTCCAGCACTGCAAGCAGGGCCTCGAGCTTATCGGCGGTGCCGGTGGCCTCCACAACCAACGAGTCGGTAGACACGTCGACCACGGAGGCACGGAACAGATCTGCTGCCTGGGTTACCTGCAGCCGTGTTGCGGCATCCGCGCGGACCTTGACCAGGATGTGGTCGCGTTGCACGGAAGTTTCGGGAACCAGCTCGACGATCTTGATGACGTTGACGAGCTTGTTCAGCTGTTTGGTGACCTGCTCCAGCAGGTCACCCTCGGCCTCGACCACCACGGTGATGCGGGAGAACCCGTCTGCTTCCGTGGGGCCGACGGCCAGAGAATGGATGTTGAACGCGCGGCGGGCGAAGAGGCTGGCGACGCGGGTGAGCACACCCGGGACGTCCTCCACCAGCACTGAAAGGGTATGGCGGGCCATGCCTAGTCCTCCTCTTCCCACTCGGGGGTCATGTCGCGGGCAATCTGGATGAGGTCGTTGCTCACGCCGGAGGGGACCATCGGCCACACCATCGCGTTGGGGCTGACCACGAAGTCGATCACCACCGGACGGTCGTTGATCGCCAGCGCCTGTTGGATGGTGGCGTCGATGTCCTCCACTCGTTCGCAGCGCAGGCCCACGCAGTCGTAGGCGTCGGCCATCTTGACGAAGTCCGGCACGCGCACGGTGTCGTGGCCGGTGTTCAGGTCGGTATTGGAGTACCGGCCGTCGTAGAACAGGGTCTGCCACTGGCGGACCATGCCCAGCGAGGAGTTGTTAATCACCGCCACCTTGATGGGGATGTTGTTCAGCCGGCAGGTGGCCAGTTCCTGGTTGGTCATTTGGAAGCAGCCGTCGCCGTCGATCGCCCAGACCACCCGGTCCGGATTGCCCACCTTGGCGCCCATCGCGGCCGGCACCGAATAGCCCATGGTGCCCAGGCCGCCTGAGTTCAGCCAGGCGTGCGGGCGTTCGTACTTGATGAACTGGGCGCTCCACATCTGGTGCTGGCCCACGCCGGCAACATAGACGGCTTCCGGCCCGGTCAGCTCGCCGATCCGCTGGATCACCTGCTGCGGGGCCACCAGGCCGTCGTCCGGTTCGGCGAAGCCCAGCGGGTAGGTTTCGCGGAGCCGGTCCAGCATGGCCCACCAGGCGGAGAGGTCCGGCGTGCCTTCGGCGGCGAACCGCTCGCGGCAGGCGTCGGCCAGCTCCGGGATGATCTCCTTGACGGAGCCAACGATCGGCACATCGGCGGGGCGGTTCTTGGAGATTTCCGCCGGGTCAATGTCCGCGTGGATCACCTTGGCGCCCGGGGCGAAGGTGCTCAGCACGCCGGTGACGCGGTCGTCGAAGCGGGCGCCCAGAGTGATCAGCAGGTCGGCCTGCTGCAGCGCGGTCACCGCGGAGACGGAGCCGTGCATGCCGGGCATGCCCACATGCTGCGGATGCGAATCCGGGAACACGCCGCGGGCCATCAGCGTAGTGGCCACCGGGGCACCCACCAGCTCGGCCAATTCACGCAGCTCCTGCGAGGCGTGGGCCTTGATGACGCCGCCGCCCACATAGAACACCGGGCGCTCGGCCGCGGCGATCAGCTTGGCCGCCTCGCGGACCTGCTTGGAATGCCCGCGCACCACCGTGCGGTAGCCGGGGAGGTCGATCTTCGGCGGCCAGGAGAACGTCATCATGGACTGCTGGGCGTCCTTGGCGATGTCCACCAGCACCGGGCCGGGGCGGCCGGTGGTGGCAATGTGGAACGCTTCGGCCAGAACGCGCGGAATGTCCTGCGCCTTGGTGACCAGGTAGGAGTGCTTGGTGACCGGCATAGTGATGCCGACGATGTCCGCTTCCTGGAACGCGTCCGAGCCGATCACGGCCGAGGACACCTGCCCGGTGATCGCCACCATCGGCACCGAATCCATGTGCGCGTCGGCAATGGCGGTGACCAGGTTGGTGGCACCCGGACCGGAGGTGGCAATGCAGACGCCGGCGCGGCCGGTGACCATGGCATATCCCTGTGCGGCGTGGCCTGCACCCTGTTCATGACGGACCAAGATGTGGTTGATCTTGGCCGAATCCATGAGCGGGTCGTAGGTGGGGAGGATGGCCCCGCCTGGCAACCCGAAGACGTCATCGACGCCCAGTTCTTCCAGCGAACGGACAACGGCTTGTGAGCCGGTCATTTCCGTGGGCGGCACGATGTTGTTCGGCCCGACTACCGGGCTGAGTCCGTCCACGACGGAAGAGACAGAGGCAGCTACATCTTTAGTTTTGGCGGCGTCGGCCACGGCCGGCGCCTTGTTGGCCATCAGCGAGGGGCTGATTGGCGATCCCTTAGTCATCGGATTTTCCTTTGCGGATCTTACGTTCTGGCGATGTGCTTGCCGTCTTCCGCGAGCGGAAGAAGGCCCTGTGCTCTTCTGCAAATAAAAAAACCCCGTCGAGCCGGTTGGCTCCGATGGGGTTTAGCGCGTGACGTGGTCGAACCAGACGGGCGTTACGCCACGCGCTTGATAAGGACGACCACGGATACGCTTTGCATGGCTTCAGTTTCTGCCACGCGGATACCAGTGTCAACCTGAGACATCAGCGTCTCATTATTTGGGCAATTGCGTCCAAAACATGGACTCCCCCTGATTGCGACGGCGGTGCGCGGCCCGCGCTGGGCGCGCACCGCCGTCGTGGTTCTGCGGCAGTACGGCATCTTTGGGATGCCGTACTGCCGCTGAACTTACGCGATTTAGCCGCAGTACGCGCCGGTGGAGGCGGACTTGACCAGCTTGGCGTACTTGGCCAGCACGCCGGTGGTGAACTTGGGTGCCAGCGGCTCCCAGCCCACCCTGCGGGTTTCCAGCTCGTCCTCGTCCACCAGCAGGTCGAAGCTGCGGGCCGCGATGTCCACGCGGATCCGGTCGCCGTCGCGCACAAAGGCGATCGGACCGCCGTCGACCGCTTCCGGCGCCACGTGGCCGATGCAGAGGCCGGTGGTGCCGCCGGAGAACCGGCCGTCGGTGAGCAGCAGCACGTCCTTGCCCAGCCCGGCACCCTTGATCGCACCGGTGATGGCCAGCATTTCGCGCATGCCCGGACCGCCCTTGGGACCTTCGTAGCGGATCACCACCACGTCACCGGCCTTGATCTGGCCGTTGTCCAGCGCGTCCAGCGCACCCTGCTCGCGTTCGAACACGCGGGCGGTGCCTTCGAAGACGTCGGCGTCGAAGCCGGCGCTCTTGACCACGGCGCCCTCCGGGGCCATGGAGCCGTGCAGGATGGTGATGCCGCCGGTCTTGTGGATCGGGTTGTCCAGCGCGCGCAGGATCTTGCCGTCGACATCCGGCGGGTTGATCGCCTCGAGGTTTTCGGCGACGGTCTTGCCGGTGACGGTCAGGCAGTCGCCGTGCAGCAGGCCCGCGTCGAGCAGCGCCTTCATAATGACCGGCACGCCGCCGATCTTGTCCACGTCGGTCATGACGTAGCGGCCGAACGGCTTGAGGTCACCCAGGTGTGGGATCTTGTCGCCGATCCGGTTGAAGTCCTCGAGCGTCAGGTCCACCTCCGCTTCGCGGGCGATCGCCAGCAGGTGCAGCACGGCGTTCGTGGAGCCGCCGAAGGCCATGGTGACGGCGATCGCGTTCTCGAACGCCTTCTTGGTCATGATGTCGCGGGCCGTGATGCCCAAGCGGAGCAGGTTTACCACCGCCTCGCCGGACTTGCGGGCAAATTCGTCACGCCGGCGATCGGCGGAGGGCGGCGCGGCCGAGCCGGGCAGGGACATACCCAGCGCCTCGCCGATGCACGCCATGGTATTGGCGGTGTACATGCCGCCACAGGCACCTTCGCCGGGACAGATCGCCTTTTCGATGCGGGTGAGGTCTTCCATGCTCATCTTGCCGGCAGCGCACGCCCCGACGGCTTCGAACGCGTCGATGAGGGTGACTTCCTTTTCGGAGCCGTCCTCAAGCTTGACCCAGCCGGGCATGATGGAACCGGCGTAGAGGAAGACGGAAGCCAGATCCAGCCGGGCCGCAGCCATCAGCATGCCGGGCAGCGACTTGTCGCAGCCTGCCAGCAGCACCGATCCGTCGATACGCTCCGCCTGCATGACGGTTTCAACCGAGTCCGCGATGACCTCGCGGGAGACCAGCGAGAAGTGCATGCCTTCGTGGCCCATCGAAATGCCGTCGGAGACGGAGATGGTGCCGAACTGCATCGGGAAGCCGCCGCCGGCGTGCACGCCTTCCTTGGCGCCCTGGGCCAGGCGGTTCAGGGAAAGGTTGCAGGGGGTGATCTCGTTCCAGGAGCTGGCGACGCCGATCTGCGGCTTGGCAAAGTCGTCGTCCCCCATTCCCACTGCTCGGAACATTCCGCGCGCCGGAGCGGCGTGGATGCCATCGGTGACTACCCGGCTACGGGGCTTGATATCAGGGGTTACGTCCGCGCTCATGGGTTTGATTCTATGACCCGCGCCGCAGTGTTCAGGGCATATTACGACGGCGGTGCCTCACCGCCGCGGCCTAGACACCCTCGGCGTGCCACTATCTGTGGTGTTGGCCACGCTGGCCTGTTAGTCTGCGCCCATGAATGCCGGAAGCAACGAGTACTTGGCCCGCGCCGTTGAAATCGCCGTGGAGAACGTCGGCAAGTCCGGCGGCCCCTTCGGCGCCACGGTGGTCACGCGGGACGGCCAGGTCTTCGACGGGGTCAACCGCGTGACCGCCACGAACGATCCGACGGCGCATGCGGAAGTGGTGGCGATCCGCCGTGCCGCCGCGGAGACCGGGTTCAACCTGTCCGGTGCGGTGCTGTATTCCAGCTGCGAGCCATGTCCTATGTGCCTGGCCGCCGCGCTGTGGGCGCGAATCGAGCGGGTTGTTTATGCCGCGGACCGCGACGACGCCGCCAGCTCCGGCTTTGACGATGCTTTGTTCTACGACTACTTCGGCCCCGAGGGCGATAAGAAGCTCATGCCGGTGGTCCGCGACGGCTACGAAACGACCGACTACCTGGCACCGTTCCGGCTCTGGGACCGGCTGCCCAACAAAGTGGAGTACTGACCCGCCGGTGATCGAGCAACACCGCCCGTGGACCGCACTCCGGTGATCGAGTAAGGCCGCTTGCGGCCGCATCGAGATCCGGTCCCCGAGATCTAGCCGCGGCGGGAGCTAACCGAGCCGGCCGAGCTCCGACGGCGTATCGATGTCGCCGCCGTCGGTCAGATCCGAGCAGTCCACTAGGTCTACCAGCTCGGGGTGCGCCGACAAGAAGGGCCGCGCACCGGCGTCTCCCGTTGCCTGCTCTGCTGCCTGGACCGCCAAGCCGGGCGCGAAAAGCACCGGATGCCCGCGGTGCAGCTTTCCGTCCTGGCCGGAATAGCCTGCGGCGGTGATCCGGCCCGGGGTCCCCGCGTGAATCAGGCGGGCCACCAGTTCCGGGCCGATGCCGGGCTGGTCCACCAGCGCCACGAGCACCGCTTGCTCCGGCTGCGCGTTCTGCACGCCGAGTCGGAATGAACGTGCCATGCCTTCGCTCCACTGCTCGTTGACCAGAACCGCGCAGCCGGCCAGATCCGTGGCCCTTTGCACCTCGGCCGCGCCGGCGCCCAAGACCACCGCCACGCTGGCGCAGCCGCCGTGCCGGAGCACGTCCGCGATCTTCCGGACCAGCGGCACGCCGTCGGAGCCAGCCAGCAGCGCTTTTGGTCCGCGGCCCAACCGCCGCCCGGCGCCGGCTGCCAAGAGCACCCCAAGGACAGGCGCCTCCATCTGGTCCGCTCCCTCAGCCCTGCTGGCTGGCAATCGCCGCGGCTTCCTGCTGCAGCATGCCGATGACCCGGTGCACGCTGCTGCGTTCGGCCACATCGCTGCGGGCCAACACCACAATGCTTCGGCTGGCGCGGATTCCCTCCAGCGGCCGCATCACGAAGCCGCGGGCCGTCTGCGCCTTGCGGGCGGTGAACCGCGGCACGATGGCCAGCCCGTGTCCGGCCGCGACCATGGCCTCCATGACGCGCAGATCCGCGTAGCGCGTGGTCCGCTTGGCCAGCCGGCCGGTGCGTGCTTCGATCTGCCGCAACACCTGTTCAAAAGGAAAACCCGGGGGCACGCCGATCCACGGATAGGCCACCACGTCCTCGGGCTTGAGGGCGTCAAATGCGGCCAACGGATGCCCGGCGGGCATCGCCACATCCAGCGGCTCATCCAGCAGGGGCAGCACGGTGATGCCGCTCCGGGCAAAGGCCTCCACGCCCTGCTGGCTGTGCGCCAGCACCAGGTCATAGTCGGCCGCCAGCCGCAAGAAGCCGTCCACGGAGGGGTCCTCCATGCAGGGCTCGAAGTGCAGCCCCTCGATTTCCTGCAGCCGGTACATCAAGCCTGGCAGGAACATCTCCGCCGCGCTGGGAAAAAACGCGGCACGGATCTGGTTCTGCCAGCCGCTGCGGTAGCCGTCCACGGTGGCCTGCGCCCGCTCCATCGCGGCAGACACGTCCGAGGCAGCCGCCGCCATCGCCAGTCCGGCTTCGGTCAGGCGCACTCCCCTGCCGGCTTTTTCCACCAGCGTGACGCCGACTTCCTCCTGCAGCACCTTGAGCTGCTGGGACACCGCCGAAGCTGTGACCTTCATCGCAGCCGCCGTCGCAACGACCGACCCCCGGTCGCCGAGTTCCCGCAGAATCTGGAGCCGCTTGATGTCCATAAAGCGATCCTACATAGTGTGCTTAGTAACGTTAGATTGAACTTGACGGTCCGCGCAGTTGAGAATAGTGGCATGACAGTCTCAACAGCCATGATCGTAATGGGGATGGCCGCCGTCTTGGCGCGCCTCGCCGTCGTTGTTCGCCGTGACCTGGGGCCGGTCCCTCGCAGCCACGGGTGGGAGACCGATCACGCGGCCATGCCGGTGAAAGCAGTCGACGCCGTCTGACCTTTCCACCACCGCAACCGAGCGCCGGGCACCACAAGGGCCAGGCGCTTTTTTGTGGGTCCGGCCCCCTAGGCTGGCCGGGAGCAATATTCGCTTCCGCGGCCGCAGGCGCCGCCGACCAGCCATTCCGCAGATCCGAAGGCCACTATGCCCACCAGCGACGAACTCAAAGACGCGCTCAGCGCCATCTTTGACTCCCAGATTCCCAACTACGGCGACTACAACCTGGTCTTCGGCAGCACCCGCCAAGACAACCTGCAGGAGGCACCGGGCGGCGGCACCGGGCACTGCTACGTGATTGGCTACCGTTGGCGGCCGCAGGAACTGGTCATCGCCCCGTTCGACGGCACCGGCCTGACGGCCGACGGAATTCCCGTGGCCATCAACATGACCAACCTGTCCCACGCCGTCCAGCTGGGTGGTGGCGAATACGAAGTCGGCACCAGCACCGGCAAGACGTTCCGCTTCGGCGTGCAGGCCGAAGGCAAACTGCCCGGCGAGGGGCGCATCATCGACCAGTCCGAGGACCAGCCCGACTTCCACAGCTTCATGGCGGAGCTGATCTTCCGGGCCTAGCCCCGCCGTTCCCAGCGCGTAAGTTGCGGCGCTCGGGACCTCATTTTTCCGGGCTGGACTCGACCCGGACCAGCCCTCCGGACCGCACTGCCGGCTCTATGGACACCGCTCTCCCCCGCACGTAACGTCGAAACCAGTTGCACCATAACCATCAACTGGAAGGTGAAGTCCGTGGACTGGATATGGGTCATCGGGGTCGTCGTCGTCATGATCGTTGCCGCCCTGCTGTGGTGGCTGTTCTCCCGCAACTCCAGTTCCACTGAGGCCGGGGCACTGGCCCACGCGACCAATCCCCCGCACGGCACTTCCGATGCAGCCAGCCAGAATCCCGTGGCGGGCAGCCAGCCGGCGGCTGATCGAGGGTCCGCTGGAGAGCCCGAACTCCCCGCAGCCGAGCAGCTGGCCGCAGCGACGGCCGCGACCGCCCAGGCGAGCCAGGCGCCGCCGTCGCACAGTTCACCGGCGGGCCCCGCGGACGCGGCTCGTGACCGGGTGCGGCAGGCACGCGACACGGACGCCGACCGTCCGCTCGGGGACTCGGGCAACCGTCAGGAGCACGTCGCCGACGCCATGTATGAGGAAGAGGTCGGCGGCGCAGCTGCCGACGAAGACATGATGGTGGAAGAGACGATGCCCGACTCCCCGGGCGCCAGCGGCGCTATCACCGCGCAGGGCACCGGGGCGGAGGAACCGCCGCCGGCCGAGGTCGAGGACGCGGTGGCCGAGCAGGCGCCGCCTACGGCTGAACCGCTCTACGATGAAACCGAATGGCTCGGCTATGCGGGCGAAGCGGTCATCGAACCGTCCGTCGCGGCTGAGAACGGAGATGGGCCGGACCGGCGAAGGGGATGACGCGTGGACGCCGATAGGAAAGACAGCGCCGAGCGGCCGCGATACGCCGGGCTTGGGCTGGCGGTGGTGCTGGCCACCGTCCTGGCCGGGTGCACCGGCGGCGTCAATGGAGCGCCGAACACCGACGGCGGCGCAGCGTCCGCCCCGGAGGTGGGCACGGCTGCTTCGGGACTGGACGAGCCGTGGTCCATCGCGGTGCTTCCCGACGGCAGCGCCCTCATCTCGGAGAACGACACCGGCCTGATCAAGCACGTGGTGGACGGCGAAACCGTGAGCGCCGTGCCCGTGGAGTCGCCGCTGGAAACCACCGGTGAGGGAGGTTTACTGGGGCTGGAGCCCAGCCCGGACTTCGACGCCGATGCGCGGCTTTACGTCTACCTCACCTCCCCCGAGGACAACCGCGTGGTCAGCTACCGCTGGAAAGACGGCCAGCTAAGCGACGGGCGGGAGGTTGTGACGGGAATTCCCAAAGCCGGGAACCACAACGGAGGCAGAATCAAGTTTGGCCCTGACGGCTACCTCTACATCGCCACCGGAGACGCCGCTGTGTCCTCCCGGTCCCAGGATCGCTCCTCGCTCGGCGGCAAAATCCTTCGCGTCACTCCCGAGGGAGACCCCGCGCCCGGCAACCCGTTCGGCGACAGCCCGGTGTACAGCTACGGCCACCGCAACGTGCAAGGGTTGGCATGGGATGAGGACGGCCGGCTGTGGGCCACGGAGTTCGGTCCGGACCGGGACGACGAACTGAACCTGATCGAGGCGGGCGGCAACTACGGCTGGCCGGAGGTGACCGGTGCCCCGGGCGACGATCGCTTCATCGACGCCAAGGTGGTCTGGCCGTCCACTGCGGACGCGTCCCCCAGCGGCATGGCTCTGATGGACGGCACGGCGTGGGTCGCGGCGCTGCGCGGCCAGCGGCTGTGGCAGGTGGAGTTGGACGGCACCGATGCCGGCGAGCCCGAAGCGTTTTATGAGGGCACCTATGGTCGGCTGCGCGACGTTGCGGCGGCTCCGGACGGGGGGCTCTGGGTGCTGACCAACGGCACCCAGAACGACCGGATGCTGTCCGTTCCTGTGAAGTAGGCTACAAAGGCCCTCTCGATTTCACTTTCGCGGAAATGTCCTGCTAGAGTTACATGTCGTTGCGAGGGAAAAAGCAGAGGGAAACCGATGCTGAAACCTTCACCAACAGATGCACCTCTAGCTCAACTGGCAGAGCAATTGACTCTTAATCAATGGGTTCCGGGTTCGAGTCCCGGGGGGTGCACAGACTAACCCCGTCCGACTTAGCGAAAAGCTGAGTCGGGCGGGGTTTCTTTTTGCCCCGAGGCGCCCAGGGAAAGTTGCCCTCGCTCTCGCGGTAGGACGATCGCCATTCAATAAGCTGCCCATCGTCACTAGGATGAAGGTCCAGCCTGCGTTGGAGGAGTCTGTCATGAAAGCTGCCCGCTACTACGACCAGAAGGACATCAGGACCGAGGACATTCCGGAGCCGGTGCTCACATCCGGAACGGTTGGCACCGACGTGAATCCGAAAGCATGAGCCCCTCCCCAGCTTCAGATGATTTATGCGGCCGCCTTGGCCTGGCCCAACCGCTGCTCAATGCCCCGATGGCAGGGGCCGCCGGCGGCCGCCTGGCTGCGGCGGTTTCCTCGGCCGGTGGACTGGGCATGGTGGGCATCGGCGGCGGCGTGGCCTCCGACTGGCTGGAGCGCGAACTGGCCTTGGCAGCCGCTTCGGGCAAGCCGTGGGGTGCGGGGCTGATGGCGTGGGTACTGGAGGAGTCGCTGGAGCCACTGCGCGTGGTGCTGGAACACCGTCCGGATCTGGTCTGTGTCAGCTTCGGCGATCCCGGTGCGGCCGCGACGATGGCCCGCGACGCCGGTTCGCTGGTGGCCATGCAGGTGGGGAACGCCGCGGATCTGCGGCGTTCGCTGGAAGGGGACATCGACGTCGTTGTGGTCCGCGGCAGCGAAGGCGGCGGGCACGGCCGCAACGAAGTGGCGACCCTGCCGCTGCTGCAGCTGGCGCTGGATCAGACCGACAAGCCCGTACTGGCCGCCGGCGGGATCGCCACGGCGCGCGGGGTGGCGGCTGTGCTGGCGGCCGGCGCGCAGGGGGCGTGGATCGGCACCCGGTTCGCGGCCTGCACCGAATCCATCAGCCCCGCCAAGGTCAAGGAAGCCATCGCCAGCGCGGGCACGGATGACACGGTCTACACCCGCGCGTTCGACATTGCCCAGCATCTGGCGTGGCCCGCCGAGTTCGGCGGCCGCGCGTTACGCAACCGGTTCAGCGAGCGTTGGGCCGACGACCTTGAATCGCTGCAGGGCGAGGTAGCTGCATCGCCCTCGATCACGGAGACGGTCGAGGCCGCACGCCGTGATGCGGATGTGGCCCAGGCTCCCGTTTATGCCGGCCAATCTGCAGGCCTCACGCACGGCGGGGAATCTGCCGCCGACGTAGTGGCGGATCTAGCCGGGTTCCGGACCTACCTGAGGGCGTCGGTGTCCCGCTGGTAAAGCCAGAGCCAGCGCTGGTGAACAACCAAGCCGTAGGTTATGCGGCGGATTAGTCGCCGTCCTCAAACTTCTCAAGTTCGACGACGTCGATGGGTTCGCCCGCGCCGATGCCAAAACGGGTGTTGCCCAGCCTGCGGATGATGACGGTCAGCCGTTCCTTGAGCTCTTCCATCTGGTCGCCGTTGCCACTGCTGAGCAGCCGCTCGAGCTCGGCGGCCTGCTTGAGTGCCAGATGCCCCTCGTCGCTGATCTGGACGATCTGCCGCCGCCGGTCCACCTCGCTGCGTGCCCGGACAATGTGCCCGTGCACTTCGAGCCGGCCCAGAGTCTTACCCATGGTCTGAGCCTGAACGCGCACCCGGTTCGCCAATTGCGCCTGGGTCATTTCGCCGTCAGCTGCCAGCACCTCTAGGGCGATGACACCGGCATGGGTTAGTCCGAGGCCGGCCAGTTTGTCGTTCCACTCATGCTCCACCAACCGCGCGGCGGTGGAGAGCAACCGTGGCATCGGCCAATTTTTCAAATCCGGCATGCCCACAAGTATACGTACGATGTCCGGGCAGGCCGAGGGCCGACTTGGCTATGCTGGTGCTGGAACCCGAATTGCTAAGGAGCTGCCCTATGGCCGAACGACTGTCTACCGGCGACATCGCCCCGGAATTCACGCTTCAGGACTCGGCGGGCAACAATGTCTCGCTGGCCGACTATCGTGGCCAAAACGTTGTGGTCTACTTCTATCCGGCCGCCTCCACACCGGGCTGCACAAAGGAAGCCTGCGATTTCCGCGACAGCCTCGAGTCCTTAAAGAGCGCCGGTTACGCAGTGCTGGGTGTTTCGCCCGACCCGCTTCCCAAGCTGGTGAAATTCGCGGACAACGAGCAACTGAATTTCCCCTTGCTCTCCGATGAAGACCATGCCGTGGCCGAGGCCTACGCGGCCTGGGGAGAAAAGAAGAACTACGGCAAGGTCTACGAGGGCCTGATCCGTTCCACGATCGTGGTGGATCCCGCGGGCAAGGTGTCGCTGGCCCAGTACAACGTGCGCGCTACCGGACACGTGGCCAAATTGCGCCGCGACCTCGGCCTGGACAACTAGGCCCGCTTCTAGACGGCCGGGCGCCTGCCGAAGGCCTGGCTGGATGCCGGTAGACTAATGGCTGTTCCAGATCGGCCGGAGTCAGGCCCGGAGCAGATGCGCGAGTGGCGGAATTGGTAGACGCGCTGGATTTAGGTTCCAGTGTCTTCGGACGTGCGGGTTCAAGTCCCGCCTTGCGCACCACCTTCCGAAGAGCCCTGCAGCCCAAACGCTGCGGGGCTCTTCGGTTTTTTCGCCGCTGCCGCTCAGGTGCCCGCCCCCGCGCCGGCGCCGGCCGGACGGAAGGTGCGCACCGCCGTCGTACTTAAGGGGCACTGTCACCAAATTGTGATGCTTTTGTCCCGCGCCAGAACGTGAAACCGATGCTTTCGATCTTTCATGTGACTAAGCTCTCATCAAGCGGAGCCGTGCCATAGCGCGGCTCCGCCGGTCGCCGCACACACGGTCGGCGCCCCACCTCACGTCCACGAGGAGCAGTCCATGTCATTCACTGGCACCACTTCAGGTGGCCCGCGCCGAGGCCGGCGCACCGCAGCCGCTATAGCCGGTCTGGCCGCCGGCGCACTCTTCCTGTCCGGCTGTGCCGCAAGCGAGCGCGGCGGCGGAACGGACGCCGAAAGCGAGGGCGGGGTCAACTCGACGTTTGTCTTCGCCGCATCCTCCGATCCGAAATCGCTGGATCCGGCGTACGCGAGCGACGGCGAATCGTTTCGCGTGAGCCGCCAGATCTTCGAGGGCCTGGTGGGCGTGGAGCCCGGCACGGCCGATCCCGCACCGCTGCTGGCCGAGTCCTGGGAAGCGTCCGACGACGGGCTGTCCTACACCTTCCAGCTGAAGGAAGGCGTGAAGTTCCACGACGACACCGCTTTCAACGCCGATGCGGTGTGCTTCAACTTCGACCGCTGGTACAACTTCACCGGCGTCCAGCAGTCCCAGGCGGTCAGCTACTACTATGGGTCGCTCTTCAAGGGCTACTCCGACTCCCCCGAAACCGCCGTCTACGACTCCTGCGAAGCCGCAAGCGACACGGAAGTGACCGTCAAGCTGGCCAAGCCGTTCGCCGGCTTCATTGCGGCACTGTCACTGCCCGCCTTCGCCATGCAGAGCCCCGCCGCGATGGAAGAGTTCAAGGCCGATGAGGTGGGCGGCTCGGCCGAGGCTCCGGTACTGAGCGAATACGCCGAGGGACATCCGGTGGGCACCGGACCGTTCAAGTTCGACAGCTGGGAGGCCGGACAGTCGCTGGAGCTCTCCTACTTCGACGGCTACTGGGGCGACCGCGGACAGATCGACAAGATCATCTTCCGGATCATCGACGACCCGAACGCCCGGCGCCAGGCCCTGGAGGCCGGACAGATCGACGGTTATGATCTAGTGGCCCCGGCCGACACCCAGGCGCTGGCGGACGCCGGCTTCAAGATTGTTCCGCGCGATCCGTTCACCATCCTCTACCTGGGCCTCAACCAGAAGGTGAAGGCGCTCTCCGACCTCAAGGTCCGCCAGGCAATCTCCTACGCGATCGACAAGGACGCGCTGGTCAAGCAGACGCTACCCGAGGGAACCAAGGTTGCCTCGCAGTTTGTGCCGGACATGGTCAACGGCTACAACGAGGACGTCACCACCTACCCCTATGACCCGGCGAAGGCCAAGGAACTGCTGGCCGAGGCCGGCTACGCGGACGGACTGGAGCTCCAGTTCAACTACCCGACGGGCGTCTCGCGCCCGTACATGCCGACGCCGGAGCAGGTGTTCACCAATGTGAGCGCCCAGCTGGAGGAAGTGGGCATCACCATCAAGGCACAGCCGGACAAGTGGGCGCCGGACTACCTGGACAAGGTCCAGGCCAGCGACGACCACGGCATCCACCTGCTGGGCTGGACCGGCGACTACAACGACACCGACAACTTCGTCGGCGTGTTCTTCGGACAGGAGAAGCCGGAGTTCGGGTTCGAGAACAAGGAACTGTTCGACAAGCTGGCCGAGGCCCGCGGCACCAGCAAGGTGGAAGAGCAGACGCCGCTGTACGAGGAGATCAACGCGGACATCGCCGAGTACGTCCCGGCCATTCCGCTGGCGCACCCGGCCCCGTCACTCGCCTTCGCGCCCCGGGTGGAGTCCTACCCGGCCAGCCCGGTCAATGACGAGGTGTTCAACACGATCAAACTGACCGAGTAAGTCCCGCCGCCGGGGCCCGCCCAGTGCGGGTCCCGGCGTTTCCACCCCCACAGCAACAGGACGAGGTGCCTCCCCCGGGCGCCGGAAGGATACTGTGCTCAGAGTTATTGGCAAACGCATCGCGTTGCTCATCCCGACGCTCATCGGGCTCTCGCTGCTGCTCTTCCTCTGGGTGCGCAGCCTGCCCGGCGGCCCGGCCACCGCATTGTTAGGCGACCGTGCCACTCCCGATGCCGTGGCACGGATTAACGAGCTTTACGGCTTCGACCGGCCGCTGATCGAACAGTACTTCGTCTACATGGGCAAGCTGCTCCAAGGCGATTTCGGCACCTCGATCCTGACCGGCCGGCCGGTGCTTGAAGAATTCGGCACCCGCTTCCCGGCAACGCTCGAGCTGACCATCGTGGCGTTGATCTTCGCCGTCGGAATCGGGATTCCGCTGGGGTACCAGGCAGCGAAGAACTACGGGAGATGGCCGGACCACTCCTCGGTGGTCCTGTCGCTGATCGGCATCACCGTTCCGGTTTTCTTCCTCGCCTTCATCCTCAAATGGATGTTCGCCATCAAGCTGCCCTGGTTCCCCACCGACGGGCGGCAGAATCCGCGCATCGACGCAACGCACGTGACCGACTTCTACGTGTTGGACGGCATCCTCACCCGCGAATGGGACGCGGCATGGGACGCGTTCATGCATTTGGTTTTGCCAGGCATCGCGCTGGGCACCATTCCGCTGGCCATCATTGTCCGCATTACCAGGGCCTCTGTGCTGGAGGTCCAGAACGCGGACTACGTCCGCACGGCCAGAGCCAAGGGGCTGCAAGAGAAAACCATCCGCAACCGCTTTGTGCTGCGCAATGCCATGCTGCCGGTGACCACCACGATTGGGCTGCAATTGGGGCTACTGGTCTCCGGTGCGGTGCTGACCGAGACGGTCTTCGCCTTCAGCGGGATCGGCAGGTTCCTGCGCGACGCCATCTTCAACCTGGACTATCCGGTACTGCAGGGGTTCATTATTTTCATTGCCTTAATCTATTCGCTGATCAATTTGCTGGTGGACGTTTCCTACAGCGTCATCGACCCGAGGGTGCGTGTCTGATGAGCACTACTCTTCCTCCCCAGCCCGGCGGCGATACCGACGTGGCCGCACCGGCGCCCGTTGTCCGGGACACCGGCGGCACCAGCCTCTGGAAGGACGCCTTCCGTCGGCTGCGCAAGAACCCCCAGGCCATCGCCGGCGCGGTCATTGTGGGACTGTTCCTGCTGGTGGCGCTGCTGGCCCCGCTGCTGGCCCGCTACGGCGGCGAAGAGCTGCCCGGCCGCACCTACATCACGCCCACCCACATTCCGGGCTTCGGCGAGGTGGACGGCTTCCCGCTGGGGCTGGACCGCTTTGGCGGCGACCTGCTGAGCAAGCTGATCTGGGGCGCCCAGGCGTCGCTGGTCATCGGCGTCATGTCCACGGCCATCGGGCTGATCGGCGGCATGCTCCTGGGCATCATTGCCGGCGGCTTCGGCGGCAAGATCGACAACGCGATCATGCGTTGCGTGGACATCCTGCTCTCCGTGCCGAACCTGCTGCTGGCCGTGTCGATTGCGGCCATCCTGGGCCAAGGGGCCTTCGCGGTCATGATCGCCATCGGCGTGGCGCAGGTGCCGATCTTCGCCCGGCTGTTGCGCTCGTCGATGATTTCGCAACGCAGCGCCGACTACATGCTGGCCGCGCAAACGCTGGGCCTCAGCCGAGGCGCCATCATCATCAACCACCAGCTGCCCAACAGCCTGGGCCCGGTGATCGTGCAGGCCACGCTGACGCTGGCCACCGCCGTGATCGACGCCGCCGCACTGTCCTTCCTGGGTCTGGGCGGCGGACGGCCGCAAACCGCCGAATGGGGCCGGATGCTCACCTACGCCCAGGCCGAACTCGGCATCGCCCCGCAGCTGGCCTTCTTGCCCGGCCTCTGCATCGCCATCACGGCGCTGGGCTTCACCCTGCTGGGTGAATCGCTGCGCGAAGCGCTGGATCCGAAGACCCGGGCCAGGTAGCCGCCGCGAAGACGACGCGGGCCGGCTGAATGCATTCAGCGGGTCCGCGTGGCCGGCGGCTGCCCGCCGTCGCGGCGGCGCTGGCGGGCCATGTGCAGCATGGCCGCAAAGCCCGCGATAAAGAACAGTTCCAGCAGCACCAGCAGCCAGACGGCGCCCCATTGGCCTTCCCCCGCGAAGATGATGGCACCGAAGGCCACCAGCACGGTGCCGATCACCAGCACGAAGACTGCGAAGCCGGTGGCGACGGCAGCGCTCCGCACCCCGGTCCGGAAGCCAAAACCTTCCGGGCGGTGATCCTCAGGCTCCGGAGTGGAACCGGGTCCGGCTGGCTTAGGACGCAATCTCCGGATCCTCCGCCTCGATGTCCAGCTCGTTGCTCGGGATGGAGGCCAGCAGCCGCCGGGTATAGGGGTGCCGCGGATTGGTGAAGACTTCCTCCGAACTGGCCGCCTCCACGAGTTCGCCGTCCTTCATCACGCAGACGAAGTCGGAGATCAGCCGCACCACGGCCAGGTCATGCGAGATGAAGAGGTAGCTCAGCCCCAGCTCCGACTGAAGGTCGCCGAGCAGCTTCAAGATCTGCGCCTGGACCAGCACGTCCAAGGCGGACACCGGCTCGTCGCAGACAATCAAATCCGGCTTCAGCGCCAGCGCCCGGGCAATCGCGACGCGCTGGCGCTGGCCGCCGGAGAGCTCGGACGGATAGCGGCGCAGCATGCTCTGCGGCAGGGCCACCTGGTCCATCAGTTCGCGGACCCGGGCGGCGCGTTCCCTGGAGTTGCCGCGCTTGTAGGTGGACAGCGGCTCGTCCACGATCCGTTCGACCGTGAACATCGGGTTCAGCGACGAATACGGATCCTGGAACACCGGCTGCACCCGCTGCCGGAACTCCCGCAGCTGCGGCTTGGTCAGGGTGGCCACGTCCATGCCGTCGAAGGACATGGTGCCGCTGGTCGGTTCGATCAGCTTCAGCAGCATCCGTGCCGTAGTGGTCTTGCCGGAGCCCGATTCGCCGACGATCGCCACGGTGTGTCCGCGCGGAACGTCCAGGGTGACGTTCCTTGCGGCGTAGAAATCCTCGGTCTGGCCGCGGATCTTGTACACCTTGGTCAGGTCGCGCAGTTCCACGATGTTGTCCGGAGCCGTCCGGTGGGAGGTGGCCCCGGCGTCGTGGTTGTGCTCGTGGTTTTGAAACACCTTTTCGGCGCGGTCGGCCCGTGCCTCGGGGCTGGACGTATAGGCGCCCGGCATTAGGCGGACGGCAGCCACGCTGGGCGCCGCCTTCACCAACGACCGGGTGTAGGGGTGCTGCGGGTCCTCCAGCAACTGCCGCGCCGGCCCGGCCTCCACCACCGTGCCCCGGTGCATCACCACCAGTTCGGAGGCGCGTTCGGCTGCCAGTCCCAAATCGTGGGTAATCAGCAGCACGGCCGTGCCCAATTCCTGGGTCATCGAGTCGATCTGGTCCAGGATGGTGCGCTGCACGGTCACGTCCAGGGCCGAGGTCGGCTCATCGGCGATCAGCAGCCGCGGCCGGCAGGCCAGGCCAATGGCGATCAGGGCACGCTGGCGCATGCCGCCGGAGAACTCATGCGGGTACTGCTTGGCGCGTTCCTTGGCGTTGGGCAGTCCCGCCGCCTCCAGCACCTCGACTACCTTCCGGTCCACGTCACGCTTGGTCGCCATCCCGTGCACCAGCAGCGTCTCCGCCACCTGCGAGCCGATTCTGGTGACCGGGTTCAGGTTGGACATTGGATCCTGCGGGACCAGGCCGATCTGGCGACCGCGGATGGCCCGCATCCGCTGCTCCGGCAGCCCCACCAGCTCCTGGCCGTCAAACCGGATGCTCCCCGCGGTCACCCGGCCGTTGCCCGGCAGGAGGCCGATCAATGACATGGCCGTGGTCGACTTCCCGGAACCGGATTCACCCACGATCGCCAGCGTCTGGCCCTGTTCCAAGCGCAGCGAGGCGCCCTCCACCGCGGCGACTTCCCCGTAGGTCGTGCGGAACGAAACGGCCAGATCCCTGACTTCGAGCAGCGCGGCGTCGTCGACATGTTCGGTCATGTGTCCATCCTGCCCCATCCCACACCGGATGTGGCCTATCTCTCATCGGGATTTCGCTGCTCGGGGCCCCGGACAGGCGTCGCTTAGACTTGAGGATCATCCAAGCCTGCCCCGAGGAGCCCGAAGCGTGACACCACTTCCCGCGCGCCGCACTGTGCTGCAGGCCGGCGCAGCGGCAGCGGCTGTGTTGCTCGCCGGCTGCACCTCGGAACCCAGCCGGCCCGCCCCCTCCTCGACGGCGGCTGCCGCGCCGACGGCATCGCCCGAGGACACCACCTTTTCGATGGGAATCGCCGCCGCTCCAGTGACGCTGGATCCCGCGCTGGCACTGGACACCGAGTCGTACCGGGTGACCCGGCAGATGCTGGAAACCCTGATCGGCGTGGATCCGGCCACCGGTGTGCCGGCACCGCGGCTGGCCGTCGAATGGACCGAGTCCGATGACGGCCGCTCCTATCGCTTCCGGCTGCGTGGAGGCGTCACCTTCCACGACGGCACCGCGTTCAACGCCGAAGCGGTCCGCACCAACTTCGAACGCTGGTATCGGCTCCCGGAGGACGCCCAGCCGGTGGAAGGCGGACTGGCCTTCCGCTCCGTCTTCGGCGCGCTGGCCAGCGATGAGGCCGAGTCGCTTTACGAAAGCTGCGAGGTGGTGGGCGAACTGGAGGTCCAGCTGAACCTCAGGCGCCGGTTCACCGGGCTGGTGGCTTCGCTGGCCATGCCGGCCTTCGCCATCTCATCGCCCGCCGCGCTCAAGGCCGGGCGGGCCGACCGGTTGACCGAGGAACGCAGCGGCAACAAGGTCTCCCGCTACGGACTGGCGCCGGTGGGCACCGGACCGTTCGCCTTCGCCAATTGGGAGCAGGACCGCGTGGTGCTCTCCGCCTACGACGCGTACTGGGGAGCGGCCGGCGCCGTGCGCACCGTGGTGTTCAAGACACTGCCGCACCCGGCCGCCCGGCTGCGGGCGCTGCAGGCCGGGGAGATCGACGGCTACGATCTGGTCACCCCGGCCACCTATGCGGACTTGGTCCGGGCCGGCATGCAGGTCCTCCAGCGCGACCCGTTCTCGGTGGCGTACCTGGGCATGAACCAGGCTGCCGACGGGCTGAAAGACATCACCATGCGCCAAGCCATCGCCCACGCCATCGACCGGAAGACGCTGATCGACAGTTTCTACCTGCAAGGCACCACCGAGGCCAAGCAATTCATCCCGCGCAGCCTGGGCGTGACCAACGAGACCATCACCTACTACGAGTACAACCCGGAACGTTCGCGGCAACTGCTGGCAGAGGCCGGGTACGACGGCGCCGAACTCACCTTTTACTATCCGCTCGACGTGACGCGGGCTTACCTGCCCACCCCCGAAAAGGTGTACGGGGAACTGAGCCGGCAGCTCACCGCCGTCGGAATCAATATCAAACCGATGCCGGTTCCGTGGGATGAAGGCTATCTGGAGGCGGTCCAAGGCAGCGACGACCATGCCCTGCATCTGGCCGGCCTCAGCGGCAGCTACCGCGACCCTGACAACTTTGTGGGTCCGCTGTTCGGCAGCAAGTCGCTGGAGTTCGGCTACGACAGCGCGCAGGTCCGCAGCAAGATTGCCCGTGCCAAAACCCTGCCGGAGGGCGAAGACCGCGTCGAGGCTTATTACAGCATCAACGAGCAGCTGGCCCGAGCGGTCCCCGCCGTGCCGCTGGCGTTCCCGATTTCGGCGCTGGCCATGGGGCCCCGGGTGGAGAGTTACCCGGCCAGCCCGCTGCTGGACGAGGTCTACAATCTGATTCAGCTGGGCCCGGCCTAAACTGGGGTGAGGCTGCTGCCGCAGCGGCTTACCGCGCAGTTTTACCGCTGCCTTACTACGCCACCCCCGGCTGCGTCTGTCTATTGGGTCACAACGGAGACAACAAATTTTAGTCTCGCTGTGGCATCGCGCTAGGCTTCTGAATGCTGGCAAAGCTGCTATTGGAGATTGAAGTTGACTGCAAACACCCCCTCGGGATCATCCAACAACGTCGACGTCGCGCTGATTGGCGGCGGCATTATGAGCACCACCCTCGGCTCCTTCATCAAGCAGCTGCAGCCGGACTGGAGCATCAGCCTGTTCGAGAACCTGGACGAGGTTGGCATGGAAGCCTCCGACCCCTGGAACAACGCCGGAACCGGGCACGCCGCGCTCTGCGAACTGAACTACACCCCAGCCGCCGCCGATGGATCCGTTGCCACCGGCAAGGCTGTGGGCATCAACGAGAAGTTCCATGTGTCGCGCCAGTTCTGGTCGCACATGATCCGCGAGGGCCACATCTCCTCGCCCAAGGAATTCGTCAACCCGCTCCCGCACATGAGTTTTGTCTGGGGCGATGACCACGCGAACTACCTCAAGCGCCGGTACGAGGCACTGAAGAACGAACCGCTGTTCGAACAGATCGAGTTCACCGAAGACCACGCCACCATCAACGAGTGGACCCCGCTGATCATGGCTGGCCGCGACCCGCAGCAGCGCGTGGCGGCGTCCCGCGTCACCGGCGGCACCGATGTGGACTTCGGCTCGCTCTCCCGCAAGCTGGCCAGCTACCTGACCGCCAACGGCGTCGAACTGAACTACGGCCACCGGGTGCTGGACGTCTCCCGCAACACGGATGGCCGCTGGACGCTGGAAGTCAAGAACAACGCCACCGGGGAAAAGACCAAGGTCAACGCCCGCTTCGTGTTCATCGGCGCAGGCGGCGGCGCGCTGCACCTGCTGCAGCGCTCGGGCATCCCCGAGTCCAAGGGCTTCGGCGGTTTCCCGGTGTCCGGCCAGTTCCTGCGCAGCACGGACGAAACCGTCATTGCCGCCCACAACGCCAAGGTGTACGGACAGGCTTCCGTGGGCGCCCCGCCGATGTCCGTGCCGCACCTGGACACCCGCTTCGTCAACGGCAAGCGCTCCCTGCTCTTCGGCCCGTACGGCGGGTTCTCGCCGAAGTTCCTCAAAACCGGATCGCTGCTGGACCTGCCGCTGTCCGTGCGCCCGTCCAACCTGATCCCCATGCTGGCCGTGGCCAAGGACAACTTCGGCCTGGTCAAGTACCTGGTCACCGAGGTGCTCAAGACCCGCGAGGGCAAGAACAAGGCCTTGCGTGCCTTCCACCCGGAGGTTGCGGGCGACCAGTGGGAACTGATCACCGCCGGCCAGCGGGTCCAGGTCATCAAGAAGGACCCGAAGAAGGGCGGCGCCCTGCAGTTCGGCACCGAGATGATCGCCTCCGCCGACGGCAGCATTTCCGCCCTCTTGGGTGCCTCCCCCGGCGCTTCCACCGCGGCCCCGATCATGATCAGCCTGCTGGAACGCTGCTTCCCGCTGGAGTTCAAGGGCTGGGAGCCCAAGCTGAAGGAAATGATCCCCGGCTACGGCGCCAAGCTGAACGAGAACCAATCGCTGCTGGCCGAAATCACCGCCGAGACCAACAAGGTGCTCGAGCTGGCCTGACACCGGTCCGTTGCGGCGGTCCGGCCCTGACAAACTAAGCTACATCCCATGCACAAGCTGGCAACGCTGTCCTTGGCGAACCGGGCGCTGATCGCGCTGATTACGGTCTTCGTGGCCGTTTTCGGCGTGATCACCATGGGCTCGCTCAAGCA
This sequence comes from Arthrobacter sp. NPDC055138, assembly GCF_053607305.1. Taxonomy (NCBI): domain Bacteria; kingdom Bacillati; phylum Actinomycetota; class Actinomycetes; order Micrococcales; family Micrococcaceae; genus Arthrobacter; species Arthrobacter sp. NPDC055138. The sequence continues at coordinate 23,214 of NZ_JBSGTH010000005.1, forward strand.
GGAACTGATCCCCTCGCTGGAATTTCCGCGGGTCACTGTGGTCAGTTCCATGCCCGGCGCGTCCCCGGAAGTGGTGGACAAGCAGGTCAGCGAACCGCTGGAACGCGCACTCACCGCCGTGGAGGGTCTGGAATCCTCCTCGGCGGTGTCACGCACGGGGTTCTCCACCGTCAACCTGACCTTCGTCTACGGCACCAACCTGGACCGTGCCCGGAGCCAGGTGGACCGCGCCATTTCCAACGTCCGCCAGCAGCTGCCCGACGACGTCTCGCCGCTGTCGCTGGCCGGCAGCATCGACGATTTCCCGATCGTTTTCATGGCTGTCGGCTCCAATGTGGACCTGAGCGAGCTGAGCACCGAGCTGAACCGGCTGACCGTGCCCCGGCTGCAGAACATCGCCGGCGTGCGCGGCGCCGAAGTCTCCGGCGGCCCCGGCCGGCACATCGCCATCCTGCCGGACGACGATGCCATGGCGGAGGCAGGCGTCGGCGTTTCCGCTGTGGTGGACAGCCTCGCCAGCAGCGGCGGACTGGTCCCCGCCGGGGCCGTGCAACAGGACGGCAAGAGCCTCTCGGTGCAGATCGGGAGTCCGCTGGACAGCCTGAAAGCCATCGAGAACCTGCCGCTCTCCCCCGCTGACACAACGACGGCGGAGCAGCCTTCCGCCCCTGCCTCACCGGGGACGGCGGGCCAGGCACCGGGACAGTTCCCGGGCCAAGGCCAGCCGGCTCCGCCGGGCAACCCGGCGGACCAGGGCCAAGTTCCGGTCCCTGACACAGTGCCCGGCCAGGCCCAGCCCGGCCAGCAACCGGAGGCAGCACCGGCGGCTCTCGCCACCATCGGCGACGTGGCCAAGGTGTCCATTGCCGACGACGACCAAACCTCAATCACGCGGACCAACGGGGAATTGACGCTGGCGCTGGCCGTCACCAAGACGCCGGACGGCGACACGGTGGCCATCTCGCACGCGGTCAAGGACATGCTTCCCGAGCTGGAGGCCGAGCTGGGCAACGGCGCGCAGATCACCACAGTGTTCGACCAGGCTCCCTTCATCGAGAAGTCCATCAAGGACCTGACCACCGAGGGGCTGCTGGGGCTGGGCTTCGCGGTGCTGATCATTCTGGTCTTCCTGCTCTCGGTGCGCGCCACGCTGATCACCGCGATTTCCATCCCGCTCTCACTGCTGGCCACGTTCATCGGCCTGAATGCGCTGGGCTACTCGCTGAACATCCTCACTCTCGGCGCGCTGACCATCGCCATCGGCCGGGTAGTTGACGATTCGATCGTGGTGGTCGAGAACATCAGGCGGCACCTGAACTACGGCGAAGCCAAGCGCGACGCCATCATGGCCGCCGTGCGCGAAGTGGCCGGCGCGATCACCGCCTCCACGCTGACCACCGTGGCGGTCTTCCTGCCGATCGCATTCGTCGGCGATCTGGCCGGTGAACTGTTCCGCCCCTTCGCCGTCACCACGGCGCTGGCCTTGCTGGCCTCGCTCGCGGTGTCGCTGACGATCGTGCCGGTGCTGGCGTACTGGTTCGTCAAGTCGCCGGAGCCCCAGTCACGCTCCGACGCGCTGGCGGTGCGCGAAGCGGCTTCTGAGAAGGAACGCCGGTCCCTGCTGCAGCGCGGCTACCTGCCGGTGCTCGCCGGCACCCAGCGGCACCCGGTGGTCACCACCGTGGCGGCGCTGCTGGTGCTGGGCGGCACCGTTGCCATGGTCCCGCTGATGCAAACCAACCTGTTGGGCGACAGCGGCCAGAACAGCTTCAGCCTGCGGCTCCAGATGCCGGCCGGGTCCAGCCTGGAGTCCACCGACGAGGCATCGGTGCCGGTCGAGGAACTGCTGGCCGGCATGGACGGCATCAAGGACGTCCAGGTCACCATGGGCAACGCCGGCGGCGGCGTGGGCACGTTCCTTTCCGCCGGCGCCTCGGTGGCGCAGTACACCGTGATCACGGAAGAAGGCATTGACCAGGCGGCGCTGCGCGACAAGGTGCGCTCCGCCGTCGAGCAGCTGCCCGGCGACGCGACGTTCACGCTGGGCACGCAGGGTGGTGGCTTCGGCACCTCCAGCACCGTGGACGTGGAGATCTCGGCCAGCGAACCGGGCCAGTTGCAGGACGCGTCGGACCGCCTGGTAGAACGGCTGCAGGAACTGCCGGGAGCCGCGGAGGCGTCCAGCAACCTGTCCGCGGCCGAACCGGTGGTGCAGGTGTCCGTGGACCGGACCAAGGCCGTGGCCGCCGGCCTGGACGAGGAACAGGTTGCCGGTCTGCTGGCGTCAACGATCAGCCCGCTGCCCGGCGGCACCGTGCGGATCGGCACCACCGACTTCCCTGTGCTTATCGGCGAAGGCAGCAACTTTGCCAGCGTCGAGGAACTGCGCGACGTCGAGCTGCCGACGGCCGCCGGACCGGTGCCGCTGACCGATCTGGCCACGGTGAAGGAAACCGACGTGCCGACGTCGATCAGTGCCAGCGGCGGCGAACGCACCGCCGTCGTCTCCGTCACCCCGGAGGGAGACAACCTTGGTGCGCTCAGCGGCGAGGTGGCGGCGGTGCTGGACAGCACCGAGCTGCCGGCCGGCGTCACCGCGAGCCTGGGCGGCGCGGCCACCCAGCAGGCCGAATCCTTCGCCCAGCTGGGCTGGGCGCTGCTGGCCGCCGTCGCCATTGTGTACGTGATCATGGTGGCGACCTTCAAGTCGTTGGTGCAGCCGCTGATCCTGCTGGTCTCGATTCCGTTCGCGGCCACCGGCGCGATTGGGCTGCTGGTCCTCACGCAGATTCCGCTGGGGCTGCCGTCGCTGATCGGCATGCTGATGCTGGTGGGCATCGTGGTGACGAATGCAATTGTGCTGATCGACCTCATCAACCAGTACCGTCGCCCGCATGACGGGCAGCCCGGCATGAGCGTGGCGGACGCCATCACCCACGGTGCGCGGCGCCGGCTGCGGCCCATCCTGATGACCGCGCTGGCCACCATCTGTGCGCTCACGCCGATGGCGCTGGGACTGACCGGCGAGGGCGGCTTTATATCGCAGCCGCTGGCCGTGGTGGTGATCGGCGGGTTGGTCTCCTCGACCGCGCTGACGCTGGTGCTGGTGCCGGTGTTGTACCGGCTGGTGGAAGGCCGGCACGAGCGCCGGACGGTCAACCGCAATACACTCGAGGCAGAACTGGTTCCGGCCGGGCGCTGAATCCCGGCGGGTGCCCCCGAGCCTTGGAGGTACCGCGCATGACAGAGCCTGACGCAGCGCAAGCGGGCACGCCCGGCCGGCTGGCCCGATCCATCGGCCGGTTCGTGGACGGGCTGCCGGCGCCGGTGCGAAAGTTCGGCCAGCAGCTCGGCGGTTGGCAGCGGATCCAGCTGGCGTTCAAGACAGCCTTGGCGTGCGGCATCGCCTGGGTGATAGCCCGGCAGCTGCCCGGCGAGGTGGCCGACTACCCGTATTACGCCCCTCTCGGTGCCCTGATCAGCATGTATTCCACCGTTGCGGATTCGGTGAAGACCTCCTTGCAGACGCTGGCCGGGCTGCTGCTGGGCATCGCGCTGGCCTGGGTTTTGCTGCTGACGGTGGGCCTGCACGTCCTCACCGTGAGCCTGCTGGTGTTCCTGGGTGTATTGGTCGCCGGGCTGCCGCGGCTCGGTGCCGGGCGGGACTGGGTACCGATGGCCGCGCTGTTCGTCCTGCTGGTGGGCGGCTCCGATGCCGGCGACTACTCGCTGGGGTATGCGGTACAGATGGCGGTGGGGGTCCTCGTCGGCATTACCGTGAACTTTCTTTTGATCCCGCCGCTGAACTTCAGCGCCGTGGGCCGCAGCCTGCAGCAACTGCAGTCCGATCTGGCGGGCCAACTGGAGGAAATGGCCGAGGCACTGCTGGAAGACTGGCCGCCGGAACGCGACGAGTGGGCCTCCAACGGCGAAAACATCGTCCGGCTGAGCGAGCAGGTGCGGCAGGCCGTCCAGACCGCCGACCGCAGCCGCAAGGCCAATCCGCGCCGCCGGTTCCACGACCGGGATCTGGAGGCCGACTGGTCCAATTTGCGCACGCTGGAACGCGCGGCATTCAACACCCAGGACATCACCGAGGTGCTCGGCGCGGTGATCTGGGACGACCACCTGCGTATCCCCGAGCCGGTACTAGAACCCATGTCCGAGGCGCTGAAGGCCTCGGCCGCCGCGGTCCGCAGCCTGGCCGCCGACGACCTGCAGGAGAAAATCGACGCCGCCGACGCCGCCCAGCAGCAGCTTGGACGGAAGCTGGCCGGAGCCGTCACCGAGGAGACCCCGGCCACGGCAGCCGGTTATGTGGTGGTCAGCCTGGACCGAATCCTGAGCACGATGCGCCGCCAGTTGAGCGATTCCAAGGGCTAGCAACCGGAAACGCCGCCCAGCCGGCCCGTCACGCGCCTCCATGGCGGCCCGGCATGCCGCCGTGCCCCGGCCCACACCCGGGGCGGGGAATCTTTCCGCTCGACGCGCCGTTGAAGACAGTGAATGCATATGCATGTAAACTGATTCCGAACAAAGCAACGAGAGGTACATTATGGAACTCGGCGTATTCAGCGTCAGCGACGTCACCCTGGACCCCACCACCAACCGCATGCCCACCGAGCGCGAGCGGATCAAGGCGGCGGTGGCCATTGCCAAGAAGGTCGAAGAAATCGGCATGGACGTTTTTGCCGTCGGCGAGCACCACAACCCGCCGTTCTTCTCATCCTCCCCCACCACCCTGCTGGCCTACATCGCCGCGCAGACCGAGCGGATCACGCTCTCCACCGCCACCACGCTGATCACCACCAACGACCCGGTGAAGATCGCCGAGGACTTCGCCATGCTCCAGCAACTGGCCGACGGCCGCGTGGACCTGGTTCTGGGCCGCGGCAACACTGCCCCGGTGTACCCCTGGTTCGGTAAGAACATCCAGGACTCGCTGGAGCTGACCGTGGAGAACTACGCCTTGCTGCGCAAGCTCTGGGATGAAGAAGTGGTCAACTGGCAGGGCAAGCACCGCACGCCGCTGCACAACTACACCTCCACGCCGCAGCCGCTGGACGGCGTCGCGCCGTTCGTCTGGCACGGCTCCATCCGCACCCCACAGGTAGCCGAACTGGCCGCCTACTACGGTGACGGTTTCTTCGCCAACAACATCTTCTGGCCGAAGGAGCACTACATGCAGCTCATCGGCCTGTACCGGGAGCGCTACGAGCACTACGGCCACGGCACCGCCGACCAGGCCATTGTGGGTCTGGGCGGGCAGTTCTTCATGCGCAAGAACTCGCAGGACGCGGTCAACGAATTCCGTCCCTACTTCGACAACGCCCCGGTCTACGGCCACGGCCCCTCCATGGAGGACTTCACCGCGCAGACCCCGCTGACCGTGGGCAGCCCCCAGCAGGTGATCGAAAAGACCCTGGCCTTCGCCGACTACTTCGGCGATTACCAGCGCCAGCTGTTCCTGATTGACCACGCAGGCCTGCCGTTGAAGACCGTGCTGGAGCAACTGGACCTGTTCGGCGAGGAGGTGCTGCCGGTGCTAAAGAGGGAATTCGCCGCGCGCAAACCGGCACACGTGCCGGACGCCCCGACGCACGCCAGCCGCAAGGCCGCCCGCGACGCCAAGCAGGCTGCCGGTGAGGCGGTGGCCAATGGCTGATTCCTCCAGCCCTGATGTCAGGACGACGGCGGAGGCCTGGGAATCGCTGTTCCGCACCCAGGTGGCGGTCATGCGCCGGATGCAGCAGCTGCCCGAGTTCAAGAAGCTCGCGATGCGGGAGTACGACGTGCTCTTCAACCTGAGTCTGTGTCCGGGCGGCTGGAGCCGGCTGAACGAGCTGAATGAGGCACTGCTGATCAGCCAGCCGAGCCTCAGCCGGATGGTTGACCGGTTGGAAAAGAAAGGCCTGGTTCTCCGCCGCACGGCCCAGAACGACCAGCGCGGCATCGAAATCTCGCTGACCGACGAAGGCCGCGAGCTGCAGAAGACCATCGGCCGGGAGCATGTGAAGCACCTGCACGCCATGCTGGCGCCGCTGCTCACCGAGGATGAATTCGGCCAGCTCCAGGGGCTGACCGACAAGCTGCACGCGGGCCTGAAGAACGACTGACCCGCAGCTGCAGTCCACAGGGCCCGGTTGCTTCCGCGAATGCGGTAGCAGCCGGGCCTTGTGCTTGACTCTGTGGGCCGGGTGTACGCGAACCGGCCGGCGTCGACGGTTTGGGCCGCAGCCCGAGGCCGTAGGCGGCTGGCCGATGTACGGGATACGCCACATTGTCCGTCGACTCGGCTGTGCCACTCCGCAGATGCACCTAGGAGGTCGAGGTCTCTCCGCAGATGCGGAAGGACCCCGGCCTTGGTGGGGCCAATGTGGCGTATAGCGTACAGATGCACGCCTTGGCCGGGCTAAGGCCGGCACGATCAGGTGGCGGCCGCCGGTGCCACCTCCGCCTGAAGCCGCCGCCTCCGCCTTAGGCCGGCGCGTCTCCGCTGATCTGCAAAGTCATGATGACCTGCTGCACCGTCTTGAAGCGCTTGGTGGTGATGAAGCGCTCCGCCTCGGAGATCAGCCCGTACTTATCCAGCAGACCGGTCTTCTCCCCCGGCGCCGGCGTTCCGTGGCGCACGGCCGTGCCAAAGGAGTAGGTGCCCACGGATTTGGGGCCGTTGACGGTGTTTTCCACCGTGCAGGCCTGGAAGCCGTTGCCAGCCGGCTTGTCGGTCAGCCCGTAGGAGCCGAAGTACTTGTAGCCCAGCAGCGTCCGGTAAGCGAACACCGGCTCGATGGTGTCGGCGGATGCCACCGCGGGCACCTTGGCCGGTTTACTGAGCAGCACCCGCAGTTCGGTCACGCCGCCCGCACAGTTGGCCTTCGGCAGCTTCAGCCGGGTGTGCAGTTGGGCGGCCAACTTGCCGTCAGAGTCGCGAATATCCAGATGCAGTCCTTTATCCGAGGGCTGGCTGGGCTTGACCTGCCGCTGCACAACCCAATCGGCGGGGATCTCGAAACTGAGCACCCGGTCGGGGTCGGTGTAGACTTTCCAGCCGTCGATGGTGGCTTTGCGCACGGGCGCTTTGCCGAGCGGCGTCGTGGTTCCGGCGGAACCGCCCCCGCCCGCCACCGTCGCCGGTGATGCGCCCGCGCTGGCCGAGGTACCGCCGCCATCGGCTGGCAGCAGATTGCAGCCGGAGACCAGCGCCATGCAGAGGGCTGCAGCAGCACCACGGCCCAGTAGATTCGCTGTCCTCATGGCCCGCTCCCCCTCCGTCAGGTTCCTACCGTAGCCATTGTGTGGTCCGCTATGGTAGAGCACCACGCCGTGTCCCATCCGATGCCCCATCCCAAACCCGTCTGGGGTCCATTCGGGGCCCACACGCAGCCGTGACTGGAGCCTACCCCGCCTCAACGCCGGACGGCGATACCCGGTTCGGGGTTCCCTTCACCGTGCTCCGGGACCGGCGCCGGCACCGGTTCAGCGCCGCAGTGCCTGGACCTCTTTGACCGCGGCGACGACCGACCGGGCCGCCAGCGCGATCTCGGCTTCCTTCACGCCGGCGGTAAAGGTCAGCCGCACCGCGGTCTGCGCCACGGCCCGGTCGATGCCCATCGCCAGCAGCACCGCCGAGGCCTCGTCGGAGCCGGCCGCGCAGGCGGAACCGCTGGAGCAGACCACGCCGCGGCGTTCCAGCTCCAGCAGCACCGCCTCGCCGGATGTCCCGGGGAAGCAGAAGGAGGCGCTGGCTGGCAGCCGCTCGGTCGGGTGTCCGGTCAGCACCGTGCCCGGCAGTTCGCGCAGCACCGTGTCGATCAGGTAGTCGCGGTAACCGGTGAGCCGTGGCACATCCGCCACCCGGTCGCCGTCCGCCAGCGACAGCGCCGTGGCCACGGCGACCGCGCCGGCAACGTTCTCGGTGCCGGACCGCCGGCCTCGTTCCTGTCCCCCGCCGTGCAGCACCGGCTCCAGCGGAATCCTGCCGGCAACGTAGAGCAGGCCGCAACCCTTGGGCGCGCCCAGCTTGTGGCCGGACACGCTGAGCGCGTCCACGCCCAGCGCCGAGACGTCCAGGTCCAGCCAACCGGCGGCCTGCACGGCGTCGGTGTGGAACGGCACGCCCGCGGCCCGGCAGAGTGCGCCGATCCGGGTGATCGGCTGGATGGTGCCCACCTCGTTGTTCGCGTACATCACCGTGCACAGCGTGGTGTCTTGGCGCAGCGCCGCCTCCAATGCCTCCACCCGGACCATGCCCGCGGCGTCCACCGGCACCTTGGCGGCCTCGAAGCCGTGGAACCGGACGAGGTAGTCCACCGCCTCCAGCACCGACGGATGCTCCACCGCGCTGGTGACGATGTGCCTGCCGCGCGGGGCAGCGAGCGCGATCCCCTTGATCGCCAGGTTGTTGGATTCGGTCCCGCCGGATGTGAAGATGATCTCTCCGGGCCGGCAGCCCAGGGCCTCCGCCGCCTTGCCGCGGGCATAGTCCAGCGCCCGCAGCGCCGCCTCGCCCACGGTGTGGTGGCTGGACGGATTGCCAAAGTCCTGTGTCAACGCCGGCCACATGGCCTCCAGTACCTCGCGGCGCACCGGCGCTGTGGCCGCGGCATCTAGATAAATCACGACGACGCTGCCTCACCGGCCGCGGGAGCTGCCTCTGGCTCCGCTGGGGCCACAGCAATACGGATGTCCAGGCCCAGGTCCAGCGACCGGACGCTGTGGGTCAGCGCGCCGGAGGAGATGATGTCCACCCCGGTCCGTGCGATCGCGGCCACGGTTTCCAGCCGGACATTGCCGCTGGCCTCGACCAGCGCCCGGCCGGCCACCTGCTGGACGCCGGCGCGGAGCCCGTCCAGACTGAAGTTGTCCAGCATGATGGTGTCCACGCCCGCGGCAAGGACCGGCTCGATCTGCTCGGCCCGGTCCACCTCCACCTCGAAGTGCACGGTGTGCGGCAGCTTGGCCTTCGCCGCCCGTAGCGCCTCGGTCAGGTCGCGGGTGCCGTCCGCCGTGAGAACTGCCAGATGGTTGTCCTTAGCCATTACCGCGTCGGAGAGCGAATAGCGGTGGTTCTGCCCTCCGCCGCAGCGCACCGCGTAGCGCTCCAGCGCCCGCAGCCCCGGCGTGGTCTTGCGCGTGTCCACCACCTGGGCGCCGGTACCGGCGGCTTCGGCGACGAAGGCCGCCGTCTGGGTGGCGATCCCGCTCAGCCGCTGCAGCAGGTTTAGGGCCACCCGCTCGCCCAGCAGGATGGCCCGGGCGTTTCCGGACAGCACCGCCAGCACATCACCGGCTTCGAACGCCGCACCGTCGTCGGTTTTCAGATCCACCTGCACTGACGGGTCCACTTGGCGGAACACTTCGGCCAGCACCGGGCCTCCGGAAAAGACGCCGGGTTCGCGGGCAGCGAGCTCGGCGGTGGCCGTCGCATCGGCAGGAATCAGCGTGGCGGACGTGATGTCGCCCCAGGGCGCATCCTCGGCGAGCGCCCCGGCGACAATCCGCTCCAGGGCTGTGCCGTCGACCGGCTGGATCTCGATCGGCTGGATAGGATTCATGGCTGCTCCTGCAGGATTCGCTGGGACGTGGGGTAGTGGTCGTGCGCGGCAAGCGTGTGGGCGTTCACGAAGGCCAGCCGCGTTCGGTCGACCGGTGCCTGGCTGTGGTCGCTGCGGAAGTGCGCGCCGATGCTGTTCTGCCGTGCGGCGGCGGCCGCCACCACCAGCCGGGCCAGCGTCAGCAGGGTCACGTCTTCGGCCGGCGCGGCGGCGGTGACGGGGATGTGCCATTGCCTCAGCTGCCGGGCCGCCTCCCGGAGCGCCTCACCGTCGCGGACCACGCCGGCGGCGGCCGCCATTACGGTCTGGATCTGTTTCCGCGTGCACGACGTTGTTCCGTTGGCCGGGCCGTCGGCATCGATCGGCACCGCGTCGAACTCGGGCGTATGCTCCGGCCGGTCCAGCGCGGCCACGGCGCGGCGGGCGAAGACCAGTCCCTCCAGCAGCGAGTTCGAGGCCAGCCGGTTGGCGCCGTGCACTCCGGTGCAGGCCACCTCGCCCACCGCGAAGAGGCCGGGCACCGAGGTCCGCCCTTCCGTATCGGTCTGGACGCCGCCCATCCAGTAATGCGAGGCCGGACGCACGGGCAGCGGCTGGCGGGTCCAGTCGAAGCCGAGCGAGCGGACCGTGGCATCGATCAGCGGGAACCGCGAGGCCAGGAAGCCGGGGCCCTTCTCCCGCTCCACCGCCGTGGCGTCCAGGAAGACCTGCGGCACCAGGCCGCTTTCCTCCTGCAGCCGCAGCTGCTGGTGGATGCACCGCGAGACCACGTCCCGGGGCGCCAACTCGGCCGCCGGGTGAAGCGCCGGCATGAACCGCTCCCCCGCCGCGTCCACCAGCACGGCACCCTCGCCGCGCACCGCCTCCGAGATCATGAATGGCCTGCCGCCGGTCGCCGCAGGGTCCAGCAGGGTGGGATGGAACTGGATGAATTCCAGGTCGGCCAGTACCGCGCCGGCCGCCCAGGCCAGCGCCACGCCGTCGCCGGTGGCCGTCGCCGGGTTGGTGGTGGCCGGGAACAGCTGCCCCGCACCGCCGGTTGCCAGAATCACGACGTCGGTGTCCAGTTGCGCGGGCAGCGCACCGTCGCCTTCGGCCAGCATTTCCATCAGCTCCACGCCGGTGACGCAGTTGCCGTTCGTCAGCAGCCGCCGCACCATGGTGTGTTCGAGGATCTCCAGCCGGCCGGCATTGGCCAAGCCGCGGGCCACCCGGATCAGGACTTCGGCGATGCCCGCTCCGGTCCGGTCGCCGCCGGCACGCAGGATCCGCGCCGCCGAGTGCGCGCCCTCCAGCCCCAGCGAGAATGTGCCGCCGTGCCGGTCGAAGGCCACGCCCCAGTCTTCCAAGGTGGAGATCTCTTGAGCCGCGCCTTCGCACAAAAGGCGGACGGCGCCGTCGTCGTTCAGCCGTGCGCCCGCGGTGAGCGTGTCCGCCGCGTGGGCCGCCACGGAATCCCCGGCAGCGATGCCCTGCGCGGTCACCGCGGTGATGCCGCCCTGCGCGTGCCAGGTGTTGGACTCGGCGAGCGCGCCCTTGGTGATCAGGGTGACGGCGGTGTCCGCCCGTTCCGCGGCGAGCGCGGCGGCGTAGAGCCCGGCGATGCCGGACCCCACCACCGCGATGCGCCGGGCCGGTGCGCCGTTCACGGCTTGGCTGCCAGCATCCGTTCCAGCGCCACGCGGGCGGGGACGGCCACGGAGTCGGGCACGGTGATGCGGTTGAGCACCTCACCGCCAGGCAGCTCGCCGGTGCCGGCGTAGGCCTCGAGCACCCAGGCCAGGTAGCCCGGGTGGATCCGGTACATGGTGGAGCACGGGCAGATCACCGGATCCAGGCAGAAGATGGTGTGCTGCGGGTACTCGGCGGCCAGCCGGTTGACCATGTTGATCTCGGTGCCGATCGCGAAGACCGTCGGTTCGGTGGCCGCGGCCACTGCCTTGCGGATGTAGTCGGTGGAACCGGCCTCGTCCGCAGCGTCCACGACCGGCATGGGGCATTCGGGGTGCACGATCACCCGGACGCCGGGGTGGTCGGCACGGGCCTTGTCGATCTGGTCCACCGTGAAGCGCTTGTGCACCGAGCAGAAGCCGTGCCAGAGGATCACCCGGGAGTCGAGCAGCGCGGCTTCGTCGTTGCCGCCGAGTGCCTGGCGCGGGTTCCACATGGGCATCTGCTCCAGCGGCACTCCCATGGCCTTGGCGGTGTTGCGGCCCAGGTGCTGGTCCGGGAAGAAGAGCACGCGGTGGGCGCGCTCGAAGGCCCATTCCAGCACGGTCTCGGCGTTCGAGGAGGTGCAGACGATCCCGCCGTTCTCGCCGCAGAACCCCTTGAGGGCGGCCGACGAGTTCATGTACGTGACCGGGATGACCGGGACCTTGCCGTCCGCGTCCGGCCCGGTGCCGAGCACGCCGGCGAGCTGATCCCAGCAGGCCTGCACCGAGTCGATGTCCGCCATGTCCGCCATCGAGCAGCCGGCCGCCAGATTCGGCAGGATCACAGCCTGGCCGGGGCCGGAGAGCATGTCCGCGGTTTCGGCCATGAAGTGCACGCCGCAGAAGACGATGACCTCGGCCTCCGGCTTCTCCTTGGCGGCCCGCGCCAGCTGGAAGGAATCGCCCACGAAGTCGGCGTACTCGACCACTTCATCGCGCTGGTAGAAGTGGCCCAGGATCACCAGCTTGTTCCCGAGCTTTTCCTTGGCGGCCAGGATCCGCGCATCCAGCTCGGCGTCGCTGGCCAGCCGGTATTCGGCCGGAATCTCCCCCTGCCGCGGGGTGGCGGGCGGTGCCGGGTCGGCCAACGACGCGCCCGGCCCGTACGACGGCGCCCACGCCCCGCTGGCCGACGCGGTATCGAAGGACCACGGCCCCTTGGCCAGGCCGGGCGTGCAGGTGGACGCGGGCGCGCCGGAGCCGGCGGCCCGCGCTTCCTCGCGGGTGATCAGCTGAATGGTGCTGTTGACCGATGGCATGGTGTTCTCCGTTGTTCTGGGCAGTTGGTCACGTCTGGGAGCCGGTGGGAATGTTCTCGCGGCCCCGCTAGGCGGGCGGGCTGCCGCTGAGCTGGGCGGTGCTGCCGGTGTAGCGGTAGAGCCGCGGCGGCCGGTGCCGGCCGCCTTGCAGGTACTCGTCGGTGGGTTCAATGTCCGGGGTGGCGCGCAACTGGCGGCGAAAGTTGGCCGGATCCAGTTGCTTGCCCAACACGGCCTCATAGACTTCGCGGACCTGGGCCACGGTGAACGTGGAGCCCAAAAAGGCGTAGGCGATGGAGCTGTATTCCACCTTGTTCCGCAGTCGCCACAGCGCGTACTCCACGATCCGGTTGTGGTCGAACGCCAGCTGCCCGAGGTCGTCGGCACGCACCCAGCGGACGTTCTCTGTTTCGCGGGCCAGCGCCGCCTCGTCCGGCTTCACCAGCGCCCAGTAGACAATCGAGACCACCCGCTGGACCGGTGACCGGTCCAGGCCGCCGAAAGCGTAGAGCTGCTCCAGATAACTCGGCTGCAACCCCGTGGTCTCCTGCAGGTTCCGTGCCGCCGCATCCTGCAGCGATTCGTCCGAGCTGAGCGGGCCGCCCGGCAACGCCCAGCGGTCCCGGAACGGCTGGCGGGTGCGGCGAACGAGCGGCAGCCACAGAGTCGGGACCCCTGCCTCCGGGTCCGGACGGAGGGCGAAGATCACGGTGGAGATGGCCAGCTCCGGCGGCTGCTGCGCGCGCTCGGACACGTTGGCCGAATAGACCGGCATGGCCGCCTCCCTCCGTGAATTGAGTAAAAGTCATAATGACTAGAACAGATAATAGCGTGTTTAGGTCATTTTGACCCAATCAATTTGCCCGCCCACGGAAATGTGACGGAGCCATTGCTGCGCCACGGCAGCGGCCATTCCGCGCAGGCGAGTGGCACCGCGGCCAATCAGCGGCAGCTAGAGTACGGTCCATGCCCCCTTCGTTGCCGCAACTGGTTGCGGTCCCCGCCGGCAGCGTCCTGCTGCGGGACGCCCGCTCGGAGAGCTCCCGCGAAGTCAGCCTGGCACGGTTCAGGATGAGTGCCACCCAGGTCACCCGCGCCCAGCACGCAGCCGCCTTCGGCTCTGCCGAGGCCGTCACCGGATCACCGCAACAGCCTGCCCATCCCGCCACGTGGTTCGAAGCGGTCCGGTGGTGCAATGCAGCATCCCGTCAGGAGGGGATCGACCCCGCCTACACCCTCCGTGGCCGCGAGGTGCATTGGGACGTCAGCGCCGACGGCTTCCGGCTGCCCACCGAGGCGGAGTGGGAATGGGCCTGCCGGGCGGGCACCTCCGGCCCTGCCTACGGAGCCCTGCCGGACATTGCCTGGACAGCTGCCGATCATCTGGAAGGGCCGCAGGAGGTGGGGCTCAAACGGCCCAACAACTTCGGACTCTTCGACACGCTCGGGAATGTTTGGGAGTGGTGCTGGGATTACGCCGATACGGCTCGCTATGCCGACTACCGGAGCCTGCGGGGCGGCGGCTGGTCCGACCGTTCGTGGAGTTGCCGCGCGTCCGTCCGCCGCGCCAGCGCCCCCGATGCGGTCTTGGAGGATGTTGGCTTCAGAGTTGCACGCGGAGCAGTCGGCGACAAAGGCTCCGCTGCCGCTCAAGGCTGGTCGGCAGCGGCCGACCGGGCGCGGGCCCGGGCCATCTGGCCTTTGCCAGTGGGCTGGACACCGCTAGTGCCGTTGCCTCCGGATGATCCGGACAGCGGCACGGTCGTCGGGCACTAGGCTTCAGCCATGCAGCCAATGGAGCAGCGCCGTGGGTTCGAGTGGCCGAACAACGAGGAGATCCTGCGTCGTCGCTACGGTGCCAAACCCCGTCCGGCGAACCACCGGGCAGTGCTCAACCGCTACGCGTTCTTCAAGGGCTGGCTGCTGGCCTTCGGCTCGTGGTTCGTTATTTCCCTGACCGTCAGCATTATCGATACGGTAATCTCGCCCGGCTCGGCCGCCCTGAGCTTATGGGGCCTGGTGCTGATGGGCAGCTTCTTTTTTGCTGCACTCCTCGGCGCTCCCGTTGCCCTCATCCTGGCGGCTCTGCTGCGTCCGGTTCGGCGGCAGTGGATCCACGTCCTGGTCTTCACAGCCGGCATCGGCGGGTTCACCTGGGCAGTTTTCGCGGGCCTCGCTCCGGATACGGGAGCGTTGCCTGCCGTCATCGCCGCGATCGCCGGAATCGCTGCCGGCCTTGGCCGGGCGGCGGTGATTCCCGATGTCGAAATCCACGACGACGGCGCTGCTGGCTCCGCCGGGCCGGCTGCGGTCAGCGAGGATCCGCAGCAGCTTTGACCAACGGGAGCGTCCGCTCTTGGAAATGGCTGTTGAGCACGATCACGGAGGAAGAGCGCAGCACCGTATTGGTCGCCATCACCTGATCGAGCACGCGCTGCAGATCGGCGTTCGAACGGGCAACCACACAAGCCAGCAGGTCGCTTTCGCCGGACACGGTGTGCAGTTCCAACACCTCCGGAATGTCGGCGAGCGCCGCGGCCACAGCGTCGTGGCCGGACTCCTGCCGGATCACGAATGAACAATACGCGCGGACCACGTAGCCCAGCGCTTCCGGCGAAAGCCGGGGCCCCCATCCCGAGGTCACGCCGGCGCGTTGCATCTTGTCCAACCGGGCCTGTACTGTGGCACGCGCTACTTTCAGTACCCGGGAGGCTTCAAGCACGGACATCCGCGGGTCCTCCGTGAACAGCGTGACGATGTCCGCATCAAGAGAGTCGATCTGCATGACGCTGGGCGTCCTTTCGCATCGGTAACCGCCAGGTGCGGAAACTGCTAGACAAATTGTCAACCCCCGGGCTGATTTCACCAAACAACAGGACAGTCGATGCCGCGACCGCGACCCGCCAGCACCCACCACCGCGACCCCAGCGGTCCGGCGCCCGCCGGCCTCGGCCACGCCATGAAACAGCGACAGCTGATCATGATGGGCCTGGGCAGCGCCATTGGCGCCGGCCTCTTCCTCGGCTCGGGGGCGGGGATCCAGGCTGCCGGACCGGCCGTGCTGGTTTCCTATCTGCTGGCCGGCACGCTGGTGATCATCGTGATGTGGGCGCTGGGCGAAATGGCGGCGGCCAACCCCAGCAGCGGCGCCTTCTCCACCTATGCAGAGAAGGCGATGGGCCGTACCGCCGGCGCCACCATCGGCTGGCTTTGGTGGCTGCAACTGGTGGTGGTCATCGCCGCCGAGGCGGTCGGCGCCGCCGGACTCTTGGCCACCATTTGGCCGGCGTTGCCGGTCTGGCTGCTGGCGCTGGTGTTCATGGTGGTTTTCACCGTGGTCAACTTGTTCGGGGTGCGGAACTACGGTGAATTCGAGTTCTGGTTCGCCATCTTCAAGGTCATCGCCATCCTGGCCTTCCTCGCCGTCGGCGCCGCCCTGATCTTCGGCTGGTTGCCGGACGTCCCCTCCCCCGGACTGGGCGTGATCTTCGGCGGTGACGGCTTCGCCCCCAACGGAATTGCCGGAATCGGTGCCGGGCTGCTGGTGGTGATCTTCGCCTTCGGCGGCACCGAGATCGTGGCCGTGGCCGCCGCGGAAACGGAAAACCCGGGCTCCAGCGTCGCCAAGGCCATCCGCACGGTGGTCTGGCGCATCCTGGTGTTCTACTTCGGTTCTGTGCTGGTGATCGCCCTGACCGTGCCGTGGGATTCGGAGGAGCTGGCATCACCGTTTGCCGCAGTGCTGTCGGCCGCGCAGATTCCCGGGGCGGATGCGGCCATCACGCTGGTCGCCGCCGTCGCCCTGCTCTCTGCCCTGAACGCCAACTTGTACGGCGCTTCGCGGATGATCTTCTCGCTCTCGGAGCGGGACGAGGCGCCCGGCGCCCTCCGCCGGCTCAGCCGCAGGCGGGTTCCGGTCCGGGCGGTGCTGGCCTCGGTGGCGTTCGGTTTTATTGCCACCGTGCTGGAACTGATCTTCCCGGAAAGGGTCCTGCCGGTGCTGCTGAACGTGGTCGGCTCCACCTGCCTGGTGGTCTGGGCGATGGTGCTGCTGTCCCAACTGGTGCTGCGCCGCCGGGCGGACCGGGACGGCACCGAATTGCCGTTCCGGATGCGCGGCTTTCCCGCCGTTACCTACATCGGTCTGGCCCTGCTGGCCGTCATTCTGGTGCTGGGCTTCTTCTCCCCCGCGACCGGCGTCCAGCTGCTCTCCACCTTGGTACTCATCGCCGGCATCGCCGCGGCGGCGAAATTCAACGCCCGCAGATCTGCAAAAAGTTCCCACCTATTTTAAAATTTATGGCAATTTGCCCACGCTATTGCACCACAAGACAGACGAACTGCACACGTTGTGCGGTGAATCAATTGCATATTGCGCACCCCCTCCCCGGGTGACTATCGTCACGGTTAGCAACCGACGCCGTCGGCCGCCACCTGAGCGGTGGGCCGGCGGCACCGAAACTACGTGGAGGAGCAGGCATGAGCGACACTCTTGCCCTGGACCCGTCGGCCCAGCCCGACCTGTCCGCCGAAGACCTCAAGGAGCTCTACCGACTGATGGTGGCGGTGCGCCATCTGGACGAATCAGCCATCCGCTGGCAGCGCCAGGGCCTGATTCCCGGCTATGCGCCGGAACTGGGCCAGGAAGCCGCGCAGGTCGGCAGCGGCTCCGCGCTGGACATGACCCGGGACTTCGTCTTTCCCACCTACCGGGAAATGGGCGTGGCCCGGACCGTGGGTGTGGACATGGTCGAGTACATGTCCACCCACAAGGCCAGCTGGCACGGCGGACTCTATGATCCGCAAGCCGCCCGCTTCGCGCCGATCCAGGCGGTAGTGGCTGGTTCCGTGCTGCACGCCGTCGGCTGGGCCCACGGCCAGACCCTCTCCGGCACCCCTGCCGGAGAGCTCGGCGTCGCCATCACCTACTTCGGCGACGGCGCCAGCTCGCAGGGCGACGTGCATGAAGCCATGAACTTCGCCGCCGTCATGAAGGCCCCGGTGGTCTTCTTCATCCAGAACAACGGTTTCGCCATCTCGGTGCCCACCGAGCGCCAGGTGGCCGGCGGCTCGGTGGCCGCCCGCGCCGCCGGCTACGCCATGCCGTCCCTGCAGGTGGACGGCAACGACGTGGTGGCCGTCCATCAGGCCACGGCTGCCGCCCTGGCCCACGCCCGCTCGGGCAACGGCCCGGCCATCGTGGAAGCCATGACCTACCGCCGCGGACCGCACTCCACCAGTGATGATCCCGGCCGCTACCGCA
Organism: Arthrobacter sp. NPDC055138; assembly: GCF_053607305.1. Lineage (NCBI taxonomy): Bacteria > Bacillati > Actinomycetota > Actinomycetes > Micrococcales > Micrococcaceae > Arthrobacter > Arthrobacter sp. NPDC055138. The sequence continues at coordinate 41,008 of NZ_JBSGTH010000005.1, forward strand.
CGCTGGCCGAGGAACGCGCGGACGGCGGCGAGGATCCGCTGGCCCGGATGCGCAGCCGGCTGCTGGCCGAGGGCGTCGCCGGCGAGGACTTCTTCGCCGAAGCCCTCGAAGCGGCGCAGGCCGAAGAGGAACGGATCCGCGCCGGCGTGGGAGCACTAGGCTCCCGTCCGGGCACCGAAATGTTCGAGTTTGTCTATCAGGAACCCACCCACGCCTTGAAGGCCCAGGCACGCGCCTGGCGAGAGGAGTCCGAGCATGTCTGAGCACACCACCCTCAGCGACCTCGAAGCCGCCATCGACAACACCTTCGCAACCGATGCCCAGCAGGCATCCGTTGACGTGGTGGAGCCCGGAATTGTCACCGCCGTCGAGACCCTCTCCATGCAGCAGGCGCTGAACCGCGCGCTGGCGGAGGTGCTGGAGGGCAACCCCAAGGCACTGGTGCTGGGCGAGGACGTCGGGCTGCTCGGCGGCGTCTTCCGGATCACCGATGGCCTGCAGAAGCAGTTCGGCGAGGACCGGGTCTTTGACACGCCGCTGGCCGAATCGGGCATCCTCGGTATGTCGGTGGGCTTGGCCATGGCCGGCTACCATCCCATCCCCGAGGTACAGTTCGACGGCTTCGCCTACCCGGCGATCAACCAGATTGTCTGCCAGGTGGGCCGGATGAACTACCGCAGCCGCGGCACCATGCCGATGCCCATCACGCTGCGGGTTCCCAGCTTCGGCGGCATCCGCGCCCCGGAGCACCACGGCGAGTCACTGGAATCGCTGTTCGCCCACGTGCCGGGCCTGAAGGTGGTCTCGCCGTCCAGCCCGAACGAGGCCTACCACCTGCTCAAGCACGCCGCCACCCGGCCGGACCCGGTGATCTTCATGGAGCCGAAGTCCCGCTACTGGCAGAAGGGCCCGGTGGACACCAGCGCCGACGGCTACTCCCCCGAGGGCTCCAGGGTTGTCCGCGAAGGCAAGCACCTGACGCTGGTGGCCTGGGGCGCCATGGTGGCCCGCTGCCTGCAGGTGGCCGAACTCGCCGCCGAAGACGGCATTGACATCGAGGTGCTGGACCTGCGCTGGCTCAAGCCCATCGACGCCGAGGGCCTGGCGGCCTCCGTGGCCAAGACGCGGCGCGCCGTCGTCGTGCATGAAGCGCCGCTGACCTCCGGCCTGGGCGCCGAAGTGGCGGCACTGATCACCGAGCACTGCTTCGGCACCCTGCGAGCACCAGTTGAGCGGGTGACCGGATTCGACGTACCGTACCCTTCAGGAGACCTGGAAGACGAGTACGTGCCCAACATTGACCGCATCCTGTTCGGGATCCAGCGAGTATTGGAGTATCGCCGTGGCTGAAATTTCGTTCCCCCTGCCCGATCTGGGCGAAGGACTGATCGAGGCAACCGTGCTGGAGTGGCTGGTGGCCGAGGGCGAGCAGATCGAACGCAACCACCCGCTGGTGGAAGTGGAGACCACCAAGTCCGCCGTTGAACTGCCGTCGCCGCAGGCCGGCAAAGTAGTGAAAATCTACGGCGGACCGGGCGACACCATCAAGGTGGGCGAACCGCTGATCGTCTTCGAGGTCCCCGACGACACCGCCGGTATTGTGGGCACTGTACCGAAGGAAGAAGCGCCCAAGCGCCGCGTCCGCCTGACCGCGGCGCTCGACGACGAGGACTAAGCATGAAGACCCACCGGGAGCACACCGTAGAAGGCGTCGACCCGCACCTGCACGTGCAGGTGTACGAGGCGGCCGAGGGCACCGAAGGTCCCCGCCGGCCAGTCATCCTGCTCCACGGTTTTGCCTCCTCCGCCAAGCTCAACTGGGCGGACGCCGGCTGGATCACCGCGCTGACCCAGGCGGGCCGGCGGGTGGTCACGGTGGACCTTCCCGGGCACGGCGAAAGCACGGCTCCCGAAGAAATGGATGCCTACGCGCCCAGCCGGATCCGCGCCGACCTGTTGCAACTGATCCAGGACGCCAAGGTCCGTCTGTTGAAAGAGGACGACGGCGACACCGGGGTTGACCTGATCGGCTACTCCTTGGGAGCACGGCTGGCCTGGGAATTCGGCGCCACCCAACCGGAACTGGTCCGGCGGATGGTGCTCGGCGGCCCGGGCAGCGCGGACCCGCTGGCCGACTTCGACCTACGTGCCGCGCAGCGCTTCCTGGCCGACGGGACCCCGATCGAGGACGTCAATACCGCCGAATTGCTGCGGATGGCCAAGCTGGTGCCGTCCAACGACATCTTCGCGCTGATGACCATGATCGAAGCGATCAAGACCGAACCGTTCGTCCCCGCCGAAGCCGTGCCGAAGATGCCGGTCCTGCTGGTGGCCGGCGACAGGGACGATCTGGCGGCCACCGCTCCGGAACTGGCCGAGCTTGCCGCAGGGGCGGAATTGATGTGGTTGCCGGCCCGGACGCACGCCAACGCGGTGACTTCCCGCACCTTTAAGACCGCAGCCATCGAATTCCTCGCCGGATAACCCTTTTCGCGTGCAACCATAGACGTGAAGCAGGCTGATGATCGGTACAATTACCGACGACAGTAAAATCCTGGGGCGTGGAGGCTTAATGGAGACAATCCTGGGCGGGCGCTACAGGACCCTGGAGCTGATCGGCACCGGTGGGGCAGCGTCCGTATACCGGGCGGTAGATGAATCCTTGGGCCGCGACGTGGCCGTCAAGATGTTCGCGCCGACGACCCCCGATGACGACGAATACCGGCGGCAGCACACCGAAACCCTGCTGCTGGCCACCCTGAACCACCCCGGTTTGGTCACTCTGCTGGATGCCGGCCTGCACATCGCCGACGACGGCGCCACCACCAGTTTCCTGGTGATGGAACTGATTGAAGGAGCCGACCTCCGCCGCCGATTGCGCGGCCACCCGCTGACCTCCGTGGAAACTGCGCAGATTGGCGCCGATCTGGCCGACGCGCTGAACTATATCCACGACAAAGGCGTGATTCACCGCGACGTGAAGCCCGCCAACATCCTTTTGGCGAACGGCCACGCCGAAGACACCCGCCACCACCCCAAGTTGTCCGATTTCGGCATCGCCCGGATGGTCGAAGCCAGCATGGCCACCGCCCAGGGCGCAACCATCGGAACCGCCAACTACCTCAGCCCGGAACAAGCCTTGGGCCATCCGGTCACCGGAGCCAGCGATGTGTATTCGCTGGCTCTGGTGCTGCTCGAATGCCTCACCAGCGAGAAGGCCTTTTCCGGCACGCCGATGGAGGCCGCCTTGGCCCGGCTGCTGCGCGATCCCGAGGTGCCGGACTCGCTCCCCGATCACTGGAAAGACCTGCTGACGCGGATGACCAACCGCAACCCGGACGCGCGTCCCACCGCGCACCAGGTTGCGGTGAGCCTGCGAAACCTGGCGGAAGCCCCACTGCCCGAGCAGTCAGCCCTGTTTGCGCCCTCGATCGAATCCAGCCGGGCCGACTCGGCCGGCGACGCTGCCGCATCCGCCGCGCCGGTGTCCCCCGTTACCGGGCTGCCCACGGCCGGGGCCCCCTCCGCCGGGTCGCCCGGAGAGCGAACCGGCGGCAATACCACCGGCAACCTGGCCATTCCCTCGCCGCCGAACCGCGCCCCCAGCGTGGGCTGACACCCAGCACCTTCCGGATTTTCATCTTCCTGACCGATCGTTCGAGAAATGTTGCGCCATCCTCTTGACGTGGCTTCCGCCACACGCGATGATGGATCGTATACGATTTCGTACTTCACAGGAGGATGCTTTGTCCGAAGGCAACGTCACCCAGCCCGCCGCCACCTTGCAGGCGGTGGATAGCAAGATCCTGGAGGACGCCGGCAAGGTGCTGGCCGTACACCTCTCCTACAATTCCCGGGCAGCACAGCGCGGACGGGTTCCCGCCAACCCGTCCTACTTCATGAAGGCTTCCTCCTCGCTGGCGCTGTCGGGCGGCACCGTGGAGCGTCCCGCCGACACCGAACTGCTGGCCTTCGAGGGTGAAATCGCCCTGATCATCGGCAAGCCCGCCCGCCGCGTCTCCGTCGAGGAAGCCTGGGATTACGTGGGCCAGGTGACCGCCAGCAACGATCTGGGCGTCTACGACATCAAGTACGCGGACAAGGGCTCCAACATCCGTTCCAAGTCCGGCGACGGCTTCACTCCGATCGGCCCGGCCCTGCTGCCGGCGGCATCGGTCAACCCGGACGCGCTGCGGATCCGCACCTGGGTCAACGGCGAGGTTGTCCAGGACGACACCACCGCCGGACTGATCTTCTCCTTCGCGCGGATTGTGGCCGATCTGTCCCAGCTGATGACCCTGCACCCAGGGGATGTCATCCTCACCGGCACGCCGGCCGGATCGTCCGTGATCGTCCCGGGCGACGTCGTCGAGGTGGAGGTAGCAGATGAAGCCGCCGGCCTGAGCACCGGCCGCCTGTCCACCACGGTCACCCAGGGCGAAGCGGAATTCGCCTCCTTCGGCAACACCCCAAAGATCACCGACCAGGACCGGATCGATGCCTTCGGCAGCGAAGAAGCGGCAGGCCTGGCCCCGGCTGTCACCGGCAAGTCCGCGCTGACCGAGGAGGTCAAGGCCAAGCTGCTCTCGGTTGCCACGGCCACCATCTCCGGCGCACTGCGCAAGCGCGGGCTAAACAATGTCAGCGTTGACGGCCTGCTGGCCACCAAGCCCGGCCAAAAGGTCATCGGCACCGCGCGTACGCTGCGCTACGTGCCCAACCGTGAGGACCTGTTCAAGTCCCACGGCGGAGGCTACAACGCCCAGAAGCGCATCATCGACGCCATCGGCCCGGGCGAAATCCTGGTCATGGAGGCCCGCGGCGAGAAGGGCTCCGGCACACTCGGCGACATCCTGGCCCTGCGCTCCCAGGTGCGCGGCGCGGAAGCCATCATTACCGACGGCGGCGTCCGCGACCTGTCCGAGGTGGCGGCGCTGGACATCCCCACCTTCTACAACGGTGCCCACCCGGCGGTCCTCGGCCGCAAGCACGTGCCGTGGGACACCGACGTGACCGTCGCCTGCGGCGGCACCACCATCCAGCCCGGCGACATCATTGTGGCCGACGACAACGGCATCCTGGTCATCCCGCCGGCGCTGGCCGCGGAGGTCGCCGACGAGGTCGTGGAGCAGGAACGCCAGGACACGTTTGTCTTCGAGATGGTCAAGGAAGGCAACAAGATCGAGGGCCTGTTCCCGATGAACGCCGACTGGCGCGCCCGTTACAACGCATGGGTCGCGGAGCAGCCGAAGTGACCACCCTGGCCCCCAGCAAATCGCAGCAGGCTTACGAGCTGCTGCACGAGCGGATCGCCAAGGGCGAGCTGGTGCCCGGGTACCGGCTGGTCCTCGGCACCATCGCCGCGGAACTGGGCTGCAGCACGGTGCCGGTCCGCGAGGCGATCCGCCGGCTGGAGGCCGAGGGCCTGGTGACCTTCGAGCGCAACATCGGGGCGACGGTCGCAGCCGTTGACGCCGAGTTGTACCTGCACACGATGGAGACGCTGGCGGTGATCGAGGGAGCCGCCACGGCCCTGGCCGCGCCGCTGCTCTCCGCGGTGGACATGGCGGAGGCGCGGGCGATCAACGCAGAGTTGCGCCGCTGCCTGGAGGACTTCGATCCACCCCGCTTCACCCAGCTCAACGACAGGTTCCACGCCGTGTTGTACGAGCGCTGCCCCAATCCGCACATCCTGGATTTGGTCCACCGGGGCTGGAACCGGCTCAACGCAATGCGGGCCTCCAGCTTCAGCCACATCCCCGGCCGTGCCCGCTCCTCCGTGGAGGAACACGAACACCTGCTGGATTTGATCGACGCCGGTGCCAGCACCAGCGAGGTGGAGAAGGCGGCCCGGGCCCACCGGACCAACACGCTGAACGCCTACCTGGCCGCGGACGGCATGCCGCCCTCGCCCCTCTAGATCCGACCGACTACCCAAGACCGCAATCCCGAATGGAAAGGACCATCATGGCCGAGCACTTTGTTCCGGACAACCTGCCCACCCACCTGCAGCACTACATCGGCGGCAAGCTCGTCGACTCGATCGACGGCGATACCTTCGACGTGCTGGACCCCGTCACCAACAAGCCGTACATCAAGGCAGCTTCCGGCAAGGTCGCCGACGTCGCCGCGGCCGTCGCCGCCGCCAAGGACGCGTTCGAGAACGGCCCCTGGCCGACCATGCTTCCGCGCCAGCGCTCCCGCGTGCTGCACAAGATCGCCGACATCGTCGAGTCCCGCGGCCAGGAGTTGGCCGAAATGGAGTGCTTCGACACCGGGCTGCCGATCAAGCAGGCCCTGGGCCAGGCCCAGCGCGCTGCGGAGAACTTCCGCTTCTTCGCCGACCTGATCGTTTCCCAGCACGACGACGCCTTCAAGGTCCCCGGCCGCCAGGCGAACTACGTCAACCGCAAGCCCATCGGCGTTGCCGGCCTGATCACGCCGTGGAACACCCCGTTCATGCTTGAGTCCTGGAAGCTGGGACCGGCGCTGGCCACCGGCAACACCGTGGTCCTGAAGCCGGCCGAGTTCACCCCGCTCTCCGCGTCCCTGTGGCCGGGAATCTTCGAGGAAGCCGGCCTGCCCGCGGGCGTCTTCAACATCGTCCACGGCTTCGGCGAAGAAGGCTTCGCCGGCGACTCCCTGGTCAAGCACCCGGACGTCCCGCTGATCTCCTTCACCGGCGAGTCGCGCACGGGCCAGATCATCTTCGGCAACGCGGCCCCGTACCTGAAGGGCCTGTCGATGGAGCTGGGCGGCAAGTCCCCCGCCGTCGTCTTCGCCGATGCCGATCTGGAGGCAGCCATCGACGCCACCATCTTCGGCGTCTTCTCCCTCAACGGCGAGCGCTGCACCGCCGGCTCGCGCATTCTGGTGGAGCGGAGCATTTACGACGAATTCGTGGAGCGCTACTCGGCCCAGGCTAAGCGCGTCAAGGTGGGCTACCCCCATGATCAAGCCACCGAGGTCGGCGCCCTGGTCCACCCGGAGCACTTCGAGAAGGTCATGTCCTACGTGGAGATCGGCAAGCAGGAGGCCCGTCTGACCGCCGGCGGCGGCCGTCCCGAGGAGTTCCCGGAGGGCAACTTCATCCAGCCCACCGTCTTCGCCGACGTGGCCCCGGACGCCCGCATCTTCCAGGAGGAAATCTTCGGGCCGGTCGTGGCCATCACTCCGTTCGACACGGACGAAGAGGCCCTGGAACTGGCCAACAACACCAAGTACGGGCTGGCCGCCTACATCTGGACGAATGACCTCAAGCGGTCGCACAACTTCGCCCAGAACGTCGAGGCCGGCATGGTCTGGCTGAACTCCAACAACGTCCGCGACCTGCGCACCCCCTTCGGCGGCGTGAAGGCGTCCGGTCTGGGCCACGAGGGCGGCTACCGCTCCATCGACTTCTACACCGACCAGCAGGCCGTCCACATCAACCTCGGCGAGGTACACAACCCGGTCTTCGGCAAGGCCGAAGACGCCGCCGCCGTGACGGACGCCTAACCCTTATCCCTACCGCTCGAAGGAGAGAATCATGAGCAACGTCATCCCCAAGCCCTCCGTCCCGGCTCCGGACATCCTGCGCTGCGCCTACATGGAGATCGTAGTAACCGATCTGGCCAAGTCCCGCGCGTTCTACGTGGACCTGCTGGGCCTGCACGTGACCCACGAAGACGACGAGGCGATCTACCTGCGCTCGTTCGAAGAGTTCATCCACCACAACCTGGTGCTGCGCAAGGGCCCCATCGCCGCCGTCGCCGCCTTCGCCTACCGGGTCCGGAGCCCGGAGGATGTGGACCGCGCCGAGGCCTACTACAAGGAGCTGGGCTGCCGCACCGAGCGCCGCAAGGAAGGCTTCGTCAAGGGCATCGGAGACTCGCTGCGGGTGGAGGACCCGCTGGGCTTCCCGTACGAGTTCTTCCACGAGGTGGAGCACGTGGAGCGCCTGCACATGCGCTACGACCTCTACTCCGCCGGCGAACTGGTGCGCCTGGACCACTTCAACCAGGTCACCCCGGACGTCCCGCGCGGCCGCAAGTACCTGGAGGACCTGGGCTTCCGCGTCACCGAGGACATCAAGGACTCCGACGGCGTGACCTACGCGGCCTGGATGCACCGCAAGGGCACCGTGCACGACACCGCCCTGACCGGCGGCAACGGCCCGCGCATGCACCACGTTGCCTTCTCCACGCATGAGAAGCACAACATCATCCAGATCTGCGACAAGATGGGCGCCCTGCGCATGTCCGACCGGATCGAGCGCGGCCCGGGCCGCCACGGCGTCTCCAACGCGTTCTACCTGTACATCCTGGATCCGGACGGCCACCGTGTGGAGATCTACACCCAGGACTACTACACCGGCGATCCGGACAACCCCGTCATCACCTGGGACGTGCACGACAACCAGCGCCGCGACTGGTGGGGCAACCCGGTGGTCCCGTCCTGGTACACCGAGGCCTCCCTGGTGCTGGACCTTGACGGCAACCCGCAGGAAGTCGTCGAGCGCACCGACAGCTCCGAGATGGCGGTGACCATCGGCGCCGACGGATTCTCCTTCACCCGCGAAGACGATGAGGACGGCACCTTCCGCGGCCAGGCCGCCAAGGGCTTCAAGATCGGCAACCAGGTCTAGTTCCTTCAGGCCCGCTTGAACAACGACGCCGGTGGGCGGCTTCCGTACGGAGGCCGCCCACCGGCGTATCCGCGCCCTTGCCGCTTCCGCCCGCCGATGGAACACTGGCAGCTACTGGGGGGCCGGTCAGCGGCCAGCGGGGCTGCCCGTTGGCCACCGCTCTATGGGGAAGAGGGAACGCCCATGTCTGCTCTGCACAAGCTGATGGCACGGATCGAACAAACCGAGGCCCTGGACAGGGTCGCCCAGCCGGTGGCCGGGCTGGTGGGCCGCCTGGTCAAACCGCGGCCGGTCCGGAACATTCTCAGCGGCAGCTATCTGGGGCATCCGCTGCACCCGCTGATGACCGACCTGCCCATCGGCGCATGGACCATGGCCACGCTGCTGGACACGGTGGGCGGCCGCCGCGCCGAACCCGCCGCCGATCTGCTGGTCACGGCCGGAATCCTGACGGCCGCGCCCACTGCCTGGGCCGGGCTCAACGACTGGTCGGACACTCAGGGCGAGGACCGCCGCGTGGGACTCGTGCATGCCGCCGCCAACGCGTCGGCACTGGTCTGCTTCACTGCATCATTGGTGGCCCGCCGCTGCGGCCGCCGCGGAATCGCCAAAGTGATCGCCTTGGGCGGGTTCGGCCTGTTGATGTCCGGCGGCTATCTGGGCGGCCACCTGAGCTATTCACGCGGGGTGAACGTCAACCACACGGCGTGGCGGGAGGGGCCGGCCGACTGGACGGGCGTGATGGCCGCGAGCGACCTGGCCGATGGCACGCCGCAGCCGGCGCAGGTCGGCGACCTGTCGCTGGTCCTGTACCGAAGCGGCGGCACGGTCCGGGCCCTGGACAGCGTCTGCAGCCACATGGGCGGGCCGCTGGACGAGGGAACGGTGGACGACGGATGCATCACCTGCCCCTGGCACGGCAGCACGTTCCGCCTGGCGGACGGCAGCGTCGTCAGAGGCCCTGCCAGTTCCGAGCAACCTGCCTACGAGACCCGCGTCCGCGAGGGAAACATCGAAGTCCGCCGGCGCTGAATCAGCTGCCGGAGCGCAGCAGGGCCACCCTCGAGCCGCGGCGGGCGTCCGAGACGGCAATTACCAGCGTGGCCATCACGGAGACAGCAGTGACACAGAGTCCCGTGGTGATCGCGGCGGTCCAGCCCGCCTGAGCCTGGACGGAAAAGGCGACGGCGGTGATCACCGCGATGCCCACCGCGGTGCCAATCCGCTGCGACGTCTGCAGCACTCCCCCGGCGCTGCCGGAATACTCCAACGGCACCTCGGCCAGAGTCAGCGTCTGGTTGGGGGTGATGATCAGTCCCTGTGCCATACCGATGAAGGACAACGTCAGCAGCATCCACCAGATGCTGAGCACGCCGGCCGCCTCCAGTTGGATGACGGCGATGGTCAGGCCCAGCCCCAGCAGCGCGCAGAGGATTCCGACGACGATCGACTGCCGCCCTTGCTCCAGCACTCGCCTGCCGGACCAGTGCGAAGCGTACGCGCCGAGCAGGGCGGCGGGCAGACCGATCAGCCCGGCCTCGAGCGCGGTACCGCCCAGCCCTTGCTGGATATAGAGCGCCACCAGCACCCACACGCTGGTCACGCCCATGAAGTACAGGCCGGCGATCACGGAGCCATTCGAAAAGCTGTGCGTGCGGAAGATCCGCAGGTCCACCATCGGGCTCCGGCCGCGGCCTCGGTAGGCATGTTCCCACCACGCCCACAACGCCAGCAGTGCCGCGCCGCCGGGGAGCAGCAGCCAGATCCAGGGCCCGGTCCCGCGTTCCACGAAAGGCAGCAGCAGCGCCAGCACCGCCAGGCCCAGGAGCACCGCGCCGAGCGGATCCAGGTCCCGATCGGCAGTGGCGGTTTCGGAGCGGGCGCCGGCGCGCTGCGGCTTGAACCACATCAAAGCCAGCACGATGGCCAGGATCCCGACCGGGACATTCACCAGGAACGTCCAGCGCCACCCCTCCTGCACGCCGACAAGCTCAATGATCATCCCGCCGAGCAACGGCCCGATGGCCACCGAAATGCCAATCACACTGCCGAGTGCGCCGTAGGCCCGGCCGCGTTCGGCGCCGCGGAAGTACTGCTGGATCATGCCCACGGCCTGCGGATTCAACAGCCCGGAACCCAGCCCTTGCAGAAAGCGGGTGATGTTCAGGCTGAGCGGGTCGGGCGCCAGTCCGGCGGCCACCGAGGAGAGCGTGAAGAGCGCGACGCCCGCGATGAACAACGGCCCGCGGCCCAGGATGTCGCCCGCCCGCCCGGCGGCCACCAGCACCACACCGAAGGTCAAGGCGTAACCGGAAAGCACCCACTGCAGGTCCGAGTCGGAGGCCCCCAGCCCGACCTGAATGGACGGCAACACCACGTTGACGATGCTGACGCTCACCAGCGACATGAAGATGGCCACCAGCAGCACGGTCAGGATCCGCCAACGGCCGGGATCCGGAACGAAGCCTTCTTCGGCGCCGTCAGGACCGTCCGGGCCGACCGTAATGCTGGCGGCGGGACGGTTCTCTGGAACGGAGTCGGAGTCTGGGGTCACCCCTTATTCATACGCCGGGAGCACGACGCTGCCAAACGCCGGGGGACCTTGGTGCCGCCACACGGGCGAAAACGTCAGGCAGGCGTAAGCTTCTGCTGACGCTGGCGCAGCCGGTGCAGGTAGATGGCTGCGGACATGGCCGCCACCAACTCCAGCAAAATGACGCCCAGCATCATTTCGGTGTGCGGAAGGGCTGGTGTCAGCGGCGCGGACCCCACGGCGGTCCCGGCGTGGCCTCCGGCCATCACCGTGCTGCCAGCGACTGCCGCCATGCCGTGCCCGGCGTGGGCCCCGGCATGGCCGCCGGCATGCGAGCCGGCCCCGGTGAGCAGCAGGGTGTGGAAGGCTGCCATGGCCAGTGCCGCGAACATCAGCATACGGGCAGGTCCGGCCCCGCCGTGGCGCCAGGTTTTCACTGCGCACGGCAGGCAGAACGCGGCCATGGCCAGCATCAGCAGGCCCTGCCACGGCGTGTCCTGATGCTGCCAGGCCATCCACAGGTGGGCGGCGATGGATAGGAAGGCGACCACGGCGCACAGCCGGGCCAGCGGCACAAGCCATGCCCCGCCGTCGTGCGGTGCCGTGGATCTCAGCTGCGCAACCGCGGTCATCTCCACACCCCCTGGTCAGCGGTGGCAGTGCCCGCCGGTGGCAGGCGCGCTTGCCGGCACGTCCAGCACGGGGCTGCGGTCGAAGAAACCATCCGGACGGAGCCTGAATCCGGCCGTGTCTACCGGCATAATAGGCCAGTCCTCCACCCGCGGGTAGTGGGTCAGGCCGAAGGTATGCCAGAGCACAATGTCCTCGCCGTCAATCTTGCGGTCCTGCGCCACGTAGGCCGGCAGCCCGGCGCCGCCGGCATGCTGGTTCACGAAGTCGCCGGTCGGGTAGCGCTCATCCTCGGCGTACTGGGTGACCCAGAGGTCCTTGGCGGCGAAGGCGGCACGTTTGGCCACCGACGACTCCGGGTCGGCCAGCAGCATGGGCTGGCCCTGCGGCAGCAGTTTGTAGGCCACCGGCTCGCCCAGCCGGTTGGTGGATTCCGGGTTGGAGATGTGCCAGGTCCGGCCGGCTTGCATGTTGGCTTCGCGGACGCCCTCGGACTCGGTCGCCAGCAGCGTGCGACGGCGGCTGAAGGCGTTGCCTCGCTCGTTGCCCTTGCCGAGGGGAACCCGCACGGCTTCTTCTTCCTCGACCCGGTTGGTGAAGCCGTCCAGCGCCATGTCCAACCGGGCGGAGAACAGGTGCTGGTGGAACGGCGCGCCCAGGCCCGGGGCCATTTCGGAGGCGTACCCGTAGCCCTTGCCCGGGTAGGCACTGGTGAACACGATGCCGGTGGCCTTGGCCTCGAACTCGATGGTGCCGTCCAGGTAGAGGTACCAGTAGAAGCCGTAGTCATAGTTGCCGATGGTGGTGAAGAAGGAGACCACCATGCGCCGGTTGCGGCGGGTGTAGTTGATCCCGGTCCACAGGTCGGAGTGCTTGGCCAGGATGGAGTAGTCCTCTTCGTGCATGCAGATGCCGTTGCGGATCTCGCGCGGGTTGCCGAAGCCGTCGGCGATCACGGGCGAGAGGTAGGTGATCTCGCCGAGGCAGTCGCAGCCAAGTTCCAGCGAGTTGGCGTACTGGCCCACCAGGTATTCGCCGGTGTCGAAGTAGTTCTGCCAGGAGCGCACCGGCGACGGGTCGCCGTAAGGAACCACCATTTCCGCGATGGAGGCACGCTTGATGATGGAGCGGGTGCGGTCCCCGTCCTGGAAGCCAATGTTGTGCAGCACCACGCCCTCGCGGACGTCGAAGCCGACGTCGAAGGACCACTTCTCCCACTCAATGTGGTTGCCGCCGGTGACCGTGAAGCTGGGGCCCTCGGGCTGGGTGATCTCGATGGGCTTCTGCGTGGTGCGGAGCTCGCCGGTGAGCTCCGGATCCGTGTAGTTTCCATGCTCGGCCGGGACAGGCATCGCGCCGAAGTCCAGCACCTGGTCCACGGTCTTGTTCACGATGTCCACGTAGGCCACAAGTCCGTCGATCGGGTGCGCCCAGGCACTGTCCTCGGGGAAGTTCTGGTAGAACGCCAGGCCGCGCAGGATCCGTCTGCCCTTCTCTTCCGGATACTCGAACACGCCGGCAGAGAGCGGAGCGACCCGCACCTTGTCGATCTCCAGGCCGCGGTCGTCAATGGCCTTCAGCCAGCGCTCATCGGTGGAGAGGATCGCTTCAACAACCTCGAACTCCTCCTCCAGCACCGGCAGTTCACCGGTCACCGAGGTGTCCAGGTCGGCCACCGTCAGGACCTTGCGGGAAGTAACGGAGACGGTCACGTCCTTCGGCGCGGCACCGGTGACATCGAGCAGGAAAGCCCGGAAACGCCGGTCTTCGGTCGCTCCGCCGCCGCGGCGCGGCGGGTCCAGCAGTCCGAGGTAGGCGAACCGGGTGTTCTCCCCCGCCAGTCCCGCCTCGGCCAGGATGGTGCGGACAGCGGTGACTTCTTCGGCGGAGGCCAAAGCGTAGGAGGAAACAGTGGCGGCAGCAGCGGTGGTCATAGCGGCCCTTTCACGAACGACTAGAGGAAACGCGGGCCGGAGTGCATCTGTGATCGACACCACGTTCTTTTTTCTATGTTCGTAGAGAATAACCCTCAGTAGGATTCTATGGCAAGGGTTTTTTCTACACACGTTTTATCAGGAGGCGGCCGGTGCCGAAGATCGTCGACCACGACCAACGCAGGATCGAACTGGTCCAGGCCACCTGGCGGATCGTCGCCCGGCACGGCATCGACGGCGCCACCATGCGGGAAATTGCCGCGGAAGCAGGCTTTGCCAACGGCGCCCTCAAGCCCTACTTCCCCACCAAGGACGATCTGCTGGCTTTTGCCTTCGGCTACGTTTTCGATCAGACAAACCGCCGGGTGGCCGACTCCATCCGCGGGCACAGCGGCCTGGACGCCCTGCGCCGCTACTGCATGGAAGTCCTCCCCGTGACGGACGTGACCATCAGCGAGGCCCGACTGGTCATCCCCTTCTGGCAAAAGGCCCTCACCGACCCGGACAAGGCCGCGCTGCACGCCAACTCGATGGAACGCTGGCGCGTGGACTTCATGCGCTTCCTCGCCGAGGCGCGGGAGGCCGGCGAAGTCCACAGCCAGGCCAGCGACGACGTCCTGGCAGGGCAGCTCATGTCCTTCCTGCTCGGTGCGCAGATCACCGCCTCCCTCACCCCGGACCACCACTCCCCCGAACAATTGACCGAACATCTGGACAGCTGGCTCCGAATGGTCGCGGCCGATTCCTGATCGCTTCTTTTTTCGCCGGTTGTGGAAAATAGATGACAAGGCGGCTGCGCAGGCGCTAAGGTATGGGGAATGTGTCGCGAGACACACCGCATCCAGGTTCCAAGCGAAGGGGCCACCGTGACGATTACCTATCCCGAGCGCAGCACCCACAGCCAATCCGGCACCGCCATTGACTCCAATGGCTCCGCGTCGTCCGCCGTGCAGGTTGCCGAAGCCCACTCATTCTCCGAGTGGAACACGTTGATTTCCGAGTCCTTCGTACCCCTGCAGGCCCGGACCAGCTCCCCCACCGGTTTCCGCGGCCGCCTGCGATCCCGCGTCCTCGACGAACTGTCGGTGGTGGAAGTGACCGCGAACAGCCACAAGGTGCTGCGCACGCCGGCGCTGATCACCCGGTCCGACCGCCTTTACTACAAGCTCAACCTGCAACTCTCCGGCACCGGCATCCTCATCCAGGACAACCGCGAGGCGGCCCTGCGCCCGGGCGATCTGGCCGTCTACGACACCCACCGGCCCTACACCTTGGAGTTCGACGACGACTTCCGCACCCTGGTCTTGATGTTCCCGCACGACGCTCTGGATCTACCGGCCGATTCGGTGGCCGCGCTGACGGCCGTCCGGATGGCCGGGGATGCCGGCATCGGCCGGATGATCAGCCCGTTCATGGTGCAGCTGGCGGACAACCTCGAGCTGCTCTCGGGCCCCAGCGGCCACCGTCTGGCGCATAACGCCGTAGACCTGCTGGCAACCCTGTTCGACAGCGAACTGCACAGCGGGGACGGCCCGCCCCAGCGCGGCCACCATGGCGAATTGCTGGCACGGATCCGCCAGCACATCGAAGCGAATCTGGGCGACCCGGAATTGTCTCCGGCAGCCATCGCCGCAGCTCACTTCATCTCCACCCGGCACCTGCACAGCATTTTCCACGACGCCGGCACCACAGTAGCCGGGTGGATCCGCGCCCGCCGGCTCGAACGCTGCCGCCGCGACCTGCGCGATCCGCTGCAGGCCGACCGCGCCGTCGGCGCCATCGCCACCCGCTGGGGCTTCACCGATGCAGCCCATTTCAGCCGGGTCTTTCGCAGCGCCTTCGGCGTCCCGCCGAGCACATACCGGCGCGGCTAGCCAGTCAGCGGCCGGCGATGGCAAGCAGAAGCTGACGGAACGCTGTGAGGTTCCGGGACGCTGTTGCTGGTTCACGGGAAGCGTCGATTCCGGCTTCACGGATGGCGCCGATGAGAAGTCCTGCAACCGCCTCAATATCGATGTCGGCACGCAGGTCCTCGCGCTCCTGGGCTTGCCGGAGTTCGCCGACGAACATGTCGAGGGTATGTTGCGAGGCGCTGCCTCGACGCTTGCCGATCCCGAAGTGCTGGGGCCCCGAGACGTTGTAGAAGAAGCCCAGCTCGCGCCGAGCGGCAAGAGCGAGCATGGCACGCGGGTAGGCGCAGAGCTTTTCGACCCAATCGTCTTGCCCTGCAGCGTCTCGCTCGGCTGCGTCTATCAAGTCTTGGCCAACGGTCTTATACGCCTCGGCCAACACGTCGGCACGGCCCCCCGGAAAATGTGCGTAGAGGGTTGCCCGTGACGTTCCAGCCCGTGCGGTAATCCGATCGATCGTGGCCGCCTTCTCTCCCAAGGCGTCGATGATGTCGATGGCTGAGCGTACCAAGTCGTGACGGGTTTGCAGCTGCTGCCGCTTGCGGAGCGGAACGGGCGGCTCAGCAAGCTGGGTCCCCGGTTCTCCATCCCCTCGTCGTGCTGTGGACGGACGCGAACGGTCTTCGGCGTTCATGCGTGGACGGCTTCGGCGCGGGTTTCCGCGGCAAGGGCCACGTCGAGGGCGTCGATGACGCGATCCAGTTCGTCCCGGCCAATCACGAGTGGCGGCCGGATCTTGAGGATATTGTCGTTCGGGCCGATACGGCTGATCAGGATCTTTTCCTGCACGAGGGCTTCGACGATCCGTTTGGCCAAGCCGGAATCCGGGCGGCCGGCATCGTCAATAAGTTTCAAACCGAAAAACAGGCCGCGCCCCTTCGCGGAGGCTGCCCGGGGATGGCTGGCTACCAAGTCTTCGAGCCGGCGGGCGACGTGACGTCCCAGGTCGCCGGAGCGGGCAATCAGCCCGTGTCCAGTGATCTCGTTCAGCACGGCTTGGCCGGCGGCCGCCGCAGTGGCAGTGCCGGCAAAAGTATTGAAGTACATGTTGGCACTGCTGAAGGACTCAAGAATTGCGGCGGTGGTGACGACGCCGCCGAGCGGGTAGCCATTGCCCAACGGCTTGCCGAGCGTGACCAGGTCCGGCTCGATGCCGGTCGCCTGGTGCCCCCACCATACATCGCCCAAACGGCCCAGCCCGGTCTGGACCTCATCTGCAATAACCAGGCCGCCGGCCGCACGAATCCGTTCGACGACCGCCTCAAGGTACCCCTCAGGCACACGGGGCAGACCCTCTGTGGAGAACGCCGGCTCGATGAGGAGTGCAGCCACACCGTGGCCGGATTCGACGAGGGACGCGATCGCCTCGTCAATCGCTGCAAGGGCGCGCTCCAGCATGACTCCTGAATCCGCGTGCTCCCCCTGGTCATCAAGATCCGGTACGTGGATAGACCGGACGTGGTCGCCAAATGGCTCCGAGACGGTTAACCCGGTCGTCAGAGCGGCGAGCGCAATCGTGTTGCCGTGGTAGCTGTGGTCGGTGACGATCACGCCGCTGCGGCCGGTCATATGCCTCGCAATTCGGATGGCTAGTTCGTTTGACTCGGAACCGCTGTTCGTGAAGTAAACGCGGTCAAGCGGTGCGTCGAAGGTGCCAAGGAGCTGCTCAGCGTAATCCACGATCGGTTCACTGAGGTATCGCGTGTGCACATTGAGCGTATTGAGCTGCCGGCATACGGCATCTGCAACGCGAGGATTCGCATGGCCGACCTGCGGAACATTGTTGTACGCGTCGAGGTAGCGGTTTCCCTCCGAGTCAACCAACCACACACCGTCACCGGACACGAAGTGGAGCGGTCGGTCGTAGAAAAGAGGCGAGTAGGGTCCGATGGTCGCGGCCCGTCGGGCAAGGAGGCGTTCCTCCTGCGGGGCGTGCTGCCCTTCCTCGACCTGCCCTTCGACACCGATGTACTCACGGCACAGATCCACGACGACGGGCAGGACCTCGGATTGCAGAAAGACGCTGGTCTCATCCCCCGGTCGGTCGGCTGCCCAGCCCAGGTAAGTGAGGCCGCGGGCGAGGTTGAACGTGTCCAAGTCCTCGAGCGCACGCTCCGGAATATCCGCATGCTTCCGGTAGCCGGCCAGCAGCGCCTGGCGATACTCCACGGCTCGAGGGTGACGGTGGTACCAAAACAGGATCGTGGCCAGGTCGAACAGCCACCACCCTTCTCCAAAATCGTCAAAGTCGATGAGGACATGCTTGCCCCCCGCAGTCAGGACGTTCTCAGGCGTGAAGTCAGCATGGATGACGCCATAAAATTCGGGCGCAGTTCCCAACTGAACCAAGCGTTGGCCGATGCGTCGCACGGCCGCGTCGATCACATCGCGTTCGTCATCGGTCGTCGCCAGTCGCCGGGGATCACCCCAGAGGGCTGTGGCTCCGGCAAGACCTTCAGCGTCCCAGGCCGGCCTTGAATAACCGGATATCTTCCCAATTCGACGCGATGCCAGATGGAACGTGGCGCAGAGTTCGCCAAGTCGCGCGAAAACCTCTTCCTCCATGGCGTCTTCGCCCAGCCAGGCCGCACCGGCATCACCCAAGGGCTCGCCGCCGGCAACCCACCGCTGGACATCGACGTGGTAAATCTGACCTCGACTGTCAGGAACAGATGCGAACAAGGCTCCCGCAACGGTCCGGACGACTTCGGACACAGGAAAGCCTTCTGCGCCCAAAGCGGTCATGAACGCGCCTTCGGTGTCTACTTCCGCGTCAGTCCGATGACCCAGCCGATGAATCCGGAGCGCGTAGGCGATTGGCCCTTCGGACACGCGGAAGACGACGTTTTCGCGATGCTTGACGAAGTCGATCACGGCGCCTCCCGCTATCCCGAACATTGGGAGAGCGTTGCGTGCGATGGTGAGGGCTTCCTCGCGGGACAGCTGTGACATGGGGCTCCTCGCTCCGGAGTCTTGGTGGCGTGTTAGCGAGACTATACCCATAGTCCAGTCAAAAGGAACAGGGTCTGGCCAAGTCTAATATTCAGACTATAAGTCTAGTGACTGAACTGCTATTCCATTGCGTGCCGACTGTGAGTAACTTGACTCACAGTCGGACCGCGAAAGCCGGCAGCCAGCCGGGCCTAGGGAGTTGGAGCACGCATGTCACTTTCACCCGCTGCAGGGAGCCACCTGCCGCAACGCGTCGTCGTCACGGGCGGTTCGTCCGGCATCGGGCTTGCCGTGGCGCGGCTATTCGTACGGGAAGGTTCGCAGGTCGGCATCGTCGGCCGGAACCAGGACCGATTGGACGCGGCGATCGCTGAACTCGAACTCGTCGGGCGGTCGCGAGTCGTGGCAGCACGCGCAGATGTCGCCGAGGACTCTCAACTGGAAGACGCGGTGGGACGAATCGCCGGCAAGTTGGGCGGCATCGACGCACTCGTCTGCTGCGCCGGCATCGAAGGTGAAATGGGAGCGGCCTGCGAGGACGTTAGTGCGAAGAGTTTTCGAGAGGTCCTCGACGTCAACGTCGTCGGCACATTCCTTGCGATCAAGTTTGCTCTTCCATTCCTCAGGCGCGCAGAGGGCGGCAGCGTGACCATCGTCGGTTCTGACTCCGGCTTCGTCGCGGTGCCGGGCATGCTCGCGTACAACGCGTCCAAGGGCGCACTCGTCCAAATGACACGGGCACTGGCCGTAGAACTGTTTGACGAGTATGGGATCCGGGTCAACAGTGTTTGCCCGTCGATCGTTGATACACCGATGGCGCGCCGCGGGCTGGGCGACGCCTTGGACAACCCAGGGTTCCCCCTGCAGTCTGCCGATGACATCGCGTGGAGCGTCGGCTACCTAGCATCCCGGCGATCCCGCGCCATCAACGGAGTCAACCTGCTGTCCGACTTTGGCTACACCGGCCGTTCCTCCTTTCCGGCATAACCGGCGCCAGCGCCCTGCAGCCGGGGAATCAGTGGCTTCCGGGCGCGCATTGTCTAGCTTCGTGCACGGAATGACAAGCCAGAACCGCGGTATCCGGCGCAAACTGGCTTTATTAGTCCGGGAGCTGGATGTGCTGCACGGTCAGGGGTCGAGTAACAAGACCTCGACGCATAGATTCGCCACTGGCCGTGCGATTCACTTCCGATATTCACCGCAACTCATTGATTGGAGTTCAGTTGTCTGAGAAACATACCGACGTGTTGGCACGCAACCAGCTTGGAGTAAGTGCGATTGTCTTTCTCGTTCTCGCTGCTGTGGCTCCAGTCACGGTTCTCATTGTCGTGCTCCCGCTCGCGATCGCGCACGGCAACGGCGGCGGTGTACCCGTCGCGATCCTATTGGTGGCAGCGGCCCTGCTGCTCTTTGCGATCGGCTACGCGCAGATCACTAAGGAGCTGACCAACGCTGGCGGCTTCTACGCGATCGCGGTGAAAGGCCTGGGCAAGACTGCAGGCCTCATCACTGGAATCATTGCCACGATCGGTTACAACGCCTTCGTGGCCGGCGCCCTTGGAACCATCGGCTTCTTCGCCGGCATGGTCGTCATGCCCGAACTCTTCGGTGAGGCGTTCACGCTCGATTGGTTCTGGACCGGCTCGGTGCTCTTCATACTCGTTTACCTGCTCGCTATCTCGGGTATTCATGTCAGCGCCGTCGTTCTGGGTGTCGCGCTCGTGCTCGAAATCATCATGGTCTTCGTGTTCGGCTTCTCCGTGCTCTTCCAGCAGGGCTTTGATTTTTCGGTGTTCACGCCTGAAATCGTTATGGGCGGATCATTGTGGATTGGCCTGCTGCTCGCGGCCACCGCGTTTATCGGCTTCGAGGCAACGGCGCTCTTCGGTGAGGAAGCGAAAGATCCCCACCGGACCATTCCCAAAGCGACCTACGCGGCCATCATCATCATCGGTCTCATGCATGCGTTTGCCGCGTGGGCGATCGTCAGTTCGATCGGTCCCGACATCGCGCAGGCGACGGCAGTCGAGCATCTCGAGGCGGGCGACCTCACCTTGATGCTCATTGACAAGCATCTTGGGCCAGTTTTTGTCGTCATCTCCCTTGTGCTCGTGGTGGTCAGCCTCTTCGCCGCGCAGCTGGCATTCCACAACTCGGCCGGACGCTACCTCTACTCGCTCGGTCGCGCACGTGTGCTGCCGCAGTGGCTGGCTAAGACCAACTCGAAGGGAGCGCCTCAGCGCGCGCTGCTGACCAACCTGATTTTTGCCTTGGTCATCGCGGCGATCTTCCGTTTCGCTTTCCCGGAGCTGCCGTCGATCCTCACCCTCGTTCCGGTGGGTCTCGGCTTCGCGACACTCTCGATCATCATCGTGCAGGCCATCGCCGCCCTTTCAGTCGTCGTCTACTTCCGCAAGAAGCGCGACCCGCGGCTTTGGACGACCCTGATCGCACCGGGCATTGGCTTTGTCGCGCTAGCCGTCTTCAGCATCATGGCAATTGTGCAGTTCCCGCTCGTCGCAGGTTCCGAGGAACCCTACGTGGTCGTGCTGCCATGGCTATTAGTGCTCGCTGTCGTCGGCGGCATCATCTACGGCGCTTACCTCAAGGCGAAGAAGCCCGAAGTGTACGCAGGTCTCAGCGACGATCTTGAGAAGTTCGACGAATTGCTCGTCGAAGATGCGGACACTCTCAAGAAATAGCGGCGCCGCTCGACGTTGAACGGGTGGGTGCCCCTGACGCCAGGTACTGCGCGTCAGGGGCACCCACCCGTTCAAGGAATGGTCTTCCTCGCCGTCAGGTAACCGGCGGCTGGAGACAACCGACTGCGGGTCTTGGGGCACCGGTGTTAAACGAAAGGGCCGGAGCAGCAGGCGTTGGGGGGAATCCTGCGGCTCCGGCTCTTCCACGCCCGGACCCAAGCCCGGCCGACGCGGTGCGGGCCCCCGTTCCGAGCCCGACCGTTGACACGAGCTTATCCGGGTACTGTCACGGCCGCGATGGGGAGAACTACCCATCGCGCCTAAAACGTTTACTCTGGGTGAGCTCTATGATGCAGCTAGCGCCGCCGGCCCCACCCTGCGCCCCGGGGCCGCCCCGGCGTCCCGGTCGAACCGGCACAGCCCGGCCGTTCCGACGGTTCCCCACCCGGTCGGCGCAGTCCCTGACCCGGCTCGCCCTGCCCCTCGCTCGCCCGGTCCACGCCCTTCCCTTCGGGCTTATTAGCCCTCCCTCGCCCGTTGGCGCGCGGGAGAGGATACTGGAGGCCGTGGGACTGTTGAGCGGGATGCCTTCCCCATTTGTCGATCGGTCCGATGCGGGGCATCAACTGGCGGCCGAATTGGCTGACTACCGCGGGCACGACGACGTGACCGTGCTCGGACTGGCTCGTGGCGGTGTTCCGGTGGCTGCCGTCCTGGCGAAAGAACTCGCCGTCGACCTTGATGCACTCATTGTCCGCAAGTTGGGGATTCCCGACCAGCCGGAGGTGGCCTTCGGTGCCTTGGCTGCCCACGGCGGGCACACCGCCGTCGTCATGGTGGACCATATTGTGGCCGAACTGCGCCGCCGCAACTACAGCGAGCAGCGACTCCAGTCCGTCCAAGCCGCCGAACGTGCCGAACTGCAGCGGCGCCAGGAGGCCTATCTCCACGGCAGGACAACAGAGCTCAGCGGCCGCACCGCCATTCTTTGCGACGACGGGCTGGCGACAGGCGCCACCATGAAGGCCGCGATCAAGGCTGTTCGGCAGAGCAAGCCGCGCGAGATCGTCGTGGCGGTCCCGGTGGGGCCTCCGCAGACCTGCGCTGAGCTGGAAAAGCTGGCCGATGCGGTCTTCTGCCTTCGCCAGCCGCGCGGATTTCGGGCTGTCGGCGAGGCCTATAGGCATTTCAACCAGGTCAGCGACGACGAGGTGCTGGCCTTGCTCCCCCGGTAACGGCTGGCTGCAGCCCTGACAGCAGCAGACCGCCGCCGGTAACTGTTACCGGCGGCGGTCCACATGAGCAGTCTGAGCAGTCCCTAGTGAGAGTCGCGTGCCTCAGGGTGTTGCTGCAGGTACTCCTGATGGGCTTCGTCCACCCGCAGGTTCTTGCCCTTGGTCTCCTTGACCATCGAGACGGTTACGAGCGAGATGACGCAGAGCACCATGATGTAGATGCCAATCGAGATGGTGGTACCGGTCGCGCCAAGCAGCACTTCGGCGATCAAGGGAGCGAATGCGCCGCCCAGAATCGCGCCGATGGCGTAGCCGATGGAGACGCCCGAGTAGCGGACATGGGCCGGGAACATCTCGGCGTAGAGAGCCGACTGCGGCCCATAGGACAGGCCCAGGCCGATGGTGAGGACGAACATCGCGATGCCCATCAGGACGATGCTCGCGGTGTCGATCAGCATGAACATCGGGATCTGCCACAGCAAGACCCAGACGTAACCAATCTGGAACGTCCGGATGCGGCCGATCTTGTCGGAGAGAATGCCTCCGTACATGGTGAAGATCAACCAGCCGAAGGCGGCCAGCGTGGTAGCCAGCAGCACGGACGGACGGTCCATGCCCAGGCCGCCGTCCTCCACCGGCTTGGTGGCGTAGGAAGCGAAGAACGCGATCAGCAGGTAACCGGCTGCGTTGTTGGCAATGAAGATGAGCGCGGTCTGGATGACTTCTTTCCAGTTGTGCTTGAACAGCTGGCCCAGCGGAGCGGCGGACTCCTTCTTGCGCTCCTGCATCTCCTTGAACACAGGGGACTCATCCACCGAACGGCGGATGAAGAAGCCCACGACAATCAACACGATCGAGAACAGGAACGGTACACGCCAGCCCCAGCTCATAAAGTCTTCTTCTGACAGCAGGGTGCTGAGCAGCCACATCACGCCGGTGGCCAAGATCATGCCGCACGGAACACCGATCTGCGGGTATGCACCAAAGAAGCCGCGCTTATTCACCGGGGCATGCTCGACGGACATCAGGGCAGCGCCGCCCCATTCACCGCCGGCCGAGAAGCCCTGCAGGATGCGCAGGAACACCAGCAGAATGGGAGCCCAGATGCCAATCTGCGCGTAGGTCGGCAGAACACCGATCAGCGCGGTGGCGGCACCCATCAGCACCAGCGTGAAGACCAGCATCATCTTCCGGCCGAGGCGGTCACCGAGGTGGCCGGCAACGATGGCGCCGAGCGGGCGGAACAGGAAGCTAATGCCCAGCGAGGCCCACGAGACGATTTGGGCCAGGCCGGAGCTCTCCTGCGACAACGGGGCAAAGTACAGGGAGGCCAGCACCAATCCGGCAGCCTGGGCGTAGATGAAGAAGTCGTACCACTCAATGGTGGTACCAACCAAGGTGCCGGCGAGCACCTTGCGCTCTTCGTGGCGGGTGGCTGGGCTGATGTTGCCTGCCAGCTCTTCTGACGTGGACATATTTTTCTCCGTTGTGTTCACAGAACGGTAATTACCGAACGGTCGGTAATGTGACTGGAGCCATACTACCGGAGAGTGATAGGGCACACATAGTGCCGCCATATCAATTGAGTAACGGCTCCTTTCCCGTCACGCCATCCAGCTCGACCCGCTGCTTCCCTCCGGAGGGCCCTGCCGCCCACGCGGACGTTCTATAGTTGGACGCTTCGTCCTGATATAGAACAATGGGAGATGTGAGGCGTGGCACAGCCCTGTCGCTCAGTCTCCTACAAGACGTGCTCCCCCAGTTACTTTTCCTAGGATGGTCCGATGAGCCAGACTCCCACCAAGCCAGCCCCGGCGCACTCGCAGACTCTCTCGCGCGGCATCAGAGCGCTGGAAATCCTGGCCGAAGCCCAGTCGCCGATGACCATCGCCGAGCTGTCCGAAGCTTTGGAAGTGCACCGCTCGATCGCCTACCGGATCCTGCGCACTCTTGAAGACCACTCACTGTTGATGCGCGATTCGGCCGGACGTGTGCAGGCGGGCCCGGGGTTGGCCGCGCTGGCGCGCGGTGTGTCCCGCGACCTGCAGTCTGCGGCTCTGCCCGAGCTGACCACGCTGGCGAACGACCTGATGATGACCGCTTTTATCGCAGTCTGGGATCAACACGATTGCGTCACGCTGTTCACGGTGGAGCCGCGGCACACAACGGCGCTGGTCCAGCACCCCGGCACGCGTCATTCCTTCGCCGCCGGGGCACCGGGAATCGCCATCCAGTCTGCGCTGACCCGGGAACAGTGGGAGCAGCACGCTCCGGGACAACAGATCCGGCCGGAAGCCCAACTGGCCAAGGAAACCGGCTACGCCGTCAGCCATGACGAGGTCATCCCGGGTGTCTCCGCGGTCGCGGTGCCGGTCTCAGTTCCCGGCCAACTGCCGGCGGCTATCGCTGTGGTTTACATCCGCACCGATACTCCCGACCGGGAGATCGCGGTGGCCTTGAAGCGTTCTGCCGCCACCATCGAGGCAGAACTGCGCTGAGCGGGCTCAGCGCCGCAGGCGACTGACGACGGCGGCGGCAACCAGGCCGAGCACAAACAACATGCCCGCGGCGCCGATCGAGACCAGGAAGGCACCGGAATGCCCCGAGGCCTCGGCCAGTGCACCGGCCAATGCGGAACCCAGCGCCGAGCCCAGGACAACCCCGCTGGCCAGCAGCGTCATGACCGTGCCCAGACGCTCGTCCGGAGCGACCACGCTGCCAATGCCGTAAATGGTGACCATGGTCGGCCCCACGGGCACGCCGACCAGCAGCAGCACGAAAATCATCGGCAGCACGTCGCCCGGCAGCAGCAAAAGCAAACAGAATGCCGTCATCAAAGCAGCACAGACGACCCAGCGCCAGGCATGCGTCCACCGTGCCGGCCAATAGGCCACGGAGAGCGCCCCGAAGGCCGACGTCAGTCCCAGCAGAGCGTACAACAGGCCCGCCGCGTCGGCCGCTCCGAAGGTGCCCCCGAAGGCACTCAGCGCGTTCTGGGTTGCCCCGAAGAACGTCCCCATGGCCACCATGCCCAGCACCGGGATGGCAACCAACGGCCAGTTGATCCGCACCGGAGTTGCGGCCGCAGCCGCGCCCGGATGCGCCTTGACCAGTTCGGGGGTCACCGGGACTACCGCGCGGTACGTGGGGTGGACGGCAAAAGCGGTGACCATGGTGACGGTCAGGGCGGCGGCCAGCACGAACGGCAGCCACGGCGCAATCAGCGCGGCCAACAGGCCGACCAGCGCCGGCCCCATCACGAACGTCAGTTCATCCGCCGTGCTTTCGTACGACAGTGCGGTGTCCAGCGCAGGCTTGTCGCTGCGCGTCATCGCCATCCAGCGCACCCTCGCCAGCGAGCCCACCTGCGGGCATGTTGCCCCGACGAGGAACGACGCCGCCAGCACGGCTGCGGTTCCGGCCCCGCTGGTGCCGATGTAAACGCAGGTCAGCAGCAAGCCAATGGCGCAGGTGTGAGCCGCGGCGGCAATCAAGAGGACCGGCCGCTGGCCCGCTCGATCCGCCAAATAGCCGAACAGCGGCGCCCCCACCGCCGAACCGATGCCCACCGCGCCGGCGGCGAAGCCACCCGAGGCATAGGAGCCGGTGGTCACGGTGATAAGGGTCAGGGCACCGACCGTCAGCATCGCCAGCGGCAGCCGGGCCAGGAATCCGATGGTCAGGAAGGACGTACCGGCCAGCCGGGCCAGCCGGGCGTAGCGGCCGAAAGGGTTGCGGCGCTTACGCCCGCCGGCAGGAGCGCCGGTCGCGGTTTGTTCCCGTGCGGGCGCGCCTGAATCAGGAGATCTCATCAGTTTTTCCGTTGGTTCGAACCGCGCATCGTCCCGCCTCCCGATGCGCACAACCCGGATAACGCAACTATCATACCGGTGTCACGCGACGCCGGTGAGTACCGTGCGGACCGATGAGCCGTGGCGTCCCTTCGTGACTTGTAGTTGGGCGCCGATCCGCTGCTTCATTTCTGCCACATGGCTGACGAGGCCAATCACCCGGCCACCGTCGCGCAGTCCCTCCAAAGCATCCATGACCTGTTCGAGTGCCTGCTCATCCAGGCTGCCAAAGCCCTCGTCGACGAAGAGCGTTTCAATGTCCACGCCGCCGGCTTCGGCCTGAACGACGTCGGCCAGGCCCAGGGCCAGCGCGAGCGAGGCCATGAAGGACTCGCCGCCGGAAAGCGTCGCCGTGTCGCGCCGCTGCCCGGTCCATTCGTCACTGACGTGCAGGCCAAGTCCGGACTTCTTGTTGCCGGACTTTGAGTCGTCGTGGACCAGCGTGTACCGGCCGTCAGTCATCGTGATAAGGCGTTCGGACGCCGCGGCCGCGATCTGTTCCAGCCGGGCGGCGAGGACATAAGTGGTGAGCGTCATTTTTCGCTCGTTCTCGCCCAATCCCCGGACCGTGTCCGCCACCGACTGCAGCAGCTCGTGCCGTGCGGCGATCGGCGCCAGGCGGATTTGTTCCTCCTCGAAACGCCGGCGGTACGCCGCCAGTTGTTCCTGCGACGCCGCCAGCACGCCGTGCCGCACTTGGTGCTCTCGAACCCTGCGGTCCAGGACAGCGACCTGATCGCGTGCCTCGTCCATTTCCCCGGTTCCCGGCAACGCTTCTCCGTTCTTGAGGGCGGTGCGGGCTCGGATCACTGGTTCGGAGGTCTCCAGCACCATCAGCCGCTGCCCGGCTTCGATGTGGGCGGTGTGGCGCCGCTCCAGTTCCTGCAGCTGTGCCGGCGCCAGCAAGGAGACGCGGGCTTCTTCTTCGGTGGCGAAGTTGGATTGCTCGATCGCCGAGGCGAGCTCGGCCTCCGCCTGGTCCAAAGCGTTGCCACAATGGCGGTGCTGCGCGAGGATCCTCATGGCATCGGCCAGCAGCTGGTCCAGCCGGGACAAAGACGCCGCATGATCGTGCAGGCTGCCCCCGTCAGGCAGCGCCTCGTGCAGTTTCCGTTCCAGTTCGTCCGTGCGTTCTCTGCCGGCTTTGAGTTCGGAATCCGCACTGGCCTTGGCCACAGCCAGCGCTGAAAGCCGCTGTCCGAGCTCTTCAAGCTGCTGCGTTGTGGCAGCCGATTGCTCCTGCAGCTCGCGGCGCCGGTCCCGCACAGCTACAGCGTGGTCCAGGCTGGTTTGGGCAGCGGCCACGGCCGCGGCGGCATCGGTGGCATCGGTCGCCCCGCCGCGGGATGCCAGGGCGGAAAGCTCCTGTTCGAGGTGGGCGCAGGCGTCGCGTGCCTCGGTGTACAGGGCCTCCGCGGCCGCGTGATCATCCCGGGCTGCGGCTTCCTGCTCGCGGGTGACCAGCCGGCCGGAGGCTGCCACCGCAGGTTGCGGGTGCTCGGTCCCGCCGCACACCGGGCAGGGCTCTCCCTCGGCAAGGGTGGCAGCGAGCTCGGCTGCGGCCTGGTCCAACCGCTGTTCAAGCAGGGACAACCAGGCTTCCTTGCGCTCGAGTTGCCGAGTGTGTGCTGTGTCGCGGCGGGCGCGCGCCGCTTCCGTCTTGGCTCGACAGGCCGCATGGTCGGCCACCGCTTCCCGGATGTGCTGGGCTTGTTCGAGGCGCTCGGTGAGCAGGCCGACGTCCGGGGTCTCGGCCAGCGCGGCCAGTTGCTCCTGCAGGCTGCGGCCGGTTGCGGCGAGCTGTTCGCGCTCATCGGCGGCAGAAGCCAGGTGCTGCGCCAGTTGCTCCGCGCGTAGCTCGAACCCCTGCACTTCGGTACGGGCCGATCGCAACCGCTGTTCTTCGGGCAGCAGGGCCCGGATGCGCCCCAGCTCGGCGGCGAGCCGGCCCGCCGCTTCGTCCAGCAGCGCCTGTCCGGCGTGGTCGGGTTCCGGACGGCTGGAAACGAACGCCGGATAGAGCGGATGCGTCTCCGCCGCGTCGATCCGGTCCAGAAACTCCTTGGCAGCGCGTTCCATGGCGAGCGCGGCCTGGTCGCGATGGCGAATTGGCGACGCCAACAGTTCCGCCGAGCGGTGCGCCGCCAGCGTTTCGGTCAAAGCGGCATGGCTGCCTGCGGCTTGGCGGTGCTCAGCGGAGATTTTCTCCAGTTCCGCCAGGGCCGCGTGGTCGGCCAGCGCCCGCTCGCGCCTGCCGAGGGTGTCCCGCAGCCGACCCAATTCTTCTTGGCCGCGGGCGGCCGCGTCCTGGACCGAGGCGGCAGCGGAGGCGACCGACGACTCGAAGGCGGCAAACAGGTCCGCGGCAGCCAGCGGTTGGTCCGGCATCTCCCCGGCAGCCAGGTGTCGAGCGGCTTCTTCCGTTGCCCGTTCCATGAGTTGATCCGCTCCCGCGACGGCGGCCTGATAAGCCGAGCGCGCCTTGGCCGCCTCGTCCGCGAGCGTTTGTTCCACAGCCTCGTAGCGGCCGGTTGCGAACAGCCGCTGCAGCAGCGGCCGGCGGTCTTTGGCGTCGGCCCGCAGGAACGCGGCAAAGTCGCCCTGCGGCAACAGCACTACCTTGGTGAACTGTTCCAGGCTCATGCCCAGGACGGACAGCAGTTCGGCGGCGGCCTCGTCGTTTCGGGCGCTTTTCTGGACCCACGCGCCGTTCACCTTTTCGCGCAGCAGAGTGTGCGCCTGTTCCGTCACCGAACCGGACCTGGCCCGGGACGACGGACGTTCCCACTGCGGGTTGCGGGTCACTTCGAAGCGTCGGCCGCGAGCCGAAAACTCGCAGACGACTTCGGGCTCCGTCTCCGGTTCGGCATGATCACTGCGCAGCCGCTTGCCCTGCTGGCGCGCGCCGGGAACGGATCCGTACAGCGCAAAGCAGATGGCGTCCAGGATGCTGGTCTTGCCGGCACCGGTCGGGCCGTTGAGCAGGAACAGTCCCTGCGAGCTGAGCTCATCAAAGTCGATGGTTTCCCGGGCCGCGAAAGGGCCAAAGGCTTGAATTTCCAGCCGGTGGATCCTCATGCCGATACCTCCGCCGCCTGCACTGCCTGCAGCGCGTCCGCCAGCAGGGCCCGTTCGGCCTCGTCGGCCGGCCGGGAGCGAACGTGGTCCAGGAATCCGCAGCAAACCTGCAGGTCGTCCTGGGCCTTGGCGATGCGCTGGCTGTAGCTCATGGTGTCCCGCCGCGGTCCGGAGGCCGGCTCAAAGCTCAACACCAACGTGTCAGGGAAACGTTCGCGCAGACGTTCCATGGCCTTCAGCGGCCGTTCGTCGTCCGTGATGGTGATCTGGCAATAGGCCTCTTGTGCCCAAGCATGGTCCGCGGATTCCAGCAGGTCCTGCATGCTCCCCCTGAGCACGGCGAGCTTGCGTGGGGCTGGCCAGGAAACGTTTTCGACGGAGCTGAGCCCGTCCGCCGTGAACTCAAGAATGATGCCGCCCTTCTCGTGACCGGCCTCGGAGAAGGAATACGGCAGGGGCGAGCCCGAATAGCGCACGGTTTCGCTCAGCATCTGGCGTCCATGCAAGTGACCCAGCGCCACATAGTCAAGACCGTCAAACAGGTCCAGCGGGACCGCTCCCACTCCTCCGATGCTCAAGTCCCGCTCGCTGTCCGAGCTGATCCCGCCGCTGGCAAACGTGTGCGCCACGACCAGCGAATGGACGGGCCCGCCGGCCTTCCGCTCTGCCAGCTCGGCACGGATGCGGCCTAGAGCCGACCGCGTCACTGCGGTGTGGCTCGGAGCCGCGGCCCCAAGCTCCTCCGCGCACATCCGCGGTTCCAGATACGGAATTCCGTACACGGCCAAGGTGGCGCCGCCCAGGTCCAGTTCCACCGGATCTGCGAGTTGGTCCAGCCGGGTGCGGACATGGACGCCGCCGTGGGCCAGGATGCCGGATCCAAAACCCAACCGGGTGGCCGAATCGTGATTGCCGCTGGTCATGATGACGGTGGCTCCGGCGGCGCGGATGCGCGACAGAGCTTCGGAAAAGAGGTTGACAACATCCACGCCGGGCAGAGCGCGGTCGTACACATCGCCGGCGATCAGCACTACATCGATGAGCTCGTCCCGCACGGTTTCCAGAAGCTGGTCGACGAATGCGCGCTGCGCCTCCAGCATCCCGACGCCATGGAAGGAGCGTCCCAGATGCCAGTCCGACGTGTGCAATAACCTCATGCTTCAAAACTAACCGTCGGTCAGGACAGTTTCGGACAAGCGCAACGGCACGCCCCGGAATCGGGACGTGCCGTTGAACTTGCAGATTTCGGTTATTCGGTGTCCGCGCGGGGCCGGTTCGGCTTGCGGTCAAAGAAATCGCGGGCTTCGGCCGCACCCTGGTCGTCCGCGGGCGCCGGCCGGTCCGGCTGGTCCTCCACAGCGACGTCGGGAACATCACCTTTACCGGCAGCCGTCCCGGCGGTCGCGCCCTCGACAGGTGCGGCGGCAGACTCAACCGGAGCAACGCCGTCGTCCGTTTTCCGCCGCGGCCCCGGTGCCGTCTCGGCGCTGCGGTACAGTAGCCCGGCGATCAGGGCACCGAGCAGCGGAGCCACCCAGAACAGCCATAGTTCGCTCACCGCGCTGGGACCGGCGAAGTACACCGCGGCGGTGGAACGGGCGGGGTTCATGCCGGCGTTGGAGATGGGCAGCATTACCGCGGTGAGCACGGCGAAGACCAGGCCAACGGCATAGGGGGCGCTGCGCAGCCGGTCGCGGGACGAGGTCGCGCCCAAGTAGACGGCCACCAGCAGGCCGGTCGCGATGGTTTCGGCCAGGAACACGCCGGCCATCGAGAAGCCCAACTCATCACCGCTGGCATAGCCGTTGGCGATGGAAGCGAAGACGCTTTCCGACTGCGCGCCGGCCGGGTGGCTGCCGATGATGACCCACAGCACGACGGCGGCCAAGGACGTACCAACCAGTTGCGCCAGGACATAGGGCAGAACCGACTTCCAGGCCGTGCGGCCCGCGAGCGCGCTGCCGAGCGTGATCGCCGGGTTGAACTGGCCTCCGGAGATGTAGCCGAAGGCGAGCATGCCGGCAATGACGGCCAAGCCGAAACCGAAGGGAACGCCGAAAGAGCCCTGCGGATTGAACATGCCGATGCCGAGCGCACCGAAAAACAGCAAGAACGAACCTGCCACCTCGGCGCCGATGCGGGCCGAGTAGCTGCGTCCTTCGCCGAGCCGGGGTGGGGCGGCGGGGACGGCTGGTGCCGATGCCGCCGGGTGGGCTGCTGCCATGGATACTGTCCTCCTACCGGGCCGACGGGACGCCGGCGATTGACTCAAAACTACTCCACTCTGTCACCGGGTTCTGGGAAAACCCTGAACGTTTCCGGGGAGGCTCAGTCGGGCGGAATATCCGCGCGCACGCCTAAGCTGGTAGTCGTGACTACCGACGCCCCGCTTCCCGCTTCCCGGTCCGATGCCGATCCCACTGCCCACACTGTCCCGGACTACGCCTCGCGGGTGCGCGGCTGCCTGCTCGGCGGCGCGCTGGGAGACCAGTTGGGGGCGGCCGTCGAGTCCGACTCCTTCGACGTGATCGCCGGACGCTTCGGGGCCGACGGGCTGCACGACTTCCCGCAACTGCCGGAGCCCGGGCATTTTAGCGACGAGACCCAACTGACGCTTTATACCCTCGACGGATTGACCGAGGCCCTGGAGTGGGCGAACGCCGGCACCGCCGCGGACGAAGCCGCCTGCCTCTGGCTCGCCTACCTCCGCTGGTACGCCACGCAGGAAGGCCGCTTTCCGGAGGGCGCGCCGGCGCCGCAGCCGCGCTGGATCGACGGCCAGTCCGTACTGCATGCGCGGCGCGCTCCCGCCGAGGCCTGTCTGTCCGGACTGGCCACCGGCGAGATGGGAACCCGGGCCCGTCCGGTCAACGCGGATGCTGTGGACGGCAGCACGGTGACGCGTTCGGCCCCCTTCGGGCTGCTGCCGTTCGTCGACGACCAGACCGTCCAGCGTTTGGCCACCGACGGCTCCGCACTTACCCATGGCCATCCGGCGGCACACCGCAGCGCGGCCACCTTGGCCACATTGATCCGGCTGCTGGTGCATGAACAAGCCACGTTGCCCGGTGCCGCCGTGGCCATGCTGGCGCGCACCGAGCAGGATGCCGGAGCCGCCGAATTGGCCGGGCGCCTGCGGACCGCCGTCGAGCTCTCCGCCCACGGTCCGGTGGCACCTGCCGACCTGACCGCGGCACTCGGCACTGGCCGGGCGGCCGAGGAAGCTCTATCCATCGCCCTGTACGCGGTGCTGGCTACCGCTGACAGCACGACACCGGAACAACACTTCCGCAGGGGCGTCGCCGCTGCGACCAATCACGACGGCGACAGCGACGCAGCCGGCAGTATCGCCGGCAACCTTTTAGGCGCCCATTACGGCGAAGCCGCGCTGCCCCCCGAATGGCTGGCCTCCCTCGAGGGGCCAGAAGTCATCCTCGGCATGGCCGATCGCTTCCTGGCCCAGACGCAGGGCTAAGGCATGCGCCACGACAGCCACCCGCCCGTCCTGCCTCGTCAGGACGGCAAGACCATCATCGTGACCGGTGCCAGTGCCGGACTTGGCTATTTCGCCAGCGAGCAGCTCGCCGCGGCCGGAGCCACGGTAGTGATGGCCGCGCGCGACGAGGCCCGCGGCCGCGCGGCCATGGACGCCGTCCGGACTACGGTGCCCGGAGCGGACGTGCGCTTCCAGCAACTCGACTTGGCAAGCCTTGACTCGGTCCGGCAGGCCGCGGAGGAACTGGCCGGCCTCGGCCGGATCGATGCCCTGCTGGCCAACGCCGGAGTCATCGGGTCCGAGGAGCTGCAATTCACCGTGGACGGCTTCGAGCTGCAGTTCGGCACCAACCACCTGGGCCACTTTGCGCTGATCGCAAGGCTGATGCCTGCACTGACCCGCAGCCACAGCCGCCTGGTTCACGTGGGCAGCATCAGCCACCGCTGGGCGCGCCCGGACTTCCGCCGAGCAGCGCTGCCGGCGAAGTACTCCAGCTATCGGTCCTACGCCTTGTCCAAGCTTGCGGTGATGAGTTTCGGGTTTGAGTTGGCCCACCGGCTGGAAGCGGCTGGTTCGAAGGTCTCCTCCGTGGTGGCGCACCCGGGTTACGCCCGGAAGTACTTCACGCCTGACCGGCCCGGCCTGCGGCTCTCCCAACCAGCCGGCCGTTGGCAGCGCCGTCTGTACGGTCTGATGGCGCAGGGCAAGGATGCTGGAGCGTGGCCGCTGGTACAGGCGACGGGCGGCGACGGCGTGCGCAACGGCGACTATTGGGGGCCGGATGGACGCTTCCAACTGACCGGGAGCCCCGCCGTCGTTGCGCCGAAGCGAAATGCCCGCGAGCGCAACGCTGCCTCCCGGCTGATCGACCTGTCCGAAGAGCTCACCGGGGTTTGCCTGCGGCTCTGACGCCGAACGCTGCCAGTCGGGCGCATTCGGTCAGGCGCTGTGCACCGGCCAGCGTCCGCCGATCATCTGCAGGAACTCGCCTTCGGACAGCACCTCGATCTGGTGGCCCTTGCCGTGCAGCTGCAGCACCTTGTGCGCCTTGGCTGTCACCCGGCCGCTTTTGAGGTCGGAGGCGACGAAACCGTCTCCCACCACCAGCACCGTGGTTTTGCGGGTCACGTTGCTGGCCGGTCGCGCACCCAGTTCCGCCGCACGGTTCTTCGCCTCTTGCCGGGACAGGCCCAGATTACCGGTGAAGACCACTGTCTGGCCGTAGAGCGGGTGGGAGTCGTCGGCATCATGGTTCGGCTCCGGATTGCTGCCCTCGTCCGGCCAGTACGTCCACGCGGAAGACAGTGCCGCTCCCCCGGCAGAGCCCAGCTCCTGGCGTTCAAGCGCCGTCCGGGTGGGTTTCGAGATAGCCGCCGTTCCGTGGAGGTAGGCCTCGAGGCGGGTGGTGCGCATCTGCATGGCCGTCAACAGGTCCGGAATACTTCCGGCCGAGTTCCGGCCGGCAATGTCGATCATGATGCCGGCGCACGCCCGAGCGTCCGCCACGGCGTCGTGGTGGTTCAGCAACGGCACGCCGGCGGCTTCGGCCACGAACGGGAGCGAATAGGACACCAGCGAATAGCTGCGCCGAGACAGGATGACCGTACAGGCGTAGTCGTAAGCCGGGCCGGAAAGTTCAGAGACTTCCAGTGCCGACCGGATGACGCCCATGTCGAAGGCCGCGTTGTGGGCGACCAGCATGTCGGTGCCGATGAACGCTGCCATGTGGGCGAAGAGTTCCCCGAAGCGGGGCTTTGCCGCAACTATGTCTGCGGTAATGCCGTGGATCTGGACGTTGCGCGGATCGAAATGATCGAAGCCTTCCGGCGGGCGCATGAGCCATGAAGCTTCCTCGACGATTCGGCCATCACGGACTTTGCTCAAGCCGACGGAGCATGGCGATCCCCTGAACCCGTTTGCCGTCTCGAAATCTATCGCCGTGAAGTCAATTGCCACGGGTCAACCCTAATTGATGAGCAGGACAGTCTTGGTCAGCCAACACACGGCACGGCGGCCCCCGCCTGGTGTGCGGGAGCCGCCGTGATGCTGATGGTGTGAGCGCTGCTCGTTGGCTAAATCATGGAGCGGCGCGGCGCAGGGTCAGGTAGGACCCGCCGGCAAGAACCGCGCAGAACAGCGCCGCCCAGCCGGAAACGCTCAGCGGTGTCTGGGCCACCAGCCACTGCCCCACGGTCGGCCACCAGCCCTGCCAGCTGGTCAGGCCCAGCAGCCCAATCAAGACCACGGCAATCGCGATCCATGTGATCAACATCCCGGTGGCCTGCCAGCGCTTGTAAATGGTGGCGAACCAGAAACCGATCATGAACAGCGCCACCATGGCGATGAAGTAGAACAGGATCTGCACCACCGCGTGCTCAGCGGCTACCCAGTCCAGCGCATACAACTGTCCGTTGAACCCCCAGCCGTTGGTGGCAACTTCCACCAGGCCCAGCAGGTAGTAGAGCACGCTGATGGCCAGCGCCACGGTGGCGAACAGTCCCACCGTGCCGATGTAGAAGGTCCTCCGGCTGACGCTCATCGCCTGTGAGAAAGGGAACGTGAGCGTCAGTGACTGGATGCCCAGCGCCAGGAAATACCACATCACTGCCTGCGAAGCGCCGGAGTAGAACGTCTCGCCGCTGGCCGGGATCATCGCCCAGATGGCGAGGGTTATCAGGAAGGCCGAAACCATGATGATGGCCGGGATCCCGAGGAAGGTCCACTTGTTGATCAGCTGCATGCGCGCAACGTTGACGACGCGGTTCATTTCAGGACCTCCAGCTCGGAGTCGGTATCGACGACAGCATCGGTCGCTGCCATGGTCTTGCGCACCACCAGCTGCTGGAGCGAAACCGGTGCCAGTTCCAGGCCAAGTTCGGCTGCCTCGGCACGCTCGGCGTTCTTCAGCCGGCCTTCGACGGTCCACGAAGCCAGCGAGCCCAACGACTCGCGATGCAACACCTCGCGGCCGGCCGCGAACGACTGGACGGCGGAGGCGTTGCCTGCAACGGTGACCGCCGTGCCGCGGATGGCCTCGGCGTCGTCATCCATGATGATCCGGCCGCGGTCGATCAGGACCACATGCTCCAGCAGGTTCGCCACTTCATCGATCAAGTGCGAGGAGAGGATGATGGTCCGCGGGTGCGCGGCAAAGTCCTCCACCAGCCGGTCATAGAAGATCTGCCGGGCCACGGCGTCCAGCCCCAGATACGGTTCGTCAAAGAACGTGATTTCCGCGCGGGACGCCAGCCCAATGATCACCCCGACGGCGGAGAGCTGGCCGCGTGAGAGCTTCTTGATCCGGCGTTTGAGCGGCAGCTGGAATTCTTCGACCAGCTGGTCCGCGAACGCCTGGTCCCAGTGCTTGAAGAACAAGGAGGCGGACCTGAAGGCCTGCCGCGCGGTGAAGTCGTCCGGATACTTCTGCGATTCACGGATGAAGCAAATCCGCGACAGCACGCCGTCGTTCTCATAGGGGCGCTGGCCGAAGACCAGCGCTTCACCGCTGCTCTGGAAGCCCTGGCCGGTGAGCACCGACATCAGGGTGGTCTTGCCGGCGCCGTTTCGGCCCAGCAGGCCGTAGATCCGGTTGCCTTCCAAGCGGAGGCTGACGTTGTCTAGCGCCTTGGCATCACGGTAGGTCTTGGTCACCTGCCGCAGTTCTATGGCGGCGGGTGTGGTCGGGTTGTTCATCGGGACACGCTTCCCTCTGTCATGTCGCTGGTGGACTCGGTGCGGTGGAGCATTTCGGTCAGCTGTTCGGTGCTGATGCCCAGCTTTCGTGCCTCCCGGGTCATCGGCTGGACGTACTCCCTGAAGAAGTCGTCCCGCCTTTGGGCTAACAACCGGGAGCGGGCGCCGGTGGCCACGAACATGCCGATCCCCCTCTTCTTGTACAAAATCCCGTCGTCCACCAAGCGGTTCACGCCTTTCGCTGCAGTGGCGGGATTGATCCGGTAGAAAGCGGCGAACTCATTCGTGGACGGCGCCTGGCTTTCTTCGGCCAGCGCCCCGTCCACGATGTCGTTCTCGATGAGCTCCGCAATCTGCAGGAAGATCGGCCTTGAATCGTCGATCACAGCCGCTCCTTCCATGGAACCCGCCACCGGTTATTCGGTGAAGGGGTTAGTTACTGATGTAACTAACCATACAAGCTAGGCGGCGCTTGTCAAGGGAAGTGTCGGTTATCAGAGGTGCTGGCCGCGGGCGCTGTCGCTTATGCGCCTGCTTGGCAGCGGCGGAGGTGGCAGCGGCGAACCAACGCCGTCGGCGGGAGATAGGGCACGGGAGCGCGCGAAACCCTCGGTGGCGGGCGGTGGGTAACGGCGCCAGGGCGGGTGCGGCGTTGACCAAGAGCCCGGACTACAGCGGGCGGCAGCCGGCGGTCAGGCTGGAATGCGGTGTGTGGAGACTGGGCGTCGCAGCGACGCCAGGCGAAGGCCACTCAGTGCAGCTCGGACAGTGCAGCGGGCCCGGCCGCTGCAGAACAACTTCGGTCCGAATGTGGAGCTCCAGCGGTGACCGGTTCAGCGACCGGGAAACTAGCTCCGGCGGTTCCGAATCTTACGGATCCGGGTGGTAACCCAGTAGAGCACCGCAAGAACGACGACGACGATGACGATCTTTTGGAAGATGCCCGCGTACTGTTCCACGATGTGCCAGTTCTCCCCCAGGTAGAAGCCGGCAAACACGAAGATGGAGTTCCAAACCAGGCTGCCCGCAGTGGTCAGCAGCAGGAACTTCGCCACCGGCATGCGTTCGATGCCGGCGGGGATGGAGATCAGGCTTCGGAAAATGGGGATCATCCGCCCGAAAAACACGGCCTTGTAGCCATGGCGGTTGAACCACGCCTCAACCTTGTCCACGTCTTCCAGGTCGACCAGCGGAAGCTTTTCGGCGATGGCACGCATTCGCCTCCGGCCCAGCCAAGCACCCAGGCCGTACAGCGCCCAAGCGCCGAAGACCGAACCTAGCGTGGTCCAGATCAGTGCCTCGATGAGGCTGAAACTGCCGCGGCTCGCAGTGAAGCCAGCCAGCGGAAGCACCACTTCACTGGGCAGCGGCGGGAAGAGGTTTTCCAGCGCGATGGCCAGGCCCGCACCCGGGGCACCAATGGTCTCCATCAGGCCGACAGCCCAGTCGGCTACACCGGTGAGTGCACTGGTATCGCCAGAGGATTGTGCGGGGATGTTGGCTGACAGGAAGGAAAGGCTCATCATGGTCATCACTTACAAGTTTGCCTTACCGAGCCCCAGAGTCCGAACCGGGCACTGCTTCACCGTTGAGGCAAACGCGGTCGGGGGCCGGCCACTGGTGGCTTGGGAACCGGACGGGCCGATCGCCGGAAAAGCGGAGTGGGATGCCTGACTGGCCGGCTACGGCGCTTCCTCACTCAGCGCCGCCACCAGGTGCGGCAGCAGCGCGCGGAACGCCTGGCCGCGGTGGCTGATGGCGTTCTTTTCCTCCGGCAGCAGCTCCGCACAGCTGCGGTCCATGCCGGCCGGCTGCAGGATCGGGTCGTAGCCGAATCCTCCGGAGCCGCGGGGTTCGGTCAGGAGGACGCCGGCCAGGCGGCCCTCCTCGACGGCTTCCAGCCGCGGCGACACAACACTGGCGGCGCAGACGAACGCGGCACCGCGGTGCTCGGGAGCAATATCGGCCAGTTGGGCCAACAGGAGCCGGAGGTTGGCTTCGTCGTCGCCGTGTTTACCGGCCCAGCGGGCGGAAAAGATCCCGGGCGCACCGCCGAGCACATCCACGGCCAAGCCTGAGTCGTCCGCGACCGCCACAAGGCCGGTGGCTTCGGCCACCGCGCGTGCCTTCAACAGGGAATTATCCGCAAAGGTCAGGCCGGTTTCGGGGACGTCCGGCGCGCCGGCAGCAGCAGCGTCGATCACCTGGGTGTCCACGTCGAGTCCAGGGATTTGGCCCCGCAGCAGTTCTCGCAACTCGCGCAGCTTGCCCTGACTATGGGTGGCCAGGACCAACCGCGGTTCGCCCTCAGCCACGGATGACTTCTCCCAGCGTCTCCAAAAGCGTGTCGCGCTGGATCTGGGAGAGCTGGGCGGTGCCGGCCAGCGCCAGGTCCAGCAGGGCGTCGAGCTCAGCGCGGTCGAACGGTGCACCCTCGGCGGTGCCCTGGACTTCCACGAACTGGCCGGACCCGGTCACCACCACGTTCATGTCGGTTTCCGCGCGCACGTCTTCGACATACGGCAGGTCCAGCATGGGCACGCCGTCGATAATTCCCACGCTCACGGCGGCCACAGTGTCGGTCAGGGGCCGGGCGGAGCGGGCGATCAGCTTCTGCTCTTTGGCCCAGTGCAGCGAGTCGGCGAGGGCCACAAAGGCGCCGGTGATGGCCGCGGTGCGGGTGCCGCCGTCGGCCTGCAGCACGTCGCAGTCCAGCACGATGGTGTTCTCCCCCAGTGCTTTGGTGTCGATCACCGAGCGAAGCGAGCGGCCGATCAGCCGGGAGATTTCATGTGTGCGGCCGCCGATCTTGCCCTTGACGGATTCGCGGTCGGAACGGGTGTTGGTGGCTCGCGGCAGCATGGCGTATTCGGCGGTGACCCAGCCGCGTCCCTCGCCCTTGAGCCAGCGCGGCACCCCCGCCGTCAGCGAGGCGGTGCACAGCACGCGGGTATTGCCGAATTCAATCAGTGCGGAGCCTTCGGCCTGGTTGGACCAGCCGCGGGTGATGCTGATCGGCCGGAGCTGCTCCGGCGTCCGGCCGTCGGCTCGGGCGGTGACGGCGGGCAGGGCGGAGCTGGAATCAACATCAGTCATGCCACCAGCCTATCGGCTCGCGCCGGCCCCCGCGGTTCAGACCGCGAGGCGCAGGCTGGCCGGCTGACGCTGCGGACCTAAGGCACGACGGCGCAGGCTTCCGCGCGCGGGCGGCGCGCTCACGAATGTGCCGCTAAGGCACGACGGCGCAGCCTGCTTCCGCACGCAGGCGAGGCACGAGCGCTGCATCTCCGGCGGCGAGTCAGACGATGTAGCTGACGCCGGCCACCGCCACGGCCAAATCGCCCTGGTAGGTTTCGCGGGCCTCGTTGACGGTCCGCACGGAATCGTTCCAGACCGGCAGGTGGGTCAGCAGCAGCCGCCGGACGTGGGCTTCGGTGGCGGCCGCGCCGGCGCGCTTCCCGGTGAGATGCACGCCGTCGACCGCGTCGTCGCGCCCTTCATGGAAGGCGGCTTCGCACAGGAACATGTCCGCACCGGTAGCTGCTTCAACCAGCTCGGGGCAGCTGTCGGTGTCACCGGAATAGGTCAGCACGCGCGTCACCGGCCCGTCGGGGGTGGGTTCGGTCGCCTCGACGCGGATGGCGTAGGCCTCTTCCACGGGATGGCGTACCGGGTAAGGCGTGATGGTGAACGGGCCAAGCTTGACCGGCTCCCGTTCCGACCAGTGGTGGAAGTCGAACTCCTCGGTCATGCCGGGATCCAACTCGAGCCCGTAGGCCGTGGCCATCCGTTCCGCGGTGGCCGCCGGCCCCCACACGGGAATGCGGCCCTTGGCCCAGCCGCCGGGTTTCCAGCGCACGGCCACATGGAGTCCGCACAGGTCCATGCAGTGGTCTGGGTGCAGATGGCTCAAGAAGATCGCGTCAATGTCCTCCAGCTCCATGTAACGCTGTGCGGTCCCCAGGGCGCCGTTGCCCAGGTCCAGCAGGATCCGCCAGACCCGTTCGCCGTCGTCGGCAGTTACCAAATAGCACGACGCCGGGGACAGCGGCCCGGGAAACGAGCCGCTGCATCCGATGATGGTCAGGTTCATGCCCGCTCCCCCTGGTTGGGCAGCCGAGCCGTGCCGGCAAACGGCGAGACCTTGGGTTCCGCTGCCGCGCCGGCGCGTGCGGCGGCGACCATTTCGGGGGTAATCCGGGCCATGCTGCCGGTGGGATAGTGGGCGGCCACGTGGTCCACATGCTCCACCGCAATCACCTCCGGTCCCAGGAACCGGCGAGCCAGCACTTCGAAGGACGCGGCATCGCCGGTGGCGACGAAGTGGTGTTGGCCCGGCGTTCCCTCCGGCCGGAGCAGATCGTGGGAGACCAGTGAACGGTAGACGTCCTTGGCGGTCTCTTCCGCGCTGGACACCAGCGTGACGCCGTCGCCCATGACATAGGAGATGACGCCGGTCAGCAGCGGATAGTGGGTGCAGCCGAGTACCAGGGTGTCGACGTCCGCACGCTTGAGCGGCTCCAGGTACTCTTCGGCGGTGGACAGCAGATCCTGCCCGGCGGTGACGCCGGCTTCCACGTATTCCACGAAACGCGGACAGGCCACCGAGGTCACGTCCAGGTGGGGCGCGGCGGCGAAGGTGTCCTCGTAGGCACGGGAGCCGACGGTGGCCGAGGTTCCGATCACGCCGATCCGGCCGCTGCGGGTGGAGGCGACGGCGCGGCGGACCGCCGGCTGGATCACCTCGATCACCGGGATGCCGTAACGGGCGGTGTAACGCTCCCGGGCGTCGCGCAGCACGGCTGCGGAGGCCGAGTTGCAGGCAATGACCAAGAGCTTGACGCCGGCGTCGACCAGTTCATCCATCACGCCCAGGGCATTCGCGCGCACCTCGGCGATCGGCAGCGGGCCGTACGGGCCGTTAGCGGTGTCGCCCACGTACAGAATGGATTCGTTCGGCAGCTGGTCGATCACCGCGCGTGCAACAGTCAGCCCGCCCACCCCGGAATCAAAGATGCCGATCGGAGCTGCGGGTTGGATCAACATCTTCCGTGTCACTGCCTTTCCGGGCTCATATTCACTAGAGGATAAGACGTGCACGGCCGGTTGGGCGAACTTCTGCGCGGCTTCTGTAAGCCATCTCACACCCCTGACGACGGCGGGGGCTTCCCTTCGCGGCGCCGCGGAGCTTTAGCGCTCGTCACCGCGGTGGCGTTCCAGCCCGTCCAGCAGCGCCTGCATCAGCGTTTCCTGAAGCCAGGTCATGAAGTTGTAGACCAGCGCCAGGTAGGTCTCCAGATCCTCGGCCTGGGACCAGTCGTCGATCTCATGCAGCGCCTGCGCGTCTTCATCCGTGTGGATGTCCAGCCGCTCGGCCAGCACCAGCCGGACGTCGTTGGTGGCACGCGCGAACAGCCGGGCCTGCTCGTCGGTCAGTTGCAGCGGTGTGTGTTCCAGCAGCAGCGCGCTGGCCCGCAGCGCACCGAGCTTGTCCTCGCGCAGGGAGCGCTCGGTGAGCCTGCGGAACTCCAGCGCCTCGCCGTCGTCGTGCTGTACTGCGTCGGGGAGCAGCCGCAGCAGGGCCGCGTCCTGGGGCTTGGCGGCGTCGAGGTCCAGGCCCACCATCGCCGCGAGCGGATCCTCGTCCTTCCGGTCGATCTCCAGCATGGAAATCACGTCCCCGAACAGCTTCCCGATCAGTTCCCGCTCGGCCGGCTCCAGGAACCCGGTAATCCCCTTGCGCGTGCGCTTGAATGCCTTGGCCATCTACGCCTGGTCCGCCTTCTGGTAGGTGGCCCACAGGCCGAACGAATGCATCGCCACGGTGTCCCGCTCGGCCTGCTCGCGGCTGCCGGTCGCCACCACGGATTTGCCCAGCTGGTGCACTTCGAGCATCAGCTTGTGCGCCTTGGCCTCCGAATAACCGAAGTAGCTCTGGAAGACGTAGCTGACGTAGCTCATCAGGTTGACCGGGTCGTTCCACACGATGACGACCCACGGGACGTCTTTGGCCGTAAGTTCAGACGATTCCGTGCGTCGGGATGTCTCGATATCCGCGTCCAGCACGGTTGTGCAGGAGGGAAGCATGCTCACGGTCATGACTTCCATTGTAGGCAGGCGCCGCTTCGGGGCTTGCCAGCGGCCCTGAAGTACTCAGACGGCGAACACAGGATTAGAGTCGAGGATGTGAACACTGCAGCCGGCTGGAGACACCCCAGCACCTCCCTGTACACCGACCACTATGAGCTGACCATGCTCCAGGCCGCCTTGCATTCCGGCGCGGCCCAACGGCGCTCCGTCTTCGAGGCCTTCGCCCGGCGGCTGCCCGAGGGACGCCGGTACGGAGTGGTGGCCGGCACCGGCCGGATCCTGGAGGGCATCGAGCACTTCACCTTCTCGGAAGACCAGCTGGCTTTCCTGGCCCGCACGGACGTGGTGGACGCGAAGACCATCGACTGGCTGGCCGATTTCCGCTTTTCCGGCGACATCTACGGCTATGCCGAGGGCGAGGCGTATTTCCCCTACTCGCCGATCATGATTGTGGAATCAAGCTTCGCCGAAGCGTGCGTGCTGGAGACGTTCATCCTGTCCGTGCTGAACCACGACAGCGCCATTGCTTCGGCAGCTTCCCGGATGACCGGCGCGGCCGGCGGCCGGCCCTGCATCGAGATGGGATCCCGGCGCACGCACGAGGAGTCGGCCGTTGCGGCGGCCCGCGCCGCGGTAATTGGTGGTTTCTCCAGCACCTCCAATCTGGAAGCCGGCTACCGCTACGGCGTCCGGACGGTGGGCACGGCC
This sequence comes from Arthrobacter sp. NPDC055138, assembly GCF_053607305.1. NCBI lineage: Bacteria > Bacillati > Actinomycetota > Actinomycetes > Micrococcales > Micrococcaceae > Arthrobacter > Arthrobacter sp. NPDC055138. The sequence goes on from NZ_JBSGTH010000005.1 coordinate 84,446, forward strand.
GCCCATTCCTTCACCTTGTTGCATGACAGCGAGCAGAAGGCGTTCGAAGCGCAGCTGGCTTCGCTGGGCGTGGGGACCACCCTGCTGGCAGACACGTACGACGTCGAGACCGCCGTTCGTACGGCCGTGGAGTTGGCAGGTCCCGAGTTGGGCGGGGTGCGGCTGGATTCCGGCGACCTGATTGCCCAGGCGCAATGGGTGCGCAAGTTGCTGGACGATCTGGGCAACCACCACACCCGCATCACCGTCACGTCCGACCTGGACGAATATGCCATCGCCTCGCTGGCCTCGGCTCCGGTGGATTCCTATGGCGTCGGCACCGCACTGGTCACCGGGTCGGGCGCCCCCACCGCCAGCATGGTCTACAAGCTGGTCAGCCGCGAGGGCCCCGACGGCGAGCAGGTCTCGGTGGCGAAAGCCTCGAAGAACAAGATTTCCGTGGGCGGCCGCAAGTACGCGCTGCGCCGGCTCAACCAGCGGGGCGCCGCCACTGCCGAGGTGATCGGCATTGGCCATCGGCCGTTGGACGACGGCAATGACCGGCCGTTGTTGCAGCAGTTTGTCACCAACGGCAAACTGGCGGATGGCTGGACCGGCGACGAAGGCGTTCGCCGCGCCGCTGAACGCCACGCCGCCTCCATGACCGAGCTGCCCGGCGCCGTACACCGGTTGCAGCGCGGCGAGGCCGCCATTCCCACCGAGTTCGAGGAGCAGCCATGACCCGAGCACTGATCATCGTCGACGTTCAGAATGACTTCTGCGAAGGAGGCACGTTGGCGGTCGACGGCGGCGCGAAAACTGCCGCCGAGATCAGCGAGCACCTGGACACCCGGCCGGACGACTACGACGTCGTGGTGGCGACGCAGGACTGGCACATAGAACCGGGCAGCCATTTCTCCGAGGAACCGGACTTCGTAGACAGCTGGCCGCGGCACTGTGTGGCAGGCACGCGCGGGGCCGACCTGCACCCCGATCTGGACACCGACCGGATTGACGCCTACTTCCGCAAGGGCCAGTTCGACGCCGGCTACTCCGGTTTCGACGGCCTGCTGGCACCGGCCGACGAAGTAGCCACCGGCGAGCGCGAGGGCGACGAGGAAGAAGAAGAGACGGAGATGCCCAGTCTGGACGACTGGCTGCAGGAACACGAGGTGGATGAAGTAGTGGTGGCAGGGCTGGCGACCGACTATTGCGTCCGGCAGACGGCCCTCGACTCCGTCCAGGCGGGCTACGCCACATCAGTGAACCTGACGCTGTCGGCAGGGATCAACGCCGAGCGCGTGGAGAAGACATTGGCCGAATTCAGCGACAACGGCATCGACATCATCGAGTAGTTCTCCGGCCCCCGGTGATCGACCAAAGGCGCTTGCGCCTGCGCGGAGATCCCCCCTCCCGCCCCCTCGGTGATCGACCAAAGGCGCTTGCGCCTGCGCGGAGATTTCCCCTCCCGCCCCCTCGGTGATCGACCAAAGGCGCCCGCACCTGGGCGGAGATCCCGACCCCTCGGTGATCGACCAAAGGCGCCCGCGCCTGCGCGGAGATCCCGTCTGGATGCGACGTCCGCTTATTTCATGTTGCTCTTGAGATCGTCTAGGCGGCCCTCGATAAGTGCAATGCGTTTGGCACGGCTCCAGTTCTGAACCTGCTCTCCCGTACGAACGCGTCTTCTACGCGGGTGAATTCCTCGCAGTAGACAAGGCGAACCGGTCGGCGGCGGGCCGTATAGGCAGCGCCTTCACCGGATCCGTGCTCACTAATCCGCCGTTCAATGTCCCACGTACTCCCAACGTAGAAACTGTTGTCCGCGCACTGCAGGATGTACATGTAGGGCATGCCGCCTCCTGTTTGGAGGACCAGTGTGCCAAAAAGTCGCGGGGTCGGCAGGCGGTTTCCACAGGGCACCGGCGAGCCCGATCTCCACGCCGAAGGATCTCCACGCGGCCGCAAGCGGCCTTGGTCGATCACCGGGGGGCGGATCTCCACGCGGCCGCAAGCGGCCTTGGTCGATCAACGGGGACGGGCGGATCTCCACGCAGGCGCAAGCGCCTTTGGTCGATCACCGGGGACGTGGGCGGATCTCCACACAGGCGCAAGCGCCTTTGGTCGATCACCGGGGGTGGTTATTTGCGGCCGATGAACCAGTCCTGGAGCTTCTTCAGCCGCTTGTTCAGCTGCTCTTCGTTGGCCTGGGCCACGGCCGGACCGCCGCAGACCCGGCGCAGCTCCGAATGGACCACGCCGTGCGGCATGCCCGAACGGGCCGACCAGGCGGAGACGTTCTTGGCCAGTTGGTTGCGCAATTCGGTGAGCTGCCGGTGGTCCACCAGGACCGGCGCAGGCTCGGGTGCGGCAGCTCCGCCGGCCCGCTGGCGTTTGCGGGTCTGCTGCTCCTGCTGGCGCTGGCGCAGCAGCACGCCTACTTGCTCGGCGTCGAGCAGGCCGGGGATGCCCAGGAAGTCCAGTTCGTCTTCGCTGCCGATCTCTCCGCCGGTGCCGAACTCGGCGCCGTCGAACAGGACCCGGTCAAAGGAGGCCTGGGAGTCAAGGGCTTCGAACTTCTGCTTGGTCAGCTCGTCGGAGGCCTTGTCTTCCCGGTTGGCCTGCTCCATCAGGGCCTCTTCGGGGATGAAGCCTTCGTCGTTGTCCTTGTCCGGCCGGTCCAGCGCGTGGTCGCGTTCCAGCTCCATCTGGTTGGCCAGTTCCATCAGGTTCGGCACCGACGGCAGGAAGACGGACGCGGTTTCGCCGCGCTTCCGGGCACGCACAAAGCGGCCCACGGCCTGGGCGAAGAACAGCGGCGTGGCGGTGGACGTGGCGTAGACGCCGACCGAAAGCCGCGGGACGTCCACGCCTTCGGAGACCATGCGCACGGCAACCATCCAGCGGCTGTCGCCGGCGGAGAACGACTCGATCTTCTCCGAGGCTCCGGCGTCGTCGGAGAGGATGATCGTGGCTGATTCGCCGGTGATCTTCTTCAGCTGGCCAGCGTAGGCACGTGCGTCGTCGTGGTCGGTGGCAATCACCAGCCCGCCGGCGTCGGGCACGGCCCGGCGGACCTCGGTAAGCCGCTTGTCGGCGGCGGCCAGCACGGACGGAATCCACTGCCCCTGCGGATTCAACGCCGTCCGCCACGCCTGCGCGGTGATGTCCTTGGTCACCGCGGCTTCACCGAGCGAGGCCGCGTATTCCTCCCCCGAGCTGGTCCGCCAGCGCATTTCGCCGGAGTAGGCCATGAACATCACCGGGCGCACCACATGGTCGCGCAGCGCGCTGCCGTAGCCGTAGGTGTAGTCGGCCCGCGAGCGGCGGATCCCGTCCTTGTCTTCGGCGTACTCCACGAACGGAATGGCCGCGGTATCGGAGCGGAACGGGGTACCGGTCAGCGCCAGCCGGCGGACGGCCGGTTCGAAGGCCTCGCGGATGCCGTCGCCCCAACTGAGCGCGTCGCCACCGTGGTGGATTTCGTCCAGGATCACCAGCGTCTTCGCCGCTTCGGTCTTGGCCCTATGCAGCATCGGTTTCATCGCCACCTGCGCATAGGTGACGGCGACGCCGATGAAGTCGCGGCCGTGCGAACCGTCGGAGTTCTTGAAGTTCGGGTCAATGGCCAGGCCCACCCGCGCGGCGGCGTCCGCCCACTGGCGCTTGAGGTGGTCGGTCGGCGCCACAATGGTGATCCGGTTGATGAGCCCGCGGTCCACCAGCTCGGTGGCCGCGCGCAGCGCAAACGTCGTCTTGCCGGCGCCGGGCGTCGCCACGGCGAGGAAGTCCTGAGGTGCCATCTCGAAGTACTTCTGCAGGGCCTCGGCCTGCCATTGGCGCAGCTTGGGCGCCGTGCCCCACGCGGCCCGCTCCGGGTATGCCGGCGGCAGCACCGGTCCCGCGCCAAATAGTGTGTCGTTGTTCATTCGGTGGCCTCCTCCCGTTGTTCCTGTCTAACTTCCGTCCGTTCCGCGCTGCGCCACCCGGTGGCGATGCCGCCGGCGGCCACCACGGCCAGCACCAGCCAGATCACCACGTAGACGCCGATCGCGCCGGGGTTGTCCGGATCGCGCAGCAGCGAAAACAGTGCTCCCGCTCCCGCGGTGCCCACCACGCCGCCCAGCTGGTCGGCCAGCTGCAGTGACGCGGAGTTCCGTCCCCGCTCTTCCGGAGCGGACATCTGCAGCACCAGCACCGAGGTGGTGGACAACGCCACCCCCATGGAGAACCCGGCCAGTGCCCAGACCACAATAAGCGCCCAGAGCGGCACCGACGGCGCCGAGACCAGCGCCATCAGCCCCATGCAGGCGGTCAGGATGCCGGAGCCGACCACCAGCATCCGGTGCCGCGCGGTCTGCACGCGGGCCTGCACCCACGAGCCGATGCTCCAGCCGACCGCGCCGGCCGTCAGCGCCAGCCCTGCGGTGGCGGGTGAGATCCCGTGCGCGGCCACCAGCATCAGCGGGATGAATGCTTCGGCACCAAAAAACGCCAGGTTGATCAGTCCGCGGGTGGCGATCACACTGGGCAGCCCCCGGCGCAGCCGCATGGTGCCGGCCGGCATGAGCTTGGGCAGCGCCACCAGTGCCAACACCACTCCCCCGGCCGCCAGCGCATACAACGGCACCAGCTGCCAGGCGGGCCCGCCGGCAACAGCTTCGAACAGCGCCCACTGGGCCAGGAACACGCCGCCGGCCAGCATCAGGCCGCGCACCGCCTGCAGGCGTCCGGCGCGCCGGTCCGTAGTCGGGTTCTCCGGTGCGCCCACGCTCCGGGTCCGCGGCCAGATCACCAGCACGGCCAGCAGGAAGATGGGCGCCACCCCGTAGAACACCAGGCGCCAGGAAATGTACTCCGCGACCACGCCAGCGGCCAGCGGCCCTACCAGCGAGGGCACCACCCAGGCCGCGGCCAGCCAGCCGAACACCACCGGCTGCATCCGCTGCGGATAGACCTGCCCGATGATCACATAGACGGCCACAATGGCGAAGCCGCCGCCCAGCCCGGCCACGGCCCTTCCGGCGGTGAAAATCCAGAATTCTCCGGCGACTCCGGACAGCACCAGACCGGCCACCATCAGCACCAGTCCCGCGCCAAGCGCCGGGCGCGGGCCTTTGGCGTCGCACCAGACGCCCGCCACCACGCTGGCCAGCAGCGAGGCGGTCAGGAACATGGAGAAGGCCAGCCCGTAGGCGGACTTTCCCTCGAGATCCGCCGCCACCACCGGCATCGCCGTAGCCACCGCCACTGCCTCGAAGGCCGCCAGCGTGATCACTGCCAGCAAGCCCAGCGTCAGCGGCCGGTAGGCAGCCGACATGGCGCCGGGCGCGCGGACGGCAGTGGATTCGGTCATCAAGGAACCAGGGCTAACTTTCTTTGCAGGCAGGCGAAAGCGAAGCGGGCGCCGAATGGGCCCGCTTCGGTTAAGTGGGAGCGGCTACTTCTTCTTGCCGGAATCGTCGCCGCCGGGGCGCAGGCCTTCGTAAATGGCCTTGCAGTCGGGGCAGACGGGGAACTTGTTCGGGTCGCGGCCGGGCACCCAGACCTTACCGCACAGGGCGATCACTGGTTCGCCGGACAGCGCCGACTCCATGATCTTTTCCTTGCGGACATAATGCGCAAAGCGTTCGCGGTCGCCTGGCTCAAGCTCTTCGCGGAGTTCTTCACGCTCGATCGTCGCGGTGGACCCGCCCGGGGTCTGCGGTGCGCGGGGGTCGTTTTCGAAAGGATCCGGGGGAAGACTCATGCCAACCATCTTAACCCCTGGAAAAGGACGGACGACGGCGGAGGCAGCCTCCGCCGTCGTCCTCGCCTGCCGTGGCAGGTGAGTTTGCCTGCTATTTGTTTTTCGCCACAGCTTGGAGGAGTTCCGGCGTGCGGCGGTCATACCAGCGGCCGCCCAGCACAATGCCAACCACCAGCAGCACGGCGCCCAGCAGGACGCCGACCAGCAGGGCCAGCCAGCCCCACAGCGGATCGCCGGTAAAGACGCCGATCAGCGCCAGCACCAGTTCCGGCAGCGAGAGCAGCACCAGCACGCCGAGGCCGCCAAGCTGGACCAGCATCATCCGGGCGGTCGAACCCGGAGGCGTCTTGAACGGGCTCTCCCCGGGCAGCGGCACGTTGTAGGTGTACCGGGCCGAGACCACGCTGGACAGCCCCAGCCCGGTCAGCAGCACTCCGAGCGCCACCCCGGAAACGGGGGCCAGCAGGTGCCATTCGCCGATGAAGACGAATGGCAGCACGGTCAGCAGCACGGTGGCCGGCAGGGCGATCACCGCGCAGGCAACGGCGCGCCCGATCCGGTCGTCCCGGCCGCTCACGCCGGTGCTGACATGCAGCGCAAACGCCGTGTTGTCGTAGGCGATGTCTGCGGAAATGCCGAAGGACAGCAGGAAGGCGAGCATCGGGCCGAGCCAGAGCATGAAGGTGAAGTCGCCGGTCTGCGAGAGGCCGAAGAAGACCGCCACCGGGATGAGCGGAATGGACACCAGCGACGCGCCATAGCGCGGATCCTTGAACCAGTAAATCAGCGCCCGCGCCGCCACCGCTCCGGCCGGAGTGGCGGGCATACGGGAGAACCAGCCCAGCTTGCCGCCCGCTTTGCGCGACACCGCGTTGTACGGCGGGGTCACCAGCGCGCGGGCCAGGCTCAGCTTCCACAGCCAGGCCATCACGGCCAGGAAGGCCACCGCGATCAGCAGCCGGGCCGCCGCGGCGCCCCAGTTGCCCAGCGCCAGGTCTCCCGGGACCGCCCAGACCGCGCCCAGCGGCGACCAGGCCAGGCCCTCGGCGAGCGACGGCAGAAAGTCCTGCGAGCTGCGGAAGCCCTCGGTGATGCCGAGCATGATGGGCCCCAGCAGCACCAGCGGGATGATGCCGATGACCCCGCTCATGTCCTTGAACCGGCGCGAGCTGGCCAGCGTGGTGGACGCCGACGTGGTCACGCGGGAGAGCACCACGCAGGTCAGCGTGGCGATCACCGCGCACAGTACGGCGGCCACGAGCGCAACCGGGTGCTGCCACCACGCGGCCGCATGCCCCAGCGCTGCCACCAGGGTCACCACGCCCGGGATGCCCACGAGGCCGCCGATGGCGAGCCCCAAAAGCAATTGCCGCATGGGCACGGCGTAGGTGACGAAGCGGGCCGGGTCCAGTGTCATGTCCACACCGGTGGCCATCATCGGGATCAGCGCCCAGCCCAGGAAGGCGGCGGATCCGCCCAGCACCACCACCATGCGCGCCATCTCCGGCTCGGTGTAGCTGAGGAAGAACAGTCCGGAGATCAGCAGTGCCAGCACACCGATGGCGTACAGCCCGCCCAGGATCACGCCGACCAGCTGCCATGGGCTGCGTTTAAAGCCGTTGCGCAGCAGCGTCAGCTTCAGCCTTACGAGGTGCGCAACCACTCGAGCCCCTCCGACTGGGTCCGGCCGCCGACCAGCTGGACAAACCGCTCTTCCAGGCTGGCACCGTCACGGACCTCGTCCACGGTGCCGGCGGCCAGCACGTTGCCGCCGGCGATCACCGCCACGTGGTCGCACATCCGCTGGACAAGGTCCATCACGTGGCTGGAGACGATCACCGTTCCGCCGGAGGCCACGTAATCGTGGAGGATGTCGCGGATGTTCGCGGCGGAGACCGGATCCACGGCCTCAAACGGTTCGTCCAGCACCAGCAGCTTGGGCGCATGGATCAGCGCCGTGGCCAGCGCAATCTTCTTGGTCATACCGGCGGAATAGTCCACCACCAGGGTGCCGGCGTCGTTGGTCAGGTCCATCGCCCGGAGCAGGTCGGGCACGCGTGCGGCCACCGTCTCCCGGTCCATGCCGCGCAGCAAACCGGCGTAGGTGACCAGCTGCTCGCCGGTCAGCCGGTCGAACAGCCGCACGCCGTCAGGCAGCACGCCCATCAGTCGCTTGGCTTTCAGCGGCTCGGCCCAGACGTCCACGCCGTGCACCCAGACCTGACCATAGTCGGGGCGGAGCAGCCCGGTGGCCATGGAGAGCGAGGTGGTCTTGCCGGCGCCGTTGGGGCCGACCAGCCCGTAGAAGGACCCGGCCGGCACGTCCAGGTTGACGCCGTTGACGGCGATCTTCTCGCCGAACCGCTTGGCCAGACCGCGCACGGCCAGGGCGGGAAGGGGTGCCTGGGCGCCGTAGGCGGATGTGGGGGCCTCAGCCCCGTAGGCCGGAGCTGGAGCCTCGGCGCCGCCGGTAGGCGCCGGCGGCTGGCCGGGGTTCTGGTCGTCCGGCTGCTGGACCGGGGGCTGTGATGGATGCGAAGTCATACTGCCACGCTAACAACGCGGCGCCCACGCGGACATCATCCGCAAGGACTAATAATTCTCCGCCACGGCGGCACGTTCGTACTGCGGCGCCCACGCCAGGTCGTGGCCCAGTTCGACGGCGGCGCGCTGCCACCAGTGCGGATGGCGCAGCGCCGCCCGCGCCAGCAGCACGGCGTCGGCCGAGCCCTCCCTGATAACCGAGTCGGCCTGCGCCGGCGTGGTGATGAGCCCGACGGCACCGGTCCGGACGCCGGTCCGGCGGCGGATGGCTGCGGCGAAAGGCACCTGGTAGCCGGGGCCCAGCGGAATGTTCACGCCGTGCACCGCGCCGCCGCTGGACACGTCCACTAGGTCCACGCCGCGGGCGGCCGCCTGGGATACGACGTCGGCCACCGCTTCCGGTTCCAGGCCTCCGTCCGACCAGTCGCTGGCGGAGACACGCAGGAACAGCGGCATGGCATCCGGGATCACGCCGCGGACCGCGTCCACCACCGCCAGCAGCAGGCGCGCCCGGTTGGCCGCCGAACCGCCCCACTCATCGGTGCGGGTGTTGACCAGCGGGGACAGGAACTGGTGCAGCAGATAGCCGTGGGCGCCGTGGATCTCGACAGTGTCGAAACCCGCCCAGACCGCACGCACCGCTGCGTCGCGGAAGTCGGCCACAATCTGCAAGATGCCTGCTTCGTCCAGTGCCGCGGGCGCAGCGTAGCGGCCGAAAGGCCCCGTGGTCGGACCGACGGTCTGCCAACCGCCCTCGGCGTGCGGTACGGAACCGGATTCGCGGGCAAACGGCGCGTACGTCGACGCCTTGCGCCCGGCGTGGGCCAACTGGACGCCGATTTTGGTGTCCGCCGAACCGTAGCGGTGCACAAACTCCGTGATCCGGCTCCACTCCTGCGCCTGCGCGTCGGTCCAGATGCCCGTGTCCTGCGGGCTGATCCGGCCGACGGCGTTGACCGCCGTCGCCTCGGTCAGAATCAGCGCCGCCCCACCGGCTGCGAACTGGCCCAGATGCATCAGGTGCCAGTCGTTCGGCGTTCCGGGCGCATCGTCCCGGCGGACCGAGTACTGGCACATCGGGGCCACCCAGCCGCGGTGGGCCAACTGCAGTCCGCGCAGCCGCATCGGCTCGAACAGGCCGCCGGCTGAAGCCTGCACCATTTAGAAGAGCGCCCGCGCCAGGGCCTGGCGTGCCTTCGAGACCCGCGGGTCGGAGCTGCCCACCACATCGAACAGTTCCACCAGCCGCGCGCGGGCCGCTTCCCGTTCGTCTCCGCCATGCCGGCTGATGAAGCCGACCAGGCGCGCAAAGGCGTCCTCGACATGCCCGCCGGACACGTCCAGGTCGGCTACGGCCAGCTGGGCAGCCAAATCGTCGGTCTGGTCGGCGGCGGCGCGGCGCAGCTCGTTGGCATCGGCACCCTGCAGCCGCTCCAGCAACTGCACCTGGTACAGCCCCGTGCGGGCCTCGTTGTCGGCCGGCTGTTCGGCCAGCGCCTTCCGGTAGGCCGCCGCTGCCCGCGTGTAGTCGCCGGCCTCGATGGCATCGAAGGCTTCCTGATGCAGTGGCGGCAACGGTTTCTCCTCCTCGGCGGGAGCGTCTGCCGCGCCCGGAGCGGTGCCGGTCACGCCGTTGGCTTGTGCCACCTTGAGCAGCTCGTTAACAAACTGGCGCAATTCGTCCGCGGACGCCGCGCCTTGGAACAGCGGGATCGGCTGCCCCTTCAAGAGCGCGACGGCGGCGGGCACGCTCTGCAGCTGGAAGGCCTGGGCGATGCCGGGGCTGGCGTCGACGTCCACCCGGGCCAGGACAAACCGGCCGGCAAATTCGTTGGTCACCTCGGCCAAGGCGGAGGCCAGCTGCTGCGCCAGGTCGCTCCAGGCTGCGGTCAACTCCACGATCACGGGGACCTGGGCGGAGAGTTGGACGAGCGACTGGAAGCTCTGCTCGTTGACCTCGACGATGAAGCTTGCGGTGTCGCCGTCGCCCGCTGCCGGCGCCCCGGCAGCCGGCGCAGCGCCAGCAGGCTGCTGCGGCCTTTTCAGCGCCGACAGGTCAACGGCGCCGCGCAGGCTGACGGAAGACGGCGCGGGGCCCTGCTCTGGAGTTGGAGTGGTCATAACATCACACTAATACGTCTAGGTGTGCGTCCGGAATTGCGGGGCGGAAAGCGACGCCGCCCGGCCGGGTTGCCCCGGCCGGGCTTGGCCCTACTTCAGCTTCGCGTCCACCAGGCCCTGGGCCACGCCGACCACGGTGAGCTTTTCATCGGAGCCGGCGGGCGGCACGCGCAGGAAGACGGCTTCACTGTAGGTCACGTCCACGCCTTCGGTGGTGGAATCTTCCCCTGCCAGCGCCGCGAACTCGGGCGAGAGTTCCACGGTTGCGCCGGCTTCGGCCGGCACGCTCCTGGTCACCGACTTAATGTGGCCGAACACCACGGCACCGCCGTCGGCTGTGCGCAGCGCGCTCAGCGATTTATTGTCGACGCTGCGGCGGAAGGAGATGTCCGCACTCTTGTTGGATTTGACCTGGTCCTTTTGGATCTTCTGGATCTGGTCGGAGAACGTGTTCTTGCCAATCTTGTTCTGGTGTTTGCCGCTGTCCAGATTCTCGGCGACCATCTTCACGGCTGCCTGCGGCGAATACAGCAGACCGTCTTCAGCATCCAGCGGTACGGCCGGCGTACCGCTGCTCTCGGTGGAAACCTGCGGGAAGGTGGTTCCCGGCAGCATCTGCATGGCACCCATCATCCGGTAGTTCGATCGCGGATCCTGCTGTGTCAGCACGATCACCTGCGGTACCGGATTGTCCTCGCCTTCGGTCACCGTGACCACGGTCCGCGGCCACTCGGCACTGGTGCTGACCATCGAGGCCAGAATCGGTCCGGCGGCCACCGGAACCGGAGCAGGCGCCTTGCCGTTTTCGGCCCGCACCGTGTAGTTGGCCTCGCGGACAGTCAGCGCCGCTCCGCCGACCCGCGGCTCCAGCTTGCCGGCGTCCCGCGCCTTGTCGGCATTCGAAACAGAAGCCGCCACCGAATCCATAATCCGAGTCAGCTGGCTCTCCATCACCACCGGGGAACCTGCTGCTTCCTCAGCCTCCGGGGAGGCAGCTGCCTGCGCCGGCAGCACTGTGCCGGCGGCAAGCACGACGGCGGTGCCCGCCGCCGCCGCGGCGCGCAGGCCAAGCGCGGGGCGCACCATCAGGGAACGGCGGCCGGAGGTACGGGAGCTCTCCTCCGGGCTCTCGGTTCCGGGCTTGGCCGGTGCCGCTTCATCAGCGCGGCCGGTCGGTACGGCGGCGTCCGTCTTGGCCAGTGTCGCGGTCGCCGGACCGGCGACAGCCCGCTTGCCGGTTCCGCCGCGGGGACCCGAGTCGTCGCCCGCCGAGTCGTCGCCTGCGGACGGGCGGTTCGGCCGGCGGGACACAACGGCCATCGCCACGCCCAGCACCACCAGCAGGGCGCCCACGATGATCAGGGCAAGCGACCACGGAACGGACGTGTCGTTCGGCCAGGTCACGGTCACGTTGGTCGGAGCCGGCTCGCTGCCGTCGGCGGCCAGCAGGATGGACCACTCGCCGTCGCCCGGGGCCAGCCAACGGTGCTCGATGCTGCCCTCGGCCTGCTCCTCGCTCACCCAGAGGTCCGATCCGGCCGGGTTCGGCACTTTGGCGTCGCCCTCGGTCACGGTGCCCTGCAGCTGGCCGTCCTCGATCCCGGTCAGGGAGGTGTGCGCTGCCTCGCCCACCCAGGCGTCGACGTCGCCGGCGCGGCCGATGGCCATCAGGAAGTCGCCGTCGGCCTCCACAGAGACGTCCACTTCTTCCTCATGAACACCAAAGACTTCCGGGTCAATGACGGTCACCGGCGCGGTGGAGTCAGCCGTGTAGCTGGCGGATGCCCGCTCGGGCGGGGCCCACACCGTGCGCTGGGCGATGCCCAGCGCGATGGCCAACAACCCGATCACCATCAGGGCCACGGAAATCTTGAAACGCACAAAAATACCAATCGTCGATCGTGCAGGAAGGAAGGGCTGCAGGTCCGCCCAAGCCTCAAGGACCGGAGCGGTTGCCCGGCGTCGGTTAAACTTTATAACCCTATGGTAACGAACCGCCTCGCGGTCCACGCAAAGCCGGGTTCCCAGCGGGTCCGACGCAGCCCCCGCCCGCTGGCCACATCCGCTGCAGAGCACCGCCATGCTGGTAGTCTTTCGCTCAGAATTGACCGCATCCTGCGCCGTTGCTGCCTACCGCGTGACAAAGCGCCCGCCCGTAGCTTCAGCGGCTGCAGGCGGAAGTGAGGATGCTGCGTGAACGAACACCGGGACGGTCCGATGCCCGGCGCGGGCAACGAAGAGGACGCCGACGGCGCTCGAGCCGCGGCCACTTCATCGGGCGAACCAGCGGCCGGAACACCGGAGTCCGCGCCGATCTCGGCGGCACGGCAGCGTGCGGTCCTGGGTGCTCTCGGGCGCATCGGGGCGTCCATGCCCCGGGCCAGGCCGCGCATCCGGTTCGAGATGCCGCCCGAGGGAGATGGCCCGTCTGCTGCACGCCCTGAACAGGCCAGCACAGACTTGTCCGCCGCGCGGCATCCGATCCATTTCGGTTTCATGGCTACGGTAGGCGTCGGTTTCGCCCTGCTGCTCTACTTCGTGCTCACCAACGTCGGTGGACTGCTGGCCTGGATTGCGGCGGCGCTGTTCATTGCCCTCGGGCTCGATCCGATCGTCCGCTGGCTGGAACGCAAGGGGCTGCCGCGTCCGGCCGGCGTCATCATTGTGGTGCTGATCCTGGCCGGGCTGGTCGCCGCCTTTATCTCCACGCTGATCCCGACCATCGTCAACCAGACCACCCAGATCGTGGCGAACGCCCCCCGCTATGTCGACAACTTCCTGAACTCGGCGTTCTTCCAGAGCATCGATGAACAGTTTCAGGTCCGTGAGCGCATAGATGTGGAACTGGCCAAGTTCTTTGCCAATTCCGAGAACGTCACCGGTATTTTCGGCGGTGTCTTGGGCGTCGGCAGCGCCGTCCTCCAAGGTGCCTTCGGCGCGCTGATCGTGCTGGTGCTGACGTTGTACTTCCTGGCGTCGCTTCCGGCCCTGAAGATTTGGGCCTACCGGCTGGCACCGCGGTCCAAGCGCCAGCACGTTCAGCGCTTGTCCGAAGAGATCAGCAGCAGCGTGGGCAGCTACGTGATCGGTCAGGCCTGTGTGGCATTGATCAACGCCACGGTGGCCTTCATAGCCATGTCCATTGCCCAGGTGCCGTTCACCGCGTTGCTGACGTTCGTCGTCGCCTTGCTGGCCTTCATCCCGCTGATCGGTGCGGTGATTGCCGGTGCGCTCGTCTCGCTGGTGGCCCTGACCGTGAGCTGGCAGACGGCGGCGTTGTTCGCCGTGATTTATTTTGCCTACCTGCAGATCGAGGCCTATTTCGTGTCGCCGCGTGTGATGCAGCGGGCCGTTGCGGTTCCCGGGGCCGTGGCCGTGATCGCCGTGATTGCCGGCGGTTCGCTGCTCGGGGTCTTGGGCGCGCTGATGGCGATTCCGGTTGCAGCGTCGGTGATGTTACTGCTGAAGGACGTCTTTATTGTGCGGCAGGACCGCAACTGACTCACCGCTCAGCGGTAACGGAAGCTGCGGGTCTGCCAGCAGCGCGGGTGCCAGTGCCGCCGCTCGGCCAGCGCCGTTTCGCCGCCGAACAAGGAATCGGCTCGCCAGGCCACCAGATGTTCGATTCCGGGACCGATCGTCCGGTGGCAGCCGGGGCAGGTGTAGTCCTTGGCGGCATTCGAGCCGGTGATCCGCCGGACGTTCCATTCGCCGTCGGGGGCGTTCTGGCGCTCGGGGATGCCGGCGCGGGCGCGGTCCAGATCGAGTTCGCTTTCCCGCGTCCACTTGCTGCTGCCCGTCCCCGAACGGCGGCGCGGACGGTTGGATCGGGGCATGCCATCCATTCTGCCCCACCGCCGCGGCCCGGGCCGAACCACCCACCGGGCAGAAGGTAAAGTGGCCTACTGTGCGTCTTGTCATTGCCCGTTGCTCCGTTGATTACATTGGCCGCCTCCGCGCCCACCTTCCGCTGGCCACCCGGCTGCTCATGGTGAAAGCGGACGGCTCCGTCCTGATCCATTCCGACGGCGGTTCCTATAAGCCGCTCAACTGGATGAGCCCGCCGGCCACGCTGCGGGTTGCCGAACCGGAGACCGACGATGCCGAGTCCGGGGTCCAGGAAGTCTGGCACGTCCAGCATGCCAAGAGCGATGACCGCCTGGTGATCAGCATCCACGAGCACCTGCACGAGTACAGCCACGACCTGGGCGTGGACCCGGGGCTGGTCAAGGACGGCGTGGAGGCCGACCTGCAGCGCCTGCTGGCCGAGCAGATCCACCGCCTCGGACCCGGCCACACGCTGGTGCGGCGCGAATACATGACGGCGATCGGCCCGGTAGATATCCTTGCCCGCAACGCCGACGGCGGCACCGTGGCCGTCGAGCTCAAGCGGCGCGGCGACATCGACGGCGTGGAACAACTGACCCGGTACCTGGAACTGCTCAACCGTGATCCGCTGCTGGCTCCGGTCAAGGGGATTTTCGCCGCGCAGCAGATCAAGCCGCAGGCACGGGTGCTCGCCACCGACCGCGGCATCGCCTGCCTGACCCTGGACTACGACGAAATGCGCGGCGTGGACGACGCCGAGTCCCGCCTGTTCTGAGCCGGCGGCCTCTCCTTCAGCTGCCGGGCCGGCACCCGGCCTAGAATCGGACCATGAGTTCCCCCGGGCAGGCCGGCCCGCAACAGCAGTACGTCCGGGGCCGGATCGTCTCGTCAGGAACCACGCTCGACGACGGTGTGGTCGCCTTTGCGGGCGGCCGGATCCGCTATGCCGGCCCCGCCTCACGCTTCGATCCCGCTGGCTGGCACCAGGTGGAGCTGCCGGCGGAGAGCCTGTTGCTGCCCGGGCTGGTGGACACCCACTGCCACGGAGCCTACGGCGGCGACTTCTCCTCCGCGGACGAGGCTGGCGCACGGCGCGCGGCCGACTTCCTGCATCGCAGCGGCACCACCACCGTGGTGGCCAGCGCCATGGCCGGTTCCCCAGACAACATGCTGGCGGCCGTGCGGCTGCTGGGGGAACTGTCCCGCGAGGGCGTGCTCGCCGGCGTCCACGCGGAAGGCCCCTTTCTCTCCCCAGCCCGCCGCGGAGCGCAGAACGCCGACTATCTGCTCGCACCGGACACCGTTTTCGCCGCCGGACTGGTGCAGGCCGCCGGCGGGCAGCTGGTCTCGATGACCTATGCCCCGGAGCTGGACGGTGCCGACGAACTGGTTGATCTGCTCACGGCGCTCGGCGTGACCCCGTCCCTCGGGCATACCGACGCCGATTCCGCGACGGCTGCCGGCTCACTGGTGCGCGCGGCGGAGGGCCTGGCGCAGGCCGGCCTGGAGGCCCGGCGGCCGCTCGTCACGCACTTGTTCAACGCGATGCCGCCCCTGCACCACCGCTCCCCCGGCGCCGCGGCAGCCTGCTTGCGCGCCGCCTCGGCGGGGCGCGCCGCCGTCGAACTCATTGCGGACGGCATCCATCTGGACCCGGAGACCGTGCTGACCGTTTTCGATCTGGTGGGCGGCGCCAACGTCTTGCTCGTGTCCGACGGGATGGCGGCGACCGGACTGGGCGACGGCGGGTACCTGCTGGGCGCCAATGATGTGAGCGTCAGCGGCGGCGTTGCCCGGGTGGCCGCCAGCGGCGCTTTGGCGGGCGGTACGGCCACTCTCCTGGACTGCGTGCGCGGTGCGGTCGCCGCAGGAGTCCCGCTGGAAACCGCCGTCTCCTCCGCCTCCGCTGTTCCGGCCGGGGTGCTGGGACTCGCGGAGGAGGCCGGCGCACTGTCCCCCGGCTTCAGGGCCGATCTGCTGGTGACCACCGGAGAGTTGGCCTTGACCGCGGTATTACGCGGGGGCCGCTGGCTGGATGCGCTGCCGGGCTGACCCACGGTGGGTTTCACCACGAATCGAACTCTTCCTTAATATTAGATTGAATCGCCCTTTGTACCGTTGACCGCCCATGTTGCTTATGTGATGCTTAACTCAGTCTTTGTGTAGGTGAGTTTTTCATGCTCGCAAGACATGTTGCGAGTGTGAAGCTCCTCAGCGTCCGGCCCGATGGCCATGTTGTTTGGATCTTCCACGGAGTAACCGGGTTGGTACGAGGTGTACCGGCTTGATTCTGTTCCACGATGAGGAGATTTAAATGGCACAGGGGACCGTCAAGTGGTTTAACGCGGAAAAGGGCTTCGGCTTCATCACTCCGGATGAGGCAGACGGAGATGTCTTCGTTCACTACTCTGAGATCCAGTCGGGCGGCTTCAAGACGCTTGATGAAAACCAGCGTGTGAGCTTCGAGATCGGCCAGGGAGCCAAGGGCCCGCAGGCCACCGGCGTCACTGTCATCTAGTTTCGCTTCAGCACCGCGCAGCCCACGGCAGCGCAATGCCAGCAGAACCCCTCCGGAGGAATCCGGAGGGGTTCTGCTGTTTCCGGTGTCAGGCTGGCAACTTCGGCGGTCCCAGCCGAACCACGTCTCCGCCCAGGGCCCGCAGCCGCTCGTCGAACCGCTCGTAGCCGCGGTCGATGTGCTCCACGCCGTGCACCTCGGTGGTCCCTTCCGCCACCAGCCCCGCGATCACCAGTGCTGCCCCCGCCCGGATGTCGTTGGCCTCGACCGGCGCGCCGGAGAGCTGCGACACGCCTTTAATCAGTGCATGGTGCCCGTCCAGCCTCACCACGGCGCCCAGCCGGGACAGTTCGGAGGTAAAGCCCCAGCGCGCTTCGAAGACGTTTTCCGTCACCATTCCGTGCCCGTTGGCTACGGCGTTCAAGGCGACGACGAACGGTTGCAGGTCCGTGGGGAACCCGGGATACGGCAGCGTGGAAACGTTGATCGGGTCCGGACGCTCGGGTCCTTCCACCGTGAAGCCGTCATCCCGGCGGGTGATCCGGCAGCCGGCCTGCGCCAGCTTGTCCAGCACCAC
The DNA here is from genome assembly GCF_053607305.1 of Arthrobacter sp. NPDC055138. Taxonomy (NCBI): domain Bacteria; kingdom Bacillati; phylum Actinomycetota; class Actinomycetes; order Micrococcales; family Micrococcaceae; genus Arthrobacter; species Arthrobacter sp. NPDC055138. The sequence continues at coordinate 101,762 of NZ_JBSGTH010000005.1, forward strand.
CGCCAGATGGCCCGGATTGGACTCGGCCACGTCCACGGTTCCGCCTGTGATGGCAGCGGCAAAAGCCCAGGTGCCGGCAACGATGCGGTCCGGGACGGTGCTATGGCGCACCGGGTGCAGGCTCTCGACGCCTGTGACCACCAGAGTCGGCGAACCGATCCCTTCGATCCGCGCGCCCATGGAAACCAGCAGGTCGGCTATGTCCGTAATCTCCGGTTCCCGGGCGGCATTGTCGATCACCGTCACTCCCCGGGCCAGCGTTGCCGCCATCATCAGGTTTTCCGTAGCCCCCACCGACGGATACGGCAGCCGGTGGTGGGCACCGTGCAGTCCGTCCGGCGCCCTGGCCACCAGATAACCGTGGTCGATGCTGATCCGCGCGCCCATTTGCTCCAGCCCCGCCCGGTGCATGTCCAGCCCGCGGCTGCCGATGGCGTCTCCCCCGGGCAGCGCCACCTCGGCCTGGCGGCAGCGGGCCACCAGCGGGCCCAGCACGGAAATGGACGCCCGCATGGCGCGGACCAGGTCGTAGTCGGCTTGGTGCGCCGGCGCGGCCGGCACGTCGATGTGGACGCTGGCGGCGTCGACGTCGTAGTCCACCGCGCAACCGAGCCGGCGGAGCAGTTCGGACATGATCCAGACGTCCTGGATATCGGGCACGTTGGTGATGGTGGAACGACCCTCGGCCAGCAGCACCGCCGCCATCAGCTTCAAGACGCTGTTTTTGGCGCCCGAGACCTCCACCCGCCCATTGAGCGTGCTGGGCCCGCGCACCACGATCACCTCATCCATGCATTCCATCCTACGGTTGTGGCACGGCTGTGCTGGTTAAACGGCTGACGGCGCGGCTCCCTGGGGAACCGCGCCGCCACATCCAGGACTAGCGCCAGGTGCCGATGCCGATCACCGGCCCGGCTTCGAGCCAAGACGAGAGACCTGCGTAGACGTCGAACGTCATCGCCATCGACAGATCCTGTTTTTCATGAGTCAGCATCACGATGATCGCACCGGGCTGGATCTTTGCCCGTTCCGCTTCGGTCGGCTGCCGCCATCCCTGCAGTTCCAGCGAGCTGCGCCGGAACCTGTAGCGCGGCTTGGGACTCAACGACAGCAGGCGCAACCATTCCAAATGGGTGTCCGTGTAACGACAAACCCCCATCTGCCAGCTGCCGGGCAGCATGGCGATGGAGGCGTCGAAGGTGCCCAGAGTGCGCCGCAGTTGATAGCGGCGCACTCCGAAGGCAATCAGTGCCAACACCAGCAGCAGGAAGACTGCGGCCAGAATGGCGAACGTGATGTCGAGACCGTTCACCGGCGGCTAGCGGGTCGCCGTGGCCTCGTCGCCAACCGTCGCATTGTCTGCGACGATGACAACCCGGTTGCTGTCCACGGAGAAGAACCCGCCGTCGACATTCACGGTGATGCGGTCACCAGAGACAGGCTCGATGGCCAGCTCGCCGGCGGCCAGGACTGCCAGCACCGGGGTGTGCCCGGGCAGGATCCCGATTTCGCCGTCGCTGGTCCGCGCCTTGACCATTGTTGCCTGGCCGGACCACACGAAGTGGTCCGCGGCGACAATCTCAACTTCCAGTTCAGCAGAAATATTAGCCACAGGCCTTACTTCCCGGTCTGTTCCTGGATCTTGGCCCACTGGCGCTCAACATCGTCCAGGCCGCCCACGTTGAAGAAGGCCTGCTCGGCAATGTGGTCGAGCTCGCCGTCGCAGATGGCCTTGAAGCCTTCCACGGTGTCCTTGATCGAAACCGTGGAACCCTCGACGCCGGTGAACTGCTTGGCGGTGTAGGTGTTCTGCGACAGGAACTGCTGGATGCGGCGGGCGCGGGCGACGACGATCTTGTCTTCTTCGCCCAGTTCATCAATGCCGAGGATGGCAATGATGTCCTGCAGTTCCTTGTTCTTCTGCAGGATCTGCTTCACGCGCACAGCGGTGTTGTAGTGGTCCTGCCCGATGTACTGCGGATCCAGGATGCGCGACGTCGAGGTCAGCGGATCCACGGCCGGGTACAGGCCACGCGAAGCGATTTCACGGGAAAGTTCCGTGGTCGCATCCAGGTGGGCGAAGGTGGTCGCCGGAGCCGGGTCGGTGTAGTCATCCGCGGGAACGTAGATCGCCTGCATCGAGGTGATCGAGTGTCCCTTGGTGGAGGTGATGCGTTCCTGCAGCACGCCCATCTCGTCGGCCAGGTTCGGCTGGTAGCCCACGGCGGAGGGCATACGGCCCAGCAGCGTGGAAACCTCGGAACCGGCCTGGGTGAACCGGAAGATGTTGTCGATGAACAGCAGCACGTCCTGCTTCTGCACATCGCGGAAGTACTCCGCCATGGTCAGAGCAGACAGGGCCACGCGCAGTCGCGTTCCCGGCGGCTCATCCATCTGGCCGAACACCAAGGCGGTGTCCTTGAGCACGCCGGCTTCTTCCATTTCCACCCAGAGGTCGTTGCCCTCACGGGTACGCTCGCCAACACCGGCGAATACCGAAGTACCACCGAAGTTGCGGGCCACACGGGTGATCATTTCCTGGATCAGCACGGTCTTGCCCACGCCGGCGCCGCCGAACAGGCCGATCTTGCCGCCCTTGATGTACGGGGTCAGCAGGTCGATCACCTTGATGCCGGTCTCCAGCATCTCGGTGGAGCCTTCCAGCTCGGCGAAGTTCGGCGCCTTGCGGTGGATCGGCCAGCGCTCGGAGATCTCCAGCTGGGAGGCTTCGACGTCCAGCGGCTCGCCCAGGACGTTGAAGATGTGGCCCTTGACGCCGTCGCCCACGGGCACGGTGATCGGGGAGCCGAGGTCCTGCACCGTGGTGCCGCGGACCAGGCCGTCGGTGGCCTGCAACGAGATGGCGCGGACCAGGTTGTCGCCCAGGTGCTGCGAGGTCTCGAAGGTGATGGTGCGGGTCTCGCCGTTGAGGGTGACCTCAGCGGTGAGCGCGTTGTACATTGCGGGGATTGCGTCCGCCGGGAATTCGACGTCGACAACCGGGCCGATGACACGGGCGATACGACCGGTAGCGCCCGTAGCGACGGAACCGGTTCCGTGCTCGATGGTTTGGGCAGTCATCTTTCTCACTTCTCAGTTTCGATGGCGTGGTTTATGTGTGCTGTTGCTGCAGGGACTGATCAGGACGCTGCCAGGGCGTCCGCGCCACCGACAATCTCGGTGAGTTCCTGCGTAATCTCTGCCTGACGCGCGTTATTGCGCAGACGCGTGTACTTCTCGATCAGGTCCGTGGCGTTGTCGCTTGCGGACTTCATCGCTCGCTGGCGGGCGGCAAGCTCGCTGGCCGCAGCCTGCAGCAATGCCGCGAAGATACGCGATTCGATGTAGCGCGGCAGCAGTGCGTTCAGAACCTGTTCGGGCTCCGGCTCGTACTCGTACAGCGGCAGCAGGTCGGTCTCCTCGGTGGCCTCTTCTTCCACAACCTCCAGGGGCAGCAGTCGGATGACCGCGGGCTCCTGGACAACCATGGACTTGAAGCGGGTGTAGACGATGTGAATCTCGTCCACGCCACCGTCTTCGAACGGCGTGTTGAAGTCGGAGAGCAGTTCCTCGCCGATCTCGCGGGCGGTGCTGAACTCCGGAGAGTCCGTGCCGCCCGTCCAGACCTGCTGGTACTGGATGTTCCGGAAGTCGAAGTAGGCCTGCGCCTTGCGGCCGACCAGGTAGTGGCGGACTTCCTTGCCTTCTCCGTGAAGCAGTTCGGTCAGGGACTGGGCCTGCTTCAGCACGGACGCGGAGTACGACCCCGCCAGACCGCGGTCGGAGGTCAGCACGAGCACGGCGGCCCGGCGGATCTGCTCCGGCTCGGTGGTCAGCGGATGGTCGATCTCGGACTGCGAAGCCACAGCAGAAACGGCACGGGTGATCGCATTGGCGTACGGCATCGAAGCCGCGACACGGCTGCGGGCCTTGCCAATGCGTGAGGCGGCGATCAGCTCCATCGCCTTGAAGATTTTCCGCAGCGACGAAGTCGATGCGATCTTCTGGCGGTAGACCCTAATCTGGGCTCCCATACTCTTCCTTTCCTCGTCCTCGGCGGCCGGGCGGGACCGCGGTGTGGCCCCGCCCGATCAACGAAGATGAATTAGCGCTTCTGCTTGACGATCTGTTCCTGGGCGACTTCGTCTTCGGCCAGGGCATCGTACTCTTCGCGGCCGGCGCCAACCAGACGGCTGTCACCCTCCCCGAAGAAGCCCTGCTTGAAGTCGGCAATCTGCGACTTCAACTCGTCCACCGTGGAGTCCTCGAGCAGGTTCGTCTGCGCGATGGTCGTCAGCACCGAACTGCGGTGCTTCAGGTGCGAGAGGAAGTCGGCCTCGAAGCGGGTGACGTCCTCGACCGGAACATCGTCCAGGTAGCCGTTGGTACCGGCCCAGATGGAGACAACCTGGTCTTCGACCGGGTACGGCGTGTACTGGCCCTGCTTGAGCAGTTCCATCAACCGCGCACCGCGGGTCAGCTGCTGGCGCGACGCCGCGTCGAGGTCCGACGCGAACATGGCGAATGCCTGCATGTCGCGGTACTGGGCCAGGTCCAGCTTCAGGGTGCCGGAGACCTTCTTCATCGCCTTGACCTGTGCCGCACCACCCACGCGGGAGACGGACACGCCGACGTCCACGGCGGGACGCTGGTTGGCGTTGAACAGGTCGGACTGCAGGAAGATCTGGCCGTCCGTGATCGAGATGACGTTGGTCGGAATGTAGGCCGAGACGTCGTTTGCCTTGGTCTCAATGATCGGCAGGCCGGTCATCGAGCCTGCGCCCAGCTCGTCGGAGAGCTTGGCACAACGCTCCAGCAGGCGGGAGTGCAGGTAGAACACGTCGCCCGGGTAGGCCTCGCGTCCCGGCGGGCGGCGCAGCAGCAGCGACACGGCGCGGTAGGCTTCGGCCTGCTTGGAGAGATCATCAAAAATGATCAGAACGTGCTTGCCGCCGTACATCCAGTGCTGGCCGATGGCCGAGCCGGCGTAAGGAGCCAAGTACTTGAAGCCGGCCGGGTCGGACGCGGGCGACGCCACGATGGTGGTGTACTCCAGCGCGCCCTTGTCTTCCAGGGTCTGGCGGACGGCGGCGATGGTCGATGCCTTCTGGCCGATCGCCACGTAGATGCAGCGGACCTGCTTGCTGACGTCGCCGGATTCCCAGTTGGCCTTCTGGTTCAGGATGGCGTCGACTGCGATGGCGGTCTTGCCGGTCTGGCGGTCACCGATGATCAGCTGGCGCTGGCCGCGGCCGATCGGAATCATCGCGTCGATGGCCTTCATGCCGGTCTGCAGCGGCTCGTGCACGGACTTACGCTGGGTAACGCCCGGAGCCTGCAGCTCCAGTGCACGGCGCTCGGTCGACTCGATCGGGCCCTTGTCGTCGATCGGGTGGCCCAGCGGGTCCACGACGCGGCCCAGGTAGGCGTCGCCAACCGGCACGGACAGGATCTCACCGGTGCGGTGAACTTCCATGCCTTCTTCGATGCCAGTGAAGTCGCCGAGGATCACGACGCCGATTTCGCGGGTGTCGAGGTTCTGGGCCAGGCCCAGCACGCCGTTCTCGAAACGCAGCAGTTCGTTCGCCATGACCGAGGGAAGACCCTCGACGCGGGCGATGCCATCGCTGGCAGTGGTCACGTGGCCGACTTCGACCCGCTCGGCGCTTCCGGGTTCATAGGACGCCGCGAACTCGTTCAGCGCATTGCGGACGTCGTCGGCGTTGATGGTCAATTCGGCCATCTGCAGTCCCTGCTCTCCTGTGTTTGTGATCATCGCGTGGTGCGCGATGACCGGTGTGTAATTCAGTCTGTGTGAGGCTTCCGGTCCGTGTCTCCGTGCGGAAACTAGACCGAGAGATTCCTGCGGAGTTCAGCCAGGCGGGAGATCACGGACGCATCCACAACCTCATCCCCGACCATGACCCGCACGCCGCCAACCAGTCTCGGATCAACGTTGACGTTCATCTTCAGTCCGCGGCCGTACAACCGGTCAAGGCCGGCCTGCAGGCGGCTCGCCTGTTCGCTGGTCAGCGGACGGGTAACGCTGACCTCCGCGATCCAGCGCTGTTGGCGCTTGGCCACCAGCTGGACGAACCGTTCTACTAGTGCCGTGGGCTTGATGCCGCGCGGGGCGGACACCGCCTGCCGGATCAGCAGCTGGGCTGCCGGACCCGCACCCGGCACCAGCTGCAGTGCCAGTGCCGTCTTGGCGTCGTCCGATGCCTGGGGCTCAACCAAAGCACGCTGCAGGTCATGGTCCGACCCGACAATGCGGTTGAACGCGAACAGGTCGCGCTCCAGACCTTCGAGTCCGTCAACACCCTGGCCATTGTTCTCTGCAACGGCGACGGCAGTGGTGGCCGCCAGGGTCTCCAAGGCGTCCCCGATGTCGCGCGCAGAGGCCCAACGCGAGGCAGCCAGCGAGGTGACGATGTCCCGGGCTTCCGCCGAGACCTTCCCCTCGAGGAGACGGCCGAACATGGCGGCCTTCTCTTTGCTGTCCCGCGACGGATCGGTCAGGGCACGGCGCAGTCCGGCATTGCTGTCCAACAAGCCCAGGACCCCGAAGAGTTCCTCGGCCAGGGACAGCGAAGCGGTCGGAAGCTTAGCTTCCAGCTCCTGCAGTGCCGCTTTCAGCGACTCGCTCGATACACCGGCCATTATTTAGCAGCACCTGCACTCTGGGACTCAAGGTCGGCGAGGAAGCGGTCCACGACGCGCGCAGAACGCTCGTCATCGTTCAGCGCTTCGCCGACGATCTTGCCAGCCAGTTCGGTCGCCAAGGATCCGACCTCGCTGCGCAGCGATGTCACGGCAGCCTGACGCTCGGCGTCAATCTGCACCTGGGCCTGCTCGCTGATGCGTGCGGCTTCGGACTGCGCCTTTTCCTTCAGCTCCGCAAGGATCTGGGCGCCTTCGGCGCGTGCTTCCTCACGGATGCGGTTGGCTTCCGTACGGGCCTCAGTCAGCTGCTGCTTGTACTCGTCCAGAGCAGCACTGGCTTCAGCCTGGGCCGCCTCCGCCTTGGCGATCCCGCCCTCGATGGCCTCGGTCCGCTCTGCAAACGTCTTCTCAAACGCCGGAACGACGAACTTGGCGACGATGTACATAAGGATCGCGAAGCCGATCAGCGTGACGAGGATTTCCCAGACGTTAGGGATCAGAGGGTTAGCACCCTCCGCGGCGGCGAGGATCATTGCCTGATTCATATCTCACCCGTCCTATCTATTCGGTGTGGATGGTTCGCGTTGCCTGGATTAGAGGACGAACGCGAACACCAGACCGAGGATGGCCAAAGCTTCAGTCAGAGCCAGGCCCAGGAACGCGATCGGCTGCAGCACGCGCTGTGCCTCCGGCTGGCGGGCAACGCCGTTGATGTAAGCAGCGAACACGAGGCCCACGCCGATGGCACCGCCGATAGCGGAGAGACCGTAACCGACGAGGTTGATATTGCCTTCCATTTTTTTCCTTTCAAGATGCCCAGTGGGCAGGTTGTTGGTTCAGGTTCTTCCCCAGAGGGGAAATTTAGTGTTCCTCGGCCAGGGAGCCTTGGATGTAGATCGCGGTCAGCAGGACGAACACGTAGGCCTGCAGAACCTGGATCAGGATTTCGAAGAAGTACATGCCGACGCCGCCGGCGAGGGTGAGGATGCCCAGCGGCTTCAACCAGAAATCAGCGTCCACCAGCAGGAACTGTGTGCCGGCAGCGGCCAGCATGATGATCAGGTGGCCGGCCAGCATGGTGGCGAAGAGACGCAGGCTGTGCGTGACCGGGCGGACCAGGAAGGTGGAGATGATCTCGATCAGGACGACCAGCGGCAGGATCGCCTTCGGTACACCGGAAGGCACCACGGCCAGCTTGAAGTAGCCGATGCCGTGCTTCTTGATGCCCAGCACAATCCATGTGACGTAGACGATGCCGGCCAGCGCGTAGGCCGTTCCCACATGCGAGGTGGTCGGCATCTGGATCAGCGGAATGGAGCCAAAGAGGTTGTTCACCAGGATGAAGAAGAACAGGGAGAACAGGAGCGGCACGAACGGCTTGAAGTCGCGCTCACCGATGATGTCCTTACCCACCGAGTTGCGGACGAAGTTGTAGCTCATTTCGCCCAGGTACTGCAGCTTGCCGGGGACAAGCTGGCGGCGGCGGGCCGCGACGATGAAGAACCAAGAAATCAAAACGACGGACAGCAGGACCAGCAGCATCTGCTTGCCGAAGCCCTCGCCGTAGGGGGCCATCCACGGAAGAATCTCCGGTAGATGCATATCTTCGAGGCTCGGTGGGACGAAGCCACCTTCATTAGCGGCCGCCGGAAGCGCAAGCGCGATCAACGCGTTTCCTCTCTGCAGTGTCCATCTTTGGGCGTTTCAGGGTGGGTCGCCGTCAAGGCAGGCCACCATATGAAGTTTTCTGACATTTAGGTGTGGTCCCCCGGGCCGCCCTCATGGCGACGCCGAGCGCCGCGCGTGAGCTTGTGTTTGCGGGCCAAGTAATATCCGCCTCCAGCGCCTAGAACGGCGCCGACGAAAATCAGCCAGCGGGTATCCAGCAGATAGTCCAATCCCCAGCCTATCAAACCCCAGGCGATGATCCCGCCAACTATATAGGTCAGCAGGGTGTTGCCGCCCTGGTAGGTGGAGTCGTCGCCGGAACCGTTGTCTGTAGGGCCGGATGAGTCGTTAGCCGCCATGGGAGGACTCCCCCTTCGGCAGCTGCTGACGGTGTTCCGGTGCCGGCTCGGGATCGGCGTACAGCTGGTGCCGGGTACGCGAGAAGGCGAACACTTCTGCTGCCTGCCACACGACGACGGCGGCAACCGCCGCGACGAAGAACCAGGTCCGCTCCAGCCAGTCCGGTGTTCCGATGAGGAACAGTGCGGCGCCGAATCCCACCACCTTGATGACGTAGGTGGCGATGAAGGCACCGATGGCACCGGATGGATTCGACCGTCCCACAAAATGACCCACCAGCAAACTGATGGCGAAGAACAGCATCACCAGCATGGCGCCGAGCAGGGCGCTCAACGCACCGGCCGCGCCGGCCACGATGGCCGACGTTGCGATGATCAGCACGGCTGCTGCGCCGCTTGCCATCAGGGAAGTGCGGAGGATCTTCAGCCATGGCGACCGGGTGGGACCGGATGCGGCGATGGCTCCGCCGGCGGCAGCAGTGCCGTCGTGGCGGGATGCGCGCATGGGATAAATCCGTTTCGGTCGCAGGCGAAGTGAGCTGGCCGGAACCGGCCGGAATAATTCTACATGAGATAGAACTGGCCGACGATTCGGCGCCCGCTGTTACGCGGCGGGGCCGGCCGCGTTCGATGAACGTCGGCTGAAGATCACCGGCGACCGCAGGTAGAAAACGACCACGGCGACCCCTGCGACGATGGCGGCGGCTTTGCCCATCAGGTCCGATTCGGCTGCCAGGTAGCCGCAAAAACCGGTCAGCAGTGAACAGCCGGTGACCAGCAGCGCCGACTGCAGATGGCTGAAGCCCACGTCCGTCAACCGCTGGTAAGCGTGCGTGCGGTGCGGCGTGTACCACTGCTCCCCCGCACTGATCCGGCGCAGCAGTGTGGCGAGTGTGTCCGCCAGGTAGATGGCCACCGGCCCCAACAGATACTCGGCGGGTACACCGTCCAAAAAGGCCGTCAGGCCGAGCATGGCCAGCGAGGCTCCCAACAGGTAGCTGCCGACGTCGCCCAGGAAGACGTTGCCCCGTCCAAGATTCCATGGCAGGAACGCCACGAACGCGGCAGCCACTACGGCACCGCCTACCACCAGCCAGCCGTGGCCGGTGACTGCCCCGGTTCCGGCGAACATGAGCCCTACTGCGGTGCCATGCAGCCCGGAGATCCCGTTGACGCCGTCCATGAAGTTGGCAATGTTGATGTAGGCGGCCAGGGCCAGCGCGCCCAGTGGCAGCCACCACCAGGTCTGGCCGGTCAGTTCGATGGCCAGCGCTGTTCCGCCGGCGCCGATGCCCAACTGTAGAGCGGCCCGGCCGCGGATGGACAGCCCGCGGAAGTCCTCGACCCAGCCCAGCAGTGCGGCCGCCGCCGCCACGACGGCAAGCGCGAGCAGCAACTGGGGTGTTTCCGCAGCACCGCCGAAGCCGGCAATCAGGAGACCGGCCAGCAGCCCGACCGCCACGGTGATGCCGACGCCGCGCACCACCGGCCGTGTGTGCGAGGAACGTTCATTGGGCACATCCAGCACCCCGTGCCGGTTGAGCAGCGGAATCAGCGCGAACGGCAGCAGCAGGCTGAGCAGAAGGGCCGCGGCAACGGCCACCACGGCCGTGCTCACGAGGCCCGCTCCCGCCCGTCGGACTCAAGATCGTCCTCGGGGGCCACCGCCAGCGGAACGGTGTCCAGCGCACCGGTCGAGGCGGAGACCAGATGCTGCCGGCTCTTCCAGTCGGTCAGGCTCATCCGGTCCGGATCAAGTCCCTCGATGCTGGCGTGCGAGATCTTGGGGTGCAGCGGCCGCGAATCGCTTTCGCCCTCCCCGATCAGGTCCTCGTGCAGCTTCTCCCCCGGGCGCAGGCCGGTGAAGACGATTTCGACGTCCCGGCCCGACATGGCGATCATCCGCTCGGCTACGTCCAGGATCTTGACCGGTTCGCCCATGTCCAAAATCAACACTTCGCCGCCGGTGCCGATGGCGCCGGCCTGGATCACCAGCTGGCAAGCTTCCGGGATGGTCATGAAGAAGCGGGTGGCCTCGGCGTCGGTAACGGTGACCGGACCGCCCTTGCGGATTTGCTCGCTGAACAGCGGCAGGACCGATCCGCGGCTGCCCAGCACGTTGCCGAACCGGACGGAGACGTACTTCAGCCCGGTTTGCTGCGCGACCCAGGCCGTCAGCTTCTCGGCTACCCGCTTGGAGTGGCCCAGCACGGTGGTGGGATTGGCGGCCTTGTCGGTGGAAACGTTGACGAAGGTCTCGACCCTGGCCGCGCGTGCAGCACGCAGCACGTTCAGCGAGCCGAGCACATTGGTCTTCCAGGCTTCCTCCGGATACTGCTCCAGCAGCGAGACGTGCTTCAGTGCCGCGGCGTGGAACACCACTTCCGGCTTGCGGTCCAGGAAAATCGCTTCGAGCGCACCGGCGTCGCGGATGTCGGCCAGCACGGTGTCCTTGCCCGTGAGCAGTCCTTGGCCGGTGATGGAAATCTGGGTGCCCTGCAAGCCGGTCTCGTCGCGGTCCAGCATGATCAGTTCGGCCGGCTGGAAGGCGTGGATCTGCCGGCAGAGCTCGGATCCAATGGACCCGCCGGCGCCGGTGACCAGCACCCGCCGGCCGGTCACGTAGTGGGCGATTTCTTCCACGTGGATATCCACCGGCTGGCGCCCGATCAGGTCTTCAATCGCGACTTCGCGGAAGGAAAAGTCCTGCCGGCCGGTCAGCATGTCCTTCAGCGGCGGCACCACCAGGACGCGCACGTTCAGGCCGGCGATGGTGTCGGAGATCTTGCGCATCCGCACGGCGTCGATGTCCGCGATCGCCACCAGCAGGACGGTTGCCTGGGTGCGCTGTACGATCTCCGGCAGGTCTTCCATCCTGCCCAGGACCGGAACGGACGCGATGCGCAGGTGCTTCTTGGCCGGATCGTCGTCGATCAGCCCCACCGGCAGCCACGGCGAGGCGGGATCGTTGCTCATCCGGGTCACGATGTTGTTGCCGACAAAGCCGGCGCCGTAAATCAGGGTCCGTTCGGCCTGGTCGCCCGGTTTGGCTTTGCTTTCCACGTACATCCGCTTCAGGTAGCGAACCGCGGCCATGAAGAGGCAGGCGAAGGGGAACGCGATCAGGCCAGTGCCGCGCGCGATGCCGAGCGAGATGCCGAAGGTCAGCAGTCCGAGGGTCAGGATCACGGACACCGAGATGGTCACCATGACCAGCAGCTTGGCCTCGTGAAAACTGCCGAAGCTGTAACGGCCCTTGTATAGGGCGAAGGCTGACCCGACCGCTACTTGGGCCGCTATGGCCAGCGCACACAGCAGGATGATGCCGGGGATCTTGGCCGGGCTGAGCGCCATTTCGTAGCGCAGGAAAACTGCCAGCATAATCGCCACGACCCAAGCCAGGGAGTCCAGCAGGATCTGCGACCACAGCCAGAGAGCGCGGTCGCTGCTGGCAGTTTTGCCGGCCGGAAGAGCGGAGTCGCGGCTCATGCTTCTACCGTCTCCCCGAGGCCCAGGACATCCGGGACGACGGTGCGCAGGGTTTCCAGGCTGATGGTCCCTTCGCGCACCACCCGCAGCGGGCTGGAGGTGCAGTCCACGATGGTGGAGGGCACCGCCGTCGCACCTTCGGCGGGGCGAAAGCCGTCTTCCAAATAAACGTCCACCGATTCAGCCAACTGCTCCATGGCCTGCGCGGCCGTTTGCGCCGAGGGCTGGCCGGTGCGGTTCGCCGAGGACACGGCCAACGGTCCGGTGGCTGCCAGCAGTTCCAGCGCCAGCTCGTCGTCGGGCATACGCAGGGCTACAGTGCCCTTTGTTTCGCCCAGGTCCCAGGTCAGCGACGGCTGGGCGTGGAAAATCAGCGTCAGGCCGCCCGGCCAGAAGGCGTCGGCGAGGGCGCGGGCTTCGTCGCTCACGTCGGTGGCGAGGCCGTCCATGGTCTGCGGCCGCGGCACCAGCACCGGCGGCGGCATTTTCCGTCCGCGGCCCTTGGCGGCCAGCAGGGTGGCCACCGCCTGGGGCGAGAACGCGTCGGCGGCGATCCCGTAGACAGTATCGGTGGGCATGACAACACACTGCCGGTCTGCGAGGGCGGCTTGTGCTGCCGCCAGGCCCTCGCTGCGGTCTGCGGCGTCGGTGCAGTTGAACGTGGTGCTCACAGTTTCATTGTTCCATTCTCATAACCGTCGAGCGGACGTGGCCCGCTCGCGCCCGGTTAGATCGTACTCGGTAGCCACCTGCTGCCAGCATCCGGCAGCCTGCAGCAGGGTCAGCACCGCTGCGGCTTGGACCTCGGCATGTTCCATGATGAAGTAGCCGCCGGGCTTCAACAGCCGCGCGGCGGTGGCCGCGGTGGCGGCCGGAAGCTCCATCCCGTCCGCTCCCCCGCCGTAGAGCGCCATCTGCGGATCGTGATCGGCGACCTCGGGCTCGCGCGGGACCGCTTCGGCGGGAATGTAGGGCGGATTGGACACGACGACGTCGAAGGTCCCGTCATGCGCGGACAGCGCCGTGCGCAGGTCCTCCCTCAGCAGAGTGACGCCCAGCGGTGCCAGATTCCGCTCGGCCCAGGCGTGCGCGAGGTCACTGAGTTCCACCGCGTAGACGGTGGCGGAGGGCACTTCGCTGGCGACGGCGGCGGCGATGGCTCCGGAGCCGGTGCCCAGGTCCACCACCTTGGCCGCGGACAGGGCCAGCGCCTGGTCGATGGCATGTTGGGCGACCGTTTCGGTCTCCGGCCGCGGCACGAACACGCCCGGCCCCACCTGCAGTTCAAGGTGCCGGAAGAAAGCCCGGCCGGTAATGTGCTGCAGCGGAACACGGGTGGCGCGTTCGGCCACCAGGTCCTCCAGGCCGTCCGGAGACTCGGCGTCCATCAGCGCCAGCGCACGCACGCGCCCCAGCGACACGCCCAGCAGGTGGGCGGCGAGCAACTCGGCGTCCACCCGCGGCGAAGGGACGCCGGCCTCTGCCAGCCGCGCGGTGGCGGCGGAGAGGGCTTCGGCAAGATTCGTGCCGGGCACCGCTGGCTAGTTTTCCTCGCCCAGTGCGGCCAGCCGGTGTTCTTCGTCCGCCTGGATGGCCGACTGGATCACGGGTTCCAGTTCGCCGTTCATCACCGCGTCCAGGTTGTAGGCCTTGTAGCCGGTGCGGTGGTCCGCGATGCGGTTTTCCGGGAAGTTGTAGGTTCGAATCCGCTCGGACCGGTCCATGGTGCGGATCTGCGACTTGCGGGTCTCGGAGTTTGCGGCGTCGATCTGCTCCTGCTGGTGGGCCAGCAGCCGCGCGCGGAGAACGCGCATGCCGGCCTCACGGTTCTGCAGCTGTGACTTCTCGTTCTGCATCGCCACCACAATGCCGGTGGGCAGGTGGGTGATACGCACCGCCGAGTCGGTGGTGTTCACGGACTGGCCGCCGGGGCCCGAGGAACGGTACACATCGATCTTCAGGTCGTTCTGGCTGATGTCGATTTCTTCCGGTTCGTCCACTTCGGGCAGCACCAGCACGCCCGCGGCGGAGGTGTGGATGCGGCCCTGCGATTCGGTCACCGGAACACGCTGCACGCGGTGCACGCCGCCCTCGAACTTGAGCCGTGCCCACACACCTTCGGCCGGGTCGTTGGAGTTGCCTTTGATGGCCATCTGGACGTCCTTGTAGCCGCCCAGATCGGACTCCGTCGCGGAGATAATTTCGGTCTTCCAGCCGCGCGATTCCGCGTAGCGCATGTACATCCGCAGCAGGTCGCCGGCGAACAGTGCAGCCTCGTCGCCGCCTTCGCCGCCCTTGACCTCGATGATCACGTTGCGGGCGTCGTCCGGATCGCGCGGGATCAGCAGCCGGCGGAGCCGCTCCTGGGCGGTCTCGAGTTCAGCCTCCAGCCCCGGCACCTCGGCCGCCAGTTCCGGATCCTCGTCGGCAAGCTCGCGGGCCGCCTCAAGGTCGTCCGAGAGGTGCGACCAGCGCTTGTGCGCCTCCACAATGCCGTTCAGCTCCGCCGAACGGCGCCCCAACTTCCGTGCCCGCGCCTGATCGGCATAGACAGCAGGGTCGCTCAATTCCTTCTGCAGCTGGGCATGCTCATCCAGCAGCCCCTGAACGGACTCAAACATCTTCAAACCTCTTTCGACTCACAACAAGTCTAAATAGCAACGACAACGACGGGGACAAAAAGCCGACTTAACAGCAACAGCCGCTGATTTTTTTGCCGGCCAGGGAGTGGCATCGGGCCTACCGGAGCCGGGCGGCTGAGGATCGCAGATCCTCGGCCGCCCGGCGTAGGGCGGGGCCGGCAAAAATCAGCGGCTGTTAACCAGCTACTTGTCGTTCTCGGCCTTCGAGCCGAGCGTCGTCTTCTGGACCTGCATCAGGAACTCCACGTTGGACTGCGTTTCCCGGATCTTGCCGGTGAGCAGTTCCAGCGCCTGCTGGGTGTCCAGTCCGGAGAGGACGCGGCGCAGGCGCCACATGATCTTGACCTCTTCGGGCGAGAGCAGGTTCTCCTCGCGGCGGGTGCCGGAGGCATTGACATCGACGGCCGGGAAGATGCGCTTGTCCGCCAGCGAGCGGGACAGGCGCAGTTCCATGTTGCCGGTGCCCTTGAATTCCTCGAAGATGACCTCGTCCATCTTCGACCCGGTCTCCACCAAGGCGGTGGCGAGGATGGTCAGGGAGCCGCCGTTTTCGATGTTGCGGGCGGCACCGAAGAAGCGCTTCGGCGGGTACAGCGCGGACGAGTCCACACCGCCGGAGAGGATGCGGCCGGATGCCGGGGCGGCCAGGTTGTAGGCACGGCCCAGACGGGTCATCGAGTCCAGCAGGACCACCACGTCCATGCCCATTTCCACCAGGCGCTTGGCGCGCTCGATGGCCAGTTCGGCCACCGTGGTGTGGTCATCGGCGGGACGGTCGAAGGTGGAGGCAATGACCTCGCCCTTAACCGTGCGCTGCATGTCGGTGACCTCTTCAGGCCGCTCGTCGACCAGCACCATCATGAGGTGGACCTCAGGGTTGTTGGTGGTGATCGCGTTCGCGATGGACTGCAGGATCAGGGTCTTGCCGGCCTTCGGCGGGGAGACAATCAGGCCGCGCTGGCCCTTGCCGATCGGGGCCACCAGGTCGATGACGCGGGGGCCGATCTTCTTCGGCTCGGTCTCCAGGCGCAGGCGCTCCGACGGGTAAAGCGGAACCAGCTTGGTGAAGTCCACGCGGTCCTTGTTGTCTTCCACCGGCTTGCCGTTGACGGAAGTGAGCTTGACCAGCGCGTTGAACTTCTGCCGGCTGCTCTGGCCGCCGGAATCGCCGTCGCGCGGGGCGCGGATGGCGCCGACGACGGCGTCGCCCTTGCGCAGGTTGTACTTCTTGACCTGGGCCAGCGAGACGTAGACGTCGTTCGGTCCGGGCAGGTAGCCGGAGGTACGCACGAAGGCGTAGTTCTCCAGCACATCCAGGATGCCGGCGACGGGCAGCAGCACATCGTCGTCCGAAACCTCGGTGTCGTCGACGTCCGGACCGCGGTCGCGGCCGCGGCGGCGCTCGTTGCGGTCGCGGTAGCGGGTGTTGCTGTCATTGTCGCGGCGGTTGCGGCGGTTGCGGTTGCGTCCGCGGCCGCCGTCCTCGCCGTCGTCCTGACGGTTGTCGCGGTTGTCGCGGTTGTCCCGGTTGTCGCGGTCGGACTCGCTGCGGTTGCGGCTGCGGTCACGGTTGCGGCGGTCGGACTGGCCGTCGCCGCGGCCGGACTGCTGCTGCTGGGCGGCACCGTCCTGGCCGTCCTTCTTCTCGTCCTGCTTGCCGGCCTCGGCGGTTTCCTGCTGGGCATCGGTCTTGATCTCGGCTGCGTCCTGCTGACCGGACTCCGAACGCCGGTTGCGTCCGCGGCTGCGGCGCTCCTGGCGGACTTCGCCGTCGGCCTGGACAGTCTCGGCGGCGGGAGCCTGGGCAGGGGCTTCGGCCGGCGCCGCGGTGGCGGTGTTTGCGGCAGTGGCCTCTGCGTCGGCAGGTGCCACCGTGCCGTCGCTGCTGGCGCGGCGGTTGCGGTTGCGGGTACGGCTGACCCGCTCGGCGGCCTTGGTGAGGTCACCGCCGGACGTGTTGCCGGCGCCCTCGCCTGCCGTGCCGGAGGTCTCTTCCTTGGCCGGAGCAGAAGCTTCGGTGCGCGCCGGCTGGTCCACCTTCTTGGCGGCCCGGTCTGCAACCGAGGAGCCGCGCTGGTGGTCGGAAATCGCGGTGACAAGGTCGCCCTTGCGCATCCGGGAGCCGCCGGTGATGCCGAGCTGTCCGGCCAGCACCTGCAGCTGGGCCAGCTTCAGGCCGGCAAGGCCCGCACTCTTCGGTGCAGGAGAGTCAATGGTTTCCACACCTGCAGTCAGGTCAGTGGTTTCGGTCACGAAGGATCCTTCCCCCTCGTCGGGCGATGTGCATATGAAGCGCACCGCGTTGTTTGCCACCCGACCGTGCATGAGAAGCCCGGCCGGGGTCCGTTGTTGCCTCCGGCGTCATGCCGAGGAAAGTCCGGGTGAACAGATATGAAAGCCTTTGAAACAAGCCATCCGGCTGGAACGAGGGAGGTCCTGTCCGGCCGATGGCCGACAGCAACGCCGTTGAGTGCCGCGGAAGGCTCCTGAAAGGCTGCACCTGGAACGGGGATCCTGCCTCAACGGCTGCTCGGCTTGCGTGATCCGGAGCATCCGGGCAGGATTCCTCGCCGGTTATTCCCGGGGGTGCATTTCCACTTTAGCACCATCTGTCTCCACTGCCAGTTTCAGAACACGCCAGCTCCCCGGCATGTCGTGCTGCTCCAGATGGGTGGCGATGACCTTCTGAACCTGCACCGCTTCGGCTTCGTCCGCGGTGAGTGTCATGACAGTGGGCCCGGCGCCGGAGACGACGGCGGCGTGGCCGCGGCTGCGCAGCGCCTCGATGAGCGCGGCACTGGGCTTCATGGCCGGCGCCCGGTGCCGCTGATGCAGCCACTCTTCTGTCCCTGCCCGCAGCAGCGACGGGTCGCGGGTGAGTGCGTGGACCAACAGTGCGGCGCGGCCGGAGTTGGCGGCAGCAACGTGGTGCGGCACCGAGGCGGGCAGCAGATTACGTGCCGTTTCGGTGGAAAGTTCAAAGGAGGGTATGGCCACCACTGGCACAATGTCCGGGCAGATCGGCACCCGGGTGCTGTAGTAGACCCCGGCTTCCTCCCAGGAGATGGCCAACTGCCCGCTCAAGGCGGGTGCCACGTTGTCGGGGTGGCCTTCCAGGCCGGAACAGATCTGCAGGATCTTTCCGGCGCCAAGGCGGTCCTGCTCCGGAAGCAGGGCATCGGCCAACAGCACCGCGGACACCACCGCGGCGGCGGAAGAACCCATCCCCCGCCCATGCGGGATCAGGTTCTCGGCTTCCAGCCGCAACCCACCGGCGTCGTACCCTGCTTGGCGCAGCGTGCTGCGCAAGGTCCGGATGATGAGGTGCGATTCGTCAGTCGGCAGGTTGGCCGCGCCTTCGCCCCTGACGGATGCCTGGAAGACGCCGTCGTCGGTCGACTCCACCGTGACCGTGTCGTAGAACGCCAAGGCCAGGCCCAGGCTGTCGAAGCCCGGACCCAGGTTGGCGCTGGTGGCCGGCACCCGCACCGTGATGCGCTGGCCGGGCGCTATGCGGCCGGCCACCGCGGCGTCCTCCCCTGCCAAGGTGCTGCTACTCAAGACCCAGGGCGGAGGCCACGCTGACCACGTCGAAGTCCACCTTGATCGGCGACGCTTCGCTGCCATCCTCGGTTCGCAGTGCCCACTGCGGGTCCTTCAGTCCGTGACCGGTGACCGTAATGACGATGGTCTTGCCCGAGGGCACCTCGCCGGCGGCGTGCTTCTTGATCACGCCGGCCACGCCCGCCGCGGAGCCCGGCTCCACGAAGACGCCCTCCTTCGAGGACAGCCAGCGGTGCGCGGCCAGAATCTCGTCGTCGGTCACGGAATCGATCAGGCCGCCGGACTCGTCGCGGGCGGCGATGGCGGTGTCCCAAGAGGCCGGGTTGCCGATCCGGATCGCGGTGGCGATGGTCTCCGGTTCGGTCACCGGGTGTCCCAGCACCAGCGGGGCGGCACCGGCGGCCTGGAAGCCCCATAGCGTCGGGGTCTTGCTGGCAACCGGGCCCAGCATGCCGGCAGTGGCCGACTCGTACGGCGCGGCGTACTCCTGGTAGCCCTTCCAGTAGGCGGTGATGTTGCCCGCGTTGCCCACCGGCATCACGTGGATGTCCGGGGCATCGCCCAGATAGTCAACCGTCTCGAAGGCCGCCGTCTTCTGGCCCTGGATGCGTGCCGGGTTCACCGAGTTCACCAGGAACACCGGGTAGGCCTCGGAGAGTTTGCGGGCCACTTCCAGGCAGTTGTCGAAGTTGCCGTTGATCTGGATGATTTCGGCGCCGTGCGCGATCGCCTGGCTCATCTTGCCCATGGCGATCTTGCCGGCGGGAACCAGCACCGCGCACTTCAGCCCGGCCTGGGTGGCGTAGGCGGCCGCCGAGGCGGACGTGTTGCCGGTGGACGCGCAGACTACCGCTTTGGCGCCCGCCTCCACCGCCGCCGTCATGGCCATGGTCATGCCGCGGTCCTTGAAGGAGCCGGTGGGGTTCATCCCCTCCACCTTCAGGTACACCTCGGAGCCGGTCAGCTCGGAGAGGGCCTTGGCCCGCACCAGCGGGGTGCCGCCTTCGCCGAGGGTGATGATCTCGGTCTGCTCCGTTACCGGCAGCCGGTCCGCGTATTCACGGATGACGCCGCGCCATTGGTGGGCCACTTAGATTCCTTCTACTCGCAGGACAGAGATAACAGCGTTGACAATGTCGAGTCCGCGCACGGCGTCGACCGTCGCGGCCAGCGAAGCCTCGGACGCCCGGTGCGTGACGAAGCGCAGCTCCGCGGTCACCTTGCCGCCGTCGCTGGCGGTGTCATGGGGGGCTTCGGCGTGGATGGTTTGGCGCATCGTCTCGATGGAGACGCCGTGCTCGGCGAAGACGCCGGCAATCTGCGACAGTACGCCCGGCTGGTCCGCCACGTCCAGGCCGATGTAGTAGCTGGTCTTGACCGAGTCAAGTCCGACGGCGGGCAACTGGACCGTGGGTGTTTCGGTCCGGCCCGGACCGCCGCCAACCATGCGCCGGCCGGCGCTGACCACATCGCCCAGCACCGCGGAGGCGGTCGGCGCGCCGCCGGCGCCCTGGCCGTAGAACATCATCTCGCCGGCGTTTTCGGCCTCCACGAAGACCGCGTTGAAGGCTCCGTGCACGGCTGCCAGCGGGTGCTGGCGCGGCAGCAGGGTCGGGTGGACGCGCACGGCCACGCCCTCCTGGCCGTCGATGCCGCGCAGCCGCTCGGCGATGGAGAGCAGCTTGATCACGTAGCCGGCATCCTTGGCCGCGGCAATGTCGTCCGCCGTGATGGAGCTGATGCCCTGGCACTGGACGTTGGCCAGATCGAACGGAGTGTGGAAGGCCAGCTCGGCGAGGATGGCACCCTTGGCCGCGGCGTCATGGCCTTCCACGTCGGCGGTGGGGTCCGCTTCGGCGTAGCCGAGTTCCTGCGCGGCGGCCAGCGCGTCGGCGAACTGGGCGCCGGTGGTGTCCATCTGGTCCAGGATGTAGTTGGTGGTGCCGTTGACGATGCCCATCACCTTGGTGATGCGGTCCCCCGCCAGCGACTCGCGGATGGGCCGCAGCAGCGGGATGGCGCCGGCAACCGCGGCTTCGAAGGACAGCTCGACGCCGGCCTCGTCGGCGCGGGCGTACAGGTCCTGCCCGTCGGCCGCCAGCAGGGCCTTGTTACCGGTGACCACGGCGGCGCCGCTGTCGATGGCGCTGCGGATGAGCGTCCGCGCCGGTTCCAGCCCGCCGAGCAGCTCGATCACGATGTCGGCGTCCTTGACCAGCGGCTCGGCCTCGGTGGTGAACAGCTCGGCGGGCAGTTCCACGGTCCGCTTGGCGGCGACGTCGCGCACGGCGATCCCGGTCAGTTGCAGCCGCGCGCCGGTACGCGCGGCGAGCACTTCGGCGTCGTCAATCAGGATCCGGGCCACCTGGGCTCCGACGTTCCCGCATCCCAACAGTGCTACTTTCAGCGTTTTCATGCTGCCCAAACTCTCAGTCTTTTATCTCACTCGCCACCCCTGCCGCCCGTCGGGGGTCAGCCCAGGTCGCGGGCCAGCAGGTCGTCTTCGGTTTCGCCGCGGATGATCAACCGCGCCTCGCCGCCGCGCACGGCAACCACAGGCGGCCGGGCCACATAGTTGTAGTTGCTGGAGAGCGCCCAACAATAGGCCCCGGTCGCCGGCACCGCCAGCAGGTCCCCCGCCTCGATGTCCTCGGGCAGGTAAACGTTCCTGACTACAATGTCACCGCTCTCGCAGTGTTTACCAACCACGCGGGAAATAATCGGCGCTGCTTCCGTCACACGGGAAGCCAACACGGCCGAATAATCGGCGTCGTAGAGCACCGGGCGGGCGTTGTCGCTCATGCCGCCATCCACGGACACGTAGCGCCGCGGACGGCTGCCGCCGCCGTCCACGTCAACCTGCACGGTCTTCCGGGTGCCGGCAGAGTAGAGGGTGAAGGTGCTCGGCCCGGCGATCGCGCGGCCCGGCTCAATCGAGATCCGCGGCACCGGGATCCCCAGCCGTTCGGTGGCGGCGCGCACGACGGCGGCCATCGCCTGGGCGAGTTCGGCCGGCGGCCGCGGGGTGTCGGCTTCGGTGTAGGCGATGCCGTAGCCGCCACCCAGAT
This sequence comes from Arthrobacter sp. NPDC055138, assembly GCF_053607305.1. NCBI lineage: Bacteria > Bacillati > Actinomycetota > Actinomycetes > Micrococcales > Micrococcaceae > Arthrobacter > Arthrobacter sp. NPDC055138. The sequence goes on from NZ_JBSGTH010000005.1 coordinate 123,218, forward strand.
CCAGTTCATGCAGGTCAACGCCGTGCTCGTCGCGGACCTGCGCCACGAAGCTCAGCAGCCGCTCGGCCGCCAGCGCGAAACCTTCGGGCTCGAAGATCTGCGAGCCGATGTGGCAGTGCAGTCCCAGCAGGTTGATCGACTCGTGCGCCAGCGCCGCAGCGACGGCCTGTGCTGCGGGCGAGCCGGCGGACTGAGCCGGCGCACCGGCGTCGTGCTCCGTGCCATCCTGCTGCTGGCCGGCGCCGGCCATCGAGAGGCCGAACTTCTGGTCTTCATGCGCGGTGGCAATGAACTCGTGCGTGTGCGCGTGCACGCCGGGGGTCAGCCGCAGCATCACGTTGGCCATCTCGCCCCGGGCGGCGGCGATGGCGCCGACCCGTGCCAGTTCATCCAGGCTGTCCACCACGATGCGGCCCAGCCCCATGTCCAGGGCGCGGTGGATTTCGGCGTCCGACTTGTTGTTGCCGTGCAGGCCAAGGTTTTCCCCCGGGATGCCGGCGCGGGCGGCGACGGCCAGCTCCCCGCCGCTGCAGGTATCGAGCCGAAGCCCTTCCTGGGCCACCCAGCGGGCAATTTCCACGCTGAGGAACGCCTTGCCGGCGTAGTAGACATCCACGCCGCCGCAGAGCGAACTGAAGGCATCGTCGAAGGCCTGTTTGAAGGCGCGGGCACGGGCGCGGAAATCGTCCTCGGACACCACGAACAGCGGCGTGCCGAACTGCTCCTTGAGTTCGCCGACGCCGATGCCGGAGACTTCCAGTTCACCGGCTGCACCACGGGCCACATCCTGGGCCCACAGCTTGGCCTCCAGCGCATTGACATCCTGCGGGCAGGTCAGCCAGTCCGGGGCCAGCTCTGACGCGGCGCCGGATACGTGTGCTGCGGGCATTACATCCTCTCCGGGGCGCTGACGCCCAGCAGGTCCAGGCCGTTGGCCAGCACCTGGGTCACGGCGGTGTTCAACCACAGCCGGGTACGGTGCGTGTCGGTAACTTCGCCGTCGCCAATCGGGGTGACACGGCAGGCGTCGTACCAGCGGTGGTAGGCGCCGGCGATGACTTCCAGATGGCGGGCCACGCGGTGCGGTTCGCGGAACTTCGCAGCCATGGCCACCACGGACGGGTAGGCGCCCAGCACGGCCAGCAGTTCATTCTCGGTGGCGTGGTCCAGCAGCGACGCGTCGAAGGCGCTGCGTTCCACCCCGGAGGCGGCAGCATTGCGGGCGACGGCGCAGGTGCGCGCATGGGCGTACTGCACGTAGTAGACCGGGTTGTCGTTGCTGTGCTTAACCAGCAGGTCCAGGTCAATGTCGATGTTCGAATCGGCGTGCGAGCGGGTCAGCGCGTACCTGGCCGCATCCACGCCCACGGCGTCGACGAGGTCCTCCATGGTCACCACGGTGCCGGCGCGCTTGGACATCCGCATCGGCTTGCCGTCCTTGACCAGGTTGACCATCTGGCCGATCAGCACTTCCACCCGGTCGGCGCTGTCGCCCATCGCGGCCGCGGCGGCCTTCAACCGGGCGACGTAGCCGTGGTGGTCGGCGCCGAGCATGTAGATGCACAGGTCGAACCCGCGGTCCCGCTTGTTCTTGAAGTAGGCGATGTCGCCGGCGATGTAGGCCGCGTTGCCGTCCGACTTGATGACCACGCGGTCTTTGTCATCGCCGAAGTCGGTGGACTTCAGCCACCACGCGCCGTCGTTGAAGTAGAGGCTGCCGGAGCCTTTCAGCTCTTCCAGCAACTTCTCCACGGCGCCGTCCTCGAACAGCGAATTCTCGTGGAAGTACACGTCGAAATCCACGCCGAATTCATGCAGCGATTTCTTGATCGCCGTGAACATCAGCTCCACGCCGCGGCTGCGGAATTCTTCCTGCGGGTCAGCGGACGAAAGCGCGTCCGGGTTCTGCGCCAGCACCGCGTTGGCGATGTCGGCGATGTAGTCTCCGCCGTAGCCGTCCTCCGGTGCGGGCTCGCCTTTGGCTTTCGCCAGCAGGGAGCGGGCAAACCGGTCGATCTGCGAGCCATGGTCATTGAAGTAGTATTCGCGGGCCACGTCCGCGCCCTGCGCCACGAGGATGCGCGCCAGCGAGTCGCCGAGCGCAGCCCAGCGGGTGCCGCCCAGGTGGATTGGCCCGGTGGGGTTGGCGGAGACGAACTCCAGGTTGATGCGCTGCCCGGACAGGTCATCGCTGGTGCCGTAGCCGGTTCCCGCTTCGACGATGCTCTTGGCGAGCACACCGGCGGCGGCGGCGTCCACGGTGATGTTGAGGAAGCCGGGGCCGGCAATCTCTACCCGGGCGACGCCGTCGATCTTCTCCAGCCGGGCGCTGAGAATCTCAGCAAACTGGCGCGGATTCATGCCGGCCTTCTTGCCCAGCTGCATGGCAATGTTGGTGGCCCAGTCCCCATGCTCCCGGTTTTTCGGTCGCTCCACCCGGACCTCGTCCGGCATTTCGACGGCGAAATCGCCGGCGTCGACGGCGGCCTGCAGGCAGGCGGCAATGGCAGCGGAAAGTTCTTCAGGAGTCACCCCACAAGCATAGGGCAATCACTTCTGCCGCCCGCCTTTCCACGGCCCGGCTGTGACGGGGCTCGCACCTGGCCTTCGGGGCGGGGCCGGTCGCTCCCCCACAACAGTTCCTGCAGGCGCGCGGCGTTGCGCATTTCTTCTGGCGGGCCGGATGCTGCTAAGCTCAATAGGTCCCGCAGGGCATCAGGCGAACAGCCGGTGCCGCGCCCTCGTAGCTCAGGGGATAGAGCGTCTGCCTCCGGAGCAGAAGGCCGTAGGTTCGAATCCTATCGAGGGCACTGATGAAGCAGGACCGCAGGAATCCCCGGCCACACGGCCGGGGATTCTTGCGTTAACCCCGATCTACCGGGCTGCGCTGGCTGCGGGCTGGCGGTCACGCGTTGCCGCAGTGCCGGCGGCGCCGCTGCCGCGGAAGGTTCGGCGGTAGGCCGCCGGGCTGACGCCGACGGACTTGGCGAAATGGTGGCGCAGCAGCACCGCTTGGCCGAATCCCGTGATCCGCGCGATTTCGTCGATGTTCAGGTCCGATTCCTCCAGCAGCTCCTGCGCACGGAGCACCCGCTGCGCGTTGATCCATGCGGCCGGCGTGGCACCGGTTTCGGCCCGGAACCGGCGGGCGAACGTGCGCTCGGACATGTGCACCCTGTCGGCCAATTGGGCGACCGTCACGTCCTGGGCCAGGTTCTCATCCAGCCACACCAGCAGGTCTTTCAGGGTGTGGCAGCCGGCCAGCGACATTGGACGGTCAATATACTGCGCCTGCCCGCCGGCCCGGTGCGGCGGCACCACCATGTCCCGGGCGATGGCCGTGGCCACCGAGGCCCCGAGCTCGGTCCGGACCAAGTGCAGGCAGGCGTCGATCCCCGCGGCTGTCCCGGCACTGGTGATGATGCGGTCGTCCTCGACGTACAGCACGTTTTCGTCCACGTCGATCTGCGGATAGTTGGCCGCCAGCTGATGGGAGTACTGCCAGTGCGTTGTGGCGCGGCGCCCGTCCAGCAGCCCCGCCTCGGCCAGCACAAAGGCCGCCGAGCATACGGACAGCACCCACGCGCCGCGGGCATGCGCGGCGTGCAGGGCGTCCCGTAGTTCGTCCGGGACCTGGTCCATCTGCTGGTAGGGCGCCACCACCACCAGGTCCGCGTCGGCGGCAGCCTCCAGTCCAAGCGGGACGTTCAGGGAGAATCCCAGCTTGCTGCTGACCACGCCTGGCACGGTCGTGCAGATCCGGAAGTCGAACGCCGGAACGCCGGTGCCGCGGTCAGACCGGTCGATGCCGAAGACTTCGCAGACCACTCCAAACTCGAACGGCGCGGCCCCCGGAAGCACCACCACAGCCACTGTTTTCAACATGCAACTAGTATGGCAGTTTTTTGTGCTTTATGGTCGTTTCTGCCACTCTTTTTTCCGCTGCCGCAGGATCACCATAGAGGCATGGAACTACTTCTGATTACCGCACTGGCACTCTTCGTCATCGGCGCCACCATCCGATTGATCATCCGTGACGGCCGCGGCGCCACCCCGCCGGAACGTTCACACGCCGACTGGACCGCCGGCACCGTCCCGAGTCGCCCCTATGCCGACCTTCCCCGGTTGGTCTGAGCCGACCGTTGCCTGATCTGGATCCGCCCCAAGCCCGACCGCAACCCGGTCGGGCTTCCTCTTGCTACTGGCGGTGGGCGAACAAGTCCCGCAGGAGTGCAATCTCGGCCAGATGATGGATCATTTCTCGGTTGATGTGCAGCACCAGGGTTCCCATGGACCGGTCGGCAAAGGCGCCTTCCGCAGGACCGCACGGCCGGCCCAGCCCATCCTCGCCGAGCGCTCGAACACCGTCGAGCCACCGCGCATAGTAGTCGTCGAGCAGGGCCAATGCCCCGGCCGCGGTCCCGGGATACTCGAAGGACTCGTAGCCCACCCGTGGGCCGCCGAAGTGCGAAGCGTTCCGGCTCCCCAGCACCCCCACCAGAATGTGGTTCAGGCGCCAGGCCACCGTGGTTACCGGCGGCGGCTTTGGCTCCGGGACCGCGAATTCGATGACAAAGTCCCCAGCCCCCACGGCCATCTGGGCGGTGCTGGTGCCACGGTGCCGGACGTTCCAACAGCCCTCGGCAGGTTCCCAGAAATACTCCTCGTCCGTGAGCCCATGCAACCGGGGACGGGCCTGGGCGTCCCAGTGCCAGGTCAGTTGCTCCACCAATTCCACTGCCGCATTGAAAGTCATCGCAGCTCCCATCACCCCTGAGTCCCGACACCACGCGGACTCTCGAGTCCATCTTGGAGCGGCCGGGCCGTCCTTGCCCAGTCTCTGCTGCTCCCCATCCGCCTGCAAAGCGGTCATCACGGACAGCTCCTGTCCGCGTTCACGAGTAGATTGGCCTTGTCCCGGAAATTCCGGCCCCGGTCAGCGCGGAAAGCATCCGCCGGGCCGGCCGCTTCAGACAGGTGCCCATGCTCGAAACGTCAGCGCGGCTGCTGCAACTGCTTTCCCTGCTCCAGATGCGCCGGGAGTGGACCGGCTCCGCCTTGGCCGAGCGGATGAGCGTCACCGAACGCACGGTGCGCCGGGACATCGGCAAGCTGCGCAACCTGGGCTATCCCATCAACGCCTCCCCCGGTGTGGCCGGGGGCTACCAGCTGGGTGCGGGCGCCCAGCTTCCGCCGCTGCTGCTTGACGACGACGAGGCGTTGGCCGTGGCGCTGGGCCTCAGTGCGGTGACGGCCAGCCCGGTGGCAGGCGTCGGCGAAGCCTCGCTGCGGGCCCTGACCAAGCTGGAGCAGGTGCTGCCTTCGAGGCTGCGGCCCAAGTTCTCCACGCTGAAGAATGCCGTGGTCACCCTGGCCGGGCCCACCGCGGCGGTGGATCCGGAGGTGCTGACCGGAATTTCCAGCGCCATCGCCGAGCGGCGCGTGATCGGCTTCCGCTACGCCAAGGCCGATGGAGAGTCCTCCCGCCGGCTCGCCGAACCGTACCGGCTGGTGGACACGGGCCGCCGCTGGTATCTGGTGGCCTACGACACCGGCCGGCAGGACTGGCGCACCTTCCGGGTGGACCGGTTCGAGTCGGTTCCGACCCCCCGGGAACGCTTCGCCCCGCGCCAGCTGCCGCAGCCGGACCTCGCCGCGTACGTCCAGCAGTCGATCACCCGGTCTCCGTACCAGTTCGACGTCGTGGTGCGGATCGACGCTCCGCTGCAGGCGGTCGCCGAGCGGATCCCGCCGAACATCGCCACCCTGTCCGACGACGGCGGCGCCACCCTGCTGCGCGCAGGCTACGACTCGCTCGACTATCCCCTGGTCCAGCTGGCCGCCGTCGGTTTCGCCTTCGAGATCGTGGAACCGGCGGAATTCCGGCAACGCGCCGCAGAGCTCGCCGGCCGCTTGTCCGCCGCTGCGGGCACGGAAACGGCGGCCGCCCCACCCGCATAGGTGAAACAACCGCCGTCGTACGCTGCCGAGTGCTGTTGCGCCGGGAGCGCCGGTTGCTACTGGAGCATGGTGCGGTCGTCCACCACGCCCTTGATCTTTTCGAACTCGTGCAGCAGGTCCGGCACGGTGGCCTTCAGCTTCTGCTCCTGATCAAGATCCAGGATGATCCGGCCGTCATGCATCATGATCAGCCGGGTGCCCAGCCGCAGTGCCTGCTCCATGTTGTGCGTGACCATCAGGGTGGTCAGCTGGTGGCGGTCCACCACCTCGGCCGTCAGCCGGCTGACCAGTTCCGCACGCTGCGGATCCAGTGCGGCGGTGTGCTCGTCCAGCAGCAGGATCTTGGGGCTGCTGAAGGTGGCCATCAACAGCGACAGGGCCTGCCGCTGGCCGCCCGAGAGCAGTCCGACCTTAGCCTTGAGCCGGTTTTCCAGCCCCAGTTCCAAGGAGCGCAGCTCCTCCTTGAAGAACTCGCGCTTCTTGCGGGTCACGCCGGGACGCAAACCGCGCCGCTTGCCGCGCTCGTAGGCGATGGCCAGGTTCTCTTCGATGGTCATTTCCGGCGAGGTGCCGGCCATCGGATCCTGGAAGACGCGTCCGATGAAGCGTGCGCGCTGATGGTCTGCGAGCCGAGTGACGTCGTTGCCGTCAATGCTCACCGTGCCGGTGTCCGGGCGCAGCTTGCCGGAGGTGATGTTCAGAATGGTCGATTTACCGGCACCGTTGCTGCCGATGACCGTGACGAATTCGCCGGCACCCAGCGTCAAATTGATGTCCTGCAGGGCAACGCGCTCGTTGACGGTGCCCGCGAAGAAGGTCTTGTGAACGTTCTTGATATCCAGCATGTCAGCCCTTCGCTCCCGTCAGGGATTTCTTCATCTTCCCCAGGCCACCGACCCGGGCGAAGACCTTCCATTGCGGAAGGAGCAGCGCCATGACCACCAGCACGGCGGAGACCAGCTTCATGTCGGTCTGCTTCAGTCCGGCTTCCAGCGCCAGCTGGATGACCACGCGGTACAGCACCGAGCCGAACACGACGGCCAGGGTAGCAATCCAGATCAGACGGGTGCCGAAGATTGCCTGGCCGATGATCACGGAGGCGAGACCGGCCAGGATCAGGCCGATGCCCATGCCGATGTCGGCAAAACCTTGGTACTGGGCAATGAAGGCCCCACAGAGGGCTACCAGTCCGTTGGACAGCGCCAGGCCGAGGATCTTTTGGTTGTCGGTGCTGACACCGAAGCTGCGGATCATCTGTTCGTTATCGCCGGTGGCCTGCATGGCCAGTCCGACGTCGGTGTGCAGGAACCAGTCCATGATCACCTTCACCGCCAGCGCTACCAGCAGGAAGATGGCGATGGCGCCGATGCCACCGAGCAGTCCTGCCTCGCGCAGCGGCGTGATCAAGGTTTCTTCACGCAATAGCGGCAGATTGGCCTTGCCCATGATGCGCAGGTTGATGGAATAGAGGGCGATCATGGTGAGGATGCCTGCCAGCAGGCCGTTGATCTTGCCCTTGGTATGCAACAGGCCCGTGACGGCGCCGGCTGCCATGCCGGCAACAAAAGCCAATACTGTCGCCAGGATGGGTGGCATGCCGTTGATGATGCTGATAGCGGCAACTCCGGCACCGGTGGTGAAGCTGCCGTCGACCGTCAAGTCGGGAAAATTGAGGATGCGGAAGGTCAGATAGACCCCCAGGGCCATGATCGCGTAGATCAGCCCAAGCTCAACCGCGGTAATCATAGGTAAAGGACCTTGGTTCTCTCGTGGGGTCCGCCCGGCGGCCGGGGTGGCCGGCCGCCGGACGGACTGTGGACTTCGTCAGCTCGCGCTGGAAGTGCCTTCGGTTTACTTGAAGACGTGCTCGGCCTTGGCCTTGTCGGTGAAGCCGTCGGGCAGCGTGACGCCGGTGCGCTTGGCAGCGGCCTCGTTGACGTAGAGTTCCAGCTCGGTCTGGGTCTCCACCGGCATGGATGCCGGCTCGGCCTCGCCCTTGAGGATCTTCACAGCCATCTCGCCGGTCTGGTAGCCCAGCTTTTCGTAGTTGATGCCGTAGGTGGCCACCGTGCCGCGCTTCACCGAGTCGCCTTCGGCGGCGATGGTGAGGATCTTCTTGGACTCGGCCACCTGGATCAGCGACTCAAGGGCCGAAACGACGGCGTTATCGGTCGGGACATAGAACGCGTCGACGTCCAGCGACTCCGCGGCCTGCTGGACTTCGGTCGAGTTGGAGATGGCCGCTTCCTTGATTTCCAGGCCCAGCTTCTTGCCGGCTTCCTTGGCCCATTCAACCTGGACGCCGGAGTTGACCTCGCCCGAGGAGTAGACGATGCCCACTGACTTCGCGTCCGGGTTCAGCTCCTTGACCAGGGCCAGCTGCTCTTCGACGGGGTTGCGGTCGGACGTACCGGTGACGTTGGAACCCGGGGCGTCCGCGCTTTCCACCAGGTCGGCGGATACCGGATCGGTGACGGCGGTGAACAGGATCGGGGTGTCCATGATGGCCTGGACGGCTGCCTGCGCGGTCGGCGTGGCGATCGCCAGGATGAGGTCCTTCTTGTCGGTGGCGAACTTGCCGGCGATGGAGGTGGCCGTGGCCTGGTCGCCCTGCGCGTTCTGCTCGTCGTAGGTCACGGTCTCACCCTCGACATAACCGTTGTCGGCCAACGCCTTCTTGAACCCTACGGCGGTCGCGTCCAGGGACGGATGCGAAACAATCTGGCTGATGCCGATTTCCACGGATTCAGTGCCGCCATCGGCTGCGTCGCCCTCGGACGATGCCGAGCTGCCGCACGCGGAAACCAGCAGGGTGGTGGCCAGCAGGCCTGCACCCAGGCCGAACATGGTCGAGCGTTTCTTCACGGTGTTCCTTTCGAATGTCCATCATGTGCCGGTAGTCCGGCACATTTCCGCTTGCTGCCCCTCCCCGGCGCAGCTGTTGCGGTCCGCCACACGCGGCAGCGTCTTCGGCGCCGGAAGATGTGGCTGGCGATCCCTGCGGAAAGCGTCCTGAAGATCTTACCTGTGAACCGAGTCACATTGTCTAATCAGACCCGCGGGGTCAGGACAACCATATGAGATACGTCTCGCCTGCCGGACAAATTGCGTCCTTATGTCGCCGGATAGTTATTTTCGTCCACGAGCGGCTTGCAGCCGTGGCCGCCTGTCCGGGCGGGCGGGGGCAACCGGCCCAGCCGCTAGACTGTGATCAATCATGGCTGTGAATATCACGTATCCCTCGGCCCTGCCGGTTTCCGAGCGGCGCGAGGACATCATGGCGGCCATTGCCGCAAACCAAGTGACCGTCATCGCCGGCGAAACCGGTTCCGGCAAAACCACCCAGATCCCGAAAATGTGCCTGGAACTGGGCCTGGGCGAGAAGGGTCTGATCGGGCATACCCAGCCCAGGCGACTAGCGGCCAGGACCGTGGCCGAGCGCATTGCCGAAGAGCTGGATGTGAAGATCGGCGAGGAAGTGGGCTTCCAGGTCCGTTTCACCGGCGAAGTCAGCCGCGATACCCGGATCAAGCTGATGACCGACGGCATCCTGCTGGCCGAGATCCAGCACGACAAGCTGCTGAAGAAGTACAGCACCATCATCATCGACGAGGCGCACGAACGCAGCCTCAACATTGACTTCATCCTGGGCTACCTCAAGCGCGTGCTGCCGAAGCGGCCGGACCTGAAGGTGATCATCACCTCGGCCACCATCGATCCCGAGCGGTTCGCCCGCCACTTCGGCAGCGACGAAGACCCGGCGCCCGTCATCGAAGTCTCCGGCCGGACCTACCCGGTGGAAATCCGCTACCGCCCGCTCAACCAACCGGCGAGCACGGACGCCGACAACCCGGACGTGGACGAACTGGAAGAAGACCGGGACCCGCTCGACGCCGTCTGCGACGCAGTGGACGAGCTGTCCCTGGAGGCACCCGGCGACATCCTTGTCTTCTTCTCCGGCGAGCGCGAAATTCGCGATGCCGCCGACGCCCTCGCGGCCAGGATCAAGACCAACCGCCGGCTGGCGGGCACCCAGATCCTGCCCCTCTACGCCCGGCTCTCACTGGCGGAGCAGCACCGCGTCTTCTCCCCCGGCAGCCAGCGCCGGATTGTGCTGGCCACCAACGTGGCCGAGACTTCGCTGACCGTTCCGGGCATCAAGTACGTGATCGACACCGGAACCGCACGCATCTCCCGATACTCGCACCGCACCAAGGTCCAGCGGCTGCCGATTGAACGGATCTCGCAGGCCTCGGCCAATCAGCGTTCGGGCCGCTGCGGCCGCGTCAGCGACGGCATAGCCATCCGGCTTTACTCCGCGGAAGACTACGACTCCCGGCCGGAGTTCACCGACCCCGAAATCCTGCGCACCAACCTGGCCGCCGTCATCCTGCAGATGACCGCCATGGGCGTGGCCCGGGACTCCAAGGACATTGAGGCGTTCCCGTTCGTGGAGCCTCCCGAGACCCGTGCCATCAACGACGGCGTCACCCTCCTGCGCGAACTCGGTGCCCTGCCCGAGCCCGGCACTTCGGTGGTCGGATCTCCCCGCGCTGCGCTTGGTCGATCACCGGGCGCATCAGCGCCGCGTGGAGACCGGGCGAAACCGGGGCTCACCGCCGTCGGGCGCAAGCTGGCGCTGCTTCCGGTGGACCCCCGGTTGGGCCGGATGATTGTGGAAGCCGGCCAGCGCGGATGTGTGCGCGAGGTGATGGTGCTGGCGGCTGCGCTGACCATCCAGGACCCGAGGGAACGCCCCACCGACCAACAGCAGCAGGCCACCGAGAAGCACAAGCGGTTTGTGGATGAGAAGTCCGACTTCACCGGGGTGCTGAACCTGTGGCGTTATCTGCAGGAGAAGCAGCAGGAGCTCTCCTCGACCCAGTTCCGCAAGCTGTGCCGCACCGAGTTCATCAACTACCTGCGGGTCCGCGAGTGGCAGGACCTGTTCGCGCAGCTGCGCCAGCTGGCCAAGCCGCTGGGCATCACGCTGGGGTCCGGGCGGGATGTGGACCCCGCGGGCAAGCACGATGACATCCACAAGTCGCTGCTGGCCGGCCTGCTCAGCCACATTGGTGCCTATGAGGAGCGCAAACGCGAATACGCCGGCGCCCGCGGCACCCGGTTCGCCATCTTCCCGGGCTCGGCGCTGTTCAAAAAGTCACCGGACTGGGTGATGGCGGCCGAGCTGGTGGAAACATCGCGGCTCTGGGCCCGGGTGGCGGCCACCTTCGACCCCGCGTGGGCCGAGGAGATTGCCCCGCAGCTGTGCAAGCGCACGTATTCGGAGCCGCACTGGTCCAAGAAGATGGGCTCGGTGATGGCCTATGAGAAGGTCACGCTCTACGGAGTGCCGATTGTCCCGCAGCGTCGGATCCAGTACGGCCGGATCGACCGAGAGCTCAGCCGCGAGCTGTTCATCCGCCACGCCCTGGTGGAAGGCGACTGGCGCACGCACCACAAGTTTTTCCACCGCAATCGCCGGCTGCTGGCCGAGGTGGAGGAATTGGAAACCCGGATGCGCCGCCGCGACCTGCGCGTCGACGACGAGACGCTGTTCGAGTTCTACGACGAGCGGATCGGACCCGACGTGGTCTCCGAACGGCACTTCGACAAGTGGTGGAAGGACGCCCGCGCCGAGGATCCCACGCTGTTGGATTTCGATCCGGACGCCGTGCTGACCGCCGACGCCGAGGAACTGGACGCGTCGGCGTTCCCGAAGACCTGGCTGCAGGGGTCGTTCGAGCTCCCGCTGAGCTATGAATTCTCGCCGGTGGCACCGGGCGCGACCCCGGATCCGTCCGACGGTGTGACCGTGCACGTCCCGGTCCTGTTCCTGAACCAGCTGGATGAGGCCCCCTTCCGCTGGCAGATCCCCGGACTTCGGGTGGAACTGGTGACGGCGCTGATCAAGTCGCTGCCGAAGCAGATCCGCAAGAACTTTGTCCCGGCGCCGGACGTGGCCCGGAGCGCGGCGGCGGCGCTGGCAGCGGACTTCAACCCGGCCGAGGATGCGCTGGAGCCCTCGCTGGAACTGGTGCTGCGCCGGTTGAAGGGGCACATCATCCCGCCCGGTTCCTGGAACTGGGACACCGTGCCGCCGCACCTGCGGATGACCTTCCAGGTGCTGGATGGCAAGGGCAAGGTGCTGGACGAAGCCAAGGACCTGGCGAAGCTGCAGCTGGAACTGGCGCCGGCGAACCGGCGGGCCATCGCCGAGTCGCTGGGCGCAACGCCGGGTCCCCAAGCGGCCCCGGGCGGCCTTGGTGGACCGCAAGGCCGGCCGTCGGCGGACACGGGCCGCGGCGCCCCCGGCAAGAAGCACAGCAAGCACGGTGGACGGCAGGGATCCGCCCCCGCTGACGCACCGTCGTCGACCTCCCCCGGGCTGACGACCGGCGGCGTGCAGGAACGCAGCGGCCTGACGGCCTGGCCTGACGGTGACCTGCCCCGCGAGGTTAAGCGCGAGGTGGCAGGCCACACCGTGACCGGTTATCCGGCGCTGGTGGACGAGGGCACCACCGCGGGGGTGCGGGTCTTCCAGACCCCGGCGAGCCAGCAGTCGGCCATGCGCTCCGGCGTCATCCGGCTGCTGGTGCTGCGCGTTCCCTCGCCGCAGCGGTACGTGCTGGACCACCTGAACAACACGGAAAAGCTGACCTTCACGCAGAATCCGCACGGCTCGGTGGCCTCGCTGATCGATGACTGCACGCAGGCCGCGGTGGACAAGCTGGTCCCCGCCGAACTGCCGTTCACCAAGGCCGGCTTTGATGCCCTGTACGAACAGGTCCGCGCCGAGCTGATCGACACCGTCTTCACCGTGACCGCGATTGTGGAAAAAATCCTCTCCAGTGCCCGGCGGATCCAGAAGGAACTGAAGTCCAATGCCAGCCTGGCCCTGATCAGCCCGCTCTCCGACATCAAGAGCCAACTGGAGCAGCTGGTCTACCCCGGATTCGTGGCCGCCACCGGCTACGCCCAGCTCAGCCAGCTGCCGCGCTACCTGGCGGGCATCGAGCGTAGGCTGCAGAAACTGCCCACCGCCGTGGGCCGGGACGCACAGCAGATGTCCGTGGTTCAGCGGCTCGAAGACGAGTACGACGACGCCCGGGCGGCCCTGAAACCGGGCAACCTGGACGGTTCCGGGCTGGACAAGGTGCGCTGGATGCTGGAGGAGCTGCGGATCAGCTTCTTCGCACAGGAACTCGGCACGGCCTTCTCGGTCTCCGAGAAGCGCGTCCGGGCGGCCCTGCACGACGCCCTCGCCGGCTGACGCTGCCCGAAGGGTCCAGGGCTGGCCGCGAGGTTTGGGGCTGGCCGCGGGCCGCGGGGCTGGCGCGAGGTCACGGGCTGGCCGCGGTCTGGCCTCGAGATCTGGGGCTGGCCGCGAGATCAGGGGTTACGGGCCCTGATCTCGCCGTGACCACAGGGTTTGGCGTCCATATCAGGGGTTATTGCCCCGCATCTGGACGACGCAGGATGAGCTGGACGCCAAACCCTGACCTCGGGCCCATCGACCCACGGCATAATCCCCCGCCGCGCCGCCCGGCATCCTGTCCACCCGGCATCCTGTCCGCCCGGCATCCTCTCCCCCGCCGCGCCGCCCGGAACGTTGTCCACCGGCGCTACCCTCCGGAAAGCGCCGGGTCAGTCTTCGGGGACGTTATCCCCGTGGCCGGCGTCGCGCAGCGCCGCCCGAAGCCGCTTGGCTGACTCCTCCATCACGTCCGGATCGGGGTTCTGCTGGGCGCGCTTGAAGTCGAACTCGGCCTCCGAGTTCGACGGCCAGACATGCAGGTGCAGGTGGTCCACCTCGAAGCCGGCGATGATCAGGCCGGCACGGGCGGCGCCGAAGGCCTCCACCTGGGCCTTGCCGATGGTCTGTGCAACCGCGGTGAGCTTCTGCAGCAGGTCGGCCGGGGCATCGGTCCAGCGGTCCACTTCCTGGCGCGGCACCACCAGCGCATGCCCGTCAGCGAGCGGATTGATGCTCAGGAAAGCCACCACGTCGTCGTCCTTCCAGACGAAGCGGCCGGGAATCTCGCCGTCGATGATCTTGGTGAACAGTGTGCTCATGGACGCAATCCTTATCGTAGGTCAGTCAATCAGAAAGTCGGTTAGGCAGCCGTCAGCGGATCACTGGACCGGCGAACCTTCAGTCGTTGAGCGAGGCGATGTCCAGCACAAACCGGTAGGCAACGTCGCCGGCCACCATCCGGTCATAGGCCTGGTTCAGCTCCGGGGCACGCACTAGCTCCACGTCGGCGGTGATCCCGTGCTCTGCGCAGAAATCGAGCATCTCCTGGGTTTCTGCGATGCCGCCGATGTTCGATGCGCCGTAGGCAATTCGGTGGCCCATCAGCAGGTTGACCGGCACCGGCGGCATCGGCTCCGGCGGGACACCCAGCTGGATCAGCGCGCCGTCGCGCCGGATCGTCCGCAAGTAGGGCGCCAGGTCGTGGGCCGCGGACACCGTATCGATCACCAGGTCCACGCTGCGCCGGGCGGCGGCGAGCGCCTCGTCATCGCCGGTCACCACCACGTGGTCGGCACCAAGTGCACGGGCGGAATCGGCCTTACCCGCCGAGCTGGTGAAGACCGTCACGGACGCGCCCATGGCCTTGGCCAGCTTGACGGCCATATGCCCCAGCCCGCCGAGACCCACCACACCGACGGAATCGCCGGCTTCCACGCCGAAGTAACGCATCGGCGAGTACGTGGTGATGCCGGCGCACAGCAGTGGTGCCGCCGCGGCCGGATCCAGCTCCGGCGGCATCCGCAGCACAAAATTCTCATCGACGACGACGGAGCTTGCGTATCCGCCCTGCGTCACCTCACCGCCGTGGCGCCGGTCGCGGGCCCCGTAGGTGCCCACCGCGCCCTTGTCGCAGTATTGTTCCAGCCCCTCGTGGCAGGCGGCGCAGTCGCGGCACGAGTCCACCATGCAGCCCACGCCCACCAGATCGCCGATGGCGTGCAGGGTCACGTCCTGGCCGATGGCGGTGACCCGGCCGACGATCTCGTGGCCGGGCACCAGCGGGTAGTCGATCTCGCGCCACTCCCCGCGGACGGTATGCACGTCGGAATGGCAGAGGCCGCAGAACGCTATGGCGATCTCCACGTCGTGCGCCTCCGGGTCGCGGCGCTCCACCTGCAGCGGGACCAAACCGGAACCGGGGGCCTCCACGCCGTAGGCCAAGGCCGTGTTCATGCTGCTCCTCGATGTCTGCCGGTCCGCGGCCGCGTGGGCCACCTGTTCCTGCTTCGGTGAAAGGGGTTTCCCCAGTGGCGGGGGTGCCGGACGGCCAAGTGTCATGAGCTCGACGCTACCGTTTGCCGGACCGCCATGCCACCGGGACGCACCGTGTGTGACGCTCCGGGTTCCGGGGTCTGCGAGGCCGGACGGCCGCCGTTCACGGCTCGGCTCCGGTGGCTATCGGCAGGTCCGGATGCCCGCACCACTGGGACCATGAACCAGGAAACAAGGCCGCATCGAAGCCGGCCTCGGCCAGGGCCGCAATCTGGTGCGCGGCGTTGATACCCGAACCGCAATAGACCGCCACATCCCGACCGTCGGCGCCCAAATCCTTGAACCGCGCGGCAAGTTCCGCGGCGGGCAGGAACTGGCCGCCGGGGGCCAGATTCTCCGTGGTCGGTGCGCTGACCGCGCCCGGAATGTGGCCTGCGCGCGGGTCCACCGGCTCCAACTCACCCCGGTAGCGCTCGGCGGCGCGGGCATCAAGCAACAGCGAGGTGCCGGCGAAGTCCAGCACCTCGTCCAACCCCAGGCGGGGCATTCGCCCGCTGCCCAGTTCGACATTTCCCAGCGAGGCCAACTCCTCGCCGCCGTCTAGCTCGTACCCTTCGGCAAGCCAGGCGGCAAGTCCGCCGTCGAGCAGGTACACGGAGTCGAAGCCGCCGTCGCGCAGCAGCCACCACACCCGGGCAGCTGAAAGGCCGCCGTTCTCGTCGTAGGCAACCACCACGTCGTCGTTGTTGATCCCCCAGTCCCGCGCGGCCTCGCGGAAGGCCTCCGGCTCCGGCAGCGGGTGGCGTCCGCTGGCCGCGGACGGCGCGGACGCGAGTTGGGACGGCAGGTCAACGTAGACCGCACCGGGAATATGGGTCTGGCGGTAGCGGCCCTGGCCGTCGCCCTCGCGGTCGCCGAGTTTCCAGCGGACATCAAGCAGTACGGTGCGCCGTCCGGAGATCATCCGTTCCCGCAGCGTCTGCACGTCCATCAGAGTCCTCATGAGATCTCCTCCTGACTGCAGGCGGGCGTCGTTGCCCGCCGGTGTCCGGCCAGTCCATCACAGCAGCGGGTACCGGGCCAAGCATCCACGCCCCGACACCGCCTGCCCCGACGGTCAGGCCAGTTCCACGCTGTCCCCCGGCGACAGGTGCCGGTAGCTGGTGCCGTAGTGGCCGCCGAAAAGCGTCACGTGCTTTTCAACCAGCGGCAGGCCGCGGTCGCTGAGCCCGGCGTCGTGGATCGGGTAGGCATGCTCGGCGCGCATGGCGGTGACGAAGTCGATCACCTCGGCCGTCTTGGACCAGGGAGCGTGGATGGGTACCAGCACGTTCTTCACCATCAGCCCGTGCGGCACGATGAACGAATCCCCCGGGTGGTACAGGTTGTCGTTGATGACGTAGCCAATGTTGGCCACCACCGGGATGTGCGGATGGATCAATGCATGCTGGCCGCCGAAGGTGCGGATGCGGAACCCCGGCACAGCGAACTCCGTCTCCGGCTCGGCGGCGTGGATCCGTTCCGATGACGCCGGGGCGAGCGCCCGGAGCTCGGCCGCAACCGAGGCCGGAGCGTACAGTTCCATTCCGTCTGCCGCCGCGAGCAAGGCGAGCACCCGGTCACGGTCCAGATGGTCCGCGTGCTCGTGGGTCACCAGGACGGTGGAGGCCCCGTCGAGAGCCTGCTCCACCTCGGAAAAATTGCCCGGGTCGATCGCCAGGACGTGCCCGTTCTCTTCAAGCCGGACGCAGGAATGGGTGAATTTAGTCAGCTGCATGGCACCAACCCTAACCGCGCCGGGCGGAAGGCGGTATGGCGGCCCCGCAGGCCCGGCAATTCAGGCCTGCTGGTAGGCTGGAAGGAGCCCACGGGCGTCCAGAACCATCAGCAAGGAGCCGAAGCGGACATGTCCGTCCCGTCAGCCAAACCGCAGGCGCAGCGCCGCGGTCCGGAGCAGCGAGTGACCCGCCAGCGGGTAGCGGTGGCCACCGCTTTGGACAGCCTGGAGGACTTCGTCAGCACGCAGGAACTGCACCGTTTGTTGCAGGAACGCGGCGAGCCGGTCTCCCTGGCCACCACCTACCGGATCCTGCAGTCGATGGCCGACGACGGGCAACTGGACGTGATGCGCAACGGCGAGGGCGAAGCCGTCTACCGGCGCTGCGCCGTCGAACATCATCACCATCACCTGCTCTGCCGGACCTGCGGCAAGACCGTGGAGATCGAGGCTCCGGCGGTGGAGCAGTGGGCGGCGCGGATGGCTAGGGAGCACGGCTTCACGCAGGTGGCGCACACCGTGGAAATGTATGGGCTGTGCCCGGAATGCAGCGCCGCCGAGTAGCCTCGGCCAGCAACCCCGGACAGTAACTCCGCAGCGCGGTCCCCCCGTTGCGCCGCTACCCGATTCCGCCGCAACCCGGTAGCGCCGTCATGCCGTAATGCCGGCGTTTATCCGGCGCTGACCCTCACCGCGGGCTCGGTGCGCCGCCCCACTCGGCCGCGGCGCTGCCGCCGAGCGCCGGCCAGCCGGCACACCACGTAGATCAGGAACGAAATCGTGGTCACGTACGGGCTGATCGGCAGGCTGCCGCCGAGGGCCAGCAGGATCCCGCCCAGGGTTGCGGTCACGGCGAACAGCACGCTCAGCAGCACCACGATCCGCGGCGAACTGCTCACCCGGAGCGCGGCGGCAGCCGGCGTGATCACCAGCGACAGCACCAACAGTGCGCCGACCACCTGGATGGACAGCGCCACGGCCAGTCCCAGCAGGAACATGAACACGATGGCCAGCGCACCCACCGGCACCCCGCGGGCCTCGGCCAGGTCCGGATCGGCGCTGGCAAAGGTCAACGGACGCCAGATGGCCAGCAGCCCCAGCACCACCACCGCCGATCCCGCGGCCAGTAGGTTCAGTTGCACGGTGTCCACGGACACGATCTGCCCGGTCAGCAGGCCGAATTTGTTCGCGGAGCGGCCCTCATAGAGCGACAGGAACAGGATGCCCAGGCCCAGCCCGAAGGACATGATCACACCGGTGATCGAATTCCGGTCCCGGGCGCGCATGCCCAGTACGCCCAGGACCACGGCCGCGATCACCGAGCCCACCAGCGACCCGAACACCACGTTGGCGCCGATCAGCAGGGCGAAGGCCGCCCCGGCGAAGGACAATTCGGCGATACCGTGCACGGCAAACGCCAGGTCCCGCATCATCACGAAGACGCCGATCAGGCCGCCGACCAGGCCGAGGACGGCGCCGGCGATCAGCGAGTTGCGCACCAGCGGAAGCAACTCGCCGTAATCGCTGAAATTGAAGACCGCGTTCAGCAGTTCCGAGAGGTCCATGCCTACTCCCCCTCGCCGTGCTGGTGCGTGGTGGCGTCCGGCAGGCCCACCACCACGATGCGGCCCTGGTTGTGGATGACTTCCACGTGGCTGTTGTACATCCGCGACAGCACCTCGGTGGTCATCACTTCTTCCGGCGTGCCCACGCGGAACTGGCCGCCGGCCAGGTACAACACCCGGTCCACGTAGTCGATGATGGGATTGATTTCATGCGTCACGAAGACTACGGCGCTGTTCTTTTCATGGCATTGCCGGTTGATCATCGCACTGACCGCCTGCTGGTGGTGCAGGTCGAGCGAGAGCAACGGCTCATCGCAGAGCAGCACTTGGGGGTCGGATGCCAGTGCCTGGGCCGCCCGAAGCCGCTGTTGCTCGCCGCCGGAAAGCTGCCCGACCGGGGCCTCCGCGTACCCCTCGGCGCCGACCATTTCCAGCAGTTCGTCCACCCGCCGGCGATGTTTGCGCGGATTAAGCCGGATGCCCCACCGGTGGCCGTCCAGGCCCAGGCCCACCAGATCGCGGGCGCGCAGCGGTGTCTCCGGCGCGAAGGTCTTCTGCTGCGGGATGTAGCCGATGTCCCGGCTGCCGCGTTCCAGCGGCCGACCGTTGATCTCGGCCGTGCCGTGGCTCAGCGGCTGCAGGCCCAGCAACACGCGCAGGAAGCTGGTCTTCCCGGAACCGTTCGGACCCAGTACCGCGAAGAACTCCCCCGGCTTGATGGTCAAGTCCAGGTCATGCCACAGCACGCGCCGGCCGAAGGACAGCGAAGCACCTTGCAGGCGGACGGCGGCGGTCGGGGCCCCGCTCATCCGCGCAGCGCCTTCTCCACGGCCTGGAGGTTTGCCGTCATCCAGCCCAGGTAGTCCTGGCCTTCCGGCAAAGTTTCAGTGAAATCGACGACGGCGATGCCCGCCTTCTCCGCCAACAGGCGGAGGCGCTGTGTCTGCGGTCCCTCGGTCTGTTCGTTGTAGGCGACGAACCGGACCGAGCCGCCGGTGACCAGGTCTTCGGCTGCTTTCAGGGCCTGCGGGGAGGCATCGCTGCCTTCCTCCGCGGCCTCCATGAAGTCGTCAGGGGTCTTGTTCTCCAGGCCCAGGGCATCGAACAGGTGCAGCGGCACCGGATCGGTTGCCGCTACGGCTTTCCCGTCGGCGGCAGCGGCCAGTCCGTCCACCTCGGCCTGCAGCTTGTCCAGTCCGGCCTGGAACTGCCCGGCGTTGGCCTTGAACGCGTCGGCCTGCTCCGGATCCAGCGCGGACAGCTTCGCGGCAACCGCGTCGGCAACCTTCGCCATGGTGGGCAGGTCGTACCAGACGTGCTCGTTGAAGCCGCCGTGGTCGTGGTCCCCGTGGCCGTGGTCCGTATGGTCGTCGCCGGCGTCTGTCGCCGCCGAAGCGTGCGGCGCCTCGTCGTCGGCCCCGGGCAGCGGCGAGAGTTCAACCGCAGTGATGATGTTGTCGTGGTCCACACCGGTATCGTCGGCGAGGGTGTGCATGAACGTGTCGTAGCCGCCGCCGTTTTCCAGCACCAGGTCGGCCTTGGACACGGCAAGCTTGTCGCGGGCCGTTGCTTCGTAGGAGTGCGGGTCCTGGGCCATCCGGTCGATGATCGAGGTGACTTCCACCTGGTCGCCGCCGATGCTGCGGGCCAGGTCCCCGTAAACGTTCGTGGAGGCGACCACTTTCAACGTGCCGTCCGGTTCGTCCGCTCCCCCGGCGGCCGCGCAACCGGACAGCAACAGAGCCGTCGCGGCCAGGCCTGCCAACACAGGGGTGGTACGGGAGTGCCTCACGGGCGACCTCGGTTCTACTCACAGATGAGAATCAATAACAATAAGGATTCCCAGCTTAGCGCATTGCGAACCGTTCGCATTACCGTGCGCCGAGGGCGCGGAACCGCCGCAGCAGTCCCGCGCCCTCGGGTGGGCTATTCGCCGGTCCGGCGCAAGCCCTGGGCCTGGGTCTCGTCGCGGATCTCGCCCACCAGCACTTCGATCACGTCCTCGAGGAACAGCACGCCGTGGGTGCTGCCGTCGGTGCCCAGTACGCGGGCCAGATGCGACCCGGTCCGCTGCATGACGCCCAGCGCGTCCTCGATTTCCTCGTCCAGCGCCAAGTTGGCCAGGGTGCGGACCTTGGTGAGTGGAATCGTCTTATTGAACCGGTCCTCCGGGATGGTCATGACGTCCTTCAGGTGCAGGTACCCGGTCAGGTTGTCGTCGGCGTCGGCCACCGCAAACCGGGAGAACCCGGTCCGGCCCACCACCCGCTCGAACTGCTCGGGAGTGGTGTCGACGCCGATGGTCACCAGCTGGTCGAGGGGCACCATCACGGTGGCCGCCGTGACGGCCGAGAACTCCAGCGAACTGGAGATCAGTCCGGCGTCGTCGTCCACCAGTCCGTGTTTGGTGGACTCCTGCACGATCGACTGGACCTCCTCCAGCGTGAAGGTGGAGGTCACCTCGTCCTTCGGCTGAATCCGGACCGCCCGGAGGATGTGGTTGGCCGACCAGTTCAGCGTGGCGATCACCGGCCGCACCACCTTGGACACGGCTACCAGCGGCGGAGCGAGCAGCAGGGCGGCCTTGTCCGCCACGGAAACGGAAATGTTCTTCGGCACCATTTCGCCAAAGGTCACGTGCAGGAAGGTCACCACCACCAGCGCCACGGCGAAGGAAATCCCATAGGAGACCTCATGCGGAACGCCCAGCCATCCTTCCAGCGGCAGTAGCAGCAATTCCTTGATCGCCGGTTCGGCCACGTTCAGAATCAGCAGCGAACACACCGTGATGCCCAGCTGGGCGCAGGCCAGCATCAGCGAAACATGCTCCATGGCCCACAGCGTGGTCTTGGCACGCTTGGAGCCGGCCTCCGCCAAGGGCTCGATCTGGCTGCGGCGCGCGGACATGACGGCGAACTCGGCGCCGACGAAGAAGGCGTTGCCAATCAGCAGCACGACCAACCAGAAAATACCCATCGCCGCCATCAGAGCCCACCCGCCTTGCCGGCATCGGGCTGTACCGCACCGGTTGCCGGATCGGGGATGAAGCGCACGCGGTCCACCCGCCGTCCGTCCAGCCGCTCCACCTCCAGCGTTCCGCCGTCCACCGGAACCGTATCGCCGACCACGGCAATCCGGCCCAGCTCGGCCATGATGAAGCCGCCCACCGTCTCGTAGCTGGCCTCGTCCGGCACGGACAGCTGCGGAATTTGGTCGGTGACCTCATCCGGGCGCATCAGGCCGGGAAAATACCAGTTCCCGGCCGCGCTCTGCAGCACTCCAGGCTTCACCCGGTCGTGTTCGTCGGCGACCTCGCCAACAATTTCCTCCACCAAGTCCTCCAGCGTGACCACTCCGGCGGTTCCGCCGTATTCGTCGAGCACGACCGCGAACTGCAGGTTCGCGGCCCGCAGTTCGGACAGCAGCGAATCCAGGTGCACCGTCTCCGGTACCCTCAGCACGTCGGTCATGATGGTGGCCGCGGGCAGTGACGCACGCTTCTTGCGCGGGACGCCGATGGCCTTCTTGATATGCGCCACGCCGCGGACGTCGTCCGGGGAATCGCCGAGCACCGGGAACCGGGAGTAGCCGGTGCGGCGGGCCGCGGCGATCAGGTCGGCCACGGTCTGGTCCGCATCGATGAACTCAACGCGGATCCGCGGCGTCATCACGTCGGCCGCGCTCCGGCCGGAGAAGGTCAGCGTCTTGGCCAGGAAGTTGGCGGTTCCGGCGTCCAACGTGCCCATCTCGGCGGAACGGCGCACCAGCGACGCCAGCTCGGAGGGGGTCCGGGCTCCGGAGAGCTCTTCCTTGGCCTCCAGCCCGAACAGGTGGAGCACCTTGTTGGCGAAGCCGTTGAGCATCAGCACGAACGGCTTGAAAACGGCGGTGAAGACCAGTTGGGGCCGTGCCACCAGCTTGCCGACTGCCATCGGCAGGGCAATGGAAGCGTTCTTCGGCACCAGTTCGCCCAGCAACATGGAGAGCAGGGTGGCGATCACCATGGCGATCACCGCGCCGATGGGCTGAATAACCGCCTCGGCCAGGCCCAGCGCCGCCAGCGGCGGGCGCAGCAGGCTGCTGATGGCCGGTTCCATCAAGAAACCGGTCAGCAGTGTGGTCAGGGTGATGCCGAGCTGGCAGCTGGAGAGCTGGGTGGAGAGGGACTTCAGGCACTTCATCAGCGGCACCGCGCCGCGGTCGCCCTTGTCGATGGCGCGCTGCACGGTGGGCTGGTCCAGGGCCACCAGGGCGAATTCAACGGCGACGAAGAACCCGGTGCCGAGGATCAGCAGCATGCCGGCGGCAATTTGGATCCATTCCATTTAGCGCGCCACCGTCCTGCGTCTCAGGCGGGCAGATGGAGGGTGGTCATCCGAGCCCGGACTAGAAGGCTCCTGACCGGCCGCGTTGGCGGCAAGTGTGTGATGGGCACGTGCACGGGATTTGCCGGTGCTGGGTGACGCCTCGCACCGGGCGGCCGCTTGGGCTGCCTGTGCTCCCGCGGTGCGGCATGTTGCCTGCCCTGCGGGGCGCGTCACGGACCGGCTCCTAGAATAGCTGTCCATTATGCGCACTAGCCTAGCAGGCGGACCCCCGCCGCCGGCTGCCGTACCGCTACCAGCTCTGCGGAACCGGGCGGCCCTCTTCATAGCCGGCGGCCGACTGCACACCGACGATGGCCTGCTCGCGGAACTGCACCAGGTTCTGCGCCCCGGCGTAGGTCAGCGAGCTGCGCAGACCGGCGGTGATCTCGTCCAGCAGGTCCTCGACCCCCGGGCGCAGCGGGTCGAGGTACATCTTCGAGGACGAAATGCCCTCTTCGAAGAGGGCCTTGCGCGCCCGCTCGAACGCGTCCTCGCGCCGGGTGCGGTTCTGCACCGCACGGGCCGAGGCCATGCCGAAGCTCTCCTTGTATTTCCGGCCGCTGCTGTCCGTGAGCAAATCCCCCGGGCTTTCGTGCGTCCCGGCGAACCAGGAGCCGATCATCACCTGGCTGGCACCGGCCGCCAGTGCCAGGGCCACGTCCCGCGGATAGCGTACCCCGCCGTCGGCCCATACGTGCGCGCCAAGCTCCCGCGCGGCCTCCGAACATTCCTGCACGGCCGAGAACTGCGGACGGCCCACGGCGGTCATCATGCGGGTGGTGCACATGGCGCCCGGCCCCACACCGACCTTGACGATGTCCGCGCCGGCTTCCACCAGGTCGCGCACGCCTTCGGCACTGACCACGTTCCCGGCCACCACGGGAACCTGCGGATCCAGGCTGCGCACGGCGTCCAGCGCGTCGAACATCTTGCGCTGGTGCCCGTGCGCGGTATCCACCACCAGCACGTCCACGCCCGCCTCCAGCAGGGCCTCGGTCTTGCCCTTCACGTCGCCATTGATGCCGACGGCGGCCGCCACCCGCAGCCTGCCCTGCGGATCCAGCGTGGGCGTGTAGATGGTGGACCGGAGCGCGCCCGAACGGGTGAGCGCGCCCAGCAGCACGCCGTCGTCGTCCACCACGGGTGCGAAGTTCGCCGATGCCGAGTCGAACAAATCGAAGGCCTGGCGCAGCGAGGTATCCGCCCCGGCGTCGAACATGGAAGCCTCCAGCAGCAGCGGGTGGGCCGCCATCACCGAGTCGAGCGAGGCGTAGCGGTCCACGCCTTCGCAGTCCTCGGCGCGCACTACGCCCACGCACTTGCCGCCGTCGTCCACCACAGCAACCGCTCCGTGCGACCGCTTGTCCATCAGGTGCAGGGCGTCGATGACGGTGCTGGCGGCGGTCAGCTTTAACGGTGTTTCGAAGATGGTGTGGCGGTCCTTGATCCAGCCGGTGACTTCCGCGAGCACCTCCAGCGGCACATCCTGCGGCAGCACGGCGAGCCCGCCCCGGCGGGCCATCGTCTCCGCCATGCGGCGTCCGCTCACGGCCGTCATGTTCGCCACCACCAGCGGAATGGTGCTGCCCGTACCGTCGCCGGCGGACAAGTCCACGTCCAGCCGGGAGGTGACGTCCGAGCGCGAAGGCACCAGGAAGACGTCCGAATACGTCAGGTCGGTCATCGGCTGGTTGATCAGGCGCATGGATGCTCACTTTCCTCGTCGCCGTGCGGGCCGGCGGGACGGCGGGGCCGGTGGGTGTGGGAACCGTATGGTGCCCGGGAACCTGCGGCAGCAGTCTGGCGGTTGACCGGCCAGACTCCCCCGCAAAGTCTAGAGGCACCGGCGCCGGGAACGAATCGGGGTGCCGTTCGGCGGCACGGGTGGTAAAGATTAGCCTGCGTTGCGAAAGTGTCATTAGACTGGCTACTGGTCCAGATCTAGTGCGCGCCAGACGCGCACTCGCAATTCCGCTGCTGACGGCAGGTCCGGAAGGCAGCCAGGGAAGCGTGTGATCTGCAAGGGCAAGCGGCAACTCACGGAAGAGGCGTATTACAAGTGCCAGAGCATCCCAACCTTCGTCTACCCGAGGAATTTGGCGGTAACGAATGGCTCGTTGACGAAATCTACGAGCAGTACCTCCAGGACAAGAATTCCGTGGACAAGAAATGGTGGAGCATCTTCGAGGCGGCCAATGGCGCCGGCAGCGTGAACGACACCACCGCCACTTCGTCCGTCCCCACCTCGGCTCAGTCTCCGTCCCGCCCCGCGCCGGTGAAGGACACGCCCAAGGCTTCTGGTGAGAGCACCGCCACCGATCGGGCAGGAACCAAGCCGATTCCCGCCGACAACGAGCCGGCACCGAATACCTCCACCGACACGGCCGCTGCCCCGGCCAAGCCCGCCGCGAAGGCGGAGCCGAAGCCGGCACCGATCCCGGCCCAGCTGCCCAAGTCCGCGCCCAGCGCAGTCGCCGAAGAAGACACCGTCTCCGTGCTCCGCGGCCCGGCCAAGGCCATCGCCACCAACATGGACGCCAGCCTCAGCGTGCCCACCGCGACCACGGTGCGCGCAGTTCCGGCCAAGCTGCTGATTGACAACCGCGTGGTGATCAACTCCAACCTGGCCCGCGCCCGTGGCGGCAAGGTCTCCTTCACCCACCTGATCGGCTACGCCGTGGTCAAGGCGCTGGGCCAGTTCCCCAGCCAGAACGTCCACTATGACGAGATCAACGGCAAGCCG
The DNA here is from genome assembly GCF_053607305.1 of Arthrobacter sp. NPDC055138. Taxonomy (NCBI): domain Bacteria; kingdom Bacillati; phylum Actinomycetota; class Actinomycetes; order Micrococcales; family Micrococcaceae; genus Arthrobacter; species Arthrobacter sp. NPDC055138. The sequence continues at coordinate 148,881 of NZ_JBSGTH010000005.1, forward strand.
GCGGCGGTCCAGCCGGCCCACGTGAACTTCGGCATCGCCATCGACATGCCCAAGCCTGACGGCAGCCGCCTGCTGGTGGTGCCGAACATCAAGCGCGCCGAGACCATGAACTTCTCCGAGTTCTGGCATACCTACGAGGACCTGATCAAACGGGCCCGCGCCGGCAAGCTGACCGCCGACGACTATGCCGGCACCACCGTCTCGCTGACCAACCCGGGCGGCATCGGAACCGTGCACTCCGTGCCCAGGCTGTCCAAGGGCCAGGCCACCATCGTTGGCGTCGGTGCCCTCGAGTACCCGGCCGAATTCCGCGGTGCCAGCGAAAAAACCATCGCCGCCCAGGGCGTCGGCAAAATCATTACGCTGACCTCCACCTACGACCACCGCGTCATCCAGGGCGCCGGGTCGGGCGAGTTCCTGCGCCTGATCGAATCGCTGCTGCTGGGCGAGCAGGGCTTCTACGACGAGATCTTCGAAGCGCTGCGCATCCCCTACGAGCCGGTCCGCTGGCGCTCGGACAACCAGGTTGACGTGGAGCTGCAGGTCAACAAGATTGCCCGCATCCAGCAACTGATCCACGCGTACCGCGTGCGCGGCCACCTGATGGCGGACACCAACCCGCTGGAATACGTCCAGCGCAAGCACCCGGACCTGGACATCAACACCTATGGGCTGACCCTGTGGGACCTGGACCGGGAATGGGTCACCGGCGGATTCGGCGGCGCCGACCGCCTGAAGCTGCGCGACATCCTCGGTGTGCTCCGCGATGCCTACTGCCGTACCACCGGCATCGAGTACATGCACATCCAGGATCCGGCCGAACGCGAGTGGTTCCAGAACGAGCTGGAGCGCCCCTACGCCAAGCCCAGTCGCGAAGAGCAGCTGCGCGTCCTGGGCAAGCTGAACGCCGCCGAAGCGTTCGAGACCTTCCTGCAGACCAAGTTCGTGGGCCAGAAGCGATTCTCGCTGGAGGGCGGCGAATCCCTGATTCCGCTGCTGGATGCAGTGATTTCCGATGCCGCCGACGACGGCCTGGATGAAGTCGCCATCGGCATGGCCCACCGCGGCCGGCTGAATGTGCTGACCAACATTGCCGGCAAGACCTACGCACAGGTGTTCCGCGAGTTCGAGGGCACCCAGGACCCGCGCAGCGTCCAGGGCTCCGGTGACGTCAAGTACCACCTGGGCACCGAAGGGAAGTTCACCTCCGACAACGGCAACGAGACCAAGGTCTACCTTGCCGCCAACCCCTCCCACCTTGAGGCCGTTGACCCGGTGCTGGAAGGCATTGTCCGCGCCAAGCAGGACCGCCTGGACCGGGGCGACGAGTTCCCGGTGCTGCCGGTGATGATCCATGGCGACGCTGCCTTCGCCGGACAGGGCGTTGTTGCGGAAACCCTGAACCTCTCCCAGCTGCGCGGCTACCGTACCGGCGGCACCGTGCACATTGTGGTCAACAACCAGGTCGGTTTCACCACCTCGCCGCATTCCTCGCGGTCCTCGGTGTACTCCACCGACGTGGCCAAGATGATCCAGGCACCCGTCTTCCATGTGAACGGGGATGACCCGGAGGCCGTGGTCCGTGTGGGCCAGATGGCCTACGAGTACCGCCAGCGCTTCCACAAGGACGTCGTCATCGACATGGTCTGCTACCGCCGGCGCGGACACAACGAGGGCGACGATCCCTCGATGACGCAGCCGATGATGTACAACCTGATCGAAGCCAAGCGTTCCACCCGCAAGCTGTACACCGAGGCCCTGGTAGGCCGCGGCGACATCACGCAGGACGAGGCGGACCAGGCGCTGCGCGACTACCAGGAACGGCTGGAGCGCGTCTTCGCCGAAACCCATGCCGCGCAGACCTCGCCGCTCCCGATCATCACCAAGGACTCCGCCGCAGTGTCCGATCTGGAGCGCCCGCTCTCGCAGCAGGCCGAGGACACGGACAATGTGCCGTCCGGCACCGCCATCTCCGCGGAGACTCTGGCGAAGATCGGCAAGGCCCATCTGGAAATTCCGGAAGACTTCACCGTCCACCCGAAGCTGAAGGCCCTGCTGGAGCGCCGCGAGCAGATGTCCCGCGAGGGCAACATCGACTGGGGCTTCGGCGAACTGGCTGCGTTCGGCTCGCTGCTGATGGAAGGCGTCCCCGTCCGACTGGCCGGCCAGGACTCCCGCCGCGGTACCTTCGTGCAGCGCCACGCAGTCTTCCACGACCGCGTGAGCGGCGAAGAGTGGGCCCCGTTGAGCAACCTCTCGGACGATCAGGCCAAGCTGTGGATCTATGACTCGTTGCTGTCCGAATACGCGGCCATGGGCTTCGAATACGGCTACTCGGTGGAGCGCCCGGATGCGCTGGTGCTCTGGGAGGCGCAGTTCGGCGACTTCGTCAACGGCGCCCAGACCATCATCGACGAGTTCCTCTCCTCGGCCGAGCAGAAGTGGGGCCAGCGTTCCTCGCTGGTGCTGATGCTGCCGCACGGCTACGAGGGCCAGGGCCCCGACCACTCGTCGGCCCGGATCGAGCGCTTCCTGCAGATGTGCGCCGAGGACAACATGATCGTGGCCAACCCGACCACCCCGGCCTCGCACTTCCACCTGCTGCGCCGCCAGGCTTACAGCCGCCCGCGGAAGCCGCTGATTATCTTCACACCGAAGCAGTTGCTGCGGCTGAAGGCTGCTGCCGCCAAGGTCGAGGACTTCACCACCGGAACATTCCAGCCGGTCATCGGCGATGTCCAGGACCTCAACGGCAATGACGTGGACCGCGTGGTGCTGGTTTCCGGCCGGCTCTACTACGATCTGCTGGCCGCACGCCAGAAGAACTCGGACACCAAGACCGCGCTCATCCGGGTGGAGCAGCTGTACCCGCTGCCGGTCGAGGAGATCAAGGCCGAACTGGCGAAGTACCCGAACGCCGAGGTTGTCTGGGCTCAGGACGAGCCCGGCAACCAGGGTCCGTGGCCGTTCATGGGTCTGTACCTTCCGGAGGCTCTCGACAAGCCGGTGCGCCTGGTTTCCCGCTCGGCCTCCGCTGCGACGTCCACCGGCTCGGCCAAGCGCCACGCTGTGGAACAGGACGTTCTGGTCAAGAAGGCCTTTGAACGCCGGTAAGTAGGATGTTGGGCGGGGGGCCGCAGGGCGCCCCGCCCACTTTCTTTTAAGCACCGTCTCCAGCCCGTCGAACCAGAAAGCTACTCGTGGAGCAACGCAGAATCAGGATCGCCGCAGTGGGTGAACAACTGCTGGCCGGCGTGGGAGACCCGCGCGCCCTCGGTTGGTTGGGCCGTACGCTGGCCCGCACCAACCCTGAACCAGCCACCTTGGAATCCTTCGTCCTCGCATCGCCGAACGAAGGAACGGAGGAGCTGGCCGGCCGATGGCTTCAAGAAGCCGGACGGCGTTTCGATGACGGCTTCGAAAACCGGCTGATCATCGGTCTGTCCGCCCGCGACCTCGACCTCGGCTTGTCCACGGCCCGCAGCCGCCTGAACCTGGCCAACATTCTCGACGGCGCGGCCCAGCTCAGCGTCAAGGTCTTCGTAGTGGGTCCGCCGCCCGGGCTGGATGCCCAGCGCAATGCTCAACTTGCCGAGCTGTCGACGGCCTTCGGCGATGTCACCACGCGCCGTAAACACGTCTACGTCGACACCTTCACACCTTTGCTCAACCACGAGCAGTGGCGCACCGATCTGGCCAGCAACGGCGGGGCTCCGGGCCAGGCGGGCTACGGCCTGCTCGCCTGGTTGGTCCTGCATCGGGGCTGGTATCCGTGGTTGGATCTGCCCGAGCCCTTCTAACCACCCGCGCCCGCTGGAGCGCGGGTCAGCACCTGCACTGCCCAGGCGGCGGGACCGGCCATGCTCCGGTCCCGCCGTTCCTGTATTTCCGGGCGTACCCTTGCCAGCCTTCATATCGCGATATATCGTGTCTTTCATTACGAGATATATCGCGTTGGGAGCGGTGTATCGCCACCAGTCAGGACAAGCCATGAACGATACGTGGAGCATCGACGGTCCACAAACCATCGACGTTGACGGGGTCCGCATGCTCAAGGCCTCCATCGTCAAAGGGCGGCTGGACATCATCGTGCACGACGAGCCGGCCGTCAGGGTGGAGGTCTCCGAAGTCACCGGCGCGCCGCTGGAGATGACCCTGCGAGGCGGCACGCTGGAGATCAGCCATAACAAGGGCGCCGAGGGCCCCCTGGGATTCTTGGCACGGCAGGTCAACCTGGCGGTCTCCGGCTACCGGGAGGAGGCCGTAATCAGCATCGCGCTGCCACGGAACGTTTCCGTGAAGGCCTCCACCGTCAGCGGGGACGGCCTCGTATCCGGCATTGCCGCCAGCACGGATTTGAACACCGTGTCAGGGTCCATGATGGCCGACGAAACTGCCGGCATGCTCACCGTCAATACTGTCAGCGGCGAGATCATCGTCCGCCGCCACCGGGGCACGCTGGCGGCCAAGAGCGTCTCCGGCGAGGTCACCGCATCCGGCGACCTGGACCATGTCCGGGCTAGCACGGTCAGCGGCGACTTGAGCTTCGACCTGCAGGGCACACCTCAGGACCTGGCCGTCAACTCCGTGTCCGGCAACGTCACCGTACGGGTGCCCGAACAATACGGCGTGGACGTGGCCGCTTCGTCGGCGACCGGCAGCATCACCGTCAACGACCAAAAGTTCTTCGGCTTCTCGGAGAAGGTGAAGACCCGGATAGGCCCCGAAGGCCACGGTCTCACCGTCCGCTCCACGACAGTCTCGGGCACCTTGGCCGTTTTCCACCGGGACACTGCCGGAAGCCAGGTGAACTGATGCCTCCCGTATTCGCCCACGGCGCCTTGCGGCTCTATCTGCTCGCCTTGCTGGCAGAAGGGGACAAGCACGGTTATGACATCATCCGCGCCCTCAGCGACCGGTTCGGCGGCACCTACTCCCCCAGCGCGGGCACCGTCTATCCCCGGCTGGCCAAACTGGAGGAGGAGGGCCTGGTCGCCACCACCTCGGACGGACGGCGCACGGTCTACAGCATCACCGCAGCCGGACGGCAGGAACTGGCCGCCCGCCAGGACGAGCTGGCCGACGTCGAAGCTGATATCTCCGAGTCCGTGCGGCGCCTCGCCGATGGGTTGCGGGACGAGCTCCGCAGCTCTATGAAGGGTCTGCGGGCGGATCTGGCAGCCTCGGCCGAGGCCGCCCGCAGCAAAGCCAGGACCTCTCCGCGCGCGGCCGACGCCGCCGGGCTTCGGACGGTGAAGGAACTGGAGCACCTGCTCAACGACTTCCGCGACGACGTGCGGGTGCGCTTGCGCCGGCGCAGCGCCACCGGAACGGTAGACGAACTCGCCGTGCAGACCATCCGCACGGTGCTGGACCAGGCCAAAGCATCCATTACCGCGGCCCTGCGCTGACTTCCGGCGTGCAGCTCCTTCAGTGACGTGCAGCTCCTTCAGTTAGGAGCAGGAGCGGGCGTATGAAAGACTGGTGCGCAGTTCTTTTTCAACCAGCAAAGGAGGCAGCCATGAGCAAGCGTGCACGCAAGCGTCGTGACCGTAAGCGCGGCGGCGCAAACCACAGCAAGCGCCCCAACACCTAAGCGGTTGGGCACCAGCCCGCGCGGCTGATGCTGCTGAGCGAAGAACCCCCGTGCCCGATTGGGCGGCGGGGGTTCTTCCGTTGTGTGTTGGACGGCGGCGCTGCATCCGGAGAGCTGGCCCGCCGAAAAGACTAGACGGTGTCCGATTCCCTGATGTGGCCGATCCTGTCCAGGATGCGTTCCTTCAGAGTCTGCGGTGCCGCCTCCTGGCAAGAGCGCCTCACCACCGAGCGGATCAGGCATTCCAGATTATGTTCTTCGGCGCACTCTTGGCAGCTGTCCAGATGCGCCTTGATCTCCGCGAGGTCGTCGCGGGAGAGTGCGCCGTCAACGTACTCGTAAATCCGTTGCATCCGGTCGTCTTCGCAGTCGCCCAGTCCGTGGCAGTCGCTCATTTGACGTTCTCCTGTTGTGTCCCCACCGCCGCTGCGGCGCTTTTCCTGTCCTTGGTACCGCTCATGCCGCGTTCGTGCGCATAATCCGCAAGCAGTTCGCGCAACAGCTTGCGTCCCCGGTGCAGGCGGGACATCACGGTACCGATGGGGGTGTTCATAATTTCCGATATTTCCTTGTACGCGAAGCCCTCTACATCCGAGAAGTAAACGGCCAGCCGGAATTCCTCCGGGATGGCTTGGAGGGCGTCCTTCACATCAGAGTCCGGCAAATGGTCCAATGCCTCCGCTTCCGCGGACCGCAGTCCTGAGGAAGTGTGGGAGGCAGCCTGGAACATCTGCCAGTCTTCTACCTGGTCCGTGTTGGACTGTTGCGGTTCGCGCTGCCGCTTCCGGTAGAGGTTGATGTAAGTGTTCGTCAGGATCCGGTACAGCCAGGCCTTGAGGTTGGTCCCCGGCTTGTACTGATGAAACGCCGAAAACGCCTTGGTGTAGGCCTCCTGCACCAGGTCCTCGGCATCGCTGGGATTGCGTGCCATCCGCATCGCGGCCGAGTACAGCTGGTCCACATACTGCATCGCGTCGCGTTCAAAGCGGGCACGGCGCTGCTCGGCAGTTTCCGTCTGGACGTCAACCTCATCCGGCTGCCCCGTTGTTCCGGGGGTGCTGCGGTTCTTGGCGGCGTCCGAATTCTCAGTCGTCATTGGCTCCCAGTCTACGCTGAGCTTCACGAACCCCGGGGCCGATGCTGCGCCGTCTACCGGCCCCGCGTGGGCTGGTTCGGCAAGCGCTGTAGTCACAGGTTTTCCCTTCGTTCTGACACGTCCTGAACCGGAGACAATGCCCCGGCATTTCCTCTCAGGCGTAACGTTCGCTGCCGCCCGGCTATTCCCTGCGGATGATGCCAAACCTCTCCGTAAGGTGTGCGGTGCCAACAAAAGTGCCAGACTAGTGTCCAGTGCCGCCTTCCCGCGGTCCGGCCGAGGGGAAGGGCACAGATTCCTTCGACGCACGCCGACGCCCAGGAGGCTTCCATGTCAATCGTCCGCCTTGCCGCCCGTCCCCTGCTGGCCACCAGTTTTGTAGCCACCGGTCTTGACCGTTTGCGCCACGCTGACGAAACGGCTGCTTCACTGCGGCCGCTGGTGCAGCAGACAGAATCCGTCCTTCCCGCGGCAGGAGCGTTGGCAGGGCAAGAGAAGACCATTGCACGGGTCATTGGCGCCGTCCAGGTGGGTGCCGGCGTCCTGCTGGGCATGGGCAAGTTCTCCCGGCCTGCTGCGGCCCTGTTGGCCGGCACCACCGCCGTCAACACGCTGGTGGAATACCGGACTGCTGATTCCGCCACGCCGGAAGCCAGGCGAATGCGCCGCAACCGGCTGTTGAAGAATCTGTCACTGATCGGAGCCGTCATGCTGGCAGCCGTCGACACCGCCGGGCGGCCCGGGCTGGTCTGGCGGGCCGAGCACTTTGCGGCAGATGCCCGGCGCAACGTCCGTTCCATCAGCAAGGGCGCCCGGCGCAATGCGGAATCGATGGGCAAGGACGCCCGCAGACAGCTGAAAAAGGCGGAACGCGTAGTGCGCGAAGCCACCGCGGATGTGGTGGGATCCTGAACGCAATGCCCATGGTTGCCCACAGCTGGCCGGCTCCTTATGCCGAGAAGCCGATCGACGCAACGGTCCAGATCCCCGCTTCCAAGTCCCTGACCAACCGCTATTTGGTGCTCGCCGCGTTGGCCGACGGTCCGTCCCGGCTGCGCGCACCGCTGCACTCACGCGACACCGTGCTGATGGTGGAAGCGCTGCGGTCCCTGGGCGCCCGGATTACCGAAGCGGAGGGAGACGGCCGGTTCGGCCCCGACCTGCTGGTGGAACCGATTGATCCGGCGCGACCACTGGGCCGCGCCGGTGTTGACTGCGGCCTCGCGGGCACCGTCATGCGGTTCGTTCCGCCGCTGGCGGCGCTGTGCACCGGTGACGTGGAGTTCGACGGCGACCCCGCGGCACGGCGCCGGCCGATGTCCCCCACCATCCACGCGCTGCGCCAACTGGGCGTGGCAGTGGACGACGGCGGGCGCGGCAGCCTCCCGTTCCGCATCACCGGGACCGGCAGTGTGGCAGGCGGGCATCTGGCGATCGATGCCAGTGCGTCCTCGCAGTTCGTCTCCGCCCTGCTGCTGGTGGGCCCGCGTTTCCGCGACGGCCTGCATCTGGAGCACGTCGGCGAGCGTGTGCCGAGCCTGGACCACATCGCCATGACGGTGCGGTTGCTGCGCGACCTCGGCGTGAGCGTGGACGATTCCCGCCCGAACCACTGGGTGGTCTCGCCCGGCCCGATCCGCGCCTTCGACACCCGGATCGAGCAAGATCTCTCCAACGCCGGTCCGTTCCTGGCCGCCGCCTTGGCCACGCGCGGACGGATCAGGGTGCCGAACTGGCCGGCTTCCACCACCCAGGTGGGCGACGCCTGGCGGGACATCCTGCCGCGGCTCGGCGCCACGGTCACGCTGGAGGACGGGACGCTGACCGTGATCGGCGGCGAAAAGATCACCGGCGCAGACCTGGCCGATACCAGCGAACTGGCTCCCACCGCTGCCGCCCTGTGCGCGCTGGCCGACGGCCAGTCCCGCCTGAGCGGTATCGCCCACCTGCGCGGCCACGAAACCGACCGACTGGCTGCCCTGGTGACGGAAATCAACCGCCTGGGCGGCGACGCGGAGGAGACGTCCGACGGACTGCTGATCCGCCCCCGGCCGCTGCACGGCGGTTTGTTCCATTCCTACGAAGACCACCGGATGGCTACCGCAGGTGCCATCATCGGCCTGGCCGTGCGCGGCGTGGAGGTCGAGGACATCGGAACGACGGCCAAGACCATGCCCGAGTTCCCGCAGCTCTGGCAGGAAATGTACGCTGCCGCACCCGCGCCCTCGGCCACCGAGGGCTGACGGTGGGGCGCAGCACTGGAAGCTGGGACGAATCGGATGTGCGCATCCGTCCCAACAAGCGCGGAACGCGTCCGCGCACCAAGGACCGTCCCGCGCACGAGGATGCCGAGCTCGGCCGGATCGTAACGGTCGACCGCGGCCGCTACACCGCCGTCGTCGATGAAGACACCGACGGCGAGCGCGTCGTCGTGGCCGCCCGCGCCCGGGAACTGCGCCGCACCCCGGTGGTGGCGGGAGACTTCGTGGCACTGGTCGGCGATGTTTCCGGCGAACCGGACAGCCTCGCGCGTCTGGTCCGGGTGGAGGAACGCCGCACCCTGTTGCGCCGCAGCGCGGACGACACCGACCCGGTGGAACGCGTGGTGGTAGCGAATGCGGATCAGCTCGTCATTGTGGTGGCCGCAGCAAATCCCGAACCTCGAACAGGATTCATCGACCGCGCGCTGGTGGCCGCGTACGACGCGGGGATCAGCCCGCTGCTGTGCGTCACCAAAGCGGACCTTAAGGACCCCGCCGAACTGCTCTCCAACTACGAGCATCTGGACCTGCCGGTGATCGTCAGCCGCACCGCGGCCGTGGACGCTTCCGGCGTGGATACGCTCTCCGACGAGGGCCTCTCCGCCCGGCTGGATACCGAGGCCGTGGCGGAACTGCGCGGTTACCTCGACGGCAAGGTCACCGTCACGCTGGGCCACTCGGGCGTGGGCAAGTCCACCATGGTCAACGCGTTGACCGGGGCGCAGCGGGCCACCGGTGGGGTCAACGCCGTCACCGGACGCGGGCGGCACACCTCGTCGTCGGCCTTGGCCTTGAAAGTCCTGGACGCGCCGGCCGGCACCTGGATCATCGACACCCCGGGCATCCGGTCCTTCGGATTGGCCCACGTGGATCCGGACCGCATCCTGTCCGCCTTCCCGGATCTGGAGCCCGGCACGGCCGACTGCGCGCGCGGCTGCAAGCACGACGCGGCGGCCATCGGCTGCGGCCTGGACGCCTACGTGGCGGACGGCGGGGCCGGCGATGCCGGGGTGGCCCGGCTGGCGTCGCTGCGCCGTTTGCTCGGCGCCGAGGAACGGCCGGAGGCCAAAGAGCTCGGCACGGTCTAGCTCCGGCACCCGGTTGCGGGCGCTGCCTCCCGCGTCCGCACTGCACTTACCGATAAGTTGAAACCTATGACCCACGCTCCGCAAACCTACAACGACGATCTGCGCCTGGCCCATGTGATGGCCGATTCCGTGGACTCGCAGACCATGGCCCGGTTCAAGGCCCTTGACCTGAAGGTGGAGACCAAGCCGGATCTGACGCCGGTTACCGACGCGGACCGCGCCGCCGAAGAGGCCATCCGCGGGCAGCTCTCCCGGTCCCGGCCGCGCGATGCGGTGCTGGGCGAGGAGTTCGGCAGCAGCGGCCACGGTGCCCGCCGCTGGATCATCGATCCGATTGACGGCACCAAGAACTTTGTCCGCGGCGTTCCGGTCTGGGCCACTCTGATCGCCCTGGTGGACGAGGGGCAGCCGGTCGTGGGCCTGGTCAGTGCTCCCGCGCTGGGCAAGCGGTGGTGGGCAGCCAAGGGAACCGGCGCCTACACCGGGCGTTCGCTGGCCGCAGCCACCCGGCTTCAGGTTTCCGCCGTGGACCGGCTGGAGGACGCGTCCATGTCCTACTCCAGCTTGGGCGGCTGGAAGGAGCGCGGCAACCTGGACGATTTCCTCGATCTGACTGAAACGGTCTGGCGCACCCGCGCGTTCGGCGACTTCTGGTCCTATTGCCTGGTCGCCGAAGGCGCCGTGGACATCGCCTGCGAACCGGAATTGAACCTCTACGACATGGCCGCCCTGGTCCCGATCGTGACCGAAGCCGGCGGCACGTTCAGCTCGTTGGAGGGCGAAGACGGCCCGTTCGGCGGCAACGCGCTGGCCACCAACGGCCTGCTGCACCAGGCGGCCCTGCACCGCTTGAACCCCGAACTGCGCGGACAGCGCCCGGCTGGTTCGGCCACGGCGGCGTACGACGACGCGGCAGCCGGCAGCACCGAAGCCGACGGCGAGAGCCGGTAGCCGGCCGCTGCACAAGGAGCACCACGTGGCACACGGCGGCCCCCGGATGGACGATGACCGGCGCCGGGCATACGGCGACACCTTCCAGCAGGGCGGCGAACACTACGACCGCATCCGCCCCGGCTACCCGGACGACGCGGTGGGCTGGCTGCTGCCGGCCAACGCCCGAACCGCCGCGGATCTGGGTGCCGGTACCGGCAAATACACCGCCGCGTTGGCCGCGCGGGGGCTGCAGGTGGTGGCGGTCGACCCGTCCGCGGACATGCTCGCCCAGCTCAAGCGCAACCTGCCCGGCGTGATCACGGTGGTCGGCACCGCGGAGCACACCGGGCTTGCCGGCGCCAGCATGGATGTTGTCACCGTGGCCCAGGCCTGGCACTGGACGGACCCGCTCCGGGCCAGCACCGAGGCCGCCCGGATCCTGAAGCCCGGCGGCGTCCTGGGACTGGTCTGGAATCAGTTGGATACCGGCGTGCCGTGGGTGCACCGGCTCACGCGCATCATGCATGCGGGCGACGTGCTCAAGCCGGATTTCCGTCCCCGCATCGGTCCGGAGTTCAGCGGACTCGAAGGGCACGACACCCGGTGGCAGGATCCGCTCAGCACACTCGACGTGATGGAACTGGCCAAGACCCGCAGCTATTACCTGCGCGCCAACGAGGCAACCCGGACGAAGGTGCTGGCCAACCTCGACTGGTACCTTCACGACCATCTGGGCCACTCCCCCGGGGCGCAGATCGGCCTGCCGTACCTGACCCACAGTTGGCGGGCCAGGGCGGTCTGAGCGGCCGAGTGCGGTCATGGGTTCGCGCGGCTTGTGTTGAGGCCGACCGTCCGGCAAAATTTAGGCATGCCGAAATATTGGGTGAAGGGGTGCCTGCTGGCCATGGCCGCCGTGCTGGCCCTGGCTGGCTGTGCCCGTCCACCCGCTGCCGCCTCGGCGGGCGACCGGCCGCTGGTGCTGACCACTTTCACCGTCCTGGCCGACATGGCCAACAAGATCGGCGGCGGGCATGTGGAGGTCATCTCCATCACCAAGATCGGCGCCGAAATCCACGGCTACCAGCCCACGCCGTCGGACTTGGTCAAAGCGCAGGATGCCGACCTCGTACTGGACAACGGGCTGGGGCTCGAACGCTGGTTCGCGCGGTTCCTGAATGCGGTCCCGGCGCCGCATGTGGTCCTCAGCGACGGAGTGGAGCCGGTGAACATCACAGCGGGCAACTATGAGGGCCGGCCGAATCCGCACGCCTGGATGTCGCCGGAAGCGGCCAAGATCTACGTGGACAACATCGTCCGCGCCTTCAGCGACCTGGTGCCCGGACACGCCGAGGATTTCCAGCGCAACGGCGCGGCCTACCGTCATGAGCTGGACCTGGTGATGGAAGACCTGAAGGCAGCCTTCGCCGATCCGGCGGCCGTTCCTGCCCTGGTCAGCTGTGAGGGGGCCTTCTCCTACCTGGCCCGCGACGCCGGGCTGCACGAGGCGTATCTCTGGCCGGTGAACTCGGATGCAGAGGGTACGCCCCGGCAGATCAAAGAAGTCATTGGACAGGTCCGCCAGCACCGGATCCCCTCGGTGTTCTGCGAATCGACGGTCAACCCGGAATCGATGCGGCAGGTAGCAATGGCCACCGGCGCCAGGTTCATCACGCCGCTGTATGTGGATTCCCTCTCCGGACCGGACGGCCCGGTCCCCACTCATCTGGACCTGATCAGGCATGACATCTCCCTGATGAAGGAAGGACTGGCACCGTGAGCACACATGTCATCCCGGCCGAGGCTCCCGCCATCTCGGTGGCCGGCCTGCGCGTGGCCTATAACGACGTCGTGGCCCTGGACGACGTCGGCGTCACGATAGCGTTGGGGACCATCTGCGGGCTGATCGGGGTCAACGGCTCCGGCAAGTCCACGCTGTTCAAGTCGCTGATGGGGCTGGCGCATCCGACCTCCGGCACGGTGGAACTGTTCGGCCTCTCCCCCCGGCAAGCGCGGAAGTTGAACTTGGTCAGCTACGTTCCCCAGTCCGAAGACGTCGATTGGACCTTCCCGGTGTCCGTGCGGGATGTGGTGATGATGGGCCGCTACGGCCGGCTCGGCCCCATGCGCCGGCCGCACCGCGGGGACCGTGAAGCCGTGGAGGCGGCGCTGGAACGGACGGGCCTGAGCCACCTGCAGCACCGCCAGATCGGCGAGCTGTCAGGGGGCCAGCGGAAACGCGCGTTCGTGGCCCGCGGCATCGCCCAGGACGCCGGGCTGCTGTTGCTCGACGAGCCGTTCGCCGGCGTGGACAAGGCCTCGGAAGCGGGCCTGATCACCCTGCTGAAGGAGCTGCGCCACGAGGGCAAGACGATCCTGATCTCCACCCATGACCTGGCCGGCATCCCGCAGTTGTGCGACGAGGCGATCCTGCTGCACCAGAAGGTTTTGGCGCACGGATCGCCGGCGGAAGTGCTAACCAATGACAATCTGGCCCTAGCCTTCGGCTCCGCGCTGATCGGCCCCGCGGAAGGAGTCCGCCGTGGACTTAGCTAACTGGCTGCTGGAGCCGTTGCAGTACGGGTTCCTGACCCGCGCCTTGCTGGTCACGCTGGCGGCATCCATTGTGTCCGCGGTGCTCTCCTGCTGGCTGATCCTGATGGGCTGGTCGCTGATGGGAGATGCCGTCTCCCATGCCGTGCTGCCAGGCGTTGCATTGGCCTACATCATCGGCGTTCCTTTCTCGCTCGGCGCCTTCGTCTTCGGCGCGGCCGCAGTGGCGCTGATCGGCGGCGTCCGCTCCTCCACCCGGTTGAAGGGCGACACCGTGATCGGTGTGGTGTTCACCGCGTTCTTCGCCGCCGGCCTGGCCATCATCTCCAAGACGCCCAGCCAGACCGATCTGCAGCACATCTTGTTCGGCAACGTTCTGGGCGTCAGCGACGGCGAACTGCTGCAGGTGCTTGGCCTGGGTGCGGTGACCCTGTGCGTGCTGCTGTTCAAACGCCGCGATCTCACTCTGTTCGCCTTCGACCGCGTCCACGCGCACGCCATCGGCCTCAGCACCCGCTGGCTGTCGGTGCTCCTGCTGGGGTTGCTGGCGCTCACCGTCGTCGTCGGCCTGCAGGCAGTGGGCATCGTGCTGGTGGTGGCCATGCTGATTACGCCGGGCGCCACCGCGTTCCTGCTGACCCGCCGATTTGACGCCATGCTGGTCATCGCCGCATCGGTCACGGCCGCGGCCTCGGTCGCCGGCATCTATGCCAGCTACTATCTGGACGTCGCTACCGGTGCGGCGGTGGTCCTGGCCCAGGCCCTGGTCTTCCTCGTGGTCTACCTGTCCGCGCCGCGAACCGGGGTAATCTGGCAGTTGGTACGCCGCCGGTCGGAGGGCCGGCGCACCGCCGTGCAGCCGGAAACCAGCAGCACCAGGCTGTAAGCCTGCAGTCCTTCACGGACGTACGACGAAAGGGTGAAACCGCATGCCACCGGCAAGGAAAACCGCGCTCAGCAGCGGCTCGTCCAGTGTGCAGGACTATGTCAAAGTCATCTACGCCTTCACCGAGTGGCAGGACAAGCCCATCACGTCCTCCCAGCTGGCCGCGCGCCTGGGCGTGGCCAACTCATCGGTCTCCGAGATGGTGCGAAAGCTGGTGGAGCTGCAACTGGTGGACCACAGGCCGTACAGCGCCATTGAACTGACCAGTGCCGGCCGCCGGCTGGCACTGACCATGGTCCGCCGGCACCGAGTGCTGGAGACCTTCCTGGTCCAGGAACTCGGCTACGCCTGGGACGAGGTTCACGACGAAGCCGAGCTGCTCGAACACACTGTCTCCGACACCTTCATCAACCGGATGGCGGCCAAGCTGGGCAATCCGCAGCGCGACCCGCACGGCGACCCCATCCCCTCGGCGGACGGCACGGTGCACGTGCCCAACGCCGTGCAGCTGGAGGAACTCGACGGCGGTCACACCGGTCGGATCACCCGGATCAGTGACGCCGACGCCGATCTGCTGCGCTTCTTCAGTTCCGAGCAGATCAGGCTCGACGACCGCGTGGAAGTTGTCGGCAGGCGCCCCTTCGGCGGTGCGCTGGTGGTTCGTTTTGGACCCACCGGATCCGCGCGCGAGCTGGATCTGGGTGACCAGGCGGCCGCCGCACTATGGGTGCACAGTGATCCGCATCCGGGTTGTTTGCTCGCTTCCTGAGTACGACGCCGGCCGCGCGCCTGTGCGTCGGTACCGCGCCTTCCGTGCCGTCCGGCCGGGCACGACGGCCCTGACCGCGCCCACAAGCGCGGGTTGATCGGTTAGGCTCGGCTTTGTCCGAGCTTCGGCAGATGGAAGCAGAAGAAAGGTGTCCCTTGGCGACTCTGGGAATTGAAGAAGAATACCTGCTGCTGGATCCGACCACCGGCCTGCCCGCCCCGATGGCGGACAAGGTCGCCGAAAACCTCGAAGGATCGTTGCATGTGGCCCGCGGGGAAATCCAACGCGAACTGCTCACCTGCCAGATCGAAACCGCCACCGCAGTCTGCTCCACGCTCACCGAAGCCGAGGAGTCGCTGCTGAACTTCCGCCGGGAACTCGATGCTGCTGTCCGGAAAACCGGCATACGTGCCGCCGCCACGGGCACCGCACCTCGGATCCAGGACGACTACCCGGAGGTCACGGACAATCAGCGCTACCACCAGCTGAAGGCCAGTGCCAAGGGCATTGTGGCCGACCAGTTCGTCAACGGCCAGCACGTCCACGTCTCCGTCCCGGATAAGGAAGCCGGAGTGCAGGCCCTGAACCGGATCAGGCCGTGGATGCCGGCGGTGGTGGCGCTCAGCGCCAACTCGCCGTACTGGCTGGACCGCGACAGCGGATTCGGCAGCTGGCGGATTGTGCACTACCGCCGCTGGCCGGTCCAGGGCTGCGCGCCGGTCTTCCGCGACGCCGCCGACTACGAGCGCCGCATCCAGCGCTTGGTGGACTCCGGCGTGATTATTGACCGGGGGGTCCTCACGTGGCTGGCACGGCTCTCCGACCGCTACCCCACCCTCGAAGTCCGTGCGGCAGATGTGCAGCTCGAGGCCCAGGACGCCGTATTGATCGCGGCAGTGATCCGGGGGCTGATCTCCACGGTGCTGGCCGACGAAGCTGCAGCACGTTCTTTCCTGCAGCCGGAGCCCGAGCTGCTGGATGCCGCCGTTTGGCAGGCCGGACGGCAGGGCCTGGCCGACCGCTTGGTGGATCCGGAGTCCGGCTTGTTGCTGCCGGCACGGGACGTGGTGGGCATGCTGCTGCGCTACATCCGGCCAGCCCTGGAGGAGGAAGGCGATGCGGAGTGGGTGGATGCCAGCATTGAACGGCTTTTCGCCACGGGAACCGGCGCCGAACGGCAGCGTCGGGCAATGGAGTCCGGCGGGCTTCCGGCCCTGTTGGATCTCTATGCGACGTCGCTGACCGCCGAGCCGTAAGTCGGCGCGGGCGGGAGGCCAACAGCCGTCCCGCCCGAGCCGCCCTGCCGGCCGCTGAAGCTGGCTAGGTGAGCAGCGGCGCCATGATCTTTGTAATCTTGGCCGAAGGTTCCACCCCGAATTCCCTCCACAGCCGGGACTTGAAAACCTCGAACGCGCGCAATGCCTGGGCATAGTTGCCATCGGCAATGTGCGTCTCCAGCAACAGCCGCTGGGCGCTTTCACGCAGCGGTTCAATGGCGATGGCAAATCCCGCCGCGTCGGTAGCCTGATCCGTCTCGCCGCGCTCCAGATATCGCGTGGCGAGACGTTCCAGCGCCGATATCCTCAATTGCTTCCACCGTTCCTGCTCTGCCATGACCCAGTCCTCGTACCATCCGGGCAGCAGTTCGGCGGTGCGCAGCCGATCGAGCATCTCCGGCCGCAGTCGGGCACCGGGATCCCCATCCAGGGCGGCTAGACTCCGGCCGATTTCATGGACATCCACCACCACGTCCGCAGCGAGTGCCAGCGGATCCCGGCTCTCCACCAGCAACCCAGGCAGCTGGTGGGAGATCATCCAGATGGTCTCCCGGAGGCTCCCCGTTGCCTGCTTGTCCGAACTGTCGGGCCAGAGCAGTCCGGCCAGGAACGCGCGTGGCTGGCTGCCGTACAAGGCGAGCACGGCGATGAGGCGCTGCTGCCGGATGGTTACTTTGACGGGAAGTCCTCCGCGGCGAATCTGCCATCCCCCTAATAACTGGACTTCCCAGCTGTGTTCTGCATTCATTTTCGTGCCCCCCAAGGCATTTATTAGGCACCCCTAGCCACTGCCGAAAACGTCTCCTCGATCAGCTTCCCATCCTGTCTGGCGTTGTCAACGGAGCTAAAGGATTCATCCTGAAAATAACCTGAGTATCGTGAGGCGGCCGACCGGTCTGGCCCCCGACCGCAAGGAAACCCCAAGTTGCGGCCGGTGGCGCCCCGGTCCAAGGTGGTAGGTGATGATTACCAGACGCGAAGCAGCCCAGTTCCTCGATATCCCGCCGGAGATGGCCAAACGCCACGGCATCCCGTCCCGAATCTCCCGGGAGGAACTCGCCGCGCTGGACACCAACCCGCCGGCTTGGCTGGCCCAGTCGCGCGCCAACCGCACGGGCAAGCGGCCGGTCTGGACCTCGCTGCGGTGCGTCGTGTGCGGCCACGAAGAGACGGCCCGGCCGAAGAAATGGTGGCCCGAATTCACTTACGTCTACTGCCAGCACCATGACCCCGGCGAGCTGCCGGAATTGCCCGCCGGCTGGGTCCGCAGCGAGTATGACGGCATCGGCACCAGGTTCATCGGGATCGTCGACGTGGCGCTGCCCGGCTCCTGACCCGATCGGCCAGGGCCTTCAGGGGGCAGGGCCCTCGGCCGGGGGCAGGGCCCTCGAGCTGCCCCCGGCAAGAAAAGAAAAAGCCCCGGAAATCCGGGGCTAAATCAGTGGAGATGGGGGGAATTGAACCCCCGTCCGATGTTGTGTTGCCAGGACTTCTCCGGGCGCAGTTTGCGTCGGGTTTTCTTGGCCCCAACCATCCTGCAAACAGGTGGCTGACCCGGGCCCAGCCGTCTAAATGTCCCGGATACCCCAACGGCGAAGGCATCCAGCAGTGGCTCTCTTAATGACGCCAGCATCCGGGGCGAGAGCATCCCCGGGCTGACGGACTTGCACCGCTACTTAGGCAGCGAGTGCGAAGTCAGTGCGCTTAGATTCGGCACTTATTGGTTTGCAGAGAGCGTTTCCGAGATAACTCTGCATCCTCGGCCCGCTTCCCCTGGCGCGACTAACATCGTCGAAACCTGTCATCCCCGTATGTAGTTATCAAAATAACTATTGGTGCCGGTCAGTTACCTGCCCGGACCATCCAGTGTAACCCATCCCTACAGCTGTCTATTCCCTCATTATTCTAGCCAGCATGCCCGGGCGAGATTACGCTTCAACCATGGTCGTGCGTGCAACGGAGGGCACAGCGGCGGGACCGACTTCCACCTCGGCCACCTTCGGCATCGAGGAAGAATTCCTGCTGATGGATCCCCGGTCGGCACAGCCGGTGCCCACGGGGCCGGCCGTGCGGGCGGCCTTGCGGCTGGACACCAACCCTGACTGGGTCAGTACCGAGTTGCTGGACTGCCAGGTGGAGACCGCCACACCGGTATGCCGCACCCTGGCCGAAGCTGCCGAGGCCCTGCTGGACTTCCGCCGCGATCTAGCCCACAGCGCGGTCTCGACCGGTGCTGCAGCGGCCGGAATCGGCGTGATTTTCGACGCCGATCTGCGCCCGGCATCGGTGACCGATTCTCCCCGCTACCGCGGCATTGCCGAACGTGCGCCGGCGCTGGTCGCCGACCAGTATGTCACCGGCATGCACATCCACGTTGAAGTGGCTGATCCGGAGGTGCGGCTGCAGGTGCTCAACCGCCTGCGGCCCTGGCTGCCCTTGCTGACCGCGGTCTCGGCCAACTCGCCGTTCTGGCGGCATGCGGACAGCGGCTTCGCCAGCTGGCGGACCATCCTGTACCGCCGGTGGCAGATCCAGGGGTGTCCGCCGTACTTTGCCGACTTGCACGATTACCGCGTCCGCGTGCGGCAGCTGTACGCCTCCGGGGTAGCACCGGACCCGGGCCACATTTCCTGGCTCGCACGACTGTCGGACCAGTTCCCCACCATCGAAATCCGTGCCTCCGACAGCCAGCTCACGGCGTCGGACAGCGTGCTGCTGGCGGGACTCGCGAGGGCGCTGGTAGCTACCGAACAGGCTGCCGCCGTCGCCGGCCGGCTGGCTGCCAACCACTTCCCGGAGCATCTGGATGTGGCGCTCTGGCAGGCTGCCCGGTTCGGGCTGTCCGACAAACTGGTGCACCTTGATTCGGCAACCCTCTGGCCCGCGTTCGACGTCCTTGAGCTGCTGCTCCGGCACATCGACGACGCCCTGGAACAACACGGGGACCGCGGCTGGGTGCATGAGCAGTGCGCCAGACTGCGGTTGGAGGGCAACGGCGCGCAGCGCCAGCGGGCGGCGCTGGCCGGCGGCGGACTGTCAGCGTGGCTCGATTTGGTGAGCCGGTCCATAACGGCCGGCTGACGTTGCCGGAGCAGCAAGGGTCCGCCCCCGCATGACCGCGGCTCCCGCGGGTCAGGCTCCGCGGTTCTTCTCCCGCATGGCGCGCAGGGCCTCGCGGTTGTCCTGCTTCTCGCGCAGCGTCTGCCGCTTGTCGTAATCTTTCTTGCCGCGGCCCACGCCGATCTCCACTTTGGCCAGGCCGTCATTGAAGTACAGCTGCAGCGGCACAATGGTGTAGCCGGACTCCCGGGTGGCGCGCGCAATCTTCTCCAGCTCGGCCCGGTGCAGCAGCAGCTTCCGCCGGCGGCGGGCGGCGTGGTTCGTCCAGCTCCCGTTGAGGTATTCCGGGATGTAGACGGACTCCAGATACAGCTCGTCGTTGTAGAAGATGGCGAAGCCGTCCACCAACGAGGCGCGGCCCTCGCGCAGGGACTTCACCTCAGTTCCCATCAAGGCCATCCCGGCCTCGTAGGTATCCATGATGTGGTAGTCGTGCCGGGCCTTTCGATTGGTGGCCACTACCTTTCGGCCACTTTCTCTGGGCACGGTGTAACTCCTTCGTCGTCGGAACGTTCCATTATAACGGCGTCGCGGGCTTTGGTCCCGCGGCGCCCGCTCCAGCCGGAGCGTTAGAGCAAGTTCAGCGGATTTACGAAGTCGGCATTCAGGATGGTTTCGAAGTGAAGGTGGCACCCGGTGGAGTTACCGGTGCTGCCCACGTAGCCGATCAATTGTCCCTGCCCGACCTGCTGGCCGGCATACACCACGTACTTGTTCAGGTGGTAGTAGTTCGTGTCCAGCACGTTGCCGGCCACCCAGCCGTGGCTGATCGTCACGCTGTTGCCGCCGCCCCAGACCGAGCCGTCTGCGCGCTCCACTGTGCCGGCGGCGGGCGCATACACCGGGGCATTGCAGCCGGGTCCATAATCGATCCCGCTGTGCAGGTAGCCGCCGGTGCCGAAAAAGTCGATGGTGCCGGGCGGCGTGCTCCGCCAGCCGAACCCGGAGGTGATGGCGCCGCTGGTTGGGCTGATCAATCCAAAGGACGACGGCGATGAGGTGGCCGGTTTCGGCGGCTTGACCTTGGGAATGATCTGCGGCACCGGCTGGCCGTTGTTCCGCGCCGCCTGCTGGGCCGCCTTGATCCGGGCCTGTTCGCGTTCCCACGCTTCCTGGGCCTTGCGCTGCTCTTCGGCTTCGCGCCGGGCCTTCTCCTCTGCCTCGCGGCGCAGCCGTTCCTGCCGCTCCTTGATCTGGGCGAGCACCTGCTGCTGGGCCTGCTCGGACTTGGCCAGCTCCTGCTCGATCTCCGGTTTCCGGGCCTGCAGGCTGTCCGACAGCGCCGAGGTCTCGGAAATCAGCTGGTCGACCTTCTGCTTCTCGGCCGCGGCCTCGTCACGGGCGGTCTGTTCCGCCGCCAACGCGTCCTCGGCTTGTGCCTTCAGGTCCCTGATTTCCTCTTCCACGGCCTCCAGCCGCGCCTGGGAGTTCACGTTGGTGGCGTTCTGCTGGGACAGTTTGTTCAACGCTGCGTTCTGGCTGCGCAGCGCCTGGTCGGCCAGGTCGATGGTGCTGGCCAGGCTCGCGTCGCCGTCGGAGCCGAAGAACAGCGACAGGTTGGACGGCACGCCGCCCTGCTTGTAGGCCTGGGTGGCAATCTGGCCGATGACCTTCTTGGTCTCCTTGAGCTCTTCGGCGTCGCTGGCCAGCTGCTGGTTGATCTTGTCCTTGGTCTGCAGGGCCAGATCAACGCGCTGCGCCAGGGCGGCCACCTTGTTGGCAGCCGCTTCCACCCTGCCCTCGGCCTCGGAGAGCTTCTGCTGTGCCCCGGGCAACCGGCTCTGGTACTCCTTGAGCTCCTTGACCGTCTCCACGATGTCCGCGTCAAGGAATTCCAGCGAGTGCTCGATCTCCTCGATTTCCTGTTCCAGCGCCGCCTTGCGGTCGTCGAGCTCGTCGGCCTGGGCCGGCCCGGCTGATCCCAGCGAGAACGCGAGCAGAGCCGCCATGGCTGCACTCAGAATCCCCTGCGGAAGGCATTTCTTCCGCGGCGTTGAACGGCTCACAGCCTGGCTCCCCAATGTCAAGTTCTGCTCACGTTTCATGATTCTAGACCTTCAAGTAGCGGCGCAGGGTCAGGAGGGACGATATTCCTGCAAGGACAGCCCCCAGCAGCACCAGCGCGGGGCCGATGACCAGCATGGTGTTGGAGGAAATGAATGCGGTATCCGGGTATTGGCTGGCCAGCCAGTCGCCGATGAAGAAGTGCGCCACGGCCCACAGGGTGACCGAGGCCAGCAAGGCCCCGACCACGGCCGCGATCACGCCTTCCAGCACGAACGGGAGCTGGATCACCGCCTTCGAGGCCCCGACCAGGCGCATAATGCCGGTTTCCCGGCGGCGGCTGAAGGCCGAGAGCCTGATGGTGGTGGCGATCAGCAGGATGGCGCAGACAATCATGATGACGGCGATGCCCACCGCCACCAGCGAGGCGATGTTCATGACGTTGAAGACCTTTTCCAGGATTTCGCGCTGGTCCACCACCACCTCCACGCCGGGCAGCGAGGAGAAGATTTCGTTGATGACCTCGTACTTCTGCGGATCCACCAGGGAGATGCGGAAGGACTCCGGCAGCTGGTCGGCGGTCACCGAATCAACAATCGGCGAATTCGCGAACTGGTCGCGGAAGTGGCCCAGCGCGTCCTCCTGCGATTCATACAGGTAGGTGTCCACGTACTGCTCCACCGCCGGACTGGTCAGCGTTGCCTCGATCTCGGCGCGCTGTTCATCAGTCACCGGGCCGGACGCACAGCTGGCCGCCGTCGAGGTGTCAACACACAGGAAGACGGCCACCTGGACCTTGTCGTACCAGTAGCCCTTCATCTGGTTGATCTGCATCTGCAGCATGCCGGCGGCTCCCACGAAGGTGAGCGAAATGAACGTCACCAGTACCACGGAGACCACCATGGACAGATTCCGGCGCAGGCCGGAACCGATTTCACCGAGGATAAAAGCCAGTCTCATTTGGCCTCCTCCGGCTCGCCCAGGTAGATGCCTTCGGCCTGGTCACGCACCAGCACGCCGTCGCGCAGTTCGATCACGCGCTTGCGCATCTCGTTCACGATCACGTCGTCATGCGTGGCCATCACCACTGTGGTGCCGTTCTGGTTAATCCGGTCCAGCACCTTCATGATGCCCATCGAGGTGGTCGGATCCAGGTTGCCCGTGGGTTCGTCGGCCAGCAGGATCCCGGGCTTGTTCACCACGGCCCGGGCAATGGCAACGCGCTGCTGCTCGCCGCCGGAGAGTTCGTGCGGCATGCGGTGGTCTTTGCCCTCCAGGCCCACCGTCTTGAGTACTTCGGGCACCGTCTCGCGGATCACGGCACGGCTGCGTCCGATCACCTGCATGGCAAACGCCACGTTTGCGAACACCGTCTTGTTGGGCAATAGCCGGAAGTCCTGGAACACCACGCCGATGCCGCGGCGCAGTTTGGGCACGCGCCAGCTGGGAATGTTGGCCACATTCTGGCCGGCGACGTACACGGCGCCGCGGGTGGCACGGTCTTCTTTCAGAACCAGCCGGATGAACGTTGATTTTCCGGACCCGGAGGAGCCGACCAAGAACGCGAAGTCCCCGCGGTCAATCTCCAGGCTGATCCTGTCCAGGGCAGGACGCGAGTTCTGATCGTAGATCTTCGTGACGTTATCGAATCGAATCATGACTACTTTGTGCCTCAGTGCCGAGGACGAGGGCCTGTGCTTGGGGGAAGAAACCTCAGCCTCTCGACTATAAGCACGCAGTCTTGGGTTTAGCCTGCAGCAGTCCGGGTGTGTCGTTTCACCAGCGAACCCACGGCTTGGCGCACGGCTTCGGCCACCGCGGCGGCGCCCGGGCTGTCCATCACGATGGTGTAGTGGTTCGTCCCGGGCACGTCGCTGGCCTGCAGCGCGGGCAGCCGGCGGGCCCACTGGTCCACATAGCCGGGCGTGTACAGGCCCGCGTCTTCGTTCAGCAGGCCGCGCGGCGCGCGCAGCAGCACGGCCGGCACGGCCAGCGACTCCAGCGCGTCCATCAGGGACGCCCCGCCGTTCAGGTCCGCGGTGTCGCGCGCCATCGCCTGGTAGTTGGTCGACGGCCGCAGCAGCGGCGGTTCGCCGGAGAGGTCGTAGTCCACGTAGTCCTCCACCAGTGCGTTCCAGTGGTCGGCGAAGGCCGGGTGCGCGCGCCAGAAGTCCCGGTAGGCTTCCCGGCTGGGGAAGGTTGCCGCCAGCCGTTCGGCCGCGGGCCCCAGCACGGACTGGATGACTTCCTCGTCGCTGAGACCGGCGGGCACCTGCAGCGGCAGCCCGCCGTCCACCAGCACCAACGACCGCACCAGTTCCGGATGCCGCCGCGCCAGCACCACGGAGGCGAACGCCCCCATGGAATGACCGACGACGACGGTGCTGCCCACCCGGTGTGCCGCCATCACCGCGGCGAGGTCATCGGCGTGGGCCGCCATGCCAAACGGTCCGGGCAGCTGGTTGCTGCGGCCACGGCCGCGCAGGTCCGGGGCGATCAGCCGCACGCCGTCGAGCTCCTGCGCCAGCAGGCCCCAGGTGCGGTGCGACGCGGTCACCCCGTGCACGGCCAGCACGGCGGGCGCCGTCGGATCCTGCGGCCCCCACACGCCGGTGCGCAGGGTGCCGCCGCGGACCGGAACGTCCAGCGTTGAATAGGGCAGGGCTGTCGGCTCAGCGCTCATCGGCTGGACCATCCGCCATCCATCGTGTAGGACGCGCCGGTGACCATGCCGGCGTCGGCGCTGGCCAGCCAGCAGGCCAGCGAGGCCACCTCGTGCGGTTCGGTCAGGCGTTTGACGGCGCTTTCGGTGAGCATCACCTGGGCCACCACTTCCTCCTCCGGCAGTTGGTGCAGCCGGGCCTGGTCCGCAATCTGTTTCTCCACCAGCGGCGTCTTCACGTAGCCGGGATTGATGCAGTTGCTGGTCACGCCGTGCGCGCCGCCCTCCAGTGCCGTGACCTTGGAGAGACCTTCGAGGCCGTGCTTGGCCGAGACGTACGCGGATTTGTAGGCCGACGCCCGCAGCCCGTGCACCGAGGAGATGTTGATGATTCGGCCGAAGCCGCGCTGGTACATGCCCGGCAGCGCCGCGCGGATCAGCAGGAACGGGGACTCCAGCATCAGGCGCAGCATCAGCCTGAAGTCCTCCGGCGCGAATTCCTCGATCGGGTTAATCCGCTGGATGCCGGCGTTGTTGACCAGGATGTCAGTGTCCACCGTCGCCGTTTCCAGTGCCCGGGTGTCGCTGAGGTCCACTTGCCACGGGACGCCGCCGATCTCCTGCGCCACGCGTTCGGCGGCGGCGCCGTCCAGGTCCGCCACGGTGACTTTGGCGCCGCGCTCCGCGAGGGCCCGGGCACAGGCTTCACCGATGCCGCTGGCCCCGCCTGTGACCACGGCGCTGCGGCCTGTCAGAGTCTGTTCAGCCATGGGGGTGTCCTTCCGTCCCGTGCGGTTGTCCGGGCGCCAGGGCCCGCTCGATAAACTGCATCATTTCTTCAAAAACATGATCGGGCACTTCCCGCGGAACGGGCTGCGCACCGGCGTCGTCCTCCCAGAGCACCCAGCGCATGCCGATCAGCTCGCCAATGCCCATCAGCGCCCAGGCCGCTACATCCGGGTCCATCGGCCGGACTTCGCCGGTGGCCTGCGCCGACTTCAGCCCCTCGATGTAGCCGTTGACGATGCGGGTGTAGTGCATCCGCAGTGCGCCCGGCGAGACGAACTCGGCCTGCCGGACAATCCGGTAGAGCGCGGGGTGCTCCGCGGTGAAGCGGAAGAACGCCTTGAACCCGGCGCGCTCGGCTTCCAGCCGGTTGCCGGCCGACTTGGCCGCCTCGGTCATCGCGTGGCGCACCCGCCGATTGAGGTCCTCGACCACTTCGTCGAAGATGGCCTGCTTGCCCTGGAAGTAGAGGTAGAACGTGCCCAGGCCGACGTCGGCCTGCTCGGTGATCTTCACGATCGAGGCGTCATGGTAGCCCACCGAAGCGAACACGGTTTCCGCCGCGGCCAGCAGCTTGGCGCGGGTCCGAGTGCCCCGGGCGGTGCGTGGTGCGGCACTCATGATTCCTGCTCCGATCCCGCAGCTGCTGCGGTCCATGCGGACTGCCCGGGCCGGACGGCGGCCTGCCGCAGCCGTCCCCGGGCCACCTTGTTCAAGGCCGTCCGCGGCAAGGTTGGCACAAAGTCGAAACGCCCGGGGACCTTGAAGGAGGCCAGCTGAGCCTTGCAGTGCTCGGCCAGCTCTTCGGCGTCAGTGATTTGGCCCGGCCGGACCACCACGTAGGCCAGGCCCGTCTCCCCCCAGCGTGGGTCGGGGACCCCGACGACGGCGGCCTCCGCTACCGCGGGATGCGACAGCAGGGTCTGCTCCACCTGCGCCGGCGCCACGTTTTCGCCGCCGGAGATATACAGGTCCTTGATCCGGTCCACGATCCGGTAGAAGCCGTCAGCCGTGCGTTCCACCAGGTCCCCGGTGCGCAGCCAGCCGCCGGCGAGCGCTGCCGCCGTTGCCTCCGGATTGCGGAAGTAGCCGGCGAAGACGCCCGGACCCGAGACCAGCAGCTCGCCGGTGGCTTCGCCGGCGAGGATCTCGCCGGTGGCCGGGTCCGCTACCGCCACGCTGACGTGCGGGTAGGGCTTGCCCGCGTAGCCGATCATGGACGCGGCATCCTCGTTGGGCAGGCAGAGCACATTCGGCGACGCTTCGGTCAGCCCATAGCCCTGGCTCAGTGCCACGCCCCGCTTGTGCCAGATGCGCAGCAGCGGTGCCGGCATGGATGCCCCGCCGACAATGGCGTGCTGCAGCCGGGACAGGTCGGCGGAGGCGAAGTCCGGGTGCTCGGCCAGCATGGCGTATTGGGCGGGAACGCCCATCATAGTGGTGACCTTGCGTTCGGCGATCAGCTGCAGCACCCGGCCGGCATCAAACGTCCGTTCCAGCACCACCGTGGCACCGGTCCACCACGCCAGCAGCGGCTGGATGTTCCAGCCGCCCACGTGGAACTGCGGCAGGGCCGCCAGTACCACGTCGGAGCTGGACAGCTCCATGGTCCGCGAGAGCGAGAGGTTGGTCCAGAAACAGTTGGCGTGCGTGAGGATGGCGGCCTTGCTCTGCCCCTCGGTGCCGGACGTGAAAATCATCAGGAGGGCATCGTCGTCGCGCACTTCCCGCTGCACCGCGGCGTCGAGGACGTTCCCTGCCGCCCGCCGGGTGGGGTGCGGCACCTGCCGCTCCACCCCCGAGGGCCCGAGCGCGGCGGTGCAGGGCGGCAGCGGCAGCATCGCGGCGGCGGCCGCGGCGAGCGCGTCGAATTCGTGCTCCACCAGCAGCAGCGCCGGGTCGGCCAACTGCAGCTGCTCGGCGATCTCCCGCGGCGACAGGCGCCAGGACAGCGGCACCAGGACCAGACCGGCCTTGGCGCAGGCGAAGAACAGCACCACGTGGTCGGCGGAGTTGCCGGTCAGGGTGGCGATCCGGTCCCCCACCCCGTAGCCGGCGGCGAGCAGCCGGCCGGCCAGGGCATCGGCCCGGGCGTCGAGCTCGCGGTAGCGCAGGACTACCCCGCGGTCATCGATCGCCACCCGGTCCGGTGTGGACACGGCGCGGTCCGCTGTCCAGCGGCCCAGGGTATGGAGCCCGTCCTGCTGGTTGTGCTGCTGATTCACTCGGCATTCTCCAGTGCTTGGCGCTGCCGGGCGGCTGCCTGGCGGCGCTGGCCGCGGCTGAGGGTGGCCCTGTGCACCGCTCCGGTGATGCCGCCGGGCAGGAAGAGGACCACCAGAATGAACAGTGTACCGAGGATGAACAGCGGCTCGGAGAGCGGAATCCGCAGGATGTCCGGCAGCCCGGCAATGGCCTCCGACTGGGCCAGCGCGGTGAGCCGCTGGTCCAGCAGCGTGTAGAACACGCCGCCGATGATCGCGCCCCAGCGCGAGCCCACGCCGCCGAGAACCACCATGACCAGCAAGGTGATGGTGAAGTCGGCGGAGAGGCTGCGTGGGACGGCCCCGGACTGCAGCAGCAGGTACACCATGCCCACGGCCGAGGCCAGCACGCCGCCCACCACGAAGACCAGCAGCTTGATCAGGTACGGCTGCAGGCCGATCACCCGCACCCGGAGTTCGTTCTCCCGCACGGCCGCGGCCACATGGCCGGCCCGGCTGTACTGCACCCAGGTCACCACGGCGAAGACCACCAGCAGCACAATCAGCGCCAGCCAGTACAGGTTGCGGGTGTTGGCCACGCCCAGCAGGGCCTCGGGCAGGTTCTCGGTGGCCAGGGTCAGGCCCTCTTCGCCGCCGGTGGCCTGGCCGGGGTTGCGGCCCACCAGCACGTGGCCGGCCTCGGCGAAGGCCAAGGTCACCATGGCGAACGGGATGCCGGTCACGCGCAGCCCCACCGCACCCACCACGTGGGCCAGCACGATCACCAGCAGCAGCGTCAGGCCCATGGCCGGCAACAGCGGGATGTCGAAGGTATCCAGGATGACGCCGAGCCCGTACACGCCGGCACCGAAGTAGAGCGCGTGGCCGAAGGAAAGCAGCCCGGTCACGCCCAGCAGCAGGTGGTAGCTGAGCGCCGCCGCGGCCATCAGCATGCACATGGCGAGCAGCTGCAGCGAACCCGGCGTGTAGGTGGGCCCGGGCAGCACGCCCGGCAGGGACAGGTTCAGCAGCGGCAGCAGGGCCAGCAGCACCACGCCCGCTCCGCCGAGCCCCCACTTGAGCAGGCTGCGGCCGCCGGCGGCAGCAGCGCCGTCGTGCTTGGCTTTCCGCCGCCCCGCGGCTGCGGCGTCCGTCTCGCCCTGGCCTGCGGAACTGCCGGCAACTGCCGGCTGCGCCTCGGACTGCGGGTCGGTCTTGCTGGTGGTCATGATTTCCTCCCGAGCAGGCCGGAGGGCCGGAAGAGCAGGACAAGGGCCAGGGCCACGACGACGACGAAATCCCCGGTGCCATTGAGGTAGAAGTTGGCGAACTGCTGTAGCAGCGCCACCACCACGGACGCGATGGCCGCGCCGGTGAGCGAACCCAAGCCGCCGATCACGGTGACGATGAAGGCGAAGATCAGCAGCGAACCGCCCAGCAGCGGCGAGACGTACTGGAAGTAGTGGCTGGCGAGCACGCCGCCCAGGCCGGCCGCGGCGCCGCCGATGGCGAAGACCAGCGTGAAGGCTTTGCGGACGTCGATGCCCAGCGCGGTCACCATGGAGCGGCTTTCCACGCCGGCGCGGATGATCATGCCGTAGCGGGTGCGCTTGAGGAAGAACACCAGGCCCAGCAGCACGAGCACCGCGGCGATGATCGCCACGAACCGGTCGTTCGAGATCTGCGCCCCGAGGATGCCGGTGGTCTCGCGGAACCATTCCGGTCCGGAGATGTGGATCGTGTCGGTGCCCCAGATCCCGTCGAACAGCGCGACCGATGCCAGTGAGAGGCCGACGGTGACCAGAACCTGTTCGATATGCCGCTCGTAAAGCTTGCGGATCAGCACGAATTCGGTGAACGCGGCGAACAGTGCACCCACCACCGCGCCGACCAGGAGCGAGCCGAGGAAGGTCCACCAGTTGTCGGCGCCGGCGCGGCGGGCGAATTCCCAGCCGGCGAACGCGCCCAGGGTCAGGAAGGAGCCGTGCGCGAAGTTCAGCACGCCCATCAGGCCGTAGATCAGGCTCAGCCCGGAGGCCACCAGGAAGTAGAGCGCGCCCAGCCCCAGGCCGGTGACGGTCAGCAAGACGATGGTACTCACTTCTGCGCTCCGTTCCGGTCGGTCTGGGTGTTGGCGGCGGCGTCTTCGCCGTGCCCCGCGTCGGCGTCTTCGCCGTGCCCCGCGTCGGCGTGGACGCCCAGCAGCCGCTGGGTCAGGTCTTCGTTGTCCAGGAAATCCAGCGCGCTGCTGGTGGTGTGGACCACCCTGCCGCCGGAGAGCACTACCGCTCCCCCGGCCAACTGGCGGACCACCTGCAGGTTCTGCTCCACCAACAGGATCGGCACCGTTTCCGCGGCCCGCTCCAGCGTCTCGGCGACTTCCTGCACGATCTTGGGCGCCAGGCCCTTGGTGGGTTCGTCGATCAGCAGCAGCTTGTTCTCGTTCAGCAGCGCCCGCGCCAGCGAGACCATCTGCTGCTGCCCGCCGGAGAGCGTGCCGGCCATCTGCGAGGCGCGCTTGAGCAGGTCGGGGAAGAGTTCCTCCACCAGTTGGCGGCGCGGGGAGGCGTCCCGTTCGGCCAGCCGCAGGTTCTCCGCCACGGTCAGCTTGGAGAAGACCTCCCGGTCCTCCGGCACGTAGCCGACGCCGCGGCGGATGATCTTGAAGGTGGGTTCCTTATCGATCCGTTCCCCGTCCAGCGTGACGCTGCCGGTCCGCGAGATCAGGCCGATGACGGCCTTGATGGTGCTGGTCTTGCCCACCCCGTTGCGTCCCAGCAGGGCGGTGATGCCGGTGGCCGGGACGGAGAAGCTGACGTCCTCCACCACCTGCTGGCCGGCTATGTGGGCGGTGAGGCCGGAAATTTCCAGCACCGGCCGGGCCTGGGCGCCGGCCTGCGCTGCCGCCGCTTGCACGGTGGTGGCCTGGGCCGAGGAGCCGGTGGCCCCGGCGTGCGCTGCGTCCGCGCCGGGCTGAGGGTGCTGGCTCATACGGGTTCTCCCAAGTAGGCGCTCTGGACGGTGGGATTGGCCATCACCGCGTCCGGGGTGTCAATGGCCAGCAGCTTGCCGTGGTGCATGACCGCCACGCGGTCCACCAGCCCGAGGACCACATCCATGTGGTGCTCCACCATCATTACAGTGCAGCCGCGGTC
This sequence comes from Arthrobacter sp. NPDC055138, assembly GCF_053607305.1. Classification (NCBI taxonomy): domain Bacteria; kingdom Bacillati; phylum Actinomycetota; class Actinomycetes; order Micrococcales; family Micrococcaceae; genus Arthrobacter; species Arthrobacter sp. NPDC055138. The sequence goes on from NZ_JBSGTH010000005.1 coordinate 179,268, forward strand.
GCGGTGCATCCGGCGGATGATCGCGCTCAGTCCGGGGACGTCGCCGGAGGCCACCCCGGCCATCGGTTCGTCCAGCAGGATGACGGCGGGATCGCCGGCCAGCAGCATGGCGATCTCCACCTTGCGCTTGTCGCCGTGCGAGAGGTCTCCGGCCGCGGTGTGCAGCTTGTCCTCCAGCCCGACCTCGGCCACGTTCTGCTGCGCGACGGACGTTGCGGAATCCGTCCGCGAGGGGAACCGGAAAACCGAGAGGCTGCCGCCCAGGGCGGCCTGCGCTGCCAGCCGGACGTTTTCCAGCACGCTCAGACGCGGAAACAGGCTTGAGGTCTGGAAGGTCCTGCCCAGCCCGGCCCGTGCCCGGTGATGGATCGACGCCGAGGTGACGTCGGCGCCGTCGAGCTGAACGGACCCTTCGGTCGGCTTGAGCACGCCGGAGATGAGATTGAACAAGGTGGTCTTGCCGGCACCGTTGGGTCCGATCACGCCGACCATTTCGCCGGTGGCCACGGAGAATCCGACATCCTCGAGGATGCGGGCGCCGCCGATCTGCAGGCCGAGGCCCTGCACCAAGAGCGCGGGCTGATCTGGGGAGGTCATCATGTCACTTTCTGTGCGGTCACGGACCGTGGTGGTTGCCGGGACGGTCCGCGGCCAGGACCGCCGCCCACCGAGTGGGTCGGGCGGCGCCCCTGGACCTGCGGTACCGGTAGCCGGAGCGGCGTTGCGCGGCTCCGGCTACTGGGCTTCGGTTACTTGGCTTCCGGCGGAGCTACTTCGTCGGCCGGGATCGCCTTGATCAGCTCGGGCGCCCAGTCGCTGCCCTGTTCCACGAGCTTGGCCTGGTACATGTCCTGCAGCAGCGCGTGGTCGGAGGCGCGGACGGTCGTCTCGCCCTTGGGGCCGTCGAAGGTGTAGCCCTCCAGCGCGGTCACCATGGCGTCGACGTCGGTGCCGCCTTCCTTGACGGCCTGGACGATCATCTGGCCGGCAACAAAGCCGTCCGGGGTGAACAGGTCCGCCTTCTTGCCCTCGGCCTCGACGCTTTCGATCATGGCCTTCTCCACGTCGTTGCCGGCAGCGCCGGGGAAGTAGTGGTTCAGGAAGCTGATCTTGTCCGAGGCGGGGCCGTAGGCACCGAAGGTGGCGGCGTCGCCCAGACCGGTCACGATCGGAGCGGCGTCGAACGCGCCCTGCTGGCTCAGTGCCTGCCACATGGATCCCGACGTGGCGCCGGCCCAGGCAACGAAGACCAGATCCGGCTTCGCGTCGATCAGCTGGCGGGCGAACGGCGTGAACTCGGTGGCGTCTTCGGGCACCAGGACGTCATCGACCTCGGCGCCCTGCTCGCCGAGCACGGCCTTGACGGCGGCGAGGTTGCCTTGGCCGAACGCGTTGTCCTGGCCGAACACCACGACCTTCTTGCCCTTGAGGTCGTCGACGAAGGTTCCCGCGGTGGCCACGTCCTGCAGGCTCTGCCGGCCGGAACGGAAGGTGTAGTCGTTGATGCCCTGCAGCGCGTCGGTGGCGGCCGGGCCGGAAATGTACAGCACCTTGTTCTGCTCGGCCTGCTCGGCGAGCTTGAGCGCGATGCCGGACACCACCGTGCCGGCCAGGATCTTGTAGTCCTTGCCGATCAGGTCCTTGGCAACGTTGACCGCCTTGTCGGGATCGCCGCCGTCGTCATGGTAGGTCAGGTTCAGCTTGGTGCCGTTGACCTCGCCGGTGCCCTCGGTGGCGTAGTCAATGCCTGCCTGCAGGCCCTGGTAGTAGGCCGCGCCGTAAGCGGCGAGCGGACCGGATTCGGAATAGACGATGCCCACGTTGATGCTCTCGGGCGCGCTGCTGGCCTCGCCGGCCGCACCGGCGGTCTCGCCGCCGGTGGTGGGAGCGCATGCGCTCACGGCAAGTCCGGTGGCCAATGCTGCGGCCATCAGGAACTTCTTTGTTGCCTTCACTCCGATGCCTTTCGTTGAAGAATCTGCTGAGGAGAAATCTGGAACTGTCTGAACCTGATGGTCGGGTCACCCAAACCTGAAAGGTGATTCAGATTACAGTAAATCTATGGCCCGCCTCACAGCAGTGTCAACATCAGCGCCCCGGTGCCAGGTCACGATTCGGTTGCAGAGCTCCTCCGGACGACGAAAAGCCCGGCCGCTCCCGAGGGAGCGACCGGGCTTCGTGCAGCCTGAGAAGTTAGTTTTCCGCGTTGCGGCTGTTGGCTCGCCACCGAATGCCGGCGTCGATGAAGTCGTCGATCTCGCCGTCCAGCACCGCACCGGTGTTCCCGACCTCGTGTTCGGTGCGCAGGTCCTTGACCATTTGGTAGGGGTTCAGCACGTAGGAGCGCATCTGGTCGCCCCAGGACGCCTTGACGTCGCCGGCAAGCGCCTTCTTCTCCGCGTCCTGCTGCTCCTTCTTCAAGAGCAGCAGCCGGGACTGCAGCACGCGCAACGCGGCGGCGCGGTTCTGGATCTGCGACTTCTCGTTCTGCATCGAGACCACAATCCCGGTGGGAATGTGGGTCAGCCGGACCGCGGAGTCGGTGGTGTTCACCGACTGACCGCCCGGGCCTGAGGAGCGGAACACGTCCACCTTGATCTCGTTGTCCGGAATGTCGATCGAGTCGGTCTGTTCAATCAGCGGGATAACCTCGACGGCGGCGAACGAGGTCTGCCGGCGGCCCTGGTTGTCGAACGGGCTGATCCGCACCAGTCGGTGGGTGCCTGCCTCCACCGAGAGCGTGCCGAAGGCGAACGGTGCCTTGACTTCGAAGGTGGCCGACTTCAGTCCGGCCTCTTCGGCGTAGGACGTGTCCAGCACCTGCGTCGCGTAGCCATGGCGCTCGGCCCAGCGCAGGTACATGCGCATCAGCATTTCCGCAAAGTCCGCGGCGTCAACGCCGCCGGCGCCGGAGCGGATGGTCACCACGGCCTCGCGTTCGTCGTACTCCCCGGACAGCAAAGTGACGACTTCGAGTTCAGACAGCGCTTTTTTGAGCGAGGTCAGTTCACTCGCGGCCTCGGTCATGGAGTCCTCGTCGCCGGCATCCTGGCCCAGCTCCACCAGGACCTCCAGATCGTCGATCCGTGCGGCGAGCTTCTCCAGCCGTTCCAGTTCGCTCTGGCGGTGCGACAGTTTGGAGGTGATCTTCTGCGCCGCGGCCGGGTCGTCCCACAGATCCGGCACGCCTGCTTGCTCGCTCAGCTCGGCGATATCCTTGCGGATTCTCTCCACATCGGAGACTGCTTCGATGGATTCGTACGTGGCGCGCAAAGCGCGGATTTCAGCGGGAAAGTCGATCTCAGCCATGGTTCTCCAAGCGTACGCCATGGTGGGAACTCCTCTCCCCCGGCCGGTCAGGACTGCGCCCTTGCGGCTCCTGCGGCCCGGTCGGCATGCCTTCCCGGCGTACGTGGTGGGCGGCTCTGGCAGTAAAACCTGCCGGTGCTTTCCGGCTGCCTCTAGCACCGGGGCGGAGCTTGCAATAACCTTTGGGAGTGCGGACGTGCAGGATGTTCACGCACTGCACACGGGGACGAGGGCATCCTGATTTACATTCCACCTTGTGGGGAGGCTGCAATGTCCAGTCAAAGTCACGGCCCGGGTCACGCCCGGCGACAGCGGCACAAGCCCGGAAGCCGGCACGGCGGCCACGCGCCACATCCGAAGAGTTTACGAAGAATTCTGGGTGCCTTCAGCGCGGTGATTCTGGCCGCCGCAACCATCGTTGCCGGATCCGGACCCGCAGCCGCCGCGGACGAAAGCGATTACACCGTCGTTCTCAAGGACAGCGTGACCAACGTCGATTCCACCGCCACGGCGCAGGGGAAGGAATACGGGTTTACGCTCTCAAGCACCTACGAACACGCGCTCAAGGGCTATTCGGGGACCATGACGGACTCGGAGGCGGCCCGGCTCGGTGCCGATCCGACCGTTGATTTCGTTGCGCCCGAGCGGGCCTTCACTTTGGCAGAAGACGCGGACGACGACGTTGTCGACACCGCGAGCGCTGGATCTCTGCCCGCTTGGTGGCTGCGGGTCGGAGGCACCCCTGAAGAGGCAGCCGAGGACGGCCAGGAGATTGCGGTCAACACCGCCGTGATCGATACCGGAATCGATAGCACCCATCCGGACCTGAACGTCCGCGGCGGCGTGGACTGCTCGGCAGGCACTGCTGTGGAGGTCATCCCGGTGGACCATTACGGCCACGGAACGATGGTTGCTGGAGTTCTTGCGGCGAGGAACAACACCTTTGGCGTCATCGGCACCGCGTATGGAGCCCCGCTCTGGTCCGTCCGGGTGATGACGGACGCCGGCACCATCTCAGAGGCTGCACTGCTCTGCGCCGCCGACTGGGTGGTCTCGACCCGCACGGATCAGGACGAACAGAACGACATCCAGGTTGCCAACATCAGCATCGGCGGCCCCGGTCAAGATCAGGGAAATTGCGGCAACGGGTCCGATCCCCTGCACAAAATGATTTGCCAGGGAGTCGCGGAGGGAGTTACCTGGACGGTGGCCGCCGGCAATGCGGGGACGGACTTCGCCACCACCATCCCGGCCACCTATGACGAGGTGCTCACCGCCACGGCCATGGCGGACTACGACGGCCTACCCGGCGGCAAGGAAACGCCGCTCTGTAGCGGAGGGTCCGTGCCCAGCGCCGACGACGAGTTTGCCAACTTCTCCAACTTCGCGGTCCAAGCTGCAGACCAGCAGCACACCATTGCCGCCCCCGGAGTCTGCATCACCTCCACCTACCCGGGAGGCCTGTACAACACCGCCCACGGCACCAGCTTTGCCAGTCCGGTGGTCGCCGGCTCGGTGGTCCGATGCATCTATAGCGGGATGTGCCAAGGCGATGGGTCGTCCGTGATGAAGCAATTCCTCGCGTCCGTCGAGGCCTACAACAACGACAACAGCCAGTACGGGTTCGACGGTGACCCGCTCCGACCGGCTTCCGGCAAATACTACGGTTACCTCACCACCACCGCGCTGTGCGACTAGGCGCCTCAACACGGTGCGATACCGTCTGGCCCTTCCGTTGACCCGAGTGGAGGTCAGCGCCTGAGTTTTGAGCGTGCGTCGCTGGAGACCGTCACCGGAATGCCTGCCGGGATCAGGAAATTGACCACCGGAGGCCGGACCACCGCGCTCAGCTCGACGTGCGCCGTGCGTCGTTCCGGGGAGCCGGTGCCGCCGCCAACCGCCAACTGGTCGAATCTCGCGTAGGCGTCCGTCTCTGACAAGTAGCGCAGGACCGATCCCCGCACGGATCCGCCGTCCAATGAAGGCACGGGAGCACCCGAGCCAGCCTCGACGTCGGCCAAAGCGAACGTATCTGCGGCTGCCAACGCTGCCCCGTCTGCGACGGATAGCAGCTTTTTCCTTTCGACGTAGACGGTGGATGCACCCATCACCACTGTCAGGATCAGCAGGCTCAATAAGACGAAGCCGATGAGCAGAACCAGTACCTGGCCGCCTTCGTCGCTCCTCCCCTGCTGGTTACTGGTCCGCACAAGGCCACGCGCAATTCGGGTGTTCGCGGGTCCCTCGACCATCATCCGAACCGTTCCACGATTTGCGTTGCCGAGGAGCTCACGGTCGCCATGCTCAGCCCAGTGCCACCGAGCAGCGGCAGCGGGACCGAAATCGATACTTCCGCCGTGACCGACGAGCCGGCTTCCAAGCACGCACCGTTGCCGCAGCTGATCTTGACATCCAGTTGATCTGAGCCAATGCCGAAGTCTCCTCCGGCGAAGAGCGCCGCCTGATGCGCTGCCTGACTTCCCGCTGTGGCATCGTCGGACCCGGCGTACACTTTCGCAGCTTGGTCGGCCGCATTCACCACCGCAAAGGAGGCGGCCTGGACCTGGGAGACGGAGATCACGAAATAAACCGTCGGCACCAAGAGCAACGTTCCAAGGAAGACGAACTCAACGACCGCACTCCCCGCTTCCCCTCCCAGACCGTCGTCCAAGCATTCCCGCAGGCGCTGACGCAGGCGCATCATCGAGCGTTGTCGATCGGTCCGGGCTTGGGCACTCACTCGACGACTCCTTCCCGCGGCCGTCCACCCGCTGTGCGGTCAGCGTGGAAACGCCGCATGTCCGTCAACTTCCAAGGCACCGGCCGGGCCGATCAGCCCAAGCGCAGGCAGTGGGGCTCGGACCGTGACCCGCAACGTGGGTACGCCTGACCGGAGGACCTCCTCCACGTGCACGTCTTGCGCATATTCGCCGGTCAGCGCAGCCGAGATCAAGGCCTCTGTCCGCTCCTGCGCGTCGGCCGCCCCACGATCGGCCAAGGTTCCGTACCGGGCACCGGACCCTGCGGCGTCAATCAGTGTGTTGCGGACGTGCAGGATGAGCGTCAACTGCATAATTGAGACAAATATCAGGGTGAGGACTCCGCCGACCAACACGAAGTCCACGTTTGCCGAACCACGATCGGTTGAGCCGCTCCGGTCCTGGCCGGGGCCAGAGCCGGCGGACAGTTCGGACAACGGCCGCAACCGGCGAACCCACGGACGCTGTCCCACGTCAGGGCTGCGTCACGCGACCAATTGCGTCATTGAACAGCCCTTCCAAAGCCGGTTTGGCCAGAGCCAAGATGCCTGCCACGAGGACCGCCGACATTAGCGTGATCATCACCCACCCCGGGACGTCTCCGCGTTCGCCATCCGCGGACCGAACCGACCTTCGCAAGCGATCCAGCCCTCCGCTCCACACCAGCGACATCGTGGCAACGACCCTGAGCGATAGTTCCGTCATATCCTCTTTCCTTCCCGGTTTGCGACTTGGCTCATAAGGCTTCCTTCTGTGCTTCACCATCCGAGATTGATCAGCGCAATCCCCGGATACACGGCAAACAACACCGTCAGCGGTAAGACACCGAAAACCAGCGGCACCATCATGCCGATTTCCTTCTTCCCGGCCGACTCCATCAGATTGCGTTTCGCCATATCGCGCACGTCCTGCGCTTGGGCCCGCAGAACATCCGCAAGCGGGGTCCCCCGTTCAACAGCAACCGTGATTCCATCAACGAAGCGCACCAGCGCCGGCAAACGCGTCCGGTGTGAAAACTCCTGCAACGCCGTCAACACCGGTGTACCCGAGCGGGTCTGTGCAAGAACCACCGCAAATTCCTGCGCCAGTTCGCCGTGAGCGCTGCGACAGATTCTCTCCAGTGCACCGGTCGCGCTTTCCCCTGCACTGACTGCCAGTGCCATCAACTCCGCCAAGCTCGGGAATTCCGCCAGCATCTTTGCCTCGCGGCGCTGTATCTGGGCTGTCAAGAGGTAGTCCCGGAGCATGAACCCGCCAGTGGCCAGCCCAATGGTCAGGATCACTGCAAGGACCGGATCCAGCGAGCCTCCTGCCGCCGTCGTAATCATCCACGCGATGCCGATGAGGAACCCTGCCACCGCCCACAGCAATTGCTCGGCGCGAAAATCGACCGTGCTTTGCTTGCGTCCGGCCTGCAGCAAACGCTTCGACAACAAGGTCGAACCGAAGTTGAATGTCCCCAGCCAAGCGACCGAATCACGAAGCACCGGCCGGAAAATCCGTTCCAAGGGGCCGAACGGCGTGAGATTTCCCGGGCCGCTGTCCAGCAACCGCGATTTCATCTCGATCGCCTTCAGTTGCGGCGCGATCCGATCGGAAAATCTCGTTGGCCGGAAGAACGGCAACCGCGTGGCCGTCAGCCACAGACCCACTCCCAGGGCAATGCCGATCAGCACAGTCACTGCCCCCAAGTGGTTCATCGGAGTACCCGCTCCTCTTCGGGGAGCGATCCGATGCGCAGCATGAGGCGATAGCACACCAGCGACACGACTAGTCCGCCCAGCAGGACGGCGGCCCCAGGCGCGGTGTTGTAGGCCGCTACCGCTTCGGGCCTCGTGGCCAGCAGCATCAAGATGATCCAGGGCGCAGCGACGGCCAGCCGGGCGGCGTTGACCGTCCACGACTGGCGTGCCTCGAGTTCGCTGCGGGTCCGTGCGCTGTCGCGAAGAAAGTCCGCCAAGGTTCCGAGCAACCTGCCCAAGTCGGTGCCACCAACCTCACGCGTCATACGTAGCGCCTCAACGATCCGATCAGCCACGGGATCCGAAAGCCGGGCTTTGAGCCGTTCCAATGCGTCGTCGAAATGCCCTCCTGCGCGATAGTCTGTGGCGAACGCGCTGAAGGCCGGCCGCAACTCCACCGGTCCACGTGTTCCCAGCTGGACCAGTGCCTCGGGCAGGGACAGCCCGGCCCGGATCGCCGACCGAAGATGGTCGACGACGTCCGGCCAGATTTCGCGTAGGGCGGCAGTACGGCGGCGCGCCCTCCAGCGAACAAGGACGAGCGGGAGCCAGCCTCCGAACAAGCCGAAACACGCGGCGATCGGGCCCGACCCGGTCAGGGCAAAAACGATGAGGAAAGTAGCCGCTGCCATGCCCACGCAGCTGGCCAGGAGCGCCTTCGAAGACACCTTTTCAATACCGGCCTGATTGATCACGAGCTGGAGCCGGCTAAGCCGCTTCTGCCGGGTGGGGCTGACCGGCGGTTTTTCCCAACATGACCACCAGATCATGAACAAGCCGACGCCGCCAACGAGTCCCGCCGCCGCCGTCATGACACAGGCTCCAGCAGTTGCATCACTTCGTACCCAGCGCGCACAAATTTTTCTTCCGCCGGGCTCGCGGAGGGACTGACCTCCAGCTGGCCATTCTGCCGGTTGAAAACTGTGGACGTCTCGATAATGCCGTTTTCCACTCGACGGCCCAGCGAGACAATCTCCACCACCTGTCTCCTTCCGTCAGGCCGGCGGGAACAATGGACCACCAGGTCGATGCACGAGGCCACCGTTGGAACCACGAAGGCTGACGAGATGTTCTGGCCCGCCAGCAGTGGCAGCGTACAAATCTTGGTAATTGCGTCGTGAGCGCTATTTGCATGGACGGTGCACATGCCAGGCAACCCGCTGTTAAGTGCCACGAGCATGTCCAGGCTTTCTGCTTCCCTGACCTCTCCCACTATCAACCGGTCGGGCCTCATCCGCAGGGCCTCTTTGACCAAGCGCCGCAGCGGTATGGCTCCTTCGCCTTCGAGGTTGGGCTGCCGGCATTGGAGTCCTACAACGTCGCGGAGAGGCAGTTGCAATTCGAATATTTCCTCGACCGTGACCACGCGCTCCCGGCTGCCAATCGCGGCCGCCAAGCAATTGAGCAACGTTGTCTTCCCGGCCTGGGTAGCTCCAGAGACAAGGATGTTCAGTCCGCTGCTGACTGCCGCCCCGAGGAACCTGGATGCCTCCGGCGTCAGCGATCCCAGTTCAACCAAGTGCTCCAACCGGGAAGCGCGGGCGATGAACTTCCTGATGTTGACGGACCAGTGCTGCCGGGTGATGTCCGGAATGACCACATGCAGGCGTGACCCATCCGGCAGGGCAGCATCGACAAAGGGCGAGGACAAGTCCAAACGGCGGCCGGAGGACTTGAGCATCCGCTCGACGAGGTCGCGCACCTGTTGTTCCGTGAGTGTCACCGATGTCAGCTCAGACTCTCCGCTTCTGGCTACGTATACTTCCGACGGCGAGTTGATCCAGATCTCTTCAATCGAGGGATCGTCCAGCAGCGGCTGCAATGGCCCGAATCCCGCCACGGCATCAAAAATGTATTTGCGGGCTTGGTCCAGTTGCCCCAAGGGCGGCAGGGATCCCAGCAAAGACCGCTCGTCATAGTCGGTCACTGCTGCCTCAACAAGGCGTCGGACTTCCGGGCCTTGGCGGGCAGGGTCCAATCCGCGTTGGCGGATCAGCTCGCGGACCTCACCCTCGACGATCCGGACGGCATCCATCCTTCCCCCTTTTCAACCCCCAGGCGCAACCGTCCCGCGGAGTTTGAGACCGGCGGGCAGCTGCTTGCACTGAACCCTAGGCGACCATTCTTCTGGCGGGCTAGCCCCAACTGGCGGATTGTGGAAAACCGGTCCCAACTTTCAACTGCCACTGGTCAGAAGCTGTCGCGGGTGATAAAGGCGCGATGCAATAGGCTGAGGGGCAGTATGAAAAGCATCTTCGACGTCCTCGTGCCGCTGTTGCGTACCTTGCCGGCCGGCAGCCGGCGCTTCCTGACTGGCTACGGCGCGGCGTCCGCGGCGCTCGCCCTGCTGGACGTTGTGGCGCTGGGTTTAATTGCCGCGCTGCTGCCGGCACTGGTCGGGAGCTCCGAAGCCGAGCTTCCGGTCGTGGGCAACGTCACCGAAAACGGGATGGCGCTGCCGATCCTGACCTTCATCTGCCTCCTGATTGTGCTCAAGGGGATCTTGGCGGTGCTGCTGCTGCGGTTCGCCACCAAGCGCTTCGCCCGGCACGAGGTAGCCATCGGCGACCGCCTGTTTGCCGCGTATCTGGCCTCGCCGTGGGAGAAGCGGCTGGGCCGCAACTCCGCCGAGATCGTCCGGTCCGTGGATGTGGGCGTCGGAATCACGGTCTCCGGGGTGCTGATGCCGGCGATGAGTCTGTTCGGCGAGTTGGGCACATTGGCGGCGGTCGTCGTCGTGCTTTTTGTGGCGCAGCCGCTGATAGCGGTGGTGACCATGATCTATCTGGGCCTGGTGGCGCTGCTGCTGGCGAAGGTGATTTCTCCCCGCGCCGTAGCGATTGGCCGGGAGAACCGCGAATGGTCCAACCGGACGGCCAAGACCCTGTACGAGGCGCTGGGAGCGCTCAAGGAAATCACGCTGGCCGGCCGCGGACCCGAGGTGCAGGAACAGGTGCACGGCACCCGGACCAAGTCCTCGAAAGCGCGCGCAGGCGCCATCCAGATCTCTCAGATCCCGCGCTACGTGCTGGAGACCGCCCTGGTCCTCGGTTTCGCGCTGCTCGGCGGCGTGGGCTACCTCACCGGCGGACCGGCCGGAGCGGTCAGCGCCGTCGGCCTGTTCGCTGTCGCGGGTTTCCGCTTGATCCCGTCGCTGACGCGCATGCAGGCGGTGCAGTCCTCGGTGAACACCAGCGCTTCCTTTGCCCGGCAGATCGTCGAAGACATCCACGAGGGCGAAGCCGAAATGCACCGGCAGCGGGATGAACGTCCGCAGCACGAACTGCCGGACAACGCCGCGGACATTGAGCTCCGGGACGTCGCCTTCAGCTATCCCGCTGCGGCGGCTCCTGCCCTCCACAACGTGAACATCAGGATTCCGGCCGGCAGCCACGTGGCCTTCGTCGGTGCGTCCGGCGCTGGCAAATCGACCATGGTGGACCTGCTGCTGGGGCTGCTGGAGCCCAGCCACGGACACGTTATGGTCGGTGGCGAACCGATGGAGTTCGTGCTGGACTCCTGGCGCCGGCGCATCGGCTACGTGCCGCAGGAAGTCTCGCTCTTCGACGCGTCGATCGCTCAGAACGTCGCCCTGGCGTGGGACACGGCCCGGGTGGACCCGGAACGCGTGACCATCGCCCTGCGCCGTGCGCAGCTGCTGGACACCGTGATGCAGCGCGACGGCGGGCTGGACGCCTTGGTGGGTGAGCGCGGCATGGCCCTCTCCGGCGGACAGCGTCAGCGCCTCGGCATTGCCCGCGCGCTCTATGACAATCCCCGGGTGCTGGTCATGGACGAGGCCACCTCCGCCCTCGACACCGCCACCGAGGCGGCAGTAACGACGGCGATCCGGCAGCTGCACGGCGACGTCACCGTCATCACCGTGGCGCACCGCCTGGCCACCATCCGGGACGCGGACATTGTGTTCTTTATGCGCGGCGGCACGGTGGCGGCCGCCGGTACCTTCGACGAGGTGGTGGCCAGCGTCCCCGACTTCGCCGAACAGGCTGCGCTGGCGGGACTGGGAAAGACCGAGAAGCCGGTGGACGAACGCCGGTAAGGACGGCGGCGGCTGCGCCCAGGTACCGGACCTGGGCGCAGCCACCACTGTTTGTCTGGACAGCCGTCCTACGCGGGGACCATCCCGTGCGGATCGATCACGTACTTCTTGGCCGCGCCCTGGTCGAATTCCCGATAGCCCTTCGGCGCGTCGTCCAGACTGATGCTGGTGGCGTTCACGGCCTTGGAAATGTCGGCCTTGCCGCTGAGGATCAGGTTCATCAGCTTGCGGTTGTACCGCTTCACCGGGCACTGCCCGGTGGTGAACGAGAGCGACTTCGCCCAGCCGGTGCCCAGTTGCACGCCGATCTGGCCGACCTTGGCGTTCTCATCGACGGCGCCCGGGTCTCCAGTGACGTACAGGCCGGGGATGCCCAGGGCACCGCCCACCTGGGTCACACTCATGATGTCGTTCAGCACCGTGGCCGGCGCCTCCCCGGCATTGGCTCCGTGCCCGCGGGCTTCGAAACCTACCGCGTCCACGGCGGCATCGACCAGCGGGACGCCGAGGATCTGCTCGATCTTGTCTGTCAGCGAGCCTTCCTTGCTCAGGTCGATGGTCTCGCAACCGAAGCTAGCGGCTTGCTTCAACCGGTCGGCATTCATGTCGCCGACGATGACCGCCGCGGCGCCCAGCACCTGCGCGGAGAAGGCCGCGGCCAGTCCCACCGGACCTGCCCCGGCGACATAGACCGTGGATCCCGTCGTGACGCCGGCGGTGTACGCACCGTGATAACCGGTGGGGAAGATGTCGGAGAGCATGGTCAGGTCCAGGATCTTCTCCAGCGCCTGGTCCCGGTCCGGGAACTTGAGCAGGTTGAAGTCCGCGTAAGGGACCATCACATACTCGGCCTGGCCGCCGATCCAGCCGCCCATGTCCACATAGCCATAGGCTGCGCCGGGCCGGGCGGGGTTCACGTTGAGACAGACGCCGGTCTTGCCTTCGTTGCACATCCTGCAGCGGCCGCAGGCGATGTTGAAGGGCACCGAGCAGATATCGCCCTCCTTCACGAAGAGCACATCATCGCCGGTCTCGACCACCTCCCCGGTGATCTCATGGCCCAGCGACTGGCCGACCGGCGCGGTGGTGCGCCCGCGCACCATGTGCTGGTCGCTGCCGCAGATATTGGTCGCCACCAGCTTGAGGATCGCGGCGTGCGGTGCCTTCTGCTGGATTCCCATTTTGCTGGCAACTTCGGACGGCAGTTCCAGCTTGGGGTAGTCGATCGTTTCAACCGCAACTTCCCCTGGGCCCTTGTAGACGACTACACGATTTCCCGTCATGGTTTTTCCCTTTCGTATTTATCCCTCAACCGCGCTCAAGCCGACGGGCCCGCGCAGCCGCGTTATTTCTCTGCGTGTTTTCTATCCCTTGTCGGAATCGGGTTTCTTGTCCTTCTCCGCCGACACTGACAAGTCGTCGGCGCGTGGCTCGCCTTCCGGGACTTCGCGCGGGCGGACCACCAGGTCGTAGACAACGGCGGCGGCAACGCTGCCGATGAAGGGACCGAGGATGTACAGCGGGTACTGGTACCACTCGACCGCGCCGCCGAAGATGGACTGCACCACGTTGGGGCCGAAGGTCCGGGCCGGGTTGAGCGACCCGCCGGTCAGCGGAGCCAGCACAAAAATGGCGCCGGCGACAGCGAGCCCGATGATCAGGCCCGCCCAGCCCTTCGGTGCCCGCTTGTCCACCGCAACGGCCATGATCGAGAGCATGAGCAGGAAGGTTCCCACCGCCTCCGCAACGATGCCTTGGCCGTACGAGACGTCCGGCCCCAGCGCGGTCGCGCCTCCGCCAAAGTCCACCGCTCGCGCCCCGAACGACGCAACCAGCAGCAGGCTCCCGATAGTGGCTCCCACCAGCTGGGCAACGATGTAGGGAACCACTTCTACCCAGGAAAAGCGCCTGGTCACCGCCAGTGCGAAGGTCACGGCCGGGTTGATGTGGGCACCGGAAACCGCCAGGAATGCATAGATGGCCACCGCAATGGCAATGGCGAATGCCAGGGAGATAAACCCAATGCCCGGATAGGTGATCTCCCCGGAGCCGACCGTGAACGCCGCGATCACCGATCCGACTCCGAAAGTCACCAGTATTGCCGTGCCGATCACTTCGGCTGCAAGCCGCCGCATTAAGGTGGGGGTCATGTTGCACCATTTCATGTAGATACGAGGAAATGTCACGAAAATGGAACGAGCTGGAAGTTCAGCGAGTCTAGGCGGGACCTCGGAAGGGCGTCAATAGGGGCGGTGGATGGCATCCTTTAACCAGAGCCATCACGATTGCGGCTGCTTCAGCCCAGCTGCAGCGGCCAGGCGGACTATCCTGCAGCGGCCTGCGGAGCGGCCCGGCAGATTATCCCGCGGCGGCGTAGATTCCGGCCAGCCGGCCCACCAAACGGACCGGATTGTGGTGTTCTTGGAGCCAGCTTCGGGCGTCCAAGGCGGCGGTCGTGCCGGCCGGGTCAGCCAGGGCGGAGGCGGCCGCATCGGCCAGCGTCTCGGCAGAGTCCCCCTGCAGCACCGGGGGCGACTGGTAGTACCCCTCGCCCAACGGCATGACGACGGGAACGCCGATGCCGATGGCCTGCAGTTCGCTCATGGCCAGGATGCCGGCGCTCTGGCCGATCACCACGTGCGCTGACGCCAGCCAGCGCAGGTATTCCGGCTTGGCCATCTTCGGCGCAAGGATTACGCCGAGCTCCGCAGCCTGCGGTGCCCCGTCGCCCCAGTCCAGCCCCTGCAGTTCCACGCCCGGCCCGACGGCGGCCCGCAGCGCCCGCACCAACTCCAGCTGCTGCCGGCCGCCCTTCGAGGAATGCCAGCGGGAGGCGAAAACGATGCGCGGGCGGGCGGCGGGACGCCACTCGGGCAATTCCTCCAGGTCCACCGGGTTCGGCAGGTAGGCCGCGTCCGCCCGGGCGGCTTCGGCGTGTTCGCGCAGGTCCGGGGTGGAGTACAGGACCTTCACCGCATGGTCGGCTCCCCACTGCAGCGCGGGCTGGCGGGCGGGTTCGTAGTACTGAGTGCGGATATCCGTGCCGTGGAAATGCAAAAGGAACGGCTTGACCGGGCGGGACCGCACCACGCCGATCCGCGAGCCGGAATGCACGTGCAGCAGGTCCGAGCGCAGGATGGCGGCGGCCCGCCGGGCCTGCCAGGCAGCACCCGCGGCGAGCTTCCCGGCTCGGGCGGCCACGGATCCTGGCGTGCCCTCGGGCGGCAGCACGTTGAAGTGCCGCCACGGCTTCCCCTCGCGCCGGCCGTACTTGACCAAGGTGGCACCGACGTCGGCCGCGTCATAGATGTGCAGGACGCGCGGTTCGGCGGCCACTGCTCAGGCCTCCTGCCGGGCGAACAGGCCGTCCACCGCGTGCTCCCAGCCCTTGATCTGGTGCTCGGAGGACAGCTCGCGGGCGGCGGCGTGCGCGTTGGCCTTCCACTCATCCACCAGTTCGGGCGTCAGCGTCTTGAGTACCTCCACCAGCGCCGCCGGGCTGAAGTCTGCGGTGACGGCACCCAGTCCGTGCCGGCGCAGCAGGGTCTCCATCGCCGGCGAGGGACCGATGATCAGCCCGGTCCTGGCCTGGACCGCCTCGAAGAACTTGTTCGGCAGGGCGTGCGCCAGGTTGAAGTTGGTGGGCGGGATGATCGAGATGGCGACGTCGTATTCGGCCACGGTGTCCACCAACTGGTCATACGGGACCGGCTCGCGGAACCGCACCCGCGGCAGCTCCTCGCCGAGCGCCTTGAGCTCGGCGACGTAGGCCGGCTCGTTCGGCATCACGATCAGGTCCAGCTCCAGGTGTTCCGGGGCACCGCGCATGGCTTCCATGATGTCTTCGATCTTGCGGTAGCGCTGCCCGGCGGAGCTGTAGATCATCCGGATCTTTTCGCCGGTGGGGCGCGGCTGCTTGTCCGCGTACGGTGCGGCGTTGGTGACCACCGAGGCCGCGACTCCGAAGTCCTTGGTGTACTGCTCGGCGATGCCCTCGGCCACCGTGGTGACCGAGCGCACGGCGGGCAGGTAGGTGCGGCAGAGCCAGCGCACGTAGGGGGCCACCAGCGCCCGCCAGGCCGGCTTGTTGAAGTGCTCCTTCGGCGCGAACTCGTGCAGGTCTGCGTGCACGCCGTGCTGCGGCCCGAGGCTCAGCGCCAGCGGCACGGTGTTGGTGTCGTTGGCCAGCACGGCATCAAATCGCTGGCCGCGCAGCAGCTTGCGCGCCTGCGCCACCGCGGCGATGTTCCAGTACACGTCCACGTAGCGGCGCAGAGCCAGCCGCTGCGGATCGCGGGGCCAGCTGGCCAGCGCGGTGTCCAGCTGGAAGTGTCCGGCGACGCCGTCCGGTGCCGGGCCGTACCCGCAGGTGAACAGCCGGTACTTGTCGCGGAACAGCGTGATCTGCTTGAGCACCCGCGGGTCGCTGCGCAGCGGCGAGAGCGAGAGGATCAGCAGGGAGCGGGGTCCAGTCAACGAGGCTGCCTTCCATCGGTTCTGTCGGATGCCGGAGCGGCCGGTGATCCCGCGACCGCGGCCGCGGAGCCATCCGCGAGCCCTGCCGCTGGCGCTGCCTCGGGCACTGCCGCGGGCCGGGAGCGGTGCAGCCGGGAAGCCGCGGTGAAAACGAGGGAGTTCAGGTTGGTCCGCAGCGGCGCTTCGCGCCGGAGGTTCGTGAGCCAGCGCCGGGTGAAGGTGCGCTGCAGCGCTCCGGCGTCCGCCCGCCGTCGTAATTCGGCCGAAATTTCCCCATCGGAGACCGCGTCACGCAGCACCAGCAGCAGGCGTTCATCCGGCGCGCTGAGCAGGCGCGGCGCTCCGGGTGCGGCGGCGGTCAGCGAACGCACGACGGCGGAGATCGCCTGCCGGTCCTCGGCACCCCATCCGAACCGCGCACCTCGGCGGACGGCGGCGCTGATCACGTGGCCGCGCAGCAATTTCACCGCGATGGCTTCCCGCTGTGCCGCGGGCAGCGCCGGAAACCACGCCCCGGAAACCAGCGAGGTGACGTCCTGGAACTGGCTGCCCAGCGGCAGCACGGCCGACGTCACCCGTTCGTCCGCGTCCTGCCCCACCAGATATGCAGGGGCGTGGGCCGGATAGGCGATTTTCTCACCGGAGAACCATAGCCGCAGGCCGAATTCCAGATCCTCGCCGGTGCGCAGCCCCCGGCTCAGCCGCAGCCCCAGCCGGCTGAGCGCATCCCGCCGGACCAGCCCCAGCGGCGCCGTCCGGTAGGCCAGCCGGTCACGCAGCGGATCCACCAGCGGGCCACGGACCACTCTGGCGCGCGGGGTCAGGATCCGCGGGCCGCCGCGGTAGCGGAGCGGTGCGATCACCGCGGTGGCGCCGGTGGCCCGGGCAGTATCCAGCCAAGCGGAGACGGCCCCCGGCTCCAGTGTGTCGTCCGAGCCCATGATGCCAACAAACCCGGCACGCGCCTGGTCCAGGCCATAGTTGAACGGGCCGGCCGGGGACGGAATGGCATCGGCCAGTTCGAGCAGCCTCACGGTCTCCGGGAGGCCGGCCAGCTGCTCGCGCACCGGCCCGGGATCCATGTTGTGGCACACCACCACGGCGCCGACGCGTCCCGGCGCGGCGGCTAGCACGGACTCCACCGCGCGCCTGACCGGCCGGTCCGCGGTGTGGACCGCAATCACGATCTCCGCTTCCGGGACCGTCATCGGCCGGTCTCCGGCCGTGCGGGGTCGTCGGGTCCGGCCGCATCCTCGGGGCGCGGCGCTTCGTCCAGCGCAATCCGGCGTGCCAACTTGGTAATCCGCGCCTCCAACTGGCGGGTGCGCTGGAACGAACTGGCCATGAAGATCAGGAAACACACGATCAGCCCGTAGAGCACCAGATCGGTGCCGCGGCCAATGCCCAGCGCGTTCGCCGCAGCGGTCAGCATGCCGGGGAAGAACACAGACAGCGCCGCCAGCACGGCGAACAACAGCAGCAGGATCCGGCGCACCGCCTGGTGCCGGGCATTCTGGCCCCCGCGCATCAGCGCCAGCGCGCCGAGCGCGACGGCCAGGACCAGGACAATTTGAACGACTATGAGCATGGGATCACCGGAAGAAGAGGTCTGCGAGGATGTTGACGCCGTTGAGCAGGGACTGCCCCTTGGACTTGGAATATTCCGTATAGACAATGTGTACCGGCTGCTCCACCACCCGCGCCTCGAGCGCTGACAACTGGTGGATCAGCTCGGAGGCGTGCGCCATCCGGTTCTGCGTCAGGTGGATTTTGCGCGCCGTCTCTGCGGACATGGCGCGCAGTCCGTTGTGGGCATCGGTGAGGCGGTAGCCGGTGGACAGTCTGGATTGGACGGCGGCCGTGCGCAGCACCAGCCGCTTGAGCGCGGACACGTCTCCCCGTCCGTCGAGGAACCGGGAGCCCAGCACCACGTCTGCCTCGCCGTCCCGGACCCGGTTCAGCATGGCAACGGCATCCTGGACCCGGTGCTGGCCATCGGCGTCGAACGTGATGATTGCGTCCGCCGCCGGATCCTGTACGGCATATTCGAAGCCGGTCTGCAGCGCTGCGCCCTGGCCAAGATTCACCGGATGGACCACGACGACGGCGCCCGCCTTGCGTGCCATGGCGGCGGAATCGTCGCTGCTGCCATCGTCAACACAGACCACGTTCGGAAAGGTCTGCAGCAGCTCCTGGATGACCGAGCCGACGACGGTGGCCTCGTTATACATCGGCACGACGACCCAGCAGCGACTCACCCGCCTAGTATTCCACAACGGGAATGGTCCCGGCGGCCGCAGCACCCGGCGCTCATCGCCGCCGCGGGGCCGGCGCCTGGGCCGCCAAGTCCTGGTAGTGGCCGTCCAGCTCCTTGACGCTGCCCGCCAGGCTCCGGCGGTCAACCACGAACTTACGGGCGTCCCGGCGCATGGCCAGATAATCTGCACTGCCCAGCTGGAGCAATTGCTGCAGCCCGTCCTGCAACTGGCGGAAGTCCGCTTCCGGTGCCAGCAGGCCGGTGACGCCGTCCTCCATCATTTCGGGAATCCCGCCGCTGCGGTACGCCAGCACCGGCGTCCCGCAGGCCTGGGCTTCCAGCAGCACCAGGCCGGCCGCTTCCCGGGCGCCGCCGGCTTCCTGGCTGGGTGCCACCAGGATCTGCGCCTGCTGCATCCAGGAGCGGACACCGGCCCGGTCCTGGCGGCCCACGAAATCAATGTGCGGATGGCTGGCCGCGTGCTCTGCCACGGCGTCGCGCAGCGGTCCGTTGCCGATCACCACCAGCCGGTGCCTGGCCTTGCGCCAGACAGCCAGCGAGGCGTCCAGCAGATCCCGGATGCCCTTCTGCATGTTCAGCGCGCCCACGAACAGCACCACCGGCAGCTCATCGGAGTGATGCCGGGTGGGCACAAAATAATCGGTGTCCACGCCTTGATAGTGCACATGGATCTTTCCGGTATCGAGTTCCAGATCGGCAGCCCGCCCGGCCATGTAATTGCTGACCACCAGGAGCCGGGAGCTGTGTGCCGCGGCGGACAGGACGTTGCGATGGTGCCACCGGGCCATCATCGTGTCCGCCGGATTGGCCAAGGACACCAGATCGGAGCCGTGCATAGTGGTGATCAGCGGGGCTCCGGAGACGCTGGATGCCTTGACCGCCGGCTCCGACCACGTGGCGAAATGCTGGTGGATGATGTCCGGCCCAAAGCGGTTCACCGCCAGCGCCATCGGCCGCATGAACGCGGGCATCACCAGCTCGCGGCGGCGGAAGCCCAGCCCGGGAGCCGGGACGAAGTCGGTGATGGGCACCGTGACCGAGGGGTCCTCGATCTGGGCCACCAAGGTGAAAACGTGGAAGTCGTGCCGATCCTTCAGCCGTTCGGCGTGCGCCGTGGCGAAGTACGTTGGCGGAATCCGCAACGTGCTTTTGGTGATGGCAATCTTCACGAGGCTCCTGGACCTTTTTCGGCTGCAGCCGGATGGGCCCGGCTTCCCTCGCCATCCTAGCCCGGCGCCCTGCACGCCAGCTTGGATCTTCCGCACCGCGGCAGGGTCCGGCAGCGGCGTGCGGCCGTCGCGAGCGGGCGTCGCGTGCAGCGGTCCGGCGCGCCGGGTGCCCCGCCGCGCACGGCCGGGCGATCGCCGGACGGTAATCTTTCAATGTCCGGCATCCGCCCGGCATCGGTGACAAGGAGCAGTGGTGGCCCAGCAGATCCTGTGTATCTCTTTCTCGGATATCCAGGCCGATTCCCGCGTGCTGCGGCAGCTGAAACTGCTGACCGAAGCCGGTGAAGTCACCACGCTCAGCTACGGCGAACGTCCGCCCGGAGCCACCCATCATCTGGAAATCGACGAGTCGCTGCCCTCTTTGCCGCAGACACCGCTGGGCGTGCTGCTGCTGGCCCTGCGCCAGCATTCCGCGGTGGAGCTCAGCGCTCCCGCGGTCAAGCAGGCCCGCGCGCTTGTTGCGGGCCGCCGCTTTGACCTGGTGGTGGCGAACGAGGCACGGGCCCTGCCGCTGGCCCATGCGGTGGCCCAGGGCGCACCGGTCTGGGGCGACATGCACGAGTGGGCTCCGGAGGAGCGCTCGCATGTTCTGCCCTGGAAGCTGCTGGTCGCTCCGTATATGCGCAGCATCTGCGCCAAGTACCTGCCGCGCACCACCGCGATCACGGCCGTGAACGGGTCCATCGCCCGGATGTATGCCGAGCAGTTCGGCTGCACCGTGGAGGTGGTCCGCAACGCCGGACCGTTCCGGCATTTGGAACCGTCGCTGCCGCTGCCCGGGAAGATCCGGCTGGTGCACAGCGGCGCGGCGGTGCCCGGCCGCAACCTGGAAGGCACCATCGAGGCGGTGAAGATGCTCGACGACCGCTTCACACTGGATCTGTACCTGGTTAAGGCGCGCGACGGCGGACGCTATTGGCAGCAGCTCAGGGACCTGGCCTCCGGCGACCCGCGCATCACCTTCCACGACGCAGTCCCGCCGGAAGAGCTGCCCGCGACCCTCAACGCCTACGACGTGGGGGTATTCTCGCTGCCGCCGCAGACCATGAACCACCAGTTCATGCTGCCGAACAAGTTTTTCGACTTCGTCCAGGCCCGGCTGGCCCTGGTGTTCAGCCCGTCTCCGGAGACCGCTGCGTTGATGAGGGCCTACGATCTGGGCGTGGTGACCGAGGACTTCAGCACCGAGTCGCTGGCCCGCGCCCTGGCCTCGCTCACCACCGAGCAGGTGGACAAGTACAAGGCCAACGCGCACGGCGCCGCCGCCGCGCTGAGCTCCGCCGAGGACGAAGCGGTCTCCCGCGGCATCCTCGCCGCCGTGCTCACGCCCTGACCGACACGGTCCAGGGCGCCAACCCCTGAACGACTGTACTGCTCTGGCCCCCTATCGCGCCCTGAATAGGGCTAGCGCCGGCGGAAGGCTTCGGCGGCCTCGGCGATGGCTGCGGCCGCCCGGTTGCCCACGCTGCGCAGCGAGTAGTTACGCTCCACCCACTCGGACAGCCTGCGGCGTTCGGCGTCGTCCACCGGCTGTTCCAGCGCTTGGGCCATGGCCTCGGCGGCCTGGCCGGCGTCCCAGTCCACGCTCTGCCCCAGCCCGTGCTCGGCGACCAGCTGCCGCAGAGGCCCGACGCCGGCGTAGACCACCGGTGCTCCGCAGCTGAGCGAGACGAAGGCCTTGGTGGCGAAGGCAAAGTCATAGCCGCGGGCCGGCCGCACCGAGGCGAGCCCCGCGGTGGCGGTGCGCAGCGCACGGGCGATGGTGCCGCCGTCGGCCGTTCCCATGAAGCGGATGCGCTCCCCCGCCGGTGCCGCACGCCGGCGCAGCTCTTCCAGCTCCACGCCGCCACCGTACATCAGCAGCCGGGCATCGGGGTAGCGGTCCAGGATTTTCAGGAAGCCGTCCACAAACACGCCGGCGCCCTGGATCTCGGACATGGTCCCCGCGTAGACGAAGGTGGGGCCGGGATGTGGATCCCCGGGCCCGGCCAAGCTGAAGGTGTCCGTGTCGATGCCGGTGCCGACTTCCGCCACCCTGGCCCGTCCCGCGGTCAGCCGTGCCAGCGCCAGCGTCACGCCGGTGGAAATGCTCAGCACGCCGGACGCGCCGCTGACTACCCAACGCTCCACCGCCCGCAGCACCGCGACCACCCGCGGATCCACGCCGATCCCGGCCGCGGCATCGGAGCTGACGTCCGCGGAGAAGTAGACGTACGGGCGGCGGCGCAGCGCGGCAGCGAGCCGGACCACCACGCCGGTGGTCGGCGGTGGTTCCACCAGCAGCAGATCGAACGGTTTTTGCGCCAGCAGGCGGAAGAACAGCGGGATGTCGAAGCTGGCGTACTGGAGATAGCCCCGCACGGCACCGCTGGCATCGCGCAGCACCGGCCAGCGCCGGATCCGGGCACCGCCGGCGGCGGCCGCACCACCTTCCGCGGCGCGAAGTGCCCGCGGCGGCCGGGTGGTCAGCACGGTCACCTCATGGCCGGCCTCGGTCAGCGCCCGTGCCGTGGCGGCCAGCCGGTAGGCGGCGGCGCCGGCTTCCGGGAGATAGATCCGGGTGGCCAGCAGGATCCGCAGGCCCATCAGGCGTGCAGCCCGACGGTGCGGGATTCCTTTGCGCTGGCGATCATGGCTTCGGCCACGCGCAAGGTGTTCAGCCCTTCCCGCATGGTCACTATCGTCGCCGCGGGATGCTCGGTGCCGGCACCGCCGTCGTGCTCCGCGGCCGGGGCAGGCTGCAGCAGCCCCCGGTTGGCCAGCACGGCGTCGCGGAAGGCTTCGTGTTCCACCTTCAGCGGTTCGCGCTTGGGGATGGCCAGCCGGGTGATGTTGCCTTCGGAGACGCCGCGGAAGTTGGCCACGGACTCCCACTCGGTGTTGATGGTGCCGTTTTCGTGGAAGGTCAGGTCGGCGGTCAGCGTGTCCGCCACGAAGGCGCCGCGTTCGCCGGTGACCACGGTGACGCGTTCCTTCGTCGGCGACAGCCAGTTCACCAGGTGGCTGGTGATCACGCCGTTGTCCAGCAGCCCGGTGGCCGCCACCATGTCCTCATGCTCGCGGCCGGAGCGGATGGTGGTGTTGGCGCTGACGGAGGCGTAGGCGGCCTGTGCCAGCCAGGCGGTGAGGTCGATGTCGTGCGTGCCCAGGTCCTTGATCACGCCGACGTCGGCGATCCGCGCCGGGAAGGGGCCCTGCCGGCGGGTGGCGATCTGGAAGATCCGGCCGAGTTCGCCCGATTCCAGCCGTGTGCGCAGCGACTGCAGCGCGGGGTTGTAGCGTTCGATGTGGCCGACGGCGCCGACCAGCCCGCGGGCCTCGAACGCAGCGGCCAGCTTCTCGCCGCCGGCGACCGTGTCCGCGATCGGCTTTTCCACCATTGTGTGGATGCCGGCTTCGGCCAGGGCCAGGCCGACCTCCACGTGCAGGCCGGTGGGCACCGCGCACATGGCGATGTCGATCCCGGCATTGATCAGTTCCTCGACCCCGGAATAGACCGGCAGCCCCGGGGCGGCGCCGTGCGGGTCGCCGTAGGCGTCGGCGACGGCCACCAGTTCCACGCCCTCGGTCTCGCGGAGCACGCGGGCGTGGTGCCGGCCCATCATGCCCAGCCCGATCAGCCCGGCGCGGAGCACTGTTTTTTCGGTCCCGGCCATGGTCAGGCTCCTGCCTTGGCGAGGGCGTTGACCGCGGTGGCGATCCGGTCCAGATCCTCGGCGTCCAGCGAGGGGTGCACCGGCAGCGAGAGCACCTCGGCCGCCGCTGCCTCGGTCACCGGCAGGTCCGCGGTGATGTTGAAGGAGGGCAGCCGGTGGTTCGGGATCGGATAGTAGACCCCGGAGCCGATGTTGTATTCGTCCTTCAGCGCCGCGGCGAAGCGGTCCCGCTCCCCCGCGCCGATCCGCACCGTGTACTGGTGGTAGACGTGCACGGCGCCGTCGGCGACCCGGGGCGTGCCGACGCCGGCCAGGTTCGCATCCAGGAACGCGGCATTGGCCTGGCGTTGTCCGGTCCAGCCGCCGACCTTGCCCAGCTGCACCCGGCCGATCGCGGCGTGCAGGTTGGTCATCCGGGCGTTGAAGCCCACCAGTTCGTTTTCATACTGGCGTTCCATGCCCTGGTTGCGCAGCAGCTTCAGCCGCCGCGCCACCTCGTCGTTGCCGGTGGAGACCATGCCGCCCTCGCCCGAGGTCATGTTCTTCGTCGGGTACAGGCTGAACATGGCGAATTCACCGAACGTGCCCACCCGGCGGCCGCCCAGCGACGCGCCGTGTGCCTGCGCGGCGTCCTCGAACAACAGCAGCGACTTCTCCGCGGCCAGCGCGCCCAGTGCGTTCATGTTGGCCGGGTGCCCGTACAGGTGCACCGGCATGATGGCCTTGGTCCGCGGCGTCACGGCGGCGGCGACCGCCTCGGGGTCCAGGCAGTAGTGGTCCGGCTCGATGTCCGCGAACACGGGCGTGGCCCCGGTCAGGGCCACCGAGTTGGCGGTGGCGGCGAAGGTGAAGGACGGCACGATCACTTCATCCCCGGGCCCGATGCCGGCGGCGAGCAGGCCCAGGTGCAGGCCGGAGGTGCCGGAGTTGACCGCCACCGTGTGCCGGCCGTCCAGCAGCACCTGCGAGAACTCCTGCTCGAAGGCGGCCACCTCGGACCCCTGGGCGAGCATGCCGGAGACCAGCACCGCGTCCACCGCGGCCCGTTCCTCGTCGCCGATGATCGGCTTGGCTGCCGGTATGAAGTCCTTGCTCACTGCTGCTCTCCTCGCGTTTCGTTCGCAACGTCGTCCGTGGCTTCCTGCAGGACGCCGTTTTCTTCCCGGTACCGCGCATCGGTGGCCGGACACACCCAGACGTAAGGGTCCGCCGAATCCTGAATCAGCCGCTGCCCGGCCCGGCCCACCCAGCCGATCCGCTTGGCCGGCACTCCGGCGACCAGCGCAAAATCGGGCACGTCGCGGGTGACCACGGAGCCGGCGGCCACGGTGGCCCAGGCGCCGATGGTCACCGGCGCCACGCAGACCGCCCGGGCCCCGATCGACGCGCCGTCGCGGATGTCCACGCCCACCGGCGTCCAGTCGTCGGCGCTCTTCAGCGACCCGTCGGGCGCGACGGCGCGCGGGTAGGTGTCGTTGGTCAGCACCACCGCGGGGCCGATGAACACGCCGTGGCCCAGCCGCGCCGGTTCGTACACCAGCGCGTAGTTCTGGACCTTGCAGTTGTCCCCGGCCTGCACCCCGGTGCCGATGTAGGCGCCGCGGCCCACAATGCAGTTCGCGCCCAGCACCGCGTCCTCGCGGACCTGGGCCAGATGCCAGATCTTCGTTCCCTCGCCCAGCCGGGCGGCGTCGGCTACATCGGCCGAATCGGCGACGAACACCATAGGTTCCCTCTTTCCGCTAGCGGCGAGCGCCGCCGTCGTCCTCAATGTGGTGGTGCGGCCGGTGGCCCTAGGCTTTGCCGATCACCCGGTAGGCCACGCCCGGCCAGCGCTCGGCGGAGCTGACCCGCCGGCCGTCGATGAACACCTTCACACCAGGCAGGTCGTCCGGGCCCAGCTGCGCGTAGCCGGCGTGGTTGGCCTGCACCACCGCGGCGTCGGCCGGCTCGCCCAGGTGGTACGGCGTGAAACCCAGCGCGGCGAGTTCCGCATCGCTGAACAGCGGATCATGCACGACGGCGGTGCCTCCCCGCGCGGTGATGGCCTCCACCGCGCCGAACACCCCGGAGAACGCCGTTTCCTTCACGCCGCCCCGGTAGGCCGCGCCGAGGACCACCACGCGGGCGCCGGCCAGGTCACCGTAGGCGCCCTCCAGCAGGCCGATGGTGTAGTCCGGCATCCCGGCATTCGCAGCGCGGGCCGCGGCCACGACGGTGGCCGACGGGTCGTTCCACAGGTACAGCCGCGGATACACGGGGATGCAGTGCCCGCCGACGGCGATGCCGGGCTGGTGGATATGGCTGTACGGCTGGGAGTTGGAGGCTTCGATCACCTGGTAGATGTCGATCCCCGCGGTGGCGGCGTAGCGGGCGAACTGGTTGGCCAGCCCGATGTTCACGTCACGATAGGTGGTCTCGGCCAGCTTGGCCAGCTCGGAGGCCTCGGCCGAACCCAGGTCCCAGACGCCGTTGCCGCGCGGAAGGTCCGGGCGGTCGTCGAAGTCCAGCACCGCCTCGTAGAACTTTTGTGCCGCGGCGGTCCCGGCCTCGGACAGCCCGCCGATCAGCTTGGGGTACTTGCGCAAGTCCTCGAACACCCGCCCGGTCAGCACCCGCTCCGGGGAAAAGACCACGTGGAAGTCCTGCCCCTCGACCAGCCCTGAGCCTTCCTCCAGCATCGGCTTCCAGCGGGTCCGGGTGGTGCCCACCGGCAGCGTGGTCTCGTAGGACACCAGCGTGCCCGGGGTCAGATGCCGGGCCAGTTCCTGGGTGGCGGCGTCCATCCAGCCGAAGTCCGGTTTAGCCTCCTCGTCCACGAACAGCGGCACCACCAGCACCACGGCGTCTGCGCCGGGCACCGCTTCCGCATAGTCGGTGGTGGCGCGCAGCCGGCCTGCGGGCACGAGCTCGGTCAGCTTTTCTTGGAGTCCGGCCTCGCCGGGGAACGGCTCGGTGCCGGCGTTGACCAGGTCCACCACGGCGGCGTTCACGTCCACGCCGATGACCTCGTGCCCCTTCGAAGCAAACTGGACGGCCAACGGCAGCCCGATCTTTCCCAGAGCAATGACAGCGATCTTCAAGAGCTAAGGCCTTTTCTCGTTCGGTCAACGTGGCGGCCGCTTCCGGCCCAGAGTCAAGCGTATCGCTTGAACCGGCGGGCTCGAGGTCCACCGGTTATCCACAGGTCGGCCTGCCGCACAGGAAAGGACCCGGAGATTCTGCCTAGGTTCTTGTCATGGCCCTTCATCTGACGCTGGTGGCCGCGCCCGGAATCCCCGCCCCGGCGGCCGCCTGGATCGCCGACCATTCCCATGCCGTCTGCGGGCTGGAGGCCGGAAGCAGTGCTGCGCCGTTGGGCGATTGGCTGCGCGGACGCTTGGCCGGCGTGGCCTTCACTGTTGCCGGCCGCAGCTTGGCTTCGCTGACCGCCGGGGCACACCCGCTGGTCGACGGCGCCGTGGTGGTCTGCGGCCCGGAGGACGCCGTCTTCCCGTTGCGGGATGCCTTCCCGCTGCCGCCGCTGGGGCTGGCCGTGACGGCGGGGCCGGACGCCGGCCGGCTGTTCGGCCTGCGACGCGGCAGCTTCACCGTGGGCCGGCATGCGTGCGCACTGACGATCGCGGATCCGTCCTTGTCCCGGCTGCACGCCACGCTGGAGGTAACCGACCGCTGCGTGCTGCTCCGCGATGCCGGATCGGCCAACGGCATCGTCTGCGCCGGCAAACGTGCCGGGCAGGTGGTGCTCGCGGCGGGGCGCCCCGTGTGGATCGGCAACAGCCAGCTGCGGCTGATCGTGGGCAGCGAACCCGACGAACCGTTCCTGCCGGACGCCGATCTGGCCGTGCCGGTCCCGGTGGCGGAGAAACGCCCGGAACCGCGCACCACCATGACCCTGTTGTTGGCCGGGCTCCCGCTCATCGCGGGCCTGGTCCTGGCGCTGCTGACGGGCATGTGGTTCTTCCTGGTCTTCAGCGCCATGTCCCTGCTGGCCGCGGCCGTTCCGTACGCAGCCGGCCGCCGGCAGCGCAGCCGCTACCGGGCGGCAGTGGCCGCGGCGGCGGAGTCCGATGCCCGCCGCCGCCAGTTGGCGGCACCGGACGCTGCCGCGCTGATGGTGTCCCTGCTGCGCCGCGGAAGCCCGGCCCGGATTCCAAACGTGCACCGGCCGGTGCGCGGACCGGGTCCGGAACATGCCTGGCTGCGCCTGGGCACGGCCCGCCTGCCGGCGCACATCGGCGCGGCGGAGGCGCCGGTCGCGGAGCCTCCGCTGCTGGAGAACCTTCCGCTCTGCGTGGATCTGCTGGCCGAGCACCGGCTGCGGTTCTCCGGAACAGCGTCGGGGCTCGACGGCATGCTGAGGTCGGTGCTGTTGCAGGCAGCCGCCCGGGCCGGCGGAAGCGTCCTGCAGGTGGTCTGCTACGCGCTGCCTGAACCGGCCCGGTCGTCGGCGCGGTTCCTCCCGGGAGTCGCGCTGGCGGAGCGGCCCCGGCAACTGGCGCAGCTGCTGTCCGCCGAAGGCAGCACCGTGCTGCTGGTGGCCGGACGCCATGCCGAGACCGCCCGGGTGCTGGCGAACTGCGTCGCCCCGGCGGCCGAGCTGTGGTTCGGCGGTCCCGCCGGACCGGGGACGCGGATCGAAGTGTCGGGGGCGGACAGCCGCCTGATCCGTGATGGCGGAACCGTCCGGTTTTCGGCGGACCTTGCCACCGCTTTGGTGCTGGATCGATTCGCCCGGTTGGCGGCGGCGGCGGGACAGGGCGCGGAGTCCGTCGGATCCGTGCCCGCCAGCTGCCGGCTGCAGGCATTGCTCCGGCCGCAACCACTTGCCCGGCGCTGGTCCGACGGCGACCGCGCTCCCGGCCTGGCCGCCGTCCTCGGTGCGTGCGCAGCAGGTCCGCTGGCCCTCGACCTTGCCGTGCACGGGCCGCATCTGTTGGTCGCCGGGACCACCGGGGCCGGCAAGTCCGAGCTGTTGCGCAGCCTGGTCCTTTCGCTGGCCCTGACCAGATCGCCGGCTACCGTCAATTTCCTGCTGGTCGACTTCAAGGGCGGTTCCGGGCTCGGCCCGCTCGCCCGGCTGCCGCACTGCGCGGGCCTGCTGACGGATCTGACGCTCGAAGCGGTGAACCGGGCGCTGGCCTGGCTGCAGGCGGAAGTGCGCCGCCGCGAAACGCTGCTGGCCGGCCTCGGCCTCAGCGACATCGCAGCCTGCAGGCCGGGGACATTGCCGCGTCTCGTCGTCGTGGTGGATGAATTCCGGATGCTCGGCGAGGACGCTCCGCAGGCCCTTCCGGAACTGATGCGCGTGGCCACTGTCGGCCGCGCGCTCGGCATCCATCTGGTGCTGGCAACACAGCGGCCGCAGGGTGCCGTGTCCTCCGATATCCGCGCCAACGTCACCGCCATGGTTGCGCTCCGGACGCAGAACCCTGCCGAGTCGCGGGATCTGCTCGACTCCCCCGTGGCGGCGGAAATCCCGGTCATCGCACGGGGCAGGGCCTATCTGCGCATCGGCACCGGGGATGCCGTGCTGTTCCAGTCGGCCTCCAGCACCCGGCCGCACACAGACCCGGCTAGCATCTTGCGGACCGTGGACGACTGGGTGCGGGAGGAAGGGGTGCAGCCGACGGACCGTGTGGAAGGCGCCGAACAGCTTGAGCAACTGGTGACGGAAGCCGCCGGCGTCGCCGGCGGGCTGGGCCTGGCGGGAGCCGGAGCGCTGCCGCCTGCCCTGCCGGCCGATCTGGCCGTCGCAGATTTGGCCGTCGCACCGGCCTCGCTGCACGACGGCGAGGACATCGCGATCGGGCTGTTGGATTTGCCCTCCCGGCAGCGGCAGGAGCCCCTGCGCTGGCGGCCGGAGCGCGACGGGCACCTGGCTGTTCTCGGCGTCGAGGGCGGCGGACACCGGGCGTTCCTCCGGACGCTGGCGGCACAGGTCCTGGGCAGCCCGCCGGAGCGTCATTGCTATGTCCTGGACGGTGATGGATCGCTAGGCCCGGTGTCGCGCGCGGAGCGCACGGGAGCCTACGTCGGGCCGCAGGACGTCGAGCGCGCGGCGAGGGTCCTCCGCCGTCTGGCCAACGAGGTCGCTTCCCGGCTGGGCCGCCTGGCTTCGGCGCCGGACCCGGCCGCGCCGGCCGCCGGCGTTCCGTTGATGCTGCTGGTGAGCGGATGGGGCCGCTGGCTCAGTGGCTTCCGGTCCGGCCGGCTCGGCTGGGCCGAGGATTGTGTGCAGGACATCGCCCGCGATGGCCAGGCGACGGGAGTCGTCCTGGCCGTGACCGGCGAGCGGGAGCTGGCCAGCAGCCGGTTCCTGCCGCTGGTGGCCAACAGGCTCCACCTGCCGACCGGTGCCGGACCCGAAACATTGATGGGCTGGCCGCGGCTTCCGCCGATGGAACCGGTGCCGGGCCGGGCGCTTGTGCTGGGGCGAATCGGCGGCGAGGGCGGTGTCTGCCAGCTGGCCACCAACGCGGAGGGCACTCCCCCGCCCGCCGGGGCCAGGATCCGCCCGTTCCGCGTCGAAGCGCTGCCGCGTTCCGTTCCGGCGGGTGCGCTGCCACGCGTCCGGCACGGGAACCCGGTGATCGGTGTGGAAGGCGACGAACTGGAGCCTTCGACGCTGACCTTGCCGGCCGGCCAGTCGTACCTGGTGCTCGGCCCGGAAGGCAGCGGGAAAACGAATCTCCTGGCCGTCCTGCAGCAGGCGCTCGACGGGCTGCGGCCCTGTTCAACCCCGCCCGACGGCGGGAACGCTGACGGTTTCTGGGCCGGCCACGGGCCCGTCGCCCGGGGCACGGTGCTGCTGGTCGACGACGCCGCGAACCTCAGCACCCGGGCACACGAGGCGGTTGCCGCCCTGATTGCTGCCGGCGCGTCGGCCGTCGTTGCGGCCTGCCCCGGGCCGCTGCTGCTGCAGCAGGTCCCGCTGGCTTTGCAGGCCCGCGCCGATGGGCGCGGCATGGTCTTGTCCCCGCGGACCGGGGCGGATGCGGACTTCTTCGGTGTCAGGCTCGACGACACGTGGAGACCGCCGGGACGGGCCTACCGGATCGATTCCGGAAAAACAGTGCCGCTGCAGATCGCCGTGGCTACAGAGCGCGCGGTGCGGCACCCTTGACCAGGAACGCGGTCACGGGCTTGGTCAGCAAAAGGACAAAGGCGGCTCCCGCCGCCACCAGCAGGACCGGGCCGAGCGCAAACTGGCCGCCCTGGATCATCGAGATGGCCACCACCACAACGAACACCTGCCACACCAAGGCCGCGGCCCTGGTCCAGCGGTAGCCGCGGAACAGAAAATGCCCCACCACCAGCAGCCAGATGCCGAAGACCAGCATCAGGACCAGCAGGAAGAGGCTGCCGGCCAACGAGATCGGGGTCTGCGTGGCGAGTCCGTAGCCATACAGTGCGGCTCCGGCCAGCAAAGCAAGCGCCTCCAAAACGACGGCGGCAGCGATGATCTTAATGGCAATGGGGCGGGAGGCAGGGCTGGACGAAGGGGCAGGCATTGACACATTCGCACCCTACCTTAGATAGTCAGGTATCGGCTTCCGAACCGGGAGCCCCACCAGACCACCCTGTGATGAATGACTCATGAATTACGGCCGGTTAAGTCGGCATGACCCCTTGTTTACATGGATTTAACATGAAACGCTGGATGGCGAAGCAAAGGGGGCCTGTCTGGCTCCCTTTTCTATGACTCTGTTCGTGAATGTTTTCACGAATCCCCCCAGCCGGATGATAAGCCGGACACCATTTAGAGGAGTATGTGATCAGCATGGATTGGCGTAGCCGCGCGGCATGCCTGGATAAGGACCCCGAACTGTTCTTCCCCGTGGGGAACACCGGGCCGGCACTCCTGCAGATCGAAGAGGCCAAGAGCGTTTGCCGACGCTGCCCGGTAATCGATACCTGCTTGCAGTGGGCCATCGAGTCCGGCCAGGACGCCGGTGTATGGGGCGGCATGAGCGAGGACGAGCGTCGTGCGCTCAAGCGCCGCGCCGCCCGGGCCCGCCGGGCGTCCTGACCCGAAGCCAGGTTTGAACAGAGGCCGCTGCCGGTTCCGGCAGCGGCCTCTCGCATTCCACCTGCACAGCGGGTGTCGGCTCAGCGGGCCGTGTGGTTGTTGAGCACCAGATCGATCCGCACGCAGGTTCCGCCACCATCGCGGGGCGCCCACTCGATCCGGCCGCCGAGTTCGCTGGTGACCAAGGTCCGCACGATCTGCAGCCCCAGGCCCTCCCGCCGAGGTTCCTCGGGCAACCCGACACCATCGTCTTCCACCGAGACGGTCAGCAGTTCCTCCTCGCCGCGCCGGGACCGCTTGGCTGTCAACAGGACCGTGCCGTGCCGCCCGGCCAATCCATGTTCGACGGCGTTGGTTACCAGTTCGTTGATGACCAGCGCCAACGGGGTGGCGAATTCGCTGGGCAGCTCGCCGAACTCGCCGCTGCGCTCGGTGCGGACAGCCTGGGTGGGTGAGGCGACCTCGGCCGAGAGCCGGAACTGGCGCCCGATCAGTTCATCGAAGTCGACGTTCTGCGCCAGGCCCTGGGAGAGCGTCTCATGGACCAGCGCGATCGTTGCCACCCGCCGCATTGCTTGTTCCAGCCCCTGCTTGGCTTCGTCGCTGACCATCCGCCGCGATTGCATGCGCAGCAGTGCTGCCACCGTCTGCAGGTTGTTCTTGACCCGGTGATGAATCTCCCGGATGGTGGCGTCCTTCGACACCAACTCCATCTCCCGCCGGCGCAGCTCCGAGACATCCCGGCACAGCACCAATGCACCGAACCGCTCCCGCTCATTCCGCAGCGGGATCGCCCGGAGCGAGAGCGAGACGCCGCGGGATTCGATCTCCGTGCGCCACGGCATCCGTCCGGTCACCACCAACGGCAGGGTCTCATCGACCATCCGCCGGTCCTTGAGCAAAGCAGTGGTCACCTCGGCCAGCGAGCGGCCTTCCAATGACTCGATGTCGCCGAGCCGACGGAAGGCGGAGACGCCGTTCGGGCTGGCGTACTCCACCACCCCGTCGGCATCCAGCCGGATCAGTCCGTCTCCGACCCGGGGCGCGCCGCGGCGCGACCCGGTCGGAGACGCGAAGTCCGGCCACAGCCCCAGCGTTCCCATCTTCAGCAGATCGTAGGCGCACTGCCGGTAGGTCAGCTCCAGCCGTGACGGCATCCGGGAACTGGACAGGTCCATGTGCGAGGTCACGATGGCCAAGGTCCGGCCGTTGCGAACCATGGGAACCGCTTCGACTCGCATGGCCATCTCGGTGGTCCAGTCCGCTTCCGACGATCGTTCAATCGTCTGAGACTGCCGCGCCGCGTCCACCAGCGGCTTCAGGTCGGCGCGGATGCGCTCGCCCACGAAGTCTCGGTGGAACACTGTGTGCGTGGTCGAGGGGCGCACGTGCGCCAGGGCGACATAGCTGCCGTCCGGCGTCGGGAACCACAGGGCCAGGTCGGCGAAGGCCAGGTCCGCGATGAGTTGCCAGTCGCCGACCAGCAGATGAAGCCATTCTGCATCGCCCGGTCTGAAGTCGGCGTAGTCGCGGATGGGGTCGGTGAAGATGGCCAAGCTACCGCCGTACTGTCGAGCGCATCAGGCGCAGGGCTACGGACAAGGAGGCCATGTCGTCTTTTTCGAGCTGGTTCACTTCTTCGAACATGTCCCTGGCACGCTTGATGTTCTCGGCGTTGGCCTGCTCCCATTCGTCGATTCTGGCTTCCGCCGGCTCCCCCGGCTGGGTGCTTTGCATCACCGCAACGGTGATGTCGGTGACCGTGGTGTACAGATCGTCGCGCATCGCGGCCCGGGCCAGTGACTGCCAGCGGTCCTCGCGCGGGAGTGCAGTGATGCGCTCGAGCAGGTCGTCGATGTCGAACCGGTCGTAGACCGTGTAGTAGACATGTGCGACCGATGCGACCGGCTCGTCCACCTGTCCGGCGATCCGGGCGACGTCGAGCAAGCCGAAGCTCTCGAACTGCTCGGCCCACTGCCGGGCGATCTCCTCGGGCAGCCCGCGTTCTTCCGCGCTGGAAAGCCATCCGCGCACGCGGGCCAGGTCGTCACCGCGCAGGTACTTGACCAGCTGGCTGCGCAGCGGGTCCATCTGCGGTTTGAACGCCGCGATGCCGTCAGCGACCGGTGTGCCGCTGTCAACATGGTTGATGTACCAACGCACCGACCGGTCCAGCAAACGGCGCATGTCCAGGTGCACCGTGCACCACAGATCCGTCGGGAAGCTGGCCGGCAGTTCGTTCAGCTCCTCCACCAGCTTGTCGAATTCAAAGATCTCGCGCAGCGCCACGAAGGCCCGGGCCACGTCGGCCTCCGAGACCGCGGTCTCCTCCAGCACGCGGAAGGCGAAGGTAATGCCGCCCATGTTGATCATGTCGTTGGCCACCACGGTGGCGATGATTTCCCGTCGCAGCGGGTGGCCGGCCAGATCGTCGCCGAACCGCCCGGCCAGTTCCTGCGGGAAGTAGCCGCGCAGTACCCGATCGAAATAGGGGTCGTCGGCCAAATTGCTGACAGTCAGGGCGTGAGTCAGTTCGATCTTGGCGTAGGCAGCCAGGACGGACAGCTCCGGCGAGGTGAGGCCCAGGCCGGCGTCGATCCGTTCGTGCAGTTCCTCGGTGGTCGGCAGCGCTTCGAGCTCCCGGTCCAGTTCCGCATGGTTCTCCAGCCAGTCCATCAGGCGTTCGAAGCTTGGGCTCGCCTTGATAATCTGCTGGCGGTCGTTGAGCAGCAGGACGTTCTGGTCGATGTTGTCCTGGATCACCAGCCGGCCGACTTCCTCGGTCATCGAGTGCAGCAGGTCGGCCCGCTCCGCCACCGGCAGTTTGCCGGCGGCGACCATCTGGTCCACCAGAATCTTGATGTTGACCTCGTGGTCGGAGCAGTCCACACCGGCCGAGTTGTCGATGGCATCAGTGTTGAGGATGATCCCCTGGCTGGCGGCTTCGATCCGCCCGCGCTGGGTCATGCCCAGGTTCCCGCCCTCACCGATCACCTTGACCCTCAACTCGTCGCCGTTGACCCGGATGGGGTCGTTGGCCTTGTCCCCCACCTCGGCATTCGACTCGGTCGACGCCTTCACATAGGTGCCGATGCCGCCGTTGTACAGCAGATCCACCGGTGCGCGCAGGATGGCTTGCAGCAGTTCGGGCGGGCTCATGCTCGTGACTTGCGGATCCAAACCGAGGATGCCCCGGACCTGCTCGGAGACCGGAACCGACTTCACCGACCGCGGGTAGACCCCGCCACCGGCGCTGATCAGCTGGTCGTCGTAGTCGGCCCAGGACGACCGGGGAAGCTCGAACAGGCGGCGGCGCTCCTGGAAGGAGGCAGCGGCGTCGGGATCCGGATCCAGGAAGATATGCCGGTGGTCGAAGGCAGCGACCAGCTTGATGTGCTCAGAGAGCAACATCCCGTTGCCGAACACGTCGCCGCTCATGTCTCCCACCCCGACGACGGTGAAGTCCTCGGCCTGGGTGTCGACGCCGAGTTCACTGAAGTGCCGTTTGACCGATTCCCACGCCCCACGGGCAGTGATGCCCATTTCCTTGTGGTCGTAGCCAACCGAGCCGCCGGAAGCGAACGCGTCGCCCAACCAGTGGCCGTACTCCAGCGAGATGTCGTTGGCGATGTCGGAGAAGCTCGCGGTTCCCTTGTCGGCTGCCACCACCAGGTAGGTATCGTCGCCGTCCAGCCGGACCACCCGCTCGGGGGGCACGACTTTCTGGCCGGACTCGGTCCGGACCAAGTTGTCCGTGATGTCCAGCAAGCCGCGGATGAAGGTTCGGTAGCTGTCCTGTCCTTCCGCCATCCAGGCGGCGCGGTCCACCCCGGGGTCCGGCAGCCGCTTGGCGTAGAACCCGCCCTTGGCGCCGGTCGGTACGATGACCGCGTTCTTGACCGTCTGTGCCTTGACCAGGCCCAGGATTTCGGTGCGGAAGTCCTCGCGCCGGTCCGACCAACGCAGGCCGCCGCGGGCCACGTCGCCGAACCGCAGGTGGACGCCTTCGACGCGCGGCGAATAGACCCAGATTTCGTACTTCGGCCGCGGGAACGGTGCGCCTTCGATTTGCGCGGGACTGAGTTTGAAGCTGAAGTACGTCTTGTCCTGGAAGTAGTTGGTGCGCAGCGTTGCCCCGATCAGGTTGGACAGCGAGCGCAGCACCCGGTCGGCATCCAGCGTCGGGACGGCGTCCAGCCCGGCAGCCAGGTCGGAACGGGCTGCCTCGACCGCCGCTTCGCGGTCGCCGTCGAGATCCGGATCAAAGCTGGCGTTGAACACGGCCAGCAGCGCCCGGGCCACATCCGGGTTAGCCAACAACGTGTCCGAGACGAACGCGTAGGACACCAGGTTGCCCAGCTGCCGCAGGTAGCGCGTGTAGGCCCGCAGCACTGCCACCTGGCGCCAGCCGATTCCCTCGGCCAGCACCAGCCGGTCGAAGCCGTCCGATTCGCTGCGGCCGGTGACGGCGGCGCCGAAGGCTTCCTCGAGCAGGCCGCCGGTGGCAATCGGATCAACGCCGGCAGGGTACCGGAGGCCGAAGTCGTACAGGAAGTAGTCTTCCCCGTCGGCCGTCATGATCTCGAAAGGCCGCTCGTCCAGCACTTCCAGCCCGGTGTTCTGCAGGATCGGCATGATGTTGCTCAGCGACCGCGCCTCGGGCAGATACAGCTTCAGCCGGGCGTCGGCGGCAAGGACATCGGTCCTCTGCTCGGGAACATAGACATGCAGGACCGGTGCAGCCCCGGCTTCGCCACCTTCGTAGCTGCGGAAGCGGCTGATGTCCTCGAGCGCGTCCTCCACTTCATAGTCCACCCGGTAGCTGGGCGGGAACGCGTCCTTCCAGTTCGCCGAGAGCCGGGCGGCCGCCTCACCGCCGAAGTTGGCGCGCAGCACCTCGTCGATGCCCTCCGACCAGGACCGGGAGGCCTGGGCCAGCCGGCGCTCCAGTTCGGCAGTATCGACCTTCGGCACGCCGGAATCCCGCTTGAGCCGGATGCGGAAGAACAACCGGGCCAGCGCAGACTCGGACATCCGCGCCTCGTAGTCGATGCTCTGCGGGTCGAAGGTGCGGCGCAGCTCTTGCTCGATGCGCAGGCGGACGGCCGTGGTGTAGCGATCGCGCGGCAGGAACACCAGCGCGGAGACGAACCGGCCGTAGACATCCGCGCGCAGGAACAGCCGGGTCCGGCGCCGCTCCTGCAGCCGCAGGATACCCATTGCCGTTGTCGCCAGCTCCTCGGTGTCCATCTGGAACAACTCGTCGCGCGGGTAGGTCTCGAGGATCGAGAGCAGATCCTTCCCGGAGTGCGAGTCGGCCGGGAATCCGCTGTGCCGCAGCACTGCCGCGACCTTCTGCCGGACGATCGGGACGTTCTTTACCGACCGGTTGTACGCGCTGGTGGCGAAGAGACCGATGAAGCGGCGTTCGCCGTCGACGTTGCCCTGGGCATCGAAGCTCTTCACCCCGATGTAGTCCAGGTACGCGGCGCGATGCACGGTGGAGCGCGAATTCGCTTTGGTGATCACCAGGGCGCGTTTCTCCCGGGCGCGGGCGCGGCCCTCCTCGGTCAGGTGCTGGACGCGCCGCGCGTCGGCGACCCGGCGCATCATGCCCAGTCCGCTGTCCTGACGGACCATCAGGACGTCTTCCCCGTTCTGGGTGACCAGGTCGTACTCGCGGTAGCCCAGGAAGGTGAAATTGCCGTCGTCGAGCCATTCAAGCAGCGCCTTGGCCTCGGCCAGATCGGGAATCTCCTCGGCCCCCACCACCGAATCCAGCGAGGCGGCAACCTGCCGCACCTGCCGGCGCATGGCTGGCCAGTCCTCGACCGAGGCGCGGACGTCCGCCAGGACACGCTTGAGCCCGGCTTCCAGCTCGGCGGCCTTCTCCGGGTCGATGCGGGCGGTCTCCACCGCCATCCAGGATTCGATCCGCAGCACCTTGTCGCCGCCGGCCTCGAACGCGGCCAGGTTCGGCAGCGCTGCCGTGTCGCCGCTGGAAACTCCGGCGCTGGCCGGGACCCGCTCCACGCCGGTCAGGTCGTGGCTGTCCCGGTCGCGGGTTGCCACAAAAGTAGGGTGCATGATCATCCGGATGGCAATGCCGTGCCGCACCACCTCGGCAGTGACCGAGTCCACCAGGAACGGCATGTCATCGGTGACAATCATGACGACGCTGGCGTCGGGTTCGTCATGGATCCCGATCACGGGTTCGGCCGGGGGACGGTGGGCGGCCAGTCCCCGGTGCGCCAGCGCCCGGGAACTGAGCACATCGGGACTGTAGCTGGCCGCGTCGTCCGCTGCCAGATGCTCGTAGTATTTGGCGATGAATTCCTCATCGTTCGTTGCTGAGCTGGACAGATCCGCCATGCTGGATCCAGTCGACATGTAAAACGCCTCCGATAGGTGTGTCCGAACCGCGCCTTTGCGGTCCTTGCGCAAGCCTAACGCGGCGCGTTCAAAACTTCACTTTGACCAGGGTCCGACGGCGCAGTCCCCGCCTGGGTGCCGCCAGCCGGCTTCCTGCCAACCCGGCAATGGCGTGGCGCAGCGCGGAGTCCGGCGCGGATTCCAACAGGACCGACCCGCCCAGGAGCGCGGCATCGGCTGCCGCCGGATCGGCCGGCAGCAGGGCGCGGATCTCGCGCACCGGCCCGAATCGCTCCCACGCCTCCCGCAACTGCGCCTCCGGCCGCGCCCCGACCGCCGCCGCCCGGACCTTGTTCAGCACTACCTCCGCCGACGCCGAAGGGACCGCGTGCGCCAGCTCGTCCAGGGCCCGGACCAGCCGCGGCAACCCGACCGAATCGGCGCTGCCCACCGCCAGCACCCGGTCCGCCAGCTCCAGCACCCGCAGGGTGGCCCCGTTGCGTCGCGGAGCCATCGAGTCGAAGCTCAGCTCTTCTTCATGCTCCAGCGAAAACCCGCAATCCACCACGACGACGTCCGCGAGCGCGCGCGCCAGCTCCAGGACAGTTCCCAGCGCGGACGGCCTGAGCTCGGTCCAGCGGTCCACCCGGGTGATCCCGGTCAGCACCCGCAGCGAGGTGCCGGCCACCGCCACTTTTAGGCAGACCCGCTCGAATGCCTCCCTGTCCAGCATGCCCTGGTCCGCTATCCGACAGGCATGGGCCAGGGCCGCAGATTCGTCCAGCAGGCCAAGGAACGCCGCCACGCTGGCCCCGTAGGTATCCGCATCGACCAGCAGGGTCCGTTGCCCGCCGGCTGCGCATTCTGCGGCGAGGTTGACCGCCACGGTGGTGCGGCCCGGTGCCCCGGCAGGACCCCATACCGCCACCAGCTCGCCCTTCGCGGCCGGCAGTCCAGATTGCAGCGGGTCGGCTGCGCGTGGCCGCAGTGCCCCGGCGGGGTCCGCCAATCCCGCCAGCCGCGGACCGGCGGCTCCGGCTGCAGCTCGGGCCGGGGGCCAGGTGCCCTGCAGTTGTGCCGCCGACTCGGCCACGAGGGCCGACAGGGCCTCAGGCTCGACCGTTTCCGCACCGGTGCGGATGCCGAGCGCCTCGAGCCGGAGCCGTTCGCCGTCGTCGTCGGTGAGCGCCACCACGGAGACCTCGGCGCTGTGCAGCCGCTCCAGCACGCCGCCGTCAAGGTCTTGGGTTTGACCGGCGACGATGGCGGCCCGGGCCAGTCCGGACTGCGCCGCCGCCAGTAAGTCCGCCAGTTCGGTGCAGCGCCGGACCACCGTCACCGGCCCGTGCAGCCGCTCCAGGCCGGAGACGAAGTCCACCGCCGCCGTGCCCAGGGTGAGGACCGGCAGGCTCACGAAGTGCCGCCCGGATTGAGCACCACGTTGATGCGGGCGCCGTTGGCGAGCGCGTGCAGCAGCGCCGGCAGGGTGTCGTCCCCGACCAGCACGTGCAGCCGTTCCGCACCGGACGAGCCGAACGCCGTGCTGGCGTCCGCCAACTGCGACACCTCGGCCGCGGCAAGCAGCAGTTCAGGCTGGTCGAAGCCGTTCCGGCCATCGGGCAGGGACACCCAGACGTCCACCCTGGAGCCGGGGCCGGCGCCTTCCGGCAACGGGCTCTCAATGTTCAATCCGATCGGTTTCCGGTCCAGGTCATCGGCCGTGCCCAGCACCGAGGCCGGAAGCAATTCGCCGCCCCGGATCAGCGCGGTGGCGACCGCGCCGGCCGGCAGCCCGGCATCCGCCGGTAGATAGCGGGCCGAGGCGTCGCCCAGCCTCACGTCGACCACGACCAGGTCATCGGCGGAAACCGGCTGCCCTACCGCGATGTCCGATTTGGCCGCCAGCACCCCCTCTGTCTGGTCCGCGGTGGCCACCAGCGCGGAGACCCCTGCCACTGAGGCCAACACCAGCAGCAACCCCACCAGCAGGCGTGGATCTTTCCAGGACGGGCGCTTCAATCGTGGTGCCGCGGCTTTTTCCGCGATGGCAGCGCTCAAGGATCTCCCCCTCAATCCCCGCGCCGGGCGGACAGCGATGCTGCGGTCCGAACCTGTACTCCGGGACGCGGGTGGCACCATTCTGGTCGAGCCGCTGCTGCTTGGGAACTGCAACCGCCTGTTCCGGGCGCAATCTGTGGAAAACTACTCGCCTCAACAGCAACGCCCCAGCGCCGTCAAACGGCATCAAACGGTGCCATAATGGGGAAAACCATTCCCGTTCCGAAGGATCTGTCCATGCCACGGTTCCTCACTCTGGCCGATGTGGCCGAAGAGCTGCAGATTTCCTCGTCGCAGACCTACGCCCTGGTTCGCAGCGGCGAGCTGCCCGCCATCCAGATTGGCGGCCGGGGCCAGTGGCGGGTGGAGCAGGTTGTGCTGGACCAGTACATCCAGGACAAGTACGCCCAGACGCGTCGGCTGATCGAAGAAGCCAAGTCGAACGCGGAGTGAGCGCTCAGTCCAGGCGCCGCGAAACGAGTGCCGCGATGGCAGTGAACGGCACGGTGTAGACCGAACGGACATTGGCCGCGCGCCGGTCTTCTCCGGACGGTACCGCAGCGATGTCGAAGGAATCAGCCCCCACCCTGTCGATCACTCCCTCAGCCGCGGCGGTGCCGGAGTTGCCTGCCAGATAGACGCCTACCGGGGCCCGGTTCCGGCCGAGCCCCCGCAGCGCCGACCCGAGACCCAGCCGGCGCGCTGCGGACTTATCCGCCGCCGCATGCCGGCCCATGCCTTCGATCAACTGCACGGCAGCCAGGGGCACGAGCACGTTCCGCACGCCCTCGTTAAGCACCAGCCAAGTAGATCCCACGTGGGCGAGCGATCCGTCAAACCTGAGCTGTGCACCGGCGCTCACGCGCAGCTGCGTGCCCAGTTGTCCGCGCAGCCTGTTGGCTAGATCCACAGCGGCCAGCTCGATCCGCGCTCGCTCGTTGACCTCGGCCTCCAGCTCCAGCCGGTCCGCGGCGTGCAACTGTGCCTCCAGATCCTCGAACAGGGCGTCCCATCGCATGGCGCAAGCCTAGGAAGCACGGGCAAACAACGTCAATCGGTCAAGACCCTTTACATCTTCCTCAGCTAAGTGCCACTATATGAAACCTCAGGCATTCAAACGACACCAAACAGCAACAAATGACGTCAAAACTGTCCAAACGAGGCACGACCTAAGGGGCATCCGATGCGCCGAATCATCTCCGATCTCGTCACCGCAGGGCTGATACTCGGCAGCGGGACCGTGCTGATTCTTGCCGGCACGAGGATAGGCTCCGGGGCGCTGTGGCCGCCGCACAGCTATCAGGACGCACTCGCGGTCCTTTCCGTCGGCGCCGGCTTTGCCGTGCTGTGCTGGCTACTTCTCGGTCTGGCTGCAGCTGCCGCCGGCGCCACGCTGGCGAAAACCGGACACCTGAAGCTGGCTGCACTGTCAGCCGCCGCTAGTCCGGCCTTCCTGCTGCGGCTGGCGGGCGCCGTCGTCGGGCTGAACCTGTTGGTCATCCCCGTCGCCCATGGTTCCCCCGCGGCAGGCACCGCCGGACCGCCGTTGCCCACCGCGCCTTCACACACCGCCGGAATCGATCCGCTGTGGCAACCGGCCGGTGAGGCGGTGGACCCCTCGTGGCAACCGAGGCCTCCTGCAGCGGCACCCGGAATCGTCGCCAAGCCTCTGACCCGGGATGATCTCGGAAGCCGGCGGTCGGTGACCGTCACCGCCGGAGACTCTCTCTGGCACCTGGCGGCTGCCGAGCTCGGCCCGCTGGCGACGGACGCCGAAATTGCCGAACGGTGGCCGGACTGGCATGCCGCCAACACCAAAACAATCGGCCACGACCCCTCGCTGATCCGACCGGGGCAAACCCTCATCGTTCCGCCGCCGCGTTAAGGACCCCACGGGCTGCCCCGGAGCCGCGGAACTTCGAGGTGGCAGAGAAACGCCAGCGCACTACCGATGGAATGAAAGGGCAGGACATGGACAACGTTCGACGACTCCCGGACGCACGGACACGGGCGGAAGACGCGGAGGCTGCCGAGCAGGCGCACGCCCTCGCCCCCGCCAGCGGCGCGCCGCGGCCGCTGACGGTGCGGCGGGTCAACCCCGCCGGGCCCGACAGCTACTTCGCACCGGTCATCCGACTGCAGCCCAGGAAACCTGACCCGGCTGTGGCGGACCGGGCATCCGGGCCCGGTGCGGTGTCTCCGCCGGTTCGGCTGCGAACAACAGCGGATCCGGAAGCGGCGGCCGAACTGCGCCAGGTGACGGCGACGGCCCGATCCGTGGCGCAGGCCTGTCTGGAAGCGGTCGCCGGCACGCGGCCGGTCCAGCAGTTGGCCCGATGGCTCGATCCCGCCAGCTACGAAAAGCTGGTGCACCGCGCAGACATTGTCAAGACCCACCAAGCCAAACTGCGGGCCGGCGGCGCGCCGCTGCGGCTGCACCGCAGCGCGGTGGTGCGGTCCTCCCGGGTGTGCCGGGCCGCCGAAGGCGCCTACGAAGCGTCGCTCGTGGTTGCCGACAGCCGGCGCGTGCGGGCCATCGCATTGCGGCTGGAACTGGTCCGTGGGCTGTGGAAGGTCACAGCCCTGGAGATCGGCTGACGGCAGCCCCAGGCTACTTCCGGCGCTTGCCGCTCTTCGCGGGCCGCTTGTCCTTGGCAGTCTCGGCCTTGGCTGCGCTTTGGCGCTCCACCCGGGTCTCTGCCTCTCCGGTCGCTGTCGGTGCGGTGAACTGGAGCGAGGCAGGGCGCTGCGGAGCTTCCAATCCAGCCGCCACGATCTGCGGTCCCGCTGCCGTCCGGGCGTCCGCAATACCCGGCGCGGTCACCTCGACAGGCTGCTGGACCTGGACCTCGAGGTTGAAGAGGTAGCCGATGCTCTCTTCACGGATGGACTCCATCATCGCCTGGAACATGACGAATCCCTCGCGCTGGTATTCGACCAGCGGATCGCGCTGTGCCATGGCGCGCAGGCCGATGCCTTCCTTGAGGTAGTCCATCTCGTAGAGATGTTCCTGCCACTTCCGGCCGATCACCGAGAGCACCACGCGCCGCTCCAATTCGCGCATGGTCTCCGACCCGAGGGTCTGCTCGCGCTGCGCGTAGGAGACCTTGGCGTCGGACACAATTTCGGCGCGGAGGAAATCGGCTGTGACCTTTGACCGGCCGCCGGCTTCCTCCAGCACTTCGTCGATCGTCAGTTCAATCGGGTAGAGCTGCTTGAGGTTGGTCCACAGCTGCTCATAGTCCCAGTCGTCGCCGTGGCCTTCCTCGGTGGCTTCGTTGACCATCGCGGTCACCACGTCCTCCAGGAAGAACGAGACCTTCTCGTGCAGGTCATCACCCTCCAGGATCCGACGCCGGTCGTTGTAGATGGCTTCGCGCTGCCGGTTGAGCACGTCGTCGTACTTCAGCACGTTCTTGCGCTGCTCGGCGTTGCGGCCCTCGACCTGGGCCTGGGCGTTCTGGATGGCCTTGGACACCATCTTGGACTCCAGCGCCACGTCGTCGGGCATCCGCGAGGAGTTCATGATCCGCTCGGCGGCGCCGGCATTGAACAGCCGCATCAGGTCATCGGTCAGGGACAGGTAGAAGCGCGATTCGCCCGGGTCGCCCTGTCGGCCCGAACGGCCGCGGAGCTGGTTGTCGATGCGGCGCGATTCATGCCGTTCCGTGCCCAGCACGTAGAGCCCGCCCAGCGCCCTGACTTCGTCGTGTTCGGCCTGCACAGCCTTCTGCGTCGATTCCAGGACCGCGGGCCACGCGGCCTCGTACTCCTCGGCGTTTTCGGCCGGGTCCAGGCCGCGGCGTTCCAGCTCGGACACGGCGTTGAACTCGGCGTTGCCGCCGAGCATGATGTCGGTGCCGCGGCCGGCCATGTTGGTTGCGACGGTGACCGAACCCTTGCGGCCGGCCTGGGCGACGATCGCCGCTTCACGGGCGTGGTTCTTTGCGTTGAGTACTTCGTGCCGGATGCCCTGCTTGGCGAGCTGCTTGGACAGGTACTCGCTCTTCTCCACGCTGGTGGTGCCGACCAGGACCGGCTGGCCCTTCTCGTGGCGGGCGGCAATGTCCTTCACCACGGCGTCGAACTTGGCGATCTCGTTCTTGTAGATCAGATCCGACTGGTCGATGCGGGCCATCGGCTTGTTCGTCGGGATCGGCACCACACCGAGCTTGTAGGTGCTCATGAACTCGGCGGCTTCGGTTTCGGCCGTTCCGGTCATGCCGGAGAGCTTGCCGTAGAGCCGGAAGTAGTTCTGCAGCGTCACGGTCGCCAGCGTCTGGTTCTCGGCCTTGATCTCGACGCCTTCTTTGGCCTCGATCGCCTGGTGCATGCCTTCGTTGTAGCGGCGGCCGGCCAGAATGCGCCCGGTGTGCTCGTCGACGATGAGCACCTCGCCCT
The DNA here is from genome assembly GCF_053607305.1 of Arthrobacter sp. NPDC055138. Classification (NCBI taxonomy): domain Bacteria; kingdom Bacillati; phylum Actinomycetota; class Actinomycetes; order Micrococcales; family Micrococcaceae; genus Arthrobacter; species Arthrobacter sp. NPDC055138. The sequence continues at coordinate 223,640 of NZ_JBSGTH010000005.1, forward strand.
TGAGCACCACATAGTCCTTGTCCCGCTTGAACAGTTCCTTGGCCTTGATGGCGTTGTTGAGGAACCCGATCAGCGGCGTGTTCGCCGACTCGTACAGGTTGTCGATGCCGAGGTAGTCCTCGACTTTTTCGATGCCGGACTCGAGCACGCCGACGGTGCGCTTCTTCTCGTCGACCTCGTAGTCCTCGGTATCCTTCAGCCGCATCACCACGCGGGCGAATTCCGTGTACCAGCGGTTGACGTCGCCGGAGGCCTGGCCGGAAATGATCAACGGGGTACGGGCCTCGTCAATGAGGATCGAGTCGACCTCGTCCACGATCGCGAAGTGGTGTCCGCGCTGCACCAACTCGTCGCGGCTCCAGGCCATGTTGTCGCGCAGGTAGTCGAAGCCGAACTCGTTGTTCGTTCCGTAGGTGATGTCCGCGGCGTACTGTTCGCGGCGGCTGGCCGGGTTCTGGTTCGCCAGGATGCAGCCGCTGGTCAGGCCGAGGAAGCGGTAGACGCGGCCCATCAGATCGGACTGGTACTCGGCCAGGTAGTCGTTGACCGTGACGACGTGGACGCCCTTGCCGGTGAGAGCGTTCAGGTAGGCAGGCGCGGTAGCCACCAGCGTCTTGCCTTCACCGGTCTTCATCTCCGCGATGTTGCCCAGGTGCAGGGCCGCCCCGCCCATGAGCTGGACGTCGAAGTGGCGCAGCCCCAGCGTGCGGCTGGCGGCTTCGCGGACCGCGGCGAATGCTTCAGGGAGCAGGTCGTCAAGCACCTCGCCGTCCTGGTAGCGCTGTTTCAGCGTGTCGGTTTCCCCGCGCAGCTCGGCATCGGTGAGGGACTTAAAGTCCTCTTCCAGCACGTTGATCGCATCGGCGTAACCGCGCAGCCTCTTCAGCGTCTTCTTGTCGCCGGTACGAAGCACACGCTCGAGAATCGTTGGCACTACATTGCTCCCAGTCAGTCGCGCAGAATTCTGGCTTGTTCAGTCTACGTGAGAGACGTGCCGCGCACTGTTTTGGTTCCCTGGGCCCGTTTCGCAACCTCCCGGGCCAGGCCGGCAGCCAGATCGCCCCTGTCCTCAACCGCCACACGGTCCAGCGCCAACCATCCGGCCATGGCCGCGAGCTCGGCTGCCAGCTCCGCGGCCGTGCCGGGTGGAGCGTCCACTTCGGAATGCGCCGACCTGACCACCAGCCTGCCTGCGGGCCGGTCCGCCTTCAGGTCCACCCGGGCACACAGCCGGTCCCCCAGCAGGAACGGCAGGACGTAGTAACCGTAGGTCCGCTTCGCCGCCGGCGTATAGATTTCGATCCGGTAGCGGAAGTCAAACAAACGTTCGACCCGCTGGCGCTCGAAAACCAGGGAATCGAAGGGGCTCAGCAGCGCCCGGCCGGTGGCCCGGCGCGGCCTGGCGGCACCGGCATGCAGATAGACCTCCCCTTTCCAGCCATCCACCTCCACGCGTTCCAAGGTGCCAGCGGCCTCCAGCGCCCGCACCGCGCCGGCCGCAGCCCGCGCCGGGACACGGAAGTAGTCGGCAAAGCATTTGACCGTCCCGATACCGTGGGCCCGCGCCGCGGCTTCAGTCAGCCGGAGCATCGCTTCTTCCGGATGGGGCCGGTGCCCGGCGTCATGCGGCGCGGGCAGCACCCTGTCGGTCAGGGTGTAGAGCCGCTCAAATTGTGGGGTGCGCGCGGCGGCGCTGACCAGCCCTTGTTCAAACAGGGCCTCCAGCACCCGTTTGACCGCGTTCCAGTTCCAGCCCCAGTCTGTCTTGGCCCGGGTCTCCTCATGGCCGATCCGGTCCGCCACCGCGCGGGCAGTCAGGCCCCGCGAGGTGGCCAGCGCGTCGAGGATCCGGGCGGACAAATCCCGGACCACGTCCGGATCCATTCCGGCAGCGCCCACCCAGCGGCGCCGCTGCCACTGGCGGAGATCGGCGAAATCCTCCGGCTTGATGTAGCTGGCTTCGTGGGCCCAGTACTCGATCATGCGCCGCGGCGCTTTCCCGGCCAAGCGGTGCAGGATATCGACGTCGTAGCCGCCGAGCCGGGAGAAGAACGGCAGATAGTGCGAGCGCACCAGCACATTCACCGAATCGATTTGCAGCAGCCGTAGCCGGTCAAAGGTCCGGCCCACCTGCCTTGCTGTCACAAGACCGGTGGGCCGTTCCTTGGCCAATCCTTGGGCGGCCAGCGCAATGCGGCGGGCCTGGACCAGACTGATGCGGGCTGTCATGCCTTCATATTAGGCATCCACTAGGCAGCCGCTGCGGCAGTCAGGCGTTGGCGTTCTCCTGCGAGCGGTAGGCCAGCAGCTCTTCGCGCGCCTTGGCTTCTTCGGCGCTGCAGTCGGCATCGAGGGTAATCACGCCATAGGTCCAGCCACGGCGGCGGTAGACGACGCTGGGCGCGCTGGTTGCCTTGTCAACGAACAGGTAGAAGTCGTGTCCCACCAGTTCCATGTTGTCCACGGCATCGTCGAGGGTCATGGCCGCGGCCGGGAAGACCTTGCGGCGGATCAGCACCGGCGAGTCTCCCGCGGGGATGTCGTTTTCGATCTCGTAGCCGGTTCGTTCCTCGGCCGGGGTCTGGAGAGCGGCCGCGGAGGCCAGCGTTTCTTCATGCAGCGGCACGTCCGTGCTGGCTGGTTCCAGCGTGGCGGTGGCCTGGTGGACGGCGGTCGGAGTGTGGCGTCCGTGATGGACCTTGCGGCGGTCCCGGGCGCGGCGCAGGCGCTCCAGAAGCTTGTTATAGGCGATGTCGAAAGCTGCGAACTTGTCCGCTGCCTTGGCCTCCGCACGGACCACGGTGCCGCGTCCGAGCACGGTCAGTTCGACGGTCATCGAGCTCTCGGCATTGCGGGCATTGGCTTCTTTGGTGACTTTGGCATCAAGCCGTTGGACCTTGTCGCCCAGCTGCTCGATCTTGGAGATCTTCTCCTCAGCGTACTCGCGGAACCTGTCGGAAACAGACAGGTTGCGGCCGTTGATGTTGAATTCCATGGTGCCCTCCATAGTTGCCTAGATGACACAACAGCGACTGAAAGAGAAACTCCTTTCAGCCGCTGAAGACGGGAATCCTCCCTTACGGGAGCCCATACCTCACGTTAGATCACGTATGCCTTTTATTCACCTTTTAGTCAGATAATCTCGAACATTTCCTGCCGATTCCCTGCGGAACCCGCACCAGCATCGGCTCGTCCGGCGCTCATCAGGATGGTCCGTCGGCGTGTCCAGCCGGAGCCGAGGCAGCTGCCAGCACCGCTCCGCCCAGGGGAACTCCGCCGGCGGCGCGGAGCGCCCTGGCCAGCTCGGCCATCGTGGCCCCGGTCGTCAGCACATCATCCACCAGCAGGCAGCCGCGCCCGGCGATCTGTGGCACGTAACGCTTCGGCACGGCCATGCTGCCGGCAACATTCCGCTGCCGGGCGGTCCGGCCCAGCGACTTCTGCCCGCCCGGGGAAGTCCACCGCATCAGCCGCTTTCCCGAGCCCGCCGGCCGGACCGCCGGCAGCAACTGCACTCCGGCCGGCAGCAGTCCGTGCCGTTCCAACCGGGAGAGCAGCAGCTGCAGCGGATCGTAGCCGCGGCGCCGGCGGGAGATCCCACGGCCGGGAACCGGGACCAGCACCGCGCCGTCGGGCCGGCCAGCACGCTCGGCGGCCGCGTCCAAGGCGCCCGCCAACGCGACGGCCAACACCGGGGCCAGTTCGGTCCGGCCATGATTCTTGAAGGCGAGCACTGCTTGGGACAATTCGCGCCGGTAGGGACCGCCCGCCGTCACCGGCAGCGGCCGGCCGGCCTCGTCCAGCGGGAGCGATTCGGACGCCTCCTCGACCGCAACCGGGCGCAGCGTGGAGCGCCGCAGCCGCCGCCTGCAGGCAGCGCACAGCACCTGGTCCGGCGCACCGCAGGCCACGCAGTCGGTCGGCAGCAGGAGCCGCCCGAACTGCCCGGACCAGATCCGCAGGGCCTGGACGCTCCGGCTGAAATACAGCCGGTCCAGCCCGCCGCCCAGCTCCGCCGTCGTCCTCATCGCCGTGTCCCTGCCATGCACCAAGCTTTGCCTTCCCCTGCCGCACCGGGGACGGATGCCGTGCGGTTGTGGACACGGCTGGGCCAGCAGCGGCCTGTGCAGGCGAAGCTAGCCCGGGAAGGACGGATCGATGACCAACGGCGAATTCCGCTGCGGCGCCCAGCTGTTGCCCACCCGGATGTAGAGCATCTCGTTGGTTTGCGCGTAGACGTCCTGGTCACCGTTTCCGGCGCTGATCTCCACCATGCCTTGCAGCGGTGCGGTCCGCTGGCTGCTGCCGTCCAGGTGCAGAATTTCCGCGGTCACGGCCTCTTCCGCCGAGGACTTCATGACAATGACGGTGTCCTCGTTCGCCCACACGCCGGTGTCCACCGGCACCGACGCTTTCAGCCGCTTGGGCGTGGTGATGCCGCGCGGCCGCCCGTCCCGGTCCCTGACCACGCCGGCGATATACACGCCCGTGCTTTCGCCTTCGCGGGTGATGATCAAAGCCCTGGAGCCTTCGCGGGAGATCTGCAGCTCGGTCACCGTCCGCTCGGTCAGCCACTGGGCACTGACCGCAACCACTTCGTCCGGCTTCTCGATGGAGACCGCGGAAACCCTCCCGCTGCCGTCGCCGGCGGCGGTCCAGGCCCAGCCGAAGGGATCAACGCTGGGACCGGTCAGTTCCCGCCCTGAAGCCGCTTCCACCGCCCTGCGGTCTTCACCGATCACGAACATCCGATTGCGCTCTGCGGTCAGGAACGCGAAGCGCTCCTGGTCCAGCGACATCGCCGGTTCGTGCGGGCTCAGCCGGTCAACCGAGGGCAGGCCCTCGGGCTTGACCGGACGCGATCCCTCGTAGAAGACCAGCTCCTCGTTCAGGATCCCGACCTGTACATTGCCGACGGCGGGGTCGGTCACCGCGGCCTGGAACTCAGGATCGGGGCCGCTGCCCAGATCCACTTCCCGCTGGTCAACAGTCATCTGGACCGTGGAGACGGTATTGAGCTCGCCCAGGGTCAATTCCAGCTGCTGCTGCATCTGCTGTCGGCGCAGGAACGTGGTGCCGGTCAGGACCTCAGCGGAAAGGTCAACGCTGGCAGCGCCCGATTCAATGGGCACGGCCCGGCGCACCAGCTGCGATCCCTCCGGGAAGGCGCTGATCACCGCCCCGGCCAGGTACGGTGCCGGCCCCTCCAGCATGGCCGCTACGATGGCCGCCGAAATTCCCTGCCGGTTGGCGAACCAGCGCACATCGGGGACAGCGTAGGTGTAGGTGGGGTCGTAGAAGTAGAGGTTGTACGGGGAGAACAAGGTGCGGAAATCCACGGTGGAGACCATGGTCCCGTCCGGGATGCTGGAAATACGCCATTCGCCGTCCACCTCGGTCAGTTCAACGGGCAGCGATTCCGTGGCGCCTTCCTCAGCCTGCGTCCGCACCCCTGCTTCGTTGATGGAGGTGTCAACTTCCACCTGGAGCACGAACTCGGTTTCGGACGGCGAGCCCACGGTCTTCACGACGTTTCGGTACACCAGCGTCCGTTGCACCGGCTGCCATTCGCCCGCCAGATCCGGCGCCAGGAATTCGCGCGCTATCCGGTAGTCGTCCTGCGGCGCCGTCCCGGCCTGGATGAATCCCTCGACAATCTCCTTCGGGTCGTCCCCGGGCGTCGGTCCCGGCGGGTTGAAGGTGTATCCGGTCCCCCGGCTCTCGCCGGAGTCGGCCTGGACCGTCGCGACCGGTCCCGACATCGGGATGGAGGAGCAGGAGGCCAGCGCCAGCATGGCGAGTACCATGACGACGACGGCGCGCAGGCGACCCATGCGGGCGGGCTCAGCTGGGGTCCGGAACACCGTTTTCCTCCTGCTGTTCGAGTAGGACGTTCTCCGCCGCCGGATGCCCGTGCATGCCGTTGGCACCGGCGGGCGGCAGCGGCAGCGGCGAATGCGTGAGCGTGCCGCCGCTGTGCCGCGGCAAGGTCAAGCGGAAGCAGGCACCGTTGCCGGGCTCGCCCCACGCCTGAAGCCAACCGCCGTGCAGGCGCGCGTCCTCGGTGGAGATGGACAGTCCCAGGCCGCTGCCGCCGGTGGTCCGCGCCCGGGCAGGGTCGGCGCGCCAGAAGCGGTCGAAGACCCGGGAGGCTTCCATCGGGGTCATGCCGATGCCGTAGTCCCGGACCGCAACGGCCACCGCTTCCTCGGTGGCACCGACGGTCAGTTCCACCGGGTTGCCGTCGCCGTGTTCCAAGGCGTTGACGATCAGGTTCCGCAGGATGCGTTCGATCCGTCGGCGGTCCATGTCCGCAATGCAGCGCGGTTCCAGCGCGATCAGGCGCAGTTCGGAACCAGAGTTGTCCGCCAGCGGCTGGGCAGCGTCAAGCGCTGTGCGGGCTATCTCCACCAAATCGGTCGGTTCCGCATCGAGCGCGGCAGCACCTGCGTCGAAACGCGAGATTTCCAGCAGGTCGGCCAGCAGTGCCTGGAAGCGCTCCACCTGGTTGTACAACAGCTCGGTGGAGCGGGCGTTGATTGGATCGAAGTCCTCGCGTGAGTCGTACAGCACTTCGGCTGCCATCCGGACCGTGGTCAGCGGGGTGCGCAGTTCATGCGAGACGTCGGATACGAACCGCTGCTGCATCTCGGACAACGTGGCCAACTGGGTGATCTGTTCCTGCAGGCTGCCGGCCATGTGGTTGAAGGAGGCTCCCAGCCGGGCCAGTTCGTCCTCGCCCCGGACTTCCAGCCGCTCCTGCAATTGGCCGGCGGCCAGCTTCTCCGACACGATCGCCGCCTGGCTGACCGGGTGCACCACCGCACGGGTCAGCAGCCAGACGATGCCGCCGACCAAGACCAGGAGCAGTGCGCCGCCGATCCAGAGCACGCGGTGGATGAAGTCCAGCGTCTGCTGCACGGAGGAGAGGTCGTAGACCAGGTACAACGCGTAGGCGTTGCCCGGCGGCAGCTGCACCTGGGTGCCGAACCCGATGGCCGGCACGTCGCTGTCGCCTACCGGCAACGCGAGTGCCTGGCGGTACTGTCCGCTGCCGGTGGCGACCTCGTTGGCCAGCCCCTCCGGGATGATGTTGGCGGTGATGGACGTGTTGGACTGGCTGAACACGTAGAGGTTCTGCCCGCCCGGCAGCGGCGTGAGCAGGTAATAGCGCGGGGCTTCCGCGCCGGTGCCCTCCAGCAGTTTCAGCGTGTCCCCCACCATGCTGGCCACGGTGGCACGGTCGCTGGCGGACGAGCTCTCGAAGATGGTCTTGACTTGGGACAGGCCGCGCCGGGACTCGGCCTCTGCCTGGTTGACGCGCTCTTGGTAGAGCCCGGAGGCGATCTGGCTGGAGAGGAACGCGCCCACGCCCAAGAACGCGAAGGCGGTGAGCAGGACGGCAGCCGTGACCGTCCGGAACTGCAGCGATCTCCGCCATTTCCGGTTCAGGAAGTCGCGGCCCCGCAGTGTGGCATGCCAAGCGGCCTCAGCTGCCGCCTTCAGCTTGGCTTTCCACCGGTTGAGAACCGGCTCCACTTACCCTTGGCCGGCCTTGTATCCGACGCCGCGAACCGTGAGCACCACTTCGGGCGCTTCCGGATCGCGCTCGATCTTGGAGCGCAGCCGCTGGACATGCACATTGACCAGCCGGGTGTCTGCGGCGTGGCGGTAGCCCCAGACCTGCTCCAGCAGTAATTCACGGGTGAACACCTGCCACGGTTTCCGGGCCAGTGCCACCAACAAATCGAATTCCAGCGGGGTCAGCGAGATCCTCTCGTCCCCGCGGTGCACCACGTGGCCGGCGACATCGATCACGACGTCGGCGATCCGCAGCGTCTCAGGGGCCCGCTGGTCTCCCGGGCGCAGCCGCGCACGCACGCGGGCCACGAGTTCTGCCGGTTTGAACGGCTTGGGCACATAGTCGTCGGCGCCGGACTCCAGTCCGCGGACCACGTCCGACGTATCCGCCTTGGCGGTCAGCATGACAATGGGGACATCCGATTCGCCGCGAACCTGTCGGCAGACTTCGATCCCGTCCAGTCCAGGCAGCATCAGGTCGAGCAGCACCAGATCGGGCTTGCTGCTGCGGAAGACCTCGAGGGCCTGGGAACCGTCCGCGCAGAACACCGGATCGAAACCGTCGTTGCGCAGCACGATGCCGATCATCTCGGCCAGGGCCTCGTCGTCGTCTACGACCAGAATGCGTGCCTTCATATCTCCTAATTGTCCCCTATTTGACTGAGTTCCTGCCGCAACGGCACACCGGGCGCACCTAAAACGAGCCCACGGCCGGGCCCGGCCCGGGATTCTAGGAACTCACGGACCGAAACTATAGGCTGATGAGAGGCTAACACTTCGCCGACAGCCTCCCGCAGTCGGCCACACGAGATCAGAAAGACGGAACGCGATGAGCCACGGGGCCAACGACGCCGGGCGTGACAGCAGGGATCCGCAGCAGGGCTCCGGCGGCGCCGGTTCCGATCCGGCCGGGCAGGGCAACGACGCCGGCCCGCAGCGGCCGGGCCGGCAGGATGCGGCCGGGCAACCGGTCTGGAACCAACCGGCAGCACCGGGTCAACCGGGACAGTCCGGCCAGCCGGTCTGGGGCCAGCAGCCGGTGTGGGGGCAGCCTGGACCTGCCGCAGCACAACCTACGTGGGCACAGCCGGGCCCGCAGGCGCCGCCCGCCCCGGCCGGCTGGAACCAGCAGCAATGGGGGCACCCCGCTCCCGGCCAAACGGCAGGGCAGCCCGCGCCGGGTCAGCCGTGGGGGGAGCCCGCACCGGGTCAGCCGTGGGGGCAGCCCGGACAGGCATGGGGACAGCCCGCACCCGGCGGCCAGCAGCCAGGGTCGTGGCAGGGGCAGCAAGGCGGCGGCTGGCCGGCGCCGACCGGCCCCGGTCCGTACCGAGGTTATGTGGCACCCCCGAAACCGGGTGTCATCCCGCTGCGTCCGCTTGGCGTGGGCGAGATCCTCGACGGCGCATTCCAAGCTGCCCGCAAGAACGCGGCGGCCGTCTTCGGCACTGCGGTTCTGCTTCAAGTAGTGATCAGCGCGCTGGCCTGGCTGGTGGGCGGCCTGATCATTTCGGCCTTCGGCGGCCTGCAGGTCATGGCCAACGAGGAACTGACGGACGAATCCGCGCTGGCCTTCGGCCTCTCCATCATCATCTCCTCCTTGGTCCTGGGCCTGCTGTCCAGCGTCGGGGTCCTGGTCCTGCAGGGCGTGCTCGCCATTCCCACGGCCAGGGCCGCGGTCAACCAGAAGACCGGCTTCCGCCTGATGTTCGCGCTGGCCAAGGGCCGGATCGGAGCCTTGGCGGGACTGGGCCTGCTGTATTTGGCGCTGACGGCCGTTGCTCTGGTGCTGATCGTTGCCGGCTCGTTCTTCTTGGCCGACCAACTGGGCGTGTCCTCGGTCTGGGTGATCGTGCTGATCATTCTCGCCCTGACGGCTGTGTCCATCTGGATCGGCATTAAGCTGATGCTGGCCCCGGCGGTCATCATCATGGAACGTGCACCGCTCTTCCACTCGCTCGCCCGGTCCTGGCAGCTGACCAACCGCAGCTGGTGGCGGACCTTCGGCATCATCCTGCTGTGCACCATCATCGTCACGGTGATCACGTCGGTCATCAGCATGCCTATTTCGTTCATCCTTGGCCTGGCCGGCCCGCTGCTGGGCGATCCGACGTCGGCCGAGAGCATGCTCTCCACCATGGGACCGCTCACGCTGGCTTCGATGCTGCTGTCTTCGATTTTCTCGGCCATCGGCTACGCGTTCCAGGCCGCGGTGATCGCCCTGGTCTACATCGACCTACGGATCCGCCGCGAGGGGTTCGACGTGGTGCTGCTGCGCGAGCACGAGGCGTCCGGCGGCCAGGATACGCGCAGCATTCCGGGGCTCGGCGCCGGAACGGCGCCGGGCTCCTCGGTCCCGGGGGCATCCGGGCCGTGGGGGCCGTGACAGTGGCCCCGGCGGCTCTGGCGCTCGCCGCGGCCCTGCTGAATCCGGATCCGGAGGAGGCGCGCGAACTGCTGGTCCGCGAGCTGGCCAAAGAGGAATACCAGAACGCCCGCCCCTCCGTGCTGGAGTCGGTGTTGCAGGGGATCCTGGACTGGTTCGCCGACCTGATCTCCCAGCTGAACGGCTTCAGTCCCAATCTGGGCACGTTGATCCTGGTCCTGGCCGCCCTGCTGTTGATCGGCGCGGCCGTTTGGGTGGTCAAGCCGCGGCTCAACGCCCGGCGCCGTGCAGCGGCAGAAATTTTCGACGCCGCCGTCCCGCTCACCGCCGACGAGCACCGCCGGAACTCCCGCGACGCGGCCGCCCGAGGAGACTGGGACACGGCCCTCGCCGAGCGGTTCCGCGCGCTGGTGCGCGCGATGGAGGAGCGCGTGGTGCTGGATCCGCAACCCGGCCGGACCGCCGACGAGGCAGCCGCCGGGATTGCTGCCGCGTTCAGCACCGAAGCCGGACGGCTGCGGACGGCGGCCAACCGTTTCGACTCGGTGCGTTACGGCAAAGTTCCTGCGTCCCGGGACGATGTGGAACGGCTGGCCGCCCTGGATGACTCGCTGGCAGCAGCGTCGCCGGCGGCGGCAAGAGCGAGCATCCCACCGCTGGCGGTCCCGCGATGACCCCTACAGGAACAACTCCGGCGCCGGCAGAAGCCGAAAACCGAGCCGAACGCCCAGCCGATCGCGCGGAAGTCAACGCAGCCGGGACCCGGCCGGAAACGGTCGGCGACGGCGGCAGCGTGTGGTCCACGCTCCGCAACCGGCTGCGTCGGTGGAGCTTCTGGCTCGTCTTGCTGGTGCTGCTCTGCGGCGTCGTCGCCTTGGAATTGCTCCGCGGCCCGGCAGCCGACCGTGCCGCCCTCTCCCCCGGCAATGCCGCGCCCAACGGTGCCAAAGCCGTGGCCGAGGTGCTCCGCCAGCAGGGCGTGCAGGTGGTTGCCACCGGCTCGCTGCAGGAAACGCACGACCAACTCCAGGCGGCCGACGCCACGTTGCTGGTCCATGATCCCAACGGCTACCTGGCGGCGGACCAGCTGGAACCGCTGAAGCAGCAAACGGACCACATTGTGCTGCTTGAACCCGGCTTCGAGGCCCTGCGGGCGCTCGCCCCCGGTGTCCGGGCAGCGGGCGTGGTCCCGGGCGAAGGCGGGAACTTGCCAGCCGGCTGCACGGTCCCCGGCCCCATCCGGGCCGGCGAGATCACCCGCGGCGGCCTGTCCTACCGCGGCGGCAGCGAGATGTGCTTCGCCTTCGAAACTCCTGCGGGGGACGCGGCACCCTATGTGCGCTCCGACGACGGGGTCACCGTGGTGCTGGGGGCAGGCCATGTGCTCAGCAACGAGGCCATCGTGCAGGCCGGCAACGCGGCGCTGGCCCTGAACACTTTGGGCGCCACGGACCGGCTGGTCTGGTACCGGGCGGGACCGCAGGACATGCCCGTGGCCGAAACACCGGTCAACCCGATGAGCCTGCTGCCGGGATGGGTGCTGCCGGTTTCACTGTGGCTGATGGCCGTCGGTGTCATCGCCATGTTCTGGCGCGGGCGCAGGCTCGGCCCGCTGGTGTCCGAGCCGCTGCCGGTCCTGGTCCGCTCGGCCGAGACGATCGAGGGCCGCGCCCGGCTCTACCAGAATGCCAAGGCCGTGAACCATGCGGCGGACAACCTGCGTGCCGCCACCCTGACCCGGCTCGCCGCCCACCTGCGCCTACCCGCGGGAGCCGGCAGCGCCGACGTCGTTAATGCGGTGGCCCGGAACAGCGGGCGCGCACGGGCGGATCTGGAACGTATCCTGCGGGACGAAGCGCCCGGGACCGAAGCCCGGCTGGTGGCCTGGGCCCAAGAACTTCAGCAGCTAGAGAAAGAGATAACGCACCGATGAGCGAACAGACAGGACAGCGGCAGGCGGCCCAGTACGGCAGCGGCCCCGCCGTGGCCACGCCGCCCTCCGACGACGGCCGCCTGCGCCAGGCCCTGCACGATGTGCGCGGCGAAGTGGCCAAGGCCGTGGTGGGCCAGGACGCCACCGTGACCGGGATGCTGATCGCCCTGCTCTCGCACGGACATGTGCTGCTTGAAGGCGTGCCCGGTGTGGCCAAGACACTGCTGGTCCGCTCGCTCTCCGCCGCGCTGAGCCTTGATACCAAGCGGATCCAGTTCACCCCGGACCTGATGCCGGGCGACGTCACCGGCTCGATGATCTACGACACGCACACCTCCGAGTTCCGTTTCCGCGAGGGTCCCGTGTTCACGAACATCCTGCTGGCCGACGAGATCAACCGCACGCCGCCGAAGACCCAGGCCTCGCTGCTGGAAGCCATGGAAGAACGCCAAGTCTCGGTGGACGGCACCTCGCGGAAGCTGCCCGAGCCGTTCATCGTGGCAGCCACGCAGAACCCGGTGGAATACGAGGGCACCTACCCGCTGCCGGAGGCCCAGCTGGACCGGTTCCTGCTGAAGCTGACCATGAACCTGCCGGACCGGGACGCCGAGATCGAGATCATCCGCCGGCACAGCCTGGGCTTCGACCCGCGCGACCTGCAGGGCGCCGGGGTGCGGGCCGCGGCCTCTGCCGAGGACTTGGTCCAGGCCCGGGCCGCCGTGGCCCGGGTGGCGATTGCACCCGAGGTCGTCGGCTACATTGTGGACCTGGTCCGGGCCACCCGGTCGGCGCCGTCGTTCCAGCTGGGCGTCTCGCCGCGCGGCGCCACCGCGCTGCTCAATACCTCCCGGGCCTGGGCCTGGCTGAACGGGCGCAGCTTCGTAACACCAGACGACGTCAAGGCGCTGGCCCTGCCGGCGCTGCGCCACCGAGTCGGCCTGCGGCCGGAGGCGCAGATGGACGGCGTCCAGGCCGACGACGTGCTGCAGAGCATCCTGGCCACCGTGCCGGTCCCCCGCTGAGCACGTCATGGCGATTACCGGGCGTTTTGTCCTGCTGGCCCTGGCGGGCATGATTCCGCTGCTGCTCTTTCCGCGGCCGGCCACGGCCCTGGCGTGGTGCCTGCTCTTGGCCGCCGCGGTGGGCGTTGACCTGGCGCTGGCGCTTTCGCCGCGCCGGGTGGGGCTGCAGCGGCGGCTGCCCGCGAATGTCCGGCTGGGCGAATCAGTGACGGCCCAGCTACTGATGGCCAATCATGGCCGCCGCCAGCTGCGGGCCGTGGTGCGCGATGGCTGGCAGCCCTCGGCCGGCGCCGCGAATCCCGACCAGCGCGTGCGCATTTCGCCGGCCGAACGCCGGCTGCTCGAGGTCCGGCTGACGCCTCAGCGCCGCGGCGACCTCCTGGCCCACCACGTGGCCATCCGGTCGCTCGGTCCGCTGGGTGTGGCCGCGCGACAGATTACCGTCGACTTGCCGGGCCGACTCCGCGTGCTGCCGCCCTTTCATTCCAAACGGCATCTGCCCTCCAAACTGCGCAAGCTGCGCGAACTCGACGGACGGGTTGCGGTGCAGATCCGCGGAGCCGGCACCGAGTTCGACTCGCTGCGCGACTATGTTCGCGGCGACGACGTGCGCTCGATCGACTGGCGAGCCACCGCCCGGCGACAGGCCGTCGTCGTCCGCACTTGGCGGCCGGAACGCGACCGCCGCGTGGTGATCGTGCTGGATACCTCGCGCACCTCGGCGGCACGGATCGACGACGAGCCGCGGCTGGACACCGGGATCGAAGCGTCCCTGCTCCTGGCAGTGCTCGCAGAACGCGGCGGCGACCGCGTGGACTTTTTGGCCTACGATCGGCGGCCGCGGGCCAAAGTCGCTTCCGCGGCCAAAGGCAACCTGCTCAACCAACTGGTCAACGCCATGGCACCGCTGGACCCGGAGCTGATCGAAGCGGACTGGTCGCAGATACCTGCCGAGGTCCATGCCCTGTCCTCGCACCGGTCCCTGGTGGTGCTGCTGACCGCGCTGGATTCCGGGGCCGCCGAGGAGGGGCTGCTGCCCGTGCTGGCTCAGCTTACCGCCAAGCACACCGTGGTGGTCGCCTCGGTCAGCGATCCGCACATCGACCGGCTGCGCACCGTGCGCGACACCGCCGACGACACGTTCCGTGCCGCCGCCGCGGAGCGGGCCATGCTGGAACGGGCCGCCGTCGCGGCCCAGATCCGCCAACTGGGCGCCGAAGTGGTGGACGCTCCCCCGCACGAGCTGCCGCCCCAGCTGGCCGACATGTATATCCGGCTCAAAGCCGCCGGGAGGCTCTGACCGCCATGGGACCCGTCACCGGAATGCCCCGGCAGCGGCTCACCGCCCGGCGCGGGCGGTGAGGCCATGACGTCTGTTTACCAACGTGCGCTGGGGCCGGACTTCGCGCGGCTCCAACCCGAACTGCAGCAGTATTTCTCGCTGGCGGCAAGTGCGGAGAACGACGACGGTGCAACAGTCAGCGGCGTCGGTTCCGGAACGTTCGATGTGGCGGGCTGCCCCGTCCCGGTGCTGCGGCCGTTCCTGGACCTGACGAGCAGCGACAACGCGTTGTTCCCCGAGTACCAGCACCAGGTGCCCTTCAGCATCGAGAACCGGGCCTCGCTCAATGCCGGCGGCCAGCCTCAGCTGACCGCTGTCAGGACACTCCACTTCGACCACCGGACCCGGATCATGGAGGACCGGACCAGCTGGGACGCCAAACTGGGCAAGGCCGTCGGCGCGCTGGGTCGGAGCGGCCGCCTGCTCACGGACGTGGCGTGCTCGGTCGGCGCCGATGGCCGGATGCGGATCATCTCGCGTGGCAGCCGCCTGGCTGCCGGCCGCCGCTCGCTCCGGCTGCCACTCCTGTTCGAGGCCGCGGCCTTCACCGAACAGTGGTGGGACGGAGCCGAAGACCGCTTCCGGATCCGGACCAAGGTCATTCAGCGCCAGCTCGGAACCGTGCTCGAATACGAGGGCTCCTTCACCTACTCGGTACTCGTTTAGCCCCTGATCGCAGCGCCCGCGGAACCCGCCGGACAAAGTCCCGGCCGGGTTGCTCAGGCCTCCGCGATAACCTGGTTCAGTGCGTCGGCCGTCTGGGTCAACCGCTTCACTACCGAGCGGGCCGCCTCCGGGGCAGTCCCGGCCAGGCCGGCGGAGGGCGTGATCCGCAGCTGGGGCAGGCGTTTCAACGGCAATCCGAGCTGCCGCCATGGCCGCACTACTGAATCGACCAGTGCAGTGACCTGCGGGATGCTTCCGGCGGCGGGGTCGATCAGGCCGGTCCAGATGCGCCGGTCGGCTTCGACGGCCGCGGCGATTGTTTCCCACTGCCGGGTACCCAGCCCGCCGGTAGGGACGGCGAACCCGTCCAAGTCGCTGGCGGCCACCGCGTCCAGGCCGGAATCGGTGGCCGGAATCTGGGCCACCACTTCCACGGCACCGGCGTCGCGCAGGGCCGCGGCCAGCAGGTCCCAGGCGGCGGATGCTTCCGACGCCGGCACCGACCGCAGGGTGCGGTAGCCGCTGGCGGTGGGAATGGTCCCGGCCAGCACGGTGTCGATGTCCGGCTCGTCCAGCTGGACCACCAGCTCCGTGCCGGCCGGCAGCGAAGCCTTGACCTGGGCGAGGTGGCCTGCCGCGCCGGCCGCCAGCGACTGGGCCAGGTCGCGCCGGGCCCCGGCGTCGATGAGCGCGCGTTCACCGTTGTGTAGGTAGAGATTGGCGGCCAAGGACATCGGCCCGCGCAGCTGCACTTTGAAGTGCGAACCCGGACGCTCTTCGGCACCCACCACATCGGCCAGCACGTTCAGGTCGGTGCGCAGGGCGGAAACAGACCGGCGGTGGTCCTGCCCCGGGCGGTCCACCAGCCGCCAGCCGTGCGGCTGCAGGTCGATGAAGAGTTCCTCCAGCAATCCGGCCGTCCGTGCCACCGGGTCCGAGCCGACACCGCGATCGGGCAGCTCCACCAGATGCGGCAGGTTGGGTTCGCCGAGTTCGCCGCGAATGATCCGGGCCGCTTCGGCCGGATCAGTACCGGGCCAGCTGCCCAGCCCGGTAGCGCTCACCTGGCTGGGCCGCACCCCGGCAGCGGGTGCGTCGGAGCCGGCCGTCACCTCAGTTGCCGCCGTTGTGCTCGTCGGAGATGGCCTGGTGGTGCCTGATGACCTCGGAGATGATGAAGTTCAGGAACTTCTCGGCGAAGGCCGGGTCCAGATGCGCTTCCTCGGCGAGCCGCCGCAGCCGGCCGATCTGGGCGGTTTCGCGGTCGGGATCGGCCGGGGGCAGCTTGTGCCTGGCCTTGAGGTAGCCCACCCGCTGCGTGGCCTTGAACCGCTCGGCCAACAGATAGACCAACGTGGCGTCGATGTTGTCGATGCTGCCGCGCACTGCCAGCAGCTCGGCCATCACCTCGGGGGCCACCTGGTCGGAGAGGGAGCTGGCGGTCGGGTCAAAGTCATCGGCAAGGTGGGGCTCGGTCATGATCCCAGTTTATGGTTCGGCCCGCACCGGCATTGCACCGGTTACTCCAGTGTGAAGTCCGCCGGCGCTGTGTCAGGAAACCTTGGCCGGGTCCCAGCTCAGCGAACGGGCCGAATCAATGGTTGCCTGACCCAGCACCCGGGTCCCCTGGTAGAGGACCATTGTCTGGCCCGGAGCCACGCCGCGCATCGGCTCGATCAGGGTGACCACCAGTTGCTGCCGGCCGTCGTCATCGAGCTCCGACTGCGCCCGGGCGGCCACCGGGTCGCCGTGCGCACGGACCTGGACCATGCACTCGAATGCGGTCTGCGCTTCCACCTCGGGCAGCGGCAGGCCGGCCCAGGAAACTTTGATGCCGCGCATCTGGTCCACGGCCAGCAAGGCCTCCGGCCCCACCACCACCTTGTTCTCCTTGGGCCGGATCTCCAGCACGAACCGCGGCTTGCCGTCCGGCGCCGGACGGCCCAGCTTCAGTCCGCGGCGCTGGCCCACGGTGAACGCGTTGGCGCCCTCGTGTTCGCCGACTACCTGGCCGTCCTGGTCAACGATTGATCCCGTCTCCATTTCGATCTTTTCGGCCAGCCAACCGCGGGTGTCGCCGTCGGAAATGAAACAAATGTCATGGCTGTCCGGCTTGTTCGCCACGGAGAGCCCGCGCCGCGCGGCTTCGGCGCGCACTTCGGCCTTGGACGGCGTTTCGGCCAGCGGGAACATGGAATGTTTGAGCTGCTCGTGGGTCAGCACGCCCAGCACGTAGGACTGGTCCTTGGCCCAGTCGGCGGCGCGGTGCAGTTCCCGGTTGCCGTGCTCGTCTTCGATCACCTTGGCGTAGTGGCCGGTGCACACCGCGTCGAAGCCCAGCGCCAGCGCCTTCTCCAGCAGCGCGGCGAACTTGATCCGTTCGTTGCAGCGCATGCAGGGATTGGGCGTCCGGCCGGCGGCGTATTCGGCGATGAAGTCGTCGACCACATCTTCCTTGAACCGCTCGGAGAAGTCCCAGACGTAGTACGGGATGCCCAGGATGTCGCAGGCGCGCCAGGCGTCCCGCGAATCCTCGATGGTGCAGCAGCCGCGGCTGCCGGTGCGGAGTGTGCCGGGCATCCGGCTCAGGGCCAGATGCACGCCTACCACGTCATGGCCGGCCTCCACCGCCCGTGCCGCTGCCACGGCGGAGTCCACGCCGCCGCTCATCGCTGCCAGTACCTTCATGAATTCGATTCCCTACTGATGTGTTGTCTGTGTCTGCTGCGGCCCAGTGATTCGAGCCGATGCAGCGTGCGTTGCGCCGGTCAATCCGCCTGTGTGCCGG
This sequence comes from Arthrobacter sp. NPDC055138, assembly GCF_053607305.1. Lineage (NCBI taxonomy): Bacteria > Bacillati > Actinomycetota > Actinomycetes > Micrococcales > Micrococcaceae > Arthrobacter > Arthrobacter sp. NPDC055138. Next base: position 241,358 of record NZ_JBSGTH010000005.1, read on the forward strand.
CGGTCTGGATGCTGGAGACGTGCCCGGCCATGCCGGCCTTTTTCGCCCGTGCGTAAGCCTCCGGCAGCGCAGCCACCAATGCGTCAACGTCGGATTCGGTGGTTGTATGCCCGAGCGTGAAGCGTTGCGCGCCACGGGCTTCTTCTTCGCTCAGCCCCATCGCCAGCAGGACGTGCGAGGGCCGCGGCACTCCCGCGGTGCAAGCGGACCCGGTGGAGGACTCGACGCCGGCCAAATCCAGCAGGAACAGCAGCGAATCCCCCTCGCAGCCCGGGAAGGTGAAGTGCGCGTTGCCCGGCAGCCGCCGGCCGTGCTGTTCCGGATCCGGAGTCCCCCGCAGCACCGCCTCCGGAACGGTGCGTACGACGCCGGCAATGAGTTTCTCGCGCAGGTCCGCCAACCGCCGGGCTTCTTCCGGCAAATGCCCGACGACGGTCTCCGCCGCGGCGGCAAAGGCGGCGATCGCCGGCGTGTCCAGAGTGCCGGACCGGATGTCGCGTTCCTGTCCGCCGCCGTGCTGGACGGGCGTCAGCTTGACGTCCCGGCGGACCAGCAGCGCGCCGACGCCCACCGGGCCGCCGATCTTGTGCCCGGTGATGGCCATGGTGTCCAGTCCGGAAGCCTTGAAGTCCACCGGCAGGTGCCCGAAGGCCTGGACCGCGTCGGAGTGGACCGGAATCCCCTGCGCCTGCGCGGCGGCAACGATCTCCGCCATCGGCTGGACGCTGCCTACCTCGTTGTTGGCCCACATGACGGTAATCAAGGCCACGGCTGCGGGGTCCGCGTCGATTTCGCGCTGCACGGCCTCGATGGAGACCACGCCGTCCGCGTCGACCGGCAGCCAGACTGCTTCGGCTCCTTCGTGCTTTTCCAGCCACTCCACCGTGTCCAGCACCGCATGGTGTTCCACCGGCGAACACAAAATACGGCGGCGCCGGGGGTCGGCGTCGTGACGCGCCCAGTACAGCCCCTTGACGGCCAGGTTGTCCGCTTCGGTGCCGCCGGAGGTGAAAATCACTTCGGACGGGTGGGCTCCGGTTGCGGCGGCGATCCTCTCGCGGGCTTCCTCGACCACCCTGCGGGCACGACGGCCGGAGCCGTGCAGCGACGAGGGGTTGCCGCTGCGGCTGAGTTCGTGGGTGAGTGCGGCCAGGGCCTGCGCCAGAATGGGCGTGGTCGCCGCGTGGTCAAGGTACACGGGCACGCCAACATTTTACATGGCCCCCTGCATGTACCCCAGCCGTCGCCCGGAACGGCCGGCGGAACGGGCTGTCCGGCTGCCGGCAGGACCGCTTCCCGCCCGGGCATCACACGGAGCGCGGCATCAGGCGGGCGGGCGTCGGTTGATCCTGGCGCAGCAGAACGGCCCGTCCGGATCGGCGGCGACGCTGTGGTGCCGGTCCGCGCAGCCGTCCAGCATCCCCTCCAGCAGGGCCAGGTTCAGCCCGCACACCGTCTGCGTGTGGCTCCGCGCCAGCAGGTGGAACGGGCAGTTTCCCAGCGCAAATCCGGCCGCATCGGGCAGCGGCCGGTAGCCCGCCGATGCCAGCGCGGCTTCCATCCCGGCCGCGCCGGCCCCGAGCTCCAGGCCCTTGGCACGGGCGGCCTCGGCTACCAGCTCATGCGCCGGGCGCGCCGTCCGGGCCGATTCCTCCACCGCCGTGGCCAACAGCTCACCGGCCAGGTCGTAGGACCGCTCCGGCACGGAGGCCGAGACTTCCGGCACCGCGGCCGTGTAAACCTTCGACGGCCGGCCGGAGCCCGGCCCGGATTTGCCGCTGAGCTTGCGGAACTCCACAGTCAGCAGCCCGTGCCCGGCCAACGCATCCAATTGCAGGGACACGGTGCTGCGCGGCAGATCCAAGGCGGCCGCGGCTTGGTCCCGGGTCACCGGTTCGGCGCTGTGCCGGACGAATTCGAACAGGCGGCGGCGGACGTCGTCGCCCAAGGCGGTGACGGCCGAGAGTCCGGGCGGAGGATGTTCGGTCATGGCGCTCTTTCCGGTGGCTGATCCATTGACTTCTGCGGGACGGATTTCTAAAGTCGAACATAACCATTTTAGAACATCTGGCCCTGCCCGAACAGGCAGCTGCCGGTGCTTCCATCAGATCGGCAGCTGGGGCTGTGAACCGCCCGGTGCCCGCCGGCACTTTGAAGGAGCGCTGCCATGGCAGAGAACCCGATCGTCATTGCCGGAGCCGGGCTGACCGGCGCCACCGCTGCCGAGGCGCTGCGGCAGGGCGGCTACGGGGGCGAAATCGTCCTGGCCGGTACCGAGGACCAACCACCTTATATTCGGCCGCCGCTGTCCAAGGACTTCCTGGCCGGACGCGAGGACGCGGAGGCGGCACTCGTGCAGCCGCCGGGTTGGTATGCGGAGCATGGCGTCCGGCTGCTGCGCGGCACCACGCTGGAGTCTTTCGATCCCGGCGCCCGTACCGCGACGTTCTCGGATGCCATCACGCTGAAGTACTCCCGGCTGCTGCTGGCCACCGGCGCATCGCCGCGGCGGCTGGACCTTCCCGGGGCCGGTCTGGAAGGGGTGCACTACCTGCGCACGCTGGATGACAGCGAATCCCTGCACACGCTGCTGGCGGCCGGGAACCAGCGGTTGGTGGTGCTGGGCATGGGCTGGATCGGGATGGAGGTTGCCGCCACGGCGCGCCAACTGGGAAATGAGGCCACCATCGTGGGCCGCGGCCAGGTCCCGCTGGCCTCGGCGCTGGGCGGAACCATCGGCGGCATCTTCGCGGACACCCATCGCCGCGAGGGCGTGCTGCTGCGCACCGGAGGCCGGCCGGTGGAAATCATCGGCGGGAACGGCAAGGTCGGCGGCGTTCTCCTGGACGACGGCGAGCGCCTCCCCGCGGACGTGGTGCTGGCAGCCATCGGCGCCGTCCCCAACACCGCGGTGGCCGAGGCAGCCGGGCTGACGGTGTCCAACGGCATCGATACCGACCAGCGGTTGCGGACCTCGGCCGAGCATGTCTTTGCCGCCGGTGACGTGGCCCGCGCCTATCACCCGGCCTACGGCGCGCCGCTGCGCAGCGAGCACTGGGCGAATGCCATTGCGCAGGGCAAAACTGCCGCTGCCGCCATGCTGGGCCGGGATGCATCCAACGATGACATCCCGTACTTTTACACGGACCAGTTCGGCATCGGGATGGAGTATTCCGGCTACTTCCCGTGGGCGGCGGAGAGCGAACCGGTCATCCGAGGCAGCTACCAGGATCCGGACAAGTTGGAGTTCATCGCGTTCTGGCTGCGCGAGGGCAAGGTGGTGGCTGGTATGAATGTAAACATCTGGGACGTCCAGGAGCCCATCCAGGACCTGATCCGGTCGGGCCGAACGGTGGACGCCGCGGACCTGTCCAACCCCGACAAGGAGCTGACCAGCCTGTGAGTCAACCACTGACGGAGCGAACGCCGTCCGGGGCCTTCCTGCCCGAGTTGCACCACCCGGTGCACGAGTTCGGCTCCCGCCGGATCGATTTCCGCTCGCAGGTGGCACTGATGGCCATCGTCAACCGCACGCCCGATTCGTTTTACGACGGCGGCCGGACCTTCGCACTCGAGGCTGCCATCGATGCTTCCCTGCAGGCGGTCGCTGCGGGGGCGGACTGGGTGGACATTGGCGGCGTGCCCTTCGCGCCGGGACCGGCCCTATCAGCGCGCGAGGAAGCGGAACGGATTGTTCCGGTGATCGAGGCGGTGCGGGCCGCCTCGGACGTGGTGATTTCCGCCGACACGTTCCTGCCCGCGGTGGCCGAGGCGAGCATCCGCGCCGGTGCGAACGTCATCAACGACACCACCGGACTGCAGAACCCGGACATGGCGGCGGTAGTAGCGGAGGGCGGGGCACATCTGGTCATTACCCACTCGCTCGCCGCGCCCCGCACGGTGTATCCGCGGCCCCACTATGACGACGTGGTGGAGGACGTTGCCGGCTTCCTGCGCCGCAAGGTGGACCTGGCCGTGGAGCTGGGCATCCCTGCGGAGAAAATCATCATCGACCCGGGCCACGACCTGAACAAGAACACGCTGCATTCGCTGGAAATCACCCGCCGCTTCGGTGAAATCGCCGCCCTCGGCTACCCCGCGCTGGCGGCGGTTTCCAACAAGGACTTCATCGGCGAAACGCTGGACCAGCCCAAACAGGAACGGCTGTCCGGATCGCTGGCTGCCGCCGTCATCTGCATCATGAACGGCGCGCGGATCCTGCGCATGCACAACGTTCCCGAAGCCAGCGCCGCCATCCGCATGGCCGAGGCGGTGCTGGGCTGGCGCGAACCGTCCTATCTGAAGCACAACATGGGCGACGTCAACGAACCGGCGGCGCAGTGACCCGGCCGATCCGGCGCATCCTGCCGCCCGGGCCGGAACAGGCCACCGACCAGGACCTGCTGGACTGGTACGGCGAAGTCCCGAGGTCCGGCCCGTGGATCCGGTTCAACTTTGTTGCCAGCCTGGACGGTGCGGCCACCTATGAGGGCCGTTCCGGGACGCTGGGCGACGAAGTGGACCAGCGCGTCTTCCTGCTGCTGCGGCGGCTGGCCGACGTGCTGGTGGTCGGGGCCGGGACCATCCGGGCGGAGGGCTATGGCGGCGAGCTGCTCTCGGCCGAGTCGCAGGCCTGGCGCACCGCGCGCGGCATGAATCCGCATCCGCCCGTCGCGGTGGTCTCCGCCTCGCTGGACCTCGATCCGGACAGCGAGTTCTTCACGGCCGCGCCGGTGCGCCCCATCGTGTTGACCAGTGCCGCCTCCCCCGCGACCCGTCGCCGCGCACTGGAACGGGTGGCGGATGTGGTCGACGCCGGCACCGCCCGGGTGGAGCCCGCGTTGATGGTGCGGGCGCTGGCGGCCCGCGGCTACCAGCAGCTGCACAGCGAAGGCGGCCCCACCCTCTTTGGCAGTTTCCAGGCCGCGGGACTGGTCGACGAGCTGTGCCTGACCATCAGCCCGCTGCTGGCCGGCGGCACCGGCAAACGGATCTCGGACCATGTTCCCGGCCAGTCGCTGCAGCGGCTTCAACTGCGCCAGGTGCTGGAGTCCGGGTCCATGCTGCTGCTGCGTTACACCGCCGCTGACAGGGCACCCGGCACCACATCGACGGATACCGGCAGCCTGCCGACCGGTTCGCCGTCGGCATAGGCGGTGACCCCTGCGGCTTCCAGCCGCACCGTCCGCACCCGCTCGATGTGGACCGCCGGATGGTCGGTATGCCGGCCGGCGTAGACGCGCGGAAAGATGCCCAAGAAGGCGGGACGGGACAGCGGCGAGACGATGAACAGATCCAACGCACCGTCGTCGTACGCTGCCTCCGGGACAATGCGCATTCCGCCGCCGATCGACCGGCCGTTGGCAACGGCAACCAGCATCGCGTCGGTCCGGCGCGGCACCCCGTCCACGACCAGGCTGTAGCTGAGCGGGCGGAAGGAGGCGAGTTCGCGCAGCATCGCCAGCGGGTAGCGCAGGCGGCCGCGCGGGAAGCGCCAGCGGTTGGCCCGGTCGTTGACCGCGGCGTCGAAGCCGGCGGAGAGGACCCCGGCAAACCAGCAGGTGGTTCCGTCCGCGCGGGTGACCCGCCCCAGGTCCACCTTGCGCGGCTGCTCCAGCGCCTGCAGGAAATGCCCGACGGCGGTGCGCGGCTGCGTGGGCAGGTTGAACAACCGGGCAAAATCGTTCCCGGTCCCGGTCGGCACAATGCCCAGCGGAACCTGCGTGCCCGCCAAGGCGTTGACTGCTAAATGAACCATTCCGTCCCCGCCCACCACCAACAGGGCGGAGATCCCGCGGTGCAGCTCGCCGGCCACCAGACCCGCGAGCGCGGACCACGTCTCCGCCCGCAGTTCGACGGCGTCACGGCCGCGGCTGGCCAGTTCCGCCATCACCTCCGCACCGGCGCGGGCAGTTGTCCCGAACCCGGCGTGGGGGTTGATCGCGACGGCGATCGGGGCATCGGGCGGCAGCGAAGTCACAGCAGATCATTGTGGCAGCAAGTTCGCGTGCAGCCGCGGCACGACACAGGCGGCCGCTTCCCGGCGGTTACACTGGGCTTCGCGCAGGACCCCCAGACCCTACAGAGAGGCGGCCGGTGACTCCCCCATCCCACTACGATGCCTTGGGGCTGCCGGTCACTGCCACCGAACAGCAGATCAAGGCCGCGTACCGCAGGGCCGCAAGGGCCACCCATCCGGACCACGGCGGGGATCCGGCCGAGTTCCGCCGCGTGAGCCTGGCCTATGAAGTCCTCAGCAACCCGCAGACCCGGTCCCGCTATGACCGGTCCTACGGCGCCGCCACCGCACCGGACGCACGGACGGACAGCGCCGAGTCCTTCGCAGCATCCGCCGCGCCCCGGCGGACACCCGGGCAGCGCGGTCCCTCGGCATCCGACGCGCCGGTCTTCGTACCTGCCTATGAGTCCGCCGAGGCCTCCACCGGTCTGGCGGAAAACATCGCCCGGCAGCAAATCCATGGGGTGCCGCGCAAGCGCGGAATCTTCGGTGCCGGCGCCCGGCTGCGCCGCGAGGCCCTGAGCGTGCAATTGATCAGCCGGCAGATTCTTCCGGCGATTCCGTCGGCGCGGCTGGTCAATGGGCTGCATTCGCCGGCCGACAACGGGTTCATCGACCATGCGCTGCTGGCCGGCTACCGGTTGGCCCTGATCGATTCGATGCTACTGCCGCGGGGAAACTTCCGCTGGGACGGGCGCACTCTGCACAAGGACGGCCGCGTGGTGGAACCGCCGCTGCTGGCACCGGCGGTGCGGCGGATGCAGGATTTGTTCCCGGAACTCAATGTCACCGGCTGGATTGTGATCCATTCCGCGGACGGGAACCTGCACGAACCGGTGATCGACTACACCCGCGGCTACGATCCGGACGGCATTGCGCCGGTGCACGTGGTCAACGCAGCCCGGCTGGTGCGCGAGACCAAGCAATTCCTGTCCTCCGGACCGGCACCGAACACGGTGCATGTCCCCTCGCTCGCCCGGCTGCTGGCTGGGATGCACAGCTGACGGCTGCGGGTTTGCCGACCGCCGGCCGGTCCGGGACGGTGCTTCGGCGCGCTTAGGATGGACTCCGTGTTCCGCATCCTCTTCTACACTCCCGAGATCCCCGGCAATACCGGCAACGCCATCCGACTGGCCGCGGTCACCGGAGCCGAACTGCATCTGGTTGAACCGCTGGGTTTCAGCTTCGAAGACTCCAAACTCCGCCGCGCCGGCCTGGACTACCACGACCTGGCGGTGGTCCACGTGCACGCCGATCTGGAGGCCGCCTGGCAAGCCCTGCAACCCGAGCGGGTCTTCGCTTTCACCTCCGATGGCGAGACTTCCTACACGGACGTCTCCTACCTTCCGGGCGACGTGCTGATGTTCGGCCCGGAGTCCGTCGGGCTGCCGGAAGCGGTCAAGCAGGATGCCCATGTGACGGCTCGCCTGCGCTTGCCCATGCTGCCGTCGCTGCGATCGCTGAACCTGGCCAATTCGGCCTCGATCGCCGTCTACGAAGCCTGGCGGCAGCACGGCTTCGCCGGGGCGAAGCTCTAGCCGCGCACCGGAACGGCAGCGTGTCGGCGGCCACAGAGGCACCGCGCCCGGGGACCGATAGACTGGCAGCCTATGGATACGCCACAGCCATCTGATCGCCTGGCCAGCCCCGGAAACTCCACCGAGGGGAACGACTACGCAGCAGCGGATGAGGACCACTCCGTCTTGCACGCCGACCAGTTGACCGGCGGAGCAGACGAGGACGTGCGGCAGCCGATGCCCGCGGTGACCAAGTGGCTGTTGCTGGCCCTGGCTGCCATCGTGGTGATTATTGGTGCCATCGCCGTGGCCGGAGCCCTGGGCGGAACCTCTGACCAGGACGTCGCGGATGCACCGGACGTTGTCTCCAGCCAGCAGGAAGTGGAGGGCGGCGGCACCGTCGACGCCTCGATCTCACTGGAGAAGAACGCTGCCGTCCTGACGTTCAACGACGTCGCGGCGTCCGAGGGGCGCACCTACCAGGTCTGGCGGGTCCCGCTGGACGGCTCCGCGCCGGTATCGGCCGGCACCATTGAGGCCGCGGACATTACCGCGGGCAACCCGGTAGTGGTCGACGGCATCTCCACCACCCGCGAACTGGCCGTATCGGTCGAGGCGCCGGGCGGGGCCGAGTCCCCCAGCCTTCCGTTCGCCGTCATCATTCCCACGCCGGCCGGCTAACCCGTTGCGCTGCCGGCGCCAGTGTCCGGCAGCGCAGGGCCCACCGCCGTGCCGGTCCGCCGCCGTCAGAATCCGGCGATCGTCTCCGGGGTATTGATGCCCACCACGTGGAAAGCCTCCGCACTGCGGCCGGCAGGAAGCCCGCCGCGCTCGGCGTTCTCCACCAGATTCTGCCGCACGCGGGCGTCCATCCCGGCCAGGTCAGGGTGCTGGCTCGCGTGGATGCGGATGGCGGCCAGCTTGGTATCGACCCAGTCGGTGATGTCCACGAAGTGGTTCTCCCGCTCTCCCGGCCCGCCGTAGAACCACAGATAGGGCACTTTGTAAGCGGCCAGCCCTGCCTCGAGCAACTCGGGATACGCGTACGGGTTCTCCACCGCCGGGTAGATCGCGCGGGTCACGATCTCACCGCAGGCCAGATGGTCCGGGTGGCTCTTCTGGATCCGGTCCCAGGCCCGCTCCGGGTGCATGGAGAGCACAATGTCGGGACGGATCCGCCGCATCAGTTCCACGGTCTGCCGGATCACCTCGTGGGTGGGTTCCAGGTAGCCGTCGGGCTGGTGCAGGAAGTGCAGGTCGGTCACGCCGGCCAACGCCGCGGCTTTCGCCTGCTCGGCCGCCCGCAGTTCCACGATGCCGGCCCGCTGGCCGTCATCGAAGCCGCCGGCATCGCCGTCGGTCATGATGCAGTAACTCACCTGCACGCCCGCGGCCGTCCAGCGGGCAATGGTGCCCGCCGCGCCGAAATCCAGGTCGTCCGGGTGCGCGGCAAAGACGAGGACACGTGCCGGCATGAACTCCGCAGCAGTCACCGCGGCTAGCCCTTCCGCCGGCGGATCTCGGCGGCGGCCTGCGGCAGGACTTCAGCCAGGTCGCCGACGATGCCGAAATCGGCAATCTCGAAGACCGGCGAATCGGCGTCGTTGTTGACCGCCACAATCACCTTGGCGGTCTGCATGCCGGCCTTCTGCTGGATGGCGCCGGAGATGCCGGCCGAGACGTACAGCTGCGGCGAGACGGTCTGGCCGGTCTGGCCCACCTGTGCCGAGTGCTCGATCCAGCCGGCGTCGGTGGCCGCCCGTGATGCGCCGACCGCCCCGCCCAAGGCGTCGGCCAGGTCCTCGATCGGCGAGAAGTCTCCGCCGGTTCCGCGGCCGCCGGCTACCACCACGCGGGCCTCGGTGAGCGCCGGCCGACCGCTGGCCGCTTTCTCCGCGCGGTGGGTGATGCGGGCCGCGGGGCCGAAGTCCCCGGCGTCCACTGTCGCCACCTCCGGCACGGCCGCTTCGGCCGCCGGGGCCTCGGCAACGGCGTTGGCCTTCACGGTGATGATCGGCGTGCCCCGGCCGACCTGTGCCTGCACCGTGTAGGCGCCCGCGAGCACGCTCTTGGTCACGGTCAGGTCGGCGGAGATACCGATCGCGTCGGTAATGACGCCGGAGTCGAGCTTGATCCCGGCCCGGGCAGCAATCTCCTTGCCTTCGAACGTGTTGGGCAGCAGCACCGCGGCCGGGTTGGCTTCACGGGCGGCAGCGGCCACGAACGCAGCCTTCGGGGCCACCAGGGCGCCGTCCAGGTCGGCGGACGGCCGGTAGATGGTGCCCACGCCGTAATCCCCGAGCGTGGTCCGGACGGCGTCGGTGAGGTCTCCGTTGAACGCCGCCACTGGCTCGCCGATGCTGCGCGCCAGCGTGAGCAGTTCCAACTGGCCCTTGTGCAGGGTCTGGCCGGGATGGTCGATAAAGACAAGAACTGTGGGCATGGTGCCGATATCCTTCGCGGTTTCCGTGGCGGACTAGAGCAGGTTTTGGGCGGCCAGGAAGTCCACCAGGCGGATGCCGGCGTCGCCCTCATCGGTAATGATGGTGCCCTGCGATCGCGGCGGGCGTGCCTCGGCCGTCCGGACGGCGGTCCAGGCCCCGGCGGTGCCGACCTCGGCGGGCTGGATGCCCAGGTCCGCCAGCGTCACCGTGGCAACCGTCTTTTTCTTGGCCGCGATGATGCCCTTGAAGTTCGGGTAGCGCGGTTCGTTGATCTGGTCGGTGACGGACACCAGCGCCGGAAGTTCGGCTTCCAGGCTGTCGGCGTGGGTATCCCCGTCGCGGCGGGCACGGACCGTGGTCCCGTCCAGCTCCAGGCTGGCGGCGAAGGTCAGCTGCGGCAGGCCCAGGCGCTCGGCCAGCTGCGCCGGGACCAGCGAGGTTTCGCCGTCCGTGGACGCCATGCCGGTGAGCACCAAGTCAACTTCGCCGAGGCTCCGGATAGCCGCTGCCAAAACCAGCGACGTTCCGGTGGCATCGGAGCCAGCCAGCGCGTCGTCGTTCACATGCAGGCCTTCGGTGGCGCCGATCTGCAGGGCCTTCTTCACCGCAGTGGCTGCCGCCGCCGGGCCCATGGTCAACGCAATGACCCGGTTGCCGGCCTTCGGCCCGCCGCGCTCCTCCGCCAGCTGCAGGGCGGATTCAATGGCGTATTCGTCCAGTTCGGAGAGGATGCTCTCGGACCGGTCCACCGTCGCCGGATCGCCGGTCAGGTGGCGGTCGAACTGCGCGTCCGGTACATATTTGACCAGCACCACGATGTTCAAGGCTGTGCCTGCTGCTTTTTGCATCCTCGCTGAACTTCCTTCCGCCGTCCACGGCCCGCGCGGGTGTTGCGGGCCGCTGCAAACACCCTAACCTTACCGGGAACGCCACGTCGGTAAACACCTGCGGCCCCGCCGTGAATGGCGGGGCCGCAGGTGCGTCGCAGGAACCGTGTAGGTCAGGCTTGGCCTTCGCTGAGCGTCACGTCGGCGGTGTGCGTCTCGCCGCCGCGCAGGTAGGTGACCTTGACGGTGCTGCCGGCGGCATGTTCACGGATGGCGGCGGTCAGGGACTGGCTGTCACCGATCACGCGGTTTTCCACCCCGGTGATTACATCGCCCTTCTGCAGTCCCGCCTTCGCCGCGGGCGAATCCTTCACGACCTCGACCACATCCGCGCCGACCGAGAACTGTGTGTTGCCGGAGGAATTCCCGGAGGCCTTGGCAGTGACCGAGACCCCCAGCATGCCGTGGCTTGCCGACCCGTCCTTGATCAGTTCCTGGGCAACCCGCTGCGCGTAGTTGCTGGGAATGGAGAAGCCGACGCCGATGCTGCCGCTGTCTTCGCTGGAGGACGCGATGGCGACGTTGACGCCGATGATCTCGCCCTTCGTGTTCACCAGCGCACCGCCGGAGTTGCCGTGGTTGATGGCCGCGTCGGTCTGGATCACGTTCAGGAAGATGCTGCCTTGTTTTGCGGACTGTTGCTCGCCGGGGAACTGGAAGTTGAACTGGTCGTTAGGGCTGGGCTGCGCGCTGTCGCCGGAATTTTCCGGAACCGCTGAGGAGGAGACGCTGATGGTCCGGCTCAACGTGGATACGATTCCGTCCGTGACGGTGCCTGCCAATCCCAGCGGCGCGCCGATGGCGATGGTGGTGTCGCCGACGTTGAGTTTCGCCGAGTCGCCGAACGTGGCGGGGGTGAGGCCCTCGGCGTCGATCTTGATCACGGCCAAGTCCGACAGCGGGTCGGTGCCGACCACCTTTGCCTTGTGCACCTTGCCGTCGCTGGTGCGCACCTCGACGTCGGGACTGGACGTCTGGCCGCCGAGCGTCACCACGTGGGTGTTGGTGAGGATGTGGCCCTCGGTGTCCAGGATGATGCCGGAACCGGAACCGCCGGTGTTGCCGCTGGCCACCGAAATCGTCACCACGCTCGGGGACGCTTTGGCCGCGGCCGCGGTGATGGCGTTGACCGAGTCGGTGTTGTTCACAATCAACTGCTTGGCCGGGCTGCCGGCAATCGAGGTGCCGGCGGTGCCGTCGGCCAGCGCCTGCGAACCCACAGCCACGCCGCCGCCGGCGAGGCCCGCAAGCAGCATGCCGGCAATCAGTGTCCCGGTGCCGAAGCGCTTCTTGGCGCTGACCGCGGTCTGCGTTCCGCCGTAACCGGCAGCTGTTCCGGGGCCGAAGCCGGTTGGGCCCTGGCAGTGGCTGCCGTAGCCCCCGTGTCCGGACGAAGTGTCCTGACCGTAGGACGGAGCGGCATACTGGCCAAACGCGCCCGGAGCGGACTGGCCGTACTGGAGCGTCGGTGAGGTCGTCGGTGAGGTCAGGGGCTGCGTCTGTTCCTGCGCCGGGACCTGCCGGGCGGCGTCAGGGGCCGGGGAACCGAACTGCTCGGTGTCGTTGGCAGCGGACCGCTGCTCTCCGGCTCCAGAGGCCGGCGGATTCTGCGGCTGGGGCGGTACTGGCCGCGCTGGCCGCTGCTGCGGGTCCTGATTATTCTCAGTCATGGCAGGTCCTTTCTTGGTCTGCAGTCCACTATGCACGGCATCGCTGGGATAACGTCACACGTTTCCTGAAAGGTTTCTGGGAAGCAGCCGGACGTGTACGACGGCGGCGTCCGCCTCCGGGCTGGGGGCGCGGCCCGGCCGCGGTGCGGCTCAGGGACCGGGCCGGCACCCGCGCTGCGGCGGCTCCGCGTTCGCCGCGGGCGGAGAGCATCGGTGGACTGTGTCAAATACGGGACCATAGAATCACAATGGCGGATCCGCCCCGTTCGGGGGCCGGACCATGCTGACGAGCCGGGGCACCACGGCCCCAGTTTGCGTTTGCCGAAGGGACCTTCATGCGTTCACCGTTCAGGCGTCTGGCGGCCATAGCCGGCCTGACAGCAGTCTTCCTTTCGCCGGCCGCACTGGCGCAAGCCGTGCCTCCGGTCGACTTCCCGCCAGGCGATTTTGTGGTGGACCGGGCCGGCGTACTGGGCTCCCGGACCGGCGAAGTCGAGGACGCGGTCCGTGAACTGCAACAGTCCGAAGGCTTGAACGTCTTCATTGTGTACGTCGACGAGTTCACCGACCCGGCCGACCGCCAACAGTGGGTAAAGGCAACCTCCGAACTCAACTCGATGGGCTCGGTCGATAGTGTGCTGGCCGTTGCGGTGGACAGCCGCGAATATGTTTTTGAATCTGCCCAGGACAATCCCGTCGAGCCTTACGACCAGAACATCGCCCGGTCCATCCGGCCGGCCCTGGGCGCCGGGGAATGGGCGGACGCAGCGCTGATGACCGTGGCTGCCGTCACGGACGCTGCCACGGGCGGCGACGGGACGGCGGCCGGTGGCGGCGCCTCGCTGGCCCCGGTGCTGCTGATCGGCGGCGGCGTGGTGGTGGTGGGCGGCGGCGCGGCCCTGCTGTATGCCCGGTCGAAGCGCAAGAAGGACTCCCGCCGGCAGCCGCAGCTGGTGGCCGGCCCCGACGGCCGTCCGATCGATCCGCATGACGCCATGTCCGTCGAAGACCTGCGCAAGAAGGCCGGAAGCCTGCTGGTGGCCGCCGACGATGCGATCAAGTCAAGCGAGCAGGAACTCGGCTTCGCCATGGCGCAATACGGCGATGAAGCGGTGCAGCCGTTCCGCCAGGACATCACTGCGGCAAAGTCGCACATGATGGAGTCGTTCAAGTTGCAGCAGCAGCTCGACGACCATATTCCAGACACCGAACAGGAACAGCGGGCTTGGCTGGGCGACATCATCCGACGCTGCGAAGCGGTCAACGATTCGCTCCAGGCACACAAGGAAGACTTCGACGCCCTGCGAGAGCTGGAAAAAACCGCACCGCAGGCGCTTGAGCAGGCACGGTCTGCTGCCCACGAGACCCGCGGCCGGCTGGCCAACGGGACGGCTCGGCTGCAGGAGCTCCGCGCCCGCTATGCCGACAGCGCGCTGCAACAGGTGGCTGACAATATCGATCAGGCCGGCGAGCGGCTGAATTTCGTCGAAAACGCGGCCAACACCGCACAGGCCAAGCTCGACGAAGGCGACCGCAGCGCCGCGGTGATCGCTGTGCGTGCCGCCGAGGAAAGCCTGCATCAGGCCAATATCCTGCTGGAGGCCATAGCCAAGACGGCCAGGGACCTCGAAGAGGCCCGGAACAGCATGGAACGGACCGTCTCCGAGGCTGCACAGGACATCGCCCAGGCCAAGGCCGTGATGGCGTCCGGGCAGCACCCCGAGCTGGCCGGTCCGGTGGCGGGGCTGGAGGCGGCGCTGTCCTCGGTCCAACAGCAGGTTGCCGGCGGACGTATCGACCCGATCATGATGGTGCAAAGGCTGGAAGAGGCCGTGGCGCCGCTGGATGCCGCTCTGTCCGGAATCCGGGACAGCCAGGATCGCAGCCGCCGCGCCCGCGAGGCATTGCAGCACGCCATCATGTCCGCGCAGGCCCAGATCTCCGGCACCTCCGACTATATTCAGGCCCGGCGCGGCGGGGTCCGGAGCGAGGCCCGCACCCGGCTGGCCGAGGCGGAACGGAACCTTGACCATGCGCTGGCGATCGCGGACTCCGATCCGGAGCAGGCCCTCAACTACGCCCGGCAGGCCAATGCCTTGGCCCAGCAGGCCAGCCAAATGGCCCAACAGGACGTGGACGGTTTCGGCGGCATGGGCGGCTTCGGCGGCGGCGGGATGTTCGGCGGCCGGGGCGGCGGACTGGGCGGAGCCATCCTCGGCGGCATCCTGATCGACTCCATCCTGCACGGGGGGCACGGCTCGCACGGCGACGGCGGCTTCTTCGGCGGCGGCGGTGGCGGAGGCGGTGACGTTTTCGGCGGCGGCGGTTTCGGCGGCTTCGGCGGCGGCGGCGGGTTCGGCGGCGGCTTCGGCGGATTCGGTGGCGGCGACGGAGCCGGTGGCAACTTCTAGACCAGACAGGCTGGGCAGCCAACCGGCTGCCCGGAAGGCAAACAGTTCGAGTAACCCAGATCGAAAGGCATCACCGTGGTAAAGCACTCCATTTTCGGCCGCATCGCACAACTGGCCAAAGCGAACATCAACTCACTGATCGATCAGGCCGAGGACCCGCAGAAAATGCTGGACCAGATGGTCCGCGACTACACGAACAACATCGCCGAAGCCGAGAGCGCCGTTGCACAGACCATCGGCAACCTGCGGATGCTGCAAGACGACTACAACCAGGATCTCGAGAACGCCAACAGTTGGGGCAACAAGGCGTTGGCGGCCAGCAGGAAGGCCGACGAATACCGTTCCGCCGGACAGGCCACCGATGCAGAGAAGTTCGACAACCTCGCCAAGGTAGCGATCCAGCGGCAGATTTCCTCCGAGAACGAAGCCAAGGGCGCCGAGCCGACGATCTCGTCGCAGACTGAGATCGTCGAGAAGCTCAAGCAGGGCCTCAACCAGATGAAGTCCAAGCTCAATGAGTTGCAGAACAAGCGCGATGAGCTGATCGCCCGCTCCAAGACCGTGCAGGCGCAGACGCAGGTCCACGACGCCATTAAGAGCATTGACGTTCTGGACCCGACCAGCGAAGTCGGCCGCTTCGAGGAAAAGATCCGCCGCGAAGAGGCAAAGGTCCGCGGCCAGGCCGAACTCGCCGCCTCCAGCCTCGACGCGCAGTTCGAAAGCCTGGAAGACCTCGGCGAACAGACCGAGGTGGAGGCACGGCTGGCAGCGCTCAAGGCCGGCAGCAGCACCGCGCCCTCGTCACTTGAGGCCGGCAAGCAGACGACGTCTGAAACCTACTGACCCTGCCCCCACCGGGGCACGTCGAAGGGCTACGGCCGCACCTGGCGAAGGTGCTGCCGTAGCCCTTCTTCGCGTCAGCGGCGCGGCTTCGCGGCCCCGGGAGAGCGGCGGCTTGCTCCGCGCCCGGGCTTGGCCGCGACGTCCGGTGCGCGGCGGAGTGCCCTCGGGTTGAAATGCCGCGGCCGGTGCTCGTCTGCCTCCGGCCACCCGGACGCCTGCACCGGCGGCGCCGTCTCTCCCTCGTCCGTCTCCGGCATCGGACGACGGCGGGCACGCGCCGCGGATGCCTGTGCGGGCCCAGCGGCTGCCGAACGGGACGCGACAGCGGCCGCCGAACGGGAGGCGACAGCGGCTGCGCCGCGCGGAGACTCTCCTCCATCCCCGCCTTCTGGCCGCTTGCGCAGCAGGAGCCAGCCGGTCAGCGCCACGTAGGCGGCCGGGATCAACCACACCGGGACGGCCTGCAGCGCGTCCGTCAGGGCCCCGTGGACGCCATGCGCGGCGTCGATCAGCCGGTCCTCGACCTCGGTTCCTGCGGCGTCCCGCACGGCAAAGAAGGCGTAGTAAGCCGTGCCTAGCCCGGCGAGCAGGAGCAGGTACCCTTGCGCAGTGTCCAGGACCGTTCCGCTGGCGGGCCATCGCCGCCCGGCAGCGCCTCCCAGCCATGACGCGGCAGCACAGAGAAGGCCGAAACCGGCGAGCAGGCCCAGGAGGTAAGCGGCAATCTCCACCGCAGCGGCTCCTGCACCGGACCCTAGCTCGCTTTCCATCCTCGTGAGCAGTTCCGGAAGTTGCGGAGCCAACGATGCCAGTCCGGTCACGGCGCCGGCCACGGCGAGGCCCACGAGACGGATGCGGACTCCGCCGACCGGCGACGCTGCTTGCAGCAGGGGCACACGGCCGCCGGCGATCAGGAATGATGCCAGCAGCACCACTAGCATCCCGGTGCCGGCGGAGACATAGGCCAGGGCGCCCGCCGCGGCCGTCGGTCCCCCCGGGACCAACAGCGCCACCGAAAACGAGGCAGCGTAGCCGCCGGTCAAGGCCGGCGCCGCGGCGGCCGACCAGCGCGAGGCGCCTGGCGTCGAGATGTCGGAGGCCCGGGCGGCGACCATCGCGAGCCAGACCGGCAAAAACAGCAGGCTGCATGGATTGAATAGAGCTGCTACTCCGGCGGCCACCGCATAGCTGGGCACAGATTCAAGCATGGGATAAACAGCGATCTTTCCAGGGGAAAATCGGGAACGGGTGAAACCATTCTATCCGCCTCGTGTTCCACCAGCTGATCCGCCCAGTGTTCCGCGGCACGGCACGCAAAAGCCCCGCCTGATATGACATCGGACGGGGCCTTTACTCTTCGTTGCGGGGAGAGGATTTGAACCTCTGACCTCTGGGTTATGAGCCCAGCGAGCTACCGAACTGCTCCACCCCGCGGCGCAGTGAAAACAATACCGGCCGCGGGATGGTGAAGCAAATCGGCTATTGACCCTCGGTTGGCTGCGGGGAGGGCTGCTCGGTGGCCCCGCCCGTGCCGCCTTCGGAGATGGCTTCCTCGGCGGCAATCGCGTCCTGGAGCGCGGACTGCAGGCGCTTTTGGGCTTCGCCGTAGGCGGCGAAGTCGCCCTTGGCCAACGCTGCTTGTCCGTCCTGGATGGCGGTGCGGGCCGTCTGCAGCGCCGTCTGCAGTTTCTGCTCGGAGGTGGTGGTCGTCGGAGCTTCCGGTGTCGCCGGGGTCTCACCAACGTTGCCCTGGTCGCCGGTCGTGGCGCCCGAATCGCCTTGGAAGACCTGGTCCAGTGCTTCGGACAGCGTCGGCGCAAAGCCCACCGATTCGCCGAAGCTCACCAGTACGCGGCGCAGGATCGGGTAGGAGGAAGCGCCCGAGGACTGGACGTAGACCGGCTGCACGTACAGCATGCCGCCGCCAACCGGAAGGCTGAGCAGGTTTCCGTTGATGACTTCGGACGCACCCTGGCGCAGCAGGTTCAGTGCCTGCGACACCTCGGTGTCCGAGTTGAACAGGTTCTGAGCCTGGCCGGGGCCCGGCACTGTGATGTCCCGCGGCATTTCGAGCAACCGCATGGTGCCGTAGTCTTCCGCCTTCACGCCGTCTTTGCCAGTGCCGGCATCGGCATTGACGGACAGGAATCCATACAGCACGTTGCGCGCCGGCTGGCCCGGCGGGGTGAACGGAATGAACGGAGTGGTCAAGGAGAACGACGCCTCGTCTTGCTTGGGCATCTTCAGCGACAGGTAGTACGGCGGCTGCTTCACAGACGACCCCTCACCCAGGGTCGGGTCCGCGGGCACGCTCCACGCATCGGAGTTCTCGTAGAACTGGCCGACATCGGTCACGTGATAGCGGGTCAGCAGTTCGCGCTGCACTTTGAAGAGGTCCTCTGGATAGCGCACGTGGGCCATCAGGTCCGCAGACATCTCGCTGTAGGGCTTGATCGTGGTTGGGAAGACCTTCTCCCAAGCCTTGAGCAGCGGGTCGTGGTCGTCCCAGGCGTACAAGTCCACCGACCCGTCGTAGGCGTCCACGGTTGCCTTGACGGAGTTGCGGATGTAGTTGACGTCCTCGGCGGGAAGTGCGACCGTGGCACCTTCCCTGGTGGTCGAATCAATCGTTGCCGATTCCAGTTGCTGCGGCGTCGAGTACGGGAAGGCCTTGCTGGTGGTGTACGCGTCGACGATCCACTTCACCCTGCCGTCCACGATCGCCGGATAGGCGTTGCCGTCCACCGTCAGGTAGGGGGCCACCTTCTCGACACGTTCGCGGGGGTTGCGGTCGTAGAGGATCTGGGACTCGGAGTTGACGGCGTCGGAAACCATCAGGTCGGTGGACTGGAACTTCAGGGCGTACACCAGTCGGTTGAACCAATTGCCGATGCTCGGACCGCCGTTGCCGTCGAAGGTATTCCGGGTGTCTGTTTCGGCGTTGGCGCTCTGCGGCCTGTCGATCTCGATCGGGTTGTTGCCCTTGGGCGCGCCCACGATCGAATAGTCCGGCGACTTTTCGCCGAAATAGATCCTCGGCTCGTAGTTTGAGTCGTTCGCCAGCACACCCTGGGTCGGGATGCCGGAGAGCAGGAAGGAGGGTTTCCCGTCGGGTTCGACCCTGGAGCCGGCTGCGGCCACCACGCCGTAACCATGCGTGTACAGCAGGTGTTCGTTGACCCAGCCGGCCGGCACGCCCGCGGTGTTCAGTTCACGGACGGCAATGACGGTGTCCTGCACCTCGCCGTCGATGTTGTAGCGGTCCACGTTGAGGGTCTTGTCGAACTGGTAGTACTGGCGGAACTGTTCCAACTGGGCAAACGCGTCGGAGACGAGGTTCGGATCCAGCAGGCGGATGTTCGCCGTGGTCTCCGCATCCGTACGGAGCGCACCGGCTTCCGCTTCCAAAGTTGCCTTGTAGTTGGTGGACTCGATCTTATCCAGCCCATAGGCCAACTGAGTCAGCGCGATATTGCGTTGAATGTAGTCGGCTTCAACCTTCTGCTCGTTGGGCTCCACCTGGAAACGCTGCACGATCCACGGGTAGACGCCGCCGGCCAGGATCGCCGTCACGATAAGCATCGCCGTGCCCACGATCGGGAGGCGCCAGCGTCCGACGAATGCGGAGACGATGAACAGGATGGCCACCAGCACGGCGGCGACGGCCAGGATGGCCTTGGTGGGAATGACCGCATGGACATCCGTGTACAGCGCGCCGGTCCACTTCCCTGCGTCGGACTGGACCGTGGAATAGCGGTCAAGCCAGTAGTTGATGCCCTGCAGGATCAGGAAGAGCGCGGCGAAAACGGCCACGTGGATCTTGGCGGCGGTGGACGCGAAAAACCCCTTGTCCTCCAGCCGGATGCCGCCGTACAGGTAGTGGGTGAGCAGTCCTGCGATGCCGGCGATCAGCACCACGCTGACCAAGTAGCCGTTGATGAAGCCCAGGAACGGCAGCGTGTTCATGTAGAAGCTGTAGTCGAGGCCGAACTGAGGATCGGTCTGGCCGAACTGCTCCTGGTTGAAGAACAGCAGCACGGTCTGCCACGCCGAAGCCGCGGCGGTGCCGGCGAAAGCGGCGAGCACCAAGGGGATGCCGATCATCAGCAGGCGGCGGACCGGTTCCAACTGCTGCTGGTAGCGGTTCAGGTTGTCCTGCAGCGAGCTGTCCGGCGCGTACACCGGGCGCGAGCGGTACGCCACCCGGAGGCTGAAGTAGACGGCGAGGCCCATGATCAGGAAAGCAATCAGGAAGATGGCAATCCGGGTGCCGTTTTCTTTGAGGAAGACTTCCAGATAGCCCAGCTGGTTGTACCAGAGGATGTCTGCGTAGATCTGCGAGAAGAAGACGAAGCCGACTACCAGGACCGCCACCACAATGAGGGTGGGAACCAATGCGGAGCGCTTCTTGCCAGGACTGCTGGGCGGTGTTGGCCGGTCGCCGTAGGACCGGTCTTGTCCGAACGTCACTCGTTACCTCGTTATTTGCGTGTTTAGCATCGCGGGCAGACCCGCCGCTGTCGGGGATACTCCCCCTAGGTTCCACGAACGGACGGCTCGGAGGGTTCCTTCCCCATTCTGCCTTGTCAGCACCGGCCCGGACGAACCGCTGAGGCCGTCAGGACGTTACTGTTGCCTGAATGTGACCGCCGGCCACTGAAACGAATCAACTGCAGCCGGGCAGCGAGGAGGCGTCCTTGCCCTCGCCGATCAGCTTGACCGCGTGGACTGCGTCGTCCAAGGTGGCCACTGAGACAACCTGCAGACCGTCCGGGACATGGCCGGCGACCTCGGCGCAGTTGGCCTCCGGCGCCAGGAAGACGGTAGCTCCGGCTTCTGCCGCACCGACCAGTTTCTGCCGGATTCCGCCAATCGGGCCAACGGTTCCGTCGGCGTCGATGGTGCCGGTCCCGGCGAAGTGCTTGCCGCCGGTCATTTCGCCTTCGGTCAGGGTGTCGATGATGCCCAGTGCAAACATCATGCCGGCGCTGGGGCCGCCCACGTTGTCCAGCTGGATCTTTACCTTGAACGGGAAGTCGAATTCGGTTCCCAGCAGGACGCCCAATTGGTAGTCGCCGTCGCCGTTTTCCTTCGGTGCGACGTCGATGGTTTCCTGCTGGCCGTCGCGCGTAATGCCCAGTTCCACCGGGGCGCCCTCACTGGCATTGAGCTCTTCGCGCAGCACGTCGATGCCGGTGACCGGCCGGCCGTTGACCGTCCGGATGGTGTCCCGAGACTCGAGCTTCCCGGCAGCCGCGGCGTCGGGGGTGAAGTCGGCGACCGACAGGGTCTGCGAGAACTTAACATCCAGCTGGGTCAGTGCCGCCGCGATCGATGACTCCTGCGACGACGCCATCAACGCGGCGTTCTGCTGCTGAATGTCGTCCTGCGTCACGTTCGGCGGATAGACCAGATCGGTGGGCGCGACGCTTCGCTGCGGGTCCAACCAGGCGGCCAGGACCTGAAGCATGTTGACCTGCGAATTGGGTCCGCCCTCCACATAGACCGTCGTGAGGTCCAGGGCGCCGGAGGTCTTATAGGTCGGACGGTCCGGAACCTCGATCAGGGGCGTTCCGGAGATTTCGCCGATGGTGTTAATCGCCGGGCCCGGGGTTTCGATGACGTACCCCGCCGGCAGCGCCAGTCCCAGCACGCCGGTCACAACCGCCACCACCGCGGCGGCCGCCATGACCGGCCCCCGGCGGTCCCGGGGACGCGGCGCAACAGACTGCGGCCCGGCGACATCGCCGTCCCAGCCGTCCATGCCGTGCTCAGTGCCGTTGTTGGTGGACTGTGTCACGTGATGGATTCCTTCTCGCCGCTCGGTTGTACGCAGACGGCACGGCCGCCTGATGGCGCGCACGGCGCCTGCTCTAGCGTACGCCGTGCGCCTGGCATCGGCCCTCCGGGTCCTTGCTCGGCCTAGAGCGAACTGCACACGCTCCGGCGCGACAAGGAATCCCGGCTGCCGGTAACGTGGGAGTGACGCAACATCCCGGGCACAGTCCCCCGCTGCCTCCCCGGCAGCCGCTGCGGCTTTGCTCGCTCCAACCCTTCGAGGACCGGTGGTAGTGATGACCCCCAAGCAGCCAGACGACGACGCGCAAGATCCGCTGTCGGAGATGTTCGCCAGGCTCTTCGGCGGTCAGGCAGGTGACGTGGATCCCGCCGCCATGGCCAAGGCCGCAGGGCTGCCGTCCGACCCCAACGCCTTGGCCCAGATGTTCCAGCAGGTGCAAGCCATGATGAACGCACCGTCGGAGGGGCCGGTCAACTGGAAGCTGGCTCATGAAAGCGCCCGCAAGGTGGCCGCTTCGGACAGCGACCCGTCGGTCACTTCTCAGCAGACCAAGGCGGTTGACGAAGCCCTCCACTTGGCCGAGATGTGGCTTGATCCTGCCACGACAATTCCGGGCACGGGGGTCATCGGCCGTGCCTGGTCCCGCGCCGAATGGGTCGAAGAAACGTTGCCCACGTGGAAGCGGCTGACGGAGCCGGTCGCCAACAGCATCGCCTTTGCGCTGACCTCAGCGCTCACCG
This sequence comes from Arthrobacter sp. NPDC055138, assembly GCF_053607305.1. Taxonomy (NCBI): domain Bacteria; kingdom Bacillati; phylum Actinomycetota; class Actinomycetes; order Micrococcales; family Micrococcaceae; genus Arthrobacter; species Arthrobacter sp. NPDC055138. Next base: position 263,689 of record NZ_JBSGTH010000005.1, read on the forward strand.
AGCAGGTTCCGGAAGAAATGAAGCAGATGCTTGGCGGCGCGCATTCCATGCTGCAGAACCTGGGCGGGGCGATGTTCGGCATGCAACTGGGCCAGGCCGTGGGAGCCCTGGCCAAGGACGTGGTCAGTTCCAGCGACATCGGCGTTCCGCTGGTGGAGGGAAAAATGGCCTTGCTCCCGGCCAACGTCAAGTCCTTTGGTGAAGGCCTGGACATCCCGGCGCAGGACGTCCTGCTCTTCCTGGCCATCCGCGAGGCGGCCCATACCCGGTTGTTCACGCACGTGCCGTGGCTGTCGGGCTACTTGCTGGGAGCCATCGAAAGCTACGCGCGCGGCATCCACATCGATATGGGCCGGATCGAGGAAGTTGCCCGCAACATCGATCCCGGCAACCCTGAATCCATGCAGCAGGCCCTTTCGCAGGGCGTTTTCATGCCGCAGCGCACCCCGGAGCAGGATGCCGCCCTGATCAAGCTGGAAACAGCCCTTGCGTTGGTTGAAGGCTGGGTGGATGAACTCACCGCCAGCGCCGCGGCCAACCTGCCGTCCGCGCCGGCGCTGCGCGAGACGGTGCGGAGGCGCCGCGCCACCGGCGGTCCTGCCGAACACGCGTTCGCGGCCTTGGTCGGCCTGGAACTTCGTCCTCGCCGGTTGCGCGATGCCGCGGCACTGTGGGCGGCACTGAAGGAGGAACGCGGGATTGAGGGACGCGACGACGTCTGGAACCACCCGGACCTGCTGCCCACGCCCGAGGATCTGGACGATCCGGCCGGCTTCAGCGCCCGCCGGAAACTGCTGGACGCCTCCGAGGCCGAAGTCGACGAGGCGCTGCAGAAACTCTTGAGCGGCGGGTTCGACGAGCAGCCAGGCGATGACAGTTCCCCGGGACAGGACGAAACACCCGACGGGAACGACGACGGTTCCGCTGAGGGCGGTCTGAACGGCTCCGGGAACGGAGACCGCAGCTAGGCGTCGCCTTCGTCAGCGCCATTCAACACATCGTCGTCGTCCTGCAGGCCGCGGCCCATGGCAAACGCCGCGCCGGAGAGGAAGGCCTTGGCCCGTTCCAGCTGCGGGTAGGGCTGCAGCAGTTGCCAGAAGCGCGGCCCGTGCCCTGCCTCCAGCAGATGCGCGAGCTCGTGCAGGATCACATAGTCCACCACCCACGCGGGCATCTCTTTGATTTTGTCCGAGATGCGGATGCTGCCCCGGGCCGGGGTGGCCGATCCCCAGCGGTCGTTCTGGTTGGACACCCAGCGGATGCTTTCCGGCACCGCGTCGCCGGCCAGATACCGCTCCGACAGCTCGCCGGCGCGGCGGGCCAGCTCGGCGTCGTTGGTTGCAGTACGGCCTGCCGGACGTGCACCGCGGGTCTCGAGCTTGGCCAGCATCCGCCGCACCCACTCCTGTTCCTGTGCCTGCGTAAAGTGGCCGGGAATGGAGATCACGGCGGCCCCGTCCCGCCACGCGGCCGAGACGGTCCGGCGACGGCGCGCGGAGCGTTTGACCACCACGGGAGCACCGCTGGATGTGGTCAACGGCACGCGCTCCCCGGTGCCGGCCACCAGCGGCACCGGCCGCGAGGGTTCCCCTGATCCGCGGGATTTCTGCGTCTGTTCTGCTCGGGACATGCGTTGAGGTTACCGGGTGCTTCGGACCGCCCGCATCCGCCCACGGCTCCTGCCCCGTTTTCTGTGGATAACCATCGGGCAGCTGGCACCGCCGTGCCAGCATGGACTATCAGCTCGCTCCCGGTGACGGACAAACGGCAAGGAGGTGGCCATGGCCCGGCTGAAAATCAATCCCGGCCTGCGCATGGTCGAATTCGCAGCGGGCAGTGTGCAGTTCGGTCTGGGGGCCGGCGGGCTGGTGCTCGACGGAACCGGGGAACCGGACCGGCAGTTCCTGCGCCGCCTGCGTCAGGGTTTCGATTCCTCCGAGCTGGACTCAGTGCGCGCCGGCTGCAGCCTGGATGCCGAGCGCGCCGCCTTATTGCTGGCGGCGCTGGCGCCGGTGCTGGTGCCCGATGCCGGCGGGGAACGCCTGTCCGGTCTGCGCGCGGACCGGCTGGGCCCGGACGCGCGCCACTGGTCCGCGGTCTACTCGGCCGATGGTGAGGGGCCGTTGGCGGCGCGGAGCCGCTGCGTGGTGCAAATCATCGGGCTGGGGCGCACCGGCGCAGCGCTGGCCACGGCCCTGACGGCCGCCGGCGTCGGCACCCTTCTGCTGGAGGATCCGGCAGTGGTGGGCCCGGCAGACGTAGGCTCGGGCGCCTTCCGAATCACCGACATCGGCCTCACCCGAGGACAAGCTGTCCGGCGTGCGGCCCGCCAGATCGACCCCACGGTCGCTTGCCACCTCTTGCCGGGCGCGACCGCGGAACAAGGGGCCGCGGGGATCTTTCCGCGTGCGCTCAGCCTGGCCATCTACGTCGACCGCGACGTGGCGGACCCTCGGGTCGCGGCGGCGCTGATGAGCCGGGGCCATCCGCATCTGAGCGTCCTGGTCCGTGAACAAGACACCTTGATCGGGCCGCTGGTGGTCCCCGGTCACACAAGCTGCCTCGGTTGCGTGGAACTGCACCGGGCGGATGCCGATCCGACGTGGCCCGCGGTCGTGGCCCGGCTGACCGGCACACGTGGCAAGGCCTCCGCCCGAAGCCAGGCCGACGAGGTATCGCAGTCGGTAGCGGCCGCCGGCTTGGCCGCCATCCAGGCTCTGTTGTTCCTGGACGGACGAAACCAACCGGGCAGTTTTTCCGCCGTGCTCAGGCTCGAGAGCGGCGACGGCACCCTGACCCGGCACGACTATCCGCCGCATCCTGACTGCGGTTGCGTGCTGGCCGCGGCGTCCTGACACCGGACCGCATCAGCAGACCGCCGGAGACCGCGACAGCTCAGTTTGCGGCCAGGATCCGCAACACGTCCTCGCCGTAGCGCTCCAGTTTCGCGGGTCCCACGCCGGCCAGCTTGGACAGCTCGGGCAGCGTCTGCGGCCGAGCCTCGGCGATCGCCACCAACGTAGCGTCGGTGAAGATCACGAAGGCGGGCATCGACGCATTGCTGGCCGTGTCCTTGCGCCACTCGCGCAGCGCCTCGAACGTCGACTCCTCGTAGGTGGGAGGACAGTTGTGGCACCGGCCGACCTTGCGCTCCGCTCCGCTGTTCAGCAGGGTGCCGCACACCCGGCAAACCGCCGGCGCGGCTTGCTTGCGGCGTGCGGGGCGCTGGCCGGACACGCTCCGTACCGAGGAAGAAGAAGCCGGCCGCAACCCGTCCAGGAACCGGGATGGCCTGCGGTTGGCTCGGCCGCCCGGAGTACGGGCCAGCGACCAGGACAACCCCAGATACTGGCGGGCACGGGTGATGCCCACGTAGAGCAGGCGGCGCTCTTCGTCCACGGCGTCGTCCGTGTCGGCGAAGGAGATCGGCATCAGTCCCTCGCTCAAGCCCACCAAAAAGACCGCGTCCCATTCCAGGCCCTTGGCGGAGTGCAGCGATGCGAGGGTGACGCCTTGGACCGTGGGAGCGTGCTGTGCAGCCGCGCGCTCATCCAGTTCCGCGACGAAGTCCAGCATGGTGAACACACCGCCGGCTGCCGACCCGCGGACGGCATCCAACTCCTCGGCCAGCCCCACCAGCGCGGCCAGCGATTCCCAGCGTTCGCGCACGGCTCCGCCGGCCTGCGGGGCATCTCTGGTGTAGCCCAGATTCGCCAACACATCGCGGACCAGTTGCGGCACGGGCTCCGTTCCTGCGGCGCGGGACGATGCACGCAACTGCAGGATCGCGTCACGGACCTCCCGGCGCTGGAAGAACCGCTCGCCGCCGCGCAGCTGATAGCCGATACCGGCACTGGCCAGCGCTTGTTCGTAAGCCTGCGACTGGCCATTGGTCCGGAAGAGCACGGCAATCTGGGCAGCAGCCACGCCGTCGTCGATCAGGCCGCGGATTCGGGTGGCCACCTGCGCCGCTTCCGCCTCGTCGTCGGCGCATTCGGTAAAGGTCGGCTCGGGGCCTGCCGGGCGCTGGGCGATCAGCTCCAGCGGGGTGGGCCAGCTGTCCGTGCCGCGCGTCGGCTGCCGGGTTCGGGCGGCAAGCAGAGAATTGGCCAACTGCACCACCTGGGGCGTGGAGCGGTAGTCCCGCACCAGCTTCACCACATCGGCTCCGGGGAAGCGTTTGGTGAACTCCAGCAAATGGCGTGAGGTCGCGCCGGTGAAGGAGTAGATGGTCTGGCTGGCGTCCCCGACCACGCACAGCTCGTCGCGGTCCCCCAGCCAGAGGTCAAGCATCCGCTGCTGCAGCGGCGAGACGTCCTGGTATTCGTCCACCACGAAGTGCCGGTACTGGTCCCGCACGGCGGCGGCGACCTTCGCGTCCTCCTGCAAAATCCCGACGGTGATTAACAGGACATCCTCGAAGTCGATGATGTTCCGGTCCGTCTTGACGTCCTCGTACGCCTGGTACAGCCGCGCCACCGTGGTTTGGTCGAAGCCCGCCGGCGCTGCACGACCGGCCGCCCGGCGGACGTAGCTCTCGGGCGTCAGCATGGACACCTTGGCCCATTCGATCTCGGCGGCCAGGTCACGGATGGCAGCCCGGTCGGTGGTCAGCCGCAGGCGCCGCGCCGCTTCGGCGATGACGCTGGCCTTGTGGTCCAGCAAACCGGGCAGCGGGCCGCCGACCGCCTGCGGCCAGAAAAACTGCAACTGGCGAAGCGCCGCGGCGTGGAACGTGCGCGCCTGTACCCCGCCGACGCCCAGGTCACGCAGCCGGGTCCGCATTTCGGCGGCCGCCCGGGCCGTGAAAGTCACGGCCAGCACACGCTGCGGCTGATACACCCCGGTGTGCACTCCGTAGGCAATCCGGTGGGTGATGGCCCGGGTCTTGCCGGTGCCCGCCCCCGCAAGGACGCACAGCGGGCCGGCCAGCGTGGTGGCCACCTGGCGTTGTTCGTCGTCCAGCCCGGCCAGGATCTGCTCGTCGAGGCTGACCTCCGGGCGGGACGCTGCCGATGCGCTCATTGCCCGGCCTGCGGCAGTTCGCCGCCGTACCAGTGCTCGATCAGCGCCCGCGCAATGGAAATGCCGCTGGCAACCTGGACCTCGTCGGCCTCCAGGGCTGCGGCCAGTTCGGCGCGGCTGAACCAGCGCGTCTCTAAGATCTCCACACCGTCCGGCACCGAGACCGCATCGGTTGCAACGGCCGTGAAGCCAATCATCAGCGACGCCGGGAACGGCCACGGCTGGGAGCCAAGGTAAGTGGGCGAATGCACCAAGACGCCGGACTCCTCCTCGATCTCCCGCACCACCGCTGCCTCCAGCGACTCCCCCGGTTCAACGAATCCGGCCAAGGTTGAATACCGGCTGGCCGGCCACGCACTGTTCCGGCCCAACAACAGCCGGTCGTCCTCGTCGATCACCGAGACGATGATCGCCGGGTCGGTGCGCGGGAAATGTTGGCTGTCGTCGGCCGGACACCTGCGCACCCACCCGCCCTGCTCGATTTCCGTGCGCTTGCCGCAACGCGGACAGTGCGTGTGCGACAGATGCCAATTGGAAATGGCCGCGGCTTCCACGAACAGCCCGGCGTCCTGGGCGGAAAGCTCCGCTGCCACATCGCGCAGGCTCAGCCACTCGCCGTCGTGCTCCGCCAATTCCGCGCCTTCAGGCAGCACGGACAGCACAATGTCCGTGCCAACCGGCACATCTGCTCCTTCCACGGCCCGGCCGAGGTAGATGGAGAGCCCGGTGGCGGCCCGTTCGCGGCTCGGCAGCAGCACAATCTTGCCGCCGCGGACCAGCGTTTTGCCGCCGGCGATGAGCATCACATAGGTGCTGTCACCGCCCCAGATGCTGTCCAGCAGGCCCGGATGGCTGCGCCGTTCGCAGCCGCGGTCCATGGTGGTGCGCGCCAGCATCAGCTGGCCCAGCGGCGGAAACCCGGCGGAGGCGGTGCTAAGACTCATGCATCTACCGTACTCACCGCGGGGCCCCGACCGTTATTCGGGCAGTCGGGCTGTGGAAGGCACGACGGCGGTGCGTACCGGTGCGGTCTGCGTCACCGATCCGGCGACTCGCCGCGGCCGTGGACAGGCTGCCGGTACCGGTTGCACGTACGGTGGACTACGTGAGAAAGACACCTCTGGAGCTGGCGGCGATAGCCAGCGCGGCCGTACCCGGGTTGACGCCCACGGGCGTTGCCGGTTTGCCAGACGATGCAGCGGATTTCCAGTCCGCCGTGCTCACCGATTCGGCCGGCAAACGGTGGCGCGTGCGTTCGCCGAAACACCCCGAGGCCAGTATGCGGCTGGAGACGGAGCTGCTGGTGCTCCGTGCTTTCTCCCCTGCCATCCGGGCAGAGCTGCCCTTCCAGGTGCCCACTGTCGCCGGAACCGTCCAGCAGTCTGAGCTGCGCACGTTCGTCTACAACCACGTGCCGGGCAGCATTTTCGGGCTGGAGGCGCTGGTCGCCTCCGCAGCCTCAGTTCCGGTGTCCATCGGGCGGGCAACGGCAGGCATCCACGATCTGCCGCCGGCCATGGTCGATGCGGCCGACCTGCCCAGCTACACCGCCGACCAGTTCCGCCAGCGCAAGCTCAACGAGCTGGACCAGGCGGCCACCACCGGCAAGATTCCGCCCGCGCTGCTTCGCCGCTGGGAGCACGCCCTGGAGGACGTGGCCCTGTGGAAGTTCAACCCGTGCGTGGTGCACGGCGATTTGCACGAAGACAACCTGCTGGTCCATGACGGCAGCGTTGGCTCGGTGACCGGCTGGACGGATTTGCGCATCGGCGATCCGGCCGACGACTTTGCCTGGCTGGTGGCCGTGCACGAACAGTCGTTCGCCGACGTGGTGTTGGAGTCCTACCGGAAGTACCGCAAGGATCCGGTGGACCCGCACCTGATGCGCCGGGCAGCGCTGGCCGCCGAATTCGCCTTGGCGCAATGGCTGGTCCGCGGTCTGGCAGCGGAGGATCAGACCATGGTGGACGAAGCCGTGGAGATGCTGAACGAGCTCGAATCCGATGTGGCAGAGCACGGCGGCCAGCCCATCAGTGTCACCGCTCCCCCGCCGCCCGCCGTTCCCCCGACCCTAGCCTCGGCTCAGCCCGCTCCCGTACCTGCGCCGGGCGCTCCGGAACTGGAGCCGGAGCCGGAGACCAGCGATGCCTCAGCCGGCGCCGCCGGTGCCGCGGCCGATGCTCCGGCTGGCAAGCCGGGGAACGCAAATTCGGCCGACGCCGTCGCAGACCCGGCCGAGGACGCCGGTTCCGCGGATGACGCGGATTCCGCAGCGGACGGCGGGCGTCCCACCCACACGGACCCTCCCCGCGTGCATCTCTCCAGCGGTTCCGGTCATCGGAAGGTCACGCTGCTCCCGGTTGAGGATCCAGAGACCGATTCCGCTATCTCGGCAGCGGCCGAGGACCGGCAGGACAACCAGGCTCCGGCCGGCCGGCAGGATAGCCGTCCGGACAACGGCGCTCCCGAGGACAGCAGTCCGGACCGGGGAGAACGCGCAGACGGTCAAGAAGCGCCGGCAACCGGCCCTGCGTCGGTGGACACCACCGCGTTGCCGGTGATCAACCAGCAGTGACCACCGCTGCCACAGCGACACCCTCCTAGGCGTAGGCCCTCAAGACCGCCGCTTCCAGTTCCTCTTCACCGGCCAGATCGTGAGGCCTCACCAGCCGGTCCTGGGCAACGTAGTAGAAGGCGGCCTTGACCTGGTCCAGGTTGATACCCTGCAGTCGGGCCCACGCCAGCCGGTAGACGGCAAGCTGCACGGATTTGACGGCCATCTGCCGGCCCGTCGGCGCGGTGCCGGTCTTCCAGTCAATCAGGTCCCAGCAGCCGTCGGTGTCCCGGAAGACTGCATCGATTCGCCCGCGCACCACAACGTCGCCGACCCGGGTCTCCACGGGCACTTCGATGGCTGCCGGCACCCGGCCGGCCCATTCCGAGTCCTTGAACGTCTTGATCAGCCCGTCCAGGTCGTACGCCTCGTCAATGTAGGAGTCGGCCGCCCCCGGGTATGCCTCGAGGTCCAGCATCCCCGTGGTGCCGAAGTATTCCTCGATCCACCCGTGGAAGGCCGTGCCCTTCCTGGCCGCCATTCCGGGCTTGCGCGGCACCGGACGGCGCAGGCGCCGGGTGACTTCGGCGGGGTCATCGGCCAAGTCCACCAGCAGCGAAGCGGAGATGTGGGCCGGCAACTGCACCTCTCCAGCAGTTGGCGCGGCTTTGTGCCGTTCCAATAACAGTCTGGCTTCATGCGCCCACGCTGAATCCGCGGGAGGCCGGCGGTCCTGTTCCAGCGATTCGAGCACTGCCTCGGCTGCCTGCTCCATGGCCGCACGCCGGCCGGCACGTTGGCGCTGTGGCACACCGTTGCGGTAAACCCGCGGTCCTTCCAACGGGTCAAAGGGCCACAGCGCCGATTCCACTTCGGCGCGGAACGGATTTTCCGGCCCAAGATCCTCGTCCTGCACCCAACGCGCCACCTGCACCGTACCGGGTGAGCTCTGCGACAACTCGTGCAGTTCGGTGAGAAACACCGAGGCCGCCGTTGGCTTCACCTTGCTGCCGGTCCAGCCGGCGGAACTGCAGACCAGCAGATGTTTGGCCCGGGTATAGGCGACGTAGGCCAGCCGGCGCTCTTCGTCTTCGCCGTGGGCCTGGACCTCCCCCTTATAGTCAGTCTCAGCATCCAACCAGGACAGCTGGTCCGGCTGGTCGGTGTCCCATTGGGGCAGATCCGAGCGGTCTCCGCGCAACGGCCAGGGCAGCGCCGCGTGACCGCTGCTCCACCGGCTGTCCGACGACGAGGGGAAGGCTCCGTCGTTGAGCCCGGGCACGAAGACCGCATCCCACTCCAGCCCCTTGGACGCGTGGACGGTGAGGAGCTGCACGGCATCGTGACGAACATCCACTTGGGCCATGTCCAGTCCTCCTTCCTCGGCGGCCGCGGCTTCCAGCCACGCGAGGAAGGCCAGCAGGTCAACGCGTTGCGATGTCTGCATGAACGCGGCCGCAGCATCGTGGAACGCATCAAGGTTGCGCCGGGCCTGGTGGATGCTCTGGCCCGGCTTGGAGGCGACCTCGATATCCAGCATCATGGTGCGTTCGACTTCACCCAGCAGTAGCGTCAGGTCGTCGCCGATGAAGCTGCGCAGGTAGCGGACCTCATCCGCCAAGCGTGCCAGCCGCTCCAGCGCTACAGGCGTCAACGAGCGCCCATGGCGTGAGGTCCAGCCCGGCCTGGGCAGCCGGTCGAGAGCCTCAATCAGCGACGCTGCCTCGGCCAGATCGTGTTCGACGACGGTTTCCGCGGTCGCCTCATCCCGGTCCAGATCGGGAGCCTCGCCGGCCCGGACGGCGCTGAGGCGCTTGCGCTCCAGGAAGCGCGACCAGTCGGCCAAGGCCATGAGGTCCGCAGGTCCAATCCGCCAGCGGGCACCCGCCAACAACCGCATCAGCGCATCGGAGCGTCCCGGATCCGCCAGGACCCGCAGCATTGCCACCAGGTCCACAATGTCAGGCTGGGTCAGCAGTCCGGCCAGCCCAACGATTTCGTAGGGAATGCCCCGTTCGTCCAGTGCTTTGGCGATGCCGGGAATCTGGGCTCGCCGCCGGCACAAGACCGCTGCACTGACTTGCTCTGCCCTGCCCGTTTCCGGATCCCGCGCGAAGACTGTCATCCTCGCCCGTTCGATGGCGTCGGCGAGGGCCTCGGTTTCTTCCGCCTCGGTCGCGTACCGCCCCAGCGCCACTGTTCCATCTGTGGCTCCGGGCCGGGGGCGCAGCGGCGGAACACTGATCCTGCCGGGGCGCGGCCGGTTCGGATCTTCCCTGTTCAGCGGTGCGGAAATCCGGTTGGCCATCCGCAGGATGTTCTCGCTGTTGCGCCAAGCGACCGTGAGGAAGCCCGCTGGAGCGGGGGCGCGGCGTCCGTCGTCGTCCACCAGCGGGAATTGCTCTTGGAAGGCGAAAAGCTGGCCTGCCGAAGCACCGCGGAAGCCGTAGATGGATTGGTTGGGGTCTCCCACTGCGGTCACGGCGTGCCCGTCCCCGAACAGTTCGGAGAACAACACCATCTGGGCGTGGGAGGTGTCTTGGAATTCGTCGAGCAACACCACTTTGTAGCGGCTGCGTTCGAGTTGGCGGGCCTGCGGCACTTCGCGGGCGATGCGCGCCGCCAGCGAGACGAGATCGCCGTAGTCCAGTACGCCGCGTTCCCGCTTGGCCCGGTTGTACGCGGCTGCGAGGCCTGCCACCGTAATCCGCGTGCGCAGCCGATCCAGCAGTTTTCGGACGTCCTGTTTGGCCGGCTTCGTGCTGCCGTCGATGTAAGGAAGGGCGGCGACCCGCTCCACTTCCTTCTCCAAGTATTCGGCCGCCTGCTCAGGGGTCACCAGATGCTCCGAGCATTCTGATGCGAACTGCATAACGGAGCCGACCAGCGTCGACTTGGCGGCCACCAGGTGTTCGATGGGGCCGTCATAGGCCTCCACGCATTGGCTGGCCAGCTGCCAGGACTGCGCCGTGCCGAGCAGCACCACGTCGCGTTCGATGCCTAGACGCAGCCCGTAGTCGCTGACCAGGCCGTTGGCGTAGGAGTGATAGGTGGAGACCTTAGGCTCCACGAATCCGGCGGCATTGTCCGCCTCCTGCGGCAGCAGTCCCTTGCGGTCCAGTCTGGCCAGCTGGGCACGGATCCGGGCGGCGAGTTCCCCGGCGGCTTTGCGCGTGAACGTGACGCCGAGGATCTCGTCGGGCCGCACGAGGCCGTTGGCCACCAGCCAGACGACGCGGTCCGCCATGGTCGCGGTCTTGCCGGAGCCGGCGCCGGCTATCACCAGCAACGGCTGCATCGCGGAGCTGATGATGGCGGATTGTTCCTCGGTGGGCAGATGCTGGCCCAGCGAACCGGCGAGTTCTTCGGGGGTGTAAGTGGTGGTGACCGATCCGATGCTCATTCGGTGACCTGCCTTCCTTCTGCGCACAGGGGACATATTTCCGGGGCCCGGCAGCCGTGGCCGCCGTTCCGGGACCGCTGCGGATCATGCCGGGCTTCGAACTGCGAGGCGGACATCAGTGCCGCTGCCTCATGAATCATCGGCGTCGCCCAGTCATCGCCGTCGGCCAGGCTTTCCTGCTGCTGGACCTTGACCGATTTCAGGTCCTGTCCGAGTTGGACCAGGGATGCGCCGCCGGCGGCCGGTGGGTGCCCGGAAAAACCTCCGGCCCGCACCGCCGCCTGGTAGCTTCCGAGCTGCGGGTGCCGTTCCAGTTCCGCTTTCGTCGGGGCGGAGCGTCCTGTCTTCAGGTCCACAATGTGCAGCCGTCCGTCGGCGTCCAGCTCCAACCGGTCCACTTGTCCGCGGAGCCTGGCCACGCGCTCGGGCCCTTGCAGATCCACGGAGAAGTCCTGCTCCACGCCGGCCAGGCTCCGTCCTTCCAGACGCATCTGGACCACGTACTGGGCCAGTCTCCGGACCATGCCTTCGGCCCGGTTGAAGTCCAACCGGCCTTCCCAGTTCTCCTTCATGCCCAACTGCGGCCAGCGGCGGACAAGTTCCGCCACGTATTCGCTTCCGGTGCCCGCGGGAAGGTCCTGCGCAATAGCGTGGACCAGCGTGCCCAGGCTGCGGGCAAAATCGGTGGCTGCTTCGCCCCCGGCGGCCTGGATGAACCAGTCCAGCGGCGACTTCTGGACAGCCTCCACCTTCGACGGGGATACCGGGACCGGTTCCCCTTCCGGCACGACCGGTGCCGTGCTGCTCAGGGGCAGCAGCCCCCACCAGTCGCGGGGATGCGCCCCCGGCACCGGCACCGGACTGGCCGCCAGCATGGCCAAAACCGCCGCGGCGTCTGCAGCTTGTTCCGGACGGTCAGTTGCCTGCTGGGCGGCCTGCCGGAGTTCCGCGGCCAGCGCCCGCACGGTCCGCGGCCGGAGTACTTCGGTGGCCGGCCGGGGAGTCTCCGGGTCCAGCCACGGATCAACCAGGTCCAGGAACTGGGACGGCTGGGCATCTTCCGATTGCACGGCCGTGCAGATCAACCGGCGTTCAGCGCGGGAGATTGCGGTGGAAAAACTGCGCAATTCGTCATACCGGATCTCGCGCAGCCGTGCCACCGCGTCGATCCGCCGTGCCTCCTCGGCACCGTGCTCCAGGACGTCGACGAATTGGGTGCTGCCCAACAGCTCTCCGCGCAGCCGGGTGTTTGGCCACACCCCTTCCTGGACCCCCGCCACGATAACCAGCGGCCATCCCCGGCCAGCCGCGGAGGCCGGGGTGAGCAGTTCCACCGCTTCGCGCAGCTGGGCGCGCGGCGCCAGGTTGTCCATCGGCAGTTCCTGATTCAGCAAGTACTCCAGGAACTGCCTCGGGCTGGATCCGGGAAGCTGGTCCACATACCGTTCGGCCGTCTGGAACAACGCCATCATGGCGTCGAGATCACGGTCGGCCCGCACACCGGCCGGTCCCCCTTGCAGTGCCTGCGCGGCCCAGCGGTCCGCGAGCCCGGCTGCCGACCACAGGGCCCACAGCACGGTCTCCGCATTGGCTCCCGGCGCTGCCGCTGCCTCCCGGCCGGCCTGGAGCATCCGCGCGACCCTCCGTGCGGCACCGCCCTCCCTCCCCAATGTGCTCAGGAACGCAGCGTCGCCCAGCGCCTCCACCAGCAGGGCATCGCTGGACCGCCCCCCGCCACCGAGCAGCTCTTCGCGCCGCAGGGCCTGGCGCAGGCGGCGCAGGTCAATTGCCGTAGCGCCCCCGATCCTGGAGGTCAGCAGGGAAACGGCGGTGTCTGCGTTAAGCAGATCCGGATCGAGGGCCATGGCCAACGCGTCCAGCAACGGCCGGACGGCTGCTTCGTCGCGCACCGCGCTTTCAGCCACCGGAACTTTAACCGCAATGTCTTGGCCGGTGAGGTAGCGCGCGAGGGAGGAGAGTTGGCCGCCGGTCCGGACGATCACCGCCATCTCACTGAGCCGGTAGCCCTCGAACAACCGGGCCTCCAGGATCCGCTGGGCGACATAGCGGTGCTCGTGGACGGGCGAGGCCACCACGTGCGCGCTGGCGGAGGGCGCACCATCCGCTACGGCGTTTCCTCGGCCGGGTTCGATGGCGGCTCCGGATTGTGACATCGGGCCAGGGTGGACAAGATCGCGGGCGCGGTGGGCGCCGGCAACCTGGGAGATTCTGACCGCGGTGGATTGCCAGGCGGCGGCGATTTCTGGTGCCATCCGGTGCGAGGTGGTCAACACCAGCGTCTGCAAGGGTTTGTCTCGGGCACCGAGGAGCCCCGGAAGTTTACCGATCACATCCGGCCGGGCGCCGCGGAACCCCTGGACGACCGTGTCCGGTGAGGCCGCAAGCACGGCGTCCTGTCCCTCGACGAGCAAGGCCAACAGCTCGAAGACGGCCGGATTGGCTTCCTGCAGGTCATCCGCCAGGACCAGCTGTAGGCGGCTGCGTTCCCGGTCAAGGAGTCCGGGATGTTCCAGCAACAGTTGACGCGCCGATGTAATGATGCCGGCCGGGTCGAAGGCCTCAGGCATCCGGAGGTCGATCAGGTCCCGGTATTCACGGTAGAGCTGTGCCGCGGCAGTCCAGTCCGGGCGGCCGCACTCGGCGCCCAGGAGCTCCAACTGCGCGGCGGTGCTGCCGTACTCGGTCAACCGGTCGAAAAGCTGGCGGATCTCCTGCCGGAAGCCACGCGTCGCCAGCGCCTGCTGCAGGTCATCCGGCCAGTCGGCTCCTTGGCCATAGCCCGCTCGATGGCCGGCCAGCAGCTCGGCGATGATCTGGTCCTGTTCGGGCCCGGACAGCAGCCGCGGAGCCCGTTCCACCAGCGGCAGCAGACCTTCCACGCGGGCCCGGCGGATCAGGTCGAAGGCGTAGGCAGACCAGGTTCTGGCCGGCGACGTGCCCAGGCTGCGGTCGAGCCGCGCCGTCAAGGCATCCCTCAGCCTCGAGGCTGCCAGCCGGTTTGGGGCCATGAAAAGCAGGCCCGCCGGGTCCAAGCCGCTCTTCTCCACACGACGAACCGCATGCTCCACCAAGGCGGTCGTCTTCCCGGTACCCGGGCCTCCGAGTACCAGCACCGGGCCACAGCCGGCGGGCAGGCCGATGACTGCTTCTTGGTCCCGGCTCGGCAGCGGGGCGCCTGCGGACGTGCCTTCGGGCCGGACCAGTTTCAGCCCCGCCGCTGGCTTAGTCTCCATCATGCACCCACCCCATCAGTCGCCTCGGACACTTTGCGTCGCAACCGCTCGATCGCCGCGAATTCTTCGTCGTGGGGCACCCAGCGGGCCTCGACCATGCGCACCTTCGCCGGAGCGGCAGCCGGCTCTGCCAGCGGTGTCCCCTCCCGGCGGTAGTGCACCACCGCCCGCGCCATCAGCACATCGGGCAGCGAACCATTGGCACGAATGATGCGCCACCAAGGGGCCGCTTCCCCGTGGAGCGACATGATCCTGCCGACCAGCCGGGGCCCGCCCACCTCGAGCAGCTCGGCAACGTCCCCGTACGAGAGCACGCGGCCGGGCGGAACGATCGCTGCGAGGTCAAGGACCGCTTCTACCACCGCTTCCCGCATTACACCATTGTAATTTGACCTGCCCGTGCCGCCCTACACAGGGCCCCGCGAGGCCCCGGAGTTTCGCGCGCTCCGCCGTGCCTCCCCGATTTCGTCCGACCCGGCGGCTACGGTTACCGGCATGAACAGCTGGCATGAACGTCCCCGGGCCGCCTTCGATCTGGAAACCACGGGCCGTGATCCGCATACTGCCCGGATCGTCACGGCTTCCCTTGTACTGGTCGACGAAGTGGGACGTACGGTGCAGGAGCGCGAGTGGCTGGTTGACCCCGGCGTCGACATACCCGCCGAAGCGGCAGCGATCCACGGCATCAGCACGGAACGCGCACGTGCCGAAGGCCTCGATGCAGCCACCGCCACCGCCGGGATTGCCGAGGCGTTGGCCGGATTGTTTGACGCCGGCGTTCCCGTCATGGCTTTCAACGCCGCCTACGACTTCACCGTGCTGGCGAATGAATGTGCGCGGTACGGCCTCAATTCCCCGGCAGCAACTCCGGTGATCGATCCCTTCATTTTGGATAAGCAGATGGACCGCTATCGGCGGGGGAAGCGCACGCTGGTGGCGCTGTGCGAACTCTATGGAGTGCGCCTGGAGGCTGCTCATACGTCGGCAGCCGACGCGCTGGCAACCATTGGAGTCGCGGATGCCCTCGCCCGGCGCTACACCGGGCTGTGCATCGACGCGGCCGACCTGCATGAACGGCAAATCGGCTGGTGCGCACAACAGGCAGCCAGCTTTCAGGAATGGTTGCGGCGCACCGATCCGGACGCAGTCGTGGACGGCGTCTGGCCCGTTCGCCTGATGCCCGCGGCCGTTTGACGCCTGCCGCCCAAGCGCAATTCCGAAGCACCCTTAGAGAGTTTGACTGTCAACTTCGGGTCGCAATATGACGCAACCTCTTGCCGAATTCCGGCGTGCCGCCCCGGCTGTCATAATTAAGACTTGGCGGCGGCGCGTGCTATGGCGGCCGCCAATGCTTCCTGAGTTCAACTCCCCGAGGTTTCATGATCACCGTTACCGACCTGCGCAAGGTCTACCGCCAGGGCAACCGCGAAGTGGTAGCCCTGGACGGCGTCAGCCTGTCCGTTCCCAAGGGGTCCATCCACGGCATCGTCGGCCATTCCGGCGCGGGCAAGTCCACCTTGGTGCGGTGCCTGACCCTGCTGGACAGCCCGACGTCGGGTTCGGTGTCAATCAACGGGGCGGAGCTCAGCGCGGCCCGGGACGCCGATCTCAGGACGGCCCGGCGCCGCATCGGGATGATCTTCCAGCATGCGAACCTGATGGATTCGCGCACCGCTGCCCAGAACGTCGCGCATCCGCTGGAGATCGTCAAGACGCCCAAAGCGGCGATCCGTTCGAAGGTGGCCGAGCTGCTCAAGCTGGTCGGACTGGAGGGGTTCGAGAACGCCTACCCGTCCCAGCTTTCCGGCGGCCAGCGCCAGCGCGTCGGCATTGCGCGCGCCCTCGCCTCCGATCCGGACATCCTGCTCTGCGATGAGCCCACGTCGGCGCTGGACCCGAAGACCACCGATGAAATCCTGACGCTGATCCACGACCTCACGCAGCGGCTCCAGCTGACCGTGCTGGTGATCACGCACGAGATGCAGGTCATCAAGCGCATTTGCGACTCGGTCTCGCTCCTTGAGGCGGGCCGGATCGTCGAGCATGGTCCGCTGCGCGATGTGGCGGCCGATCTCGGCGGCCGCCTGTCGACCACGCTGCTGCCGCTGCCGCCGGCCGAAACGAACGGCAGCGGCACGGTGCTGGAAATTCTTTATTCAGGCGACAGCGCATCCGAACCGGTGCTCACCGGGGCCGCACGCGCCTTTGGCATGGACCTGAACGTCCTTGCCGGCAGCGTGGAGTCGTTGGCCGGCACCCAGTTCGGCCACCTCCGCATCCAGTTGCCGGCCGGGGCGGACACCGCGTCCCTCGCCCGCCACTTGACCGGCCAAGGGGTTGCCGTACGCGTCGTCCAGGAAGAGACAGTATGAACTTTATCGACGAGCTGATGACCAACCCGGCCCTCACCAACGCCCTGCCCAAAGCCCTCGGCGAAACGTTGCTGATGGTCGGTGTCTCGGGTGTCTTTGTCCTGCTGATCGGCCTGCCGCTGGGCATCTTCCTCTACACCAGCGCACCGGGAGGCCTGCGGCCCATGCGGGTGACCAACCGGATTGTGTCCGACGTCATCGTGAATATCACCAGGTCCATACCGTTCGCCATCCTGATGATCGCGTTGATCCCGCTGGCGCGGGCGATCACCGGTACGTCGATCGGCGCCTTGGCGGCCTGTGTCTCGCTCACCATCGGCACGGTGCCGTTTTTCGCCCGCTTGGTGGAAACCGCTTTGCGGGATGTCAGCTCCGGCAAGATCGATGCCGCGATGGTTATGGGCTCCACCCGCTTGCAGGTCGTAGCCAAGGTCCTGGTTCCCGAAGCGTTGCCCGGGCTGGTGGCTGCCTTCACGACGACGTTGGTCACCTTGGTGGGCTACTCCGCGATGGCAGGCCTCACCGGCGGCGGCGGCCTCGGCCAGCTCGCTTACAACTACGGCTTCCAGCGTTTCGACACCACGGTCATGCTGGTCACGATCGTGATCATGGTGGTCTTGGTCCAGCTGATCCAGTGGATCGGCGACGCCTCGGCCCGACGGGTGGACCACCGCAGCGCGGCCAGCGCGGGCAGCAAGAAACGCCGGCACGAACCGGCCGCCGCCGTCTGAACGGTCTCCGTCAGTACAGGGACAATGCAGTCCCGCTCCCCCAATGCTCCCGCCAGCCGTGAGGCCGCGGAGGAATGCAGCCAGTAGCCGCTAGCTGCACCACATCCGGGATGAGCCGCCTGCGGCTGCCCCGGTTAGTTGAAAGGAACGCACGCAGATGCGTAAAGCACTAACCCTCATTGGTACCGGCCTGGCCGCGGCCTTGGCGCTGACGGCTTGCGGTGGCTCAGATTCCACCCCCAGTGCTGATGCCACGCTGGACCCGGCCAATCCCACGACGGTCACGGTCGGAGCCACCCCGGTCCCGCAGGGCCGGATCCTGCAGTTCGTGGACGAGAACTTGGCCAAGGACGCCGGCATCGACCTGGACATCAAGGAATTCACCGACTACCAGACTCCGAACATCGCCCTGAGCGATGGCTCGCTCGATGCCAACTATTTCCAGCACTTGGCCTTCTTTGAGCAGCAGGTGGCTGACAAGGGCTACGACTTCGAACACGGCGAAGGCATCCACATTGAGCCGTACGCCGGGTTCTCCTCCAAGCACAAGACTGTCGACGAGATCCCCGACGGCGGAACCATTGCCGTCACCAATGATCCGGCCAATCAGCCTCGCGCGCTGAAGCTGCTCGAAGCCGAGGGCCTGCTCAAGGGCATCGAGGATCATTCGGCGGCGCTGACGTTGACCGACGAGCAGAACCCCAAGGGACTGAAGTTCGAGGAGAACCAGCCCGAAATCCTGGTCCAGCTGATCGATGATCCGAAGGTCGACCTGGCCATCATCAACGGCAACTTCATCCTGGATGCCGGCCTGAAAACGGAGGACGCGGTCATCGTCGAGTCCGCCGAGAACAACCCGTATGCCAACTTCCTGGTATGGAAGGCCGGCGACGAGAACCCCGCCGTCGCCAAGCTCGACGAACTGCTGCACAGCCCGGATGTGAAGAAGTTCATCGAGGAGACCTGGCCCAACGGCGACGTGTTCCCCGCCTTCTAACCTCCTCCCCGGCCGCTGGCCTCAGCGGCCGCCGCGGGCAACAAGAGGTCCCCGGAAGCTTCGGCTTCCGGGGACCTCTCGCATGTGCGGTTGGCGTCGCTGCTCAGCGGCGCCGCCTGACCGGTGCGGGTTCCTCACCGGAGGAACGCCCGGTGAGCACCTGAATGACCACCCAGGACACCGCCGTCACCGGAACGGCCAAGACTGCACCAATGATGCCGCCCAGGATGGTCCCCGCGGTCAAGGCCAGCAGGATTACCAGCGAGTGCAGGCTCACGGAGCGCCCCATCACCACCGGCTGCAGGAAGTTGCCTTCCAACTGCTGCACCACAATCACGACGGCGACCACCACCAGCGCTGCCACCGGGCCATTGGCCACCAGCGCCACGAGGGTGGCCAAGATGCCGGCAACGGTGGCGCCGACAATCGGAATGAATCCGCCGATGAAGATCAGCACCGATAGTGGCAGCGCCAGCGGTACCTGGAGGATGAACAGGGCGAGACCGATGAAAAAGGCGTCGACGGCCGCTACGGTGGCAGTCCCCCGGACGTAGCTGCCCAGCACGTCCGTGGCACGCGATCCGGCCTCTTCCAGCTTGGGCCGCCGCGCCGCCGGGAACCAGCTGAGCAGGAAGCCCCAGATCCGCGGACCGTCTTTGAGGAAGAAGAATAGGATGACGGCCATCAGGACAGCCCCGGTAATGATTTCCGCTGCCATCGACAACCCGCTGAGGGCGCTGCGACCGGCGGCGGCGCTGGTCAGGAAGTCCACCACTGACGCCAGCGCTTCGTCGATCTGCCCCTGGCTCACCGGCAGCGGGAAGTTGGCCATCATGTCCTGCAACTGAAGCCAGCCCTCGTTTGCGGAGCGGACGAGTTCGTCCGATTCGCTGCGGACCGCAAAGACGATTCCGGTGACCACTCCGCCGAGCACTGCGAGGATCCCGAGGAACGCGGTGACTGTCGCGAGCGCCGGGGACCAGCCCCAGCGGCGCAGCACCCCCACCACCGGGCTCACGGCCGCGGCCAAGATCAGGGCAATCAGGAAGGGGATGACCAGCAGCCGCAGTTGCAGCAGCCCGTAGATCACCACAACGGCCAGCGCCAGCGCCAGCAGCAGTTGTGCGGAACGGGTGGCCGTCCGGCCCATACCGTCCGACCACATGGACCGCGGCGGCGTGTGGACGGCTGCCTCCGGCGTCTGGCGGGTCCCGCCGTCGTGCTTTTCCTGCATTTGCCTGCGCCTGGACAACAGGCCCATCTGCACTCCCCTGGTTTGACGTTTCGGCAGACCGGCCCCTCACGGGGCCGGTCTTAGGACCAGTCTGCCATGCCCTTGGCCGGCCCGGGGACGCCGGAGGCTGCCCGGCACTGTACCGCGCGGCGCTGGGGGCGGCGCCGGCTCGGCCAGTGGGTCAGGCCGCGGGCTCGGCCGCCGCGGCGGCACGCGCGGCCGCCGGCAGGGCCGCGAAGATCTTCTCCATCGCCGCGTCGTCATGCGCGGCCGAGAGGAACCAGGCTTCGAAGACCGACGGCGGCAGGTAGACGCCGGCGTCGAGCATCGCGTGGAAGAACGGCGCATAGCGGAAGGCTTCCTGGGCCTGCGCGTCGGCGTAGTTGCGCACGCCGTGGACCGAGGTGCCAAAGGCCATGCTGAACAGGTTTCCCGCGGTCTGGATACTGTGGTCCACGCCGGCCTCGGATAGGGCGGCGGACAGTGCGGCCTGCAGTTCGCGCGAGCGGGAGTCGATGGCCGTGTAGACGTCCGGCGTTGCGGCAGTCAGCGTCGCGACGCCTGCCGCCATGGCAATCGGGTTGCCGGAGAGGGTTCCGGCTTGGTAGACCGGGCCCACCGGCGCCAGGTAGTCCATGACGTCCGCCCGGCCGCCCAAGGCAGCCACCGGCATGCCGCCGCCGATGACCTTGCCGAAGGTCAGCAGATCGGGCACGAACGGATCGGCTGCACCAACGGCTCCGCCGGTCAGCCCCCAGTAACCTGCATGTCCGGTACGGAAGCCGGTGAGCACTTCGTCCAGGATCAGCAGCGCACCGTGTTCACGGGTGATCCGGGACAAGCCGGCGTTAAAGCCATCGGCGGGGGTGACCACGCCCATATTGGCGGGTGCCGCCTCGGTGATGACCGCGGCGATCTGGCTGCCGCGGGCGGCGAAGACCTCTTCGACGGCGGTGATGTCGTTGTAGGGCAGCACCAGCGTCTCGGCGGCGGTCGCCTCGGTGACGCCGGCCGAGCCGGGCAGCGCCAGCGTGGCGACGCCGGAACCCGCGGCGGCCAGGAGCCCGTCCAAGTGGCCGTGGTAGCAGCCGGCGAACTTCACGATCAGGTTGCGCCCGGTGTAGCCGCGGGCAAGGCGGACCGCGGTCATGGTCGCTTCCGTACCGGTGGAGACCATCCGCAGGCGCTCGACGGCGGAGACCCGGCCGACGACCAGGGCGGCCAACTCGGACTCGGCCGGCGTGGACGCGCCGAAGGACAGGCCGCGGTCCACCGCGGAGTGCACGGCCTCGAGCACGGCGGGGTGGGCGTGGCCCAGCAGGGCAGGTCCCCATGAGCAGACCAGGTCTACGTACTCGCGGCCATCGGCGTCGGTGAGGTAGGCGCCCTTGCCGCTGACCATCATGCGCGGGGTTCCGCCGACTGAGCCGAAGGCCCGCACCGGCGAGTTCACGCCGCCAGGCATCAGTTTGCGGGCGCGTTCGAAGAGTTCCTCGGAGCGGGAGGCTTTAGTCATGGTCATGGTTCCTTTCGGCACAGCTTGAGTCCGCTGCGGGCACGGTGGCGACCGCAGGCGGCAGGGAGTTCAGGCGGCTACTTCAGCCAGCGGGCCAGTTCCGGGGCCCAGTAGGTCAGCACCATGTCGGCACCGGCGCGGCGAATGCCGAGGACCGACTCCAGGATGGCGGCCTTGCGGTCGATCCAGCCATTGGCTGCGGCCGCCTCGATCATCGCGTACTCGCCGGAGATCTGGTAGGCGGCCACCGGCACCGGGGACATCTCCGCCACGTCGGCGAGGACGTCCAAGTAGCTCATGGCCGGCTTGACCATGATCATGTCGGCGCCTTCGGCCAGATCCAACTCCACTTCGCGGATGGCCTCGCGCCGGTTGGCGGCATCCATCTGATAGGTGCGCCGATCTCCGGTGAGCTGCGAATCCACCGCCTCACGGAAGGGTCCGTAGAAGGCCGAAGCATATTTGGCGGCGTAGGCCAGGATGGAGGCGTTCTGGTATCCGGCTTCGTCCAAGGCCTGGCGGATCACCGCCACCTGGCCGTCCATCATGCCGGACGGACCCAGCACGTCGGCTCCCGCCGCCGCCTGGAGCACTGCCATCTCCGCGTAGATCGGCAGCGTGGCGTCGTTGTCCACCGTGCCGTCGGGAGCCAGCACGCCGCAGTGCCCGTGGTCGGTGAATTCATCCAGGCAAACGTCGCCCATCACCACCAGGTCGTGGCCTACCTCGGCCTTTACGTCGGCGATGGCGCGGTTGAGGACGCCGTTGGGGTCCACCCCCGCGCTGCCGACGGCGTCGCGCACCGCAGGAACGCCGAAGAGCATGATTCCGCCCAGTCCCAACTCCACGGCCTCGGCGGCCGCTCGTTTGAGCGAGTCCGTGGTGTGCTGGACCACGCCCGGCATGGACTGCAGCGGCACCGGCTCACTGATGCCTTCGCGGATGAACGCGGGCAGGATCAACTGGTTCGGGTGGGTCCGGACCTCCGCAGTCATCCGGCGGATCGCTTCGGTGGTCCGCAGTCGACGGGGCCGGTGGTAGGGGAAGCTCATGGCGTTCCTTCCGTTTCGGTGGGCTGGCGCTCCAGGGTCTGTGCGAGCGCGTCGGCGATGCCGGACGGCGTCGGTTCGGCAGCAGTGGCCGCGATCTGCAGCCCCAGTTCGGCGGCCTGCCGTGCCGAACTATTGCCGATGGCGATCAGCCGGAGTCCGGCCGGCCAGGGGTCCAGAAGACCGGCCAACCGCCGGGTCACGCTGGGCGAGGTCAGGACGACGGCGTCAATGCCGCCGTCGAGCGCGCGGCCGCGGAAATCGGCAGCCGTAATGACTTCCATGCCGTCGGCGCGCTCACCGGATGCGATCTCCAGCGCGGCCGTCAGCCGGAACTCCGGCCGGGCGGGGTAGTCCACGGTCCGGTAGGCGGTGACGGGCAGCACCTGCCAGCCTTTGGCCATCAAGCCTTCGAAAACCGTGGGGGCGGCGATGTCGGCCTGCGGCAGCAACACCATCATCCGCTCCGTCGAACGGCTGGCGCCTTCGGGCGGAAGCGGCCAGGCTTCCACCAGGCCGACGGCGTCCATGCTGCCGGGCGGAACCAGGTCCACCGAGATGCCTTCCGCCTCAAGCGCCTTGGCGCTCGGCGTGCCGACGGCGGCAACCTTGGTGTCGCCGACCAGGGCGGCCAGACTGGTTCCGCGGTCCAGGGCGCAGGCCTTGAGCGCCCGCACCGTGGTGATGCTGGTGATCACCAGCCAGTCCACCTTGTGCTGGGCCAGCAGGGTGAGGGCTTCGTCCAGTTCGGCGGGCTTGTCCGTCCGCTCGAAATCGATCAGCGGCATCACGCTGGACGATGCGCCCCGCCGGAGCAGCTCGGCTGCCATCCCGGCCGCACGGTCCGGTGTGCGCGGCAGGACCACCCGCAGCCCCTGGAGCTGGTTCTGCGGCGCCCCGCGCTGCCGCAGCAACGCCATGGTCAGTGGCCAGCCTGGCTCATCAAGTCGCCGGCGCCCTGCCCGAGCAACTCTTCCGCCAGCCTGGCCCCCAGCGCCACGGCGTCTTCGGCACCGGCGGCGTGCACCTGCTGCTCACCGTGCAGCAGACGGCTGCCGTCGGGGCTGCAGACCACTGCCCGCAGGATCAGGCTGCCGGCGTCCACCCGTGCCAGCGCCCCCACCGGAGCGCTGCAGCCGGCTTCCAACCGTGCCAGCAGCGAGCGTTCGGCGGTCACGGCCAAACGGCTTTCCGCGTCGTCGTACTCGGCCAGCGCGCCGGCCAGCGCCGTGCCGGCCGCTGTGTCGGCCACCCGGCATTCAACGGCCAGCGCACCTTGGCCCGGGGCGGGCAGCATGACCGACGGATCCAGCAGTTCCGTTACATGCTGGGTTCGGCCCAGCCGGGCCAGGCCGGCGGCGGCCAGCACGACGGCGTCAAGATCGGCGTGCTTTCCTTCGACCATCGCTTCACCGGTCAACCCCTTGACCCGTCCCAGCCGGGTGTCCACGTTGCCGCGGATGTCCACCACGTCCAGATCGGGGCGGGCGGCGCGCAACTGGGCCGCCCGGCGCGGCGAGCCCGTGCCCACCTTAGCCCCGGCCGGCAGTTCGGCAAGGGTCAGTCCGTCGCGGGCGCACAACGCGTCCCGGACATCCACCCGCACCGGAATGGCGGCGATCTGCAAACCCTCCGCCACGCCGGTGGGCAGGTCCTTGAGCGAATGCACGGCCACGTCGCAGCGGTCGTCCAACAACGCCTCGCGCAGGGCGGCGGTGAACACACCGGTGCCGCCGATTTGGGCCAGCGGCCCCTTGAGCACGTCGCCCTCGGTCTTGATCCGGACCAGTTCGTACTCCAGCGCTCCCCCGGCGGCCAGTGCCTCGGCCACGGTGGTGGTCTGGGTGACGGCCAGGGCGCTGGCGCGGGTACCCACGCGGACGGTCACGGTCATGGCTGCGTCACCCCGACGGTCGAATCCATGCCCGCGACGGTCGGCTTCTCGCCGCGGCGGTTGGCGCAGCAGCCGGGCATGCAGACGTCCATCCAGGGGCCCAGCGCGGACAGCGCGGGACGCTCGGCCTTGTGCTGCTCCAGCGTCCGTTCGCAGACCAGGTCCACCAGGCCCTCGACGAATTTTTGGTGTACGCCCGGCGTCGGGATGCGGGCTGCGGCCAGGCCGAGGTTGCGGCAGGTTTCCAGCGCCTCGGTGTCCAGGTCCCAGACCACCTCCATGTGGTCGCTGACAAAGCCCAGCGGAACGATGACCACGCCCTTCACGCCGTGCGCCGGCAGTTCCTCGATTGCGTCGTTGATGTCCGGTTCCAGCCACGGCACATGCGGAGCGCCGGAGCGGGACTGATAGACCAACGACCAATCGACGCCGGCGGCTTCCGGTACCCGGTCCAGTACCGCTCGCGCGGTGGCCAGGTGCTGCGCCACGTAGGCGCTGCCACCCTCGTACTCCACGCCGCGGGGTCCGGCGTTCTCGGCGTCCCCGGTCGGAATGGAATGGGTGGCGAACAGGATGTGGACGGGCGCGTCCTCGGCACCCTGTGCGGCCAGCTCGGCACGGACCCGGTTCAGCCCCTCGGCCAGTCCTTCCACGAACGGTTCCACGAATCCCGGGTGGTCGAAGTACTGGCGGACCTTGTCCACTTCCAGCTTTCCGGCCAGCCCGGTCTCCACCAGTGCCATGCCGAAGTCCTCACGGTACTGCCGGCAACTGGAGTAGCCGGAGTACGCGCTGGTGCTCACGGCAAGCACGCGGCGATGGCCGGCGTCGTACGCTTCCTTGAAAACGTCGGTGATGTAGGGGTTCCAGTTCCGGTTGCCCCAGAGCACCGGCAGGTTGATCCCGCGGCGGGCCAGCTCTGCTTCCAGGGCCGACTTCAGCGCACGGTTCTGTGCGTTGATCGGACTGACGCCGCCGTTGGCGCGGTAGTGGGTGGCGACTTCCTCGAGCCGTTCGTCGGGGATGCCGCGGCCGCTGGTGACATTGCGCAGGAACGGGATCACGTCGTCCTGGCCCTCGGGCCCGCCGAAGGAGGCCAGCAGCAGGGCGTCATAGTTCTTCGGCTGCATGGTCCCGTCGGGCGCCACGCCGGCACGCGGGTCGAAGGTGGCTTCGGCTGGCTGGCTCACCGCAGCACCTCGGCGATCTCGGCGGTGCTGATGCGCTTGCCGGTGTAGAACGGAATCTCTTCGCGCACATGGTTGCGGGCGTCCGTGTAGCGCAGGTGGCGCATCAGGTCCACCAGGTCGATCAGCTCGGGAGCTTCCAGGCCCAGGATCCATTCCCAGTCGCCCAGGGCGAAGGAGGCAACGGTGTTGGCGAGCACCTGCGGGTAGTCGCGGCCGAGCATGCCGTGGTCGCGCAGCATCTTGCCGCGTTCCTCGGCGGGCAGCAGGTACCACTCGTAGGAGCGCACGAACGGGTACACGCAGAGCCAGGCTTCCGGCTCTTTGCCGAGCGAGAAAGCCGGCGCGTGGTTCTTGCTGAACTCGGCGTCGCGGTGGACACCCATCGCGGACCACACGAGTTCGGTGGCGGCGAACAGCCCGGTGCGGCGGATCGCGCGCACGGCGGCCTGGAGCTCGTCCGGCTGCGGGCCGTGCAGCCAGATCATCACGTCGGCGTCTTCGCGCATGGCGGACACATCGTAGGCGCCGCGCAGCGTGACCTTGCGGCCGGCCAGTTCTGCAACCGTTTCATCGAACGCTGCCACAGCGGACGGATCTGCCGGCGCACCGGTGCGCTTGAATACCGTCCAGAGGGTGTAGAACAGCTCCTCGTCGGTGCCGCCGGCGGCGGTGGTTGCTGACTCTGACTTTGCCGATTCGCTCATGCTTACCAGTCTGCCTTCTGCATCGTAATTAATCGAAAACTCTGCTTCTACACATTGTAGAAGATCAGGCTGCGGGTTGCAGCCGGGCGGCCAACTCCCGCGCGCGGCGGCGTGCGTCGCCCACCACCGCCACCAAACCGGTGCCGGCCAGCCAGGCGCCGGTCGCGTCCACCCCGGTATGCGCGGCCAGTTCGCGGCGCACCGCGGCCACCCGGTCGCGGTGCCCCAGCGTTGCGGACGGCAGTGCACCGATCCAGCGCACCACCTTCCAACCCACCACGTCGTCGTCGCCGATGCCCACACCCATCAGGGTGCTGGCATCCGCCAGCGCCTGCCGGTAGAGCTCGTCGTCGTTCCAGCCGGTGAAGTCCTCGGCGCCCTGCTGCCCCACCGCGCGCCCAAAGGACAACCGCAGCACGTGGCTACCCGGACCGGCTTCGTCCGCCAGCCACGGCCACTTGGCGGTGGCATGGGTGAGCGCCTTCGCCTTGACGTTTTGCACCGAGGGCGCCACCAGCAGACCGGTGCCGCGCGGCATGGCATCCAGCTCCGGCAGGTCCACCACCAATGTCACCAGCGCCACCGAGGGTCCGGCTTCGGGTTCCAGACCGGCCAGGCCCGGCACCGTTCCGGCCAGCAGGCGGACAGCTGCACGCCCGTCGGCGGCCATCATCACCGCGTCCGCGGCGAAGGTGCCCGCCGCAGACTCCACCAGCCACCCGTCGTCGTGCTGGGTGAGGGCGGTGGCCGCCGCCCCGGCGTGCAGCGAAACGTGGCGTGACTTCAGGTCCGCCAGCAGCGCCTCGGTCAGCCGTCCCATTCCGCCGGCAATGCCTGCCACGTTGGATCCGGCCGGGGCCGCCTTGCGGATGGCACGCACCGCGGCAGTCAGCGAACCGTGCGAAGCCACCGAGGCACGCAGCCCCGGCATCACCGAATCCACTTCCAGAACATCCGGATCCGCCGAATACACTCCGCCGACCACCGGTGCCACCAGTTTCTGCAGCACGGCATCGCCCATCCGGGTCCGCACCAGCTCGCCCAGGCTGAGCTGTTCGCGGCGCAGCAACGATCCCAGCGGCATGACCTTGTCGCCGGAAGCGCGCAGCGCAGCCCGGCGGCCGATCGCCTGCACCACGTCCGGATCCGAGGGGTCCGCGGGGATGCCGAGCACGCCCGTTTTGGGCAGCCGCTGGGCGCCGTCGGGCAGGTGGATCCAGGCGCCGGCCGGGTTCGGCTGCACAAGCTCGGCGCCCAGCCCCAGCTCGGCGACAAGGTCGGACACCACGCTGGAGCGGGTGGCGAACGACTCGGCACCGGCGTCGAGCGTCAGCCCGCCGACTTCGTGCCGCGTGACGCAGCCGCCGAACCTGGGGCTGCGCTCAAGGACCGTCACCTCGACGCCGGCCAGGGCCAGTTCGCGCGCGGACACCAGGCCGGCTATTCCGCCACCGATGACGACGGCGGTGCTCGGCTTGGGTTTGCGCCCGCCGTGCCGTTCGTGGCGGCCGGGTGCGTGCTGCGGGTCGGGGTGCTGCATGATTACGGGGCCACCGAGTGGATCAGCTCGACCACGCGGGTCAGCACCGTCGGGTCGGTTTCCGGCGGCACGCCGTGGCCCAGGTTGACCACGTGGCCGGGGGCGGCGCTGCCTGAGGCCAGCACATCGCGGACATGGGCTTCGAGGACCTCCCACGGTGCCGACAGCAGCGCCGGGTCGATGTTGCCCTGCAGCGGCGTGCGGCCGCCCAGCCGTCGGTTTGCCTCGTCCAGCGGCAACCGGTAGTCAACGCCGATCACGTCGGCGCCGACATCGCGCATGGCGACCAGCAGTTCCGAGGTGCCGGTGCCGAAGTGGACCAGCGGGACACCCAGGCCGCGGACGTGGTCAAGGGCGCGGGTCGATGCCGGCGCCACCCGCCGCCGGTAGTCCGCCAGCGACAGCGAACCGGCCCAGGAATCGAACAGCTGCCCGGCGCTGGCTCCCGCTTCCAGCTGGGCGCGCAGGAACTTGCCGGACGCGTCGGCCGCCCAAGCGGCCAGCGCATTCCAGGTCTCCGGGTCCGAGTGCATCATGGTGCGGGGGCCCAGGTGGTCGCGGGACGGCCGGCCCTCCACCATGTACGCCGCAAGCGTAAACGGTGCGCCGGCGAAACCGATCAGCGGCTTCTTGCCCAGCTCGGCCACGGTCAGCCGGACCGCTTCACGGATCGGTTCCAGTGCCTCGTCCGTCAGCTCCGGCAACGCCGCGACGTCGGCGGCGGTGCGGACCGGGGCGCCCAGGACCGGCCCGACGCCGGGAACGATGTCCACGTCCACCCCGGCCAGCTTCAGCGGGATGACGATGTCGGAGAAGAAGATTCCGGCGTCCACGTCGTGGCGCCGCACCGGCTGCAGCGTGATCTCGGCGGCAAGCTCCGGCTTCAGGCAGGAATCGAGCATGGCGATGCCTTGGCGTGCTTCCCGGTATTCGGGCAGGGACCGCCCGGCCTGCCGCATGAACCAGACCGGACGGCGGCCGGGTTTGCCGCCGCGGTAGGCGGTGATCAGGTCGGAGTCGGCGGTACGCCCGTCCATCAAGGGATGGGAAGCATTCAGTGTCATGACATAGATTCTCATCCAGCGGCCGCACTTCTGGCCAACCCGGAGGAGCCGCACCCGGCCCATAATCCGGCTTCCCGCAGGCCGGAGTGGGCAATATCACCGTCGTTGGCACGGCAGTCTGCAGGTTAACGCAGGGTTAATGGGCGAAGCTTGAATGAGCTGAGGCTTCCTTCCCGCTAAGATAGAGGCGCTGTGGTCTTACTTTCACTCGTTGCAACCCATTCCAAGGTCGATCTGGAAACGGTGGCCCGCCTGAGCGCCGGCACCTCCCGGATCGATACAGACGTGCTCGCGGACGGCTCCCCGGTCGCCGGCGCCGTTGTCCTGGCCACCTGCAACCGGGTGGAAGTGTACTGCGAGGCCGAGAGCGAATCCGATCTGGAATCCGCCCGCGCCGCCCTGATCGAACAGATCAGCCGCAGCTCGGGTCTTGACGAATCGCTGGTGGCCGACTCCTTCGACCTGAATACCGGCGAGGACGTTGCCCGCCACTTGTTCGCCGTCGGGGCCGGCCTCGATTCGGCCGTTGTCGGCGAACGCGAGGTGGCCGGCCAGGTGCGCCGGGCGCTGATCGAAGCCCAAGAGAAGGGCACGGCCAGCGGCGGACTGGTCCGCTTGTTCCAGACCGCGTCCCGCACAGCCAAGGACGTCGGCACGCAGACCGCGCTCGGCGGCCGCGGGCTCTCGATCGTTTCCGTCGCCCTCGACTTGGCCACGGATCTGGCGGCAGACAAGGACTGGTCCGGCAAGAAGGTTGTGCTCTTCGGAACCGGCGCGTACGCCGGGGCCACCATGGCGCTGCTGCGTGAGCGCGGCTGCAGCCAGATCAGCGTCTACTCCTCGTCCGGACGCGCCGAAACCTTCACCGAGACCCGCGGCGGCGCGCCGTTGACGCATGCTGCGTTGGGCCCGGCCATCGCCGCCGCCGACGTGGTCATCGGCTGCAGCGGCGGCGACAACCAGGTCAGCGCCGACCGCGTGGCCCGCGTCCGCGCCGGCGTGGACAAGCCGCTGACCATCATTGACCTGGCGCTGAGCCACGACTTCGACCCTGCCGTAGGCGGCTTGGACGGCGTGGAACTGATCACGCTGGAATCCGTGCGCATGGCAGCTCCCGAGGAACAGGCGGAATCGGTCCAGCAGGCGGCGGAAATCGTCGCCACCGCGGCCCGCAGCTTCGAGGCCAGCCAGCAGGCACGCAGCGTGGACTCGGCCATCGTGGCGCTGCGCAAACACACCATGCAGGTGCTGGAAAGCGAGCTGGAAAAGGTCCGCTCCCAGCACGGCTGCACCGGCCCGGCCCAGGAAGTCGAATTCGCCATGCGCCGCATGGTCAAGCAACTGCTGCACCTGCCCACCGTGCGGGCGCGCGAGCTTGCCGCCAGCGGCGAGCAGGACCGCTACATTGCCGCGCTGGAAGCGCTCTACGGCATCACGGTGGAGGAACCGGCGCTGCCGGCAGCGGCGGATGCCGCCTCCTGTCCGGTGGCAGTGGTGCACGACGACGACGCAGCCACCGCCTGATTCGCTGCCCCCGGGCAGCGGTCTGGCCCCACATCCGCAGGCGCGGCCTCAGTACACCGGCTTGGCCGGCTCCACGTCCCTGACCCAGGCCAGGATTCCTCCGTCCAGGTGGGACACCCGGGTATAGCCCTGCGCCAGCAGGTTTTCCAGCACCTCGGATGAGCGGCCCCCCGATTTGCAGTGGAACACCAACTCCTGCTCCCGCGGCAGGTCGTCGAGTGCCTCGCCGGACAGGATCCGGCCCTTCGGGATGATCACCGCCCCGGGAATGTTGACCACCTCGTATTCACCGGGCTCCCGGACGTCAATCAGCTGGAAATCCCGCTTGCCCGCATCACGGTCGGCCAGCATGCGGGAGAGGGTACGCGCGTCCACGGCGTGGCCGCCGTCCACCTCACGCGCCGGAGCCACCCCGCAAAAGGCCTCGTAGTCGACCAACCGGGTGATCGGTTCGGCGTCCGGATCCTTACGCACCTTGAGTTCGCGCCAGCTCATCTGGAGGGCATTGAAGATCAGCACGCGTCCCAGCAGCGTCCGGCCGATCCCAGTGATCAGCTTGATCGCTTCGTTCACCAT
Organism: Arthrobacter sp. NPDC055138; assembly: GCF_053607305.1. Taxonomy (NCBI): domain Bacteria; kingdom Bacillati; phylum Actinomycetota; class Actinomycetes; order Micrococcales; family Micrococcaceae; genus Arthrobacter; species Arthrobacter sp. NPDC055138. The sequence goes on from NZ_JBSGTH010000005.1 coordinate 294,316, forward strand.
GACGGAGCCGATCTGCGCGCACAGCACGCCCAGCACGCCGCCCTCGGCGCACGACGGCACCGACCCGGGCGGCGGCGCCTCCGGGTAGAGATCGCGGTAGTTCGGACCGTAGGCGTCCCAGAAGACACTGACCTGTCCGTCGAATCTGAGGATGGATCCCCACACGTAGGGTTTGCCCAGCAGCGCGGCGGCATCGTTGACCAGATACCTGGTGGCAAAGTTGTCGGTCCCATCCAGGATCACGTCGTAACCGGCGAAGATTTCCAGCGCGTTGCCCGAGTCCAGCCGGACCTCGTGCAGCACTACGTCCACACCGGGGTTCAGCGCCAGAATGCTGTCCCTGGCCGAGGCCGCCTTGCTGCGCCCCAGATCGGCCACGCCGTGGATCACCTGGCGCTGCAGGTTGCTGACCTCCACGTCGTCGTCGTCCACAATTCCAATGCGGCCCACGCCCGCTGCCGCCAGATACAGCATGGCCGGCGAGCCCAGACCGCCGGCGCCGATCACCAGGACTTTGGCGTTTTTCAGCCGCAGCTGGCCAATCATGCCTACTTCCGGAATGATCAAATGCCGCGAGTAGCGTTCGGTCTCGTCCTTGCTGAGCGCCGCGGCCGGTTCCACCAGCGGCGGCAGCTGCCCGGTTTCCTGGGTGGTCATTGTTCCAATCTACGCCGCTGGACGGTTACTGGTGCGTAAACTGGTCGGGACTGACACCTACTGCATTGTGGCGCTGGTTTACCCACCGAGCGCCGGAAGAGGCCGTGTACCGCCGTGACTACAGAACCCCGCCCCGCTGCCCGGCCCACCCGACTGCCCCGGGAGGAACGGCGGCGCCAGTTGCTGCAGGCGGCGCACGAGGTGTTCGTGGCCAACGGTTACCACGCCGCGGCGATGGACGAGATCGCGGACGCCGCACACGTGAGCAAACCGGTGCTCTACCAGCACTTCCCGGGCAAACGGGAGCTGTACTTGGCGCTGCTGGATCACCATTTGGAATCGCTGAACGCCATGTTGATGGCCGCACTGAATTCGACCACGGACAACAAGCTGCGGGTGCACGCCACCATCCGGGCCTACTACCAGTTCATCGCGCAGGACAGTCAGGCACACCGACTGGTCTTCGAATCCGATCTGAACAACGATCCGGATGTCAGCTCCCGGCTGGAGGATTTCAACGCGAGGCTGGCCAGCGCCATCGCCGAAGTCATCGCCGAGGACACCAAGCTGTCCGAGGTGGAGGCCACACTGCTGGGCCGTGCCCTGGCCGGCATGGCGCAGATCAGTGCGCGGCATTGGCTGCGTGCCGGCGGCGATCTGGACCAAGATGCCGCCAGCGAACTGATCTACCGTTTAGCTTGGCGCGGAATTTCACGCTTCCCGAAGGAACCCTAGGATAGATTCGCCAGTAGGGAACCTACCCACACACAGCATTCAAGCAGGAGGCATCAGCGTGGAAGTGAAGATCGGCATGCAGAACGTCGGCCGTGAAATCGTGCTCGATTCGGCGCAGTCGCCGGACGAGGTGGCCGAGATTGCCAGCCGGGCCATGAACGGCGGCGCCGAACTGCGCCTGACCGATTCCAAGGGCCGCCTGGTCATCATCCCGTCCAACGTGCTGGCTTACATTGAAATCGGCGCCGAAGGCCCCCGCCCCGTCGGTTTCGGCGCACTCTAGGCGTCGTGGTCCCGCTGGTCCTGCTGCTGCTGGTGGCCGCCGCCGTCGGATTCACGGCGTGGGCTGTGGACTCCCGCCGGAACGCCTATGGCGTGCTGCTGCTGCCGGGCATAGCGGTGGCGGCGGCGGTGCTGCTCTGGTTCATCCTGATGGCCGCAGGGCTGGGATCGGAGCCCGGCGTGCACTACCTGTCATGGCTGCTGCCGATGGCGGTATCCATTCCCGCTGCGTGGGTTGGCGCCTGGTTGATTGGGCGCCGCCGCGTGCAGCGGGACACCGAGCGCCTGACCGCCCTGTTGGGCTGAGCCAGGCTACCCCGGGTAAGCGTCCGGGTCCGCGTCCGCGGAGAGCTTCCCCGCCAGCACGCTGACCGCTGCCGCCGCGGACACGTCGCGGGTGGTAACTTCGGCATCGGCGTCGTGCGAGGTGAACCGCAGGAAAACCTTGTTGTACCGCCAGTCCAAGTCCGGGTGGTGCTGTTGCTCCTCGGCCAGGTCGCCGACGGAGGCGATGAAATTCAGCGCCTCGCGCCCGTTGTCCAGCGTGAACACGCTGACCAGCGCCCCGCCCGCATAGCGCCACTGCGGCAGCCCGATGAGCTGCCGGTCAATCTCTTCGCTGCTCAGTACGTCCTTGGCACGTCCCACGATGTCCTCCCGGTCTGCTGCAGGGCCAGATCCGGCCGCCGGGCTCCGCGGCGAAAAGCCGGCGAGCGCACTCGAAGGCGGCCACCGTCAGCCTACCGGCGATCCCCCCAGCTTTAAAGGGTCCCGCTCAAGCCGTCAGGCCCAGATCGTTCATCCGCCGGGAGTGGTTCTGGGTGAGCTGGGCAAACAGCTCTCCGGTGGCCTGCGCCTGCCGGTCCGGGTCCTGTCCACGCATCAGCTCGCTCAGGACGGCCCGCTCAATCCCGATCCGCTGGGCCTGGGTCAGCGCTTCGCCCACCAGCCGGCGCCCCCACAACGCCAGTCGCGAGGACAGCCGCGGATCGTCGGCCAGCACCTGCTTGAGCCTGGCCGCGATCATGGAAATCTGTTCGGTGTTTTCCTTGATCCTGGCCACCAGCTTCTGCGTCTCACTGTCGAGCGCTCCGGCGATGTGCAGGTAGAAGTCGCCCAGCACGCCGTCGGTGACATAGGCCTTCATCAGGGATTCATACCAGTCGGCCGGCCGGGTCCGGTCATGGAACGCATCGATGGATGGCTGGAACGGAGCCATCGCCGTCTCCACGTCAACACCGAGTTGCTCAAGCTGGGCGGCCACCGCCTCGAAATGTTCAAACTCGGTCACGGCCAGCCGCCCCACCGCAGCGCGATCGTGCAACGTGGGCGAAAAACGTGCGTCGGAGGAAAACCGCTCGAAGGCGGACAATTCGCCATAGGCCATGACGCCGTACAGATCGATCAGGAACTGCCGGCGGCGGTCGGAGTCCTCTCCGGCCGCCGCGGGCACGGTGCTCTCGGTGCTCATGAATTCAAGGGTAGCGTCCCAATTCGACGCGGCTGACGTTAGGCTAACCCTGTGCCGTCCCCGCATTTGGTCAATGAGTCCCAGCACCTGCTGGCCCGGGTGCTGAACGACCTGCGGACAGAGTTCGACCTGCCGCAGGACTTCGACGCGGGCGCACTGGCCGAAGCGGAGGCCGCCGTTGCCGCCCATCGACTGCCGGAGACGGATCTGACGTCGCTGGAGTTCGTCACCATCGACCCGCCGTCCTCTACCGACTTGGACCAGGCGATGTACATCGAAACCCGCGACGGCGGCTATACGGTCTGGTATGCGATCGCCGACGTTCCATCCTTCGTGGCGGCCGGTGGGGAACTTGATGCCGAAACGCGGCGGCGGGGCCAGACCATTTACGCCCCGGACGGGCGGATCCCGCTGCATCCGGACGTCATCGGTGAAGAGGCCGGATCGTTGCTGGCGGACCAGGTGCGGTCGGCCTATGTGTGGCGCTTCGAGCTCGACGCCGGTGCCCGCGTCACCGCGGCCACGGTGGAGCGCGCACGAGTGCGTTCCCGGGCCAAGCTGAACTATGAGCAGGTGCAGCAGGACATCAATTCGGGCGACGCGGCCCCCACGCTGCTGCTGTTGAAGGAAGTGGGCCTCAAGCGCGTGCAACTGGAACGCGAACGAGGCGGCGCCAGCCTCAACGTTCCGGACCAGGAGATCGCCCACGACGGACGGCACTACTTTATTGTCACCAAGCCCCCGCTGCCGGTGGAGGATTGGAACGCGCAGATCTCGCTGATGACCGGGATGGCCGCGGCACGGATCATGTTGGAGGGCAGGATCGGCATCCTCCGCACGATGCCGGGCCCGGATGCCGAGGCCGAAGCCCAGTACCGCCGGCAGACCGAAGCCCTCGGCTTTCCGTGGCCCCAGGACGTGGCCTACGGTGACTACCTTCGCAGCCTTGACACCACCGATCCTCGGCAGCTGGCCCTGATGCATGCGGCCACCACGCTGTTCCGCGGCGCCGGCTACACGCCGTTCGACGGCGAATTGCCTGCCGAACAGCTCCAGGCAGCCATAGCCGCACCCTACGCACACACCACCGCTCCGTTGCGCCGGCTGGTGGACCGCTTTGTGCTGGTGATCTGCCATGCCCTGTGCGCCGGGGACCCGGTGCCGCAGTGGGCGCGGGACGCGCTGGACGAATTGCCCAAGCTGATGGCGGCCTCCGACCAGCTGGCGGGGCGGGTGGACCGCGCCGCGCTGGATGCGGTGGAAACGGCGCTGCTCAGCCACCGGGTGGGCGAAGAGTTCGACGCCGTGGTCATTACCGGCACCCGCAACCCGGGCAATGGAAACGGCAACGGCCATTCAAACGGCGGCGCCAACGGAAGCCCAGGCAACCGCAGCGGCAACGGAAACGGGAGAGTCCTGGTGGCGGGCCGGGGCAAAGGCAACGGAAACGGCAACGGGCAGGGCAACGGCGGCCAGGAGCCGTACGGCGTGGTGCAGCTGAGCGATCCGCCGGTCACCGCACGGTGCTCGGGGGTTTTGGAGGCTGGGGCCACCGTGCGCGTTCGGTTGTCCGTGGCGGACATTGAAGAACGGCGCCTTCGCTTCGAATTGGCCGAGGGATAGCGTCCCTTCGGTGCGCCGAAAGTCCCGGTTTGCCCAGCACCGGTAGACTTAATCGTGTAGTACTGGATGCCCGGTCGTTGATTGAGTGAATTGAATCCATCAACAGATCAGCCCCTACGCGATCTTTAACCTCCTTGGTTGCCATTTTGGCCGGCGAGGAAAGCAGTTGTTAGCCCGCGATCGGCTTCCACTGGTTGCGCCACGCTTCCGCTTTGTTCCGCTGCCGCCATCATCTGTGGCAGGACCGTTGAGCACCGGCGGCGTCGGCGCCTGAATGAACGGTATGTAATTGAACACTGACAACATCCAAGTGGGCGGCGAAACGCTCATCCACGCCGACAACAGCGCCGAAGAACTCGCCGTTGAGGCCTCGTTGGCCTCGGACGAACGCCCGCACGAGCTGCCCAAACAGACCTTCGCCGATTTCAATGTCCGGGCGGACATTGTGCGTTCGCTTTTCGACGCCGGCATCACCCACCCCTTCCCGATCCAGGCCATGACCCTGCCGGTGGCCCTGGGCGGCCACGACATCATCGGCCAGGCCAAGACCGGAACCGGCAAGACGCTGGGCTTCGGCATCCCGGCGCTGCAGCGGGTTGTGGGGCCGGATGACGACGGCTTCGACAAGCTTCCGGTGCCCGGTGCACCGCAGGCCCTGATCATCGTGCCGACGCGCGAACTGGCGGTTCAGGTCAGCAACGACCTCACCACAGCGTCCAAGCAGCGCAATGCGCGCGTCGCCGTCATCTACGGCGGCCGCGCCTACGAGCCGCAGATCGAGATGCTGCAGAAGGGCGTGGAGGTTGTGGTCGGCACCCCGGGCCGGCTGATCGACCTGCACCGGCAGAAGCATCTGAGCCTGAAGAACGTCCGCATTGTCGTGCTGGACGAGGCCGACGAAATGCTGGACCTGGGCTTCCTGCCGGACGTCGAGACCCTGTTGGCCGCGACGCCGGCCGTTCGCCAGACCATGCTCTTCTCCGCCACCATGCCGGGGCCGGTCATTGCCATGGCCCGGCGGTACATGACCCAGCCGACGCACATCCGTGCCGCCGACCCGGACGACGAAGGCATCACCAAGAAGGACATCCGCCAGGTTGTCTACCGTGCGCACAACCTGGACAAGTCCGAGGTCGTGGCCCGCATCCTGCAGGCCGAAGGCCGCGGCCGGACCATCATCTTCACCAAGACCAAGCGCACCGCCGCCAAGCTGTCCGAGGAACTGGTGGACCGCGGGTTCGCCGCCGGCGCCATCCACGGTGACCTTGGCCAGGGCGCCCGCGAACAGGCTCTGCGCGCCTTCCGCAACAACAAGGTGGACGTCTTGGTCGCCACCGATGTTGCCGCCCGCGGCATCGACGTGGAGGACGTCACGCACGTCATCAACTACCAGTGCCCCGAGGACGAGAAGACCTACCTGCACCGGGTGGGCCGCACCGGCCGCGCCGGCAACAAGGGCACCGCCGTCACGTTTGTGGACTGGGACGATGTGCCCCGCTGGGGCCTGATCAACAAGGCCTTGGGCCTGGACGTTCCGGAACCGCAGGAGACCTACTCCTCGTCGCCGCATCTGTACTCGGACCTGAACATCCCCGAGGGCACCAAGGGCAGGCTGCCGCGCAGCCAGCGCAAGCTCGCCGGTATCGACGCCGAAAAGCTCGAGGACCTCGGTGAGACCGGAAAGCGCCCGGCGCGGTCCGGCGGCCAGCGGCAGGACGGCGGACGCAGCGGGTCACGCCGCGCCGGCGCCCACCAGGGCGGCCCGCAGGGCCGGTCCGACTCGGGCAACCGCCGCCAGCGCCGCAGCGGCGAGGAAGCCCCGGCCGAGAGCCCGGCCGGCGCCTCCGCCGAGAAGCCGCGCCGGAAGCGCTCGCGTACCCGCCGCCGCAACGGCGAGGTCGTCAATGAGGCGGCCCAGCAGGGCACCGACGGCGCCAGCGGGGAATAGTGGCCGCCGCCCGGTGGACGCAGGACGGCAGCTCGCTGGTAGTTGAGGCGGACAACGCCGACTTCCTTCCCACGCTGCCCGACGGCGCTTTCACCATGATCTATCTGGACCCGCCCTTTAACACCGGGCGGGTCCAGCGCCGGCAGCAGACCTCGATGGTCCGCAGCGCCGACGGCGAAGGTGACCGGATCGGCTTCAAGGGAAGGTCCTACCAGACGGTCAAAGGCACGCTCGCCAGCTATGACGACGCCTTCGACGACTACTGGTCATTCCTGGAACCGCGGTTGTCCGAAGCCTGGCGGCTGCTGGCCGACGACGGCACGCTGTACCTGCACCTGGACTACCGCGAGGTGCACTATGCCAAGGTGCTGCTGGACATCTTGTTCGGCCGTGAGAGCTTCCTGAACGAGATCATTTGGGCTTACGACTACGGCGCCCGTGCGCGCAATCGCTGGCCGGCCAAGCACGACAACATCCTGGTCTACGTGAAGAACCCCAAGACTTACCACTTCGATAACACCGAAGTGGACCGCGAGCCCTACATGGCACCAGGCCTGGTGACGGCGGAGAAGGCCGCACGCGGCAAGCTGCCCACCGATGTCTGGTGGCACACCATCGTCTCCCCCACCGGCCGGGAGAAAACCGGGTACCCGACGCAGAAGCCGGAAGGCCTGCTGCGCCGGATGGTGGCCGCCAGCAGCCGGCCCGGCGACTGGGTCTTGGACTTCTTCGCCGGCTCAGGGACCCTCGGCGCGGTGGCAGCCCGGTTGGACCGGCGGTTCGTCTGCGTGGACCAGAACCCGCAGGCCATCGACGTCATGCGCAAGCGGCTGGGCAGCCATGCCACGGTCATCGATGCCGGCGAGGCAGCCGCCGTCGTTCGGGAAAAGTGGTTCCGCCGAGGGGCAGCTAGATGATGCTGCGGCCCTCGCGGCGCGACTCGGCCCATTCCTTGAAGAAGCCGCGGGAAATCACGTACAGGGTGCCGGCCACGATGACCGGCCAGATGAGGACGTAAACCGTCAGGAGCAGAGTCTCCATATAAGTCTCCTTACTTCAGGGCCGCGGTGTGGCCCGCAGCTTCAGTTTCGGTGCTGGAAGATGCCGGCTCGCTCGGGTCGAAGTCGCCGATCCGCGCCTTGATGGTGTCGAAGTCGAAGTTCATGGTGCTGCGAGCAGACATCAGGTAGCAGACCACGGTGCTGACCGCGTAGGCGACCAGCGAACCGCTGAGCACGGTGTACTCGTGCAGGTTGCCGAGCGCGAACGGGGCGGAGATGATGGCGCCGGCGACAGCAATGATCTTGGCCCACTTGAGGCCGAAGAAGCCGAAGGCCATCAGGCCCAGCACCACGCCGATGCCGATGACGGAAATGACGTCGATCGCGATGCCGACGGCACCGTTCATCGGCATCCAGCCGAAGCGCACCGGCAGGAAGACGGCCAGCGCCGCCAGCACGGACACGGTGAAGGCCTTGTTGGTGACCTTCTCCCAGTAGAAGCTGGCGATCACCGGGAAGACCAGCGCGCCCCACAGGGCTCCCACAAAGACCAACAGGTCCAGGATGCTCATCTGCCCGCTGGCGAAGTACAACGCGGCGGCAGTTGCCACGATCATGGTCACGCGGCCCACTAGGAGCATGGTCTTGGCGTTGGCCTTGGCCTTGCCCACGGTCTGGCCGTAAACGTCGGCCATCATGATCGACGACAGCGCGGAGAGGTCCGAATCGGCCGTCGAGGACAGCGCCCCGATGATCATGATCAGGAAAACGCCCAGCAGGATCGGATGCAGGTAGGTGGAAGCCATCTGCGGGATCAGGTTGTTCAGGTCGCCGCCGGCGGGAGCCAGGCCCAGATAGAGCGCCATCACGCCCAGCATGCCCACCCCGATCACGGTAGCCCCGTAGCCCACGGTGGCCGTGACGAACGTCTTCTTGATCAGGTCCTCGCGCACCGCGAAGAGCCGCTGCGCGATGGTCTGGTTGCCAATGGCATAGGCCAGGACCGCCGCGATGTACGGGGCGCCTTGGTTCAGGAAGGCCTCGCTGGAGAAGAAGTTGGACTGCTCAGGCGTCAGGTTCTGCGCCCCCGCTTCAAACATCCCCGGTCCCCCGGCCGCAAAGAACACCGCAGGAATGATCACGACGACGGCGCCCAGCATGGCGAGCACCTGGGCGAAGTCGGTCAGCACCGAGGCGCGGAAACCAGACCACAGGGTGTAAAGCAGCACGCCGGCTGCCACGGCGATGACGCCCTGGCCGAAGCTGAACGGGGAGAGCAGCGCCACCAGCGCGCCACCGGCGATGAAGTTGGAGGTCAGGCTGATCAAGCTGCCGACAATGTTGGAGCCGGCCAGCATCAGCTGGCTGGACCGGCCGTGCCGAACGTACATCACTTCCGCCAGTGTGTGTGCCTTCGGTGCCACCGCGCGGATCCGCCGGCCGAAGGGGTAGATGAACAGGATCATCAACGCGCCCCAGAGGCCGTAGTGGATCGGCCCGGAAATACCGTAGGTGTAGCCGGAAGTTGCCGAGGCATACATCGACGACGCCCAGATCCAGGTCGCCGTCATGCTGGCGGCCGAGATGCCGAAGCCCAGCTTGTTGCCGGCGGTCATGTAGCCGTCGGCGTTCTCCTTCTTCTTCCCGATGAGGGCAGACATCAGGAGTGTGCCGCCATAGAACAGCACGAGCAGCAGGATCACGGTCCAGCCGCTGAGTTGATAGAAATCCGCATTAGGCTGCGTCATTCCGTTCCTCTCGTTCATGGCCGGCCCACCGGATGCCAACCAGACCAAGTGCGCGCCGAGCAGTCAGGCTCGATTGCCGTGTGGTCCGGCCAAAGTGCATCGGACCAAGGAATCCGGTGGAGGATTCGAAGCGCGCAGTCCCGCCCGGAACTGACCCGGACCCCAAAACCAGCCGCTTGTGCGGCATAAAAATGACGGCGCATCGCATCCGCGCCGTCCTCTACACAGGCGGTTGCTGGTCGTCAGCCAACCGCGGGACATGGACGCCAGCGTCAGGCGATTTCCGGATCCAAGACATCGGAAACCTGGCCTGAGCCAGCGTCAAGTGCAGGATGACTGTAACATTTTTCGGCGTCCGGGCTGGAAGAAGGTGACAACAAACTCGTAACCAACTCAGCGGGCGAGGCGTCCCGGAAGGTATGCCTTAGTGCCGCTGCCCATCGACAGGATGCGGTCCAGCATGGTCTCATCGGTGGTGTTTTCGCCCAGCCGGTTGGGCTTGCCGGCACCGTGGTAATCACTGGATCCGGTGATCAGCAGCTCATGCCGGGCGGCGATCCGGCGCAGCTTCTGCCGGCCCGCTTCCGGGTTGTCCCGGTGGTCGATCTCCACGCCGGCCAGTCCTGCGTCAATCATCTCCGCAAAGACCACATCGCCGACAATCCGGCCGCGGCTGCTGGCCACCGGATGCGCAAAGACCGGCACTCCTCCAGCCTCCCGAACCAAAGCGACGGCGGTGGCGGGATCCGGGGCGTAGTGCGGCACGTAATAGCGCGAATGCGCGGTCAGGATCTGCGCGAACGCCTCGCTGCGGTCGGACACGACGCCGGCGGCCACCAACGCGTCGGCGATGTGCGGCCTGCCGATCGTGGTGCCGTGGCCGAAATGGTTGGCGACCTCGGACCACGTGATCGGAAAGTCTTCGGCGAGCAGCTCCACCATCCGTTCGGCGCGGGTCATGCGGGCTTCACGCGCCTTGCCGATTTCAGCGAGCAGGCCGGGATGGGTTGGATCATGCAAGTAGGACAAGACGTGCACGCTGATGCCGTCCACCGTCCGGCAGGTGACTTCCATGCCCGGCACAAAGCCAATGCCTGCCGCGATCGCGGCGCTTTGTGCCGCTTCCCAGCCGGCGGTGCTGTCGTGGTCCGTCAGCGCGACCACGTCGAGCCCGGCGGCCGCAGCGGCCCACATCACGTCGGCCGGCGGCTCAGTGCCGTCGGAAACAGTGGAATGCGCGTGCAGGTCGATCATCACAGGACCAATTTACGCCAGGACCTCCACGGACGGCGGATGTTGGCAGCATCTTGGGCCGGTGAGACGATGGACCGGTGAGTACTAACCAGACCGAAAACGCCTCGCAGCCGCCTGCCGGAGAGCAGCCGCTGGAAGACCGCGTCAACAACCGCTCCCAGCGCCCCGAATCCGATGCCTTCAAGGAATTCATGGGCAGCCACTGGGCTCCGGCCGACTCGTCCGCCGCTGAGCCGTCGGCCGTGGCGCCCTACGCAGCGCGTCGCCGCCGGGCCCTGTCCGACCAGTTCCAAGGCGAGCGCCTCGTCATTCCGGCCGGCCCTCTGAAGGTCCGTTCCAACGACACCGACTACCGCTTCCGCCCGCACTCGGGCTTCGCGCACCTCACCGGCCTGGGCCTGGACCATGAACCCGACGCGGTGCTGGTCATGGAGCCCACCGAGGCAGGAACGGGCGACGACGGCGGCCATCACCGGGCCACACTGTACTTCCGCCCGATGTCCGGCCGCGATTCCGCCGAGTTCTACGCAAACGCCCGCTACGGCGAGTTTTGGATCGGGCCCCGGCCCACCTTGGAAGAGCTGAACCGGCGGCTGGGGCTGCCCACCGCTGATCTGGGAGAGCTGGAAGTTGCGATCACCAAAGATGCCGGAGTGGTCCATGTGGGCGGCATGCGCATCCGCTTGCTGCGCGAAGTCGACCTGAACGTAGACGCCCTGGTGGACACCTCCCGGATCAATACCGGAGTGGATCTGGAAGAGTCCGACCAACTCGACGGCACACTCGCCGAAGCTCTGTCCGAGCTGCGCCTGCTCAAGGACGAGTGGGAAGTCGAGGAGATGAAGAAGGCAGTGGCGGCCACGGTCAATGGCTTCCACGAGGTGGTCAAGGTGCTCCCGCGTGCGCTGACGCATGAACGCGGCGAACGCGTGGTGGAGGGCGCCTTTTTCGCCAGGGCTCGCGAAGAAGGCAACGATCTGGGCTATGACACCATCGCCGCCAGCGGAAACAACGCGACCATCCTGCATTGGATCCGCAATAACGGACAGGTGAAGTCCGGCGACCTGCTGCTGCTCGATGCCGGCGTGGAGGCCGACTCGCTCTACACCGCCGATGTGACGCGCACGCTGCCGGTCAACGGCACCTTCACCGACATCCAGCGCAAGGTCTACCAGGCGGTCCTCGACGCTGCCGACGCCGGTTTCGCCGCCGCCCAGCCGGGCGTGAAGTTCCGTGACATCCACACCGCCGCGGTCACCGTGCTCGCCGAGCGGCTGGATGAATGGGGCCTGCTGCCCGTCCCGCTGGAGGAGGCCCTCTCCCCAGAAGGCCAGCACCACCGGCGCTGGATGCCGCACGGCACCAGCCACCATCTGGGCCTCGACGTCCACGACTGTGCCCAGGCGAAGCGTGACCTGTACCTGGACGGTGTGCTCACGCCGGGCATGGTGTTCACGATCGAGCCCGGGCTGTACTTCAAGAACGAAGACCTGGCGGTGCCGGCCGAATACCGGGGCATCGGCGTCCGGATCGAGGATGACATCCTGATGACCGCAGACGGTCCGGTCAGCCTGTCGGCGGCCCTGCCGCGCAAGCCCGAGGACGTAGAATCCTGGATGGCCGGTATCTACGGCACATCTGAGTAAACGGGACGGCCGGCAGCGGCCTAACCCAGACAACGCGCAAGGGGTCCGCCGTTCGCCACGGCGGACCCCTTGCGCGTTTCGGTGCTGTTGCGCTTTGGGAAGCTACGTACCGGAGCGGCCGTTACCGTCGGAGGAACCGTCGTTCCGTTCCGGACCTTCCGCGCTGCCGTCGGCCTGGGGCGCGCCGGCCACTTGGCTGCTTGCCTCGGACTCAGCCGGGCCCGCCTGCTGTGTCGGCTCCGTCTGCTGTCCAGATCCGGTCTGCTGATGCGTCGGGGAGGCTTGGGGTTCGGGAGTCACGCGAATTCCATACTGCGGGCGGCCGTCCGGCAGGTCCGGGTAGCGTCCGCGCACCGGCTGGCCGGGTCCGGGCTGCGTTTCTTGCCCGCCCGGCCCGGGCTGGGGCTGCTGGACCGGGGCATTGCCCTGATACGGGTCGTCGCCCCATTGGGCGGGCCGCTCCGGCGGCTGCGGCTGCTGGCCAAAGGGCGGCTGCTGGCCATAACCGGCCGGAGGTTGCTGGCCAAAGGGCGCCGGCGCCTGGTTGACCGGCGCTCCCGCATGGGCGGTCCCGGCCATCGGCAACTGCGCGGCCAGGCGGCGTGCTTCCTGCGCCACCTCAGTGGAAACAACCACGTCGTAGCTGGTGGCGATCACCTGATTGGTGGAGGTGAAGTCCCGCTTGCCGCGCTGCAGTGCGTAGGAAATGATGCCGAACAGCATCCAGAAGGCCGCACCCATGGCCATCGACGAGATCAGCAGCACGTAGGTTTCGCCGCCGCCGAACAGCATCAGCAGCAGCCCGACGAACAGGCCGAACCAGGCGCCGGTTGCGGCCCCGGAGAGGGCCACGCGGGGGTAGCTGAGCCTGCCGGTGACGCGTTCGACGGTCTTGAGGTCATTGCCGACGATGGTCACGTGCTGGACGGGAAACTCCTGGTCCGCCAGGTAGTCCACCACTTTTTGGGCATCCAGGTAGGACCGGTAGTTACCGATCAGCTCGCCCTGTGGAAGAGCACGGTTGAGGTCCCGGGAATCTGTGCGGCCAAGCATCGACATACCCTCATTGTCCCTGATATACCCGGCAGATGGTCTGCGTATCGCTTCAGGTGAACGCGATACCCGGTTTTGGCCTCGGTTATAGCGGCGGAGGCGACCCGCAGTCCGACACCCAGTTGCCTGCCGGATCCCGGATTTCGGGGCCCAGCACGTAGCCTAAAGGGGTGAGCACAAAAACCAACCGCGTCTTCGTCGCCCGGCTCCTGGGCCTGGATGTCTTCGACCCGCTTGGCGACCGTCTGGGCCGGCTGCGCGACGCCGTCGTCCTGGACTACGGCCCGGCCAAGCCGCCGCTGGTCGTCGGTCTGGTCGTGGAAGTCCCGGGCAAGAAGCGGGTGTTCGTCCCGATGACCCGGGTCACCTCCATCAACGCCGGGCAGATCATCTGCACCGGGCTGGTCAACCTGCGCCGGTTCGAACAGCGCGGCGCCGAGACCCTGGTGGTCGCCGAAATGTTCGACCGTCGGGTCACGCTCGCCGACGGCAGCGGCGATGCCACCATTCTGGACATCGGCATGGAGCAGTCCCGCGACGGCGACTGGTATGTGTCCCAGCTCTTCGTCCGGCGCGGGTATTCGAGCTCGCCCTTGCGCAGCCTGCGCCGCAACGAAACGCTGATCGTTGACTGGCAGGAGGCATTCCAAGGCGCCCGCCACGAACCGCAGGCCGCCGCCACCTTCGTGGCCAGCCATGAGGACCTCAAGCCCGCCGACTTCGCCGAGGCGCTGCACGAAATGACGCAGAAGCGCCGGCTGGAAGTCGCCAGCGAACTGCAGGACGACCGGCTGGCGGATGTCCTGCAGGAGTTGCCGGATGACGACCAGGTGCAGATCCTGACGTCGCTGGATGCGGAGCGCGCCGCCGTCGTGCTGGAAGAAATGGACCCGGACGATGCCGCGGACCTGCTCGCCGAGCTGCCCGAGGAGCAGAAGGAAGAGCTGCTGCAGCTGATGGAGCCGGAGGAAGCAAAGGATGTCCGGCGGCTGCTGGAGTACGAGGAAAACACGGCCGGTTCCATGATGACGCCGGTGCCGGTGATCCTGCCGCCGGAAGCCACGGTGGCCGAAGCCTTGGCCCACGTGCGCCGCGAAGAACTCACGCCGGCGCTGGCATCGGCCATTTTTGTCTGCCGCCCGCCGCTGGAGACACCCACCGGAAAGTACCTGGGCGTGGTCCATATCCAGCAACTGCTGCGCTATCCCCCGCCGGAGGCGCTGGGCAACATTGTGGACTCGGATTTGGAACCCGTGCTGGACCAGACCGACGTCAGCGACGTGGCCCGCACCCTGGCCACCTACAACCTGAACGCACTGGCTGTGGTCAACAGGGCCGGCCGGCTGGTTGGCGCCGTGACCGTTGACGATGTGCTTGACCATCTGCTGCCCGACGATTGGCGGGCACAGGACGACTCCCCCGTGATTGGAGGCGGACGCGTTGGCTGAAAAGACTGACCGCAAAATCAAAGTCGCCGGACTCGACACCCCGCGCGAGACGCGTACCCGCCTGCTGACCCGGCTGCGGCCCAACCCGGATGCCTTCGGCCATGCCACCGAGAACTTCGCCCGCTTCATGGGCACCCCGCAGTTCCTGATGTGGATGTCCGTCTTCTGTGTCCTCTGGCTCGCTTGGAACACCTTCGGTCCCGACTCACTGAAGTTCGACAGCGCGGCGCTGGGTTTCACCGCGCTGACCCTGATGCTCTCGCTGCAGGCCTCCTATGCTGCTCCCCTGCTGCTGCTGGCGCAGAACCGGCAGGACGACCGCGATAAAGTCTCGCTGCAGCAGGACCGCCAGCGCGCCGAACGCAATCTGGCCGACACCGAGTATCTGACCCGCGAGCTGGCCGCGCTGCGGATCGCCATCCGCGAAGTGGCCACCCGTGACTTTGTCCGCAGCGAGCTCCGCTCGGTGTTGGAGGAACTGCTGGAGGACGAGTCCGGGGACGAACAACGCCGCCGCGGCCGGCGCAGGCCCTCCGACGCCACCGCCGCTCTGCCCAGGCTGCCGCAGACCCAGAACGGCGCCCAGGAGTACTGATTCATGGCTGATCCATACACGTCCCTGCTACCGGACCCGGCGGCCGTGAGGCGCGCGCTGGGAACGGTGATTGACCCGGAGCTTCGCCGGCCCATCGCGGAACTGGGCATGCTCAAAGACGTCCGGATTGACGACGCCGGACTGGTCACCGTGGGTGTGCTGCTCACCATCGCCGGCTGCCCGCTGCGCGGCACCATTACCGCCGACGTCGAACAGGCGCTGGCAGCCGTTCCTGGAGTATCCGGGGTGCAGGTGGAGCTGGACGTGATGACGCCGCAGCAGCGGGCCGAGCTGAAGGAACAGCTGCGCGGCTCCGAACGCGGCAACCCGTTCGCCGATCCTTCCTCGCTCACCCGCGTCTACGCCGTGGCCAGCGGCAAGGGCGGCGTGGGCAAATCCAGCGTGACCGTCAACCTCGCCTGCGCCATGGCCGCCCAGGGTCTCCGGGTGGGCATCGTCGACGCCGACGTTTACGGGTTCTCCGTTCCCGGGCTGCTGGGCATCACGCAGGCCCCGACCCAGGTGGACGAGATGATCCTGCCGCCAGTGGCGTTCGGGGTGAAGGTTATTTCCATCGGCATGTTCGTCGCGGATAACAAGCCGGTCGCCTGGCGCGGACCGATGCTGCACCGGGCCTTGGAGCAGTTCCTGACCGACGTCTACTTCGGCGACCTGGATGTGCTGTTCCTGGACCTGCCGCCGGGCACCGGGGACGTGGCCATCTCGGTGGCCCAGCTGCTGCCGGCGTCGCAAATCCTGGTGGTGACCACCCCGCAGACCGCCGCAGCCGAGGTGGCCGAGCGCGCCGGCGCCATTGCCGCACAGACCGGGCAGCAGGTGGCGGGAGTGATCGAGAACATGTCCTGGCTGCTCCTGCCGGACGGATCGAAGATGGAGGTCTTCGGCTCGGGCGGCGGCAGCGCGGTCGCCGAGCGGCTCTCCACGGTGCTGGAGGCGCCGGTACCGTTATTGGGAAGCATCCCGCTGGAACCGGCGCTGCGTGCCGGCGGCGATGCAGGACGACCGATCGTCCTGGACCGGGACGCCGAACCCGACGCGGGAGCCGCCGCGGACGAGCTGCGGAGGATAGCCGCGGAATTGGCTGCGCGCCCGCGCGGGCTGGCCGGACGCCCGCTGGGCGTCACGCCCCGCTGAGGGCCCCTGCCGAACGACGGCGGGTGCTGCGCTGCCTAGCTCAGGTCGCCTCGGAATCGAACGGGGCGGGCTCGCCCGCAGCCAGCTGTACTGCCGGCTTGGATGCCGGACGTCCCGGCGCCCGTGAGCCGGTGGACACTGCGGTGCCGGCCGCCGCTGCTGCCGCCGCGGCCACTGCGGGTGCCGCCGGCGCCGGACGCGGCGCATCGTCGTCGTCCAACAAGGCTTCCTTGATGATCCGGCGGGGGTCGTATTGCCGCGGATCCAGCTTCCGCCAGTCCATATCCACAATGTCGTCGCCGACTTCTTCGCGCAGCTGTTCCTTGGCGCCGGCGGCCATCGTTTTCAGTTGCTTGACGAACCGGGCCAGCTGGGCGGCATATTCGGGCAACCGCTCAGGACCGAGGATCACCACGGCAAGGATTGCCAGGATGATCAGTTCTGAGCCGTTGATTCCAAACACGATTGAAGATTACCCGTTCGTTGTGCCGGTCAGCCACTTTGGCGCTGTATTCCGGCCCTGAGTGTGGTCCTGTGACTTTCCGCCCGTCCCGGCTGCGGGTCAATCCGAAGATGGCGGGCTGACCATCATCCCCAGCCCGCGGATGATGCGGCTGAGCGGGTCGTCAGACGGGGCCGGAGGCGGCAGCTCCAGACTCGAGTTCTCCATCAGGACCACCTGGCTGACGGTATCCGGCATCTCCGCCATCGGAAGGTCGGACCGTAAGGTATAGGTCACATCCTCGGAGTCGAGGACCACCGTCCACTCGTCGCCGCCGCGCACCCAGACTGCGCGATCCAGTCCGGCGACTTCCTGGAAGCCATCCATGGTCACGGGATGACCCGTCGCGGCGTTCAGCGGCGGCGTGGGGTGTGCGGATTCCGCTCCCGCCCCGCTGGCGCCGGTCCGCCGCTGTTCGGTGATGACAACCCGGTGGTTGTCATCGCTCAGGTCGAGCCTGACGGCCGGTTGGCCGCCCACGAGCAGCTGTTCGGCGCTTTGCAAGCGGTAGCCAAGTCCCAGCAACAGCGGGCAGGTCCAACCGCTGCGGCGCAGTGCATCCAGGCCCGAACTGTCCAAGGCGACCGGCCGCACCACGGCCGCATTCGCGGAGACCTGCGCCCAGGTTAACCCGGAGCCCGAACCCGAGGTTGCGGTCTGTGCCTCGCCGCCCAGGACGTAGGCTGCGGACAACGCCACGGCGGCGCAGCCAGCCATGACACCGCCGACAACCACCACCACACGCGCGGACCGTTTGCCTGCCGGAGCCGGGTCGTCCGCCGGGGATCCGGCGTCGGCTTGCCCGACTTCGGCATCGGGAACGGCCGAATCGGGCCGGTCCGCTGGCGCGCCGGACCACTCGATCAACGATCCGGTGTCGGCTGGTTTGTTCCCCCGGGCCCCCGTGCCGGTGGGTTTGACCTCAGCCGTCGCGCCATCGGACTGGCTGCAGCGCATAATGCGGGCGGTCAGGTCCTCGCCAGGGGGCGGCACGTCCAGGGAACGCAGCCGCTCCTGGATGTAGCGGTACTCGTCCACGCTGCGGCGGCAGCGCTTGCAGCGTTTTAGATGGCGTTCGAGGGCAGGCCGGCGATCATCCGAAAGTTCACCGTCCAAGTACTCCGCCAGCTCTTTGTCCGGGTGGAGCATTGCAGCGATCAGCGGGCTCCGACGATCCGGGGCAGTTTCAGGCGCGGACGCTTGCCGCCCGGATCCCGGTGCGCGAGCTTTTCACGGAGCATGGTCCTGCCGCGGTGGATGCGCGAGCGGACAGTTCCCAGCTTGACGTCCAAGGCTGCGGAGACCTCCTCGTAGGACAACCCTTCCAGGTCGCAGAGCACAACTGCGGCGCGGAAGTCCGGCGGCAGCTCCTCCAATGCGGCCTGGACATCGATGTCCAGGTTGTTGAATTCGAAGCTGCGCTCGGGCCCCGGGTCCTTGCCGGGCAGCCGGGCCTCGGCGTCCTCACTGAGTCCGTCGAAGCGGATCCTGCTCTTACGCCGGGCCTGGTCCAGAAAGAGGTTGGTGGTGATCCGGTGGAGCCAGCCGTCGAGTGTGCCGGGCTTGAAATTATCCAGCGACCGGAAGACCCGGACAAACACTTCCTGGGTAAGGTCTTCGGCGTCGTAACGGTTTCCCGTCAGCCGGAACGCCAGCCGGTAAACCTTTGCCGAGTGGTTGCGGACCACTTCTTCCCAGGTCGGGGCAACCCACTGTTCCTGGCTGGCCGCTGCGTCCTGCGCGGCGCCCTGAAGCTTCGTCATCGTAGTGCCCCTTCCACGGCTCGCCACCGTCCCTCAAATCCGGGAATGCGGCGCGCGAGTTGCCGGTCTGGCTAACGGCGTCCCGGGTAACCATCTTGGCCCAGAAAACTGGGAGAATTCTGTAAACAAGCTTTGCGAACCCCGCCAACCTCGGCGGCGTTGCGCTCCTTTTGCCGACCATGGCCTCGGTTCCCGCCGCACGCGCGGAAATGCGGCTATTTCTGGCAGTAGGCTTGGCACTGCGGCCCTTGGCCGTTTTCCCCTGAAGAACCTGAAGAGAAAGCGATGATCCATGAGCGCCGACAAGCAGACGAGTTGGTCCTACACGGAGGGGCTTCCCGCCGAGGATGACGTCTTGCTGCGCGCCCGGGAACGATCCTATGAGCTGGGAGTAGCAGCGGTGGGACCCGGCGTGGGTGCGGCCCTGACCGTACTCGCCGCCGGCACCAAGGCGCAAACCGTGGTGGAAATCGGTTCCGGCGCCGGCGTCTCCGGAGTCTGCTTGTTGCGCGGACTGCCCCAGGCCGCGGTGCTCACCACTATCGACGCAGATGTCGACCACCTGCGGGCCGCGCGCCAGGCCTTCGTCGATGCCGGGGTCCCCGGCAACCGCACCCGCACGATCTCCGGCCGCGCGGCGGACGTGCTGCCGCGGCTGACGGACAACGCCTATGACTTGGTCTTCGTCGATGCAGACAAGCCCTCTTACCCGCTGTACGTGGAGCAAGCGGTCCGGCTGCTCAAGCGCGGCGGCATGCTGATTGTCAACGATGCGCTGGACCGTGACCGGGTCTCCGATCCGGCCATCCGCGAAGACTCCACCACCACGCTGCGCAAGGTCGGCAAGGCTATCCGCGAGAACGACCAGCTGGTGTCCACTATCCTGCCGACCGGCGACGGGCTGCTGCTGGCCGTCAAACGCTGACGGCTCCGATGCCGCCCTGCCCACCTGCGGGCTGGGCCCGGGCGCTCCGGCCTAGCCCCGGTAGGAGCGCAGGAAGGACAACAGCAGCCGGGCACCGTAGCCGGTGGCGCCCTTGGTGACTTCGCCCTGATCGGAGTCGGCGCGCGCCGGACCGGCGATGTCCAGATGGATCCACGGCGTCCCGCCCACGAACTCGCGCAAGAACAGGGCCGCGGTAATCGATCCGCCGCCGACCTTCGACTTCTGCGAGGCAATGTGGGAGATGTCGGCGATGCCCGACTCCAGCGCGAAGCTGTACTCGGCGGCCACCTCGTCCAGCGGCATGTGCCAGACCCGCTCCCCGGTTGCCTCACCGGCGGCTTCGAAGGCACGCAGCAGGCCCGGCAGGGTGCCGTAAAGCGCCGCGTGCCGCTTGCCCAGGCCCATGGATGCGGCACCGGTTAAGGTGGCGACGTCCACCAGCACGTCGGGCTGCAACCGCGCCACGGCGTAGGCGAGTCCGTCGGCCAGCACCATGCGGCCCTCGGCGTCCGTGTTGCCGATCTCCACCGTGGTGCCGTTGTAGACGGTCACCACGTCGCCCGGCCGGTAGGAGCCGGCGCCGATGGAGTTCTCGGCCAGGGCTAGCAGTCCGGTGACACGGTGCGGCACCCCCAGCTCCGCGGCGGCGGCGAGCACGGCCATGACGACGCCGGCGCCCGCCATGTCGGTCTTCATCGGGACCATGGGCTCACGCGGCTTGAGTGACAGCCCGCCGGTGTCGAAGGTAATGCCCTTACCGACGATCACAATGTGCTTGGTGTCCTTGCCGGCGTGTGCGGGCGTGTAGTCCAGCTGGACCAGCCTGGGCGGAGTCGGGGACGCCGATCCCACGGCCAGCAGTCCCCCGAAGCCCTCGGCAGCCAATTGCTGCTCGTCCCAGACGTGGATGCTCAAGCCGCTGGCGCCGGCGATCCGGCTGGCCTGGCCGGCCATCCACTCCGGGTTCTTAACGTTGGACGGCATGTTCGCCAGATTCCGGACCAGCCAAGTGGCCCGGGCACCGGCAGAGGCAGCCGTGGCCGTCCCCTCCGCCAGGCCGCTGACTTCCAAAACCGCCGCCATCGGCTGCGGCGCCGTCGAGGAACCCGCACGCGGAGGCCGGTAGCCACCGAGCAGGAATCCCTCGATAAACGCCTGCTGCAACTCTTCGGGCAAACTGTCGACGGCGGTGGTGCGCACCGTCTCGGTGCCCATGGTCGCCCGTGCCAGGGCGGCCCCGGCCTTGCGCAGCTCTGCGGGACTGCCGCTGCCCAGCCCAATCAGGACCAGCCGCGAGGGCAGACCCTGGGAATGCGGCGGGGCGGGCACGGCCAGCACGTCGCCAGCCTTGCCGGAGATCCCGTGGACCTCGGCCAAGGCCACCACGTCGACGCCGAAGTCCGCCGCCGCTTCGCCCGCACCGTGGCGGGGTTGTGGCGTGGCCCGCTCAGCGCCGCCCTCGCCCGCCGCAATCGGCACGGCAACCACCGCGACGCCGGCGGCAGCCCGGACCGGCGATTCTCCTCGACCAAGCGGGGAGTGTGCCCGGACCTGCGCCATCGGCGGTTCGGTCAGGGTCGACTCCAGAGTGTGGGCGGTGTGTTCCGCTGCGGAGGCGGGAACGCGGCTCACAGCAAACGGTTCCTAGCTCGCCACGTCGCTGGTGACGCCCAGCAGGCAGTCTTTGAGGTTGCCCGCTTCTTCGGCGTTGAGTTCCAGCACCAGACGCCCGCCGCCGTCGATGGGAACCCGCAGGATGAGGCTGCGCCCCTCCTTGGTTACT
Organism: Arthrobacter sp. NPDC055138; assembly: GCF_053607305.1. NCBI lineage: Bacteria > Bacillati > Actinomycetota > Actinomycetes > Micrococcales > Micrococcaceae > Arthrobacter > Arthrobacter sp. NPDC055138. The sequence goes on from NZ_JBSGTH010000005.1 coordinate 315,926, forward strand.
TCCATCGGACCGTCACCGGTACGCGGTTTCATCGCAGCCATCTGGGAATTCCCTTCCGCCATGGGGCAGTCCGATCCGTGATCGCACTGCCCGCCAACCTCACATCAACGGCCTTCATTTGTGTGGCCGCCATGTCCAACCACTTTCTATTATCGCGTACATCACAACCGGGTGCTAATTCCGCCCCGGCGCGGTGCGGCGGACACCGGCCCGCCGCTACGGCGGATAGTCCCCGCCGCCGGGCAGTTGCGACCAGGACCAGAGCCAGGCGACCCAGACAATCTGCCCCGCCAGGAACATCACGGCCAGGCAGAAACGGTAGGCCCGGCTGCGGGACACGAAGGCCGCTGCCAGGGCCAGCGGGAAGAGCGGAAGCATCAGCCGGAACGTGCTGGTCTGCGGGTGCAGGAAGGCGAGCAGGTAGCCCAGATAGCAGACACACCACAGCCTCAAATCGGCGCCAATGCTCCGGACCGGCGGGCTGCACAAGAACCAGGCCGCCGCGGCGACCAGCAGCAGGGGCGCCATCATTCCGCCCACCGGCCCGAACAAGTGCACGCCCATGTCGAACCACGGCCTGAACAGCACCAGGTCATCACCCCGCCAGGCAGTCTCCGTGTCCGTGTAGGCGGTCGGCTCCCCGGTGACCGACCAGGCCAACACCGGCCAAGCCACGGCGGCGGCACAGCTGACCAGCGCCAGCGCTGCCGCGCGGAGGAACTCCGGGGTGTCCAGTGGGTCCATGCGGCGCCGCTTGATCCGCCACAGCAGGTGCAGGCCAACAAGCGCCGCGAAGGGCACGCCCACCGGCCGGGACAGGCACATCAGCACCACCACCGGAATCGCCAGCAGGTACTTCCGCTGCACCAGCAGCAACAGCGCCGCTGCCAACAGCGCCAGGTTCAGCGACTCCGCGTACGGCACCTGGAGGATCGGCGAGACCGGAAAGACCGCCACAAACGCCACGGCCCAGAGTGCGGTGCCGTGCGGTGCGTACCGCCGGAAGAGTTTGAAGATCACCAGCACGGCCGCAAAGCCGGCGATGGTGGCCACCAGCGGGGCCAGCACCTGCCAGCCCAGCCCGGTGGCTGCCGCCAGGCCGCGCACAATGCCGGGGAAGAGGGCGTAGAACGCCCATTGGTTCTCCACCGCCCGCCCATCCACACCGCGCGGAATGTCTGACGGATAGCCTTCCAAATAGACCTGGTGGTACCAGGCGCTGTCCCAAATGCCGATGAAGGAGAGATATTCCGGGTGCGCGTCGGTCCACGGATTCGGGCCTTGCTGCCGGGCCACCGCCAGGAAGACCACCAGCGAATACACCCGTGAGGCGGCATAGAGCAGAGTGACTTGGATCCACCACGGCCAGCCGGCGATCCGTTGGCGCCAGAAGAAAAACTCGGCGTTCACGGCCTCCCGCAGCACCCGCGTCCGCGGGAGACGGTCCTGCACCCGAGTCACCCTTCCCGCGCCGGGCGGGACCCGCCGTCGTGCTGTGGCTGGCTCAACTGCCGGATCAGCCGCTCCTTGGCACCCAGTTCGGACCGCAGGACCTCCAGCACTTCGTCCACTTGGTCCATCCGGTAGCCCCGCAAGGCGGTGGAAAACCGCAGGCTGTCCAGGTCTTCGGCGCGCGGATGTTCTGGCAGCAGCACCGCCGGCAGCCGCGCCTCATGCTCGCTCAGTCCGTGGAGGGCGGCCACGTGTCCCACTTCCCAGCCGCCGGCGGCGTCATCGTCGCTGGTTGCCTTCTTCCGCCCCCAGCGTCCGGACGCGGCCACAGCAGCCGCGCCGGCGACGGCGATGGCAAGGAAAACCAGAAATACGCTCACAGGACCATCGTGCCAGAGTGCGTGCGCCGCGGGCTTAGAAACCGGTGCGGGCAGACAACCCGGAGACGATCTGTTGGACCGCTTCCTCGGCCGTGTCCACCACGCTGATCAGGTCCAGGTCGACCTCCGCGATCATGGTCTCGGTCAGCAGGGTGTTCCGGATCCAGTCGATCAGCGGCGACCAGAAAGCGGTGCCAACGAGCACAATCGGGAAGGACGTCACCTTCTTGGTCTGGACCAGCACCATCGCCTCGAACAGTTCGTCCAAGGTGCCCAGGCCGCCGGGCAGCACAATGAACCCCTGAGCGTACTTGACGAACATGGTCTTGCGGGCGAAAAAGTACCGGAAATTGATACCCAGATCCACCCAGTTATTCAGCCCTTGCTCAAACGGCAACTCAATGCCCAGTCCCACGGAGACGCCACCGGCCTCGCTGGCCCCCTTGTTGGCCGCTTCCATCGAACCGGGACCGCCGCCGGTAATGACGGCGAAGTTCTGCCGGACCAGTAAACGCCCAATCTCTTCCGCAATGGCGTAATGCTTGCTGCCCGACTTGGTGCGGGCGGAGCCGAAGACGCTGATCGCCGGGCCAAGATCGGCCAAGGTGCCGAAGCCTTCCACGAATTCGCTCTGGATCCGCAGCACCCGCCAGGGATCCGTATGCGTGAATTCCGCCCGGTCCTTGGTATCCAACAGATACTGATCGGCCTGCGGGATGTCCGCTTGGCCGCGCCGCAGTTCCACCGGTCCCTTGAAACGGATCTTCGGAGCGCCGGGGCGTTGGGACGGCAGCGGAACATCTTGCTGGTTTGTCATTTCCCAAGGCTACAGATTCGGCGGCCGTCCGGGGCGGTTTTTCCATCGATTCGGCTAAGGATTCGGCGTTTTTGGCCCTCCCTGGGCAGGTTGCTCTTGAATCACAATTCCGACCGTCCGGTCGCTAATGCATTGCTTGAAGGGAATCTTTCGCTAGATTCGTTCCATGACCAGTGACGAATCGCATAGTGAAACGCCGCCTGCTGCTCCGGCGGCGGCAACCGGAGCCAGGTCTGCCACCCCGACGGGTCAGCCGCTGGTCTCCTTGAAGAACGTGAATAAGCACTTCGGTGCCCTCCACGTGCTGCAGGACATCAACCTGGAAGTCACCAAAGGCGAAGTGGTGGTGGTGATCGGGCCGTCCGGCTCGGGCAAGTCCACCCTCTGCCGGGCGATCAACCGCTTGGAAACCATCGACGACGGCGAGATCCTCGTCGACGGCACCAAGCTGCCGGCCGAAGGCAAGGCTCTGGCCAAACTGCGCGCCGACGTCGGGATGGTCTTCCAGTCGTTCAACCTCTTTGCCCACAAATCGATTCTGGAGAACGTGACTCTGGGCCCGATCAAGGTCAAGGGGATGAAGCCATCCGAGGCCAAGGAACTGGCGATGAGCCTACTGCAGCGGGTGGGCGTGGCCAACCAGTCGCAGAAGCTGCCGGCTCAGCTCTCCGGCGGCCAGCAACAGCGCGTGGCGATCGCCCGGGCGCTGGCCATGAAGCCCAAGGTGATGCTCTTCGACGAGCCCACCTCCGCGCTTGATCCGGAAATGATCAACGAAGTGCTGGACACCATGGTGCAGTTGGCCAAGGAGGGCATGACCATGATCGTGGTGACGCATGAGATGGGCTTCGCGCGCAAGGCGGCGGACCGGGTGATTTTCATGGCCGACGGCAGGATCGTGGAGCAGGCCACGCCGGAAGAATTCTTCACCAACCCGAAGAGCGACCGGGCCAAGGACTTCCTGGGCAAGATTCTCGAACACTAAGACCCCTTACACACCTGGCCCTCCGCCCAAGGAGGGTCGACAAACGCAAGGAGAAGACATGCGAAAGACTCGTTACGGATTGGCTGCGATGGCGGCCGGAGCCGCGCTCGTGCTGTCCGCCTGTGGCGGCGGCGGCACCGAAGGCGGCGGAGAAGCGTCCGGCGGCAGCGGCGGCGGCGAGAAGGTCCGCATCGGCATCAAGTACGACCAGCCGGGCCTGGGCTTTTCCTCAGGCGGCCAGTTCAGCGGCTTCGACGTGGACGTAGCCAAGTACGTGGCCAACGAGCTGGGCTACTCCGAGGGCCAGATCGAATTCGTCGAGTCGCCCTCGGCCAACCGCGAAAACATGCTCGCCAACAATCAGGTGGACATGATCTTCGCGACCTACTCCATCACCGATGAGCGGAAGAAGACTGTCGATTTCGCCGGCCCGTACTTCGTGGCCGGCCAGGATCTGCTGGTCCGTGCGGACGACACTTCCATCACCGGCCCGGACTCGCTCAACGGCAAGAACCTCTGCTCGGTGACCGGCTCCACCTCGGCCCAGCGGATCAAGGACGAGCACGCCTCCAACGTGAACCTGGTCGAGCGGCCCAGCTACGCAGAATGCGTCACCGCCATGCAGGGCGGCCAGATCGACGCGGTGACCACCGACGACATCATCCTGGCCGGCCTGGCCGCGCAGCCGAACAATGCCGGCAAGTACAAGGTGGTCGGCAACCCGTTCTCCGAGGAGAACTACGGCGTCGGTCTGCCGAAGGGCACCGACAAGTGCGCCGATATCAACGCCGCGATCAACAAGATGGTCGAAGACGGCTCGTGGGAAGAGGCCCTGAAGAAGAACACAGAGGGCGTCGACTACTCCTACAACACCAAGCTGAACCCGCCGAAGCCGGGCGAAGCCTGCGCCTAGCCAGAACTGCTGTGGGGCGGGGCATTCCCGCCCCACAGCATGACACGCCTCTTCCCACCGAAAGGGGATGGACAGTTTGTCCGAGTATTTCCAGAGCTTTCTGACGGCGCTGGAGAGCTATGACGTCGTCGGAGCCTTCTGGGTCAATATCCAGCTCGCGTTCTGGGCCGCACTGGGCTCCGCGGTCCTGGGCACTGTCCTGGCGCTGATGCGTATCTCTCCCGTGCCCAGCTTTCAATGGGTAGGTTCTGCATACGTCAATATTTTCCGCAACACGCCGCTGACCATCATCATGACCTTCTGCATCTTGGTCCTCGTGTTCCAGCTGCAAATCAACCTCTCAAGCGACTTCAACTTCAACTTCTTCCTCTGGGCCGTTGTCGGCTTGACCGTCTACCACGCCGCCTTCGTCTGCGAAGCCATCCGCAGCGGTGTCAATACCGTGCCGCTGGGCCAGGCCGAAGCGGCACGTGCCATCGGCCTCAGCTTCCTGCCGGCGGCCAGGATCATCATCCTGCCGCAGGCCTTCCGCGGAGCCATTGCCCCACTTGGCAACACGCTGATCGCCCTGACCAAAAACACCACCGTGGCAGCAGCGGCCTCGGTCCCCGAAGCCGCCGGCCTGATGAAGACCATGATTGAGTTCCGGCCCGACGTCATTCTGGCTATTTTCGCCACCTTTGCCGCCGGTTTCGTTCTCATCGTGATACCGATCGGCCTGCTGACCACATGGCTCTCGACGAAACTGGCGGTGGCACGATGAGCGTCAAGCAAAGCGTCCTCTTCGATGCGCCCGGCCCCAAGGCCAGGGCACGGATCTTGGGAACCAACATCCTCGGAATCGTCATTTTCCTAGCCGCAGCGTTCTTTGTGCTGAAGGGTCTCAGCGACAAAGGTCAATTGGCACCCGAACTGTGGAGCCCCTTCCTGACCGCCGAAGTCTGGCAGTTCACCATTCTGCCGGGCCTGATGAATACCTTTAAGGCCGCCGCGGTGGCCATTGTCACCTCGGTCATCTTCGGACTGCTCTTTGGCGTGGGCCGGCTCGCCGCGAACGCCACGCTCCGCCGGATCTGCGGCGTGATTGTCGAATTCCTGCGGGCCGTCCCCGTGCTGCTGATGATGATTTTCTTCTATCTGCTGTTTGGACAGCTGCAGATTGGCACACCGGCTGACATTCCGTTCTACGCCGTCGTGGTGGCGTTGACGCTGTACAACGGTTCGGTCATCGCCGAACTGGTCCGTTCGGGTGTGTTCGGCCTGCCCAAGGGCCAGCGCGAGGCCGGCATGGCCATCGGCATGACGCGGAGCCAGTCGTTGCGGAACATCGAACTGCCGCAGGCGCTCGTGGCCATGCTGCCGGCCCTGGTCAGCCAGTTCGTGGTGATCTTGAAGGACTCCGCCCTCGGTTACATCATCACCTACGCGGAACTGCTGCGGTCTCTGCAGATCTACGGTTCCGCCGGGCCGATTCTGCAGGCGCTGACAGTAGCTGCTGTCCTCTTCATCATCATCAACTTTGCCCTGTCGTGGTTGGCAAACTGGTTGTCCAGGTTCCTGAGCAGCCGGACGGCGGGCGAAACCAAGCCGCTGACCACCCAGCCGATGGCCACCAAGATCTGATCTCGGACGGAAAGCGGGACAAGGAAGGGGAGGATGCCTGCGCATCCTCCCCTTCACCGTTAGGTCGGCAGCCTGATCCTACGGATCCGGCCACAAAGTCAGTCAGCCAGCCAGCGCCGGAGCGCGGCCAGACACTGACGGATGGCCTCCGCCGGCACATGTTCGTTTTCGGTATGGGCCAGCAGTGCGTCGCCGGGGCCGAAATTCACCGCCGGAATGCCCAGCTCGCTGAACCGTGCCACGTCGGTCCAGCCGTATTTGGGCTTCGGCTCCGCCCCCACGGCGGCAACAAAGTCGGCGGCGGCGGGGTGGTTCAGGCCGGGGCGGGCCCCTGCCGCAGCATCGGTGCGCACCACGGAGAAGCCATCCAGCAGATTGCGCACATACTGCTCGGCGTCCTCGGGCGACTTATCGGGGGCAAACCGATAGTTGATTTCCACCGTGGTGCCATCCGGGATGACATTTCCGGCCGTGCCGCCATTGATCTTCACGGCGTTCAGGCTCTCGCGGTAGTCCAGCCCGTCCACCGTCACAGTGGCCGGTTCATGGTCGCGGAGCCGGACCAGGATCTCCGCCGCAGCGTGAATGGCGTTGACCCCCATCCACGCCCGTGCGGAATGGGCTGCTTGCCCGACGGTGCCGACCTCGAACCGGGCGGTGCCGTTGCAGCCTCCTTCCACCGTTCCGTCGGTTGGTTCCAGCAGGATGGCGAAGTCGCCCTGCAGCAACTGCGGGTGGTTGCGCACCAACCGGCCCAGCCCGCTCAGTGATGCTTCAACTTCCTCGTGATCGTAGAACACGTAGGTGACATCGCGGGCCGGCGCGGTCAGCTCGGCGGCCAAGGCTAATTGCACGGCCACTCCGCCCTTCATGTCGGTAGCGCCCCGCCCGTAGAGCACAGTCCCGTCCCAGGCCGACGGCACGGTACCGCGGGAGCCGGCAGTGGTCGGCAGCGGCACGGTGTCCAGATGCCCGGCCAGGATGACCCGTTCCTTCCTCCGCAACTGCGTGCGGGCCACAATGGCGTCGCCATCCCTGACCACGTCCAGATGGGGCAGGGCGCGCAAGGCGTCCTCGACGGCGTCGGCCAATACCGTTTCGTTCCCGGAAACGCTGTTAATGTCGATCAGCGAGGCCGTCAGGTCGGCGACGTCGGCGGTCAGGTCCAGGGCGATGGTAGAAGTCACTTCCCCAGCTTAGCCAGCCGACCCGCGGTGCCCTCAACGTACCGAAGGCGCCAAGCGCGCTCGGTAGACTTGAAACCATGACTGAGAGCACCACGGCTGTAACCGCGCCCCGCACCGCCTATGGCACCGGCTTGGCCACCGTCACCGACGCCGGCACCGTCCTGGATGTCTGGTATCCAGCCCCGGCCTTGGGCACCCCGCCGGCGGCCCAGGAGGCCGAAGCCGATCTGGCGGCCGATGCCGCTGACGGCGCCGACGCCGACCGCGGCACCCATCTTGAGGTCCTCAGTCGCAGCATCGACCTGGACGCTCCTCCGGCGGACACGGCGGATGCCTACCTTCGCCTGCACCTGCTCTCCCACCGCCTCGTGGAACCCAACTCGCTGAACATGGACGGCGTCTTCGGCCAGCTGGCCAATGTGGTGTGGACCAATTTCGGTCCCTGCGCCGTGGAAGGCTTCGAATCAGTTCGCCGCCGTTTGCGCCGCCGCGGGCCGGTGACTGTGTACGGCGTGGACAAGTTCCCCCGCATGGTTGATTACGTGGTCCCTTCCGGCGTGCGCATTGCCGATGCCGACCGCGTCCGGCTGGGCGCGCATTTGGCCGCCGGCACCACCGTGATGCATGAGGGCTTCGTCAACTTCAACGCCGGCACGCTGGGCACGTCCATGGTGGAAGGCCGCATCTCTGCGGGTGTCATCGTGGCGGACGGTTCCGACGTCGGCGGCGGCGCCTCGATCATGGGCACCCTCTCCGGCGGCGGCAAAGAACGAATCAGCATCGGTGAGCGTGTCTTGCTGGGTGCCAACTCCGGCGTCGGCATCAGCATCGGCGACGATTGCGTTGTCGAGGCCGGCCTGTACGTTACCGCCGGCACCCGGGTCAGCCTTCTCGACGTAGCCAGCGGGGACCATCGCCAGGTCAAGGCCGTCGAGCTGTCCGGCCTGTCCAGTCTGCTGTTCCGCCGCAACTCCACCAGCGGCGCGGTGGAAGTCCTGCCGCGCAAGGGGCAGAGCGTCGAACTCAACGCCGTCCTGCACGCCAACTAGCCGCATTCCCACGCCACCGCCATGTCCAGGGCAGCACGCATACGCCGGAGACGAAGTCTGGTCAGCCTGATCGTGCTGCTGGCCCTGGTCGGCGTCGGCGTCTACTTTGCCGCCACCGTCATTGACCGGAGCCAGACCCTGGTCAGGGAGCGGTGCACCGCCGTGGTTGGCTCGGACACCTTTGAACTGGCACCGGACCAGGCTGCGAATGCCGCGCTGATCTCCGGAGTCTCCATCGAGCGTGGGCTGCCCGCGCGGGCCGCGTCGATTGCCCTGGCGACGGCCATCCAGGAGTCCAAGCTGCGCAATATCGACTATGGCGATACGGCCGGCCCGGACTCCCGCGGGTTGTTCCAGCAGCGGCCGTCGCAGGGCTGGGGCACCGAAGAGCAGGTACAGGATCCGGTGTATGCGGCGAACAAGTTCTACGAGGTGCTCGAAAAGGTTCCGGATTATGAGTCGATGCCGGTGACCGACGCCGCCCAGACGGTTCAGCGCAGCGCCTATCCCCTCGCCTATGCGGACCATGAGGCCGAGGCCAAGGCCTTTGCTTCGGCGCTGACCGGCCACTCCCCTGCCGCTTTGAACTGCGTGCTTAAGGAAGCCGAGGCGACCGGGGACCCGAGTGCGGTGCTGGCGCAGCTGGCTGCCGTGCACCCCGGTTTGGACATGGCCGTTGCCGGACGCGAACTCCGGGTGGCCGCCACCGATCAACGAGGTTGGGCCGTTGCCCAGTGGGCAGTCGCGTCCGCGAAGCAGCTCGACCTGGAGTCGGTCGCCTATGCGGGCTTGAGCTGGCAGCGCGACGACGGCGCGTGGGTCGCCGCCGATACCGCCACCGGTTACGTGGTGATGACCGTGGCGCAGGGCACCGAAGTTTGAACCGTTCGGACGGAGCTAAACCATGAGCTCAACAATCGGCTGCACGTAGCTGCGGAAGGTGGACTCGTCGTCCATCAGCGTCTGGGACATGAGGATGCGGTCCGGCTCCACGAACCAGGCACGGGGCTCGCACAGCGGTAGCTCGATCAGCTTCAACTCGAAGGACCGCGCCGCACGCCCCAGTTCCATCTCCCGGTCCTGGACGAGTTCGCGAACCAGCTCTGATTTGCCCTTGGCTTCACGCTCCTGCGCCAGCTCTCCGTACTCGGCCATCCTGGCCCGTGACCAACTCATCGCTGCGCCGAAGTGGGCCTGAAGGAGCCGCTGCAAGGCCGGGCTGTTGGCAAAGGCGGGAAACGATGGCGGCGTAAGTTTGGCGGCGTTTCCCGGGCGCTCCCGGACCAGGTCCTCCCACCATTCCTCCCACTCGCCCCGCAACGCGGAGGGACCGCCGACGTGCGCGGTCAGTTGGCGTGGATCGGCAGTGCGGACGGCGGGCAACACCGGCGAGACCGCCGGTGATCCGGCTCCCTCAAGGTCGGCGACGTCTCGAAGATACAGGGCCAGCAGCATATGCCCAGAGGTGTCGGCGGTAACCCGCCACCCCGGTCCACCTGTGAGGTGCATCCGGTCCGCATCCTTTCGCTCGTAGGGCGAGAGCAGCGCAGCCGTAATGCTCCCGCTGCGGTCTACTGCACGGGATTCCGCTGCTGCCGGTAGCTCAACTCTAGACCTTGCTGTCCAGCCGCTCTACTGGGCCCTGCAGCGGATCCGGCCGGGGGAACGTGGGCCAGCTACTAAGCTGATAGGCATGAGAATTTTGGTCACCGGAGGAACCGGCTTCATCGGCTCGCATACCACCCTCGCTCTGCTGGAGGCTGGCCATGACGTGGTCGTGCTCGACAATCTGGCCAATTCCAGCGAAGAATCGCTGCGCCGGGTCCAGCAGCTGTCGGGCAGGGAAGCACGGTTCTACCAGGCCGATCTCCTGGAAGAGTCCGCGTTGGACCGGGTGCTGGGGGCCGAAGACGTCGACGCCGTGATCCACTTCGCCGGGCTGAAGGCCGTGGGCGAGTCCGTTGAGAAACCGCTGTATTACTACCACAACAATGTGGGCGGAACGCTGAACCTGCTCCGGGCGATGGATGCCCACAACGTCCGCACCATTGTCTTCAGCTCCTCTGCCACGGTGTACGGTTCCACCGAGGAAGTCCCGCTGACCGAAAAGTTGCCGCTGGACGCCATCAACCCCTATGGCCGGACCAAGGAGCAGATCGAGGACATCCTGTCCGATCTGGGCGCCTCCGACCCGCGCTGGCACGTGGCCCTGCTGCGCTACTTCAATCCGGTGGGCGCCCACGAGTCCGGCCTGATCGGCGAAGATCCCACCGGTGTACCGAACAACCTGCTGCCGTTCGTGGCCCAGGTGGCCGTGGGACGCCGGGACAAGGTCCGGGTGTTCGGCAGCGATTACCCGACGCCGGATGGCACCGGTGTGCGCGATTACATCCACGTGATGGACCTGGCCGCCGGCCACTTGGCGGCACTGGACTTCATCGCGCAACGGTCCGGAGTGCGCCGCTGGAACCTAGGCACCGGCAAGGGATCGTCCGTGCTGGAGGTGCTTGCCGCATTCGGCAAGGCCGCCGGATTCGACATCCCCTACGAGCTGACCGACCGCCGCCCCGGCGACGCCGCCGTCAGCTACGCCGATCCCTCTGCCGCGCTGGCTGAACTCGGCTGGTCCGCCGCGAAGACGCTGGAGCAGATGTGCGAGGACCATTGGCGCTGGCAAAAGAACAACCCCAACGGCTACGCCAGCTGATCGGGTAGGTGGAGCAGACGGCCCCCGGATTGCTCCAGGGGCCGGTGGTCGACCAAGGCCGCTTGCGGCCGCGTGGAGACCCGGCCCCGTGGAGACCGGGCCGCGCGTCCCCGCTCCTTTTGGATATGCAGACGGCCCCCGGATTGCTCCAGGGGCCGGTGGTCGACCAAGGCCGCTTGCGGCCGCGTGGAGACCCGGCCGCGTGGAGACCCGGCCGCGTGGAGACCGGGCCGCGCGTCCCCGCTCCTTGGGATATGCCGACGGCCCCTGGATTGCTCCAGGGGCCGTCGACGTTACGGCATGGTCTCCACGCGCTCGCTGGCGCTCGCTTGGTCGACCACCGGGTTTAGCGGGCCGGGTACTGGCGCTCCTGGGAGCCCGTGTACAGCTGGCGCGGGCGGCCGATCTTGGTCTGCGGATCCTTGATCATCTCGCGCCACTGGGCAATCCAGCCCGGCAGGCGGCCGATGGCGAACAGCACGGTGAACATCTTCTCCGGGAAGCCCATGGCCTTGTAGATCAGGCCGGTGTAGAAGTCCACGTTCGGGTACAGCTTGCGCTCGATGAAGTAGTCATCCGCCAGCGCCTTCTCTTCCAGGCGCATGGCGATGTCCAGCAGCTCATCGTTGCCGCCGAGCTTGCCCAGGATCTCGTGCGCCGTGGCTTTCACTAGGCGGGCGCGCGGATCGTAGTTCTTGTAGACGCGGTGCCCGAAGCCCATCAGGCGCACGCCTTCTTCCTTGTTCTTGACCTTCTCCATGAACTGCTCCGGTTCCTGGCCGCTGGCCTGGATCTGGCGGAGCATGTTCAGCACGGCCTCGTTGGCGCCGCCGTGCAGCGGGCCGAACAGGGCGTTGATGCCTGCGGAGACGGAAGCGAACATATTGGCGTTCGAGCTGCCCACCAGGCGCACGGTGGACGTGGAGCAGTTCTGCTCGTGGTCTGCGTGCAGGATCAGCAGCAGGTCCAGCGCCTTGACCACGGTGGGGTCCAGCTCATAGGGCTCGGCCGGCAGACCGAAGCTGAGCCGCAGGTAGTTCTCCACCAGGTTCATGGAGTTGTCCGGGTACAGCAGCGCCTGGCCGATCGACTTCTTATGCGCGTACGCGGCGATCACCGGCAGCTTGGCCATCAGGCGGATGGTGGACAGTTCCACCTGCTCGTCATCAAACGGATCCAGCGAGTCCTGGTAGAAGGTGGACAGCGCGCTGACGGCGGAGGACAGCACCGGCATCGGGTGGGCGTCGCGCGGGAAGCCACCGAAGAACCCTTTGAGCTCCTCATGCAGCAGCGTGTGCCGGCGGATCTTGTGGTCGAAGGTTTCCAACTCCGTGGGCGTCGGCAGTTCGCCGTAGATCAGCAGGTAGGAAACTTCCAGGAAGGACGAGTGCTCGGCAAGCTGCTCGATCGGGTAGCCGCGGTAGCGGAGCACGCCGGCGTCGCCGTCGATGTAGGTGATGGCGGAGGTGGTCGCCGCGGTGTTCATGAACCCCGGGTCGAAGGTGACCGCGCCCGTCTGCTTCAGCAGTTTGGATACGTCATAACCGTCATTGCCTTCGGCGGCCTTGAGCCGCGGAAGTTCGAGTTCGCCGCCGGCAAAGTGCAGCGTGGCACCGGTCTGCTCAGTCATTGAGTCCCCTTCAGGAGGTTTGGAAGCTAACGGCACGCCGGGCGCTTGTGGCTCTGAGCATGCACATACTCGGGTAAAACGCTACCCGCACAGTCACCGATATATCTAATCCGCGACTCACATTTTTGTTCGTATCCACAGTCAGCGGCCATCTTCGCGGGGTCAGGAAAGCCGTTCGACGGCGGCGTCGATCCGTTCATCGCTGCCGGTCAGCGCCACTCGGACGTAGCCGTTCCCGGCGTCGCCATAGAACACCCCGGGGCCGATCACAATGCCCAGTTCGGCAAAACGGCCCACGGTTGTCCACGTATCTTCACCCGCAGTTCCCCAGAGGTACAGCCCGGCCTCGGAATGGTGGATCTCCAGGCCGAACTTCTCCAGCGCCGGCAGCAGGCGCTCCCGCCGGCCCCGGTACAGGTTCTTTTGCTCCTGCACGTGTACATCGTCCTGCAGCGCCGCACGCATCGCGGCCTGCACCGGGAACGGCACAATCATGCCCGCGTGCTTGCGGCTGTTGATCAGATTGCGCATCAACTCCGGGTCCCCGGCCAGGAAGGCCGCCCGGTAGCCGGCGAGGTTCGATTGCTTGCTGAGCGAATAGGTGCACAGCAGGCCCTCATGCGAACCCTGCGCTACAACGGGATCCAGCACGCTGGGAACGGTCCGTCCGCCGCGCGCGGTGTCCCAACTCCCCCAGCCCAGTTCCGCATAGCATTCGTCGGAGGCGACGACGGCGCCCAGCGTCCGGGCGTCCTCGACGAGGGCACGCAGTTCGTCCTGGTCCCGGACGATGCCGGTGGGGTTTCCCGGCGAGTTGACCCACACCAGCTTCACCCGGCTGCGGGTCTGAGCGTCCAGGTCCGCCAGGCTGTCGGCAGCCACCGGGGTGGCGCCGGCCAGGATGGCGCCCATGTCATAGGTGGGATACGCGACGACGGGCCGCACCACCACGTCGCCCTCGCCGAGCCCCAGCAGGGTGGGCAACCACGCAACGAGTTCCTTGGAACCGACGGTGGGCATGACCGCCTCCGGGTCCATGCCGGGAACATTGCGGCGGCGGGCAAACCAGTCAGCTACCGCTGCACGCAGATCGGCGGTGCCGTGCGTGGTCGGGTAGCCCGGGGCGTCGGCGGCGGCGGTCAAGGCCTCGCGGATGACGGCCGGGGTAGGGTCAACCGGCGTGCCGATGGACAGATTCACGGCGCCACCGGGGTGCTCTGCCGCCTTCTGCGCATAGGGCGCCATGGCATCCCACGGGTACTCCGGCAGCTGCAAGCCGAAAGAGCTCATCGAGTTCAGTCTTGGTTCTGCGGCGGCAGCGCGGCGATCAGCGGGTGGTCCTTGTGGGTGTTGCCCAGCTTGGCAGCACCGCCCGGGGAACCCAGGTCGTCGAAGAACTCCACATTCGCCTTGTAGTAGTCGGCCCACTCCTCGGGAGTGTCATCCTCGTAGTAGATTGCCTCCACCGGGCATACTGGTTCGCACGCTCCGCAGTCGACGCATTCATCCGGATGGATGTAGAGGGACCGTTCACCTTCATAGATACAGTCCACCGGGCATTCTTCAATACATGCCTTGTCTTTTACATCCACGCACGGCTGTGCGATTACGTACGTCACGTCCGTCAGCACCTTTCTGAACAGTTAGCCCAAGCGTATCGCTTGGGACCATTATCTCCCCAGCCGGAGGCCGCGCCCCTAGGATGGTCACGTGATACCCGCTACTCCTTCAGCCCCTGTCGCGTTCCTGGCCTTCGCCGCGCCGGGAACGCGGGTGGTGGTCCGCTACCGGATAGAGGGCGGGTTCACGGACGCGCTCGGTGAACTGCTGGCCGCGGATGCGGACACCTGCACGGTCAGGACGGCGCGGCACGGGGACGTCGTCGTTCAGTTGTCTGCGGTGACGGCGGCCAAGCAGGTTCCGCCCGCACCGCCGCGGCGGGCTCCTCGGGCGGGCCGTCAGCCCTCGTAGCTGTCCGGCAGTTGGCGCAGGGACCACAGCGGGGAGAACAGCACCGGCGCCGCCGCGAGAAAGGTCCCGGCCGCGGCGATCCACAGCGTGGACACCAATCCGATAGATTGGCCCAGCACGCCCGCCAGCAGCCCGGACAGCGGCAAGACCCCGTAGACCACAAAGCGGATGGAGGCGTTCATTCTTCCCCGCAGCCGGGGCGGGCATACGCGCTGGCGCATCGTCACCTGCATCACGTTGTAGACCAGCGAGCAGAAGGACAGGCCGGCCTCGCCGACGATCAACAGGACCAGCGCCGACGCGTTGTCCGGCATGAGCACCGACAACGGCATTGCCATCAGGAAGACTGCCGACGCAAGGCTGGCCAGCGGAATCAGGGCTCCCTCGCCGGTCAACCGGGCCAACCGGGGCGCCGCCACCGCTCCCAGCAGTCCCCCGGCCGCGGCCACCGAATAGACCAGCCCCAATGAGGCCGGCCCCAGGCCCAGCTCGCGGAGCACCAGGAGGGGAAACAACGTCGAGGCCAAGCCCGCAAAAAAATTCGTGAGGCCCGTGCAGGCAGCGATCCGGCTGATCAGCGGATGCCGCAGCACGAAGCCGAGCCCTTCCTTGATTTCGACGGCCAGCGGTCGCCGCTGGTGCCTGGGCGCAGGCACTTCGCGGTCCCGGGTTCGGGCCAGGAACAGCGCCGAGAAGAGATAGCCCACGGTGTCCGCCAGGAACAGCAGCGGTGCGGCGATCACCTGCAGCAGGCCACCTCCGGCGGCCGGCCCGGCCATCCTCGCCAACTGGGCGGTGCTCTCCAGCTTCGAATTGGCACCCGGGACCTGATCGTTGCGGACCAGCACCGGCACATAGCTCTGGTAGGCCACATCGAAGAACACGGTGGCCACGCCCAGCACTCCCGCCACCGCGTACAAATGCCACATCTGCAGCAGGTCCATCCACCACAGCAGCGGTACGGACAGCATGGCGGCGGCCCGCACCAGATCCGCCGTGATCATGACCCGCCGCTTGAGCCAGCGGTCAACCCACGCTCCTGCCGGCAGCCCGATCAGCAGGAACGCTGCGGTGGCACTGGCAGTGAGCACGCCCACATTGAATTCGCTGGCGCCAAGGATCACCACCGCCAGCACCGGCATGGCCAGGTGGCCGAGCTGGACCCCGAATTGGCTGATGGTTTGGGCGGACCAGAAGTCGGCGAAGTTCCTGTCCCGCCATAACGACGGCGGTGCTTCCCGCGGCGCGGAATCTTCGGCTTCCGCGGTGGCTCCGGCAGCATGCGGGGCAGGAGGCTCGGTCACCGTCAAAGTCTTGATCAGCGATTGGGGAAAGTCAATCATTCTGCCGCAGGTGTCGTATGCTGGATTCATGCCTACGGATCAGGACCTGCAAGCCACCGGGCGGGCGCTCAGCTCACCGGTCAGGCTGCGCATTCTCCGGCTCTGCCTGCACCGGTCCCGGACCAACAAGGAAATCGCGGAGCTGCTCGGCCTGAATCCGGCCACGTCGCTGCACCATGTGCGCACGCTGCTCAACACCGGCTTCCTCGAGGCCGAAGAACCACGCAAGGGTAACCGGGGCGCCAAGGAAGTCCCCTACCGTGCCACCCGGATGTCCTGGGGCGCCAAGATGCCGGATGCGGCACCTGTGTTGGTGGAAACCTTCCTGCAGGAGATCGAGGGCCTGGCCCCGGACGAGATCGAAACGACGCGGATGGGCATCAAGCTCAACGACGCGCACCGCAACGAGATGCTGGCGAAGATCCGGGCGATCTTCGAGGAATACGCGCTGCTGCCCGCCGACGAGGACGGCACGGCAACCTCAATCTTCCTGGCCCACCATCTGGATCAAACGGCCAACTGACGCCCTTCGCCCCACCTGCTCTGCTGCCGCCGGACAGAGTGAGGCCTCCGGCCGGACGCACCAGGCCCCGGCCGGACGGAGTCAGGCCATGGAATCAGGCTTTCGCCCGCCGTGGTTTGAGCGCCCAGATGCAGACCAGCATCGCCGCCAGTGTGGCCGGCACCAGCCCGATCATCCAGATCCGGCCGGCCACGGCAATCGGCAATTCCACCGCGGCGGACGTCCCCGTGACAATCAGCGGCTCGGTTCCCGGTGCCAGAGCCATCAGTCCAACCAGGACATACGCGAGAACACCGGTTAGTCCGGCCATCAGCACATTGCGCGTCTTGAGCCCGGCCCAGACCATCACCGCCAGGGCAAACAGCAGAGCCGCCGCGGCTCCCCACGGATAGCTGGCGTCCTCGGCATACAGGATCTGTGAGTGCAGGGCCGTCCCGGCGACCGCCGTCACCACCGCTCCGAAGACAGCGGTGCCCCAGCCTTGGAAAGGGGGACGCCGCCGTCGTGCCTCAGGCCGTTCCGGCGCCTCGCCGGATGGGTTAAAAGCGGAAGGCAACCCGCCGTGGTCTCCGGCGGGTTGCCTCTGCTCTGTCATACGGTCCAGTTTATGCCCTGGCGCGCGCACGGGCGGCCTTGAGCCGCTCGTTGGCGTCCAGGACCAGCTTGCGGATGCGGATCGCCTCCGGAGTGACCTCGACGCACTCGTCCTCGCGGGCGAATTCGAGGGACTCTTCCAGCGTGAGGGTCCGCGGCGGAGTGAGGTTCTCGAAGCTGTCGGAGGAAGCGGCACGCATGTTGGTGAGCTTCTTTTCCTTGGTGATGTTCACGTCCATGTCGTCGGCGCGCGAGTTCTCGCCGACGATCATGCCTTCGTAGACCTCCGAGGTGGGCTGCACGAAGAAGGAGCCGCGTTCCTGCAGGTTGATCATCGCGAAGGGAGTGACCACGCCGGACCGGTCGGCCACCATCGAGCCGTTCGTGCGGTACTCGATCGGCCCGGCCCACGGCTCGTAGCCTTCGGAAATGGAGGCCGCGATGCCGGCACCCCGGGTTTCGGTCATGAAGCGGGTGCGGAAGCCGATCAGGCCGCGGGCCGGAACGATGAATTCCATCCGAACCCAACCGGTGCCGTGGTTGGCCATGTTGATCATCCGGCCCTTGCGGGCGGCCATCAACTGGGTCACCGCGCCGAGGTACTCTTCGGGCACGTCGATGGTCATGTGCTCCATCGGTTCGTGGACCTTGCCGTCGATGGTCTTGGTGACCACCTGGGGCTTGCCCACGGTCAGCTCAAAGCCTTCGCGGCGCATCTGCTCCACCAGGATGGCCAGCGCCAGCTCGCCGCGGCCCTGGACTTCCCAGGCGTCCGGGCGCTCGGTCGGCAGCACCTTCAGCGAGACGTTGCCCACCAGCTCCTTGTCCAGCCGGTCCTTGACCTGGCGGGCGGTCACCTTGGCACCCTTGACCCTGCCGGCCAGCGGCGAGGTGTTGATACCGATGGTCATCGAGATGGCCGGATCGTCCACCGTAATGAGCGGCAGCGGCTGCGGGTTCTCGGCGTCGGTCAGGGTTTCACCGATGGTGATGTCCTCAATGCCGGCGACGGCGACAATCTCGCCAGGGCCGGCGGATTCCGCCGGAACACGCGAGAGTCCCTTGGTGGCCAGCAGTTCGGAGATCCGAACGTTCTTCAACTGTCCGTCCTGGCGGGCCCAGGCCACGGTCTGCCCCTTCTGCAGGGTGCCGTTGTAGATGCGCAGCAGCGCCAGACGGCCCAGGAACGGGGAAGCGTCAAGGTTGGTCACGTGGGCCTGCAGCACGCCCTCCGGATCATAGGACGGGGCCGGAACGTGCTCCATGATGGTGGCGAACAGCGGCTCCAGGTCCTCGTCTTCCGGCAGGGTGCCGTCGGCGGGCTGGGTCAGCGAGGCGCGGCCGGCCTTGCCGGAGGCATAGACCACGGGAACGTTGAGGACGGCGTCCAGATCCAGATCGGGGACTTCGTCGGCAAGGTCGGAAGCCAGGCCCAGCAGCAGGTCCATCGCCTCGGCAACGACGGCGTCGATGCGTGCGTCCGGGCGGTCGGTCTTGTTGACCACCAGGATGACGGGGAGCTTGGCGGCCAGCGCCTTGCGCAACACAAAGCGGGTCTGCGGCAGCGGGCCCTCGGAAGCATCAACCAGCAGGACCACGCCGTCCACCATGGACAGGCCGCGCTCCACCTCGCCGCCGAAGTCGGCGTGGCCCGGGGTGTCGATCACGCTGATGGTGATGGTCTCGCCTTGGGCGGCCGGGCCGGAGTAGAACACGGTGGTGTTCTTGGCCAGGATGGTAATGCCCTTTTCACGTTCCAGTTCACCGGAGTCCATGACGCGCTCTTCGGTTTCGCCGTGGCTGGAGAAGGCACCTGTGTGCTTCAGCATGGCGTCCACGAGGGTGGTCTTCCCGTGGTCGACGTGGGCTACGATGGCGACGTTTCGAAGGTCGCTGCGAACGGCGCTCTGCGTCGATGCGGTGGTTTCAGACATGCGGGATTACTCTTCCGTGGATTACATGGAACCTGGGCCTAATATCGGACAGCCAGCGCCGTGCCCGGATGCGGGTAGGCACTCCATTGTAATCCGGCGTACCACTGATGGCCTAACGGAGACCGGATCCGAATCCGATGGCGGCACCACTAACCCGGCCTCACGCGCCGCGGGTCAGGCGCCGTAGCCGCGCAGGAACAACGCCAAACTCAGCGCCAAACGCTCGATTTCCCCGGGGTCCACGCTTTCATTCGGTGCGTGGATGAGCGCGAGCGGCTCCTCCACACCCATCAGGATGATCTCCGCTTCCGGATAGGTATCGGCGAGCACATTGCACAGCGGGATGGACCCGCCCTGCCCGAGCATGGTCATCGGGGTGCCGTACGCCTCCTGCATCGCCGCACCCATCGCGCCAAACCCCGGTCCGTCGACGGACGCCTCGAACGGAGAGCCGATCGCTTCGGTCCGCACGTCCACATTCACGCCCCAAGGGGCAGTGTCACGCAACTGCGCGACCAACGCGTCGTGGGCCTCGTTAGCGTCCGTACCCGGCGGTATCCGGAGGTTGAGCCGAGCGGCGGCACGCGGCACGATCGCGGCCGAAGAGCCCGTCACTGGAGGGCAGTCGATGCCCAGAACCGTCACGGCGGGCCGCGCCCACAGCATGTCCGAGACCGTTCCGTCGCCGAGCAGTTCCACCCCGTCGAGCACGCCGGCGTCGGTGCGGAACTGCTCGGACGGATATGGCTCGCCCTGCCATGAACGGGTCGCGCCGAGCCCCGCGATCGTCGTGTTGCCCTTCCCGTCGCGGAGGTCGGCGAGCATCTCGATGAGGGCGGCCAGCGCGTCGGGTGCCGGCCCGCCGAACATGCCCGAATGCACCTCGGAGGCTAGTGCCTGCACGGTGACGACGACGTTCGCCATGCCGCGCAGGCTGACGGTTGCCGCGGGTCGCCCGACCGCCGCGTTGCCGGTGTCGCAGACCAGGATCGTATCCGCGCGCAGGACATCGGGGTTGGCTTCCACGAAGGATTCAAGGCCTCCGGTGCCCTGTTCCTCGGAACCTTCGACGACGAGTTTCAGGTTCACCGGAATGTCGTCGCCGAGCGCTCTCAGCGCCAGCAGGTGCATCACGATGTTGCCTTTGCAGTCTGCTGCCCCGCGTCCGTACCAGCGGCCGCCAACCTCGGTGAGCTCGAACGGCGGTGTGCGCCACGCGGACTCATCGAGCGGCGGCTGCACATCATAGTGCGCGTAGAGCAACACCGTCGGGGCGTCCGGGTCTGCGGCGATGCGCCTCCCGACGACGGCGTGGCTCCCGTCCGGGGTGAGTTCAAGACGCGCATCGGCAAAACCGAGCGCGGTGAACCTGTCGCGTACCCACTCCGCCGTCCTCATGCATTCCTCGGGCGGGAACTGGCGCGGGTCGGCTACCGACTGCATGGCCACCAGCTCCGAGAGCTCCGCACGCACGGTCGCCATGAGTTCGCTGATCCGGGCGCGCAGGTCCATGGTCATCCGTTCGCCGAGTCGGTCGTTTCGAGGCTGTCGACGAACTGCTGGAACTCCTTTAGTTCATCGGGGCAATAGACCTTGATGATCGCCAACTGCCCGCGGAAGAGGGCGTTGTCCACCAAGACCGGGCGGATCCCGGGCCCGCTTGCACCGTTCGTGAGCAGTCCGTAGAGCGTCGAGCGGCTGAGTGCCCGGTTGGGATTGGCGCAGACGGAGCCGCCGTCGTCGCCGAGCACACGGGCCACGACCTCCGGCGCGGGCGCAGCTGTCGCGCCGGCGTCTTTGAGTACCTGAACGAGTTCGGTGGCCTTCTCCTCGGCCCGCTGGCTCTCGCGTGCGGTGCTGAACGCAACCACAGCCCACGCGGCAAGGATGACAAGGACCACCGTCACCACCACGTAGATCACCGATCGTTGGCGTGGACTCTGCTGCTCGGTTACAGTGCTCATGCCGCTGCCTCCTCCGACTCGCTGGCGGCGTCCGGCGACTTCCAGGACGGCTTCCGGAACCGGTAGAACAGCCACGGTATGAGCAGTCCGAGGCCAAGTGCGCCGCCGCCGACGATCACGAAGTAGATCCACGGGTTGCCGCCGCCGAACTGCGACGGCGGGATGAACCCGACGAGCAGCGCGGCGAGCGATGCCGCGAAGCCGACTCCGCAGAGGCCGACGAGCATCGGGGCGCGGTATCCGCGGGGGTGGTCGGGGTGGCTGCGCCGCAGTCGCACGGCCGCCACGAACATGAGCAGGTACATGATCAGGTAGACCTGCGTGGTGATCACGGAGAAGATCCAGTAGGCGCTCGATACGCTGGGGATGAGCGCGTAGCCGAGGGCGATCACCGTGGTCACGACCCCCTGTGTCACCAGCAGGTTCTGTTGCACGCCGTTCTTGTTCAGCTTCTGCAGGAACGGGGGAAGATACCCCTCCTGCCGGGAGATGAGCAGCAGGCCCTTCGAGGGCCCGGCGAGCCAGGTCAGCATACCGCCGAGGGAGGCAGCTACCAGCGCGATGCCGATGATCGGGGTGAGCCATTGCCAGCTGAACACGGCGAGCACCGCGTCGAACGCCTGCATGACCCCCGCGGTGAGCGAGAGCTGGTCGGCCGGAACGATCCAGCTGATGGCCAGCGCCGGCAGGATGAAGATCAGCAGCACCAGACCCATCGAGAGGAAGATCGCCTTCGGGAACTCCTTGGCGGGCTGGCGCAGCGAGGACACGTGCACCGCGTTCATTTCCATGCCGCTGTAGGACAGGAAGTTGTTGACGATGAGCACCAGGCTGGCGAGGCCGGCCCACTCCGGGAAGAAGTTGGCGGCGGTCATGGGTGCCGCCGATGGGTTCCCTTGACCAAGGAAGACAGCACCGAGCAGCACCAGTAAGGTTCCGGGAATCAGCGTTCCGATGATCAGGCCGGCGCCGGCGAGGCCAGCGACGCCCTTGGTGCCGCGGGACGAGATGAGTACGCCTGACCAGTAGCAGACCATGATCACCAGCGCGGTCCATGGGCCGCTGCTAGCGAGGTCGGGATTGATCACGTAGGCGAGCGTCGAAGCGACGAACCCGAGAAGCGTCGGATAGTAGAAGATGGTCATCGCGAACTGGCACCAGACGGCGAGGAAGCCCATGGGCTTGGAAATGCCTTTGGCCACCCAGTTGTACACACCGCCCTTCCACCCCGACGCCAGCTCCGCCGAGACCAGCGAGGTCGGCAGCAGGAACACGATCGCCGGCACAAGGTATAAGAAGACCGCAGCCAGCCCGTAGACCGCCATGGTCGGCGAGGGCCTGAGGCTCGCCACCGAAGCGGTGGTCATGAGTGCCAGCGCGACCCACGAGATATAGGCGACGGCGGGAGGCTTAGCCGCGGGCAGGCCCGAAGCGCTGGCGCGGCCGTCTGAAGAATCGGCGGCACTCATCAAGACCTCCTCGGCCCGGGCATCGCTGCCCGCAGCCATGCGGACCCGTGAGGATCCAAACTTAACCGCATGTCCACGGTGTCCACCTCCAGGTAATCGCCTCGACGTTGCACTTCACGGCACCCAATGTTCTGACCCGTGGCGTCGAGTTACCGATCTGATGCTGAGGATCGTCGCAGAACCTGGGGTCGTCCGGCATCCCCCGAGCAGGATGAACTCTGCCGCAGCTCAGACCGGCGGAAGAGTACCTGCGGGTTTCCTCCGATCCGACCGGGGGCCTCCCTCCACGCAGGAAATGGTTTCTGCGGCTCTTCGCCGGTACCGGGGCCGTCGGTCCGTGCACCAAGGGACTATGCAGCGACCCACCAGCTACTCATCAGCTGCCAGCCAGAGCGGGGTTCTCACCCCCTGTGGATGATGCCTCCACCAAGCGCACGTCGTCGACTCAGCGGAGGCAGCCGGCCCGGCTGGTGGACGAGCCGAAGACCGCGATCGCCTTCGTGGTCATCCTGGCCGCAGCGCTCCTGCTGGATCTCGTCTGGAAGGGCGTCCGCGACCGCGGGAGTCCACGCTCTGCTTCAGCGACCAGCCAGGGTCCCGCTAGTTCTCCGGCGTCGAGGCGCAAGGGCCGCGGTCAGGCCAGCTCGCCGAGTTTGGCCTTCCAGAAGGCCCGCCAGTGATCGAGCTGCTCGACCGACTCAAGCCGTTCATGCTGTAGGCCGACGGAAGCCTTTCCTGCGGCCTTCTCGTAGATGTGCACATTGACCCGGGAGCCGTCCGCCAAGCCGCAGCGCCAGTAACGCCATTTTGCGGTGTCACTCAACTCGGGTCCGCGGGTGACCACTATGCCCGAGAATTCCTCCGCTCCGCCGACTATGGCAACCCACTGATCCCGCGCCTCGTCCATGCTGCCGCGTACCGTCTTGCTCACCGAGGTCTGGAACTCGCCGTCGCAGTCCTGGCCCGGCTGGCGCCGGCCGATCTGCTGTTCGAAGGCAATGGTCGCCGATTGCGCCCACCATCCCTCAGCCAAACCAGACTCATTCAAGGCCAGGGCAATGTCCTTGTGGCTGAGCGTTGCGGCACCGATGCCGGCCAGGAACTCTTCAACCGTGGACCAGCTGACGCCGATGCCGTTTTCGATCGCCTCGATGTTCATGCTGCGGACCACTGACACTCCTGACGTGAACGGTAGCCCGGTCGGTGCGCTCGGCTGAGCGCACCGACCGGATGGGGCTGAACCCCTGCCCGTCATTTCGCCATGGGCAGGGGCGCAACACTATGGATGGCGGAATTCGTTGGAGTCAGTCGCCGGCGGCCAGCAGCAGGGCCCGCAGCTCGCGGCGCTCGCGCTGCTTCTCCGGATCGGGCAGTGGCACGGCCGCCAGGAGCCGCTGGGTGTACAGTTCCTGCGGGTTGCGCAGAATCTCGTCCCGGGTGCCCTGCTCAACGATCCGGCCGTGCCGCATGACGCAGATGCGGTCGGCCAGCACGTCGATGACGGCCAGGTCGTGCGTCACGAACAGGCAGGCGAAGCCCAGTTCCTGCTGCAGGTTCTGGAACAGCTCCAGCACCGTGGCCTGGACCGACACGTCCAGTGCGGACGTGGGTTCGTCTGCCACCATCAGCTTGGGCTCCAGCGACAGTGCCCGGGCGATGCCAACGCGCTGCTTCTGGCCGCCGGAGAGTTCGTGCGGATAGCGGTTGCGGTAGGCCCGCGGCAGCTCCACCTGGTCCAGCAGTGCCTCAATCCTCCGCTGCAGCGCGGCCCCCTTGGCCACGCCGGCCAAGTACATGGGTTCGCCAATGCTCTCGCCAATCGGCAACCGAGGGTTCAGCGAGGATGATGGGTCCTGGAACACCATGCCCACCTGCCGGCGCAGCGTGTGCAGCTGCTTGGGCCGTGCACCGGCGATTTCCTGCCCGACCACGCGCAACGAGCCCTCCGCGACGGGCAGCAGCCCCACGGCGGCGCGCCCGATGGTGGTTTTGCCCGAGCCGGACTCCCCCACCAGGCCAACAACCTGGCCCGGGTAGATGGACAGGCTGGCGCCTTCCACGGCGCGGAAAGCCGGGACGCGCCCCTGCTTGGGGTATTCGATGGCCACATTGGCCAGTTCAAGCACGGCTTCGCCCCTGGCCACGTCATGGAGCGACTGTGCCAGGGCTTCGGCATTCTCGCGTTCGCGCCGTTGCAGCTCGGTCTCGTTGATGCTGAGTGAGGCGCCGGTCGCCGCGGCCAAGGCCGCTGTGATGTCCACTTCGGCGTCGTTTTCTGAGCCTCCGCCCAGGTGCGGCACGGCGGCCAGCAAAGCCTGCGTGTATTCATGCTGCGGATTATTGAAAATCTCCACCGCGGTTCCGGTCTCCACGATCCGGCCGCGCCGCATCACGGCGATCTTGTCCGCCAGATCGGCCACCACGCCCATGTCGTGCGTGATCAGCACAATGGCGCTGTCCAGCTTATTGCGCAGATTGCGCATCAGATCCAGGATTTCGGCCTGGACGGTGACGTCCAGCGCGGTGGTGGGCTCATCGGCGATCAGCAGCTTGGGATCGCAGGACAACGACTGGGCGATCATGGCGCGCTGCCGCTGGCCACCGGAAAGCTGGTGCGGGTAGGACCGGAAGGCCTTTTCCGGGTCGGGCAGCTCGACCAGTTCCAGCATCCGCAGCGCCCGCTGTTTGGCGTCCTCCGGCGAGATGGCATTGTGCAGCCGCAGCGTTTCCACGATCTGGAACCCGATGGTGTACACGGGGTTCATCGCCGTCATGGGCTCCTGGAAAATCACTGCAACATCGTTGCCGCGGACTTGCCGGAGCTTGGCGCTGCTCAGGCCCAGGATTTCCCGACCGTTGAGCCTGACGCTCCCCGTCGCGCGGCTGTTGGACGGCAACAGGCCCAGCAGCGCCATGGAACTGGCGCTCTTGCCGGAACCGGATTCGCCCACGATGGCGAGGACTTCGCCTGCCTTGACGTCGTAGGTGAGGTTGATCGCGGCAGGTACCCATTCCTTGTCCACGCCGAAATCGACGCTGAGGTTGGTCACCTCCAGGACGGGTGCTGAGCTGCGAGCCGTTTCCACGCTTCCTACCGGCAGCGTCGGATCGATGATTTCAGTCATAGCTGGTCTTTCCCTTCCAACCTGTCGCAGTTGGTTGATGCTAGTGGAGAACTGGTGGCCAGTCCTGAAACTATGGGGGCATGACAACGTCTGCTGCTGCCAGCTCCACGGTCTTCCGTCCGCGCTCCGCAATCTGGTTCACCGGAGTGGTCTGGGCGATCGTGGCAATCAGCTTGGCGTCCTCGGTGCTGACGCACGGGACGGACAGCTTGCTCGGCTCCTGGCCGCTGCTGACTATCGCTTACGTGACGTGGTGGCTGGCCTGGTACCCCGCGGTGGTTATCGGCGACCATGGGGTGGTGCTGCGCAACCCGGTCCGGACCATCTCCGTGCCCTGGAACGCCCTGGTGACCGTTGACACCAAGTACGCACTGACCTTGGTGACCCCTCGCGGCAAGTACAGCTCGTGGGCCGCACCCGCTCCCGGAATGTTCGGTGTCCACCGTGCCCGCACCGATCACGTCCAAGGGCTTCCGGAGACCACATACGGCCCGGCGCAGTCGATCCGCCCGGGCGATCTGGCGAACTCGGATTCCGGCGCAGCAGCCTACCAGGTCCGGAAACGCTGGGCGGAGCTTCTGGCCGCGGACAGGATCAGCATCGGTGAGGCGGACCGCGTCCCGGTGAGCCGTAAGCCGAATTGGGTTTTGCTTGCCGCCGGAACCGCGCTGGTGGTTCTCAGTGCGGTGACGCTGGCCAACTGAGCCTGGCCGCGTCCGGCCGGGGAAGCGTCGGGTTCGCATCTTAGACGCCCGTCGTCTGGGTGGTTCCGGTCTCGGGGTGGGCGGAAACCGCGGCGGCCTTCGCTCTTTTGGCATTGAACTTCTTCTGCCGGGGGTCGAAAGCGTCGCGCAGCCCATCGCCGATGAAGTTGATGCACAGGCAGATCGCCACGATGAACAGACCCGGCCACCAGAACAGCCACGGACGGGTTTGGAATGCTTCCTGGTTCTGGCTGATCAGCGAGCCCAGCGACACATCCGGCGCCTTAACCCCCATCCCAATGTAGGACAGGCTGGTCTCCAGCAGGATCGCCGCAGACATGCTCAGGGTCACCGAGACGATGATGACGCCCACGGCGTTCGGCAGGATGTGCTTGAAGATGATGCGGGCGTTGGACGCGCCGGCGATCCGTGCAGCGTCGACGAATTCCCGCTCCCGCAGGGACAGGAATTCGGCGCGCACCAAGCGTGCCAGGCCGGTCCAGACCACGGCGCCCACGAACAGACCGAGGAAGTACGGCTGGACATCGGCGCCTACGGCGCGCCCCGCCACCTGACCCATCACGGCCGCAATGATGATCAGCGGGATCACGATCACGACATCGGTCAACCGCATCAGCACGGTCTCAATCCAGCCGCGGAAGTAACCCGACATTGCACCGATTACAACACCGATGGCCCCGCCCACCAGGCCAATGAGGAACATGACCGCCACCGAGATCTGGACCCCGCGCATGGTCTGGGCAAAAGTGTCACGGCCCAACCGGTCCTGGCCGAACGGGTGCTCGCCCAGGCCCAAGGGGAACAGTTGCAGGGTGGGCCGGCCGCCATTGACCAAGTCGTTGACGCCGTTGTGCGTGTATTTCCACCATCCGGGCAGCCCGAACATTCCGCTCGATGAATAGGCGATCAGCAGGATCAGGGCGAAAACCACCAGGCTGATCACGGCGGCGGTGTTGCCGAGGAAGCGCCGACGGACAATCTGGCCCTGGCTTAGGCCTGCTTTGTTCTCGTCAGTTGCGGCAACGGGTTTCGTTGACGTGGTGCTCATGCCTTTACCCTCACTCGCGGATCAAGCGCGGAGTAGACCAGATCCGCGACTAGGTTGAACACCAAGGCAAGAATGCCGGTGATCAGGAAAACGCCCATCACAGGATTGGGATCGACTCGGTCCAAGGACTGAATGAACAGCTGGCCCATACCGGCAAACGCGAACACCTGCTCGGTAATCACGGCACCGCCAATCAAACCGCCGATGTCGAAAGCAACAATCGTGGCGATGGGGATCAATGCGTTGCGGAAGGCGTGGCGCATGACCACTGTCCTTTCGCTCAAGCCCTTGGCCCTGGCCGTACGGATGTAGTCCATGTTCATGATTTCCAGCATGGACGAGCGTGCGTAGCGGCTGTAGGACGCCAACGAGATGAGCAGCAGGGCAACGGTTGGCAGCAACAGGTGCGTGAAGGTATCCAGCCCGTGGACCCAGAAGTCCCCCTGCAGGTTCGGCGTCTCGGACCCGATGGTGGCGATGGGCCGCCCGTTGATTCTGCCGTTGTTGAAGTACGCGGGCCAGGCCTGCATGTATCGGTCCAGCAGGATGAGGCCGCCGACCAGGAACGCGGTCATGGCGGCAGCATTCATGTTCTGCCGCCGGTCGTAGCCGCCCATCAGCCAGCCCACGGCCAAGCCGATCAGGACGGTGGCAAGGGCCAGCAGGAAGATCATCAGCCCAGTGGCTTGCGCCAAGAGTTGTTGGATGGGGAAGTAAATGACGGTGCCGATGCCCACGGTGATCAGCGCGGCATAAAGGGCCCTGCGGTTTTTCAGGCCGGCAGCCAGCAACGTGATGCCGAAGGCGATCGCAACGCCGCAGATAACAATGACGACCAAGCCAAGGCCCGGTGTCTTGAACCATTGGGTCACCGACAGGCCCCATATGACCGCGGCGGCCAGCAGGAAGCCGATGCCTGCCATCCCGAGTTTCCTCAGGTAAGTTCCCTTGGCACAGACGAACCACACCGCGGCACTGGCTACTCCGATGATCAGAATCGACGAAACCGGAATACTCGGATCCCGGAGAAAATTGTTGAACCCGATGGCACCGAATTCCTTCAGCAGCACGGCAACCCAAAAGACCGGAAGCGAAAAGAAGAGGAACGCCATGAACGTGACGCCGTAGTCCAGCCCGCTGTATTGGCGCAGCGCCGTGACAATACCGAGTGAAACGCCGATGACGATGGCGAGTACCGCCGCAGCAGTCACCAGCAGAATCGTCATTCCCATGGCGCGGCCCAGAGCTTCGGTGACCGGTTGGCCGTTCAACGCATAACCCAAATCGCACTGGCCGACGAAGGGAACAACGCACTTGGCCGCGCCGGCCAGCCAGCCGAAGTACCGGATCGGGGCGGGCGTCCCGAGGTCCAAGAGCGCGATCCGCTGCTGGATCAACTGCTCTTTATTGGGCGAATTACTTTCGCGCAGGTCGTGGAGGGGGTCACCTGACAGAGCTGTCAATTGGTAGACCAGGAAGGAGGCACCCAGGAGAATAAGCACGGCGGTAAAAAGCCGCCGCACAATGTAGGTCACCATAGCGTTTTTCAACCTCGCTGATGTGGTTCTGGAAGTCTTGTTGATCCCTCGGTGTCACAAATGAGCGTAATGCAGTCGAAGGCTGACGACTATTGGGAAAACCCAACTACTTGTGGCAGGAAATGGATCATAAAAGCTGCAAGACGTCGGGACCGAGGTATTCAGGGTCCCGACGCCTTGCATGCTCTTGCCTAGGATCAGGCTTGAAGGTTACTTAACCTTCCACTCCCAGAAGTTCCAGAAGACGCCTGTCTGGTTCGGCTGGTACTTCACGCCCTCGATGCGGTCGCTGTTGTAGGCATCAAGGCCCACGGACTGGAACAGCGGGAGTCCGTAGAAGGAATCCCAGACATGCTTGTCGATCTGGGTGACGAGCTTGTCCTGTTCGGCCGAGTCGGTGGTCACGATCAGCTCGTCCATCAGCTTGTCGGCTGCCGGTTCCGAGAAGCCGTTGAAGTTGGAGCCGGCATCGGTCTTGAAGATCTGCGGTACGCCGGATACACCCACGCCAGGCGAGGTCCAGCCGAAGATCGTCGCGTCGTAGGTTCCGTTGCCCAGCGCCGCACCCCAGTCGGAGGCGCCCAAGCCGCCGTCGACAATCTTGAAGCCTGCCTTCTCAGCGGACTCCTGGATCAGCGCGTAGGCGTCGGCACGGTTGGGGTTGTCCTTGTTGTACATGATCCGGACTTCCGGCGTGGCGCCGGCAAGGAGCTCCTTGGCACCCTCAACGTCCGCTTCCTTGTAGTCCCCGGAGCCGTT
Source organism: Arthrobacter sp. NPDC055138 (assembly GCF_053607305.1). Taxonomy (NCBI): domain Bacteria; kingdom Bacillati; phylum Actinomycetota; class Actinomycetes; order Micrococcales; family Micrococcaceae; genus Arthrobacter; species Arthrobacter sp. NPDC055138. The sequence goes on from NZ_JBSGTH010000005.1 coordinate 345,662, forward strand.
GCTGGCCGCGGAGGCCTCGTAGGCATCCTGGGCCGGCACGAAGAACTGCGAATCCAGCGGCGCGGCGTCGGCCTTAAGCGGCTTCACAATCCGGTCAACAATTGCCTGGCGGGGAATGACCTTCATGAAGGCTTCGCGGACGTTGTCGTCCTTGAACACACCGGTGTAGTTCAGGTCGATGTGGTCGTAGGCGAGCTGGTCCTCGACATCTACGGTGACGCCCTCGATGCCTTGCAGCAGTTCAACGGTGTCGGCCGAAGGCTGCGGGGCAATAATGTCCACCTCGCCGTTCTTCAGGGCGCTGACCTGGTCCGGGGCAGCACCGATGAAGCGGATGGTCACTTCATCAACGGCCGGCTGCGGTCCGAAGGTGTAGGACTCGTTGCGGACCAGGGTGATCGACTGATCCGGAGTGATCGAATCGACGACGAACGGACCGCTGGAGAGGTACAGCGACTCGTCGGTCGGCAGCGACTTCGTGTCGAAGCCCGTGTTCCAGAAATCGGCGACGGCCTTCAGGTCCTTGTTCTCCTTGGCCGGCTCATCGGGGTTTCCACGCTTCAGGCCCTGGATGATGTCGACGAGCGCCTGCTCATCGGCCAAGCCGGCCTTTTCGGCCAGAACGTGGGCCGGCAGGCCGATGCCGCCGTCATTGAGCCCGCCGAAAGCGATCTCCCAGTCGGCGAACGGCTTGGAGTACGTCAGGGTGATCGAACGGCCGTCATCGCCGACCTCGGGAATCTCGGTCAGCCCCAGCCCGCTGGTGTCACCGGCGAAGTCGAAGTAGCTCGTTCCGCTGGTGACGTTGCCTTCCTCGTCCGTCTTGGCGTCATTGGCGTAGCCCGATTCGACCAGCCAGTTCAGCAGCAGGTCGCCGGCGTCAACGGCATTGCCGTCCGACCACTTAGCGCCTTCGTTCACGGTGTACTTCACCACGAGCGGGTCATCCGAGACCTTCTCGTAGGTGCCGAATTCTTCGTTCCGTACCACCTTGAGCTGATTGTCAACGTAGTAAAAACCGCCGTGCGTCATGTAGGCGATCTTGCCGTTAATGTCGACATTGCCCGTGGCGGAATCCGAGTTGAATGAGCTGAAAGCGTTGGTCTCAGCGACGCTGATTGAACCGCCGGCTGCGGCCGCGGTGGACTCGCCCGTGCCTTCAGGGGAATTTCCGCCGCCCGAAGTCGCGCAGGCGCTCAGGGCCAGGGCTGCAACAGCCGCGACACCAATAGCTTTGGAAGTACGTCCGAAACGCATTCCGCCTCCTTGTTTCTGTCTCTGAAAGGTCCCCGGCAGTGCTGCAGAGGACGGACATACACCCCGTCGCCTGAAGTTCAACGAGCTTCCCGCCGAACGTGGCATGTCTCACACGCATTAGAGCGTAAACCGGAACCACCCGGGTTGGGTATAAAAACTTCGCTTCAGATCCGGTTGTTACCGAGATGCAACCTTAAAGCCTCGGCCCGTCTCCGCGGGAAACATGGCCGTCATCGTGACGCAACGCCGGAAATAGCCCGGAAACACAGGGGAAGAGGGCGCTCCGGCCCGCGACGTGGGGCCGGGAAGACAGTTGCCTGAGACAAACTTTAGTTATCGGCTGCTAACTGAACGCACCGGCTGCGATGGCCTTCGACCGGTTGCCTGCCGCCTATCCCGGGGCTGGACGGACGAGGGCGCGGTGGCCGGAGTCGAGGCGCCGGGTCCATCCCAGTCCGTCGAGGTGTTCGAGCAGCGGGACGGCAACGCGCCTGGTGGTACCCAAGCGTTGGCGTGCCTCACTGGTGGTAAAGGGCTGCGGCAGACGGGCCAATTCACGCATCGCCATGGCCGGCGCGTGCGGAAGCAGGACCACGCCGCCGGCCAGCCGCAGCAGGCGGCCGCTTCGCTCGGCTGCCGCCAGTTCCCGGTCGCCTAGTCCCAGATCCTTCAGGTCGTGAGCCTCCGGCGCGGCGAATGGTTGCGTGCTCAGGCCTCTTTCCACCGCGCGCACGGCCGCCTCTGCCGGGCCGAGGTCGCCGCGGGGTCCCGGGAGGCGGATGAATCCGCCGTCGTGCTCCAGACCTGCTTCCCGCACCACCGTGTCCAAAAGTGCTTCGCCTTCGGGGCCCAGCAACTCCCGGGCAGCCCCGCGGGACAGGCCGGCCGACAGCGGGTCCTTCTGCGCGAGTTCCTGGACCGCGAGGCGCAGCCGCCGCTGCCAGGCGTCGAAGACGGGCTGATGTACCCACCAGTCACCAAACGCCTGCACCTGGTCGGGCACCTTTCCGAGGGAAGCAACACCCATGCGCCGCAAGTGGCTTACGCGGACCGCACCGCGGCGGGCGACTTCGATCAGCGCGTCTCCCTCGGGACGCATGACCGCGAGGCTTTGCGCCCGCTGAGCGCTGTCGCCGCGGCGTTTGAGGGCCGGCGGATCGACGTCAAGGACTTGCACTCCCGCCAACACCGAACGGCTGTCCGTTGTCCGGAGCACCAAGCGATCCCCGAGCTCAAGCGGCAGTCGCCGATCGAAGGCGAGCCGGGCATGATCGCCGTCGAACGGACGCAGCCGGCACGGCACGGCGGCGGTGCCGATATGCGCGATCAGTTCCCGCGGAACCTCGCCGAACGGCGTCCCCATGCTCCGGCGCACATCGATCGTGTCCACCATCGGCCAGCTGTCTTCAGAGACCAAGACGTCGCCGCGGTGCACGGACTCAGCAGGCACACCGGAGCGCAGGTTGACGGCCACCCGGTTGGTTGGACCGATAGAGGGAACCGCTTGATTGCGGCTGTGCAGGGCCCGCACCGACACCGTCCTGACGTCCCGATGGCCGTACATCCGCAAACGGTCTCCCTGGGTCAGGGTGCCCGCCGCAAGGGTCCCGGTGACCACGGTCCCGGCGCCGCTGATGCTGAACGAACGGTCAATCCAGAGGCGCACCCGGGCCATCGGGTCGGGACGCGGCAGGGATTCCAACTTCTCGTCCAGGACACGGCGCAATTCTTCGAGTCCGGTCCCGGCAACCGCGGAGACGGTGACCGCCGGTGCGTCGGACAGCGCGGTGCCGGCCAGCTCAGCGCGCACCCGCGCAAGAACCTCGTCGGACCGGTCCGGCGCGCGGTCGCCGCGGGTCAGCACCACCACCCCATGGCTGATGCCAAAGGCGGCGATGGCGTCGCGGTGGTCGCTGGATTGCGCCTGCCACCCCTCGTCGACGGCGACAACGAAACACACCGCCGGGACGGGTCCGAGGCCGGCCAGCATGTTTCCGAGGAACCGCTCGTGGCCGGGAACATCCACGAACGCCACGTCCCTGCCAGATGGAAGCCGTGTCCAGGCGAAACCGAGGTCAATGGTCAGGCCCCGGCGCCTTTCTTCGGCCCAACGGTCGGTCTCCATTCCGGTGAGAGCCCGCACGAGGGTGCTCTTACCGTGGTCGACGTGTCCGGCGGTGGCCACCACGAACATCTCAGGAGCCTGCGGCTCTCGGCCCGCCATCGACGTGGGCAAGGGCAGCGCGGACGGCGGCAGCCAGCCGCTCGTCGTCGGCCTCTGGCACGCAGCGCAGGTCGATCAGGCAGGCACCGCCGTGGACCCGTGGCAACACCACCGGGTCCCCCGTGCGCAGCGGCCGGGCGACACGTTCGGAGAGTTGGACTGCCCAGCCCGGCAGCGGAACCCCGGGCGCCCCCCCGCCCCCGACCCTGCCGTCATGCTCGACCAGCCGGCCCCCGGTGGCGGCCGCCAGGCGTTCCGCGCGCTCCCGGAGCCGGACGGGGTCGGCGTGCAGCGCGGCCGTCACCGGCGTCGGTCCGCCACAGATGGTCGCTTCCAATGCGGCCAGCGTCAGCTTGTCCGCCCGCACCGCCCGCGCCAATGGATGGCGGATCAGCCGGGCCATCGCCTCGGAACGGCCCAAGGCCAGTCCTGCCTGGGGGCCGCCCAAAAGTTTGTCCCCGCTGGCGATGACGACGTCGGCACCTGCGGCCAGCGCGCCCGAGATGTCCGGTTCCCCGGGCAGCATCGGGTCCGGTGCGAGCAGGCCGCTACCGAGATCCACCACCAGGGGAACCCGATGTTCGTCGGCCAGGGCGCGCAGTTGGCCGATGCCGACGCCAGAGGTGAACCCACTGACCCGGAAATTGCTGGGGTGCACCTTGAGCAGGCAGCCGGTTTGCGGGCCGATCGCCGCAGCGTAATCCGCCAGGTGCGTCCGGTTGGTGGTCCCTACTTCGCGCAAGCGGGCACCGGTCGATTCAATCAGCTCGGGAAGCCTGAACCCGGCCCCGATCTCCACGAGCTCACCGCGGCTGATCACCACCTCGCCGGCACCGGCGAGCGCGGTGGTGGCCAGCACTAGGGCCGCGGCGCCATTGTTCACCACCAGGGCTTCTTCGGCAGCCGGACAGGCCTCCAGCAAAGCCTGCCGTGCGCCCGCCCCGCGCCGTGATCGGGCGCCGCTGGGCAAGTCCATTTCCACGTCGACATAACCTGCCGCCGAGAGCAGAGCCTGCCGGGCAGAACCGGAGAGCGGAGCGCGTCCCAGATTCGTATGCACAATGACCCCGGTGGCGTTGAGAACGGGCCTGAGCGAGGAGGCTGCGCGGGAAGCTACCGCGGACAGGAGCCTCGCTTCCACGTCTCCCGGGGCAAAGTCGCCGCGGCGCGCCTGTTCCTGCACGTCGCGCACGGTAGAACGGATCACGTCGTCGCCGAGCCGGCTGCGTGCGAGGCGAAGTTCCGGATGGGCGAGCAGCTGGTCGGTGCGCGGAATCTGCCGGCGCGGGTCGTTCTGGCCCACGGCCCCTCCTTCCCCGCGTCACCAACGACTGCAGCAGCTGGCGGAAGCGGACGGGAATCGAACCCGCCAGACCGAGGTACTCGGTCTCACCGGTTTTGAAGACCGGGGGGCCCACCAGGACCCGGACGCCTCCAAGTGCATGCTAACACCGGCCACCGCTCCTATGCTGGACCCATGAACGCGATCAGCGGCGTGATCGAAGAACCCACGGAAGCCGTCCGGCTGACCACCTACGCGCACGGCGGAGGCTGCGCGTGCAAGATTCCGCCCGGTGAACTCGAGGACGTGGTCCGCGGCCTGACCGGCCAAGCCGATCCCGGCGTCCTCGTCGGGCTCGACGACGGCGACGATGCCTCCGCCGTGCAGGTGGGCAATGATCTTGCGGTGCTTTCGACGGCGGACTTCTTCACTCCCGTGGTGGATGATGCCTATGACTGGGGCCGGATCGCGGCGGCGAACGCCCTCTCGGATATCTACGCCATGGGCGGGCGTCCGATCAGCGCGATTAACCTGGTCGGCTGGCCCCGTGGCGTCCTGCCGATGGAACTGCTCACCGAAGTGTTGCGAGGCGGGCTGGATGTGGCCTCGGAGGCAGCGTGTCCGGTGACCGGCGGGCACTCGGTCGACGACCCGGAACCGAAGTACGGGATGGCGGTGACCGGAATCGCCGCACCCGGACAGCTCCTGCGCAACGACGCCGCCGAGCCCGGGCTGCCGATCACGCTGACCAAGCCGATCGGCCTTGGCCTGCTGAACAACCGGCACAAGCAGACCGGTGAGGTCTTCGACGAGGCGATCGCCGTGATGACCCAGCTGAACCGGGATGCCGCAGACGCGGCGCTGCGCTGTGGTGTCCGCGCGGCAACCGACGTCACCGGGTTCGGCCTGCTCGGCCACCTCTACAAGATGTGCCGCGCGTCAAGCGTGGGGGCGGTGATCGACCGCGCTGCGGTGCCCCTCGTCGCCGGGGCACGGGAAGCGCTCCGGGATGGCTTCATCTCCGGAGGCACCCGGCGCAACCTCGACTGGGTGCGCCCGCATCTGCGCACGGGAGCAGGCATCACGGAAGACGACCTGCTGATGCTGGCCGATGCACAGACCTCCGGCGGCTTGCTCGTGGTCGGCGAGTTGCCCGGGCACCCCGTGATCGGGCAGACCGTTGCCGGGGCGGGGATCGAAGTGCGCTAGTCGTCCCGGCTCATCAGGCGGTCGTGATCGAATCGCCGACGACGCCCGCTTTCCGCCGCTCCGCGAGCCGCCTCTTCTGTGGTTCGATCGTGTACCGGGGGTCCTCGGTCGAACGGATGCCGGCACGCAGAATTCCGAACCGGGTCAGCGCCGAGGCGCTCAGCAGCGCCAGGCCGCAGGCCGCCGCCACCGGCCGGTGCCGGCTGCCAGCCAGGACGCCAATGCCACCGGCCACGGCCAACCGCTGACTCCATGCAAGCATTCGCCCGGGAGCACCCTCACGAAGGGGTTCTGCGGCCACTGGGTCCATCCGGCTCTCCATCATGCGGAAGGCGATCACATCAACGGCTACGCCGAGGACCGCGAGCGCGCGGGCTGGCCCCGCTTCACGGACGGGCGTGGTGACCATGGCAAGACCGGCCGCGGCAAGGCTGGCGGAACCCACGAAAACGAAGGGCAGATCTTCGCGCGCCGCGTTCCACGTCGGGTTGGCGGTGTCCGACAACAGGACGGCGGTGTAGGCGGAGAGCGGGGTTGCAAACAACGCCGCCTCCACCCCCGCCGGCCCCTCCATCGCGCGCAGCAGCCTGCGCAGCGGGCCCAGCGGGAGCCGTGATCCGGTCAGGCGGTCGATTTCGGATGCCGCCGAGATTCCCACGCCGGTGCTGAACGCTGCGAGGATCCAGGAGCCAAGGCTCATCGGAGACGTGGGCTTGATGGTGCGCAGCATGTTGAGGAAGCGCTCCGGCCGGCCCAAATCGGCTACCAACGCGGCAGCACCAATCCCCACCGACGCAAGGGCGGCCAGCCGGCTGTTGCGGCACAGCACCGGCCGGCCCGTGAGCTGCCCACCGAGTCCCAGCAGCGCCGAGCCGCCGGCCACTCCGCCCAGAAAGAGGTAGGCACCGATCGGGTCGCCCCACGGCGGCGGTTTGACCACTGGCCGGCCGTAGTAGGAGGCGAACTCCGGCTCCGGCACCATCGGCATTTCGCCTGAGCCGTCCCCTGTTCCAGCGCGCCGGCGCTTGCCTCCGCGCCTGGACCGGCGTGGCGGTTCGGGCGGCCGATAGTTGTCGAAGTCGGAGACGGTCAAGAGCGGCCTCCAGCCACGAAGGCCGCAGCGGCCGCCGCCAGCATGCCGGCCGCAGCGAGGCCCGCCCGCTTGAACATCCGCGGCAAGTCCGCGGTGGGAACGCGCGGGTCCGGCGGCAGCCCGTACACCTCCGGCTCATCCAGCAGCAGGAACACGGAACCAGTGCCACCGACTCCATCGGCGTCGTTGGCCCCGTAGAGGCGCGCCTCGGTCAGTCCCTGTGCATGCAGTTCGGCAACCCGCTGTTTCGCAGTGCTCACCATCTCCTCGCGCTCGCCGTACTTGATCGACGTCGTCGGGCACGCCTGGGCACAGGCCGGCGTCTGGCCATCAACCATCCGGTCGTAGCACAGGGTGCATTTCTGGGCGACGCCTACGTTGCGGGTCGGTGCCTGCTCCCCCGGGGTGAAGTCGCGCTGCCCCTTTACCCCCGCGGTTCCATCGCTGCGCCGCTCGATCACGCCAAACGGGCACCCGGCCACGCAGGTGCCGCACCCGTTGCAGACATCGTCCTGCACCACAACAGTGCCGTGCTCGGTGCGGAACAGCGCACCGGTCGGGCACACGTCGAGGCACCCGGCGTTGGTGCAGTGCTTGCACACATCGGAGGACATCAGCCACCTGAAATCGGGCGTATCGGGGTGCCTCGTGTCGGGCGGCGTCGTATCCGGGACGGACGGCTCCCCCGCGGCACCGGAGTTTCCCGGCGGTCCGATGCCAGGCATGCCGAGGCTGACGAGCGCCCGTCCGGAGGCGCGCGCCTGTTCGATGTGCTCGCGGTCCTGCTCGATGAAGGCGACATGGCGCCAGGTGTCGGCTCCCAACGCGCCGGTGTTGTCATAGGAGGACTCGAGGAGTTCGTACTCCGAGTCGTGGGGGTTGCGGTTCCATTCCTTGCAGGCCACTTCGCACGCTTTGCAGCCGATGCAGATCGAGGTATCGGTGAAGAAGCCCTTGCGCGGGTGTCCGGTGTGCGGAATGTGTCCGGGAGCTTCGGTCAGCTTGTTCATTTAGCCTTCCCTCGTCGAGTCGTCGCCCAACGCGCGGTTGGGGTCGGTGACCTTGTCGCTGCCGGTCTCGGTCGTTACCCCGGCGCGGGCTTGATAGTCGGCAACCAAGGAGAGCAGTTCCGGTCCCTGCGGCCGCCGGCCCGGACGGATGTCGCATGATCCGGCCTTGGACTCCTGGATCTGCACATTCGGATCCAGGGTCACCCCCAGCAGGTCGTTGGCTGCGTCGCCGCTGACGACGGCGTCACCGCCGACTCCCCAGTGGTAAGGAAGCCCGATCTGGTGCATCGTGCGACCGCCCACCACCAACGGCCGCATCCGCTCGGTGACCAACACCTTGGCTTCAATGGCGGCCCGGGGCGAGATGATGGTTGCCCATCCGTAGGGTTCCAATCCACGTTCGACCGCCAATTCCGGCGACACCTCGCAGAACATCTCCGGCTGAAGCTCGGAGAGGTACGGCAGCCACCGGCTCATCCCGCCGGCCGTGTGGTGTTCGGTCAAGCGGTACGTGGTGAAGACGTACGGGTAGATGTCCCACCCGGGCGTGCCCGCGCTGGGCGCACTGAGGTTGTCTTCGCGCGGATAGATCAGTCGCGCGGGGTTCTGCTGCTGCCGGTAGAGCGGGTTCGCCACCGGGGACTCCTGCGGCTCATAGTGCGTCGGCAGCGGGCCGTCCACCATGCCCTTCGGCGCAAACAGCCAGCCCTTGCCGTCGGCTTGCATGATGAAGGGGTCATCCCCCGCCAGCGCGGCCGCGCCGCCCAGGGATAGATCCGGACGGCTACCCGGAGCGCGGTCCACGGGGAAATCGGGGACGTCCTCGCCGCTCCACCGGTTCTGCTCCTGATCCCACCAAATGTACTTCTTGCGTTCGCTCCAGGGCTTGCCCTCGGGGTCCGCCGAGGCCCGGTTGTAGAGGATGCGGCGGTTGGCCGGCCAGGCCCAGCCCCATTCGGCGGCGACCGGCCCTTGTTCCTGCCCCGGCTTCCGGTCCGCGGCGTGGTTGATGCCGTCCGCGTAGACGCCGGTGTAGATCCAGCATCCGCCCGACGTCGAGCCGTCGGGGCGCATCTCGGTGTACGACGAGAGGGGCTGGCCGGCTTTGGGACCGGCGAGATGGCGGCCGTTGATTTCGGCGAGGACGGCCTCGCCATCAGGCTCGCCGTGTTCGTCGGTGGGATAGTCCCAGGTCAGGTCCAGCAGCGGCCGGTCCCGTTCATCGGTCGAATCTCCCAGCTTGGCCCGGAGCCGCTTGCCCAGCTCGTAGAAGAACTGCAGTTCGCTCTGGCAGTCACCCGGCGGCCGTACCGCCTGGTGCCGCCATTGCAGCAGCCGCTGGGTCTGGGTGAAGGAGCCGGCCTTTTCCACATGGGTCGCGGCCGGCAAGAAGAAGACCTCGGTGCCGATGTCCTCGGTGCGCAGTTCGCCCGAGGCGATCTCCGGACCGTCCTTCCACCAGGTGGCCGACTCGATCAGGTTGAGGTCGCGCACCACCAGCCATTTCAGATGGGACATTCCAAGACGCTGCATCCTGCCGTTGGCGGACCCGATGGCGGGGTTCTGGCCAAAGATGAAGTAGCCCTCCACCTCGTCATCCAGCATGCTCATCACGGTCTGGTACGTCCCGTGCGGGCCATTGATCCGGGGCAGGTAGCCGTAGCCCCAGTCCGAGTCTTCGTTGGCCGCGTCGCCCCACCAGGCCTTGAGCAAGCTGATGGTGTAGGCATCGGCGTCGGCCCAATAGCCCTTCTGCTCCGGGGACGCGATACCTTCGCAGTATTCGCGCAGCGTCTCAATGCCGGCCTTCGGCATCGGGAGGTATCCGGGGAGCAGGTTGAACAGCGTGGGGATGTCGGTGGAACCTTGGATGCTGGCATGGCCGCGCAGCGCCATGATTCCCCCGCCTGGCCGCCCCACGTTGCCCAACAACAGCTGCAGGATCGCCGCGGTGCGGATGAATTGCGCGCCCACCGTGTGCTGGGTCCAGCCGACGGCATACGCAAAGCAGGTGGTCCGGTCGCGGCCGGAGTTCTCCGTGACGGCCCGCGCGAGGTAGTCGAAATCCTCGAGGGAGATGCCGCAGGCGTCCCGGACCATTTCCGGGGTGTAGCGCGAGTAGTGGCGTTTCAGGATCTGGAACACCGTGCGCGGATGCTCAAGGGTCGGGTCCTGCTCGAAATCCGGGCGCCCCAGGGGCGGGCCGCCGCTGCCGTATTGATCGCCGGCGGCCCGGGCGGCGGTATCGGCGCCATGTTCGTGTCCGAGTTCTGCCGATTCTTCTGCCTCTGGCTTCCGCTCGTAAGCCCAGGAAGCCAGGTTGTAGTGGCCCGTTTCCGGATCGAATCCGGAGAACAGCCCGTCCAAGTCCTCGGTGTCACGGAAGTCTTCGCCCACCAGCGTTGATGCGTTCGTATAGGCAAGAACGTATTCCTTGAACCACAGATCGTTGCTGATCACATGGTTGATCAGGGCACCCAGAAGGACGATGTCCGATCCGGCGCGGATCGGGACGTGTTTGTCGGCCACCGCACTGGTCCGGGTGAACCGCGGATCCACGTGGATGATCTTCGCGCCGCGAGCCTTGGCCTCCGTCACCCATTGGTAGCCGACGGGATGGCACTCGGCCATGTTTGAGCCCTGGATAACAATGCAGTCGGCATTGGCCATGTCCTGGAGCGATTGCGTCGCTCCGCCGCGTCCAAAGGAGGTTCCCAAACTGGGAACCGTGGCGGAGTGTCAAATGCGTGCTTGGTTTTCGAGCTGGATGGCGCCCGCTGCGGTGAAGAGCTTCTTGATCAGATAGTTCTCTTCGTTGTCCAGGGTTGCCCCGCCCAGCCCGGCAATGCCCATGGTCCGCCGGAGCGGACGGCCGTGCTCATCGTTTTGCTGCCAGTGGTTCCGGCGTGCCGCGAGGAACCTCTCGGCCACCATCTCGACGGCGGTGTCCAGGTCAAGGTGCTGCCAATCCTTGGCATGGGGTGCCCGGTACAGCACCTGCGTCTGCCTGCTCGGCGCATTGACCAACTGCTCGCTGGCAGAGCCCTTGGGGCAGAGCCGGCCGCGGGAGATCGGCGAATCCGGGTCGCCTTCGATCTGGACAACCTTCTCGTCCTTGACGAAAACACGCTGGCCGCATCCCACCGCACAGTAGGGGCACACGCTTTGCACCACGCGGTCAGCGGTGGACGTCCGGGGAGCGATGTCGCGGGTTCGTGGCGACGTGACAGCCTCGCCCCGCCCGAGTGAATCACTCGACCGGAGCTGCCGTACAACGGGCCACTCCAAGTAGCTGAACCGCGACATGCGCCCACCCTAACCCAAACGATGCACGGACAACAGGGGTACGACGGCGGGAAGCCGGCCGTCGTCGTAGACCCGTCAGCGGGTGCAGGATGAGGCGTTCCGGGGAACCTCGGGACGCCGCCGGAAGCACCGCGTGCCTACATCCACAGGACACCGTCGTCCCGGAATTCCCGGATGCGGTAGGCAATCATTCGCCCGAGCAGTTCCGCGGGAACGGGTTGCTTGTAGGAAAGCTGAACCGACCCCTTGCCTGTTCGAAAATCCGTCAGTTCGTCTGCGAACGCCGCTCGGGTGCTCGGCGTGAAAACGAAGTTCGCGTGCTGCCGGTAACCGGCAAAAACAAACATGATGGTGCCGTCGAGAGAGTACGCCGGAGAACCCCATTTCAGGGCCTCTGAGGCTCCGGGTACCTGCCTGCGGCTCAGCGCCCGCAGCTCGAGCAGAACCTCACGGGCGTCTTCGGGGAACGCGGCCAGGTATTCGTCTACAGTCTTCGGCTTGTCCACAGTTTGACGCTACCGCCGCCGTGTTCCGGGTCCAAGCAGGTTCGGGACCTCCGGTGGCGCGCCGGAAATTTCCACCTGAGGACCGGCAAACTATTCCCTGCGGGCAGTGGGCGGTCCATACTCGAACACGTACAGGGCATCCGCACGGCGGAGCCGCCCCTTGCACAGGGTTCCGGCGGCAGATGCAGGCTCGAACATCGGAGTCCGGCATGTCCATCTGGAGCGGTTCCCAATCAATCCTCAGGCGCAAGCCGATCACAGAGATGGTGGAGGAGAGCGGGGAAAGCCATCTTTCCAAAAGCCTGGGCCTGTGGCAGCTGACCGCGATCGGCGTCGGCGGAATCATCGGCATCGGCATCTTCACACTGGCCGGGCTGGTGGCCAACGGCGGCCCCGACGCGCCGCCGGTCGGCCCGGCGGTGCTCATTTCCTTCCTCATCGCCGGCTTAGCCAGCGCGGCGGCCGCACTCTCATACGCAGAATTTGCGGGCATGATCCCGTTTGCCGGCTCCGCCTACACCTATGGCTATGTTGCCCTCGGGGAGCTCATCGGATGGTTTATCGGCTGGGATCTGCTGCTGGAATATACGGCCATCGTCGCCGTCGTCGCCATCGGCATCTCGGGCTATTTCAGCGCCTTTATGGAGGGCATCGGCGTCACGGTGCCGGCCTGGATGCAGGGCACCGGCGACACGGTCGAGGGCGGCGTGATCAACCTGCCGGCCATTGTGGTCTGCCTATTGATTGCCTGGATCCTCAGCCGCGGGACCCGCACCTTCGGCCGGTTCGAACTGATAGCAGTGGGGCTGAAGATCGCGCTGATCCTCTTCATCATCGGGCTGGGCTTCTTCTATGTGAACCCGGACAACTACACCCCGTTCATGCCCTCCGGATTCGGCCCGGTGCTGGCCGGGGCCGCCACCGTCTTCTTCGCCGTCTTCGGCTATGACGCGATGAGCACGGCGGCGGAGGAATCCGTCGACGGCAAGAAGTACATGCCCAAGGCGATCCTGCTGTCGCTGGGCATCGCGATGACGCTCTATGTGCTGGCCACCCTGGTGCTGACCGGCATGCAGAACTATTCGGATATCAGTCCCACCGCGGGGTTTGCGTCGGCCTTCGAGTCGGTCGGGCTGCCGGCCGTGGCCACGATCATTTCCGCCTTCGCCGTGATCTCGATCCTGACCGTAATGCTCACCTTCCTGCTGGGCGTGACCCGGGTGTGGTTCTCGATGAGCCGCGACGGGCTGCTGCCGTCCTGGTTCGCGGCGACGGACCGGCACGGCACGCCGCAGCGAGTGACCTGGATCGCCGGCATCGCGGCAGCGCTGCTGGCAGGAGTGTTCCCCATCCGGGCCGTGGCGGACCTGACCAACATCGGCATTCTGGCCGCCTTTGTGGTGGTCAGCATCGCCGTGATCGTGCTGCGGCGCACCCGGCCGGACGTGCCGCGGACCTTCCGGCTGCCGCTGATGCCGGTGGTCCCTGCCTTCGGCGTCTTCGCCTCCCTGTTCCTGATGTTCCAACTGCACTGGGAAACCTGGCTGCGCTTTGTGGTCTGGCTGATCATCGGCCTGGTCATCTACATGTTCTACAGCCGCAAGCACTCGTTGATGAACCCGGACAGCCCTCGCCACCGGGCCGTGGAGTGAGCCGGTTGCCCGGAACTGCCCTTTGGCTGTGGCTGCCCGGCAGCTCGGCCAATGCATTTGGCCGATCGGTACGGGTACGGGTCAAAGCCCTCCGTAGTGGACAACGATGGTGCGCTGTTGCGTGTCTCCGTCGGAGTACAGGAGCGTGCTGACGGGAACGCCGTACAGCGCGGAGAGTTCCCTGGCGGTGAGCAACTCTTCCGCCGTCCCGGTTGTCGGCCCGGATCCGCCCATCAGGACGACCCGATCCGCCAGATACAGCGCGTGGTCGGGGTGGTGCGTGCTCAGCAGAACGGTCATGCCGTCGGAACACAGTTCGCGCAGCAGCGTCAGGGGCCGTGCCAGTGCACGGATGCGGTCGGCATCCAGCGACGTTTCCTGGCCGCCTTCGATAACGCCGGCCCGCAGCCGGTCGCCTAGTTCCTGCAGCGTCCTGACCAGCAGCGTGGTCTTGCCGGCGCCGGGCGAGCTCATCACGTTCAGGGCGCGGATGCTCCGGCCCTCCAGCCAGCCGCGGTTCCGGGCGGCGAGCAGGTCGTTTTTGGCGAGCAGATCCTGCTCAAGCACTATGGTTTGCGCGCCGTTGGGAGCATGCCCGTGGTCGTGCCCGTGGTCAGGCCCGTGGTCGTGATCATGGGGATGACTGTGGTCATGTGGATGGTCGTGGCCGGCCCGCGCAATCTCAAGGCCTGACACCCGCGTGTTTTCGGCGTCTCCACAGCCACAGGTGGTACACATCTATGCCACCTCCACCGATGTCACCGTCAGTTCACGGCCGCCGAGGACTTCCACGTCGGCACTGCCGCAGGGGCACAGCAGAATCAGGTCTTCCAGCACGAAATCACGCCTGCAATTGCGGCACCGGCCCAGGCCGCGGGGCTCATCGATATTCAGCTGGGCACCGGCCAGCGCTGTGCCGGCGGAGGCGACTTCAAAGCAAAAGCGCATGGCATCCGGCAGCACACCTGAGAGCGCCCCAATGCGAAGATTCACGAGGGTAACCTGCCGATCACCTGTTCTTTCCAGGACGGCGTCGATAAGGCTTTCCGTCAGTGAGAGCTCATGCATGGTCTGCCACCTCGTGAACTCCAAGATAGGCGCGTGCGGGACAATGCGCAACCATGGGCCTTGACGCATCGAAGGTCGCCGCGTATGAGGCACCAGCCTGTCATTCAGGCGCTCAGCCACGCAGCGGACCAGCTGTCCACGTTCAGCAGGAACCGTCCATGTTTTGCAGCGGCATCTGGCGCTGAGTAGGGCAAACGCTCGGCGGTCCGGCAAAACATGGACAGCCCGGACTGGTGAAGCCCGGAAGCCGGCCCGCACTTGGGGAGTTTTGGCCGTCTAGGAGCGAACCGTACGTGCCATCGAGAACGTGTCCCGGATGCCGCCAGCGCCGCGTGAAGCGATCACGTTGTCCCGGGTGCTACGCGGTGGCAGTCGGTTTTGGACAGTTAGTCGGGCAGTGAATAGCGGGCCTCGACTTTGCCGAGTTTCCAGTACGCGACCGCCGCCAGCCAGGTTGCGGCAAACAGTCCGCAGATCAAAAAGCCGAAGTTCTCCAAGTTCACGGAAGCCACCCAGGCAACGGGACCGCTATCTACCTGCATTCTCTCGGCCACCAGCCCCAACAGGCCTACCCCGCCGACGAGGAAAGCCACCATCACGGACGTCCCGGTGGCCATGAGGTTGTAGTACACCTTCCGGACTGGCCGCGCGTAGGCCCACTGATAGGCCCGGTGCATGAAAATGCCATCGAGCGTGTCGAACAACGTCATGCCGGCGGTGAACAAGATTGGCAGAACGAGAACCACATACCAAGGTGCGGTGAGGGCGGCGCTGCCGCCGATGACAAACAACGCAATCGTCGTGGCTGTATCGAATCCCAATCCGAAGAGCACTCCGATGGGGTACATCTTCCACGGTCGGTCGATCTGTCTGGCAAGCGGTGCCAAGACCCGGTTAAGGACGCCGCGCTTTTGCAGCAGGTCCTCGATTTCAGCTTCGTTGTATTCGCCACTCCTCAGCTGGCGGAATACGCGGGCGATCCCGATGAGCGAATAGAGATTCAGTGAACCGATCAGTAGCAGGAACAGTCCGGAGACGATGACACCCCACACTCCGGTGAGGGAAGCCAGCAATGAATCGCCGTCGGAAATCTGGTCGGCCAACCTATTCAGCCCGGCGGCCAGCAGCGTGACAGCAAAGATCACGACGGTCGAATGCCCCAAGGCGAACCAGAACCCCACGGACACCGGCCGGCGGCCCTCCCCCACCAGCTTGCGTGTGGTGTTGTCCACCGCCGCAATGTGGTCGGCGTCAAACGCGTGGCGCGCGCCCAAGATGAATGCCGTAAACGCCAGCCCAAGGCCGAACGGCGCCCGGTCGGCCACTTCGTACTGTCCCGGTAAGACGACGGCGAAGAACATGCCCCACCCGACGACCAAAAGGAACACAATCACCGAGGCCATGCCCAAGATACTGCGCCGGCTACTTGCCGCCCGTCTTTGGAGGTGACGTTTCACGGTTTCCTGCCACTCTGGCCGCATGACTGCTTCGCCTGTGGAATATCGATGGAGCACCTCCGCCCAGAATGCAGAGCACGCATCTGCCTGTCAAGAGTCCGCGTTTGCTCATCAAAGATGCCGCCCGCCCGGCACTCCTCACGCCTCAGCAGGTGCTCGAGGCGGTGCAGATCGATGAGCTGGAAGAGTCACGATCCGTCAACCGGACTGTGGGTCCACGGAAACCTCTTGACCAGCTCGGCCCCTCCAGTATCGTGTTGGCAATCGACAAGCACTCATGACTCGGAGTACCGATGGCCGTTCGCGTTGACCTCAACATCTCGCTCGACGGATTTGCGACGACAACGGATCAAACCCCGGAGAAACCCTTCGGCGAAGACTGGCCTCGCCTGGTCGGCGCATATGCCGCGACCCGGACCTTCCGCGAGCGCGTCCTACACGACACCTCGGGTGAGGGAACTACCGGAGTGGACGACGAGTATGCGAAGGCGTACTTCGCTGACACCGGAGCAGAGATCATGGGCGCGGGCATGTTCGGCCTGCACAACTTCCCCGACGACCCGGACTGGCGGGGATGGTGGGGCGACGAGCCCCCATTCCGAATCCCGGTTTTCGTGCTCACGCACCGCGCCCCCCTGCCCTCGATCGAGATGAACGGCGGCACCACATTCCACTTCCTCTCCGCAACGCCACGCGAGGCGCTCGATCGCGCGCTGGAAGCCGCCGGCGGCAAGGACATCCGCGTTGGCGGCGGAGCGAGCGTCGTCCGCGACTTCCTGAAGGCCGGGCTCGTCGACCAGCTCCACGTGGCGGTCGCGCCGATCCTCCTGGGCCGCGGCATTCGTCTCTGGGACGACCTGCGCGGCTTGGAGTCCGGCTACCACGTCACCGCCGAGACGGCCGAGAGCGGCACGGTCCACCTGACATTCCGGCGCTAGGACTCAATCGGCCGCGCCGCCGTTCATCGTCCGGCATGACGAAGCGTGCGCCACCCGGGCAGGGATCCGATGGCCGATCCGCTGCCGCTTCCGACGTCGGCTACGGGGCTTCGGTCGGCGCAACGGCCAAGGCCCAGATGCCCTGGGCCTCGGTACCTTCGACTGCAATCATGACCCTGCTGGCGGGCAACTCCATAGTGGTGGTCACTTCGGATCCGCAGTCCGTGCTGCCGGTGCCGAGTGCATCGCCGCTGGCCGTGGCGGTTACAGTCATGGAGCTTGCGCCCTCGCACACCATCCCGATGAGGTACCAACCCGGATTCGCCGGTGTGAACTCCAGTCCTGTTTCGTCGCCAGGGCCGCCGATGCCGCCGCCTGCACGATAGACTCCGGGCAGCCCCCACTTCTCTCCGCTGAACTGCTGATTCACCCACTCATCCGGGTCGCGCTGGACTTGGGTATCCTCCGCCTCCAGACTCACGCCCAAGGGGCCACACGCCGTCACGGAGAGGAGCAGGGCGGCGGCCAAGGCGCCGAGAACTGGACGCAACGTCATGCCCGCAGCCTACCCGAAGGGACGGGCCGCCATTGGCGGTTTTGCCCTGCCGCTGCCGCAGGGCTACCGCCGGCCCTCGCCGGCCGTCGCTGCTGCCAGGGCCGTCATGACCTGGACGGCGTCCCGATTGGAAAGCCCGTTGTCGAGGCAGAGCGACCGCCACGTCCAGAAGGAGACAGCGTGGCCGACGACGGCGCGCAGCTGATCGCTCCTGCGGGAGGCCGGAAACGGCTCGAGCAGGGCATCGCGGAAAAACGTGTTGCGCTCCTCAAGCTCCCTGCGGCGTTTGTCCGGGAGTGCTTCCCAATCCGCATAGATGCGCGCGAGCATCGACTCGCCACCGCGATAAAACCGGTAGAGGTCCGTCAGACCAGCGTGCAGGCGTTCCAGAGGATCCGGAAGCTCTGCCCAAACAGTTGGACTCGGAAGCTGTTGCTGTGACAGCCAATGCGAGGAACAGGCAGCGAACAACGCCTCGTCGTCGGAAAAATGCCGGTAGACCGTCAGGCGGGTCACGCCGGCCCGCTCGGCGACGCCGGCGATCGTCGTGCGGGCGGGCCCTACCGAACCATGCAGGGCCACCGCCGCGTCGACGATGCGCTGACGCGTGGTGTCCACCTGCTCGGCGCGCTTAACCATTTGGTACGGCCGCGATTTGGTTGAACGTTGCTGGTCGCTCAAAGTATTGACGCCGATCCCTCTGCGGTTGGACAATTCGATATACACCAGTGTATATCGAATTAGAAGGGGTGGCCGGTCATGGGCGCTGAGGAGGCTCCGCGGCTCACCGTCGTGCAGCCAGGCGAAGGACGCCAAGGCAGCCTTGGAAGTATCGGAGTTGTCTTCAAACTGTTCGGCGAACACACCAACGAGCAGATCTCGATCGTGGAGCATCCGTTCCCGGTTGGGGCTTTGGTTCCGCCGCATCTGCACACCCGCGAGGACGAGTATTCGATCGTCCTTGAAGGCGAGATCGGATTCCGCTCCGGCGAGCGCGAGGCGGTGCTAGGCGCCGGGGGCTACATTACGAAGCCGCGCGGCGAACTGCACACCATGTGGAACGCAGGCAAGACTCCGGCGAGGATGATCGAAGTGATCAGCCCCGCCGGTTTCGAGCACTTCTTCTGGGGTGTGGCGGATCAGCTCGAAGCCGGGGAACCAACCGACCCCGAAGCCATCGCCAAGCTGGCAGCCGAGTACGGACTCCAGTTCGGCGAGGCCCCGTGGCTTCCGGACATCATCGCCCGGTACGGCCTCACTCCTCCGATGGGCTGACGGGATAAGCTTCGAGCCCGCGCCTTCACCAAGAGGGGCGAATCAGCGGTCAGTTTTTCTTCAGTTCCTCAGCGAGCATCACGATGATGCCGCTGGGGCCGCGGACGTAAGTGAGCCTGTAGACGTCCTCATAAGTCGCCACACCGCGAAGCGGACGGCAGCCGTGGGCCGCGGCAATCTCCAGGGCCTTGTCCAAATCGTCTACCGAGAAAGCGACGCGGTGCATTCCGATCTCGTTGGGGCGGGTCGGCATCGACTCGATCGCTTCGGGGTGGATGTATTCGAAAAGCTCGAGCCGGCCGTGACCGTCCGGGGTCTGCAGCATCGCGATCTTGGCGTGGTTGCCATCAAGTCCGACGGCGGTGTCCGTCCACTCGCCACTGACCGTGTCACGGCCGATAACCGTCAGACCGAGGTCGGTGAAAAAGGCGATCGTTGCTTCGAGGTCGCGAACGGCGATACCGACGTTCTCAAGTTTGATGGCCATGCGCCACATGCTAACGAGCCGAGAGTCCAGACAGAAGCCCCCTACGAGCTACCGCGTCGATAACCGCTAGACGTTGAACAGGTGTGGACCACGTTCTTTAGCCGAGCGACCTGAAGTCCGAGGCGAATCTCCAACCCGGTGCTGAATTTGTGGCTTCCGAAGAGCGAATCGCTGAAGGGGCCGGTCTTCACCCGCCGGTCGATTAGTGGTCAGCCCGCGGCCTGACCCTCGCGGGCCACCTCCTCCAGAATCCTGGCTGTCGGCGATCCCGACATCAGTTGCCCTATCACCTCCGGTTTGTCCCACACCTGGCTGCGCAGCCGTTCCAAAAAGGCGGTCGCGGCGTCCCTGGTATCGAAGTCGAGGAGCACGGCCACGTTGTTTTGGTCGTCTGTGTCCCGGAATACCCGGACAGACCGGGCGCCCGACGCGGCGCGGCCTGCGGGATCGCTGTCGAAAACTTTCTTCCATTCCGCGTAGTCCCGGACCGGATAGCCAATCTGTAAGGTGAACATCCTCGTTCCTTTCCTCCGCTTGGGTAAGGACAACAGTAGGCCAACGAGAATCCTCCGGGTAGGGCTCAAGGATGGTGCTGATCCGGTGCTGCTTCCAGCAGGCACTGATCGCGGCAACCGCTTCGATGCTGCGAGACAATGATCCTGTGGACGACCTGCATGTGCCCCCGGGACCCGGCGCGCCCCGCGGCCTACGGGTCCCGGCGGGAGAACTGCTCGAGCAGTTCTCCCGAGCCTCCGGCCCGGGCGGACAGAGCGTCAACACCGCCGACTCACGTGTACAACTCAGTCTCGATCTCGGCACGACAACCGCGCTGAGCGAGGTCCAGCGCAAACGCGCCCTCGAGCGGCTCTCCGCGAGGATCTCGGGCACGGTGCTGACCATCAGCGCCGCCGAGCATCGCTCCCAGCGGCGAAACAGGACTGCGGCCAGGCAACGCCTCGCAGCAGTCCTGCGAGACGCAGTGGCTCCATCTGTCGTCCGGCGTCCTAGCCGGCCGACGAGTGGCTCGCGGCGTCGCCGGCTCGAAGGAAAACGGTTGCGCTCCGAAACCAAACGCAACCGGCGACGCCCCAGCCCCGAATGACCTGACTACCAGCGCGATGGCCGGGCCCAGAGACTGCCGGCTGCTCGCTCAGTGGGCGGTCCGGCCGCCGTCCACTCGGTACAGCGCGTCAAGAGCTGAGGCTTCGAGAGGCCCTCGTCATCCCGCCCGATGCCTCCACACACGCTTTGCCACTGCTGGATCCCACCGCTGCGCCGTTTCTCGCCGGTGGGGCATCTTGTTTCTGCAAGACCAGGATCTACCGGCTCAGTGCATGTTCAAAAGTGACGACCAGCCGGCATGACGTCCGGTGGTCAGCGGTTGCGCTCGGGTTCGACCAGAACCAGGATCGTGTCGGGGCGTACGCCGTCGAATTTCATGGCATCGGCCGCGGCTTCGGACTCCATCATTCGCTGGAACGTGGCCAGGTCCGGGACTTCGACGATCAGCCCGACGCGGTTGGTTTTCTCCGGGTCTACAAAGGTCCGAACAGTCAAGCCCAGCGGTCCGAGGAGTTCCTGACGCCGCGGCGAGCTGAGCCAGTGGTCAACGTCGTCGACCTCGTGAAAGATCAATAGGGTTGCCATCGTCGCCTCTGCTTTCGAAAGGCGGTATTAGGAGCCGGATCGGGAGGCAATCGCGTGAGGAACTCCTAACCCATGCAGAAATTACCACAGCCGCCTTTTTTCGATAGGCAGTCAGAAGGCCGTCAAGATCGCCCAGGGCGACCTGTCATCTTCAGCCTTGTTTAGGGGTGGCTAAGAGTGTGCGCGTGCCCGGTCCACGGCTCGCTTGCTTGCCCCTTCATCAGTGAAGTCAGGTGCTGACCACCCCGGGGCCCCGGTCGGGCTCGTCGTCGTCGCCTTCTTCGGGAAGCAGTCCGCGCTGGTCGAGCACGTACAACAAGATGAAGGCCGGCACGATCAACAGCACAGCGAGACCGGCCGCGACCAACACGGCCGTGATCGTGCCCGACGGCGCTGCGGCCGCCGAGACCGTGAGGGTTTCGGGCAGCAGGTAGTTCCACTGCGCGACCCCCCAGGCCAGCACGAGGGCGCCGGCCGCGGCGACCGCAGCCAGCCGCCCTCCGCGGTGGGGGCGGCCTCGGAGCAGGAAAAGCGCGCCGAGCCCGGCGACCGCCGAGATGATGACCAGCCGCAGGGCGCGCGAGGTGAGTCCTTCGAAGACGTAGCTGGCTTCGCTGCGCACAACAAAGAGCCCGACCAGCGCGACGGCTCCGGCCACGACCCCAGCCACCACGGCGCGGACACGGAAGTAGCCGACCATGGCCTCGTCGGAGAGGCGATGGGCATCCCAGGTGAGCAGTACCGCGGCGACGTAGCCGGTCACGGATACGGCGAGCAGACCCATGACGACCGACGTCGGGTTGACCCAGCTGTGCAGCGGATCGCCCGCCCGACCGCCGGCCGGGACCTGGCCGGATGCGATGCCTCCAGCAATCGCGCCGAAGCAGTAGGGCACCAGCACCGAGGAGACGGCGAAGATGGCGCCGAAGCTGCGGCGGGCTCGCTGCCGAAACACCGCCTTCCCGAAGGCGAAGCTGGCACCACGCAGGACTATGCCAAGGGCCGCCAAGGTGAGCGGCGCGAACATGGTCAAGGTGATCGACGCGTAGGCCTCGGGGAAACACGTCCAGAGCACGACGAAGATGAAAATCAGCCACACGTGGTTCGCTTCCCACACGGGCCCGATCGAGTGATCGATCACCTCGCGAGGCCGCTGCCCACGCTGCGCGCCACCGGCGTCAGGTCCCAGAAGCCGGCACCGAAATCAGCGCCGCCGAAGATCGCGTAGATGGTGATGGCAGCGAACAAGAGCAGGGCTGCGGCGGTATCCATGGGACCCCTAGGTCTCTTCCACCGGCTTGCGCGGTCCATACGGGGAGTCTGTCTCCTCGAATTGTCGTGCCTCCCGGTAGCGTCGACTCATCCCGCGCAGGACGAGGATTGTGGTGACGCCCAGCCCGATATAGAGGAGCGTGACCGCGATGAAGGTGATCCAAACTCCGGTGTTGGTGGTCGCGGCGTCCTCCACCCGCATCTTGTTGTAGACGATCCATGGCTGACGGCCGACCTCGCTCACGGTCCAACCCGCCTCCAAGGTCAGGACGGCGAGGGGTCCGGCGGCGACGGCGCAGCGCAGGAACCACTTGCTGCGGGGCATGTCTCGTCGGAAGATCCACGATGCCCAGTACCACAGCGTCAGCAGGAACAGGGCAGTGCCGACGCCGACCATGATGTCCCAAGCGAGATGGACGACGTTCACCTGGCGGTTCGTCGGCCGCTCGTCGGCGGGTACTGTGTCGAGTCCCTGCACCACTGTCGCCCGGCCTGTACTGGGGTCCGACAACCACGAGGCGAGCCCGGGGATAGGGACACCGCCCACCACTTCTCCTTCTGAGTTGAGATGGCCGAGCACCGTCTCGGGCACGTCGCTGCCGGTCGTCGGCACCATTTCGATGGCGGCGAACTTGACGGGCTGGTTGTTATAGACCCAGCGAGCTAGACCGTCACCGACCCCCATCTGCACCGGGACGGCGCTGGCGGCCACCGTGAAGGCGATCAGAAAGCCGAGCCTGTGGTAGTGGTCCCGCCGCCCGCGCAGCATCGCCGTCGCGTAGACCATGGCCACCAGGAAGCCGCCGACCAGGTAGGCGGCAATCACCATGTGCGCCGCCATCAGCGGCATCGCCCGGTTGAAGATGACCCCGAGCGGGTCCACCGCCACGACATTCCCGGCCGTGTCCAGAGTGACCCCTTCCGGGGAGTTCATCCACGCGTTGGCGGCCACCACTGAAACACTGCCGAAGATGCCGGCGACGGCGATCGGGACCCCGGTCCAAAAGTGTGTCCAGGGCTTGAGCCGCCGCCAGCCGAAGATGTAGATCGAGATGAAAACGGCCTCAAGAAAGAAGAAGAGACCCTCAAACGCGAAGGGCACGCCGAAGGCCTCACCCCATTGACCCATGAACTGGGGCCACAGCAGGCCGAACTCGAAGGAAAGAACCGTTCCGGTGACGGCGCCGACTGCGAAGGTGACCGCCATGTACTTCGACCAGCGCTGCGCGAGCCGGATGGCGTCAGCGTCGGCCCGCCTGATGCCTCGATAGTTGGCGATCAGCGCCATCACCGACCAGGACACGCCCAGTGGCACCAAGACGATGTGGAAGGCCAGCGTGAACGCCATCTGCGCTCGAGCCCACGGAACCGGGTTCACCTCCATCATGGGGATCAGGACGTCCGCGAACAGCGTCATGTCGCACCCCTTCCGGCGTCATTGACAGCTGCCATGGGGGGTCCCACGGAAAGCCGATGCTGGAGCCTCGTGGAGCGGGTCATCGGATCTACCGATGCTGTCTCTAGGCACTGATCCTGTCCCCCGGGGCGGACGGCGTCATCACCCAAAATGGGTGATGACGGGGACCGGGAGGCGGTGGTTGGCTCTGATAGGAGCCGGTCTGCGTCAATTCCGGCACGGAGGCCACCGGCAGGTTCCTTTAGCCGGTTGAAGCCCGGTCACGTCGAGGAGATGCCATGACAGCGAGGACGGATAGCCCAAACGCGGCTGGGCGCGGCCAGCCGGCTAGCGAAGGTCAGAGTTCCGCCGATGCGTTCGTGGTCTTCGGGATCACCGGAGACCTGGCCAAGGTGATGACGTTCAGATCGTTGTACCGGCTGGAGCAGCGGGGTCTGTTGCAGTGTCCGATCGTCGGGGTGGCCGTCGATGATTGGACGGTTGATCAGTTGGTGGAACGGGCCAGGGTATCCATCGAGGGCACTGGGGAGGTGATCGACGCCGCCGTCTTCGGCCGCTTCGCGGCCCGGCTGTCCTATGTGCAGGGCGATTTCGGCGACGCAGCGACCTATGGCCGGGTCGCCGAGGCGATTAAGGGTGCCGACAGCCCTGTGTTCTACCTCGAAATCCCGCCCTTCCTGTTCGGCGCAGTCGTCAAGGGCTTGGCTGGGGCCGGCCTGACCGCGACGGCGCGGGTAGTGGTGGAAAAGCCGTTCGGGAGGGACCGAGCCTCGGCTCGCGCCCTGGCCGAAGAGTTGCACCAGTTCCTCGACGAGTCGCAGTTGTACCGGATCGACCACTACCTGGGAAAGATGGGCCTGGAGGAGATCATCTACCTGCGGTTCGCCAACACGATGCTTGAACCGATCTGGAACCGAAACTACGTCGAATGCGTGCAGATTACGATGGCCGAGGACTTCGGCGTCGAGGACCGTGGCCACTTCTACGATCCCGTCGGTGCGCTGCGCGACGTGGTGGTCAACCACCTCATGCAGGTAGTGTCCGCGGCTGCAATGGAGCCACCGTCCGGGGGTGATCCGCAGACGCTCAAGGACTCGCAGGTCGCTCTGTTCCGCGCGGTCTCCGAGGCCGATCCTGTCCACTACGTCCGCGGCCAGTACGAGGGTTACCAGAGCATCAACGGCGTGGCCCCGGATTCGACGACGGAGACGTACGCCGCGTTGCGGCTCGACATCGACAATTGGCGTTGGTCGGGGGTGCCGTTCTTCATTCGGACCGGCAAGAAGCTTCCGGTCACTCAGACCGAGCTTCGGCTGGTGTTCAAGCAGCCGCCCCGGCTTGGCTTCAACTTCGGCTCCGATCGCCGACCAGAGCCCAACCAGATCGTCATCAGGCTTGATCCGTCGACCGGCGCCAGGCTCAAGGTTGAGGCTCTGCGTGCGGACACGGTCGGTCCCGGCGCCATCGATCTCGACATGGAGTTCGCCGATGAAGGGGGCGAGGGGCCGACTCCGTATGAGGTGTTGCTCCATGCGGCAATGGTCGGAAAGAGTACGCGGTTCACCCGCCAGGACGGGGTCGAGGAGACGTGGCGGATCATGCAGCCACTCCTGGATGCGCCGCCGCCGGTGCACAGCTACACGCCCGGGTCTTGGGGCCCGGCAGTTGCAGACGCACTGACCGCCGGCTACGCCGGTTGGCACCGGCCCTGGCTAGCGTCATGAGTCCCAGCGCTGCTCGGCTGGCCACCGGGCAGAGCGCCGCCGCGTCGATCGCAGCCTCCCCCACATCGCCTTCCTGATCTCGCTGGCCCAGCAAGGATCCTAGGTCTTCCATCCGGCGGCTCACGTAGGGTCTCCGGGAAAACCGTTGAAATAACGCAGACGCACTCTTAAAGTCGTTCATGGGGAAGGATGAGAGGGATCATGGGCGACCAGAGTCAAGGCGACCCGAACACCCCGGTTACGGCTGCTACCGCTGGCCAGGGCCAAGTAGAAAAGTTCCAGGATCCTGGACTACCTCCCCACCGCCCGCGCCGTGCAGATAAGGATCCCGGGGCCGAAAAGCGGGCCGAGCGGCAGGTTGCAATTCTCTTCGTCATTTCCGTGATCGGTACCCTGCTGTTCTTCGTCGGCTACTTTGCCATCCCATTGGGTGAATCCACCTCGATTTCCACGCTGCGCGTGCAGAACCTGCTGCTCGGCATGGGCATCGCCTTCGCGATGCTCGGCATCGGCGTCGGCATCGTGCACTGGGCGAAGACCCTGATGCCGGACCATGAGGTGGCCGAGGAGCGCCACGAGGTCCGCACCGAAGAGGACCGCCGGGACGCGGAGCAGATTATCGGCCAGGTCGTTGACGAGTCTGGCATCAAGCGCCGGCCGTTGATCCGCAACACCCTCATCGGTGCCGGGCTCCTGGCCATCCTGCCGGCCATCGGCATTTTCCGGGACTTGTCCAAGAACCTCGACCCGAAGGTCCTGGGACAGACCCTGTGGAGGGAGGGGACGCGCCTGGCACGGGACCCCGAGGGCACGCCGATCAAGGCCTCGGACGTGACCTTCGGCGCTATCTTTCATGTCATCCCCGAAGGCCTGAATGAACTGTCCGAAGGCAAGCTCGTCGAAAAAGCCAAGTCAGTGGTCCTGCTCGTCCGTCTGAACCCGGCGGATCTGCATCCCAGTCCCGGCCGGGAGGACTGGGCCTACAACGGCATCGTTGCCTATTCGAAGATCTGCACGCACGTCGGCTGCCCGGTGGCCCTGTACGAGCAGCACACCCACCATCTGCTCTGCCCTTGCCACCAGTCCACCTTCGACGTGACGCAGCAATGCAAGGTGATTTTTGGCCCGGCATTCCGACCGCTGCCGCAACTGCCGATCACCGTGAACAGCGAGGGCTACCTGATCGCCCGGAGCGACTTCCATGAACCAGTCGGCCCGAGCTTCTGGGAACGTGCTCTCCTGGTTAAGGAATCCGGCCGCTAGATCTTCCTGGACGCTCCTTCATGTTCCGCGAAGTGGCCGCTCGCAGCGTGGTCCCATCCTGAGCTTGTGATGCAGTGGCCCGGGTTGCCTCTGGATGCGCGGCGTTCAGGCGAGCCGGCACGCCGAAGGAGGGGTCGGCGTCGTGCGGCAAGAGCCAGTATGCGAGTGGGGTGTCTCGGGCTGCATGAAGACTACTACTAGGCGAACACCGGGGGCGTGCCTCAGCCCAGGACTTCGTCCACATAGCACCAGCGCCAGGACTCACCCGGTTCGACGCTGCGCATGACTGCGTGTCCCGTGGTGCTGTAGTGCCGGGCCGCGTGCAGGCCGGGGGAAGAATCGCAGCACCCGACGTTGCCGCATTCCAGGCACAGGCGCAAGTGGACCGGAGTGGTTCCTTCGGTGTGGCAGTCGCGGCACTGCGGGTCGACCGGAACCGGCCGGTCCGGTGCCTGGCCGAGGTGCCCGCAGCCGGCCGCCACCTCCTGCGGTACGGCCAAGAATGCCCCGTGCCGGGTGCCGCAGTCGCCGATCGCGGCGTCGAGCATCGATTCTTCGACATCCAACCGCTCCAGCACCTCATCCACTACCTCGGCAGGGTAGGCACCCGTTCCGCGAAGTTCCAAGACTTTGGCCCGTTCGGCGTCCAGCATGGCCACCCGCAGCTGCGCATAGCGGTGGCTGGGTGTGCGGATTTCGGTTTCCGGCCGGCCCAGCCGCTCCCAAGCAGCCAAGCTGCGCTCCTGGGTTCGGCGCTGCAGCATGGCCAGGACTTCCGGCGGATCCTCAGGCACAGTGGCCGTGCGCAACCTTTCCAGCCCTGCTGCCACCGTCTGCTGGAGCATCGAGGCCTGGGTCAGCGCGTCCTGCCCGGGGTCCGGACCATGCAGTCCCAGCCTGCGTACCAGCCAGGGCAGGCTAAATCCCTGCAACACCAAGGTTCCGCCCACTACGGTCAGGGCGGCGAGGACGAGAACCTGGCGGTGGGGTATGTCCTGCGGCAGGACCAGGGCCGCTGCCAGGGTCACCACGCCGCGCATCCCGGCCCACGAGACAACGGCGGGCACCTGCCAGCCCGGAGCCGCTTCCGATCGCCTGATCCGCGGGACCATGCGCGGGAGGTACATGGCGGGAAATACCCAGACCGGGCGCAGGACCAGTACTGCCAGGAGCACCACCGCGCAGGTCCACCAGGCGCGTCCGATGCCGAGCGGATCAGCATTCGCGGCATCGATGATCGACCGGACCTGCAGCCCGATCAGCAGGAAAACGGCATTTTCCAACAAGAACTGCACGGTGGCCCAGTTGCTGCGCTGGCTCAACCGGGATGCACCGCCGGGCATGGCGGGACTTCTGGTGCCGATGATCAGTCCGGCGACGACGACCGCGAGAACACCGGAGGCATGGATTTTCTCGGCCGGGATGAACGCCACGAAGGGAGCGGCCAGCGACATTGAGGTATTGATGGCCACATTGCGGACCCTCCTGCGGATCTGCAGCAGCAACCAAGCAGCAGCCGCTCCGGCCGCTGCTCCGCCGGCCACCGCGAGCAGGAACTCCAATCCGACCTGCAGCAGGGTGAAGCTGCCTGCTATCGCGGCGATCGAGGCCCGGAGTAGGACCAGCGCTGTTGCATCGTTGACGAGCGACTCGCCCTCAAGGATGTTCACGATCCGCCGCGGCATGCCCACCCGCCGGGCGATGGACGTGGCGGCTACGGCGTCGGGTGGCGCGACCACGGCGCCGAGGGCAAACGCGGCCGGCAGCGGGACATCGGGCAACAGCCACCACACCACCAGTCCGATGGTGACGGTACCGAAGATCACGTAACCCACCGAGAGCAGTCCGATCGACCGCTTGTTGGCCTGGAACTCCACCACCGAGGTGCGCAGTGCCGCCGCATAGAGCAGCGGCGGCAGGATCCCGATCAGGACGATCTCCGGGATCAGTACCACCGGTGGAATGAAGGGCAGATAGGAACCCACAACGCCGGCCAGCACCAGCAGGAGCGGGACGGAGACTTTCCACCGGCGGCCGAGCGCGCTGACCGCGCAAACCACCACCACCAGGGCCAGCAGACTGACGGCGAAGTCCATGAACCTATTCTGTCAGCTTGTTCGACGCGCGACCCTCTGCGGTTCGCACCGCCATCGAGCAGGTGGCTAGGCTGGGTGGATGGCGACAGTCCTTCTCGTGCGGCACGGCCGCACCACAGCCAACGCCACTGGACTGCTCGCAGGTCGGGCCGCCGGCGTCTGCCTGGACCAGATCGGGCGCGACCAGGCGGCCCTGACCGGAGACCGGCTCTCTGCCGTGCCCTTAGTCGGGGTGGTGTCGAGCCCTCTGGAGCGTTGTCGGGAGACTGCCCAGTTCATCCTCGCTCGCCAGGCCGGCTCGCCAGACGCGCCGATCGATCTCGATCTCACCGAGTGCGACTACGGCGAGTGGCAGGGCCGCACGATCAGTGATCTCGCGACCGAGGATTTGTGGCCGATTGTGCAGTCGCAACCGTCCGCCGTCGTCTTTCCCGGCGGTGAATCCTTGGCCTCGATGCAGGCCCGGTCGGTGGCAGCGATTCGACGCCACGATGCAGCCTTCGAGACGGAGTACGGGCCAGGGGCCGTGTGGGTGGCGGTGAGTCACGGCGACATCATCAAATCAATCCTCGCCGACGCGCTTGGCATGCACCTTGACCTGTTCCAACGTATCAACGTGGGCCCAGGGTCCGTATCGATCGTGAGCTACGGCGTTAGTCGGCCAAGCGTCTACGCGACCAATACCGACGCCGGTGATCTGTCGTGGCTGTCGGGCGGCATCCGCTCTGCCGATGCGCCGGTGGGCGGCGGTGCAGGGCAGCAGGCGCCCTGAACCTCATGCGCCTAAAATACTGACATGCCTACACGTGTTCACGAGTTTTCTTGGCCTGATCGGGTCGTCGTTGGCACCATTGGCCTTCCGGGGGCGCGTACGTTCTATCTCCAGGTGCGTGCGGGGATGCAGATCGTGAGCATTGCCCTGGAGAAGCAGCAGTCGGCTCTGCTCGCGGAGAAGATCGACGAAATTCTCGACCAGCTCAATACCCTCGAGGGCAACCCCTTCAGCATTCCCACTAGCACTCCGATTGAACTTGTCGACAATGACCAGCTCGAGGCAGTTCAGGAGCAGTTTCGCACCGGCTCCATGAGCTTGGGTTGGGACCCGACGACGGCGCAGGTCGTGATCGAGGCCTACGCCATCCCCGATGTCGATGCCGACGACGAATCGCTTGATGAGGACGGGGCTGACGCGGCCGAGATGCTGCTGGTACGAATGCCGGTCGGCACCGCCCGCGCTTTCGCGAAGCGCACCCGTGAGGTCGTCGACGCCGGTCGCCCCACCTGCCCGCTCTGCGGTTATCCCATAGACGCCGACGGGCACATCTGCACCCTTCCCGAGGCCTGATGGCAGCGCTGGACCTGGTGACCGCCGAGCTGACGCTCACCGGCCGCATTACGACGGCTTCAAACGCAACATTTCTGGGCAGCATCGGCGACGTGGTGGTCATCTATAAGCCCATAGCAGGCGAAAGACCGCTGTGGGATTTTCCCCACGAAACCCTGGCTCACCGGGAGGTGGCAGCCTACCTCGTCTCGCAGGCCTTCGGCTGGGACGTCGTGCCGCACACGTGGCTGCGCGATGGTCCGTTGGGCGAAGGAATGGTGCAGCTCTGGCAGGAGCAAGACCCCGCCCAAAGCGCCGTGGACCTGGTCGCGGCGGACCAGGTGCCGGAGACGGGCTGGAAACACGTTCTCGAGGGTCGAGATGAGAACGGACAGATGGTCGCCCTCGTTCACGAAGACTCGCCGGCGCTCAGACGCATGGCGGTGTTCGACATCATCGTCAACAACGCCGACCGCAAAGGCGACCACATTCTTGCCATGACGGACGGACACCGGCACGGCGTCGACCATGGTCTGACCTTCCACCGCGACCACAAGCTGCGCACGGTGCTGTGGGGATGGCTGGGAGATGCTCTAACCGCTGAGGAACGCGACGGCATAGACCGTGTCAGTGAAGGACTGCAGGGCGGGTTGGGCAGAAAACTGGCAGACTTGCTCAGCGCCGAAGAAATCGCATCGCTCGCCGTGCGCTGCGCCCGGTTGCGCGTGGCAGGCCGGTTCCCGGCTCCGAGCGGTGAGATGTCTGCGGTGCCCTGGCCGCTGTTCTAATTCCGAAAGAGACGGGGCGTGAAATCAAGCGTCTTAGGCATTTTGCAGTGGCCAGCGAGCTCAGCCCGCCCAGTCGCGCCTCAGCAAGCCATACACCCAGGAGTCAGACACGTCGCCATTGACGATGCAGTCCTCGCGCAATGTCCCCTCGCGTATGAAGCCGAGCTTCTCAAGTACACGAGCCGAGGCCACGTTGCGCGTATCAGTCGCGGCCTGAACCCGGTTGAGATCAAGACTGTCGAAGGCCCAATGCAGCAGGACGCGCGCTGCCTCCGTCGCGTAACCGCGGCCCCAAGCCGCCTCCTTGAGGCAGTACCCGAAGGAGGCGCTGCGGAAGTCGGGATTCCACCCGTTGAAGGTGCACCAGCCTACGAAAGCGCCGTCAGACTTGCACGTGATAGCCACACGTGCTCCGCTGCCTTCGTCCGCCATCTGTCGGCATCCGTTCATGAAGCGCGCGATCTGCGATCGGTCGGTCCACGGCGGGCTGTCCCAATAGCGCAGTACCCCGGCGTTGCTCTGCAACGCGAAGAGGTCGTCGGCGTCGGCATCGGTGAACGGGCGCAGCAGCAGGCGCTCGGCGTGCAATGTCGGCGTCGGCAGAGACATGCCCGCCACTCTGCCACACGTCCCGGGAGATCCGAAACGGAGCCTGGACGAGCAGGAGGTTAGTACTCAGGACAGAGAGCGCCCTTGTACCGAGGGGGGGACTTGTCCGGAGTCAGCGGGTCGGCAGTGAAACACGACAGAAACAGCCCCGGTCTAGTCCTCCAGGTCGAAGTCCAGGTCGAGGTCTTCGACGGCATTCAGTTTCCGCCACGTGGACCCGACGGGCGCAGTGCCGAGGGTCGCGGCAATCGGCATCCGGTCCACGGCTACCAGCTGGTCCAGGTCCAGGCCGGTCAGCTCGGCGATGTCCCTGATGGGTGCTTGGAACGTCCGGAACGGGCCCAGCGGAGGGACGTCGTCGACGGCCCCTGGCCGCGGGACGTCGGGCAGTTCGCCCAGCTCAGGCGTCTGGTCCACCACGTATCCGACGGCCGCCAGCTCTCCCTGGTGGATGAACACGGCGACTTTGAAGAAGCGCAACGGGATCTCCACACCCCGATACACGGGATCTTGGGCGCTGAAAATCGGCCCGGTGAAGACAACGATCCTGTCGCGGTACTCGGCGGCATGCTGCTGCAGGTAAGACTCCAAGCCCAGCCACAGCTCGAGGCCCTGGTTGAACTTAGCCGCCTGAGGTGCGGCGTTGGTGTAGTGGAAGGTGTCTTCGTTGGCCAGCTTCGCCTCGGCGACCGTGTCGCCCCAGACCGCCGAGGCCCGGCGGACCAGGTGGCCGCGGTCGATGTCGTTCCGGGCGTAGACCCGCTCACCCGTCTGCAGATCGGAGGACAGTCGGGGATCCAGCCGCCAGGGGATCCCGGCCCGGTTCAGGTCCATGAGCTTGCTGCCGTCCATACCCAATCCTGTAACGGCGGCCAGACGCTTATCCGGGCGCATCAGAACCGCGAAGTGCGTGTAGGGCAACAGGACCGTCTCCACGCCGGGCAGGGCGGGCATCGGCACTGGCTGGCCCAGGAAGTTCTCATCGAAGCCTGCACGGCCGGCAAGGTCTCTGGCGGTGAGCGGAGGGGCTACGAGCAGTTCGTCATCCATGACGGGACACTACCAGCGCACCCGGCACCTTAGGATGAACGACGAACAAAACGCTGAAGCCGATCGGGTCAGGTAGAAGCAACATTCAGACCTGCGCGGCGGGAACATGTCACCGGATTACCCGACGGATTCGAGGCCGCCGCCGTCCATATGGAGTGCCACAAAGCCCGCTCACAACGATGGGCGGCGCCAAGCCTGTTGCCGCCGATGACGTCGTGCCCGGGTCACAGGTTCAGCTTCGCCATGGATAGCCGACTGCCTCGCGCAGCCCAGGCCGAGAGCTGCAGACTGAGGTTCGGCCCAACTGCCCGACTAGTCATCGCGCCGGTTAATCCAAAGTGCTCCGCCACAAAATGGTGTCGACCCTGAACTGGTCCGACCGCGCAAGGATCACGCAGCGAAAAGCTTCCAGGTCCCCTCGGAGATGACGTCGACCGTTCCATCCTCGACACGGAGCGCGGTGTCGTCATCGATTGCGTAGACGGGGACCGGGATCCGACCCGCCCAGTGTCCGATGTTCTCGAGGGTTGTATCGGGCACGTCCGGGTTCCCGAGGTGCGGGTACAGCGTCACGTCGACGTGCCCGAGCGCGCGCTCGGCATCCCGTCCCATATCGCTGTCCGCGGGGACTAACTCCCGATCGAATTCGGCATCGCAGTTGTACGGAGTGACGGCGATGCTCCCCGCGCTCACCCCAACGTACACGGAGTCCTTGAGCGTCAACAGGAGGTCCGCGAGACCTGATTCACGCATCCAATGAACCAGGTAGAGCACGTCCCCGCCCCACACGAGAAGGGCGTCAGTCTCCTGCACCTCCGGCACCCACGCCTCGTCGCGGAGGGTCGGAAGCGCTGTGAGCTCGAGGACGCCCAGGGACTTCCACCCGAG
Source organism: Arthrobacter sp. NPDC055138 (assembly GCF_053607305.1). Taxonomy (NCBI): domain Bacteria; kingdom Bacillati; phylum Actinomycetota; class Actinomycetes; order Micrococcales; family Micrococcaceae; genus Arthrobacter; species Arthrobacter sp. NPDC055138. The sequence continues at coordinate 379,060 of NZ_JBSGTH010000005.1, forward strand.
CCCCGCCAATGGACTCGATGCGGCACCGGTGATCGCATCGCGGGCCATGACGCCTCCGCCGGGAAAGGGGTACATGCCGGTCACGATGATTAGCGCGCGGGCCTCGGCGATGGGCTTGCCGAGCATGTCGATTAGCGCATGCTCGATGCTCGGATTGCTGATCCCGCCCGACGTCAGGAGGTACTTCACGAGTGCTCCGATCTCTGCCGCTGCTGTGCCAGCACGTAGTAGGAGGATCTTAGCCGAGCGACTTCGCCCGACCAGGCCGGCTGCTACCCAGACAGCTGTCGACGCATGCGCATGCTCGCTAGGCGATCACGTTCCGTAGCCGAATGACGTCCGATGGGAACTGGTGTCTACCGCTTCCGATGTGGAGTGGTTCCGGATGGGTCCACATGCTACATCCTTCATCGAGCAGGCCGCCGCGTGGACTCAGGCACAGCCTATGGATTACCCCCTATGCTCGCCATCCGCTACGGGCCCGTGCAGATACCGCAGAAACCGGGAAGTTGAAGTCACAGCACGAAGAAGGGCTTCGGGACTATCGTTTTTCCCTTCTTGGATGTATTCGCAGAGGAGCCCGGTTGCTTCGGGATGCTTCAGGATGAAATCAATGATCCCGGTGCCTTCCTCAACGATGCTGTAGCGAGCGTCATAGATATCCGTGTACTCGCGGTAACAACCAGCCAGTCCGTGATTGTCCCCGGCAGTCACGAGGACCCGGGCCAGTGAAACCCCAACACTGATCATGTTCCTTTGCGAGCCGATACCGAGCCGTGCTGCCCAGGGAGAATGAACGAGACCGCTCACCAGGCTGATGGCGTCCCGGACTTCCTGTCGGACATTATGGCCTGCACTGTCGCGGTCAGTCAGGCGGGCGGCTGTGATCTTTCCCGGGTTCAGTCGGGCGCGTCGAATGCCGCTGCTGACAACGCTGGCGCGGGCGTAAAAGTATGTGTTGTGTGCTGTGGAAATCCAAAGAGCGAGCTTGGCTGGCGAGCGACGGTAGTGCCGGTACATATGGCTGGCGATCAAGCAGCGTTCGGCAGCGCCGCATCGGCCGAGTAGATCCGCGAAGCCGGCAACTCCGGCCGCATCCAGCACATCGGTAACTGCAAGCGCCATGGAGAAGGCCCTATGCCGGGTCTTGCCCCGGAAAGCGCTCGTCATGAGATCCATTGTTTCCGCTGTGACGTTGATGGGCCGGTCCAAATCCATGTCATCGACGCCGAGCGGTCTAGCAGGCGAGGGCCGAGCAACGGATTTTGGCTCTACAGCGGGCGCCAGCAAACCGGCGATCGCTTTGCTGACCCGAGACCTGCTCGTGGGCGCAGGATGGTCAGTGCCCACATTCGGGGCTGATTCAGGTTGTCCTTGAATCCCATTGCGGGCACCCACATCGCCACTGGGGTGCCCGTCTGCGAGCCATTCCAGAGCCTCCGAGTCGAGGGTGAAATATGAAGCCGGGAAGGACGGCTCGTGGATAGCTCGGAAGAACTGCACGATTGTTTGCTCAACCGGTGAGGTTCCGACCAGCGCCATGCGGGTAGTGGGAAGCGTTTTGGCAAATTGATTCAACGCCGCGGAGCTGGCATAACGCATTCCGTGCATATCCACCAGTAGCGGCTTTCGCTCGCCTCCGCTCATCTCCTCGATGCGAGAAATTGTCGCCATTGCATCTTGCTCTCCGATTGCTGCATCCAATGGCCAGCGAACTAGAACGACGCCGCTTGGCAGCATTTTGAGCTCGGGTTGACAGAGCCGGCCCGACCCGGACGACGGCCGAATGTATTCATTATTATCTGATTTGATTGCTGAACTCATGCCTTGCGAAATATCTCGGTCGAACTGGTAAAAGCACTTTTGTGGCCGTGCGCAACTCCCGTTTTCAAGTAGCCATCGGCCTTAGCTCGCAACGAGGAATTCTGACGCGCATAGTGAGCCCGGAGTGGCCACGAAGCCGACCGCGGCTAACTATCCCCTCGTGAAATAGAGGAAAAGACTTTACGGTAGGCCAGTCATTTCCCATGGGTCGACGGCCCGGCCCTCGGCAAAGGAAGAAGCTGGCGCTGGTCGGCCGGCGACGGGCGGGGAACACTCAACCGGCAGGAATTTGGGGGAATCTGCCCGAGGTGATGACCGTCGCCGACCTCGATCAATTTTACGGACTTCCTATCCGACCCAATAGGAGCAGCCCGTTCAATTCGTGCAGACTTGCACTCCGAAATACCCATTGCGTGCACAACGCGCAGCGCGGACCACAAAGCACCGGTGGCATGTGCGCCGCAGGACCTCTTCCGGCACAACAAAGCGCTGACTCGAGCAACTGGTCTGAAGAAGGCCGCAAAGCGGTCCCAGCATTCTGGAGGCCCGAATTACGGGACGCGGGCTGCGAAAAAATTGTGGAAGCATCTACAGGTCTGCCAAGGCGTTGGCGCTTCCTTGTGGCATGTCCAGGCCGCACGCGGCAGCAGAGCGCGCCGGGCCGGTGCCCTGCTGCGCCTCCGGAGGCGGTGGCCCGTTGCTCTGCCCAGGAGCCACAGGGATTTCTGCCTATCCCGGTCCACCACCACACCTGGGCCGCTACCGCCTGCGGCTGAACGGATCACCGATGCGGTTTTGGGCTCCTTAGAATCCGACCAGTTTTCTTAGCGCAGAGGTTGCGGAGCGCAGCCCTTCAGGGCTGGACTGCACGTCCCTCTGGGAGATTCCGGTGGTCGCCTTGATGGCCCGCTGCATCGCCGGGACGCTGGCAAATCCGCTAGCCTCAGCTATCCACGTGAGAGAGAGCTTCCGCGGGTTTGGACCGGCGAGGAGTTCGAGGGCGTCCAGCGTTCTGAGCGCTCGAATGTAGCCGTTTACCGAAAGCCCCTCGCCTTCGAAAAGGTAGTAGAGGGCGCGGCGTGAAAGATGCGAGTACTCCGCAACCGCGTCCACGTCCAATACTGGATTGCTGGAGTTCTTCCGCATGAATTTCCTGATCGCCAGGATGCGGGCTTGCCTGAGGTCTGCGTCGTCAGCGGGACAATCGAGCAGCGAGCCGATCAAGGCCGCCATGACGGACCGGATGACAGGCTGGAGGCGATCCACTTCCTGATCGAGTCCCGGCCGCTGCCAGCCTGACAGCGTTGGAAGGATAAGCGCCCGAACCAGGGGGTGTGCACTGATGTCGGTCAACGCCTGCAATCGTTGCACTGACTTTTCGTCCAGGCCGAGCAGGCCGCGGTCTACGTTTATCTGCACCGACCCGAGTCCGGCTGGTGCGTGGAAGCTGCCGTTAGAAGAAAGATCAAGAAACCTTACCGCCCCTGGCAAGACCGCTTCTGACCGCCCCGAGAAGGTGAAGTCAGCGCACGCGGTCTTGAAATGCACCAACCGGATTTCCCCGGGGGGCGCATTTCCGCCCCAGTAGCCGGCGACCGGCTCATTCGCGAGTTCAACGAGACTGAACCCCGAGCCGCTCAGGCTTACCGCGGTCGGATTAAAACTCGGAGGCACAGCGCCTTGGGTTCTCTCCAGACGCATGGGTATATCCACGGCAGAGCCGTACCACGTGCGCCAATGCTCAAATTTCTCTTCCGGGCTTAGCCCATCCGGAACGCGATAGCGTCTGAGGCGCCCGCGTCGCTGCAGCCCTGAATCCGAGCGGACAGCTTCGGCGCTGGCAGGAAGCATGAAGTTCACTACACCTTCCGTTGAACAAAACCCGACCCCAACATAATCGCATCCGTGCGCGCATGACGACCCAGGGGACCTGAGGCCTCCACACGCGGACTGGCCGTGTTCCCACCCACCATTCCATCCCCAGCCGGGACACTGGTTCGGTCTCAGGCCTGACCCGGCAGGTGCGCCCTGTCCAAAGTTGGTCGGACCTGACAAGCATTGGATTATATTGCCCTGCGCATGGACTCCGAACCGCAAGGATTCCACCCGTTGGGCGGGTGGAATCCTTGCGCGAGGCGTCGGTGATCAGTTGATGTTGGATGTGAATTCGACGGAGCTCATGGGTTGGGTGTTGACGGCGAGCCGGAAGATGTCCGGCCGGGAGTAGTTGCCAGTGACATCCATGTCCAGATGGGCGCGGGTTTTAAGGTCAGCGTCGATGTCTGCGTAGAGGATGGTTTCCTCGTCGTAGGCCGGTCCGGCGAGGATGTTCCCAAGCGGGTCGACGATCATGCTGCCTCCGCGCATGACTCTTTCCGGTGCCTCGAATTCGAACACGTAGTCCTCGGGGTACGCGCTCTTCGTGATCGTCTGGCATGCGGAGAGAACGTGCACCCTGCCTTCAAGGGCGATGTGCACCATGGAGCTGGGCCAGGCTGGTCGATCATCGGCCGTGGGTGCGCAGTAGATCTCTACGCCCTTGGCATACATTGTCTGGCGGAACAGTGGCATGTAGTTTTCCCAGCAGATGACGGTTCCCAGCTGTCCGGCGGGGCTATCGACCACATCGAAGGTTGAACCGTCCCCGAAGCCCCAAACGAGGCGCTCCACCGATGTTGGCATCAGTTTCCGGTGCTTTCCGACCAGCCCCTTCTGCGGGTCGATCATCAGCGCCGTGCAGTAGAGGGTGTTCGCAAGTCGCTCAATCACGCCGATGACGACGAAGACGCCATGTTCCTTGGCTGCCGCTTCCAGCTGGGACACTTCGTCGCCGTCGAGTGTGATGGCGGCCCGGCTGTAGCGTTCGAAAAGTCTCCGGCCCGCCTCGGTACGGTTGCCAATAACGCTGCCGAACGAGGACCCCTTGGGATAGCCCCCGATAAAGGCTTCGGGGAAAACTGCCAGTTCGGCGCCGGACTGTCCGCACTCGGCGATGAGGGAAACCGCCTTGGCCGTCGCGGCGGCGGGATCGAAGGGGACGGACCCTGCCTGTACCACTGCTGCTTTCGTCATTTGTTCTTTTCTCCTGTACTTAGGTGTCTTGTGGGGGGCTATCCGCGGCTAATGTCGTTGCTTTTCGTCTCGGGCAGCATGACCCACAGGACGATCAGCGAGGCCAGCGAGACCCCGACGAGGTAGAAGGCCGGTGAAACGGGGTTACCGGTGGAAGCCATCAGACCGGCTGCGACCAGAGGGCCCGGTCCTGCCAGCAGGGCAAAAGCAACGTTGTAGCCCAACGCCGAACCCGTGGAACGGATCGATGCCGGGAAGACCTCCACCAGAAGCACGACGTTCATGACGGCGCTCATGGCCACCAGCAGGCCGAGCACGGTCAGGCTGATCAGGACGGTCGCGAACGAGCCGGTATTCATGCCGAGGAAAACGGGAATGCCGAACAGGGTGAGGCCCGTCGCGGCGGCCAGTACGATTGGGCGGCGCCCAATGCGGTCGCTCAAGGCCCCGAACAGGGGGTTCGCTATGACGTAGACGACCAGGGCGATCCCGCAGGCCAGGAGGGCTTCGACCCTCGGCATCCCGACGACGTTCGAAAGGTGGTTGTTGGCGTAGGTGATGAAATAGTAGAGGCTCACACCGAACAGGGCAGAGAAGGCCATGGTCAGTACGAATGCCCGGGCTTTGACCTTTCCGGCAACCCGTTGGACCTGGTTATCCTCCCGCCGGCGGGCTAGTTCCTCGTAGACGGGGGTGTCTTCGAGCTTCTGCCGGATGAAGACCGCGACCGCCGCCATGACGAGCGAAGCAACGAACGGGATCCGCCACCCCCAAGACGCAACTTGCTCCGGCGGCAGGGCTGCGTTAATGAGCGTGGCCACGAGTGTTCCGACGAGGAAGGCCGCTCCCGCGGTTGCGGTAACCAGGCTGGCATGCAGCCCGCGTTTCTGCGGAGGGGCGCTCTCGCCCAGGTATGCAGCAGCGGTCGACCATTCCCCACCGACCATCATGCCCTGCACACAGCGCAGGATAACGATGATGACCGGGGCAGCGACACCGATCATCGCGTAGGAAGGCGTCAGCCCGATCAGCGCAGTCGTAATGCCCATGCCGAGCACGGTAATCACCAGGACCGCCTTCCGCCCTGCTCGGTCCCCGACGGGCCCGAGCAGCAGCGCGCCCAGCGGACGGGCAACGAATCCGACGGCAAAGACTGCAAACGATGCAAGCATCTCGGTAACGGGATTTCCGCTGGGGAAGAACTGTGCTCCGATCACGGCCACGAAATATCCATAGATCGCGAAATCGAACCACTCCATGAAATTGCCAATACCGACGGCGACCTGCCGCTTGCGGATGTTGACACGCGAGGCGGACCCGGCCGAGGGCTGGGCGACCGACGTCTGAGGCGGATTGGACATCTGTGCTCCTTGTCTCAAAAAACAACTTGCACAAGTTCACACTCCCGCGGTATCTCTTGTACAACTAATAGTGAGGATGGGTATCATTAGCACGGTTGATTTGAGGAAGGTGGATCTGAACCTGCTGGTCGTCTTCCATACGCTCATGCAGGAACGGCATGTTACACGGGCAGCGGCAAAGCTGCACCTGACGCAAGGGGCGGTAAGCGCGGCATTGGGTAGGCTCCGGAGCCTGTTTGGCGACGAGCTGTTCGAGCGCACCCGTGAAGGCATGACGCCGACTCCGAAGGCCTTGGCCATGGCAACCAAGATCGGGCAGGCGCTGGCTGCCATCGACAGCCTCGTCGCCGAATCGGAGAAATTCGACCCGGCCACGGCAAGCCGTACATTCCACCTCGCCATGTCGGACGACCTCGAAGCGGTACTGCTTCCTGCGATTCTGCAGGAAGTCGAAGACCACGGCTGGAACGTGCGGTTTTCGTTCCATCAAACCAATACGAGCATGTGGCAGCAGGCGCTCGACGACCCAAGAACGGATCTCGTCCTGTGCGCCAGCCCCCCGCAGGTGCCGGCGGCCTATCGTCAGAGTGTCCTCTTCGCCTCGAGCTATTCGTGCCTCTACGACGGTTCCAGGCCGGGTTTCTCCACTCCCCTGACCCTCAAAGAGTACGTCGGATCCGGCCACCTGCGCGTTTCCTACAACGCCCAGCGGGGCTTCGTCGACGAACTGCTCGAGTCGCAGGGCTACACAAGGAAGGCCACGGCCTCCGTCAGCCACTTCGCCGGAACGATCAACGCCCTCCGCGCGTCCGAAATCATCGCCACCATACCCAGCTACACGGCTTCCGCCTATGCCGCTTCCGCCGGACTCACAGCCTGCGAACCGCCCATACCTGTCCCCCGCTTCACAATTTCCTTGCTCTGGAGAGTCCACCGTGAAGCCGATCCGGAACTCATGTGGCTGCGCAGACTGGTCGAGAGATGCGCAGTCCCGTACGGGACCGTTCAGCCTCGGAGCCCCCTGGCGAACGATATGGACTCCGGGCAGGGATAGCCTGAGAACTATGCAGTGCATGGGTCGACGCGAGGAAAAGACGAGGCCCCTGCCGGATGGGGAACCGGCAGGGGCGCTCGACCGCCTCGGGTCGCGCCTGCGGCGCAAACCAGTGCGGACTTCCTGCCGGTGTGGGGGGTCACAGGCAGTGTGTGCGCCGCATGAAGTGGCGGCTTTAATCCACTCAACACCCTCACCTCGCCACCTGTACAACGAATACTGCGTATAGCTGCCATCAATGGCCTTAATAAGTAAGTACAGGTGGGTCCTGCCTTGTTCGGGCGGCTCACACTCTTTCCCATGCGGCAGGAACAGAGCGGAGGATGACCCTGTTCCTGCCCGCGAATACCACCCGAAGAAGTCAAAGCGGGATGGGCCATAGGCTGCAGATGTGTGTCGACCCGCAAGGATCCTGGCAGGACGACACCGGCAAGGAATTGAACCTCCGAGGGCGACTCTCGATCCTCATCGATTGATATTCGACGATGGCTAGGTGATACTCGCTTCATGCAGAGGATGCCCCAGCCCTGCCGATTCTCCGGATAGCCCGCCGCGATGAAGCCGATCCATGTCGGCCTCGTGGCCGACCCGGCGTCGCCCACCGAGGTCGGGCGCCGGCTGACCGGCCTCCGCCCGCGGGGCGGGGACCGCAACGCGTGGAACATTGAGGTCGTAAGCGAGCCATTCACCACGGGCTCCGAGGACGTTGATACCGCGTTTGCACGGCTCCGCGCTCGGCGGGCTCCGAATGCACTCGCGCGCGCGTCGTGCGGTGCGCACGCTCGTCAGCGACATGGCCGATCGTGCCTCGCAGGACGAGCACCGTGTTCCCCTCCCGCGCCTCAGTGGCCGCTGGCGGTTGCTCTTGGGCATGGTGCTCGCCAACCGTCCGTGGCTTCTAGTGCCTGGGCTGAAGTCCGCGCTCGTGGCTGCACTGGCAACCGGGGCTGTCGCCACGATCAACTCTACGGTTTGGCTACTGGCCGGCTCCCTGTCGTGGTGGCGCCTCGTAGTCGCGACGATCGCCTCCATCGCGCTCGTCGTCGGCTGGCTCATCATCGACGGTGAACTGTGGGACCGCCCCGACGAAGACTCCGCCGAGGCCAAGGAAAGGTCTCGCCTCTACAACACGTCGACGCTGCTCACCCTGACCATAGGGGTGCTCATCTGCTATCTGGCGCTCTACGTCGTGAACCTGGTCTGGGCGCTGTTTATCCTCGACCCCGCTGTCATGGGCGGCTACCTCCAAGTATCGCTCGGATACGGCGACCTGTTCGTACTGAGCTGGTTCGTCGCGTCCGCGGCGACCGTTGGCGGCGCCCTTGGCAGCGGCTTGGAGTCGGACGAAGCGATCCGCGCGGCCGCGTACTCCAAGCGCGAGGAGGAGCGCCGCAGCCGGCTTGCACGGGAACGGAGCTAGCTGGCTGGACCCCATCCGGGCCCGCGCTTGGGCCCTGGGCCCCGAGGAAGCCCCACAGACGGCCGGTGCGTTCAGGAGGCCGACGGTGGTCCTGCGTAACCCGGAGGCCGGCAGGAGCCCCTTGCTGAGTCCGCAAACCATTCCAGTTTCATGGGTGGCCGGGCGGGGCGTCTATGGTGCCTTGCAGCCGCTGGCACCAAGCAGCGTGCCCCAGACCCGGCAGTATCCGCGCCACCCCCCACCGGCGGCAAACTTGAACGAATTCGGCTCTACTTCCCGTTCCTCAACACGCCGAGTCGCCAGTACTCCCGCCCGGACCACCACCGCCGTGCCCGTGGCCCTTGCAAGACCACCGTCGTAAACAGGGCCTGCCATACAGCACCGTCTGCGGACATTTTTCGAACTCCCCCTCGACATCTCATCCAAAGCAGGCTTAGCATGAAGGCTCGAGCAGTTCCATTATTGCGAAAAGACGGACCAGCAGGGATCTCCCGGATAGTCCGCCGTCTGAAAAACAGGACTTCCCAGCCCATTCGGCGGGAATTTACAGACCCTCATTCAAATCCACACTTCCCCCCCACACTGAGTTAATTACGGCATTTCTGTGCCATCCGTGGTGCCTTTCCGTAGTCGGCCTGAAACATTCTGAGACTTAAGTGCGCCCCCCCCCCCCCCGAAAGTACAGGTACTTGTACTTTGCCATAGTCGGAATGGGATAGAGAAAAGAGTGAAAAATGAAGGCAGTAATTTATAAGGGACCAAACGACGTCGGCGTCGAGGATATACCGGATGCCAAGATCGAACACCCCGCCGACGTGCTGGTGCGGATCACCTCGGCGAATATCTGCGGCTCGGACCTGCACATGTACGAGGGTCGCACCAGTTTCGAACCTGGACGCTCCTTCGGGCACGAGAACCTCGGCGAGGTGATCGAGACCGGCCCGGCTGTGAGCAAGGTGAAGGTGGGCGAGCGCGTCGTGCTCCCGTTCAACATTGCTTGCGGATTCTGTAAAAACTGCGAGCGCGGCTTCACCAACTACTGCCTGACTATGCAGCCTGAGCCCCAGCTCGCCGGCGCAGCGTACGGGTTCGCTGACATGGGCCCGTACCAAGGCGGACAGGCCGAGTATCTGCGCGTGCCTTACGGAGACTTCAACTGCCTGCGTCTGGGCGAGGACGCCGCTGAGAAAGAGCTCGACTACGTCATGCTCGCTGACATCTTTCCCACGGGCTGGCACGCGACGGAACTGGCCGGAGTCTATCCTGGCGACTCCGTGGTTATATACGGTGGGGGACCTGTCGGGCTCATGGCGGCCTACTCGGCCATCATCAAAGGCGCCGGCAAGGTCATGGTCGTTGACCGCCAAAGCGACCGGCTGAAGCTGGCGGAACAGATCGGTGCCATCCCTGTAGATGATTCTGCGACCGACCCTGTCGAGTTCGTCAAGGACCAGACCATGGGATTCGGGGCCGATCGTGGCTGCGAATGCGTCGGCTATCAAGCGCACGACCCGAGCGGAAACGAACAACCCAACCTGACCCTGAACCGGCTGGTAGATTCCGTCCGTTTTGTGGGCGGCCTCGGCGTCGTAGGCGTGTTCCTGCCCCAAGACCCCGGCGCCCCCGACGAACTCGCCAAGCAGGGCCAGGTGGCCTTCGACTATGGAAACTACTGGTTCAAGGGACAGACCATGGGCTCGGGCCAATGTCCGGTCAAGAAGTACAACCGGGCCCTACGCGACCTCGTCGCCGGCGGAAAGGCCAGCCCTTCGTTCCTCGTCAGCCACGAGCTGCCATTGGATCAGGCCCCCGAGGGCTACAGGAACTTTGACAGCCGCGAAGACGGCTGGACCAAAGTCGTCCTCCACCCGTCCGGAGCATGAGAGAGCCCGGTCGGAAGAATTTCGATGCCGGAACGAGCGATTTCCAGGAGGCTGCGCCGATGAAAGCAATGGTGTACCGCGGACCCTACAAGGTCCGGGTGGAAGAGAAGGACATCCCGCCGATCGAACACCCGAATGACGCGATTGTGCGGGTGACGCTGGCTGCGATCTGCGGGTCGGATCTGCATCTTTACCACGGCATGATGCCTGATACGCGGGTGGGCATGACCTTCGGCCACGAGTTTATCGGTGTCGTGGAACAGGTCGGCCCCTCAGTACAGAACCTTAAGCCCGGGGACCGGGTCATGGTGCCGTTCAACATCTACTGCGGCTCGTGCTACTTCTGCGCGCGCGGACTCTACTCCAACTGCCACAACGTGAACCCCAATGCCACCGCGGTCGGAGGCATCTACGGCTACTCGCACACCTGCGGCGGCTACGACGGCGGCCAGGCCGAGTACGTGCGCGTCCCCTTCGCGGACGTGGGGCCCGGCCTGATCCCGGACTGGATGGACGACGAGGATGCGGTACTACTCACCGATGCGCTGTCAACCGGCTACTTCGGAGCCCAGCTGGGCGACATCGTCGAAGGAGACACGGTGGTGGTCTTCGGGGCCGGCCCGGTAGGGCTCTTCGCCGCCAGATCCGCGTGGCTAATGGGCGCGGGACGAGTCATCGTCATCGACCATCTCGAGTACCGGCTTGAAAAGGCGCGCACGTTCGCGCACGCGGAAACATACAACTTCACCGAATACGACGACATCGTCGTTCAAATGAAGAAAGACACCGGTTTCCTCGGCGCCGACGTAGCTATCGACGCGGTGGGTGCAGAGGCGGACGGCAACTTCAGCCAGCACGTCACCTCGGCCAAGCTCAAGCTGCAGGGCGGCTCGCCGGTGGCACTGAACTGGGCGATCGACTCAGTCCGCAAGGGCGGGACCATCTCCGTGATGGGGGCGTACGGCCCGATCTTCAGCGCCGTCAAGTTCGGCGACGCCATGAACAAGGGCCTGACGCTGCGGATGAACCAGTGCCCGGTCAAGCGGCAATGGCCGCGCCTGTTCGAGCACGTCCGCAACGGCTACTTCAAGCCGAGCGACATCGTCACGCACCGGATCCCGCTGGAACATATCGCCGAGGGCTACCATATGTTCTCGTCCAAGCTGGATGGCTGCATCAAGACACTGGTCGTCCCGGGCGCCAGCTGAGGAAGGAGCACTATCATGGCCTACACCGCAGACAGGCCGCTGCAGGTACCGTCCGCCGACGAGCTGCGCGGACGCATCCCCGGGTGGGGAGCCGATATGGACCCGAAGGACCGCCCAGCTGTGCCTAGGGAGCGCTTCGACCCGGCAGCATCCGGCGCCCACTGGGACTTTCCCGAGCGCCAGGAGGAGAAATGGCCGCGCGAGCGCTCCATCGAGCACAAGTTCCTCACGCCCGTGTTCGGCACCTCCTGCCCGCCGAAGGGCCTGTCGGGGGCGATGCGCAAGTTCGCCTACGCCAAGTACAGCGAGGGGCGTGCGGCGCACTGGCTGGTCCTGATCGCCGCGGACCGGGCCGATGCCTGGGAGCACCACTTGCTTTCGTTCCTCAGCCTGCGCCCTGACAACCCTGTGACGGAAACCGGGGTGCTCAGCGAGTTCTCCCGCCATGGCATCTCTTCGCGCTTCGGGAACAAGCGCGCTGACCTGTCCCACCAGTGGATCGACCCGATTATTGTCGGCGCCCCGTGGGCGCTGGCAGCCGCCGGACTCACCGCCGCCGCGCTCAGAATTTTGCGAAAGCACCGTGCAGCCTGACACCCGTTCTGCCACGGAGACGGTCCGAAATGGACCGGAAAATGCTCAACGAACGCCTCGGCAAGATTCACTTCTGGATGCTTTTCCTGGGCTTCCACACCATCTTCCTAATCCAGCACTGGCTCGGCTTCCTAATCCAGCACTGGCTCGGCGTCTTGGGGATGCCCCGCCGCTACGCTGACTACCTGCCCGAAGACGGCTTCACTGACCTGCACCAATTCTCCACCATCGGCACCTACCTGCTGGGCGCCTCCATGATCCCGTTCCTCTGGAACGTCTACATCACTTGGCGCAACGGCAAAAAAGTCGAAGTCGACGACCCCTGGGGATTCGGCGGCTCACTGGAATGGGCCACATCCTGCCCGCCGCCCCGGCGCAACTTCGCCACCATCCCGCGGATCCGCCCCGAACGACCCGCCCTGGACCTGCACCACCCCGAACTGGCCCCCCGATTCCACGACACCAGTCACTCCCCCGCAGATGCCCCTGCTGGGGGGCGGCTGACATCGGGACCCGCGACACCAAAACCCCCGACCCCAATGACTAGCCACATCTGGAGCCTCTTCGAGCACAAGCGGCGAAACCATAACGACAGAGGCCGGGAACCGGCAACGCGAGAAGGACCTTCGAGTTTCCGGCATCGCGTTGCTGCCCGCGGGGATGTTCCAGATCTTCAACTGGACTGGCCGAGGCTGACGACGAGGTTGATCGCCACTGCGACCACGAAGGTGCCGAAGAAGTAGGAGAGCAAAGCGTGCCCCAGGGCGATCCTGCGGGATGGAGTGGATGACTCGTTCACATTGCTCGCGTTGTATGCCATGCCGATAGAGAATGCTGCGTAGGCGAAGTCGCTGTACGACGGGTCCTCGTCCTGGTTGAAGCGGAAGCGATGGCGGTCGTCGTAGTAGTACATCCGAGCGTACTTGAACGCGAAGACAGTATTGACGAGAGCCCACGCGAGCACCACGCCGAGAGCCGCCAGGATCGCCGCGGCCACGCCGATGGGGTCCTTCTGCTGACTGCGGATCAATGCAAAGACGACCGCCACGAGACTGACGAAGGTCGCGCCGATGATGAGGGAGTCAACGAGCCGTCGAGACCGACCTTCCTGGAGGGCGAGTTTCCCTGTGGCCTCCGGACCAGCGGGCCACGCCTTAGTCCACGCCCAGACCAGGAAGACGCAGCCGGCAACAGCCCATCCGATCAAGGGCGCGAGTTCGGGAGCACCGAGCAACGCCGGAACGAGTGCGATAACGAGGCCAATGACGGCCGAGACTAAAGCCTTGCGATCTATGTGCGACATTGAAGAAGTTGCCCTCCCACCTCGATTGACCGCGAAGGGGTCCGATGGCCCACCGCCTGGGTCAGAGCGAATCTCAACATCACGGAATATCTCAGGACCTACGGATTCCTTTGTGTGCACAAGGAACCGGGCGGTTCACTGCCCCCGATTGTACGCGGACGTGCTCGGGTCCTTCGTGATTGATTTCAATGAGTAAGTGACGGGAGTGCAATCCGCTTGGAGGATCAGAGCGATCCTAGACGTCACCGGATGGCTCGGGAGCTTGCGGGTTCCCTGCGCCACGCGTCCGGTGCCCAACTGGATCGTCAGCACCTCGGGAGCGCGGAGAGAGTACGTCTCCCCCTTCTGGCCGACGCCGGTGCTTCACCGTCGTGGTGCGGAGGTCGGGAAGAGCGTAACAAGCTCACGCGACATATTGTCGTCTCTTGCGCAACCGACATGACCAAAGACCCCGACCGAACACTGACCGCTCAGTAACACGTGCGGGGAATTGCTCGTTCCCGCAGCGAAATTCTCCGCTCTGGGGCTGGGTGGAGGACGACTTTGGTCTAGCCGTCTTCGGGGCTATCGAAGTTCCCGTAGCCCTCGGGGCCTGATCCAACGGCAGCTAGTGGCTGACGATGAAGGAGGGGCTGGCCTTTCCGCCGGTGACGAGATCGCGCCGAGGCCGGTTGCATTCCTGGGTCCAACAACCCGGGACTTGAATCATTCTTTCTAAGCGAGAGCTTTTCCCACGCCTGGGCTACGAAAGACGTAATGAGCAGCGGCACGCCAGTGGCCGCCGTAGCCATTCAGACACATGTCGGCCCAGAGCTGCCTGGCAAAAACTTGGGCTGAATTGCTGGCATCGCCAATTCGGGTCAGCGCCCTGCGTTGGGATAGACGGACGGCTTCACAACCACGGCAAAATTCTTCGGAGCACTGTCTGGTTTGGCGGGAGGCGAAGAGCCTAGGTTTCATACATCGATGGACGTGCTGCTTCGTCGGCGGAGAGCAGGTGGATATGGGCGGCCGTGAGGACTTCGAGGCGTTGTTGGAGCTTCTGGCGGTGGCGCGCAATGGTGTTTTGCGTTCTCCTCTGTCAGCGGTGGTAGACAAGACGGATCACGATGGCATGACTGTCAGTTCCAAAGTCCATGTCGAGGGTGATCGCCTTTGGAGCGTCGAAGGCGACGATGCCTCCAGCATGTGCGATCCAGTGGATGGCTGCGTGATCAGGACTGGCCATTCCGTCGAGATGCTCGGCCCCAGTCGGCCGGATTGGATGGCGGAGGAAATCCAGCTGTTCTACCCATTGGGTATGAGGATCTGGGGCAGCCACCAAGACAACCAGCGCATCATTGGTGCGGAACGGACGGAGACCGGCATCGGCCTGTCGATGGTGTACATCGAGGACGAGGACTATTCAGGGGAAGGTGTCTTCGATCCCGAGCACGGTTGGTAATCGATTTTCATACTGCTGCCGAGAGGTTTACTGTCCGCGGCCTGCAGACCGATACTCGCGACAAAGTTTGACCGGCGCAGAAGTAGAGCCGGTGCAGCTTGTCTTCGCAGGCTCTCTTCTAACGGGGCCGACGGCTCTGCAGGTTGGTGTAGGAACTGTAGATCGTCTCCGCTCGCCGCGACGATCTTTTCGATGTCCGATTTCAGCGTCCGGTAAATGGTCCTGGCACGCAAATATTGGCCAGTCATTCTTCTTGCTGCAAAATGCTGGCGGTATCATTTTGACTAGTCGGGGTGACCGCAACAGGGCATGGCCGCTAAGAACACACGCTCTTGGCGGCCCATCGCAAGTCTCAAAGGTCAGGAACTATACATTGAAGCGGAATTCAACCACGTTCCGTAACCAAATAGCCTCTGTGCACCAGCGTCGGCGCGGACAGTATTGGGACTCGATGCCCTGCCTCTTCGTCTGTCCCCCGTTATCCGGACGTTGAAAGTCACTAATAATCTAAATCGAATGTGACGGAGTTTCTGTCGTCAAAATCGGTACTAGAGCATTCGTAGAAGATAACCCGTGTCGCTTCCAGAGGAACATGTGTTTGCCAGCCTTGCCGGCGTTCTCCCAGCACACGAATAGCAACTGGTGTACACCATCCCTCACCTTCGTCATATGCGGCGCAAAGTTGAGCGTTCGATATGGCTACAGAGCCATGAACTTCAAACTGGTCGCCCATCCTCTGGACACTGGTGACTTCAATATGGGGTCGCCCGTCATAGCCCATCGTCGCTGAGTGGTATTGAGCCACTGGGGTCAAGTGGCGATAGAACTCCATGACTGACGACACAAACACCGGGTTGGGGTTGTGTTTTTCGATACGTGCCTCAAGCAAGGGCTCGCGCACCCAACCCGCTGAACTTCGCGCTGGGTAATAGCCAGCATGCTCCTGGCAGAGAGCTTCCACCGACTGGGCATCGCTCAATGGGTAAGATGCGGTCATCTGCGCAACTCCGTAGCTGCCTGCAGGAACAAGGCGACCTTTAGCTCGCTCCAAGCGCCGCATCCATCTCGGCCGTTGCAGTGCCTCTGCCGCCACGATGGCTTGCATCAAGGCTGGCTCACAGTTGACCTCAAGGGCAGCTCGGTTTACATGCTCCCAAGTGTCTTCGCCTATGTCCCTCCGCGCCGCTGCCAATTTCTGTTCGACGCTTTGCGCCGGGGAACGCAAGAGTTGCTGGAAAGCAGTGGCGAGTACCGCGGCGAAGACAGCAGTCCACACAGCAAAAATGAGTTCATCAGGATCTGGGACGAAATCCGCGTACCAGCGATAGGTCAAGTAGGACAGGGCCACGAGGCCTGCGATCAGAACGAGATTGAAGACGTAATAGAACCACAGCACGGGTCCGCGCCCTTCTCCCCCGCGCCGCAAGCGCCAAAGGGCGCGACCGTCGTTCACCAGCGCATACGGGACACTCATGCACACCAAGGCGATCAGTGCGTTACCGCCCAGCCGTTCCACCGTGATGGCCAGCAGGCAACCCACCGCGTAGGTCGGTAAGGAGCGGAAAAGCATATACCTCGATGCACTGGATCGCGGGGCATTGTCGAGCGCTGTACGGACTGACATGTAGGACTCTGGCCACTGGGATCGCATGGCTGTGTACAAGACATGTAAGAAGCCTGCCCCTAGCAGGCCGAGTATTACCGTCATCATGGGATTACCTTGACTGCTGAGCACATCAAAACAAAATCAGAGAAAGGCGTACCTCCGATTTGACCTTATTGGAGAGCTCTGCCGCCATTCCCTTCCGAGCAGACGGAAGCACGGCCCGCTCATCTAGCTGTCATCCCTGAACTTCTCGGATGAGGGGGCATTTCTCGTAACAGAATCGAGGGCTTTAGCGGTTATTGTCCTTCGTGGATTTCCGCTTGGTGCAGCCTCGGGCTTTGGCACCTCGAGCTTCCACGGAGGACGGCATTCTTACTGATTCCAGCGAAGAACCTACACATTGAAGCGGAATTCCACCACGTTCCGTGGTGGAGTAACCTCAGACTGATCACGCCCACGCGGTGGCATTCGGTTCGCTTCTCGTCGATGATATGCGACCGCGTGCCGATGTCCTACTGATCTTCGAACCGAGCTGGCGTTCTTGCTCAAGAAGCGGGCTGCCTACTCCTCGCTAACCACCTCAGCGTCATTTTCATCGGTACGGCCTTCGCTATGGGACCTGCCCTCGTCTAATTGATTTTTCTTTTTCGACTTGAACAACACGGTTATGTTAGACCCAACGGTGCCCGCAGTCCCGGCTATCGCGCCACCGAAAGTCTTAGCCTTCGCGACTGCCTGCGACGCGTCCGGGAGGACCTCCCCAACGAGATCGACCGAACGGATCTGGCCCGCCACATTGGAGGCAGTTCCCTTGATCGTCGAGCTAACGTCGCCTAATGCAGTTGCAAGGGCCTTTGTCCTGTTGAGCGACGTTTCATCGGCACGTTTCACGGCTGCCAGGTAGGCCTCCGCATCGACGTTCGGAGGTGGAATTTCCCTGAGATGCTTCATTAAGCGGTTCGACTGAGTCTTGAGAGTGACAAAAGTGAGACCGCCCGACACTACTCCCCCAATTACCGGAACCACCTTGCTCACAGTATTGGCGAAGGTCTGTTTAGTTACTTGAACTCCGACGATCCGCAGCGTTTGCTTCATTGGGAGATACCACGCGGTCTTGGTCAGTGCCACACTCGCGATCTTCTTCTGGACGGCTGGGCGGGCAACCTGAGCGGCGAAGCGGCTGACCGTAGTCGACGCGCCGCCGACCCCCATCATTACGCCGAGGAACGCAGCCAGCATGCCCAACGTTTCATCATCCACGTCCTCAAGATCATCGAGGAACGATTGCCAGCCATACGTGTAGGCGAGTTTCTGCATGACCCGGAAGGCGTGCATGTAGAACTGAGTAATGTCTGCAGGCACTGTTCCGAACATTGCGAAACCGCCAGGCAGACCGGCAGCAAATGACAACGCCGTAGACTTTCCGGTCTCGAAGTCAATAGCACTCTCGGCAATTTCATCAAGCATGTCCAGGGAAATGCCCGCTGCCGCTGGGTTCTCTAGGATGACCCTGTCGATCTCGGCGGCCCCGAGACCTCTCTTATGAAGCTCCGCCTTAAGGAATTGCGCCCTGTCAATGCGCACACCACGCAGGCGTATCACCTTTTTCAGGAACTCGATAGCGAATTGCTCCAGCTCCCGACCTTGTTCACCCATCGTGGCCTTGATGCCTAGATTGCGGCCCTCTTCTGCGTCGAGAACGTCACTCTCTACGTCGATCATGCTCCCCAGATCCGCCACCGCGATCGGCTCTACGCCCTTACCGTTCTCGTCGCCCACAGTTTCCGCCATTCCCCCTGGTCTGAAGTCATCCCTAGCCGAGACGATCATAACCGTGACATCCGCTGAATCAGTCATAGCGGGTGCAGGCGTTTCATCAAGCTTGCGTAGTGGATATATAGGCGGCTCAAGTCGGGTGTACGTTTTTCAACTTGTGAGAAAGACGAGGGACTGGCCCCGCAGCATTACGTGCGGCACCGACCCCTCGGTGCAGTGAAAAACTTAGAAGTTGAACCGAAATTCAACCATTCCGTAGCCCATCAACCTCCTGTCGGAACGGCTCCCGTCCCGATCGGTCACCATGATCAGTCATGGCGTGCTTTCTCCCGCAGTTCCGTCTCCTCCTGAGAGAGGAATCCGGGCTAATAGAAGTGTTGACTCAGGGCATACCCGGCATCCGGGGCGACGGATCGAGCGTATTCAACTCACGGAGGCGGACCCCACGGCCAACGCGGCTGGCCCGCCCACTCAGGCGCGTTCAATTGGACGCACGTGCGCATCGGCTCGCAGCCGCATATCCAGGGCGGAGGGCGCGCCATAATCGGCCAGCTCCTGCTTGCGTATATGGTTCGAGAAGACTTGACGCGGCGATCTGTTGTGTCCGTTCAACACCGCGGAATTCCGAGGGCGTTTCGACGTCGAACGAAACTGGAGACTGGATCGTAATGAAGTTTTTCAAAGCAGTCATGAACTTTTTCAAAGCACGGGTTCTGCTTTGGCCTCTCCTGCTGATCACCGTCTTCGTTCTCGCGGGAACGGGTGCCGCTTTCGCATTCGGTGGACTCAACGCTCTCGCTCTCAGTTCGCTGTTCAACAGCAGTTCAAATGAACGCGATTCGCAGGTGGTTCAGTCCGTCACGCGCATGCAAGAGGTCGCCTTGCTGAGCCTTCACATCCAGGGTGTCGCAAGACACGAAAGCAATGGCGAGATTCTCGGCGTGGCCATACCCGCAAGCGAGAGAACGACGCTGATCCAGTACAAGTTCGACGCAAAATTGGGCATCGATGGGTCACAGGTGAAGATCGAATCCACCGGTCCAGGGACGTTTCGCGTGACTATCCCTGAATTCATCGGCATCGGCTTTGCCGATCCCGTGTTCGAGGACGCCCTCGAGAGCAACAACGCGCTTAGCTGGCTGGCACCGCCAGCCGTTCAAACTCGCATGATCAACAACATTCTCAGCGACGAGAACAAGCAGAAGTTCATCAGCCAAAACGAAGCAGCGCTGAAAGAGCAGGCTAAGGTGTTCTACTCAGGGATCATCGCAAGTGTCGATCCCGGGATCACCATCGCCTTTGAGTTCGCAGGGTAGATGCGCGCAGCACCCTATCCTCGTTTGTACTAAGTTTTCGGCCGCCTACGCGGCGAGAAATCCTCGTCGGTGGTGTAGGCATCGTCGGCAAGCAGTCGAAGGTAACCGACTTGCAATCAGGAATTGCCCGATTCCCCCTCGCGGGCCTGAGCTGGACCGCGGAGAGATCGAGGCCGACTACGGCTGGTTCATCCCCGACCCCACGCCCGGAGCTGCGGCCGAGGTGGTGCGCGATCCCGGGGATCACGGACGCGTGATCGCCGTCGGGCGGCAGGAGGACTGGGCAGATCGTCCCGTGTTCAAGGCGCTCCTGTGGCTCCTCCAGCAATTACATCCGCCCTGGCGCTTCGGCTGATTCCGGAACGGGCCGAACCCGAGCTCGGAAGAATGTTGGACGCGGGTGGCGTACCGTGAGCCGGGCGGACCGGCTGTTACAGCGGCGGCTGAGGCGCAGGCGTCCGCCGTCCGGCCGCCGCAGCGCCGGAAACCGGTAACAGCAGCCAGACCATTCACAGCCGCCGTCCCATAACGGAGCGGATCGCCTACCCGGCACCCGACCGTGAATGATTAATGGGACCTGGGACGGGCCACGTCTGCAACCGTGATGCTCCACGAGGTGCGATGACCTCGCTCCCCCGTGCGGATCCTGTCGCTGTCCGTTTGTAACGACGTCTGCCGAAAGTTAATCCGAGCGCCAGAAGCGTGGAAGGAATCGGACCTTACGAATCACCAACCCACTACGTGTGAATCGTTGGGCGCTCACGACTACTTTTGCATAATTCGGATTGTTCTGACGCAATCGAGCATCCGCGTCGATAACGAAACCCCTATCCATTGGGAATGGCCCCAGGTCAGAGGACCTTCTTCACCACACTGGACTTCAGTTGCATCCGCCCAAAGCCGGGAACGGTCGCATCGATGTCGTGATCACCCACGCCGTCCTCAATGAGTCGGATGCCCCGCACCTTTGTGCCGACCTTCACGACACCGCCACCGGCGCCCTTGACCTTGAGGTCCTTGACGATCGTGACCGTGTCACCATCGGCGAGCACATTACCAACGGCATCCTTGATTGAAGCATCCTCGGGCGTGGTCTCAGGCGTGGTCTCGGCCGACACCTTTGACCATTCATGCCCGCACATAGGGCACACCAGCAAGGCGCCCTGCTCGTAGGTGAACGCCTCGTGGCACTCCGGGCAAGCCGGAAGAGCGTCAGACATTGAAGCGGAACTCCACCACGTCGCCGTCGACCATCACGTAGTCCTTGCCTTCGATCCGCACCTTGCCGCGGGACTTGGCCTCGGCCATCGACCCTGCGTCAACCAGGTCGGCGAAGGAGACCACTTCAGCCTTGATGAAACCGCGCTGGAAGTCCGAGTGGATGACGCCGGCGGCCTGCGGTGCGGTATCGCCCCGGTTGATGGTCCAGGCGCGCGCTTCCTTCGGCCCGGCCGTCAGGTAGGTCTGCAGGCCCAGGGTGTGGAAGCCGACCCGCGCCAGCTGGTCGAGCCCGGATTCGTCCTGGCCGTTCATCTCCAGCATCTCGCGGGCTTCTTCCTCGTCGAGTTCCACGAGGTCGGCTTCCAGCTTGGCATCTAGGAAGACGCAGTCGGCCGGCTCCACCAGCGCGCGCAGTTCGGCCTGGCGCTCCGGGCTGGACAGCACGGCGTCGTCCACGTTGAACACGTAGATGAACGGCTTGGCGGTGAGCAGGCTCAGTTCCTTGAGGTTCTCCACGTCCAGCTTGTCGCTCTCCACCGAAGCGAAAACGGTGTCGCCACGCTCCAGCACCGCCTGGGCCGCCTGCATGGCGGCCAGCTCCGCGGCGTCGCGCTTCTTGATCTTGACTTCCTTCTCCACCCGCGGAATGGCCTTCTCCAGGGTCTGCAGGTCGGCCAGGATCAGCTCGGTGTTGATCGTCTCCATGTCCGAGCGCGGGTCCACCTTGCCGTCCACGTGCACCACGTCGGGGTCGTCGAAGACGCGGATAACCTGGGCAATGGCCTGCGCTTCGCGGATGTTGGCCAGGAACTGGTTGCCCAGCCCTTCACCTTCGGACGCGCCCTTGACGATGCCGGCGATGTCCACGAAGGACACGGTTGCCGGAAGGATCCGCTGCGACCCGAAAATCCCCGCCAGCTCCCCCAGCCGGGGGTCCGGCAGGGAAACCACACCGACGTTCGGCTCGATGGTGGCGAACGGATAGTTCGCCGCGAGCACGTTATTGCGGGTCAGCGCGTTGAAGAGAGTTGATTTGCCGACGTTGGGCAGTCCGACGATGCCAATAGTTAGAGCCACGGTAGTCAAGGATACCGTGGCCGGGACACAAGCACCGGCGTTCCCTGTTTTGTCCGAGGCAGCTGGCATCGTGAAGGCATGGATGCTTCGCATGTACTTCTCGCACTTCTGGCTTTGTTCGTTGGCGCCGCGGCCGGGGCCGTGGCCATGGCTGTCCTTTTCCGCCGCCGCCTGGCGGATCTGCAGGACGCTTCCAAGCACGACGGCGACCGGCTGGCAGAGCTCTCGACCCGCCTCGCCGGGGTGGAGGCGGAGCGCCGGATGCTCGCCGAACAGAACCGGCAGCTCTCCGCCCAGGATGAGCAAGAGAACACGGTGCTGCGCGCCCTGATCCCTGTCGGAGAGAAGCTCAAGCTGGTCCAGCAGCAGGTCAGCCTGCTGGAACGGGACCGGGTGGAGCAGTTTGGCCAGCTCGCTGAGCAGCTGCGCGCTGCCCAGCGCAGTGACGAGGCACTGATGCGTTCCACGCAGACGCTCGCCTCGGCGTTGCAGTCCAACTCGGCCCGCGGCCAGTGGGGCGAGGTCCAGCTGCGCCGGGTTGTGGAAGCGGCCGGCATGCTCCCCCACGTGGATTTTGACGAGCAGGTGCACCTGGCCGGCGCGGACCGGACCGGCCGACCGGACATGCTGATCCGGCTGCCCGGCGGAAAGTCCATCGTCGCGGACGCCAAGGTGCCGCTGCGGGCCTACCTTCAGGCCCAGGAGATCCCGGCGGCAGCATCGGCTGCCGAGCAGCAGCAACGTGCCGACCTGCTGGCGGCCCATGCCAAGGCCGTGCGCGGACATGTGGATGCGTTGGCGGGCCGGAAGTATTGGGAGCAGCTGCAGTCCTCACCCGAGTTGGTGCTGTGCTTCCTGCCCTCGGAAGCGGTGCTGTCCGCCGCCCTGCATGCTGATCCGGGCCTGCTGGACCACGCTTTCGCCCGCAGCGTTGCCTTGGTCTCCCCCGTCTCGCTGCTGGCCACGCTGAAGTCGGTGGCGTTTACTTGGCGGCAGGAGGTCCTCAAGGACAACGCCCGCGAGATCTTCGACCTGTCCCGGCAGCTCTACGAGCGGCTCGGGACGCTGGGCGAGCACGTGACCCGGCTGGGTTCATCGCTGAAGAGCTCGGTCGAGCGGTACAACTCGTTCGTCGGGACCTTGGAGTCGAGGGTGCTGCCCACTGCCCGGAAGATCAATGCCTTCGACGCAACGGTGCTGGAGGAACCCGCGGCGCCGGCCGCGTTGGAGAATACGCCCCGGCTGCTGTCGGCCCCGGAACTGATCGAGAACAGGGATCCGGCCGCCTAGCGCGCCGGTTCCGTCTCCTGCGATGCAGCGGCCCCGGGGAAACGCCCGGGGCCGCTGTCCTGCGGGGTTTAGCCGGTGGGGGGGGTGACCCCGCTGGAGAGGTCGCGTGAGGTAGCGTAAGGGTCATTGGGAG
>NZ_JBSGTH010000006.1:0-123845 GCF_053607305.1 Arthrobacter sp. NPDC055138
CACACCACAGGGGCGGCACGCCACGGCACTTCAACCAATAAATAATTGGTATCAACAAACTTGGCACACTATTGAGTTCTCAAACAACAGGAGCAAACGAATACTTCAGCAAAACAATTTCATTTTGGAATTCGCTTTGTTTTTTCTTCGTTGCGATGTTTCTACTTTATTTCATTCTTTTTCTTTCTGTCAAATCCGCGTTTCCGCTTCATTTACTTCAGAAAAAGCATGGTCCCAGCGAAAAACTGCAGCTGATTTGCCTGCGCACTGGACGCATGACTAACCGCTGCGTTTTATCGAAGGGATTTTGTCGCTGTCCGGTCGGCTGTTTCACAACCCGCGGCGGCGACTCAGAAAACATTACACGGCCCCGGCACCGCCCGCAAATCGTTGAAGCGTGATGCCCGCCACCGATGCGGAAGGGCCCGCCGTCGGCCTCCGAAACGGAGGAAAACAGCGGGCCCTTCGGTCAAGCCGTCGGTTGACGGCCAAGCGGCTTTCTCAGCCAGTCACTTCCACCATGGCAAGGGTGCGCTTGCCGCGGCGCATCAACAGGTACTTGCCGTGCAGCAACTGGTCTGCCCCGACGACGGTGTCCGGGTCGGTGATTTTCTGGTTGTTCACGTAGGCTCCGCCCTCCGCCACCGTCCGCCGTGCCGCCGAATTGCTGGCGGCCAGGCCGGACTGGACCAACAAGTCGATGATCCCGGTGGTCTCCGGTCCGGCAACTGCACTGGGCAGCTCAGCTGTAGCGGCAACCAGGGTGGACTCATCCAACTCGGCCAACTCTCCCTGCCCGAACAACGCCGAGGAAGCAGCGATCACCTTGTCGGTCGCATCGGTTCCGTGCACAATCGACGTCACCTCGTAGGCCAGCGTCCGCTGTGCTTCACGGGTGTGCGGCCGCTCGGCCACCGCTCGTTCGAGCTCTTCGATTTCCTCCCGCGAACGGAAGGTGAAGACCTTGAGCCGCTGCACCACGTCGGCGTCGGCCGTATTGAGCCAGAACTGGTACATGGCATAGGGGCTGCACATGTCCGCATCCAGCCAGATGGCGTTGCCCTCGCTCTTACCGAACTTGGTTCCGTCCGAGTTGGTGATCAAGGGCGTGCCGATCGCGTGGACAGCGCTGCCTTCCACCTTGCGGATGAGTTCGATGCCGCTGGTCAGGTTGCCCCACTGATCCGATCCGCCGGTCTGCAGGATGCAGCCGTACTGCCGGAACAGCTCCAGGTAGTCCATGCCCTGCAAGATCTGGTAGCTAAATTCCGCGTAGCTGATGCCCTCGTCGGAGTTCAGTCTGGAGGCGACGATGTCCTTCTTGACCATGGTGCCGACGCGGTAGTGCTTTCCGATCTCGCGCAGGAAATCGAGCACGCTCATCGGAGCAGTCCAGTCAAGGTTGTTGACCATTCGCGCGGCGTTATCACCGTCGAAGTCAAGGAAGCGCTGGACCTGGCCCTTCAGGCGGTCCACCCACTCGGCAACCGTTTCCTTGGTGTTCATGGTGCGCTCGGCGGTGGGCCTGGGATCGCCGACCAGTCCGGTGGAGCCGCCCACGAGTCCCAGCGGCTTGTGCCCGGCCAGTTGCAGCCGGCGCATGGTGAGCAGCTGGACCAGATTGCCCAGGTGCAGGCTGGGCGCCGTCGGGTCGAAGCCGCAGTAATACGTCACTGGGTCCCCCGCCAGCAGTTTCTCCAGTTCAGCCTCGTCGGTTGAAACGTGGACAAGACCGCGCCACTTCAGCTCCTGCCAGACGTTGGCGAAACCAGGGTCGTTGCTTTGCGAAGCGAGAAACGTATTATTCACGGATTCCAAAATATCAGCCTTCAATTCCCTCTGGGACGTCGCCCTCGGCCAACAGCCGCAGCCGCTGGGTCGGACGGGTCATGGCCACGTAGAGGTCGCCGACGCGGCCGCCGGTGCGGTGCAGTAGTTCACCGGGTTCGAGTACCACCACGGCGTCGAACTCCAGGCCCTTGGCCTCCTGCGGGCCCAGCACACTGATGTCCTGTTCCAGCCCGCCCGCGCCGCCGCCTACGCGGCGGCCGTAGACTGCGGCCAATGCGCTCCGGACCTCCTGCAGCTGACGATCGGCGGCGATGACCGCCAGCAGGCCGCCGTTGGCAGCATCGAGTTCCTCGGGCATGACCTCCAGCAAGTGTTCAACCATGCGGCCGGCCGGCACCCGGTCCACCACCGGCTGCCAGCGCCCGTCGCGCACGGCTTTCGGAGCCGACACCACCTGGCCGGCGGCGTTCGCCATCCGTACCGCCGCCTGGGCAATCTGCGATGGCGTGCGGTAGTTCACGGTCAGTTCTTCAAGCTGCCAGCGGCTGCCCGCAAACGGCTCGAGTGCCTGTTGCCAGGATTCTGCGCCGGCCGCCGAGCTGGTTTGCGCGATATCGCCGACCACGGTAAACGACTTGAGCGGGCAGCGGCGCATCAGCAGGCGCCACTGCATGGCTGACAGCTCCTGCGCCTCGTCGACCACGATGTGTCCGAAGGCCCACGTGCGGTCGCCGGCGGCTCGTTCAGCGGCGGTGAGACGGTTTTGCTGTGCTTGGTTGTACCCCGCCAGGTCCTCCGCGCTGACCAGCCCGTTGATCCCGATGTCACGCAGCGACTGGTCAACGTTGCGCAGCGACTGCTCGGCATTGGCGATGTCGCGGGCACGGTCTGCGTCCTGCTGGGCCTTGTCACGCCCGGACGAGGCATCCATCTCGCCGAGCAGCTCGGCGGCCTCGTCGAGCAGCGGCACATCGGATTCGGTCCACGGCGCATCCGGGGAGCGCAACAGCACGGCGCGTTCGGCATCGGTCAGTTCCGGGGTTGCAGCCTCGAGATGGGCCGGCTTGCTGAGCAATTCCCGGATCAGCTTTTCCGGCGTCAACGGCATCCACGCCAGATTCAGCGCCACCCGGACATCGCGCGACGTCCGGACGTCTTCGGCCAGATAGGCGCGGTCCGCATTGTTGCCCGGTCCCGAGGACTCTTCCAGGGCTTCGCGCAGCTGGTCGGTCAGCTCGCGCAGCAGGATCTTCACGAAGGTCACCCGGGCGGCGTTGTGAGGTTTGCCGGTGGCCCGCGCGCGGTCCCGCGCCCGCGCCACCTGGCGCGGGGTCAGGGTCAAGATGGTGCCCTCGACGTTGAGCTTGCGCGGCTCCGCCGGCAGCCTCTGCCGGTTGGCTACCGCGTTGGCCACGACGTCGGCCATGGACAAACGGCCCTTGATCTCGGCCGCGGCGGGGTCGGTTTCCGGCACGGCGCGGATTCCGGGCATCAGCCCACCGAGTGTTGACATGACTACGCCGGTTTCACCCAGCGAGGGCAGCACACGCTCGATGTACTTCATGAAGGAGTTCGACGGTCCCACTAGCAGCACGCCGGCGGACTTCAGCCGTTCGCGGTGGGAGTACAAAAGGTACGCCGCGCGGTGCAGGGCGACGGCGGTCTTGCCTGTTCCGGGGCCGCCCTGGACCACAAGGATCCCCGGCATCGGTGCCCGGATAATGCGGTCCTGTTCGGCCTGGATGGTTCCGACGATGTCGGACATGGCACCGGTGCGCTTGGAGTTGAGCGCGGCCAGCAAGGCACCTTCGCCCTGCAGCGCCGCACCTTCGGCGAGCATGGTCGAATCGAGCACGTCGTCTTCAATGCCCTTGACCTGGTGCCCTTGCAGGATCAGGTGCCGGCGCCGCCGCACGCCCAGCCGTTCGAAGGCAGTGGCCTGATAAAACGCTCCGGCTTCGGGCGCACGCCAGTCCACCATCAACTGCTGCAGGTCCTTGGTGCTGAGTCCGATACGTCCGATGTAGCGGCGGTCGCCGTCGTCCAGATCGAGGCGGCCGAACACCAAGCGGTCATCAACGGCGTTAAGCTGGGCCAGACGGTCCTCATACATGGTCGCGAACGCGTCGCGTTCGGAAATGTTCTGCATACTGCCCACTGCGCCGCTGCCGCGGACCCGGGCCAACTGCTCCTGTTTTTCGGCGCGCAGTTCTTCCAGCCGGCGGTACAGTCCGGCCACGTAGGTGCGCTCATGTTCAAGCTCGGCGTGGGCCGAAAGCGATTCTGGCATGTGTGTTATCCCTCCCCAAAAGGCAGACCGTCCATTCTACTACCGGGACGGTAGATTTTCCTGCGAGCAGAACGACGGCGGGCGGGCGCGCACCCTGTCCGTTCGCCGCCAGCGGAGTTAGTGGCTACTCGCGGACCAGCGAACGGATGCGGTGTCCCGCCAAGGCGGACCTGCCGCGCAGTGCCGAGAGCTCGAGGACCACGCCAAATCCGGCCACCTGGACTCCGGCCCGTTCAAACAGCCGGCAGGCGGCGCCGAGCGTGCCGCCGGTTGCGAGCACGTCGTCGAGGATCAGCACCCGCGAACCCGGCAACAGATCGTCCGCATGGATTTCCAGCGTGGCGGTGCCGTACTCCAGCGTGTAATCCTCGGAGATGGTTTTTCGGGGCAGTTTGCCCTTCTTCCGCACCGTGACGACGCCGGTGCCGGAGGCATAAGCGGCAGCGGCCGACAGCAGGAAGCCGCGGGCCTCCACACCGGCCACGGCGTCGAACTGGCCCTGGAACGGGTCGATCAAGGCATGCACCACTGCGTGCAGCGCTTCCCCGTCAGCGAATACAGGAGTCAGGTCCCGGAAGACGACGCCGGGCTGCGGATAATCCCGGACGGTCTCCGAAAGACGGTTGACCAAGGTTTCAACTGATTCGCGAGGGCGTTCATTCACCCGTCTACCCTACCCGCTGCCGGCACGGCGCCGCGGTTTCGCGGCCCGATACGGCGAGACGGTTGGGTCACCTTCCAGCCAAAAGCGCCACGGGTAAGCATCGGTGCCGCCCTCACCGCTGACGCCTACCCGCGGCCCGGTCCGCACGTGCTGATGCGATGCTTGGACCGCCGGTCGGGTCAGTGCCAAGCCGCCGGCCGCGACGGCGCGGCCATTGTCCGCCAACTCCAGCCCCAAGGCCACGGCCAGCCGGGCCGGCCCCCGCGCCAACTCGGCATCCCGCTTGGCCGAGGTCCGCCGGCTGCGGGCCAGATCCAGGCCTTCGGTGACTTCTCCGGCGCGGAGCAAGGCGGCGGTGGCCTGGCCTTCGTGGCCGCACACGATGTTCACGCAATGGTGCATCCCGTAGGTGAAGTAGACGTAGATATGCCCCGGCGGGCCGAACATCACCTTGTTCCGGTTGGTCAGGCCTCGGAAGGCATGCGAGCCCGGATCGTGCTCCCCCATGTAGGCCTCCACCTCGGTGAGACGCACCGCAACGGTCCCTTCCGCCGTCGTGTGCGCCAACCGGGCACCGAGCAGCCCCGGAGCCACCTCCACGGCGGGCCGGCCCAGCCAGCGCAGCAGAGCTGCATCCACTAGGCGGGTTGGAAGCGCTGGTAAAAGCGGGCCAAGGCTTCACGCCGGTGCGCCGAGTCATGTACCTGCCCACCGCCGAGCACCGTGGCCAGCGCGTCCAGCCGCATGTGCCAGCTGGCCATCAGGCTCCCCGCCGGGATTTCCCGGCCGAGGTTGTGGACCAAGGTCAGGCGGGTCCTGCCGTCCTCCGGTTCCAGCATCCAGTGCACGGTGCCGGTGCCTTCCGGGGCGGCCCAGGTGTAGTCAAGCCTGCTGCCCGCGAGCACATACTCGACGTCTCCGGTGACGTTCCGTCCCGGCAGATTGAATTCGACCGCGCCGCCGGCCTGCAGCTCCACCCGACCGGGTCCGAGCCACACCTTGAACAGGTCCGGCTCGGTCAAGGCCTCCCAGACCCGGTCCCGGCCGGCGTCGAGCAACCGTTCGAAGCGAAGGCACGTGTGGCCGGAATCGCTCTCCACCGTGCCCATCGAATGCGAGAGCTGGTACAGGCGCGAGTACGCCTCCCGCAGCGGGGTCCAACGGTCAATTTCCGTCTCCGGCCGGCGTCCGGCCGCGACCTCGGCCAGCGCGTCCAGGATGGTCTGCCAGCCGGCGCTGCCTTCGGTCAGGAATTCGGGCCCCTCGGCGCGCGACCGGAACTGCAGCAACGTTCCGCCGTCGCTTTCCAGCACCCGCCATTCAATCACCGACTCCTGGCCGAGCTCGTCCTCCCACGTGATCTGCAGGCTCAGCGGCGGGTTCAGCTGCAGCACCGTGCCGCTGGACATGCCACCGCCCAGAACCAGCTCGTAGGTGCGGCCCAGCTCCCAATCGGCGTCCAGCGTGCCGAGCCACTTGGCGACGTTCTCCTTCTCTGCCAGCAGGCTCCAGATGTAAGTGTGCGGGTAGTCGAGTTGGCGGTCGAAGGCCAAGACGTAATCCCCGTCCACACGCTCGATCCGGCCCTCCGGAACCAGTTTTTCCTCGTCCTGGCTCAGCGTCGACATGCTCGCTCCCTCGGCTCAGTAGCTATGCCCCAACGCTTCACAAACTACCGCAGAGACATTTGCTACCGGTCGGTAACTTATGTCGGCGTCGGTCCGCGAAGGCTAGCCGCGGTTCCCGCCGGCGTAGTCCCGCGCGCTGGCGAGGCCGGCCTGGAGCGCCTCGATCTGGGCTGCCACGGCGCTCGGTGCGGTGCCGCCCTGCGAACTGCGGCTGGCCAGCGAACCTTCCACGGTCAGCACCTCACGCACCCGCGGGCTCAGCTGCGGCGAAATGGCGGCGAACTCCTCGTCCGTCAGGTCCCAGAGTTCGACGCCGCGGCTCTCGGCCTGCTTGACCGCGGCACCGGAGAGCTCGTGGGCTTCGCGGAACGGTACGCCCTGCCGGACCAGCCATTCGGCAATGTCGGTGGCCAGCGCAAATCCCTGCGGGGCCAGCGCTTCCAGCCGCTCAGTGTTGAAGACCAGGGTCTCGATCATGCCGGCGACGGCGGGCAGCAGGAGTTCCAGGGTGTCTGCGGCGTCGAAGACAGGCTCCTTGTCTTCCTGCAGATCGCGATTGTAGGCCAGCGGCAGGCCCTTGAGCGTGGCCAGCAAACCGGTCAGGTCGCCGATCAGCCGGCCAGCTTTGCCGCGGGCCAGCTCCGCAACGTCCGGATTCTTCTTCTGCGGCATGATGGACGAGCCCGTGGAGTAGGCGTCGTCCAGAGTCACAAAGGAGAATTCCTTGGTGGCCCAGAGGATGACTTCCTCGGAGATGCGCGACAGGTCCACGCCGATCATCGCCGAGACCCAGCTGAATTCGGCGAAGACGTCGCGCGAGGCGGTTCCGTCGATCGAGTTCCAGGCGGCGGAGTCGAAGCCGAGGTCGGCGGCGACGGCGTTGGGGTCCAGTCCCAGCGAGGAACCGGCCAGGGCGCCGGAGCCGTACGGCGAGACCGCGGCCCGCTTGTCCCAGTCGGCCAGGCGCTGCACATCGCGCAGCAGCGCCCAGGCATGGGCCAGCAGATGGTGCGACAGCAGCACCGGCTGGGCGTGCTGCAGATGGGTGCGGCCGGGCATCGCAACGTCCGGGTGCCGGCGGGCCTGGGCGAGCAGCGCGTCGATGGTTGCCAGCACTCCGCTGGCAATGATCCGTGCGTGGTCGCGCAGGTACATCCGGCCCAGGGTGGCGATCTGGTCGTTGCGCGAACGCCCGGCGCGGAGCTTGCCGCCCAGCTGCGTACCAGCCCGTTCGATCAGCCCGCGCTCAAGCGAGCCGTGGACGTCTTCGTCCGACTCGGCGGCCGCGTAGGCACCCGCGCGAACATCGTCGTCGAGTTGGCCCAGGGCAGCAAGCATGCCCTCGAGTTCGGCGTCGTCCAGCAGCCCCGCCTTGTGCAGCACCTTGGCGTGCGCGCGCGAACCGGCGATGTCGTAGTGCGCCAGGCGCCAGTCGAAGTGCGTCGACTTGCTCAGCGCCGCCAGCGCGTCGGCCGGCCCGCCGGCGAAACGGCCACCCCAGAGGGCACCTTCGTTGGTGTGCCCGGCTGCGCCGGTGTTCGGATCCTGCGTCACGTTGTCTTCCCTTTCCGCCAGGTCGCCCTGGTGACGGTTCCGCGCGCTGCCGTGCCGGCCGGCGGAGATGGCTTGCCGCCGTGGCGGCGGCCGTTGCTTTGCGTTTAGGTTATTGCGTTCAGGCGTTGCGCGACGAGTCGTCGGCGAACTGCAGGAACCGTGCCGCGAGGGCGGCGCCGCCGGTCGGGTCCCGCGTCACCAGCAGGACCGTGTCGTCTCCCGCGATGGTGCCCAGGACCGACGGCATGACCGAATGGTCGATGGCCAGCGCCAGGAAGTTGGCCGCACCCGGCGGCGTGCGCAGCACCACCAGGTTGGCGGAGGCTTCGGCCGTCACCAGCAAATCCGCGCACAGCCGGGCCAGCCGGGCGTCCAGGATCTCCTGGGTGAGCCCGCTTTGCGGCGCACGTTCGCCGCCCTCGCTGGGCACCGCGTAGATCAGGCCGCCGTCCTGGCCGCGCACCCGCACCGCGCCCAGTTCCACCAAGTCGCGGGAGAGCGTGGCCTGGGTGACCTGCACGCCTTCGTCCGCCAGCCGGGCCGCCAGTTCGGCCTGCGAGCGCACCGATTCGCCGGTCAGGATCGCGGTGATCTTGGCCTGGCGGGCGGTCTTGGTGGCCGGCATCGTATTCATGGCCTGGTCCGCCTTCATACCCTGGCCAACGGTGCCAGCGACGACTTATCCATCAGCCATGCCATCAGCGCCTTCTGTGCGTGCAACCGGTTTTCCGCTTCGTCCCAGACCACCGACTGCGGGCCGTCGATTACTTCGGCAGAAATCTCGTAGCCGCGGTAGGCCGGCAGACAGTGCAGCACGACGGCATCTTCGGCGGCCAGATCCAGCGCGGCTTGATCCACCGCGTAGTCCTTGAACAGCTCCAGCCGCTGCGCCTTTTCGTCTTCCTGTCCCATCGAGACCCAGGTGTCGGTGGCGATCACGTCCGCCCCGGCCAGCGTCTGCGCCGGATCAGTGCTGACCAGGACGGATCCGCCGGTTTCGGCGGCCCTGGCCTCGGCTTCGGCCACCACGGACTCAGCCGGCAGGTAGCCTTCCGGTCCGCCGATCCGCACATGCATGCCGGCGGTGACACCGGCGAGCAGGTACGAGTTGGCCATGTTGTTGGCAGCATCGCCCAGGTAAGCCATGGTGAGCCCGGCCAGCTTGCCCTTGTGTTCTTGGACGGTCAGCAGGTCCGCCAGCAGCTGGCAGGGGTGGTAATCGTCGGACAGCGAGTTGATCACCGGCACCCGGGACAGGGCAGCCATCTCCTCCAGCCCGGAGTGGGCATAGGTCCGCCAGACCACCGTGGAGACCATCCGTTCCATCACCTTGATGGTGTCGGATACGGATTCCTTGTGTCCCAGCTGGGATTCGCCGGGATTGATGATCAGCGGGACACCGCCCAGATCCGAGATCCCGCTGGCGAAGGACACCCGGGTGCGCGTCGAGGTCTTGTCGAAAATCACGGCCACGGTCTTCCGTCCGGCCCCGTCGCCGGCGAACGGCTGATACCGGTACGGGAACTGCTTCATCTCCGCGGCCAACTGCAGTACTTCGGCCTGCTCGGCCGGGGTAAGGTCGGTGTCCTTGAGGAAGTGGCGGGTCATGAGGCGTCCTTGCTGGTGGCGGCGGCGCGGGCGGCCGCGGTGGTCAGGATGTCCGGCAGCGCGGCGGTGAATCGGGCGGCCTGCTGTGCGGTCAGGATCAGCGGCGGGGCCAGCCGCAGGGTGCGCGGAGAAGGGCTGTTGATGATGAAGCCGGCGTCCAGTGCTGCCTCCACCGCGGCGGCGGCAATGTCGGCGTCCAGGTCGAACCCGATCAGCAGGCCCTCGCCGCGGACCTCCACCACGTGGTCGACGCCGGCCAGCTGCTCGCGCATCTTGTCCCCGAGCTCCGAGACGTGGGCCAGCAGCCCGCGCGACTCGATGGCGTGCAGGGTAGCCAGCCCGGCCGCCGTGGCCACCGGGTTGCCGCCGAAGGTGGTGCCGTGCTGGCCAGCGGTCAAGAGGCTTGAAGTCTCCGCACCGAAGGTCAGCAGCGCACCGACCGGGAGTCCGCTGCCCAGGCCCTTGGCCAGTGTGATGGCGTCGGGAACGATCCGTTCGCCGCCGGCCACCTTGCCTTGGAACGCGAACCAGTTGCCGGTCCGGCCGACGCCGGACTGCACCTCGTCCAGAATCAGCAGCGCGCCGGCAGCCGTGGTGGCTTCCCGTGCGGCCTTCAGATAACCCTCCGGCAGCGACCGGACACCCACCTCGCCCTGGATCGGTTCGAGCACGACGGCGGCCACCGTCTCATCGACGGCGGCGCGCAGTGCGTCTTCATCACCGAAGGGTAGGTGGACCACACCGCCCGGCATCGGTTCGAAGGGTTCGCGGTAGGCCTGCTTGGCCGTCAGCGCCAAGGCACCCATGGTGCGGCCGTGGAAGGCACCCTCCAGTGCGATGATCTTGGTCCTCGTCGGGCTGGAGTTGCGCCGGGCCAGCTTGAACGCCGCTTCGTTGGCTTCGGTGCCGGAGTTGGCGAAGAACACCTTGGAGCCGGCCGGAGCGCCGGCCAGCTCCAACAGCCGTTCGGCCAGCGCGATCTGTGCCGGACTGGTGAAAAAGTTTGAGACATGGCCGAGGGTGGACAGCTGGTCGGCGACGATGCCGGTCAGGAATTCGTCGGCGTGGCCGAGCGCATTCACCGCGATGCCGCCGAGCAAGTCCAGGTATTCCTTGCCATCGGCGTCCCAGACGGTGCACCCTTTGCCTCGCACCAGCACGCGCTGCGGGGTCCCGAAGACACCCATCAGCGATTCGCGGTACTTCTCCAGCAACTGTTTGCCGTCCAGTCCGGCCAGGCCGGCCAAGTCGGCCGCCGTGGACACTGCGTGGGCCGTGTTCATGATTCGTCTCCGTCCGGAACAATCTGGGTGCCGATGCCGGCTGCGGTGAATATTTCCAGCAGGATGGAGTGCGGCATCCTGCCATCGACGACGGCGGCACGCTCCACTCCCCCGTCGACCGCCTTCAGGCAGGCCTCCATCTTGGGAATCATGCCGGATTGCAGCCCCGGCAGCAGTCCGCGCAGTTCCCCCGCCGTGAGCGACGATATCAACGAGGACTTGTCCGGCCAGTTCGCATACAGCCCCTCGACGTCGGTGAGGATGACCAGCCGCGAGGCGTGCAGGGCGTCAGCGACCGCAGCGGCCGCGGTATCCGCATTGACGTTGAGCACCTGGTTGGTGCCTTCGCCGTCGCCGCCGATTTCCGGTGCCACGGTGGAGATCACCGGGATCCGGCCGGCGTCGAGCAGATCCAGGATGGCCGACGGATTGACGCCGACCACTTCGCCGACCAGGCCCAGATCGACCTCCTCGCCGTCCACCACCGTGCCGGTGCGCACCGCTTGCAGCAGCCCGCCGTCCTCCCCGGAAAGTCCCACAGCGTACGGTCCGTGCGAATTGATCAGGCCCACCAGTTCCCGGCCCACTTGTCCGGTGAGCACCATCCGGACCACGTCCATGGCTTCGGGAGTGGTGACCCGCAGTCCGCCCTTGAACTCCGATTCGATGCCGAGCCGGGAGAGCATGGCGTTGATCTGCGGTCCGCCGCCGTGGACCACCACAGGCTTGATGCCCGCGTGGTGGAGGAACACGATGTCTTCGGCGAATGCCTGCCGCAGTTCGTCGTTGACCATGGCGTTGCCGCCGTATTTGATCACCATGGTGGTGCCGGCGAACCGTTGGATCCACGGCAGCGCCTCGATCAGCGTGGCGGCCTTGTCCTGGGCCATCAGCATTGTGTTCTTCATCGGTCCTCAGCTGGAGTAGGCGGAATTCTCATGCACGTACTCGTGCGTGAGGTCGTTGGTCCAGATGGTTGCGCTCTCGCCGCCGGCCTGCAGGTCGATCACCACGGTCACGTCGCGGCCGCTCAGGTCCACCAGGTCGCGGGACGCGCCCACACCCCCGTTGCGGCAAACCGGGACGCCGTTCATGCTGACGTTCAGCTGGTCCGGTTCGAAGACGGCGTCGGTGGTGCCCACCGCCGAGAGCACCCGGCCCCAGTTCGGGTCGTTGCCGAAAATGGCCGTCTTGAACAGGTTGGAGCGGGCCACCGCCCGGCTGACCGTTTCCGCGTCCCGCTCGGAGGCGGCGTTGATCGTGGTGACGGCGATGTCGTGGCTGGCGCCCTCGGCATCGGTGATCAACTGCCGGGCCAGGTCTGCACACACTCCGGTCAGGGCAGCGGTGAAGTCCTCGCTCCCGGGAACCACGCCGGAAGCGCCCGAAGACAGCAGCACCACGGTGTCATTCGTGGACATGCAGCCGTCCGAGTCGGTCCGGTCGAAGGTGACCCGGGTT
The DNA here is from genome assembly GCF_053607305.1 of Arthrobacter sp. NPDC055138. Taxonomy (NCBI): domain Bacteria; kingdom Bacillati; phylum Actinomycetota; class Actinomycetes; order Micrococcales; family Micrococcaceae; genus Arthrobacter; species Arthrobacter sp. NPDC055138. Next base: position 12,280 of record NZ_JBSGTH010000006.1, read on the forward strand.
GCCTCGCGCAGGGCCGCCTGCAGCGCCGCCGGTGCGAGCTCGGCGTCAGTGGTGATGACCACCAGCATGGTGGCCAGTCCCGGTGCCAGCATGCCGGCGCCCTTGGCCATGCCGCCGATGCTGTAGCCGTCGCCGGCGAACACCGCCTGCTTCGGCACGGTGTCGGTGGTCATGATCGCCCCGGCCGCGGCGGCTCCGCCGTCGTCGGACAAGGCAGCCGCCGCCGCTTCGACCCCGGGCAGCAGCTTCTCCATTGGCAGCTGCTCGCCGATCAGTCCGGTGGAGCACACCACCACATCGCCTGCGGAGATGCCGAGCAGGGCGGCGGTTTTCTCGGCGGTGGCGTGGGTGTTCTGGAAGCCCTCGGCGCCGGTGCAGGCGTTTGCACCGCCGGAATTGAGCACCACGGCGTCGGCCCGGCCATCGCTGATCGCTTGCCGCGACCAGTGCACCGGGGCGGCAGCCACCCGATTCGAGGTGAAGACGGCAGCCGCCGCCTGCTGCGGTCCGTCATTGACCACCAGGGCGACGTCGGGCTTGCCGGAGGCCTTCAGGCCGGCGGTGGCGGCGGCGGCGCGGAATCCTTTGGGTACGGTAACGCTCACGGTGCAATCCCCTGGAGGGTCAGGCCGGCGGTCTCCTCGAGACCAAGGGCAATGTTCATGGACTGGATGGCGCCGCCGGCTGTTCCCTTGGTGAGGTTGTCGATGGCGCAGGTGGCGACAACGCGGCCGGCGTGTTCGTCGAAGGCCAACTGCAGGACGGCGTGATTGCTGCCCTGCACGGACTTGGTGTGCGGCCACTGGCCCTCGGGCAGCAGGTGCACGAACGGTTCGTCGGCGTAGGCGGACTCCCAGGCGGCGCGCAGTTGTCCGATACCAGTGCCCGGCTTGACCCGTGCGGTGGCCGTAGTCAGGATGCCGCGGCTCATCGGCGCCAGCGTCGGGGTAAAGGAGATCGTGACCGATTCGCCGGCAGCTGCCGAGAGTCCCTGTTCGATTTCCGGGGTGTGCCGGTGGCCTCCGCCGACGCCGTAGGGGCTCATGCCGCCCATGACCTCCGAGCCAATCAGGTTCACCTTGGCGGCTTTGCCCGCACCTGATGTACCGGAGGCGGCAACGATCACCACGTCCTCGGGCTCCAGCAGCCCGGCGGCAAAGCCGGGTGTCAGTGCCAGCAGCGAACTGGTGGGATAGCAGCCAGGCACGGCGATCCGGCGGGCTCCCTGCAGCTTGTCCCGGTGGCCGGGAAGTTCCGGCAGGCCGTACGGCCAGCTGCCTGCATGGGCCGAGCCGTAGAACTTCTCCCAGGCCATCGGATCCACCAGCCGGTGGTCGGCGCCGGCGTCCACCACCAGCGTGTCCGCCGGCAGCGCGGCAGCAATCTCCGCGCTGGCACCGTGCGGGAGGGCCAGGAACACCACGTCGTGCCCGGCCAGGTTCTCCACGGTGGTGTCGACCAAGACCCTGTCCGCCAACGAATGCAGGTGCGGCTGCAGGCCGCCCAGCCGCGAGCCGGCATTGCTGTGCGCTGTGATCGCCCCGATCGAGACGTCGGGATGGCCGGCCAGCAGGCGGAGGACCTCGCCGCCTGCGTAACCGCTGGCACCAGACACTGCAACCTTAATAGTCATGACGACCAGCATACAGCAAAAGTATTCACAAGACAGGATAATTATGCATTGAAGGTCCAGGCAGCCGCCCACCGTCGCAGCTGGCGGAGGGTCGCGGGCAAGCGCCTACGATGTAATCAGAGCCGGCCGGTACGCGACCAGTCTAGCCGCCGGCAACGACTCCCCCCGAGTGTTAAGGAGACCCGAGATGGCCAAGGCAATCGTGGCTGCCGCTCCCGGCGGCCCGGAAGTACTGCAACTGCAGGACGTCGAGGTCCCGCAACCGGGCCCGGGCGAGCTGCTGGTGAAGGTGGCCGCAGCCGGCGTGAACTTCATTGACACCTACGAACGCAGCGGTGTCTACAACGTCGGCTTCCCCTACACTCCCGGCGCCGAGGCCGCGGGCACGGTGGAAGCCGTCGGCGATGGCGTCGAGGAGTTCGCGGCGGGAGACCGCGTGGCCTTCGCCGAGGGCTCGCGTACCTATGCCGAATACACCGTGGTGTCCGCCGAGGCCGCCCTTCCGGTGCCCGAGGGAGTGGACAACGACGTGGCTGCTGCGATCCCGCTCCAGGGCATGACCGCGCACTACCTCATAAACTCCAGCTTCAAGGTCCAGCCGGGCCAGACGGTACTCACCCACGCCGGCGCCGGCGGCGTGGGCCTGATCCTGACGCAGTTGCTCAAGGCCAGGGGTGCCCGGGTGATCACCACCGTATCCACCGACGAAAAGGAGGGGCTGGCCCGCAGCGCGGGCGCGGACGAAGTTCTGCGCTACGACGGATTCGAGCGCCAGGTGCGCGACCTGACCGGCGGCACCGGCGTGGACGTGGTCTATGACGGCGTCGGCAAGACCACCTTCGACGGCTCGCTGGCCAGCCTCCGCACCCGCGGCATGCTGGTGCTCTTCGGCGGCGCGTCCGGCCAGGTGCCGCCGTTCGATCTGCAGCGGCTCAACCAAGGCGGGTCGCTCTTCGTCACCCGCCCCAAACTGAAGGACCATCTGCTCTCCCCGCAGGAACGGCGCTGGCGCTCCAGCGAATTGTTCGACGCCGTAGTGTCCGGCCAGCTTAACCCCCGGGTGGGTCGGAAATACCCCTTGGCCGAGGCCGCGCAGGCGCACGAGGACTTGCAGGCCCGCCGCACCACCGGCAAGCTGCTGCTGGTGCCTTAAGGACGCGCGGTCCACCGCCGGCCCGCGTGCACCACGGGCGCGACGGGAGGCGGGCCGACGGTCCGCGATCTTGCCTTCGCCTGGCGATGGGCGACGAAACGTTCTTCGGGCTGCTGCGCCGCTGGTGCACCGCGAATGCGCACGGATCCGTGGACGCCACGGCGTTTCTCGCACTCGCCGATGCGGAATGGGGCACCGGCGGGCGGCCGGCTGAGCACTTGCTGGCGCCCTGGCTTTTCAGCCTTGGACTACCGCGATTTCCCGGTAGGTGATCTTCGGGTCGGCCGACCCGCCGACCGCCAGCGCTGCGGCGAGGCCAGGCGGCACGGCCGCGCCGGCCTCCGTCAAGGCCAGGTCCAGCAGTTGCAGGCCCGGACGGTCCCCTGCTTCGCCGGGCCAGCTGGACAGCCGAGGTTCACCGTCGGCGCCGGCGACGCCGATCGTGTCCGGCGACAGTCGCAGCCCGTGGCCGGTGGACTTCAGCACCGCCTCTTTCCTGGTCCAGAGCTGAGCCCTCAGCCGGCGCGGATCGACCGCCTGGTCCACCAGCGGCCGCTCGGAGGGGGTGAGCATGACGGCGTCAATATTGTCCTCCGGCCGGAAAGCGTCATCACCTGCGTCCTCGATGTCGACCCCGAGCAGCACGGGACGGAAAGACAGCGCGGCCAGCAGCCACCGCCCGGACCGTGCGTAGCTCAGGCGGGCGGCCGCCGGAGCACCGTCCAGCAGCAGCTGCGGCTGGCCATGCCGGCCATCATTGCCGCGCTGGCAGTTGCGGCAGTCAAACGAGAGCCGCATCCGGTCGGCGTCCACGTTCAGTTCCTGCGCCGCCAGCAGACGGACGGCTTCACGTGTGCGTGTGCGGATGCTGGGTCGCCGGTCCGGCTCGCTGTCAGCCGCGAACCCGTCCTGCAGCTGCACCAACTGCAGTATCACCTGGGCCTTCATGCGTTACTTTTCCCTTTCCCCCACGACGGCGGGGCCCACCTGGGTCGGTGGGCCCCGCCGTCGTTATTCACTTCAGTAGCCGGTTAGCGCTGGACGGCGCCGCAGCGGGCCGCGGCCAGCTCCACGGCTTGTGCCCGTGCCGCTGATGCCTCGTCGGCGGTCAGCGTGCGGTCGTCCGCGCGGAACCGCAGCCCGAAGGCCAGCGATTTCTTGCCGGGTTCGATTCCGGTGCCGGAATACACGTCGAACAGGGCGATGTCCTCCAGCAGTTCACCGGCGCCTTCACGCAGCGCCTCGCGGACCGCTTCGGCCGGAACTGAAGAGTCCACCACCAGGGCCACGTCCTGGGTGGAGAGCGGGAAGGTGGACAGCGGCTTGGCCACGATCACATCCGCGGCGGCCTCGAAGAGAGCCTCGCCGTTCAGTTCCATGGCGGCGGTACGTGCCGGCAGGTCCAGGTCCGCCAGCAGCTTCGGATGCAGCTCGCCGGCGTAGCCCACCACCTCGCCGGTGCGCAAGGTGAGCTGTGCGGTGCGGCCGGGGTGGAAGGCCTGGTGCCCGCCCTGGGCGACCACGAGGTCGACGCCGAGGATGTCGCCGACGGTCAGCGCGGCATCCACCGCGTCGGACCATTCCCAGGCACGCGGGGTGAACCCGGCGCCGGGGGCGGCCTCGTGTCCGGTCAAGACGGCGCCCACGTGCCACGGCTGCTCCGGGATGCCGGCCAACAGCTCCTCCAGCACCTCCTCGGACGGCTTGACGCCCAGCGGCGGCAGCACGGGTGACCCAACCTTCTCGCCGGGCAGGAACACCAGGCCGCCTTCGAACAGCGCCAGATCGCGGAAGCCACGGGAGTGGTTGCGGCGGGCAGTCTCCAGCAGGCCGGGAAGCAGGCTGGTGCGCAGATAGCCGAATTCGGCCGAGATCGGGTTCGCCAGCTTCACCGCGGCCACCTCGGAGCCGGTCCGGGGTGCGCCGAAGGTTGTGTTCTGCTCCGTGGAGACGAACGGGTAGTTGAGCACCTCGGTCAGGCCCGCGTCGGCCAGCGACTGCAGCACGCGGCGGCGCTGCTGCTGGCCCCGGGTGAGGCCGCGGCCCGGCGGTGCCACCGGAAGGGTGGCCGGAATCCGGTCGTAGCCCACCAGCCGGGCGATCTCCTCGACCAGGTCTTCCTTGATCGCCAGGTCTGGACGCCAGCTCGGCGCGGTGACGCGCAGTCCGCCGTCGTACTGTTCGATCGAGGCACCGATCCCGGTCAGGGCCGTTTCGATCTGCTCGGCGCTGTAGTCGAAGCCGATCAGGCGGGAGGCGAATCCGTCCGGCAGCTCGATCACCATCGGTGCGGGGCGCGTTCCGGCGTCCGTTGCCGTGGTGTCGGCGGTGCCGCCGGCGAGTTCCACCAGCAGGTCCACGGCACGCTGCGCCGCCTCATCCGCCACTTCCCAGTCCACGCCGCGCTCGTTGCGCTTGGAGGCCTCCGACGGCAGCTTGTGCCGGCGCCGGGTGCGGCCCATGGAGACGTCGTCGAAGTGGGCGGACTCGATGAGCACGTTGGTGGTGCCGTCCCCGACTTCGGTTTCCGCGCCGCCCATCACGCCGGCCAGCCCGATGGCGCCGCGGTCGTCGGTGATCAGCAGGTCCTCGGTGGAGAGCTTGCGCTCCTTGCCGTCCAGCGTCACCAGGGTCTCCGCCGGGTTGGCCCGGCGGACCACGATGGGACCCTGCAGCTTGTCCACGTCGTAGAAGTGCAGCGGCTGTCCCAGTTCCAGCATGACGTAGTTGGAGATGTCCACCACCAGCGAGATGGAGCGCATGCCCGCCAGGCGAAGCCGCGAGGCCATCCACTGCGGGGTGGGGCGCGAGGCGTCGACGCCGCGGACTGCGCGGGCCACGAACCGGTCGCAGCCGGGCTTGCCGTACACCGGGGCCTGGTCTTCGAGCCGGACGGGGTAGCCCTCGCCGCTCGCTTCGGCAACCTCGACCTGCGCGGCCGGATCGGTGAAGGAGGTTCCGGTGGCGAGCGCGTATTCGCGGGCCACGCCCCGGATGGAGAAGCAATATCCGCGGTCAGGCGTCACGTTGATCTCGGCAGCCTCGTCGGTCAGGCCGAGCAGTTCCATCGCGTCGGTGCCAATTTCCGGGTCGAGGCCCAGCCGGGAGAGCACAATGATGCCGTCGTGGTCGTCGCCGATGCCGAGTTCGCGGGCGGAGGCGATCATGCCGGCGGAGGTGTGGCCGTAGGTCTTGCGCGGGGTGATCCGGAAGTCTCCGGGCAGGACGGCGCCGGGCAGCGTCACCACTACCTTGTCACCGGCCTCGAAGTTGTGGGCACCGCAGACAATGCCCTGCACGCCGGACGGGTCGATCCCGTCGCCGGTGAGCTGCTGCTCGGCGCCCTCCGGCACCACGCGGACGTGGCACCAGTTGATGGTCTTGCCGTTGGTCTGCGGTTCCTTAACCGCATCCAGGACCTGTCCCACCACGATCGGCCCGGAGACCGAGTCGGACGGACGGTGGACATCTTCTTCTTCGAGGCCAACCGTAACGAGGTCGGCCATGACGTCCTCGGCGGTTGCGTCAACGGGAACCTGCGCGTACTCGCGCAGCCAGGAAAGGGGAATACGCATTCTTCTAGATCTCCATCCCGAAGTGCTGGCTGAAGCGGACGTCGCCTTCGATCATGTCGTGCATGTCCGGGACGTCGTTGCGGAACATGAGGGTGCGTTCAATGCCCATGCCGAAGGCGAAGCCGGAGTAGACCTCCGGATCGATGCCGGCCGCGCGCAGCACGTTCGGGTTGACCATGCCGCAGCCGCCCCACTCGATCCAACGCGGGCCGCCCTTGGCACCCGGGTGCCAGATGTCCATCTCGGCGGAGGGCTCGGTGAACGGGAAGTACGCCGGACGCAGCCGGATTTTCGCCTCGGCACCGAACATCTGCCGGGAGAAGTGCTCCAGAGTGCCGCGCAGGTCGGCCATGGTCAGGCCCTTGTCCACGGCCAAGCCCTCGAACTGGTGGAACACCGGTGTGTGGGTGGCGTCCAGCTCGTCGGTGCGGAAGGTCCGGCCAGGGCAGAGCACGTACACGGGCAGGTCCCGTTCCAGCATGGAACGGACCTGCACCGGAGAAGTGTGGGTGCGCAGCACCAGGTGTGCTTCCGGCGGCTCCACAAAGAACGTGTCCTGCATCTCGCGCGCCGGGTGGTCCGGCTTGAAGTTCAGGGCGTCGAAGTTGAACCACTCGGATTCAACTTCCGGGCCTTCGGCGATCTCCCAGCCCATGCCCACAAAGATGTCGCTGACCCGCTCCTGCAGCGTGGAGAGCGGATGCCGGGCACCGGCACGACGGCGGCGCGGAGCCGCAGTGACATCCACGGCTTCCTCGACCAGGATCTGCGCTTCGCGCTCGGCTTCCAGCTCTGCGGTGCGGGCAGCCAGCGCCTGGTTGATGCGTCCGCGGGCCGGGCCAATGATCTTGCCGGCGGCCGCTTTGTCTTCTTTGGCCAGCTTGCCGATTTCTCGGTTGGCAAGGCTCAGCGGAGACTTCTCGCCGACGTGGGCGAGACGGGCCGTCTTGAGTTCGTCCAGGTCTGAGGCGGCCTTAAAAGCCATCATCGCCTGCTCGACGGCGGCGGCGACTGCCGCTTCATCGAGCGGGCTCGGCACGAGCTGCTCCTGGGCTGGGGGTGTCACGTCAGACATGTGCTGTTGGGACCTCGGAATAGGTTAAAGGGTTTCCGCCCGCGCACGGGCAACCACACCAGTCTAGTTCACCGGCGGGCACCGGCCCGAAACGCCTACGATGGGTGCATGACGCCGTTGGAGAAGCTGCGTGCCGGCTGGAACCTGCTCAACGGGTCCACGCTGGCCGGACTGGGCCTGGCCGCGGCGGCGCGCTGCAGCCTGGCCCGCGGCCCGAAGGGCCTGATCCTGGCCCACGGTTACCGGCCCCGGCTGCCCAAGGCCTCCGCTTTCACGGTGGGCAATGTGGTGCTCCTCCGCCGGGCTGCCGCAGGCTTGGCCGACAGCCCGCTGCTCTTGGCCCATGAGTCACGCCACAGCACGCAATACGCGCTCTGCCTCGGCCTGCCGTTCCTGCCGCTCTACGCCTGTGCCGCACTGTGGTCTTTGTGGCGGACCGGCGATCCGGCGTCGCGGAACTTGTTCGAACGGCACGCGGGCCTGCGCGCCGGCGGCTACACCGAACGGACGGTCCGGCGGGGGCCGGGCCGACGCCGCGATCCGGCCGCTCCGGTGGTGTGACCCCCGGCCCACGCGGTCCCCGGGTCCTCCGGCCGACTAGTCCCCCGATGCACCATGTACCGGCGCACCATGTACCGGCCCGCGGCGCGACGCCATCACCAACCGCCGCGCGTCGGGGTATGTCCCTGACGGGCGCCGTCGGGCATTGCCATTTCGGCCCGCAGTCCGAGGAGCCGGATCGGGCGGCCCGTTTCGATAGCACCTGCCAGCTCCAAGACCCGCGTGAGGATGTCGTCCCGGTCGAAAGTCTCGGGAACCTTCTTCGCGTGGGTCTTGGTGATGAACGGCGCATACCGAACCTTGAGGGTCAGCCCAACCACGGGCCGCCCTTCGGCCACAACATCTTCAAGCACTCGCGCCGTCAGCTCCCTCACTGCGTCGTCCACCTCGGCAGGCTCGGTCAGGTCGCGCTGGAAGGTGGTCTCCCGGCTATGCCCGCGGGCAATCCACGGGGTGTCATCCACAATGCTGGCGCCGTCTCCCCGCCCGAGCTCCGCATACCAGGGACCCATCCTCGGGCCGAACTCCGGAACCAGGTCTTGTGGGTCGCTCGCGGCGAGGTCGGCGACGGTATTGATGCCGAGCTTGGCCAGCCGTCCGGACACTTTGGTGCCGACGCCCCAGAGGTCCTTGGTTGGCCGGCTGCCCATGACGTCGAGCCAGTTCCCGGCGGTGAGACGGAAGACTCCGGCGGGCTTTCCGAAACCGGTAGCGACCTTGGCCCGAACCAAGGTGTCGCCGATGCCGACGCTGCAATGCAGCCGGGTTCGTTCCAAAACAGCGGCCTGCACCTGCCGGGCGTACGCTTCCGGATTGTCCGTCTCGGTGCCCATAAAGGCTTCATCCCAACCCAGCACCTGCACGGTGGCGCCGGGCTGCGCGCGCAAGGTAGCCATCACCGTTTCTGACGCCGCGAGGTAGGCCTCGTGATCGACGGGCAGGATCACCGCCTCCGGCACTTTCCGGGCAGCAATGCGCAGAGGCATTCCGGAACCCACACCAAACGCCCTGGCCTCGTAGGATGCGGTCGACACGACGGCTCGTTCTGTGGGGTCGCCCCGACCGCCGACGATGATCGGCTTGCCCTTAAGCTCCGGCCGCCGAAGCACCTCCACGGCCGCGATGAACTGGTCGAGATCGACGTGCAGCACCCACCGGATTCCGCTCACGTCATCAGTCTGCACTAAACATCCCCGTGCGGGCATCGGTTCTCCGCCCGGCTTGTCCATCTCCGCGCGGGATCGACTTCCCCACCCCCGCTCCAGCGCTGCGCAACCATTAGAAGATGTGTTCTAATGAATGCATGCGCTGGGATGGACAGTTAGTTACCGCCGAGTCACCGGCTGCGTTGCCGGGGCTGGCCAAACTGAGCAACCTGGTGCGCAGTGTGCAGACGCCGGAGTTCGCGGGAATCACCTTTCACGAGGTGCTGGCGAAGTCCGCGCTTAGCCGGGTTCCCAGCCAGTCTGCCATGCCCTTCGCGTGGACCATCAACCCGTACCGGGGCTGCTCGCATGCCTGCGCCTATTGCTTCGCGCGCAACACCCACAGCTATCTTGGCCTTGATACAGGGTTGGACTTTGACAGCCAACTGGTGGTGAAGATCAACGCCGGCGAGGTGCTGCGCCGGGAACTGGCCAAGCCGTCATGGAAGCACGAACACGTGGCCATGGGTACCAACACGGATCCGTATCAGCGGGCAGAAGGCCGGTACAAGCTGATGCCGGAGATCATCAAGGCACTGGCCGAGTCCGGCACGCCGTTTTCGATCCTGACCAAGGGGACCTTGCTGGCCCGCGACCTGCCCCTGTTGCATGAGGCGGCCAAAGACGTCGACGTCGGCATGGGGATTTCGCTGGCCATGACGGACGCCGGATTGGCGCACCGGGTGGAGCCGGGAACACCGACGCCGCGGGCGCGGCTGGACCTGATCGCCAAGCTCAGTGACGCCGGCCTGCCGTGTTCGGTGATGGCGATGCCGATCCTGCCCTGGCTGACGGATTCCGAAGAGGCGCTCGACGATCTGTGTGCCTCGGTGGCCGCCGCCGGTGCCACCAGCATGACTGCGGGCGCGCTGCATCTTCGCCCCGGTGCGCGGGAATGGTACATGCAGTGGCTGGCCAGGGAGTATCCGCAACTGGTTGGCAGCTACCGCCGCCTCTACGACGGCGGAACCTATGCCTCCAAGGATTACCGGCGCTGGCTGGCCGCCCGGGTGGGCGCTGCCAAGCGGCGGCACGGTTTGCAGAGTGGAGCCCGGCTGCGCGACGTCACCACACCGCAGACTGACGCTTCTGCTAGCCGGCCGAACCGAGGACCGAACGCGCCCGCAGAACCTGATGTTGGGCAGGCGACGTTGTTCTAACCGTTGTTCCAGCCATGGGGCACCGGGTCCGGGCCGTGTGGCGGGCGGGGACTTTGTCAGGCCGGGCGGCCAACCGACTTGGCTGTCTTGAGGACAGCAGCGACGATCGGAAAATCGGCCGGAATCCAAGGCAATGATGTGGCCTCGTGCTCGTCCAGCCTGATCCAGCGCAGCTCGTCGTGGTCTTCAAGCGGCTGCGGCCGCCCGTCGGTAATGTACGCACACCAGACCCGCATGGCCGCCGTTTCGTTCAGCGGCCAGCCCTGCTCGTGCGGACCGACCACCTCCGCGCCAAGTTCTATCTCCACCCCGAGCTCCTCACGGATTTCGCGCCGGAGGGCGTCCTCGCAGCTCTCCCCCGGCTCGACCTTGCCGCCGGGGAACTCCCACAGGCCGGCCAGCGCCTCCGGCGCCGTGCGCCGGGCGGCCAGGAATCCGACGGGTGCTGCGCGGTGATCGAGGATCGCTGCGCCGACAATTTGTTTCAGGCTGATGTGCACGCCGACCAGTCTACGGTCCGGTTGGTCACTGCCCGCGCCCGGCGGTGGCTGTGCTACGGCCCACATTTTGGGCCCAGCCGGAATTGGACAGAGCGCTGATGTGTTTGCCGTACAGTAACTGCCGGCGCCTCGGCGGACATCGGCATCCCGCCGCTTCCGCCGCAACGGCGCAATCCTTCCCCTTCCCGTGCACCCGATGCAGCTCAAACGAAAGCCGACAGATGAATTCAGCCGCCCTGGCAGCCCCACGGACGCAGACCGACAACCGCCGGACGGTCTGGGCCATCGTTGCGCTGGCTATGGGCGGGTTCGCCATCGGCACCACCGAATTTGCCATCATGGGCCTGCTTCAGAACGTGGCCCAGGGCCTCAACATCAGCATCCCGGAGAGCGGGCATCTGATCTCCGCCTACGCCTTGGGCGTGGTGGTCGGGGCGCCACTGTTGGCAGGCCTCGGAGCCCGACTGCCGCACAAGCATCTGGTGCTGGGGCTGATGGTCCTGTTCACGCTGGGTAACCTCTCATCCGTCCTCGCACCTGACTACGCCACCATGCTGGTCACGCGGTTTATCTCCGGCCTGCCGCACGGCGCCTACTTCGGCGTGGCCGCGGTCCTTGCGGCCTCGCTGGTATCTCCGGGCCGACGTGCCCGGGCGGTTGCGATGGTGATGCTGGGCCTGTCAGTGGCCAACGTCGTCGGCGTGCCGTTGGTGACCTGGCTGGGTCAGCAGTACGGCTGGCGGCTGATGTTCGTGGCCGTGGGCATCGTCGGGGTGGTGACGGTGTTGATGATCCAACGCCTGGTCCCCTTCAGCCCCGCGCATGAAGAGGCCGGCATCCGCCGCGAACTCCGCGCGTTGAAACGCATCCATGTGTGGCTGGCGCTGTTGATCGGCGTGGTCGGCTTCGGCGGGTTCTTCGCCGTCTACTCCTACATCAGTCCCACCATGACGGAAGTCACCGGCCTGGCCCCGGCCGCGTTGCCGCTGATCGTCGGCCTCTATGGCTTGGGAATGGTCGTCGGCACGTTTATCGGCGGCCGGTTGGCTGATCGGTCCGTGATGGGCACCATCTACCAGGTCATGACGGCCATCGTCGTCGTGCTGGTGCTCTTCTGGGCAGCGTCCTCCATTGCGCTGCTCGCGGTTCCGCTGGTCTTCCTGCTGGGCGTGGCGGGATCCAGCTTGATTCCGGCGCTGCAGACCCGGCTGATGGACGCGTCGCCCGACGCGCAGACTCTGGCTGCCTCGTTGAACCATTCGGCGCTGAACCTGGCCAACGCGCTGGGCGCCTTCCTGGGCGGACTGGTGATCTCCTGGGGCTGGGGCTTCGCGGCCCCGGCCCTGGTCGGCGCCGGGCTGGCGGCCTTGGGCCTGGCCATCGCCGCAGTCAGCGGAGCGATCGAGAAGCGGCACAGCGTCACCCGCTGAGTAGGGCCCCGGCCGGTCTGGCGCCCTACTCCTCGGCCACCCGCCGAATCAGGACTCGCGTGCCGCGGGACGCACTGACTCCGACCGGTAGATATCCGGTTCCAGATAGATCATGGTGGCGATCGGCACCGCTTCACGGATGCGGCTTTCTGCTGCATCGATCAATCTGGCGATCTCTTGCCCTGAATCACTGCGCCCGACGCTGATCTTGGCCGCCACGAGGAGTTCCTCGGGCCCCAGATGCATGGTCTTGAGGTGAATGACCTGGGTGACGTCGTCGGCGCCGATGGCTTCTTCGATGAGCCGGATGTGCTGGCGCGTGGCGGACTCGCCGAGCAGCAGGGACTTGGTTTCTATGGCGAGCACGGCGGCGATCGCCACCAGCAGCAAACCGATCATGGCCGTGCCGGCTGCGTCCCACAGGCCGTTGCCGGTCAGCAGGGTCAGACCGACGCCGAACAAGGCGAACACCAGCCCCAGGAGGGCACCAAAGTCTTCCAGCAGGATCACCGGCAGTTCCGGCGACTTCGACCGGCGGATGAAATCGACCCAGCCGGTGCCGCCCCGTTCGGGATTGGACTCCCTGATAGCGGTGCGCAGCGAGAAGGATTCGGCGATGATCGCACCGACCAGTACCGCCAGCGGGACCCACCACCAGAAGCCTTCGATGGGATGCGGATCCTGCCACTTATGGTAGGCCTCGTACAGCGCGAATAATCCGCCGACGCTGAACAGCACGATCGACACGATGAACGCGTAGATGTAACGGTCCCTGCCGTATCCGAACGGGTGGCTGTGGCTGGCCTGACGTGCGGCTTGTTTTCCGCCAACCAACAGCAGGACCTGGTTGCCGGAGTCGGCCACCGAGTGGATGGCCTCGGCCAGCATGGACGACGATAGGGTCAGGAAATACGCGATGAACTTCAGCGCGGCGATGGTCAGATTGGCGCCCAGGGCCGCCACGATCGCCTTGGTTCCCCCGCTTGCTGCCATCCTTTACCTCCCGGGCCGCGCCGGTCATTGTCCGGTCACCGCGGTTCTTACGGTACCGCCCGCCCGGATGGTTTGGGAGTGGCTAAACCGGCTGGGTGCCCCGTCGCTGCGATCTTGCCGAGGCATACAGGCAGACCGTGGCCGCGGTGCCTACGTTGAGGCTTTCGGCCTGGCCGTAGACCGGCACCGCCACCCGGTGGTCCGCCGCAGCGAGCTCCTCCGCTGACAGCCCCTGGGCTTCGTTGCCGAAGAGCCAGGCAGTTGGCGACGCCAGATCCGGAAGGCGAGCAGCGCCGTCGTCCGCCACTGCGGTCGCCTCCCCCAAACGGGACAGCGCGCTGCGGTCCTGCAAGTGGTCCAGGTCGATGGTTCCGTACCCGTCGGCCGCGAGCATGCTCAGGCCGGCCGCTCGCAGGGCGGCGGCCAACTCGTCGAAATCGTGTCCAGTCACCACTGGCAGGTGGAAGAGCGATCCGGCCGTGGAGCGCACCGCCTTGGGGTTGTAGATGTCCACGCTGGAGCTGGTCAGCACGACGGCGTCGGCGCCGGCAGAGTCGGCGGCCCGCAGGATGGTACCGGCGTTGCCGGGATCCTGCACCCGGACCATGATGGCCAGCAGCAGCGGTTTGGCCTGCAGCACCTCATTCAGCGGCCGGTCCAGGTAATGACAGACTGCCACGATGCCCTGCGGGTTGACGGTGTCGGCCATGGCCGCGAGGACTGCATCGGTGGCCAGCCGCAGTGGCACGCCGTCGGCCAGATCCAGCAGTTCGGGCAACCGGTCCAGGCAGGCTTCGGTAGCGAAGACCTCGACCACGATCCCGTCGCCGCCGGAGGCGATGTTCGCGCGGTGGGCGGACAACGCCTCGCGGACCGACTGGGGGCCTTCGGCGAGGAACTGCCGGCGTTTTAAACGCACCGAGCGCCCGGCAAGCTTGGCCACATCCTTGACCCGATCGGCTCGGGGGTTGGACATGATCGTAGCTTGCGGGCGCCCGGTAATGCTCATACAGCGACTATAACGTCGCCGTATGGCGGTTTATGCATCCGGTGCTTACTCGGCAACCTTCTGGCGGGCTTCGCCGCCGGCGGGCTCGAAACCGGCAGCCTTGGCGGCCTCGACGGACTCGAACCAGTACACCGGAGTGGTGTTCTCGTACCAGGTGGAACCCGGAACGTGGTACTTCTTGGACTGGTTGCCCTTGATGCTGTAGCCGGCGGGGGCGTCCTCGCCGTCAACAGCCTTGACGGCACCGGCAACTTCGCCGGCTTCAGCGGCCTTGGCGGCCGGAGCAGCCTTGGCAGCCGGAGCGGCCTTCGCCTTGGCGGCCGGCTTCGCAGCGGCGGCCGGGCGCTCGGCGGGAGCGGAAGTGTCGGCAGGCAAGGCGTCCTTGGCAACCTTCACCAGTGCCGCGAAGGCGTTGGCGTCGGAGACGGCCAGCTCGGCCAGCATGCGGCGGTCGACCTGCACCTCGGCGGCCTTCAGGCCCTGGATGAGGCGGTTGTAGGTCAGGCCGTTGGCGCGGGAGGCAGCGTTGATGCGCTGGATCCACAGGCGGCGGAAGTCGCCCTTACGCTTGCGGCGGTCGCCGTAGCTGTACACGAACGAGTGCAGCAGCTGTTCCTTGGCCTTGCGGTACAGACGGGACCGCTGTCCGCGGTATCCGGCAGCCCGGTCCAGGATAACCCGGCGCTTCTTGTGGGCGTTGACCGCCCGCTTCACACGTGCCACGTGCGTACTCCTTTTGATGATTGGTGCCCGGTGGTTCGACCGCAACGATCAGCGGTCGGGGCAAAACTTGCTGGGATGGCCCCGAGGCTGACGCCGCGCGGACCGGAGGGAGAAAGTTAGATGCCGAGCATCTTCTTGATGTTGCGCACGTCTGCCGGAGCAACGATCTTGTCACCTGCGAGGCGGCGGGTCAGCGTGGAAGGCTTGTGCTCCAGGTAGTGGCGACGGTTGGCCTGCTGGCGCTTGAGCTTGCCGCTGCCGGTGAGCTTGAAGCGCTTCTTGGCGCCGCTGTGGGTCTTCTGCTTCGGCATGGCTGCCGTTCTCCTTACGTCTTCCTCAGGTCGTTGCGGACCTTCGGCTCGTGCGGTGCCACTATGGGCACCGGCGGTTTACTTGTCTACCGGCACCGGACACACGGGTGTGCCCGGCAAGATGCCGGATGCTCTCTGGACGGTCTTAGCTCTTGGAGCCGGACCGGCCAGCAGGTTTGGGTGCTGCGGGCCGCGCCGCCGGCTTGGGCCGGGCTGCGGGCTTGGGTGCCGCGGGCTTGGCCTCCGCAGGGGCTGCAGGCTTGGCCGGAGCGGCCGGCTTGGCCTCCGCTGCAGGCTTCGCCGGAACGGCGGGCTTGGTCTCGGCAGCAGGCTTTGCCTTCGGTGCGGCCGCCGGCTTGGTCTCGGCAGCAGGCTCCGCCTTCGGTGCAGCCGCGGGCTCCGCCTCGGGCTGTTCCTCCGTCTTGGCCTCTGCTTCAACCACGGCGGGCTTCTCAACCTCGGCGGGCGCTTCGGGCTCTGCATCTGCCGGTGCGGCCTGCTCGGCGGGTGCCTCGACGGTTTCCTCCGACTGGCTTGCCAGGGCGGCAAAGCCTTCCGGAAGCAGGTCGCCCAGGCTCTGGGTCATCGGCGCCTGATCGTCACTGGTGTCCACCCGCTGCTTGCCGGCCTCGTTGGCCGCCTTGGCATCTGCCTTCTGCGCGGCCCGCCGGGCCTCAGCCTTGGCTTCGGCCTTGTTCTTGGTCGGGCCGATCACCATGACCATGTTGCGGCCGTCAATCCGCGGAGTCGATTCGATCACGCCGACCTCTGCGACGTCCTCGGCAAACTTCTGCAGCAGGCGAATGCCCATTTCCGGACGCTGCTGTTCGCGGCCGCGGAACTGGATCATGGCCTTGACCTTGTCGCCGGCCCCGAGGAACCGCAACGCGTGACCGCGTTTGGTCTCGTAGTCGTGCTTGTCGATCTTCAGCCGGAACCGGATTTCCTTGAGCACAGTGTTCGTCTGGTTCTTGCGCGCCTCGCGTGCCTTGACCGCAGCCTCATACTTGTACTTGCCAAAATCCATCAACTTGCACACCGGAGGCTTTGCCTGCGGCGCAACCTCAACCAGGTCAAGATCCGATTCCGTGGCCAGGCGCAGGGCATCCTCAATACGGACGATCCCGACCTGTTCACCGTTCGGTCCGACTAAACGCACCTCGGGAACGCGGATACGATCATTGATTCTTGGCTCGCTAATGGGTGGCTCCTGTCACTGATATTCGTCTGCCGCCGGCAATGAAAGAAGGCCTCCCATTGCAAGCGCAATCGAAGGCCTCGAAGTGGCGGCAGGCGGAACCGAGAAGTCCCGGACTGGGCGTGGGCAATGTCGTTCAACGCTGCCGGCCGCAGCCTGCCGACCGTAACCCGGCAGCTCTGGCTAGCCATACCGACGGGTGGGAGAGGTCTCCGCTTGCTGATCGGACCCTTTTCCCCACGTGCTTTCAGGCACATAAGTAACCGGATCCAATTGGTCTGTGAAAAGCTTACCAGTATGAGCAGCTCAGATAACAATCCGCAGACCGACGACCATCGCCACAGCTTCGCGCCGGACGCCGGTTCTGCCTCCACCCAGGAACAGGAAGTCCTGGGCCAGATGCGCGATATCGCCGAAGTACCCGCCGTCGAAGTCATCACCACCGCGGCAGTCCACCTGATGAGTGCCGCCGCCGTAAAGTGCGGCCTAGCCGCCGGCGACGATGCGGAAGAGCTCAAAGACCTGGATGAAGCCCGCAAGCTGATCACCGCGCTGGCCGGCTTCGTGACCGCTGCTGCGCCGGAAATCGGCAGCCAGCACGCTGGCCCGTTACGCGATGGCCTCCGCTCCCTGCAGCTCGCCTTCCGCGAGGCCTCTGTCATCCAGGATGAGCCGGGCAAGGGCCCGGGCGAGAAGTTCACCGGCCCGGTCAACTAGCCAGGCAAAAGCTCCAGAACTGACCAGAACGACGCCGGTGCCCCGCACCGGCGTCGTTCTTGTCTGTAGTGCCTTTGTTGCGGGTGGAGCCGCACGATGCTCAGCGGATGAACTTCAACTCCAGCGAATCCACCCGCTCTGCAAATTCCTGCCGCGCCTGTAGCCGCCCTTGAATCCGTCCCGCCATGGCGGCCAACTCCTGGCGGCCCAGGCCGTCACGCACCTGCAGCACCAAGCGAAGCTCCGGACCGTGGCCACCGCCTGCCACCACCGAGCCATCGGCCGTCCGCACCGCGATGCCGGCACCGGGCTCGACCGAAGCAGCCGTGACCGCTTCTTCGGCGTCGGTCGCTTCGGCCACCCAGTCCAGCATCGCCGGATCGCGGTAGGAGGGCACCCATTCGTGCTGCTTGGCCAACGCCCACACGGCCGGGCGCCGGACCACGAAGGTCAGCGCGGCGCCCGGATCCATGACCATCAATTCTGCGTCTTCGGACACTGCCGCCAACGCCGCCCGCGGAGCATAGACGGCAACTGGCCTGGCTTCGGGATGCCAGGCTTCGAGAGCGGCGGCATTGCTGAACGCGGGCAACGCACGGCGCCCGTCCGGGGCTTGCAGGGTCACCAAGGCCATGTCGGCCTGTTTATCCGCTGTCAGGCCGCCGCTGCCCTCCGCCTCTTCTCCGAGCGTGGCCACAATGGGGACGAAAACGCGGGCGTTGGCCAGGGCGGCCACCACTTCCGCTTCTCCGCCGGTGCCGGCGGCCAGCCATTGGAGCGCCGCTTCATAGGCCGGGTCGGTGCTGCCGTCGTCGTGATCGAACTGGTGCAGCGGATTTCCTTCGCCGCTCAGGTCCCGTCCGGCCCAGCTTTGGCCCGCCGAATCCCCCGCACCGCCCGCGCCCGCGAGTGCCGCGGCGATGTGGGCTGGCAGCTCCTTCTTAGCCACGCTGTTACCTCAGCGCCGTCCGGCGACGTCGAGGGCTTCGGGCAGGGTGAACTTGCCCGCGTAGAGGGCCTTGCCGACAATGGCTCCTTCGACTCCGGTCGGAACCAGTTCACGCAGGGCCCGCAGGTCATCCAGGCTGGAAATACCGCCGGAGGCCACCACCGGCTTGTCGGTCCGCTCGCACATCTGCCGCAGCAGGTCGAGGTTCGGTCCGCGCAGTGTTCCGTCTTTGGTCACGTCGGTCACCACGTACCGGGCACAACCGGCATCTTCGAGCCGCGACAGGACGTCCCAGATGTCGCCGCCTTCCTTCGTCCAGCCGCGGGCCGCAAGCGTGGTGCCGCGGACATCAAGACCGACGGCGATGGCGTCGCCGTGCCGTTCAATGGCCCGCGCGGTCCACTCCGGGTTTTCCAGAGCGGCGGTGCCCAGGTTGACGCGGGCGGCACCAAACTCCAGGGCCCGTTCCAAAGACTCATCATCGCGGATGCCGCCGGAGAGCTCCACCTTGATCTTCAGCTCGTCCGCGACCCGGCGCAGCACCTCTGTGTTGTTGCCTCGACCGAAAGCCGCGTCGAGATCCACGAGGTGCACCCACTCGGCCCCGTCGTTCTGCCACGCCATGGCGGCTTCCAGCGGGTCGCCGTAGCCGGTCTCGCTGCCGGCTTCACCCTGAACCAGCCGGACTGCCTGGCCATCTGCTACGTCGACTGCGGGCAGGAGTTCGAGGATGGGCGTTTGGTTCGTCATAGTGATTCCGCTTTCTGCGCCGTCAGCTGCGCGGGCTGTGGGTGGTTACTCGGTCGGACCGAGGGTGAGCAGGTAGGCCGCCAGCAGGGCCAATCCGGCCAAAATCCAGAAGAGGATGGAAGCCCACTTGGGCAGCCGCTGTTGCCGGAACGAGATGGCACCGCCGGCCAGGAGCCCGGCCAGGGCCATGAGGAGAAGGCTGCCCACGGCTATCGCAGCGTCTTCAGCCAGTTGCGGAGCAACTCCGCGCCGGCGTCGCCGGACTTCTCCGGATGGAATTGCGTTGCACTCAGCGGACCGTTTTCAACGGCGGCGATGAACGGGGCCCCATGCGTGGACCAGGTCACCCGGGGCGGCGCCATCGCCGGCTGGGTGACATCAAAGTTCCAGTGCTGCACACCGTAGGAGTGCACAAAGTAGAACCGCTCGTCTTCGATGCCGGCGAACAACCGGCTGCCCTCCGCCACGTCAACGGTGTTCCACCCCATGTGCGGCACCACCTCGGCTGGCAGCGCTTCCACGACCCCGGGCCATTCCCCGATCCCCTGGGTGCGGACGCCGTGTTCTACTCCCTCTTCGAACATGACCTGGAGGCCCACACAAATGCCCAGCACCGGCCGGCCGCCGGCCACCCGGCGTCCGATCCAGCGAAGGGCATCAACAGACTTCAGTCCTTCCATGACCGTGGCGAAGGCTCCGACGCCGGGGACCAACAGCCCGTCGGCGTTGAGCACGTCCTCGGAAGCATGGCTGAGCGTGACGTCGGCACCGACGTGTTCCAGCGCCCGGACCGCCGAGCGCACATTCCCGGATCCGTAGTCCAGTACGGTGACCTTGGGTCCAGCCGTCACAGGGCACCCTTCGTTGAGGGGATGCCCTCGACCCGGGGATCGGACTCGACCGCGGCGCGCAGCGCCCGGGCGAACGCCTTGAACTGGGCCTCGACGATGTGGTGCGGGTCGCGGCCGCCCAGTACGCGCATGTGCAGGCAGATCTGGGCGTGCAGCGTGATGGCTTCGAAAACGTGGCGCGTCAGCGACCCGGTGAAGTGCCCGCCGATCAGGTGGTATTCCTGGCCGGCCGGTTCTCCTGAGTGCACCAGATAGGGACGGCCGGAGACGTCGACGACGGCGTGGGCCAGCGCCTCATCCAGCGGCACCGTTGCCTCGCCGAACCTGCGGATCCCGGCCTTGTTACCCAGGGCCTGCTTCAAGCACTCGCCGATCGTGATGGCGACATCTTCCACCGTGTGGTGGGCGTCAATATGTGTGTCGCCGGTGGCCTTCACGGTCAGATCGACCAGCGAGTGCTTCGACAGTGCGGTGAGCATGTGGTCGTAGAACGGCACGGTGGTGCTGATCTCGGATCGGCCGGTGCCGTCGAGATCCAGTTCAACCAGCACGGACGACTCGCTGGTGATGCGTTCGAGGCGTGCGGTACGTCCGGTGGTGGTATCCACGGTCATGGGGGTCCTTTGACGAAAATGGTTGACCGGCCAGGCCGGTGCGCTCTTACTACAGTTTAGGAGACTCGGCTCGACATCAGGGCCTTGATGCCTTCGAGGAAGGCTGTGGTCTCGGCCTCAGTGCCCGCCGTCACCCGCAGGTGTCCGGGAATCCCGACGTCGCGGATCAGCACGCCGGCTTCCAGAAGCCCCTGCCACACCGCGTGCGGGTCGTCCAGGCCGCCGAAGAACACGAAGTTGGAGTCCGACGGTGCCGGCTTCAAACCGAGTTCGGTCAGTCCGTCGACAATGCGGTCCCGTTGGGTCTTGATGTCCTCAACATTGGCGAGCAGCGCGTCCGCATTTTCCAGTGCGGCCAGCGCCGTCGCCTGGGTGATCGCGGACAGGTGGTAGGGCAGGCGGACCAAGCGCAGGGCGTCGGCAACCTGCGGCGCGGCGGCAAGGTACCCCACTCGGGCACCGGCAAGGGCGAAAGCCTTGCTCATGGTGCGGGAGACGATCAACCGCTCCCGGCCGGGCAGCAGCGTCAGCGCGCTCGGCGTGCCGGCGTGGGCGAATTCGGCGTAGGCCTCATCCACGATCACTATGGCGTTGGATGCCTCTCCCGCTTCGTAGGCGGCCTCGACGACGTCAAGGCCCAGCGCGGTGCCCGTCGGGTTGTTCGGGGAACACAGGACGACGACGTTGGCTGCGGATTCTGCGACGGCAGCGGCAACCGCTTCCGCGGAGATCGCAAAGTCCGCTCCGCGCGGCACCGCAACATACTCGGTGTCCGTCCCGCTGGCCAGCAGCGGGTACATGGAATACGTGGGCGGGAAGCTCAACAAGGTCCGGCCCGGCCCGCCGAAGGCCTGAAGGATTTGCTGCAGCACTTCATTCGAACCGTTGGCCGCCCAGATGTTCTCTGCCGTGAGGCCGTGTCCCAGATAGAGGGACAGCGCCGTCCGAAGCTCGGTAAACTCGCGGTCCGGATACCTGTTCAAACCGGCCGCTGCGGCGCTGACGGCCGAGACGATGGCTTGATGCACCGTCTCCGGCAAGCCGTGGGTGTTTTCGTTGACATTCAGCAGGATGGGCACGTCCAATTGGGGGGCACCATATGGCTCCAGGCCCCGGAGATTACCCCGCAACGGCAGACGGTTCAGGCGTTCTAACTGCTCACTCACCGATCCAGCTTAAGCTTCGGCCCGCCCGGGGCAGGAATCGGGCGGGCCGAAGCGGCTCATATTACGGTTGCCTCAATGCGCTGACGGCACCAGCAACTGCTGGCCGGAATGGACGATGTCCCCGTCCAGGCCGTTCAATTGCGCGATCTCGAAGATGACATCATGCGGGTTGCGGTCGGGGGCGGACAGCACCGCCACATCCCAGAGCGTCTGGCCGCTGCCGACAGTGACGGTAACGGCCGGCCCCGGCCCCAACCCTCCGGCAGCGGCCATTGCCGGTGCGGTGAAGAAGCCGACCAGGGTGAGCGCGACGGCCGCGGCAAGCATGAGCGGCAGGCCAATCAGCAGCAAACGGCCCCGGCGGGTAAGCCGGAGGGGGGCGTTGGCGCGGAAGTCTGCGGACTGCGGTGCGAGCTGGGCGGACATGGTGCCACCTTTCCGATTTCGATCTATTTCGACTGGTTTCGATCATCGAACCACCGCATTCGAACGCATCTTCGAATGCGTCTTCTACAGTTTTAGCACTGGTGATCGACTATTGTCGAGACTCAGTCGAACAAATGTTTGAAATTCCTCACCGCCTCGCCTAGCGTTGATGGCATGAGCGGCTGTGAATTGCAGTGCATCAGCCGCCACTGACAAAACAGTCGAGACAGCAATCCGAGTGCCGGTTCCGCATCAGCCAGACCCGGCACCTGGACCATCATGGGAAGACCGGGGCCGGATATGTCCGAAGAGACCACCACCACTGCCGGAGCGCGGCGACGAGGCCGCCCTGTCAAGGTCGGACGCAGCCTGACGCCGCGGCAAAAGAAGATCCTGGAAACCATCCAGCGCTCCGTTATTGCCCACGGGTACCCGCCGTCGATGCGCGAGATCGGCGACCTCGTCGGCTTGGCAAGCCTGTCCAGCGTCACCCATCAACTGGCCCAACTGGAGAAGATGGGCTACATCCGGCGGGACCCGAAGCGTCCCCGGGCCATGGAGATCCTCACTCCGCTGACGCTTGAACAGGGCGGCGTGGAAATCGTGGGCGTGGACGAGCCGCAGCAGCTGCGCAGCTCCAGTGGCGTCGCGGTGGCCGAACTCACCACGTCATCCGATACGGCCATGGTGCCGCTGGTGGGACGGATCGCCGCCGGCGGACCGATCCTGGCAGACCAGGCGGTCGAGGACGTCATGCCGCTGCCCCGGCAGCTGGTGGGGCACGGCGAGTTGTTCATGCTGAAGGTTTCCGGCGATTCGATGATCGATGCTGCCATTTGCGATGGCGACTGGGTGGTGGTTCGGCAGCAGCACACCGCAGAGAACGGCGACATTGTTGCGGCGCTGCTCGACGAAGAGGCAACGGTAAAAACCTTCCGGCAGCGAGACGGGCACACCTGGTTGCTGCCGCAGAACACGCGCTATGAACCGATTCTGGGCGACCACGCAACCATCATGGGCAAGGTTGTCTCCGTGATGCGGGCGCTCTGACTGCTCCGCCACCGCTCCTTCAGCCGATGCAGCCTGCCCATTCGGCGGCGGACCCGGATGGTTCTGGCGGCCGCCGGTTCAGGCGGCGGCGGCCGCCAGCCGCTCCAGGACCTGGCGGGCGATGGCGCCATCCTTCGTGCTCCAAAACGGCGGCAGGGCACTGCGGAGGAAATTTCCGTAGCGGGCGGTGGCCAGACGGGAATCCAACACGGCCACAACCCCCTTGTCATTGGATGCGCGAATCAAGCGGCCAGCGCCCTGGGCCAGCCGCACTGCTGCGTGGGTGGCCGAGACCGTCATGAAACCATTGCCGCCGGCCTGAGCTACCGACCGGGTCCGGGCAGTGGTCAGCGGGTCGTCCGGCCGCGGGAACGGAATTCGGTCGATGACCACCAACCGGCATGCCTCGCCCGGAACATCGACTCCCTGCCACAGAGTCATCGTGCCGAACAGGCAGGTGTCCGGTTCATCGGCGAATTGGCGGACCAGCGCCCCCATTGATGATTCGCCCTGGCACAGGATGGTCAGTTCGGTGCGCTGACGCATTTCGGCGGCAGCTTCTTCTGCCGCGCGACGCGAGGAGAACAATCCGAGGGCCCCGCCGCGTGAGGCGCGCAGCAGCTCCTCGAGTTCGTCGAGCTGCTCGCTGCTGGTGCCACGGCCCGGCTTGGGCAGATGCGATGCCACATACAGCACACCCTGGCGGGGGTAATCGAAGGGACTGCCCACGTCGGCGCTTGAGTACGCTGGGGCACCGGCCCCCAACAATCCGAGCGAACCGGCAACGGCGTCGAAGGTGCCCCCCACCGACAGCGTGGCGGAGGTCAGCACCACCGTATGTTCGTCGAAGAGCCCTTCACGCAGCCTGGAGGCAACAGACAACGGGGCGACGTTGAGCGTAGCCGGCTGGTCGTCGTTGGCGATATAGTCGCCGGTCTCGCCGAAGGTGCTGGGACGGGTCGCCCAAATGACCTCGCGGGAATCTGCCGCCGAAAGCAGCCGTTCGGCCATCTCCAGCACCGAGGAAAGACGGGATCGGGCCATCTGCCTCCCGCCGTCTGCCGCCGCGGACCCCTCGGGCTTGGAATCGGATAGCGCTGCGCGGGCCGCCTCCCGCAGCTGCGCGAGGACCAACTCCTGCTCCTCGCGCAGGCCGGAGGCCAACAATCCGCTCGGCAACGGCTCCAGTACGTCCTCCAGGGCGCCGGCAGCCGAGTTCAGCGGCTCCACGCTGATCCCGGTGTGCTTGCGCGCGGTCGAAGCCGCAGTGCGGACCATGGCAGCCGACAGCTGCCCCGCCACGGCGCTGGTGACGCGGTCCTGCAATTCGTGGGCTTCGTCAATCACCACCACGTCGTAGTCCGGAAGCACGGCCACGCCCTCAAAGGCGTTGATGGCGAGCATGGCGTGGTTGGTGATCACGATGTCCGCCTCGGCAGCATGTCCGCGCGCCAGTTCGCTGAAGCACTCGGCGGCGAGGGGACATTTTTGCGCGCCGAGGCATTCCATCGATCCCACGGAGACCTGTCGCCACGCGCGATCGCTGACCCCGGGCACCAGTTCATCGCGATCGCCGGTCTCGGTCTCCTGCGCCCATTCGCGCAGCCGCACGACCTCCTTGCCCAATGCACCCGCGGCCCCGCTGGACGCCCCTCCGCCGGCGGGAGCCGGATGCGGGACGGCGTCCTCGCCGAGGCTGAACAGCGCAGCAGGCGCGTCTTCGTCCGGAAAGCCGCCTGCCAGCTTATGCAGGCAGACGTAGTTGTTCCGCCCCTTGAGCAGCGCCACGTCCAACGGCCGGGGAAGCTCATCGGCGACGGCTTCCATCAGCCGCGGCAGGTCCCTTTTGACGATCTGCGACTGCAGGGCCAGCGTCGCGGTGGAGACGATGGCGGGCTTCTCACCCTCCAAGGCCTGCACCATGAGCGGGATCAGATACGCCAACGACTTGCCCGTGCCGGTGCCCGCCTGCACCAGCAGGTGCTGCCGGCGGTCGAAGGCCTCGGCTACTTTGGCAGCCATCTCGTGCTGGCCGGCGCGGTGTTGGCCGCCCATGCCCTGGACCGCGACATCGAGCAGCCGCAACGCCTCGCCGGCCGGTACCCGGGTTTCAGTCATGTCGAAGGAATCGTTCCAGCTCCGCTGCCAAGCCCTCGCGAACCAGGACATCGAGCCGCGTGCCGTCTTCCCCGTGCTCCATGGCGAGGATCTCCGCATCCTCGCTGTGCAAACGGCTGATGACTTCGCCGCGGTCGTAGGGCACCAACAGCCGCAGCTTCACGCTCGGACGCGGGATGGTTTCGCTGATCAGTCGCAGCAGCGCGTCCATGCCCTGGCCGGTGCGTGCCGAGACCACTACGTGGTTCGGTTCGCGCTGCCGCAGCCGTTCGACCACGAAGGGATCGGCGGCATCTGCCTTGTTCAACACCACGATTTCAGGAATGTGCCGGGCATCCACCTCGGTGAGCACTTCACGCACCGCGGCGATCTGGCCCTCCGGGTCGGGGTGCGAGACGTCCACCACGTGCAGGATCACATCGGCGTCGGCAACTTCCTCCAACGTGGAGCGGAAGGCTTCCACCAGTTGCGTTGGCAGCGAGCGGACGAAACCGACGGTGTCGGCGAGCGTGTAGCCGATGCCGTCGGGTGTTTCCGCGCGGCGCACGGTGGGGTCCAAGGTGGCAAAAAGCGCATTCTCGACCAGAACGCCTGCATCGGTCAGGCGGTTGAGCAGCGACGATTTCCCGGCGTTGGTGTAACCGGCGATGGCCACCGAGGGCACGGCATTGCGGCGGCGGTTGGCACGCTTGGTGTCCCGTGCCGGCTTCATGGCTGCGATTTCGCGGCGCAGCTTCGCCATCCGGGTCCGGATACGGCGGCGGTCCAGTTCGATCTTCGTCTCACCTGGTCCGCGCGAACCGATGCCGCCGCCGGCGGCTCCGACGCGCCCGCCGGCCTGACGGGACATCGACTCGCCCCAGCCACGCAGGCGCGGCAGCAGGTACTCCAGCTGGGCCAACTCGACCTGGGCCTTGCCCTCGCGGCTCTTCGCGTGCTGCGCGAAGATGTCCAGGATCAGCGCCGTGCGGTCAATGACTTTGACCTTCACGATGTCTTCCAGTCCGCGGCGCTGCGAGGGCGAGAGTTCGCCGTCGACAATGACCGTGTCAGCGCCGGTGGACATCACGATGTCCCGCAGTTCCTGGGCCTTTCCGGACCCGAGGAAGGTGCCCGGGTCCGGCTTCATCCGGCGCTGCACGATGCCGTCCAGCACCTCGGAGCCGGCGGTCTCCGCCAACGCCGCCAGTTCCCGCAGGGAATTGTCTGCGTCGTCGGCCGTGCCTTCGGTCCACAGACCGGCCAGCACCACGCGCTCCAGGCGTAGTTGCCGGTACTCGACCTCGGTGACGTCCTCCAGTTCGGTGGAGAGACCCGCTACGCGGCGGAGGGCACGGCGTTCGGCCAAGTCCTGCTGGTCACCGTCGAATTCGGAATGCTCGGAGTCAAGTTTGGACAGAGCCTGCGCTCGGCCGCCGACTCCCGGCTTGCTTCCTGCCGCAGTGTCGCGGGCCAGGATACGGTCAATGACTGCCTGGATCTCATCCGGCGTCATTTCCGGTTCCGGCGACGGCTGGGGGCTGTTGGTGGTCATGCTCTCCTTCGAAATGTCCGTGGTCTTATCGTAGTCCTCCGGGGTGCGTCCAGCGGAGCCCGAAGATGCGGTTTGTGGATGATCGGCCAAAAGTCCTCCTGGCATGGGCCCCGTCGGTGCGGGGCGGGAAATGCGTGGCAGCTGGCGCCTTCTGGTGCGGCCGGCATAACCGGCGCCGGGGAACTGAAACAACCGAACGGGCGGCTGCGGCGGTGGAGCGCTCCTGAGTTTCGAGGAACGGTGATTGCCCGGCGGCCGGGGAGAATGAATTCTCGACCAACGGCACGCGCTGTGCCGCATGGAACGGGACAGCATGGTGGCGGCGCAATCATTACTTCTTCATGCGGTCAACGCTATCAGAGCCGACGCAGCTTAGGCGCGCCTTGATACCGATTCCGCTGAACGCGCACTAATCTGGCCGATTATGGGAACAGAGCACTACTTCAGCCCGCAACCAGGCAAACCCGAGGTTCGCCGCACCCTGGAGGTCGAACTGGACGGCCGCCCACGGCAGTTGCAGACGGCCGGCGGCATCTTCAGTCCGGACGGCGTCGACAAGGGCACAGCGGTGCTACTGGCCGAGGTTCCTCCGCCGGCGCCGGCAGGCAACCTGCTGGACATCGGCTGCGGGTGGGGTCCGATCGCCCTGACCATGGGCTTGAAATCCCCGGGGGCCACGGTGTGGGCCGTCGACGTCAACGAGCGCAGCATCGCCTTGACCAACGACAACGCCGCGTCGTTGGGCCTGGACAATGTCCGTGCCTGCCTACCGGAAGACGTCGACCCGTCGCTGCGGTTCGAAACCATCTGGTCCAACCCGCCGATCCGAATCGGCAAGAGTGAACTCCACGAACTGCTGTTGCTGTGGCTGCCCAGGCTCGCGCCCGGCGGCTCCGCCTGGCTGGTGGTCCAGAAGAACCTGGGCTCGGACTCGCTGCAGCGCTGGCTTTCCGGCGAACTGCCGCCGGACTACTCCATCAGCCGTGAGAGCACGGCCAAGGCTTTCCGCGTGCTTTGCGTCCGGCGCGCCGGCTGAACCGCTTCCCTCAGGCCACGGTTCCGCGGGACACCAACACGGCGGGTCCGCTGAGCTCCACATGTTCGCGCCCGTCCGGCGCCGGGAGAAACCGCACGCGGACGGTTCCACCTGGGACTCCGACCTGCCAGTCGTCGGGAGCACCGTTCCCGGCCCAGTAGCGGATGGCAGCGGCGGCGGCGCAGGCACCGGTCCCGCAGGACTGGGTCTCCCCCACCCCGCGCTCGTGCACGCGCATGCTGATATGCCCTGCTCCGTCGGCGACGAGGGGTTCGGCCGGTACCACAAATTCCACGTTGGTTCCGTTTGCGGGTACGGGATCCACCGCGGGTGCCGCAAACAATTCGGTGGCGGCCAGTTCTTCAAGTCCGGCGAGGGCGACGACGGTATGCGGGTTGCCCATGCTCACGGACAGCGCCGGCCGCGGCACCTCCAGGCCGCCGGCGCTGACGGTGGAGTCCATGGCCCGGGCCGCAGCCTCGGCGGGGAAGATGAATTCCCATGGCCCCATGTCCACGGCGTAGCCGTTGGCGGACCGGCGGATGATCTTGATCCCCGCCCTCGTCCCTATCGTCAAAGACTCCCCGGCATCCAGCCCGACCAGTCCCTCGGCCAGCAGAAAGTGCACGAAGACGCGGACGCCGTTGCCGCAAATCTCGGATACCGAGCCATCGGCATTGCGGTAGTCCATGAACCACTCGGCCTCCGGCGCTGCTGCCAGCAGCTCACGGCCCTCGGGCAGGTGCTCCGAACGGATGGCACGGATCAGCCCATCGGCGCCGATGCCCAGGTGGCGGTGGCACAGCGCGGCGACGGCTTGGGGTTCGATGTCCTTGAGTCCGTCCGGATCGGCAATCAGCACGAAGTCGTTGCCGGTTCCGTGCCCTTTGGCGTAGGACAGCCCGGACAGGGCTGACAAATGGTCAGGAAGGGGGGTGTTCACGCTTCAAGCTTAGCGAGGTGGCCGGCGGCCTTGTCCGCCAGCAGCGGATCCTGCCAGTCGAGCCAGTGGATCCGTGGATCAGCCCGGAACCAGGTCAGCTGGCGCCGCGCGAATTTGCGGGTGGCGGCGACGGTGTCCTCGACGGCGGCGTCCTGGCTCCATTCGCCGTCGAGCACCCTCAGGAACTGGGCGTACCCGAGCGCGCGCGAGGCGGTCCGCCCCTGGCGCAGGCCCCTCCGGTCCAGCGCGGCGACTTCGTCCAGCAAGCCGCGCTCCACCATTGCCTGAACGCGACCGGCCAGCCGGTGCTTGAGCTGTTCGCGGTCCGTCTGGAGGCCGATCTGCACGGTGCGGCGGACGTAGTGCCGCTCCGGCATGTAGGAGCTGAAGGGGCGCCCGGTCAGCTGCCACACTTCCAGCGCGCGGACGATGCGGCGGGCATCGGCTAGCCGGCCGGCGGAGGCCGGATCGACGTCCCGGAGCCGTTCCTGCATGGCTTGCAGGCCTTGGCTGGCCAGCTCTTCCTCGAGGGCGCGGCGCAGGGCCGGATCGGTGCCAGGAAACTCGATCGCGTCGAGGGCCGCCCGGACGTACAGTCCGGACCCGCCGGCAAGGATGGCCCGGCGGCCCCGGCTGTGGATGGCGTCGATCGCGTCGCGGGCCTGCCGCTGGTACGCCGAGACGCTCGCTTCGTCCGTGATGTCGAGGATGTCCAGCAGGTGGTGGGGCACCCCCTGCCGTTCGGCCACCGTCATCTTGGCCGTGCCGATGTCCATTCCTCGGTAGAACTGCATGGAGTCGGCATTGATCACTTCTCCGTCCAGCCGTTGCGCCAGCTCGACGGCGAGATCCGACTTACCCGATCCGGTGGGGCCGACGACGGCGATGACCGCCGGGCTGTCCTGCTGGCTCAGTGGGTCGGCCGGCATCGGGCTCAGGCCGGCCGGACCGGCAGCGCGGGCATGCCCAGCGAGACCTGGGCCGGTTTGCTGCCCGCAGCCGCGGGTACCCCGCAAGAGTCTGCCTGGGAGCGGTCCCATGCGTCCCCGGCGCGCGAGCGGCGCAGTTGGTAGTCCGATGCGGAAGCCGGATCCGCGATCAGGTGGAAGGCTGCGGCTTCGGTGATCGTCACCGTCACCAAGTCGCCCGGGCGCGGCGCGGGCGCGCCGTCGGGGACGGAGAAATGCACCAGCCGCTGGTCCCTGGCCCGGCCGGAGAGCCGATGGGTCTCCCCCGCCTTGCGTCCCTGCTGCGCGGTCACCATGACCTCGACCCGGCTGCCCAGCTGTTTGGCATTTTCTTCCGCGGCAATCCGGTCCTGCAAGGCAATGAGGCGCTCGTAGCGTTCCTGCACAACGGACTTGGGCAGCTGGTCCGGCAGCTCCGCGGCCGGGGTCCCGGGCCGCTTGGAGTACTGGAAGGTGAATGCGCTGGCGAAGCGGGCCTGTTCCACCACCGCCAGGGTTGCCTGGAAATCTTCCTCGGTCTCGCCCGGAAACCCGACGATGATGTCCGTGGAGATGGCCGCATGGGGAATCCGCTCCCGGACCTTGTCCAGGATGCCCAGGAACTTCTTGGACCGGTAGGACCTGCGCATATCTTTGAGGACCTTGTCCGAGCCGGATTGCAGCGGCATGTGCAGCTGCGGCATGGCATTGGGGGTTTCGGCCATGGCGTCAATGACGTCGTCGGTGAAGGCAGCCGGGTGCGGACTGGTAAACCGCACCCGTTCCAGGCCCTCGATGCTGCCGCAGGCGCGCAGCAGCTTGGCGAAGGCCCCGCGGTCACCGAACTCCACACCGTAGGAGTTCACGTTCTGGCCCAGCAGCGTGACTTCGATGGCGCCGTCGTCGACCAGTGCTTGGACCTCCGCCAGAATCTCGCCCGGCCGGCGGTCGCGTTCCTTGCCGCGCAGCGACGGGACGATGCAGAACGTGCAGGTGTTGTTGCAGCCCACGGAAATGGAGACCCAGCCGGAGTACACCGCATCGCGCTTGGTGGGCAGCGTGGAGGGGAACACGTCGAGCGATTCCAGGATTTCCAGCTGCGCTTCGTTGTTATGCCGCGCACGCTCCAGCAACGCCGGAAGCGAACCCACGTTGTGGGTGCCGAACACCACGTCCACCCACGGCGCCTTCTTGAGGATCGTCTCGCGGTCCTTCTGTGCCAGGCAGCCGCCGACGGCGATCTGCATCCCGGGATGGCGTTCCTTGACCGGGGCCAGTTGGCCCAGGTTGCCGTACAACTTGTTGTCGGCGTTCTCCCGTACCGCACACGTATTGAAGACCACGACGTCGGCTTGGCCGGCTTGGGCTTCGACCATTCCGGCGGCTTCGAGGAGCCCGGCCAGCCGCTCGGAATCATGCACGTTCATCTGGCAGCCGAAGGTGCGCACCTGATAGGTGCGGGCTTCCGGCTGCTTCTCGATGGTGGGGGCGGGGACAGTCAAACTCACCTTACAAGGGTACGGCCTGCGGCCGGACGAGCCACAATCTGCAGCCGGTCAGGGATTAGTACCAGTTGTTGGCCAAATGGAAGTCCAGGGCGGAGCACGGGGAGCCGTAGCGGTCCTCAATGTAGCCCAGCCCCCAATCGACCTGAGTCTGGACGTTGGTCTGCCAGTCGGCGCCGGCGGCGGCCATCTTGTTACCGGGCAGGGCCTGCGGTATGCCATAGGCGCCGCTGGATGGGTTGGTGGCGCCGATGTTCCATTCCGATTCCTTGTGCCACAGCGTTTCCAGGCAGCCCAATTCGCCAGCGCCCCAGCCAAAGGATGCCAGCGACCCTTCGGCGTAGGCCTTGGCAGCGGCCGGATCGTTCCGCGACGCCTGGGCCTTGGCAGCAGCTTTCTCCTTGGCAGCCTTTGCCTGGGCAGCTTCCTGGGCGGCAGCACGCTTCTTTGCCGCCTCGGCAGCGGCACGTTTTTCCGCCGCCTTCCGATCGGCGGCTTCCTTCGCTGCAGCCTTTGCGGCAGCTGCCTTCTTCTCTGCTGCCGCTTGGCGCGCCTGATCCGCCTGCGCGGCCTTCTTCTCGGCTGCGGCATGGTCGGAGGCCTCAGCGTCCTGCGCCTCGAGGGCGTCGGCGGCCACCGGATTTGGCTCCTCGGCGGGCTCTGCCAATCCCACCAGCTCCATGACGGGTGCTGTGATCGATCCCACAGCCTCGGAGGCGCTGTGCCCCTGCCGGACGGCGCTGGCGGCCCCGGTTGCGCCGACTGCGGCAACGGAGCAAAGTGTCAGGCCTGCGGCGATCCTGAGGCGGCGCTGCCTGCGGCTGCGCCTGCGTTGCTGGGTTTTCTGACGACGTTCATTCTGCGATGCACTCACAGTCGCACTACGGTAACGACCGAATCTGGGAAAAGTCTCAAAACGATAACAGTGCCGAAGGGGACCCGGCGCTCCGGGCGAGGCTAGGCCGAGTCAGAATTCCGGGTTGCCGGCGGCGCCGAGTTCCTCATCCGCCACCCGGTAGGCCAGCGAGGCAGAATAGCCCTTACGGGCCAGCATGGAGACCAGCCGGCGCAGATGCTTGTCCCTTTCTGACCGGTCCTGCAGTTGCCAGTCGGGGCGTATCTTGCGGCGCACCAGGCAGCGGGCGGCTTCAAGCTCGTCGTCCGCCGTAAGCTGGTCCAGCGCTGGCTCGGCAACTTCACCGGAGATCCCTTTGTCGGCGAGCTCCCGCTGGAGTGCGGACCGCGCCAGCGACCGCGACTGGGACCGGCTGCGCACCCACATCCTGGCGAACTCGGCGTCGTCAATGAGGTTAACCTCCTCGAACCGCTCGAGTACTGCCTCCGCGACGTCGCCCGGGACGCCGCGCTCAGCCAGCTTCGCGGCCAGCTGGGCGCGGCTCTTCGGGGACTGCGTCAGTGCGCGCAGGACAATGGAGCGCGCAACGCCGTAGGGATCAGCATCCGGTGCCAGGTCCGCCGGGCTGCCCGGCGTCGGGCCGGCGCCCTGTCCGTGCCTGAACGCCATTTAGAATCCGTCGACGGCCTTGAGCTTCGGCTCGCCCTCTTCTCCGCTGTCCGGGACTGCATCGATGCCGAGCTTCTGCCGGATCTTGCGTTCGAGCTCATCGGCCAGATCAGGATTGTCGATGAGGAACTTGCGGGCATTTTCCTTGCCTTGGCCGAGCTGGTCTCCGTCATAGGTAAACCAGGCACCCGACTTCTTGACAAGCGAATGCTCCACGCCCATGTCGATCAGGCCGCCCTCGCGGGAGATGCCGTGGCCGTAGAGGATGTCGAATTCTGCCTGCTTGAACGGCGGTGCCATCTTGTTCTTGACGATCTTGGCGCGCGTCCGGTTGCCCACCGGATTGGCTCCGTCTTTCAAGGTTTCGATGCGGCGCACGTCGATGCGCACCGAGGCGTAGAACTTCAGCGCCTTGCCGCCGGTGGTGGTCTCCGGGCTGCCGAAGAACACGCCGATCTTTTCGCGCAGCTGGTTGATGAAAATGGCGGTGGTCTTCGACTGGTTGAGCCGCCCGGTGATCTTTCGCAGGGCCTGGCTCATCAGACGGGCCTGGAGACCAACATGGCTGTCGCCCATTTCGCCTTCGATTTCCGCGCGCGGCACCAGGGCGGCGACGGAGTCGATCACGATGATGTCGAGAGAGCCGGAGCCGATCAACATGTCCATGATTTCCAGTGCCTGTTCGCCGGTATCCGGCTGCGACACCAGCAGGGCGTCGGTGTCCACGCCAAGCTTCTTGGCATATTCCGGGTCCAGTGCGTGCTCGGCGTCGATAAAGGCAGCGATTCCGCCGTTGCGCTGGGCGCTGGCGACAGCGTGAAGCGCCACCGTGGTCTTACCCGAAGATTCCGGACCGTAAATCTCGACCACACGGCCCCGCGGCAGGCCGCCAATGCCCAATGCGGCGTCCAAGGCGATCGAA
The DNA here is from genome assembly GCF_053607305.1 of Arthrobacter sp. NPDC055138. NCBI lineage: Bacteria > Bacillati > Actinomycetota > Actinomycetes > Micrococcales > Micrococcaceae > Arthrobacter > Arthrobacter sp. NPDC055138. Next base: position 45,859 of record NZ_JBSGTH010000006.1, read on the forward strand.
CTGGTGGAGATCGTTTCGATGGGGGCACGGGTGTCGTCGCCAAGACGCATCACCGAGCCCTTGCCGAACTGCTTGTCGATCTGCGCCAGCGCAGCTTCCAGTGCCTTCTCGCGGTCAGCTGGTGCGGCCATTGTTCACCTCAGTCTCTTGCGGCCCTCGGGCCTTGTCTGTCTTGACTCTTCCGACCGTAGCGTCCGGCTCGGACAAAATCGGGATCGGCAGCGGAGCGTGTGGATAATCCGGCCTCTCGGCGGTCTGTGTAGAAGCTTAGCGGTATCCGAACACACTTTCGAACATATCGGGGTTTTTCTGCCGGGCGTGTCCGCTCAGCCTCGCGGCTCGCGGTCCTTGCCCCAGCGCCGCTCCTGCGGAACGTCTTGAACATCGCAGACGGCGAGCCATACCGATTTCGGCGGAATTCCTGCAGCCAACGCTTCGGCGGCGGTCCGGCCGCCGAGCTGTCCCAGCACCAAATCTGCGGCGAGGACATGCGAATAGGCAGAACCGAATTCATCGTCCATCAATCGCCAGAAGTCACTGATTCGCACGCGTACATCTTCTCACGTGTCCGGCTGATGCGCCGGGACGGCATCGAGATTCCTTCGACCTGCAATCGGCCTGCGACGCGTCCGCGCGGGATCTCTGCGCCGACGCCGGCGCTTATTAGAATAAGGCCATGACAGACCATGCCACAGGCAGCGAAGATGCACGGTTCGATACGGCCATCGAAGCACTTGAACGGCAGTTGAGCTTGCTCTGGCGCCGGGCCAGGGCGAACTCCCACCGGGTGGCGCGAACCGTGCACCCGGACATGGAACCGGCGGCCTACGGACTTCTGCTGATCCTCCAGCGGGAGCATTCGTTGCGGCTCACGGAACTGGCTGCGGCAATCGGAGTCGGCAAGCCGTCTGTCAGTCGCCAAATTGCCATGCTCGAGCAATTGGGTTTGGTGGGCAAGCAGGCGGATCCATTGGACGGGCGGGCCCAGTCGATCACCCTGACTCCCGCTGGGTTGGAGAAACTGGCCGAGGCGCAGGCCGCCCGCAAGGTCGCCTTTCACGAGCGCCTTGGCGACTGGTCCGTCGAAGACCTGTCCACGCTGGGACAGTTGCTGGACCGGCTGAATGCCTCCTATGCCAACGAGCCGCCGGTCCACTAGCGGACAGCGGGCCGGCCGGGAACCGCAGGCACAAAGAAACGGGCCGATTCCGCCGCTGTGGGCGGAACCGGCCCGTTAAGGGTCTTTGATCAGTACCGGGCGGAAGCCAAACCGCGGAGTTCTTCGGGCAGCTCGTCCGGAATGTCGCCGACAAACTCACGCGAGAGTTCCTGCGGGACGGTGTCGGGAATGACCACACCCTCGGCCTCTGCGACCCGGTCGCTCACTTCCCGCAGCATGTGCGACAGGGGAACGTCCAAGGCCGAGCAAATCGAGGACAACAGTTCAGACGATGCTTCCTTCTGGCCGCGCTCGACTTCGCTCAGGTAGCCAAGGGAAACGCGGGCGCTGTGCGACACTTCGCGCAGGGTTCGTCCCTGCCGCTGCCGGACATCACGGAGGACATCGCCAATTTCGTGTCGCAACACTACCATTTTGCGCTCCTTCTGCTCCCTGCGGGGTTCTTCGGCCAATCCCACATCACGCCAACGGACAACACCGTTTACGGACACGGGCTGCTTTACCATCTGTATCGCCTTGCTCCCTCTTAAGCTGGGCGGCTTCTGCCGCTGTTTTCAAGCCTAGGCCAACAACCTAACATCTGCTGACACCCTTGATAACTACTGAATGAATATTTTTGTTCCCCGGACTTAAATCTACGATCCGGACAAAACCGCCGCCTCATCGCCGACCGCCCGGCCCAGTTCCATGATGGCGGCTTCGCAGGCCTGCCGCCGAATACTGGCCCGGTCGCCGTTGAAGTGGTACTCGCTGGCCCACGTTCCGCGCGGGGCGGCGATGCCGATCCACACGGTCCCCACGTCCCGGCCGCCGTGCGGTTCCGGTCCGGCGACCCCGGTGGTGGACACCGCGATGTCCGCCTGCAGGACGCGCCTGGCACCCTCGGCCATCTGGCAGGCCACGGCTTCGGTGACCGCCCCCTCGCGCGCCAACAGATCAGGGTCGACGCCGAGCACGGCAGCCTTGACCTGGCTCTGGTAGGACACGACGCCGCCTTGAAGCGTGCCGGATGCCCCTGGCACCGTGGCCAGTTCGGCCGCCACCATACCGGCAGTCAACGATTCGGCCGTGGCCACCGTCAGTTTCCCGGCGATGGCTGCTGCCACGACGGCCGCGGCCTGTGCGGTGTTCATCGCTGGCCCTCGGTCCCCGCGAGCGAAGCGCGGCGCAATTTCACAGCCTTCACGACGTAGTCGACGCCGGTCACCACGGTGACGATCACGGCCAGCATCATGACGGCGAAGGCCACCCACACCGCCCAGTCTCCCAGCCAGGACTCGAGCGGCAGCAGGTAGAGGAAGATGGCCAGTGTCTGGAGGACGGTCTTCAGCTTGCCGCCGCGCGAGGCCGGCATGACCCCGTAGCGAATCACCACGAATCGCAGCAAGGTGATGCCCAGTTCCCGGACCAGGATGATGATGGTGATCCACCACGGCAGGTCGCCCAATACCGAGAGCAAGATCAAGGCCGAGCCGATCAGGAGCTTGTCTGCAATCGGATCGGCGATCTTGCCGAAGTTGGTGATCAGCCCCCGGCTGCGGGCCAGATCACCGTCGAGCTTGTCCGTGTAGATCGCGACGGCGAACACCAACACCGCCAGCCAACGGTACACTCCCCCTTCGCCGCCGTCAGCCAGCAGGAACCAGATGAAAAACGGAACCAGCAGGATCCGCACCGTCGTGAGGACGTTGGCGATGTTGAGCAGGGGCACGGGCCGGGACACTGAATCAGTCACGCGTTCAAGGCTACCCGTAGCGGGTCTCCACGCGGGCCTGACGGCCCTTGGTCGACCACCGGAGGGCGGACGTCACCTCACGGGCCTGACGGCCCTTGGCCGACCACCGGAGGGCGGACGTCACCTCCCGGTCAGGTTCCAGGCGTCCTCGGATCCCGCATCGTCCTCGTCGCCGTCGTAGTAGTCCACCGCCTGCGGCCGGGAATCGAGGTCCTCCGCGACCAAATCGCGCGGGCCCTCGAAGCCATGGTTGGCATTGGCATTGTCCGCCAATGCCTCGGTCAGCGGGTCGGCGCTCCCTGGCTCGCCGGGGCTTGCGGCGGCCGGCTCGTCGCCCCGGATGGCGGCCAGCGTCGCCGCGAGGTCATCCGGCTTGACCAGCACGTCGCGGGCCTTGGAACCCTCGGACGGACCAACCACTCCCCTGGATTCGAGCAGGTCCATCAGGCGGCCGGCCTTGGCGAAGCCGACGCGCAGCTTCCGCTGGAGCATCGAGGTCGAGCCGAACTGGGTGGTGACCACCAGTTCGGTCGCCTGCAGCAGCACGTCCAGATCGTCGCCGATGTCGTCGTCGATCTGCTTCTTCGGCGCCTCCACGGCGACGTCGTCGCGGTAGACCGCCTGCAGTTGCCCCTTGACGTGTTCAACGACCTTGTGGATTTCCGATTCGGAGACCCAGGCGCCCTGCACACGCATAGGCTTGCTGGCACCCATCGGCAGGAACAAGGCGTCACCCTGGCCAATCAGCTTTTCCGCGCCAGGCTGGTCCAGCACCACGCGGGAATCGGTCACCGACGAGGTAGCGAACGCCATCCGTGACGGGACGTTGGCCTTGATCAGGCCGGTCACCACATCCACCGAGGGCCGCTGGGTGGCCAGCACCAAGTGGATGCCGGCGGCACGGGCCAACTGGGTGATGCGGACAATCGAGTCTTCGACGTCCCGCGGTGCCACCATCATCAGGTCCGCGAGCTCGTCCACGATCACCAGCAGGTACGGGTACGGCTTGACCACTCGTTTGGAGCCGGCGGGCGGGACCACCTTGCCGTTGCGCACGGCCTTGTTGAAATCGTCGATGTGTTTGAAGCCGAAGTTGGCCAGGTCGTCGTAGCGGGTGTCCATCTCGCGGACCACCCACTGCAGCGCTTCCGCGGCCTTCTTTGGATTGGTGATGATCGGTGTGATCAGGTGCGGCACGCCCTCGTAGGCGGTCAGCTCCACCCGCTTGGGGTCCACCATGACCATCCGCACCTCGTCCGGCGTCGACCGCATCAGGATGGAGGTGATCATTGAGTTCACGAACGAGGACTTGCCCGCACCGGTGGCACCGGCGACGAGCAGGTGCGGCATCTTGGCCAGGTTGGCCAGCACGAAGCCGCCCTCCACATCCTTGCCCACGCCCATGACCATGGGGTGTTCGGTCTTGCGGGCGTTGTTCGAGCGCAGCACGTCGCCCAGGGACACCGTCTCGCGGTCCGTGTTGGGGATCTCGATGCCGATGGCGGACTTGCCCGGGATCGGAGAGAGGATGCGGACGTCGGAGCTGGCCACGGCGTAGGAAATGTTCTTGGACAGCGCCGTGACGCGCTCCACCTTGGTGCCCGGCGACAGCTCGATTTCGTAGCGCGTCACTGTCGGCCCGCGGGAGAAGCCGGTGACCTTCGCATCGACCTTGAACTGGTCCAATGTCTCGGTCAGGGCATTGACGACGGCGTCGTTCGCCTCCGAGCGCTCCTTCGACGGCGGTCCGGGAGGCAGGAAATCGGACGGCGGCAGCGTGTAGGCGACGTCACCGGCCAACTGCAGCTGCTCGGTGCGCTGCGGGATCGGAGTGGTCGGCGGCTGCGGCTGCACCGGATTGGACGGCACGGTGGGCGCTGCGGTTGCCGGCGGGGCCGCGGGCAGCACCGGCAGCGCTTCGGTGGCCCCTTCGGGGACCAGGCCTTGGTCGCGCTTGATCTTTTCGACGGCCAGTTCCGCCTGCGTGGGCCGGCGCACTCCCGGCGGCACGGCCGGAGCCGTTTCCTCCGGTGCGGGTAGCTCTTCGGGCTCTTTATCCTCGATGACGGCGGTTTCGAATGCCTCGTCGAAGTAGAACCCTTCCTCGTCGGCGGCCTCTTCGGCCTTGCGCTTGCCGAAAAGTTTGCGCCGCGGTTTCCGTTCCTTGGCCGGAGCCTGGTCGGCGTAGAGATAGCTCTGGTCATGCTCGTCGCCCGGCTGGTACTGCGCCGCCTGGGCGGACGGGTCCTGGCCCATCAGCCGCTCGTAGAGCATCCGCAGTCGCAGGGGAATGTGGCGGAACGGCGTGGCGGTGATGATCAGGATGCTGGTGAAGGCCAGCAGCCCGTAGATGGCCACCGGCAGCCACAGGCTGACGGCCGCCAGCGGGGCCGCGAGCAGGAAGCCTGCCATCCCACCGGCTGCCCACAACGCATCGAAGCCGTCCGCCAAGGCCGGCTGGCCGCCGATCACATGCGCGAGCCCGGAGCCCGAGGCGAGGAAAAGGATCAGGCCAATGGAGATGCGGCTGTTGGCCGGCGAGTCTTCCGGGTGGCGCATCAACCGCACCGCCATGATCAGCAGCAGCACCGGCAGCACCAGTGCCATCCAGCCGAAGGTTCCGCCGGCCACGGCGTGCACCACGTCCCCGAACCAGCCCTCCAGGGCCCACCACTCCACGGTGGCGACGCAGGCGGCCAAGAGCAGCAGGAAGAAACCGGTGCCGTCGCGGCGCAGTTCGTGGTCGGGCCGCACATCGGGACCCAGCTTCCGGACGCCCGCGGCCACCGGACGGGCCAAGCTCATCCACAGCCCGTGGATCATCCGCGGCAGCAGCGGCAGCTGCTCCTCCGGGGGCTGCACTTCGAGCACCTTGGTCTTGCTGGAACGCCCCGATGAGGAGCGCGCAGTAGTGCCTGTACCCTTACCGCGCGACTGCTGGGTGCCTTTTCGGGCAGGGGAAGTACGAGTCGCCATAGTCGCAAGGTTACCGGCTGAACCCGCTCATCCGCGGGATTTGGCCCGCACGGATCGGCTGCGCCGGACCGGGCTCAAGCCTCCAGGACCACCGGGACGATCATCGGCCGGCGGCGGTGCCGCTTGTTCACCCAGGTGCCGATCACCCGACGGACCACCTGCTGCAGCTGGTACGTGGTGTGGTCCGTGTTGTTGACCACTGCCTCTTCCAGCGCGCTGATGATTTTTGGTTTGATGTCGTCGAAGACCGAATCGTCCTCGGCGAACCCGCGGGCATGGATTTCCGGTCCGGAGACAATCTGGCCGGTGCTGCGGTTGACCACCGTGATCACGGAGATGAACCCCTCCTCGCCCAGGATCCGGCGGTCCTTGAGGTCCGCGTCGGTGATCTCGCCAATGCTCGATCCGTCCACGTACACGTATCCGCATTCGATCTGGCCGACAATCCGGGCGATGCCGTCCTTCAGGTCGATGACCGATCCGTCATCCGCCAGCAACACGTTTTCCGCCGGCACACCGGTTTGTTCGGCCAGCCGCCCGTTGGCAATCAGGTGCCGGGTCTCGCCGTGCACCGGCAGGGCGTTCTTGGGCCGCAGGATGTTGTAGCAGTACAAAAGTTCGCCGGCAGCAGCGTGTCCGGACACGTGGACCTTGGCGTTGCCCTTGTGGATGACTTCCGCGCCGAGCTTCAACAGGCCGTTGATGACCCGGAAGACGGCATTCTCGTTGCCCGGAATCAGCGAGGACGCCAGGATCACCGTGTCCCCCTTGCCCACTTGGATGCGGTGGTCCCCGTTGGCCATCCGGGACAGGGCGGCCATGGGTTCACCTTGCGACCCGGTGGACATCAGCACGATCCGGTCGTCCGGGAAGTCCTCCACGTTCTTCAGGTCCACCAAGATGCCCTCGGGGACATTCAGGAAGCCCAGTTTGGCGGCGATGTTCATGTTCCGCACCATGGACCGGCCCACGAAGGCCACGTGCCTACCGTGGGCGGCAGCGGCGTCGAGCACCTGCTGGACGCGGTGTATGTGGGAGGAGAACGAGGCGACGATGATGCGTTTCTGCACTTGGCCGAAGAGACGCTCCAGCACCGGGCCGATTTCCTTCTCCGCGGTGGTGAAGCCGGGGATGTCGGCGTTGGTGGAGTCGGCCATGAACAGGTCCACGCCCTCCTCGCCGAGGCGGGCGAAGGCGCGCAGGTCGGTGATTCGACCGTCCAGGGGCAGCTGGTCCATCTTGAAGTCGCCGGTGTGCAGCACCGTGCCGGCTGTGGTCCGGAGGAAGACAGCGAGTGCGTCCGGGATCGAGTGGTTGACCGCGACGAATTCACATTCGAAGGGCCCGAACTGCTCGATTTGGCCTTCGGCAACGGTGAGGGTGTAGGGCGTGATCCGGTGTTCGGCCAGCTTGGCCTCGACCAGAGCCAGGGTCAGCTGGGAGCCGATCAACGGAATGTCCTGCCGCATCCGCAACAGGTAAGGGACGGCACCGATGTGGTCCTCGTGCCCGTGGGTGAGGACCACGCCGACGATGTCGTCGAGCCGGTCCTCGATGTAGGAGAAGTCCGGCAGGATCAAGTCCACCCCGGGCTGGTGCTCCTCCGGGAACAGCACGCCGCAGTCGACCACCAGCAGTTTCGAGCCGATCTCGAAGACCGCCATGTTGCGGCCGATTTCCCCGAGGCCGCCTAGCGGAACAATCCGGAGCGTGCCCGGTTCGAGGCTGGGCGGGGTGCGGAGTTGGGTCAGCGTGGACTGGCTCATCGGGCGTTCAGGGCCTCCAGGGTCCAGCCGGCCTCGGCCAGGTCCGCGCGGATGGGCGCGAGCTCGGCCTCCGACGGTTCCACCAGCGGCAGCCGGACCACGGAGTTGGGCAGGACGCCCTGCCACTTCAGGACCTGCTTGGCGGCGACTGCGCCCTGCACGTGGGTCATCACGGCGCGGATGACCGGGTCCAGTTCGAAGTGGAGCCTGCGCGCGGTGGCGAAATCCCCCGCCAGCGCGGCATCGACCAGTTCGCGGAACTGCCGGGTGGCCACGTGGGCGGTCACGCTCACCACGCCGACGGCGCCGGCCGCCATCAGCGGCAGGGTCAGTCCGTCGTCGCCGGAGTACACGTCCAAATCCGTGTTGGCCAGCACGCGGGTGGTCTCGCCGTAGTCCGCTTTGGCGTCCTTGAGCGCCACGATGAGCGGGTGCTCTGCCAGCCGGATCAGGGTGTCAGTCGCGATCGAGATGCCGGCGCGGCCGGGGATGTCATAGACCATGACCGGCAGGCCGATGGCAGAGGCGATGGTTTCGATATGGGCCTGGACGCCTGCCTGGCTCGGCTTGTTGTAATACGGGGCGGTGATGAGCAGCCCGTCCACTCCGACGGCGGCGGCACGCCGGGACAGGTTGATGGAGTGGCGCGTGTCGTTGGTGGTCGACCCGGCGATGACCTTGGCGCGGCCACCGACCGCCTCGACGACCGTGCGGAACATCGCTTCGTTCTCGTCATCGGTCAGCGTTGATGTTTCGCCGGTGGTTCCGGTGACGACGAGACCGTCGCAGCCGTCCTGGACCAGCTTGTCCGCCAATTCGGCGGTCTTGAGGTAGTCCACCTCGCCCTCGTCGGTGAAGGGGGTGACCATTGCGGTGACCAGGGTGCCGAAGGGATACTCACGAACGTCAGACTCAGCCATAGGGAAAACGTTACCGTGTCCGGAGGCGGTATCAGGCAATGGTGTAGAAGGGGCGACACAGAGTTCTCCGTCACGTGCGGTGGCGGCGGAGGCCGGCCGTGCCCCGGGTAACGCGGCTGCCTCAGCGGTTTGAGTGGACCCGCTCCAGGAAACCTGTCAATAGGGCGGTCACGTCTTCCTGGGCGGACAGGCAGCTGGCGTGGTCCAAACCGGGCAGTTCGGCAAAGTGTCCGTCCGGCAGCAGAGCGGCCGCCTGGCGCGATTCCTCCGCCCGCGGATGGTCCTTGCTGCCGGCGATCAGCAGGACCGGCAACTGGATCTGCTGGACCACGCGCGGATCGAGCCCCGGCAATTCTTCGCCGGCGCGGAAGTAGGCTGCCAGCGCCGCCGGGTCGTTCGCCAGGAAGGCCTGCCGGGTGGCCGGGTCCACTGACCCGGTGCGGCGATCGTTCCAACGGCTGATGAATTCCTCCATGCCGCCCGTCTCAAGCGCGTCCAGGTAGTCGGGGAAGAAGAGTTTGCCGACCTGGCCGGCCATGCTCCGGTGGGTCCCGCCGAGCATGGTGAGCGAACGCAGGCGATGCTGCCGGGAGGCGGCCATCGCCAGACCGACCCGTGCTCCAAAGGAGTAGCCGAAGTAATGCACGCTCTGCAGCCCGCAGGCGTCCAGCACCGCTTCGACGTCGCCCATGAAGTGCTCCATGGTGTAGGCGTCATCGTTGTGCGGTTTGTCACTGCGGCCGTGTCCGCGCATGTCCAGCGTGACCACCCGGTAGTGCGGCTTGAGGGCGCGTTGGTAGCCCAGCCCCCGCCAGGCAGCCTTGGACAGCGCTGTGCCGTGGACCATCAGCAGCGGTTCGCCGGTGCCGGTGTCCTCGAAGGCCAGCCGCACGCCGTCGTGCTCATTGACAGCGAATCCCATCATGGCCGCTCCCCGGGCGCCGGAGCGCAGTGTGCAAAGGTGTCCATTCCCTCACCGTAGCGCGTGCCGACCGCTGATCTTTCCCACCGGTCCCCCGGCCGGCTGTGAGAATATCTGTGCATGCCCTCTGCTCCCACCGGCCGCCGGATTGCCGGAATCGACGCCGCCCGCGGCATCGCCCTGCTGGGCATGATGGCTACCCACATCTTTGCGCCGTGGACTGCCGGGACGGATCCGGAGCCGAATTTCGTTGGACTGGTGTTGTCCGGCCGGTCCTCGGCGCTGTTCGCGGTCCTGGCCGGGGTGGGCCTGGCACTGCTGACCGGAGGCAGCCGCGGCCACCAGGGCGGCAGCCTGGCGGCGGACCGTGGCGGCATCGCCGTGCGGGCCCTGCTGATCGCGACCGTCGGTATGATGCTGGGCACGCTGGAAGTGAACGTTGCGGTGATCCTGGTCAACTATGCCGTGCTGTTCCTGTGTGCGCTGCCGTTCCTCCAGCTGCGCCGCCGGGTGCTGGTGCTCTGGGCCGCCGGGTGGATCGTCCTCTCCCCGGTGCTGGCGCACCTGCTGCGCCCCCTGGCGGAGGCTGCCGTGGACCCGGCCGAGCTGGGCCACAACCCCATGATCTACGACCTGCTGACGCCCGCCACGCTGCTCAGCGACCTGTTCCTGACCGGCTATTACCCCGTGGTGCAGTGGCTTGGCTACCTGCTGGCCGGGTTGCTGATCGGCCGGCTGGAACTGCAGCGAACCGGCGTGCAGCTGGGACTGCTGGCCGTGGGCACCGTGCTGGCGGTGGCGGCCAAAGGCGGCTCCTGGCTGGTGATGGATCGGCTGGGCGGTTATGCCGAAGTGGCAGCCACCGAGTCGGCACAACGGGCAGACTTCGACCTGGTGTACCAGGTGAACATGAGCTGGATCGAGCAGCAAGGTTCGTGGTGGTGGCTGGGCGGCTCGTCGCCGCACTCCGGAACGAGCTTCGATCTGCTGCACACGGTGGGCACCTCGGCCGTGGTGCTGGCGGTCTGCCTGTTGCTGACCTCGCGGCTGCCGTGGCTGCTGTTGCCGCTCTCCGGCGCCGGCGCCATGACCCTGACGCTCTACTCCGCCCATGTCTGGGTCCTCAGCGTGCTACCCCCGAACGCCCCGGACCTGCCGGCGTACCTGTGGCAGGCGGTGGCAGCGATGGGCATCGGGGTTCTCTTCCACGCCCTGGGCTGGCGCGGACCATTCGAGCTGGTGGCCTCCACCGCGTCCCGGCTCACCCGCGATGCGCTCCGGCCGACCGGCAGCCGGTCCCGCTGAGCATTCCGCTCAGGAGCGGCTGAGCCCGATCGCGTGGCGCATCGACTCTCGGGCGCGCTTGCGGTCGCCGGCCGCGTCGTAGGCGCAGGAGAGCCGGAACCAGCTGCGCCAGTCCTCCGGCGCCGCCTCGGCCTCGGCCTTGTATTTGAGGAACTCCTGGTCCGCTGCTTCCCGGACAATCCGCCCGCCGGGCGTGCGCGGCAGATTGTCCACCGGCAGGCCACCTTCGGCTTCCAGGGTCCGGGCCAGCTTGGACATCCGCGAGCCGAACAGCAGTTCCCTGCTCAGCGCCCAGGCGCCGATGACGGGCAGGATCACCAGGGCCACGCCCAGTCCTTTGGCCACGAGGTCCGGTTCGCTGAGCATCAGCCAAGCCCGCTGCAGGGTGGCGATCAGGTAGCCCGCCAGCAGGACGATGATCACGCCGACCCAAATTTTTGCTCCGTGCCGGGTGTACCAGCCGACGCCGCTGCCGCCGTCCGGCACGCCGGCGGTGTCTTCAGTGTTGCTCATGAAAGTTCCAGGTACCCGTCCAGTCCGTAGGTTAGTCCGGGCCGCCCTGTGACGGTCCGGACGCCCAGCAAGACGCCGGGCATGAAAGAGGCGCGGTCGAACGAATCGTGTCGGATGGTGAGCTGTTCGCCCGGCCCGCCCAGCAGCACCTCCTGGTGCGCCACCAGGCCGCGCAGCCGCACGCTGTGCACGCGCACGCCGTCCACATCCGCGCCGCGGGCACCGTCCAGCGCCTTGGTGGTGGCGTCCGGGCCGGCGGGAACATCGGCCGCGTCGCGGGCCGCGGCCACTAGTTGTGCGGTGCGGATGGCGGTGCCGGAGGGTGCATCCACCTTGTCCGGGTGGTGCAGTTCGATGATTTCCACCGATTCGAAGTACTTGGCCGCCGTGGCGGCGAACGAGGATGCCAGCACCGAACCGAGCGCGAAGTTGGGCGCGATCAGTACGCCGGTCCCGGCGTGCTGTTCCAGCAGCTGCGCCAGCGAGGCGCGCTTGGCTTCGTCCCAGCCGGTGGTGCCGACCACTGCGTGCATGCCGTGTTCGACGGCGAACCGGACGTTGGCCTCGGTGTTCTCCGGCGTGGTCAGGTCCACCACCACCTGGGCTCCGGCGGCGACCAGTTCTTCGAGGGAGTCGCCGCGCTTCAGCGCGGCCACCAGTTCCAGGTCAGGGGCGGACTCGATGGCCGTGACGGCCTCGCTCCCCATCCGTCCGCCGGCGCCCAGCACGGCCACCGCAAGTTGCTCAGTCATGCCCTCCAGCGTATCGCTACTGGCCGATGCCGACCCATTCGGTACTGCCGTCGGCGAAGTGCTGTTCCTTCCACACCGGCACTTCTTCCTTGATCCGGTCTACCAGCTCCGAGCAGGCGGCAAAGGCGGCGGCGCGGTGTGCCGACGCGACGGCCGCCACCAGTGCGGGGTCGCCGATTGCCAGCGGGCCGGTGCGGTGCGCCACCCAGATCCGGATGCCCTCGTGCTCCGCGGCGATCCGGCCGGCGACCTCCGCGATCACACGTTGAGCGCTGGGGTGGGCGGAGTAGGACAGCGCAGCCACGGCCTGACCGCCGTCGTGGTTGCGCACCACGCCGCTGAAGCTGACCACGGCACCGCATTCGGCCGAATCCACCGCGGCCGTCGCCTCGGCGACATCGATCGCCTCACCGGTCACCGCCGCATACAACACCGTGCTGGTCATGGTTGTCCTTCCGTCCGCCGCGTGCTTCCAGTATCCCCCGGCCCTGTGTGGCCGGCGTCGGTGTTCCCCTCCAGCTGGGCGCAGATGTGGCCGATCAGCGGATCCAGGGCGTCCAGGCCGTCTCGCACTCCTCCGGGCGAGCCGGGCAGATTGACCACAAAGGTGGACCCGGCAGTGCCGGCCACCCCCCTACTCAGCGCCGCCAGCGGCGTCTTGGTGCGCCCATAGGCGCGGATGGCTTCCATCACGCCCGGCAGTTCGCGTTCCAGCACGACGGCGGTGATCTCCGGGGTGCGGTCGTCGGCAGCCAGACCGGTTCCTCCGCTGGTGACGATGACGCGGGGCGCGGCGGCCAGCATCTTTTGCAGCGCGCGGCGGACGGGCTCGCCGTCGGCCACGATCTGCGGCACGCCGGCGGCCAGGCCGTGGCCGGCCAGCCATTCGGAAATCAACGGCGCGCATTCGTCCTCGTAGGCTCCGGCCGCGGCGCGGGTGGAGGCGACGATGATGCCGGCGGTGCGGGCGCTCACAGCGCCCAGTCCCCGCTCTTGCCTCCGGATTTGGCCAGCACCTTGATGTCCGAGATCACCGCGTGCTTATCCACCGCCTTGACCATGTCGTACAGGCTGAGCGCCGCCACCGAGGCGGCCGTCAGCGCCTCCATTTCCACGCCGGTGACGGATCGGGTTTTGACCGTCGCTTCAATCCGCACGGAGTCCTCCGCCGGGAAGAAGTCCACGGTGACCTTGCTGATCGGCAGCGGGTGGCACAACGGGATCAGCTGCGGTGTCTGCTTGGCCGCCATGATGCCGGCCACCCGGCTGACCGCCAGTGCATCGCCCTTCGGCAGCGACCCGGCGGCCAGCAGTTCCACCACGTCGGAGCGGGTGGAGAGCACGGCCTGCGCGGTGGCCTGCCGGGTGGTTTCGTCCTTGCCGCTGACATCGACCATGTGGGCCGTGCCGTCCTCGCGGACATGGGTCAGTCGTTCTGCTTCGCTCATAGCAGCCATATTTCCACGTCCTGGCCCGCTTCTGCGTGCTCGACCCCCGCGGGCAGGTGGACCAGCGCGTTGGATTGCGCCATCGCGTGCACCAGATGGGACTCGGCTCCGCCCACCAGCCGCACCCGGCCGCCGTCGTATTGGCCGCGCCGCACCTGATGCTTGGCCGCGGGCGAGTCGGCGGCTTCGGCCAGCGGGGCCCGCAGCACCGTGCGCGGCGCCGGCGTGCCCAGCACGCTGGTCAGCGCCGGCCGCAGGAACATCTCGAAGGAGACCAGGCAGCTGACCGGATTGCCGGGGAAGCCCAGGAACACTGCTCCGCCGATCCGGCCGGCTCCCTGCGGTCCGCCCGGTTGCATCGCCACCGGGGCAAAAGCCACGCCCTCGGGTTCGAGCGCCAGCCGGACCACTTCGAAGGCGCCCTTGGAGATGCCGCCTGAGGTCAGTACCAAATCTGCCCGCTGGCGGCGCAGCTCGGCATCAAGCAGGCGTCGGAACTCCGGCGCCGCATCGGCCAGGATCCGGCTCTCCACCACCTCGCAGCCGGCTTCCCGGAGCGAGGCCGCCAGCATGGTGTTGTTGGCGTCGTAAATCTGTCCGGCGCCCAACCGTCCGCCGGTGGCCACCACCTCGTCACCGGTGCTCAGCAGCAGCACCCGCAGCCGCGGCCGCACCTCGGCCGTGGCCAGGCCCAAAGCCGCTAGGAGTCCCAGCTGCGGCGCCTTCAGCACCGTTCCGGCGGTCAGCGCGAGGCTGCCGGCGGCAATGTCGCTGCCGACGGCGCGGATGAACCGCCCGGCCGGCGATTCCGGGAGCCTGACCGTGTGCCCGTCCCGTTCGGTCAGGAACGTGTCCGGCACCGCTTCCTCGATCGGGACCACGGCGTCGGCTCCCTCGGGCAGCATGGCTCCGGTCATGATCGGCGCGGCCGAACCCGGCGGCAGCGCCGGCGCGGCGTAGCCGGCGGGAATCGTCGCCGCCACGGCGAGGTCCGCCCCACCGGAAGTCTCCGCGCTGCGGACCGCGTAGCCGTCCATCTGCGAGTTCGCGAACGGCGGCAGGCTCATCGGCGCCGCGACGTCGGCGGCCAGGGTGCGCCCGTAGGCCGCTTCCAGCGCCACGGACTCGTGGCCGGCGAGGCTGGCCTGTGCCGCGTACCGGATCAGTTCCTCAACGGCGGCGCGGTGCTCGGCAACGCTCTTGGCCACGGGCCCTCCTTGTCGCGCAGATCAGGCGGGCCCGTGGTCATGGTGCCGCCCGGTCCGGCCTGCCGCAGGTGCAGGTTCTGCTGCCATCCTAGGCGACGGGCCGGGCGGCCGGGCGGGACTGCTCCCGTCGGCTTCACCGGGGATAGATCGATACCTCGGCAGCCTTGACCACAAAGTGCACGCGGTCCCCCGGCACCAGCGACAGATCGGACACCGCCGCCGGCGTTACCTCGGCTGCGAGCCAACCGGCCCGGACCGTGACCAGGCCGCCGTGCGGCACGAGTTCGGTCACGGTGGCGGCCATCGCGTTGCGGGGGCTGCCCGCCGGTAGATCCGTGAACAGCGCCACGGAGGCGGGGCGGAACGCGGCGGCGGCCAGGTCGCCGGGACGCAGTCCGGGCTCGGCTTCGCCGCTCCAGTGCACCCCGTCGGCGTCCGTCAACCCGGTGTTGGTGGCGGTCCCGGTGACCAGGTTGAGCCCCGTCATTCCGGCGGCGAAGGAGCTGCGCGGCCGGGCAAACACTTCGCGTACCGGTCCCTGCTCGACGATCCGGCCGCCGTCCATCACCACCACGCGGTCGGCCAGCAGCAGGGCGTCCAGCGGCTCATGGGTGACGATCACGGCCTTGCGCCCTTGCAACACCCTGCGCAGCAGCCGGCGCAATGCCGGCGCCGCGGTGATATCCAGCGCGGACATCGGCTCATCCAACAGCAGCAGCGCAGGTTCTGCGGCCAGGGCCCGGGCCACTGCCACGCGCTGCCCCTGGCCGCCGGAGAGCTCAGCCGGGCGGCGGCCCGCCAGCTCGGTGGCGTCGAGTTCGGCCAGCCAATGGCGGGCGGTCTGATCGGCCGCGGCACGGGATGCGCCCCGGCTGCGCGGGCCATAGGCAACATTGGCCTTGACGCTCAGATGCGGAAACAGCAGCGGCTCCTGCGCCAGCAGACCGACGCCGCGCGCGTGCGCGGGCACCCAGCGGTCGGCCTGCGGTTGCCCGGCGCTGAAGAGCACGTTGCCGTCCAGTTGCGCCCGGCCAAGGTCTGGGCGCAACAGGCCGGAGATCAGGCCGAGCAGCGTCGATTTGCCGGCACCGTTCGGGCCGAGCACGGCCACCGTTTCCCCGTCGGCAACGCTGAAGTCCGCCTCAAAGCCGCGGGACGGAAGCCGCGCGGTCAGTTCCAGGCTCACCGGACCCCCACAGCCGGCGCCCAACCGGACCTGCGGTGCACCAGCGTGACCACCACGACGGCGACCACCACCAGCACCAGCGACAGCGCCACGGCGGCATCGGCATCGGTTTCGCGCTGCAGGTAGATCTCCAGCGGCAGCGTGCGGGTGACGCCCTGCAGGCTGCCGGCGAACGTCAGGGTGGCACCAAATTCGCCGAGGCACCGGGCGAAGGACAAGACCGCCCCGGAGAGCAGGCCTGGCAGCACCAGCGGCAGCGTGACGGTCCGCAGGACGCGGGACGGCCGCGCGCCCAGCGTCGCCGCGGCGGCTTCATACCGGGTTCCCGCGGTGCGCAGCGCGCCCTCGAGGCTCAGCACCAGGAACGGCAGCGCCACGAACGTTTGCGCCAGCACCACGGCGGTGGTGGAAAAGGCAATCTCGAGTCCGAACACCTCAAACGTACTGCCCAGCAGCCCGCGCCGCCCGAAGGTGTACAGCAGGGCCAGTCCGCCGACCACCGGCGGCAGGACCAACGGCAACAGCACCAGCGATCGGAGCACCTGCTGGCCCGGAAAGCGGCTGCGGGCCAGCACCAGCGCCATCGGGACACCCAGCACAATGCACAACGCCGTGCTGGCGGTGGCCGTCCGCAGGCTCAGGCCGAGCGCGGCCAGCGACGCCTCGGAGGTGACCAACTGGGGAAACTCCTGCCAATTCACGCGGGAGGCCATCCCGGCCAGCGGCAGCAGGACGAAGATGGCGCCTGCTGCAGCCAGCGGATAGATCCAAAACGGCACCGGCGCGCGCACCGCTGTCGCCGTGTCCGGCACCGTGGTCACCGGTTTCCGCACCGCCGTCGTTGTATCCATGGTCATTGCCTAGTCCTTTGCTGATCCGCCGTGGTTCCCGGCTCCGGCGTCAAGCCTTCGTTTGGGGCGCGGCGTTTTTCGCGTGAGTGGTCACGGCGTTCCGAAGCCGTAGTCGGCCAGCGCCTGCCGCCCGTCCGGTCCGGTCACGAGCGCCACGAAATCCTCGGCGGCGTCCGGATTGGTGCTCTCCGCCAGCCGCGCAATCGGGTAGTCATTGACGGCGGCACCGGCTTCGGCGAAGTCGATGCCCTCGACCTCGCCCTGAGCGTTCTTCACATCGGTCACGTAGACCAGGCCTGCGTCGGCTTCGCCCGACACCACCTTGCCCAGCACATCGGTGACGGATGATTCCTCGCTCACCGCGGGGATCTCGATGCCGGCTTCCCGGGACACCTTTTGCGTGGCCGCGCCGCACGGCACCTGCGGGGCGCAGATCACGGTCTTGATCTGCTGGTCTGCCAGGTCGGCCAGCGATGTGATCCCGTGTGGATTCCCGTCCGGCACAACGATCTGCAGCACATTAGTGGCGAACGTGACCGGCTCTCCGGCCGCCATGCCGGGCGCCGTGACCTTGTCCATGTTTTCCGGGTTGGCCGAGGCGAACACGTCTGCCGGGGCTCCGGAGAGAATCTGGGCGGCCAGATCGGAGGAGCCGGCGAAGTTCAGCCGGATGGCCACCTCCGGGTGCTCGTGCTCGAACTCGGCGGCCAGATCCGTCAGCACACCGCTGAGCGAGGCAGCAGCGAAGACATTCAGCTCACCGGAGCGCGCTGATCCCGTTGCGGGTGCCTCCCGCGGCCCCTGCTCCGCCGCCGAGCAGGCCGTGGAGGCCAGCAGGGCCGCACCCAGCAACGCGGCCAACAGGCGGCGTCGCGCAGTCCGCTTCACTGCGCTGTTCCGGGGTGCAGCGTGACCCATGTCAGTCCTTCGCCAGCGGCGTCTCGACCGTCACCATCGTGGCCTTCACGACGGCCACGGCAACGGAACCGGGCTCGATGCCCAGCTCGCGGACGGCCTCGGCACTCATGAGGGAGACCACCCGGTGCGGGCCGCACTGCATCTCCACCTGCGCCATGACCGTGTCCTGCAGGACCTCCGTCACGATGCCCACGAAACGGTTGCGGGCCGAACTGCCGATTCCGGTGGGGTCCTGCGGCAGGGCCGATTGCTCCCGGGCCAGGGCGGCCAACTGCGCGCCGTCCACCGTTGCCCGGCCGGAGGCGTCCTTGTGCTTGGTCAAGGTGCCGGCGTCGAGCCAGCGCCGGACCGTATCGTCGCTGACGCCCATGAAACGCGCGGCGTCAGCGATGCGTATTTGCGTCATAAAGGCGAGTCTAGTTCCTCAAATGCGGACGGCGGTTGGTTGCCGAACCGCAAGCCTTCCCGACAGGCGGACGGGCCCTGCAGCCACGGGCTTCCTCGCGTACCCTCGTGGTATGAGCGTTGACTTGGGCATGCCGCAGGTTCCCGGCACCGCCGCGGCTGCGGCACCGGCACGTCCCGCGGACGCGGGCCCGTCACTGGTGGACCGTTTCGACCGGGTGGCCACTGACCTGCGGATCTCGCTGACTGACAAGTGCAACCTCCGCTGCACCTATTGCATGCCGGCCGAAGGCCTCGACTGGCTGTCCAAGGACCAGGTCCTCCGCGACGAGGAAGTGGTCCGGCTGGTGCGGATCGCCGTCGAGCGACTGGGCGTGCGCGAGCTGCGCCTGACCGGCGGCGAACCGCTGGTCCGCGCCGGGCTGGTGGATATCGTCGCCGCGATCAGGAGAAACCACCCGGATCTGCCGGTATCGCTGACGACCAATGCCCTGGGGCTGGAGAAGAAAGCCGCCGCGCTGAAGGCGGCCGGCCTGACCCGGATCAATGTTTCGCTGGACTCGCTGCACCCGGAGACGTTCGCCCAACTGACCCGGCGCCCTTTCCTGGACCGGGTGCTCGCCGGAATCGAGGCAGCGGACGCCGCCGGCTTGGGACTGGTGAAGATCAACGCGGTACTGATGCGGGGCATCAACGATGCCGAGGCTCCCGCACTGCTGGACTGGGCGGTGGAGCGCGGCTACGAGCTGCGGTTCATCGAGCAGATGCCGCTTGACGCCGACCACGGCTGGACCCGGCAGAACATGCTGGCGGCGGCCGAGATCCGGGCCCTGCTGGAACCGGATTTCCTGCTCTCGCCGGATCCGCGCGAACGCGACGGGGCACCGGCCCAGCGGTGGGAAGTACGACGGCGGCGCTTCCCCGACGTCGTCGCCGGCACCGTGGGGATCATTGCCTCGGTGACGGAGCCGTTCTGCGCCGATTGCCGGCGCACCAGGGTCACCGCCGAGGGCAAGGTGCGTTCCTGCCTGTTCTCGCACGAGGAAACGGACCTGCTGGCCCTGCTGCGCAGCGATGCGGGCGACGAGGCCGTGGCGGAACACTGGCGGGGCGCAATGTGGGCCAAACCTCGGGCCCACGGTATGGACCATGCGGGTCTGGGCGGCGCGGACTACGTCCAGCCGGACCGGACCATGAGTGCGATAGGCGGCTAAATGATCATCCGGTATTTCGGCGCGGCCCAGGCCGCGGCGGGCATCGAAGAGGAAACCCTGGAGCTGCCCGACGGCACCACCCTCGACGCGCTGCTGCGCGAGGTTGTGGCACGCCACGCTCCGGTGGAGAGCCGGGACCGGGTGCCGGCGGCCATCGGCTCCGGAGCCGGAGCCGGAGCCGGAGGGGCTGGCCGAGGTGCGGCGCCCACGGCGTCGTCGGTTGCGCCTGGCCGGTCGTCGGCCCCGTCGATGGAGTCCGTGATCGCCCGCAGCAGCTTCCTGCGCAACGAAGTGGCCTGCAAGGACCGGCAGGCGCCGCTGAAGGCAACGGACCTGATCGACATTTTGCCGCCATTTGCCGGCGGCTAGCGGGCAGCGACACGGACCGCGCCGCCCCGCCTATTTGCCGAAGTCTGCCGCAGAGTCGAACGGCCCGACGACGGTGACGACGCGGGGTGCCGCTGCCAATTCGGCGGCGAGCTCCCGGACCTGGTCAACCGTGACCGCCTTGATCCGCGCGAGCGACTCGTCGATATCCAGGAACTCCCCGGACACCAGCTCGGCGCGGCCCAGCCGGGACATCCTGGAGCCGCTGTCTTCCAGCGCCATCACAATGCCTCCGGACAGCTGTCCGACGGCGCGGCGCAGCTCGTCCGCGGTAATGCCGTCTGCCGCAAGCCGGTCCAGTTCGGCACCGAGCAGATCGATGACCTGGCCGGTCTTGGCCGGTGAACACCCGGCATACATCCCGAAGTAGCCGGCGTCGGCGTACGCGCCGGAGAAGGAATAGGTGGCGTAGGCCAGCCCGCGCTTCTCCCGGATCTCCTGGAACAACCGGGAGGACATGCCGCCGCCCAGCACCGCGTTCAACACGCTCATGACGAAGCGGCGTTCATCGGTGGCGTTGATGGATGGGCAGCCCATCACGATGTTCGCCTGTTCCACCGGACGGCGGTGCACAGAGGTGCCGGCGACCGGGGCCACCGCCGCGGCGGCCGTCTGACGGCGAGGCACCGGCACTGCGCCGGCCTCAAGATGCCAGCCGGCAGATTCCAACGCGGCGAGCACCAGGGTGCATACCGTGTCGTGGTCCAGGCCGCCGGCGGCGGTCACCACCAGCTCGTCGGGCCGGTAGTAGCGCTGGTAATGGGACCAGACCGAGTCGCGGGCCACGGCCTTGATCGCCTCGGGCGTGCCGCCGATAGGCCGGCCCAGCGGATGCCCGCCGAGCACTGCCTCAACGAATTTTTCGTGGCATACATCCGCGGGATCGTCATTGTCCATGGCGATCTCTTCGAGGATGACTCCGCGTTCCTGCTCGAGTTCCTGCGGGTCCAGGACCGCCGACGTGATCATGTCGGCGATGACGTCAATGGCCATCGGCAGGTCGGAATCGAGGACCCGGGCGTAATAGCAGGTACTTTCCTTGGCCGTGGCCGCATTCGATTCGCCGCCGACTTCGTCGAAGGCGGAAGCGATGTCCAGTGCGGTGCGGCGTTGGGTGCCCTTGAAGAGCAGGTGCTCCAGAAAGTGGGTCGAGCCGTGTTGGCCCGCGGCTTCATCCCGCGAGCCAACACCAACCCAGAAGCCAATCGTCGCCGACCGCTGGCCGGGCATGGCTTCGGTCAGGACCCGCACTCCCCCGGGCAGCACCGAGCGGCGCACAATGGCACCGCCCGGTTCGCCGTGGATCAGCGTGGGGTCCGACCCGCCGAGCTCGGTGGCATCGGCATGCTGCATGCTGCCGACCAGCGGCAGGGCGACGACGGTCATCTTTACTCGGCCGAGGCCTCTTCGGCTACAGCTTCTTCAGCGGCAGCCTCGTCAGCGACCACCGGAGCCAGCGACAGCTTGCCCCGGTCGTCGATCTTGGTGATCTCGACCTGGACCTTCTGGCCCACCGACACCACGTCGTCGACGTTGTCCACACGCTTGCCACCGGCCAGCTTGCGCAGCTCGGAGATGTGCAGCAGCCCGTCCTTGCCCGGGGTCAGCGACACGAAGGCACCGAAGGTGGTGGTCTTCACGACCGTGCCCAGGTACCGCTCGCCCACCTCGGGGATCTGCGGGTTGGCAATCGCGTTCACTGCCGCGCGGGCTGCTTCGGCCGCCGTACCGTCGGTGGCGCCGATCAGCACCGTGCCGTCATCTTCGATGGAGATGTCCGCGCCGGTGTCCTCCTGAATCTGGTTGATCATCTTGCCCTTGGGGCCGATGACCTCGCCGATCTTGTCAACCGGAATCTTGACCGAGATGATCCGCGGGGCGAATTCGCTCATTTCGTCCGGCTGGTCGATCGCGGCGTTGATCACGCCGAGGATGTGCAGCCGGGCCTCGCGGGCCTGCTTCAGCGCGGCGGCCAGCACCGAGGCCGGGATTCCGTCGAGCTTGGTGTCCAGCTGGATGGCAGTGACGAACTCCGAGGTACCTGCGACCTTGAAGTCCATGTCGCCGAACGCATCTTCGGCGCCCAGGATGTCAGTCAGCGCGGCGTAGCGGGTCTCGCCGTCCACCTGGTCGGAGACCAGGCCCATGGCGATGCCGGCCACCGGAGCCTTCAGCGGCACACCGGCGTTGAGCATGGACAGCGTGGAGGCGCAGACCGAGCCCATCGAGGTGGAGCCGTTGGAGCTGAGGGCTTCCGAGACCTGGCGGATGGCGTACGGGAACTCTTCACGCGACGGCAGCACCGGCACGAGTGCCCGCTCGGCCAGCGCGCCGTGGCCGATTTCGCGGCGCTTGGGCGAGCCCACCCGGCCGGTCTCACCGGTCGAGTACGGCGGGAAGTTGTAGTTGTGCATGTAGCGCTTGCGGGTAACCGGCGAGAGCGAATCGATCTGCTGTTCCATCTTCAGCATGTTCAGCGTGGTGACGCCCAGGATCTGGGTTTCGCCGCGCTCGAAGATGGCCGAACCGTGGACGCGGGGCAGGACTTCCACTTCAGCGGTGAGCTTGCGGATATCGCTGAGGCCGCGGCCGTCGATGCGGACCTGGTCCGTCAGGATGCGCTGGCGCACTACCTTCTTGGTTACCGAGTTGAAGGCTGCGGAGATTTCCTTCTCCCGGCCGGCGAACTCGGCGGTTTCGGTGCCGGCGAGCTGGGCCACAACCTCGGCCTTGAAGGCGTCGGCGGCGTCGTTGCGCTCCTGCTTGTCGGCGATCGAGAAGATCTCGGTCAGCTTGGCAGCGGCGGCGGACTCGACGGCGGCGAAGGCGTCGTCCTCGTAGTCCCGGAAGATCGGGAACTCGACGGTGGGCTTGGCGGCCCGTGCGGCCAGGTCAGCCTGTGCGTCGCAGAGCGCGCGGATGAACGGCTTGGCCGCTTCCAGGCCCTCGGCCACAACCTCTTCGGTGGGGGCGGTGGCGCCCTCTTCCTTGATCAGGTTCCAGGCGTTGTCGGTTGCCTCGGCCTCGACCATCATGATCGCGACGTCGTCACCGGCAATGCGGCCGGCCACCACCATGCTGAACACGGCGCGTTCCAGCTCGGAGTGCTTCGGGAAGGCTACCCACTGGCCGTCCACCAGTGCCACGCGGACACCGCCGATCGGACCGGAGAAAGGCAGGCCGGAGAGCTGGGTGGACATGGACGAGGCGTTGATTGCCACCACGTCGTAGAGCACGTCCGGGTTGATCGCCAGCACGGTGACCACGATCTGGACCTCGTTGCGCAGCCCCTTGACGAAGGCCGGACGCAGCGGACGGTCCATCAGGCGGCAGGCCAGGATAGCTTCCGTGGACGGACGGCCTTCGCGGCGGAAGAACGAGCCCGGGATGCGGCCGGCGGCGTACATGCGCTCTTCCACATCGACGGTCAGCGGGAAGAAGTCGAAGCCTTCGCGCGGGGACTTGCCCGCCGTCGTGGCTGAGAGCAGGGCGGTGTCTTCGTCGATGTAGACCATCGCCGAGCCGGCTGCCTGCTGGGCAACGCGGCCGGTTTCGAACCGGATCACGCGCTGGCCGAAGCGGCCGTTATCAATGACCGCTTCTGAGAACTGAATTTCGGGACCCTCCAAGAGAGTCACCTCCGTTTCTTCGAGTGTGCGGAGGCTGCCGGTATCTGCCCAGAGAAGCAGGCCGCTTCTCGGCCAGCCTGCCTGTACGCCACCCGGTCTTCGATCGAGACCTACGGGCCGTCCAAAGGGGCGTCCCGGAAGCCACTACCGAGGACCGCGAATGCCGCGATACCGGAAGTCTCCAGTTGATGTAGTTATCGCCCGGCGGTTTCCCGCCGGCCGTCTCCTGCCGCGCCCGAAAGGGCGAGGTAGGAAAAAGGCGGCTCTTCTGTTCCCTGTTTCGATGAACGGAAGAGCCGCCTCCTTCGCCGACTAGCGGCGCAGGCCGAGGCGCTCGATGAGCGTACGGTAGCGCGTGATGTCGGTTTCACGCAGGTAGGTGAGCATACGACGGCGCCGGCCGACCAGGGCCATCAGGCCGCGGCGGGTGTGGTGGTCGTGCTTGTGCATCTTCAGGTGTTCGGTCAGGTCGGAGATGCGACGGGACAGAACAGCAATCTGTACCTCGGGGGAACCCGTGTCGCCCTCGTGCGTGGCGTATTCCTTGATGATTTCCTGCTTGAGCGCGGCGTCTAATGCCACAATAACTCCTAGAAGTTGTGCCGTGAGGCCCGAGTCAGCGCTTCGCTGCCGGGGGCTCCGTACTGTCAGCCGGCAGCCAAAGACTGCCGGAAGCCGAGCACAGAGGGATACAGCCGCCACGGACCGCAGCCGAATCCACCGGCAAGTTTACCTGTTGCGGACTCAGTCTGTCGAAAGCAGGCTGCGGGTGCGTGCCACATCGTCGTGCATTTGGGCGATCAACGCCTCGGGGCCGGTGTAGGCCACCATGCCGCGCAGCCGCTGCACGAACTCGACCACTACCTGCTGGCCGTAGAGATCGAAGTCATCGGTGCTCTCCTGCGGCCGGTCGATGACGTGCGCCTCGACCCGGCGGCTGGCCCCTTCGAAGGTGGGGTTTGAGCCCACCGAGATGGCGGCGGGCCATCTGGTACCGCGCTGGTCCACCAGCCAGCCGGCGTACACGCCGTCGGCCGGGATCAGTCCGGATGAATGCTTGGACAGGTTAGCGGTGGGAAAGCCGAGTTCGCGGCCGCGGGCGTCGCCGTGCACCACTTCGCCGCGCATCCGGTGGGTCCGCCCGAGCACTTCGGCCGCCATGGCCACGTCACCGGCCGCCAGCGCCTCGCGCACCCAGGACGAGGAGCAGCGCCGGCTGCCGTCGGCGCCGCCGTCTGCATCGGCTTCGGCTTCGTATTCGTCGACGACCTCGACGGCGAAGCCGAACTGGCGCCCGAGTTCCTGCATGGTGGTCACATCGCCCGCGTTGTTCTTGCCGAAGCGGGTGTCGTGTCCGATCACGACGGCCGTTGCGCCAAGGGTCTCCACGAAGACGTTGCGGACGAACTGCTCGGGTGTTTCGCCAGCCAGCTCCAGCGTGTAGGTCATCATCAGGAGCCCATCCAGTCCGCTGGCCGCCAGGGCCTCAACCCTGTCTTCCAGGCCCATGATCAGCTGCGGGGCTGCGTCCGGCCGGTGCACTTGGGAGGGATGTGGATCGAAGGAAATGGCCACGGCCTGCGCCTCGCGGGCGGCAGCCGTCTCGACCAGGCGGCGCAGCACCTGCTGGTGGCCGCGGTGCACGCCGTCGAAGTTGCCCAGCGTCACCACTGATGGACCAAAGCCACGGGGTACGTCGGCCAGGTCTTTCCAGTAGTGCACAGTGAACTCCTCGTTGATTGGGCCTTGAGCGGTTGCGGCCCCGCGCCGGGCCCCTTCCATTATGGACGATCTTCCGACGGCTTCTGCCCGGCGGCCGGCCGGTGCCGCCAGAGCCACCAGAGGCCGACCACCGGAAGCACCAGCGGAACGTAACCGTAGCCTTGGCCGAAGCCGGACCACACAGTGTCCTGCGGAAGCAGTTCCGGGTCCAGCAGGCTGAGGAGTCCAATGGCGACGACGCCGAGGAGTTCGATGCCCACGGCGGCCACGGACAGCCAGTAGGAGCGGATTCCGGACTTGGCCAGCGTAATAGTGGCCAGGATGTAGACGACGGCGGCGAAGGCGGACAGCATGTAGGCCACCGGCGCTTCGTTGAACTTGGTGGCGATCTGGTAGCCAGCCCGTGCGGTGGCGGAAAGGGCGAAGACGCCGTAGACCGCCACGAGCAGGCGGCCGAAACCGGTGGCCCGGCGGGCTACCTCGTGCGTGTCCTGGGCCCGCTGGGCTGGCTGTTGTTCCCGGCCGGTTTTCATGCGGCGATTGCTCCGTCCCAAATCTGTTCCATTCTTACCAGCATCACGAAGACGGTCACGGCGGCGGCGCCCAGTACCAGGTTGCTCCACCGGCTGCGGTCGGTGATTGACCACCAGAAGGCCGCCACCGGCACCAGCAGCGCGGTGATCAGATAGCCCCAGAACTCCCAGGTCTCCCCGGCAACGGCTTCTCCGGACACCTGCCGGACGATGCCGGCTACGGCGTAGACCAGCAGAAACAGCTCCACGGCGGCCAGCGAGAGAATCGTAATGTCATTCGGCCCGTGTTTCAGGATGGCCGCGACCACGCAAATGATCGCAGCAAGCAGCGTGATCACCGCGCCCGCGATGAAGAATCCGTCGACGATCATTTGTCTGCCGCCTCGTTTCCCGGTGCGAACACCAGCAGCGGCTTGGCCTGCGAATCGGTGTCTTCCAGCAGTGCCACCAGTGACCCGTCCGGGGCGAACGCCGCGGTGGCACCCGCTTCTCCCCCAGCCGGAATCCGCCGGCCGTGGGAGACATCGTCGGCTTCCGCGGCACTGAGTTCCCGGGCGGGGAACAACACTCTGGCGGCCTCATCCAGAGCCGTCAGCTGCAGGTTTTCGGCCAGTTGTTCCAGCGTAGCCGCGTCTTCGATCCGGAACGGCCCCACCCGGGTCCGGCGCAGCGCGGTCAAGTGCCCGCCCACACCCAGCCCCTGCCCCAGATCGCGGGCCAAGGCGCGGATGTAAGTCCCGGACGAACATTCAACGGTCACGTCCACGTCCTGCACCTTGCCGCCGCGCTCCCGTCGGATGCCGTGGACCTCAAATCGGTGGATGGTGACCGGCCGGGCGGGCAACGACACCTCCTGGCCGGACCGGACGCGCGCATAGGACCGCTGGCCGTTGACCTTGATGGCCGAGACGCTGCTCGGCACCTGCTGGATGTCGCCGGTCAGCGCGGCAACGCCTTCGCGTATTTGTTGTTCCGTGACGGCCGCGGCGATGGTTTCCGCCGTGACATCGCCCTCGGCGTCGTCAGTCACCGTCGACTGGCCCAGGCGGATGGTCGCGTCGTAGGTCTTAGTGGCACCGACAATGTAGGTCAGCAGCCGGGTTGCCTTGTTGACCCCTATCACCAGGACGCCGGTGGCCATCGGGTCCAGGGTGCCGGCGTGGCCGACTTTTCGGGTTCCGGCCAGCCTGCGCATGCGGCCAACCACATCGTGGCTGGTCCACCCCTGCGGCTTGTCAACAAGTATCAGTCCGGAGCGGAGCAGGCCAGAAGTCACGCCTTTCAGTATATGGCGTCCCGGGTGCGGGTCCGTTCCCCGGCTTAAAGCATGCATCGTTGACAGCCCCTGCGGGCACTACTAGCTTGAGCTCACTGCGTGCCGCACTCGGCCTGAGGGGAACGTCAGCAGGGGGAATGTCAACGGGCTGGGCACAGTCGCCTTTTCGGCATCACTTGCGCTTACCTCCAGTCATTCCATCGATCTGCGAGACCATTTGAGGTGCTTCGCGGCTTCTTTCAGGAGCTCATCCGTGAAAAGACACAAACTCTATCTTGCCCTGCCCTTGGTGCTTGGCTTATCGCTCGGCGCCGGCTTGGCACCGGCATCATCCGCCGACCGAAACAGTACTAAGCCGCCGGTGACCAGCACGTTTGCCGACGGCCTGCTTTCCCCGCTGAGCATTGCCGCCGGGCGGCAGGGGCTCTTCGTCACCCAGAATTTCGCCGGGCTGTTGAACAAGGTTCGGTCCCAAGGCGATCCCAAGATGTTGTACAGTTCCGGCGGCCCGGAAGTGGGGGCCGTCTCCCTGTATAAGGACACCGCCTACTTTTCCGAAGGCACCGGCGCCGGCGGGATGGACGGGCTGCCGAACGTGCAGTGGATCAAGTCGCTGGACAACCACCGCGAGGCCACGCCGAGGAAGATCGCGGATGTGGCCGTCTATGAGGCCAAGCGGAATCCGGACGGCCGGGTCACCTACGGTTTCCGCGACGTGCGGGACCAACAGTGTCTGGACCGGGTTCCCGCTGGGATCCCGGCCAAGTACAAGGGGCAGGTGGACTCCCATGCCTACGCAACCGCCGCCGATAAGCGCAGCGTCTACGTGGCCGACGCCGGCGCCAACGCGATCCTGAAGGTGGACAAGCGCAGCAAGCGGGTCAGCACCGTGGCGGTGCTGCCGGCGGCCTCCTTCCGGGTCACCGCCGTGCTGGCCGCGGGCATGGGCCTGCCGGACTGCGTGGTGGGCGAGAGGTATTACCTGGAGCCGGTGCCCACCGATGTGGAGTTCGGCAAGCACGGCTGGTTGTATGTCACCTCGTTGCCGGGCGGCCCGGAAGACGGCAGCCTCGGTGCGCTGGGCCGGGTCTTCAAGGTTCATTCGGGGACCGGCAAGGTCGTGCAATTGGCCAGCGGCTTCTCCGGCGCCACGAACCTGGCCGTCAGTTCACGCGGTGACATCTATGTGGCCGAGATGTTCGGCAACAAGATCTCCGTGGTGAAGAAGGGGTATCACAAGGCGCGGACGTTCCTTGAGACCACCACCCCCGGTGCGCTGGAGATTCATGACAACCGGCTCTACGCCACGACGCATGCGTTGCCGGACTTCAGCGGGCAGACCCCGCCCTCCGGCAAGCTGATCAAGATCAGGCTGCGCTGACGCCAGGGGAAATCGGTAGATCAAACAACGGTGGGCCACCCGCGCAGGGCAGGTGGCCCACCGTCGTCGTGCAGTGGATGGTTACTCCGGACGCGGCCCGCTGCCGGATTCGTCGTCGTCCTCGTCACCGGGCTTGCGGTACGGGTCTTCACCGCCGGCGAAGGCGGCTCCTTCGGCCATCGCAGCGACCTCGGCATCCTTCGCCTTCGCGGTCCGCAGCAGCTCCTCCAGATGGCTGGCGTTCACCGGGATTTCGTCCGGGACGAATTCCAGGGTGGGTGTCAGCCGGGCGGTGATGTTCCGGCCCACTTCCGCCCGCAGGACGCCCTTGGCGGATTCAAGCGCCTTGCGGGTGCCGTCCTGCTCTTCGTCCGTGCCGAAGACCGTGTAGTAGACGGTGGCATGCTGCAGGTCGTTGGTCACCCGGGCGTCGGTGATGGTCACAAACCCGAGTCGTGGATCCTTGACCCGGCGCTCGAGCGCCTGAGCCACTACTACCTTGATCCGGTCGGCCATTTTGGCTGCGCGTGCTGGGTCTGCCATGACCCCTCCTCAATTCTCGTGATGATGGCGGCACAACGGGCGCCCGGCGGCGATGCCACCAGACGCCCGCTGCAAGCCGGCTGCTAGACGCGCGGCTTTTCGCGCATTTCGAAGGTCTCGATGATGTCGCCTTCCTTGAGGTCGTTGAACGACCCAAGTCCGATACCACATTCGAATCCTTCGCGGACCTCAGTCGCGTCGTCCTTGAACCGCTTGAGCGAGTCGACGGTGAGGTTGTCACCGATGACCTTGCCGTCGCGGGTGACCCGTGCCTTGGAGTTACGGCGGATCGTGCCCGAGCGGACGATGGAGCCGGCGATGTTTCCGAACTTGGAGGAACGGAAGATCTCGCGGATCTCGGCGGTGCCGAGCTGTGCCTCTTCGTACTCCGGCTTGAGCATGCCCTTGAGCGCCAGCTCAATGTCATCGATGGCCGCGTAGATGACCGAGTAGAAGCGCATGTCCACGCCTTCGCGCTCGGCCAGTTCCGCCACCCGCTCGGCAGGCTTGACGTTGAAGCCGATGATGATGGCGTTGTCCACCGTGGCCAGGTTGACGTCGTTCTGAGTGATCGCGCCGACGCCGCGGTGGATAACCCGCAGCTGGACATCCTCGCCCACATCGATCTTGAGCAGCGAGTCTTCCAGTGCCTCCACGGCACCGGACACGTCGCCCTTGAGGATGAGGTTGAGGGTATCGACCTTGCCCTCCGCCACAGCCTTGTCGAAGTCTTCCAGGCTGATGCGCTTGCGGCGCTTGGCCAGCGCGGCGTTGCGGTCCGCGGCTTCACGCTTCTCGGCAATCTGGCGGGCGGTGCGCTCGTCGTCGGTCACCAAGAAGGTGTCGCCGGCACGGGGCACCGTGGACAGGCCCAGTACCTGGACCGGACGCGACGGCTCGGCCTCGGTGACCGATGCGCCGTCCTCGTCGAACATGGCGCGCACACGGCCATGGGCGCTGCCGGCGACGATCGCGTCGCCCACCTGCAGCGTGCCGGACTGGACCAGCACGGTTGCCACCGCGCCGCGGCCCTTGTCCAGGTTCGCTTCGATCGCGATACCGCGGGCGTCCTTGTTCGGGTTGGCCCGCAGGTCCAGAGCGGCATCCGCGGTCAGCAGCACGGCCGAGAGCAGGTCGTCGATGTGCAGGCTCTCGCGGGCCGACACGTCAACGAACATGGTGTCGCCACCGTATTCCTCCGGAACCAAGCCGTACTCGGTCAGCTGGCCACGGATCTTCTCCGGGTTGGCGCCGTCCTTGTCGATCTTGTTCACCGCGACGACGATCGGCACGCCGGCCGCCTGCGCGTGGTTCAGGGCTTCAACGGTCTGCGGCATGACGCCGTCGTCCGCTGCCACCACCAGGATGGCGATGTCGGTGACCTTCGCGCCGCGGGCACGCATGGCGGTGAACGCCTCGTGGCCCGGGGTGTCGATGAAGGTGATCTTGCGATCACGGTCGTCGTGCTGGAAGTCGATCTGGTAGGCACCGATGTGCTGGGTGATGCCGCCGTGCTCGCCTTCACCCACCTGGGTGTTGCGGATGGCGTCCAGCAGGCGGGTCTTACCGTGGTCGACGTGGCCCATGACCGTAACAACGGCCGGGCGCTTCTCCAGGTCGTCTTCACCCTCGGCCTCAAGCTCTGCGTCAAGGTCGATGTCGAACGAGTCAAGCAGCTCGCGCTCCTCGTCCTCCGGGGAGACAACCTGGATCTTGTAGCCCAGTTCGACGCCCAGCAGTTCGAAGGTGTCTTCGTCCAGGGACTGCGTGGCCGTGGCCATTTCGCCCAGGTGGAACAGCACGGTGACCAGCGCTGCCGGGTTCGCCTCGATCTTGTCGGCGAAATCGGTGATGGAGGAGCCGCGGCGCAACCGGACAACGGTGTTGCCGTCGCCGCGGGGTACCGAGACACCGCCCAGCGACGGTGCGCTCATCTGCTCCAGTTCCTGGCGCTTGGCGCGCTTCGACTTGCGCTGCTTGCCTCGCCCGGCGCCTCCCTTGCCGAAGGCACCCTGGGTACCGCCGCGACCGCGGCCTCCCTTGCCGAAGCCGCCGCCGGCCGGCGCTCCACCGGCACCGGGACGGCCCGGGGCCCCACCGGCACCCGGACGGCCGGGAGCACCACCGCGGCCGGCCGGGGCCGGGCGCTCGGTGCGGTTAGGCATCATGCCGGGAGTCGGACGGGCACCACCGGGTCCACCACCGGGACGCGGAGCACCCGGACGGGGTGCACCCGGACGCGGTGCGCCCGGACGAGGTGCGGCACCGCCGGGACGGGGTGCAGCCGGACGCGGACCGCCTTGGCCGGCAGCAGGACGCGGCCCACCCGGACGCGGCATGCCCTGCGAGGTTGCAAACGGGTTGTTGCCCGGGCGCGGTGCGCGCTCGGCATCGCGGTCGCCGCCACGGCCGCCGCGGGGCATGCCCTGCGACGTGGCAAACGGGTTGTTGCCCGGACGCGGACCGCCTGGGCGCGGGGCACCGGGACGGGCAGGTGCGGGGCCGCCGGGACGCGGAGCCGCAGACGCGGGCTTGGCTGCCGGAGCTTCGGCGGGCGCCGAAGCTTCAGCCGCTGCGGGAGCAGGAGCTGCCGGTGCCGGCTTGGCTGCTTCAGCTGCCGGAGCCGGGGCGGGTGCCGCCGGAGCCGACGCCGCAGGAGCAGCCGGAGTCGGCGCTGCCGCCGGGGCTTCCGGTGCTGCCTTCGCAGCCGGCTTAGCGCCGGGCTTGGGTGCTGCCTTGGGGGCGGCTGCCGGCTCGCTCTTCGGAGCGGCAGCGGGGAAGGCGTCGCGAAGCTTCTTCACGACGGGTGCCTCAATGGTGGATGAGGCGGAACGGACGAATTCGCCCAGTTCCTGCAGTTTGGATACTGCGTCTTTCGAGGTAATACCGAGCTCTTTTGCCAGCTCGTGTACGCGGACCTTGGCCACATTTCTCCTGTCTCGGTCCGCACGAGGCAGGGCTGCCGGGCACGAACCGTCTAATTCTTGCTGCGGCTTTCAGCAGAATCGGCTGAAATACCGCGGGCGGAGCACAATGAAGTACTCATCACTTGGCACTCATCGGGTTTCCATCAGTTTTCTGACCCGCTTTCAGGTTGGACGGTTGGGGTGACGAGGGCCGGCCGTGGTGGCGGCCTCGTCGTGAGCACGGAGCTGATCTACAACGGCACTGCTGTCGACATTGGCCCGGAAGGCCCTGCCGAAGGCACGCCGCTTGACTGCCAGCTCCACACATTCCGGTTCGCGGTGCATCCAGGCACCGCGTCCGGGCCTGCGGCGGACAGGATCGAGGACAACGGTGGCAACGCCACCGATTTCCTCGACTGCCAACCGCAACAGAACGGCCTGGTCTTCCCGGCGCCGGCAGCCTATGCAGGTCCGCTTCGGCGGCGCGGCGGCCTCGTGGGCACGCGCCTGCATGGGTTTATGACTGTCGGGAAACCCGGCCATGGATATTCTACCGCTTCCAGTGCCCGGCCAACGAACCGGGCGTGTTTCAGGCGCGTGGCCTGGTTTGTCTTGGCCTCTACCGCCGCTGTTCAGCGGTGGCAGCGTCCGACACGATGTCGATCCGCCAGCCAGTCAGTTTAGCGGCAAGCCGGGCGTTCTGCCCTTCCTTGCCGATCGCCAGCGAGAGCTGGTAATCCGGCACCACTACGCGGGCCGATCGGCTCTCGGCATCCGTGATGGTCACGGAGCTGACACGCGACGGCGACAGCGCGCTGGCGATGAACGTCGCGGGATCCTCGCTGAAGTCGACAATGTCGATTTTTTCGTCGTGCAGCTCGGTCATCACGGCGCGCACGCGGGAACCCATTTCGCCGATGCAGGCACCCTTGGCATTCAGCCCGGGCACATTGGCCTTGACGGCGATCTTGGTCCGGTGTCCGGCCTCGCGGGCGAGAGCAACGATCTCCACGCTCTTGTCAGCGATCTCGGGAACTTCAAGTTCGAAGAGCTTGCGCACCAACCCGGGGTGCGAGCGGGAGAGCGTGATCGACGGGCCCTTCATGCCGCGGTGCACATCCACCACGTAGGCCCGCAGCCGGGTGCCGTGCAGGTAGCTCTCCCCCGGCACCTGCTCGGGCGGCGGCAGCAATGCTTCCACTGTGCCCAGATCCACCTGGACCATATGCGGGTTGTGGCCCTGCTGGATCAAACCGGAGACCAGCTCGCCCTCCTTGCCGCGGAAAACGCCCAGCACGTTGTCGTCCTCGGCGTCGCGCAGGCGCTGCAGGATGATCTGGCGCGCTGTGCTCGCGGCGATCCGGCCGAACCCGCTGGGCGTGTCGTCGAACTCGCCGACCACGGTGCCGTCGTCGTCCACCTCTGCCGCCCAAATGGTGACGTGCCCGCTCTTCCGGTCCAGCTCGGCTCGGGCCCGCTCGATCGAGCCCGGGGACTTGTGGTACGCCACCAGCAGTGCCTGTTCGATCGTGGGGATCAGCAGGTCCAGCGGAATTTCGCGTTCGCGCTCAAGCAGCCGCAGGGCGCTCATATCGATATCCATCTCAGGCCTCCTCCTCGTTCGCCGGCTCGCCGTTGGCCTCGGCCGCCACTTCTTCGTCCAACCGTGCAAACTCCACTTCCACCTTGCCGGAGCGGATGTTCGCAAACTCCACCTGGACCGGTTCGCCGGGGCGGGGCTTCATGCCCTTTTTCGGCGCTTCTTCCGGCCGCAGGGTCACACCGTCGCCGCCAACCTCCAGCAGGCGGCCCGTCAGGTCGTCACCGGACACCAGCTTGACCTTGACCAGCCGGCCCACGTTACGGCGCCAATGGCGTGGCTGGGTCAGCGGCCGGCTGAGGCCCGGCGATGAGACCTCCAGGCTGTAGGGCCGGCCGTCATCCTGCGGGTCCTCGTCCAGGGTCTTGGAGAGAGTCTGCGAAACTTCCGCGATAGCGTCCAGCCCGACGCCGCCGGTCTGATCCTCAGGCAGGTCAACGATGACGTGAATGGTCCGGAGAGCTCCGGCAACCCGGATCTCCACGTCCTCGAGGAACAATCCGTGGGATGCCACGGCCTGTTCCAGCAGCTCTTTCAGGCGTGCGGCCTCTGCGAACGTGTCGGCACCGGATTTCCCTCCGGTAGTGGGCACGCCGCCGTGATTGCGCCGCTGGGCCATGCTGTCTCCCTGTTCTGGTGAGTCTGACTTCTAGACTAGCGACTTTACCGCGACTGGTGCCCTCCCATGCACCAGCGGCCGCCCCCGGCCGTGCAGCGGACACCAAACCCGTGACATCATCGTCAGTTGTGGGATCTACTTCAAGGCGCCGGGACGGCGGAGCAACCACGCCATCCCGGGGATGGTGGCGGGTGCCGCTGCTGGTGCTCACCGCGGCGATCGTGCTCAGCACCGGCACCGTGGTGGCGAGCATCACCGCTTCCACGCCGCCGCCGAGCACCACGGAGCAGGCGCGCTTGGACGCGCTGGCCGGACTTGAGGGCCTGGCGGCCGCCTTTGCGGAGCACGACGGCGACGACTCCCCCACCGCTGCCCTGCTCCAGAGCCAAGCCGACCTGCTGACGCTGACCACGTCCTGGCCCTCGGGTTCCCCGGCAGCCGGGGGCGTCGGGGATCCTACTGCCGCAGCCGCAGACTCCGGCGCACCGTCGGCGACGCAGCAGCCCGGAGCCGAAGACTTGGCCGAACTGGCCGGGGGTCTGCTGGCCGACGCCCGGGAGGCAGATCCTGGACTCGCCCGGCTGCTCGCGTCGATCGGTTCCGCCCTCTACGCCCAGGCGCAGACGATGCCCGGCGGAACCGACGTGGCCCAACCGTGGGAGGATCCGGAAATACCGCTGGAGCCGGCCGGTTGTCCCGCGGCGGCCCCGGAAGATGACGCTAGCGGGAAGGAAACGCGATGGCCTCCGCCGACGTCGGCGGAGGCCATCGCCGCCGTCGTACTCAGCCAGGAACGCCTGGTCTACGCCTACGAAACGGCGTTGCCCCGCCTCGACGGAGCGGAGCGTACGGCTGCCGCCGCCCGGCTGGCGGCCCATACCGGGTCGGCGGAACACTGGCGATCGCTGGCGGCGGCGGAGTGCCTTGACCTGCCGTTGCCCGAACCGGTCTACGCCCTGGGCAGCGAGTTCGCCAGCGACCCGCTTCCGGCACTTCGAGATGCGGAGGACGCCGCCCTCGCCCCACTGGCCGATCTGGTCTCGCTCAGCGACGGGGCGGTCCGGGAACACGCGGTCGCCGGACTCGCCGAGGCCACCACGGACCTGGCGGAATCAACCGGCGAGGTGCCGCCGGCTCCGGGCTTGGACGACGAGTTGCTGGCTGCCCCTTCCGCCGCCCCGTGAACGCCGACGTGGAATTACCCCCTGGACTGCGCCGCAGCGCGGCTGGTTCCGCCGCTGGCCGGGCGTGGCTGCGGGGTTTCAACGACCTCCATGCCGGGGCCATGCTGGACTGGAACCTGCGGGCGGCGCCCGGCGGCCCGTGGTTCGGCCAGACTGCGGCGGTCTTTCCCGTGCTGGCGCCCGATGGTTCTTCCGCTGTCCTGAAGCTGACTTTTCCGCATCCAGAGGCCGACGGCGAAGCCCGGGCACTCAGGCTCTGGGACGGCCGCGGGGCGGTCCGGCTGCTGGCCGAACGCGGCGCCTTCGTGCTGTTGTTGGAACGACTCGATGCCGGCCGACCGCTCTCCACCATCGCGCTGGACGACACCTCCGGCATCTGGGGCGGACTGGTCCGTCAGCTGCAGTTGCCTCCAGCGACCAGCCCGGCAGGCGGTTTCGAGATGGTGTCGGCCCTGGCGGAAGAATGGACGGACACGCTCCCGGCCCGCTGGCTGGAGCTGGGCAAGCCGTTCCCGACCTGGCTGATGGAGTGTGCCCTGCAAGTTTGCCAAATCCGTGGCAGCGTTGGCCGGCGCGAGGACCGCGATGTGCTCCTGCACAGCGACCTGCATTATGGGAACATCCTGGCCCGCCTCGACTCCCCGGCAGGTTTTGCCGCCATTGATCCCAAGCCACTGATCGGCGAACCCGAGTTCGCCGTCGCGCCGATGCTCTGGAACCGGATCGCCGATTTACCGGCAGTCGACGCCGGACGCCATCTTCGACGCCGGTGCGTGGAGCTGGCTGAGGCGGCCGGACTGGAACCGGACACCGCCCGCGAATGGGCCGTGGCGCGCGAAGTGGATAATGCCCTGGACTACCTGCAGCAGGGTGCGACCGGTGACGCCGTGCGGTCACTCTGGGTCGCCTCCACGCTGGCCGGCAGCACCTTACCGGATCTTCCGGCCGCGCACGCCTTGCCGGCACCGGCCTGAGCCGGCCGCCGCCGCTTACCGGCCGAGCACGTTCTCCTGCAGCACGTCGTAGCCAAGCTTGAGGATCAATGCGGCGACGACGAACAAGAAGACCACCCGGATGAACTTGCTGCCCTGGGTGACGGCCATCCGGGCGCCAACATAGCCGCCGGCCATGTTGACCAAGCCCAGCACCAGTCCGAGTCCCCACAGCAGTGCGCCGCTGGGCAGGAAAAACGCCAGGGCGCCGAGGTTGGTCGCCATGTTGACGATCTTGGCCTTGGCGCTGGAGGCCAGGAAGTTGTAGCCGAGCACCGCCACCATCGCGATGATCAGGAAGGAGCCGGTGCCGGGCCCGATCAGTCCGTCGTAGAACCCGATGACCAGGCCGATTCCCGCGGCAGCACCCAGGTGCCGGACGCCCTTGTACCGCAGCTGCGTCAAGGTCCCGGCCGTCGGTCGCAGCGCAGTGAAGACTGCCACCGCAATCAGCGCCAGCACGATGATCGGCTTGAAGACCTCGGCCGGTAGGACGGTGGCCACGATGGCGCCGCCGAAACTGCCCACCAGCGCTACGCCGGCCATCGGAAGGGCGGTTTTCAGGTCGGGATGCGCCCTGCGGTAATAAGTCACCGCGCTGGTGGTGGTGCCGAAGATGGACCCCATTTTGTTGGTGGCCAGCGCCTGGACGGGGCTGATTCCGGGGACCAGCAGCAGGACCGGCAGCTGGATCAGGCCGCCGCCTCCCACCACGGCGTCCACCCAGCCCGCAGCAAAGCCACCCACCACCACGAGGGCGAGGGTGGCCAGCTGCAGTTCTTCGAGTCCGGAAGTCACTTCCCGGCGAGGGCGGCCAAATGAGTTGCCGCCATGCCCACCGGAACGTTTTCGGCCTGGCCGGTGGCCCGGTCCTTCACTTCGACGACGCCGTCGGCCAGGCCCCGGCCGACCACCACGATGGTGGGCACTCCGATCAGTTCGGCGTCGGAGAACTTCACGCCCGGGGACACCTTGGGCCGGTCGTCGTAGATGACCTCGACGCCGGCGTCCGAGAGCTCTTCGGCCAGTTTGTTGGCTGCCTCGAAGATGTCCTCGCCCTTACCGGTGGCCACGATATGCACATGCGCCGGGGCCACGTTGCGGGGCCAGACCAGGCCCTTGTCGTCGTGGTTAGCCTCGGCCAGGGCCGCCACTGCGCGGGTGACACCGACGCCGTAGGAACCCATCGTGACCGTGGCCAGCTTGCCGTTGCGATCCAGCACCTGCAGCCCCAGCGCCTCGGCGTACTTGCGGCCGAGCTGGAAGATGTGGCCCATTTCGATACCGCGCGCCGCCTCCAGCGGACCGGAACCGTCCGGGGCCGGATCTCCTTCACGCACCTCGACGGACTCGATGATGCCGTCCCAGCCGAAGTCGCGGCCGGCGACCAGCCCGAACACGTGCTTGCCGTCTTCATTCGCGCCGGTGATCCAGCGTGACCCCGAGACCACCCGGGGATCCACCAGGTACAGCAGCCCGGTGACGGACTCGGTTCCCAGCACCGCAGCGTCCAGGCTGTTGCCCGGACCGATGTAGCCCTTGACCAAGCCGGGGTGCTGCTTCAGATCGTCCTCAGAGGCAGGCTCGACCTCGACTTCGCCGCCCATCGGCAGGAAGGCGCCGATGTTCGCCTCGACGCGCTTGAGATCGACGGCGCGGTCGCCGGGAACTCCGATGACCACGATGGTCCGCTCGCCGGTGGGCAGTTTGACCGCAAGTACCACGTTTTTCAACGTGTCCGCGGCAGTCCAGTCCCCCTCCGCGCGCGGAGCCAGCTGGTTGGCCGAAGCCACCAGTGTCTCGATGGTCGGCGTTTCCGGAGTGTCCATGACCTCGGCGGCCGGCGCGTCGGCGTAATCGATCGGCTCCGGCGCCACGGTGGCGACGGCCTCCACGTTCGCTGCATAGCCGCCCGGGGAACGGACGAAGGTGTCCTCGCCCACCACGGTGGGATGCAGGAACTCCTCGCTCTTTGACCCTCCCATGGCGCCTGACGTGGCCTTGACGGTCACGACTTCCAGGCCCAGCCGGTCAAAGATCCTCAGGTAGGCGCGGCGGTGCGCGTCGTAGCTGATGTCCAGGCCCTCGTCGTCGATATCGAACGAATAGGAGTCCTTCATGATGAACTCGCGGCCGCGCAGCAGGCCGGCGCGCGGGCGGGCCTCGTCGCGGTACTTGTTCTGGATTTGGTACAGGGTGACGGGCAGGTCCTTGTACGAGGAGTACAAGTCCTTGACCAACAAGGTGAACATTTCCTCGTGCGTGGGGGCCAGCAGGTAGTCGGCGCCCTTGCGGTCCTGCAGGCGGAACAGTCCCTCACCGTATTCGGTCCAGCGGTTGGTTGCTTCGTACGGTTCGCGCGGCAGCAGCGCCGGGAAGTGCACCTCCTGGGCGCCGATGGCGTTCATTTCCTCGCGGACGACCGCCTCCACCTTGGCCAGCACCTTCAGTCCCAGCGGCAGCCAGGAGTAGATGCCGGGGGCAGCACGGCGGATGTAACCGGCGCGCACCAGCAGCTTGTGGCTGGCCACCTCGGCGTCGACCGGGTCATCGCGCAGGGTGCGCAGGAACAAGCTGGACAGGCGAAGAACCACTGCAAGAATCCGTTTCTCAAGGCTTGGGCCAGCACCGGCCCGCGAAAACAACTGCCTTCTAATCTATCGGTTCCGCGCGCGTGCTTGCGACAGCCGGCGGCGGCACAGCGTCTTCAGGCGGCCTCTTGACCCGGTAGGTCGGCAGGAACGGGCCTAGAACAACACGGTGGCGAACGTGCCGACCTGCCGGAATCCGACCGATGCGTAGGCGGCCACCGCGCGGTGGTTGTAGTCGTTGACGTACAGGCTGGCGACCGGGGCGTATTTCCGCGACAGTTCGACGACGGCGGCCATGCATCCGGCGGCCAGGCCCTGGCCGCGGTAGGCCGGGTTCACCCACACACCTTGAATCTGCACGGCGTCGGCGCTGACGTTGCCGAGCTCCGCTTTGAAGACCACCTGCCCGTGGCCGTCCCGCCGGATGAGCGAGTGGCCCTTCCGGATCAGCGTGGCCACGCGCTGCCGGTAATGCTGGCCGCCGCCGGTCAGCGGCGAGTATCCGACTTCTTCCTCGAACATCGCCACGCAGGCGGGCACCAGCACGTCAAAATCGTCTTCGGTGGAATACCGCACGTCCGGGTCGGCGGCCACGGCCGGAGTGCCCCGCAGCTCCAGCAGCGGTTGGTTGGGCCGCACGTCGAAGGCCCGCGGATGCGCGTGCCGAAACGACGACCAGATGCCCAGCACGCCTTCCGCCGGGCCGAAAATCGAGGACATACGGCGGTTGCCGGCTGCCAGATGGGCGCCCAGCCGCGCGCCTTGTTCGGCGTCCAGCCCGACCGGTACCGCGTTGACCCCGGCCCAGCAGGCTCCAGTGAGGGCACCGCCGTCGTACATCCCCAAAATCTGGGCGCCGGACGGGGTAGGGCCGGCGGTTCCGGCGGACTCCAGGTGGGCAGCCAGAAAGACGTTGGCTACCGGGTCAGCGCGCACCAGCCCCCAGAGCAGCTCGGTGTCCGCATGTTGCAGCGGCCGGATTCCGGCATACGGATCTGCGGGCACGGCATCCGCCGCACCCGCTGCCTCTCGGCTAGCTGACGTTAACCACGGGGCTACCCTTGACAGCATTTTCGCCATCGGAGTCACCCATCTCCTCGGCAATCCTCATTGCTTCTTCAATGAGGGTCTCAACAATTTGGTCTTCCGGAACAGTCTTGATGACCTGGCCCTTCACAAAGATCTGGCCCTTGCCGTTGCCGGAAGCTACGCCCAGATCCGCTTCGCGGGCCTCGCCCGGTCCGTTGACCACACAGCCCATCACGGCAACCCGCAGCGGCACTTCCATGCCCTCGAGGCCGGCAGTGACTTCGTCGGCCAGCTTGTACACGTCCACCTGGGCGCGGCCGCAGGACGGGCAGGACACAATTTCGAGTTTGCGCTCGCGCAGGTTCAGCGACTGCAGGATCTGCAGGCCCACCTTGATCTCCTCGACCGGCGGGGCGGACAGCGACACGCGGATGGTGTCGCCGATGCCCTGCGAGAGCAGCGCGCCGAAGGCGGTGGCGGACTTGATGGTTCCCTGGAACGCAGGGCCGGCCTCGGTGACGCCCAGGTGCAGCGGCCAGTCGCCGCGTTCGGCCAACAGTTCGTAGGCGCGGACCATGACCACTGGGTCGTTGTGCTTGACCGAGATCTTGAAATCGTGGAAATCGTGTTCCTCGAACAGCGAGGCTTCCCAGACCGCGGATTCCACCAGGGCCTCCGGGGTGGCCTTGCCGTACTTTTCCATCAGCCGCGGATCGAGTGAGCCGGCGTTGACGCCAATCCGGATCGAGGTGCCGGCGGCCTTGGCGGCGGCGGCGATTTCCTTAACCTGGTCATCGAACTTGCGGATGTTGCCCGGGTTCACCCGGACCGCCGCGCACCCGGCGTCAATGGCTGCGAACACGTACTTGGGCTGGAAGTGGATGTCCGCGATCACCGGTATCTGGGACTTCTTCGCGATGATCGGCAGCGCTTCGGCGTCATCGGCGCTGGGGCACGCCACCCGGACAATGTCGCAGCCCGACGCCGTCAGTTCGGCGATCTGCTGCAGGGTGGCATTGATGTCAGTGGTCGGCGTGGTGGTCATCGACTGCACGCTGATCGGCGATTCCGAGCCGACCCCGACAGAACCGACCTTGATCTGCCGAGTTTTCCGGCGGGGCGCCAGGACAGGCGGTGGTGAAGTTGGCATTCCAAGATTGACCGAGGTCAAGACGTCCTCCATGTGCCGGTCGGCAGTTGCTGAACAGATTTCATTATCCCCCTCCCGGCACGGCCATGGCACATGCAGCGGGAGTGGTGTGGATTATGCGTAGTCGGCGAATGCGCCGGTGACGGGCGCCCATTCGGTGGTTTTCAGTCCGGAGACAAGGTTGTTGAGGTTGAACGGGTCCTGCTTCAGTTCATCCAGCAGGCTGTTTTCGTTCTCGGCGGTGAAGATCAGCAGCGCGCCGGTGCCGTCGGAATAGGGCCCCGAGGCCAGCAGGCGGCCCTGCTCCACGAAGCTTCCCAGCCAGGCGCGGTGCGCCGGACGGTGTTCGTCCCGGCCGGCCTCCGAATCGGGGGCATACACGTATTCAACGGCAAAAACACTCATGGCCCTCACCTTACCCGGCGCCGGATGGCGGACGTTACTGGTAGGAAACAAACCAGGGCGCCGGCTCCACCTCGGTGTAGGTGCGCTCGGGGCTGAACGTCGGTGTGTCCTCGTCGTAAAAGTTCTTCCAGCCCATCCGGATATTCTTCGGCAGGTCTTCGCGGAGTGCCCGCCAGGTTTCCATCTTCTGCCCGGGGTTGCCGTGGCCGTCGGCGTGCAGCACCATGGCCAGTTCCGGGTGTCCGGTCTCCAGCTTGTGCCGGTCCGAGATCATCCGGTACTGGAACTGGTGCAGGATCAGCACCTTCTGCGGCAGCGAGTTTTTCCGGGTCAAATTGGCCAACCAGTCGCTGACCTTGTTGATCTCGGCGGCGCTGACCGAGCCGATCTGCTCCATGTGCCGCTCCCCCTTGCCCAGCCGCCATTCCGGATCCAGCGCCAGTCCCACATGCGGTTCTTTCAGCAGGTCTGCATACAACTTGGCCTGGGCCAGGAAGTCTGACCGTCCGGGCTGCAGGTCCAGCACCACGTACACCCCTGCCTTGCCGGCGGCATCGACCCAGGGGCGAAGCTCGTCCACGTCCGTCTCCGCCGAATAGTCGCCGTCCTTGCCGGCCGAGGAAGAGGCGATCGTCGCGATGATCTCGAACGCCGGAACCACCGGCTCTTTGCTGTGCGGCTGGTAGCGCTTGGCCAGTTTTTTGGCGCGCCGGACGGAGTCCTTGATGCCCTGTTCGCCGAGGGCGCCGAGCGCGGGTCCCGCGGGATGCCCGTACAGCGCCACCATCCGCCGCGAGGGGAAGGCCAGCTGGCCCCCGCCGGGCAGTTCCGGGATCTCAAGCGCCGCCCGTACCCGGCTGCCAAACGTGCCATTGCTGCCGAACGCTTTGCCGATGCCGAGCACCCGGCGCTCCGGCTCGCCGCGGAGGAAATCGATGGTCGCGCTGCTCTGCCGCGGATCCGCCTTCGGGTCCTCGAAGATCCGCGCCCCGGCCGCCTCTGCCACCGCCAGCGTTGCGGGATAGTCCTGCTCGCCGTCCTGGTCGATCAAGACCGAGGCGTCCGCGGGCTCCGCGGCGCCGTCGGGCAGATCAAGTTCTCCGTTCGGCGGCAGGACCTCAACGCCCGGCAGCAGCGCGGCCCACTCCGAGATGCCGCCGTCCGAACCGGTACCGGACGCGGCGGTTGCGCCAGCGGCGGAGTCGGCGGCAGAAGCGCCGGAGGAGGCGGAGGCTGAGGAATCATCGTCCGGCGCGCCGCTGGGGCTGGCGGCCGGCTCCGCCGGCGGTTGCCCGAAAACCTTGACCTGTTGCACGCCGAGCCGCGCCAGCTCACTTTCCAGGCCGTCACCGGCCAGCAGCAAGGGCACGCCCAGCGGCACCGACTCCGCTTCTGCTGCCGCCAGTGCCTTGGCATCGTCCGCCACGGCCACGAACGCCACCGGGCTGGAAGCGAACAACGCTTGGCTGGCGGCCAATGAGGCTTCCGCATCGGAGCCGGCGATGACCTGTGGGTCGGCTGCTCCGTTGTTCAGCTGTATGCGGCCCGGGGAATCAGCGCTCGACGCGGCCGGCGAACCGGTGCCCTGTGCCTCGCCCGGTACGGTGCAGCCGGCCAAGGCCAGGGCCGCTGCCAGCGCTCCGGCGACGCCGGTTACGGCCCATCTTCGGCCGCGCGGCTTGGCCGGCCGGATGGCGGCCCGGAGGCCAGGTTCGGTACGGACTGTCCGCGGTGCTGCGCTCACGGCGTGTGGCTCCCTTCGCCGGTTCGGGCCAGTCTAACCACGGCCGGGCGGCCACCCCAGTCCCATGACGGCGTGCCACGCGGCGGGCGACGCAATCGCCGTCGTCGTTCGGAAAAGCAGCATCCGGCAGCAGCGTCCGGCGCGGCCTCATCCGGCGCGGCAGCGTCCGGCAGCCCAGCATTCAGCGGGCCGCGTTCACCCCACCGGCTGCCGTGCGATCGTCAACCGAAAATGTTGACCGGTTTGACGATGTCCGCGTAGATGAGCAGCGCACCCATGCCCATCAGCACCACCGCCACCACGTAGGTCAGCGGCAGCAGCTTGGCAATGTCCACCGGTCCCGGATCCGGGCGGCGGAACAGTTTGGCCACGCCGCGGCGCACCGCTTCCCACAGCGCGCCGGCCACGTGCCCGCCATCCAGCGGCAGCAGCGGGATCAGGTTGAACACGAACAGGGCCAGGTTGACCGAGCCGACCAGTCCAATCAGGGTGGCGGCCCGCGCCTCGAAGGGGATTTCCTCCATCGAGCTGATCTCGCCGGCAATCCTGCCCACGCCCACCACGCTCATCGGCCCATTCGGGTCGCGCGGAGAATCGCTGAAGGCGGCTTCGGCCACGTCGGCGAGCCGCTGCGGGAGATGCAGCACAACGCCGGTGATCGCCTGCAGGTTCTCCCTCACTGCCGGGAGTACCTCGGTGGCCGGCCGCGGCACCAAGGCCGTGGCGGCGCCCATGCCGACGAAGCCGGCCTGTTCCGTCATCGGCTCGCCCCGGGCGTCCAGCACCGGCTGTCCGGCCTCGTCATACACCGGCCGCTCGGTGAGGATCGGGGTGATGTTCGTCCTGATTTCCTTGCCGTCGCGCAGCAGCGTGATCGGCGTCTTCTCCCCCGCGGCCTCCCGGATCCAGGCGGTCAGCTCGGACCAGTCGGTGACCGGTTTCCCGTCAAAAGAGGTGACGGTATCGCCGGGCCGGATGCCGGCCGCGGTGGCCGGGGCTTCCGGGTCGCTGGGCAGGCAGTCGGTCTGCCCGGTCTCGGCGGCCTGCGCAGCCGGGACCACGCACTTGTTGACCTGGGAAATGGTGGTGGTGGCCTGCGCGGTGCCGAAGCCCACCAACACAATGCCGATCAGCACCGTGCCGATGATCAGATTGACGAACGGACCGCCCAACATGATGATGACGCGTTTATGGACCGGCAGCTTGTAGAACATCCGGGTCTCGTCGCCCGGCTGCAGCCGCTCCGCTTCCGCCTGCCGGGCGTCGTTGGCCAGTTGCTGGAACATCCCGGTGCTGGACCGCCTGACGCCGTCGCCGTCGTGGCCGTCCTTGGCCGGCGGGTACATGCCGATCATCGAGACGTAGCCGCCCAGCGGGACGGCCTTGACGCCGTACTCGGTCTCGCCCCGCCGTCGGGAAAAAAGGGTTTTGCCGAAGCCCACCATGTATTGGGTCACCCGCACCTTGAACAGCTTGGCGGGCAGCAGGTGGCCCACCTCGTGCAGGGCGATGGATACGGCAATGCCGACGGCCAC
The DNA here is from genome assembly GCF_053607305.1 of Arthrobacter sp. NPDC055138. Classification (NCBI taxonomy): domain Bacteria; kingdom Bacillati; phylum Actinomycetota; class Actinomycetes; order Micrococcales; family Micrococcaceae; genus Arthrobacter; species Arthrobacter sp. NPDC055138. The sequence continues at coordinate 90,384 of NZ_JBSGTH010000006.1, forward strand.
GAAGAGCACGCCGAGAAGGAAAAGCAGAATGGTCACAACTTAGCCAAACGTTCGTGGGCCCGCGAGCGTGCCCAATCTTCTGCGGCCAGTACCGTGGCCACGGTCGGTTCGCCGGACGGCGCATGCTCTTCCACCACGGCCGCAACCGTCTGCACGATCTGGTCGAAGCGGATCCGGCCCTCGTGGAAGGCATCCACGGCCTCTTCATTGGCGGCGTTGTAGACGGCCATGAAGGTGCCGCCGCCGGCAGCCGCCTGCTTGGCCAGCCGCACGGCCCCGAACACTTCTTCGTCCAGCGGTTCGAAGGTCCAGCTGGTGGCCCGGCTCCAGTCGCAGGGCTGCGCCGCTCCCGGCACCCGCTCCGGCCAGCCCATGCCGAGCGCAATCGGCAGCCTCATGTCCGGCGGCGAGGCCTGTGCAATGGTGGATCCGTCGGTGAACTGCACCATCGAATGCACAACCGACTGCGGGTGCACCACCACGTCAATCCGGTCCAGCGGGACGTCGAAGAGCAGGTGCGCCTCGATGACCTCCAGCGCCTTGTTGACCATGGTCGCCGAGTTGGTGGTGACCATCCGGCCCATGTCCCAGGTGGGATGGGCCAGCGCCTGCGCCGGGGTGACGCCGCGCAGTTGCTCCTTGCTGAAGCCGCGGAACGGGCCGCCGGAAGCGGTCACGATCAGCCGGTCCACCTCCCCGGCTGTGCCCGAGCGCAGCGCCTGGGCCAGCGCCGAATGCTCCGAATCCACCGGCACAATCTGCCCCGGCCGGGCGGCCTCCTTGACCAGCTGGCCGCCCGCAATCAGCGACTCCTTGTTCGCCAGGGCCAGCACGTGCCCGGCTCCGAGCGCCGCCAGCGTCGGCGCCAGGCCAATAGACCCGGTAATGCCATTAAGCACGACGTCGGCGTCCGGCCAGGCGGCGATCCTCGCCGCGGCGTCGGGGCCGGCAAAGAGCTCCGGCGAGTAACCGGATACTCCGGCGTCCGCCGCTGCCGTCTTGATGGCCGTCGCCAAGTCATCCACTGTGCCGGCGGCGGTGCCGACGGCCTGCGCCCGGGTGTGGACTGCCTGCCGGGCGGCTAGTTCCAGGTTTCCGCCGGCGGCGAGCGCCGTGACCTCGAAGCGTTCCGGAGCGGCGTCCACCACGTCGATGCCCTGCGTACCGATCGACCCGGTGGAGCCCAGCAGCACCACCCTGCGTGGGGCGGATTGCGGGGCGGCCTGGGGCGGATCGCGAAACTCCATGCGGTCAATTATCCAGCACCCGCGGCGGCTTCGAGCGAGCTCGTCCAGTGGCGCCCCTGGCGCGGGTTGCTCGAGCGCTTGCGGACTGCCAGGTCACGCCGCCGCTGCGAGACCGGCGCTAGCGCTGAAATCATCCCTTGGCGTCGAGATCTCCGGGCACAGCAGGTGCTCTCGAAGCCATCCCCTGTGCCCGTGGCCAGATGACCCTCCGTAGCGGGTCATCTCGACGCGAACTCCTGACCCCAGGGACGCTTCCAGCCCCATCCGGAGCCCGGGACAGTAGAAAACCGCCGGGGCAGGGTTGGTGGACCCTGCCCCGGCGGCGAATGGTGCTGAGGTGAAACCGGTAGCCGTCAACGCCTGCAGCGCCGACTCAAGTTCGGTGCGCCGTCGCGCGGGCGCCACCGGGCACGCGGTGCGCCAGCGTCAGGGCTGGCCGGCCCGCCAACCCGACGTCAGGGCTGCCGGACAGCCAGCACGTTGCACGGGGCGGAGAGCAGGATCGTCTGCGCGGTCGAACCGAGCAGCAGCTTTCCCACCGGCGTGCGGTTGCGCACCCCGATGACGATCAGCTCAGCATCGGACTCCTCGGCGGCGTCCAGCACTTCCTCGGCGGGCAGCCCGTCCGAGATTCCGTGCCGGATGCTGAAGCCGACTCCTGCCCCACCCAACACGGCTTCCAAGCGGGCAACGTCGGCGGCGTCTGCGTAGCCGGGATCCACCAAACGGTCTGCCCGCGTGGCGTTAACCACCAGCAGCTTGGCTGCCCGTCGTCCGGCCTCGTCGATGGCTGCCGCCAGGGCCGCGTCGCCGAGGGCGTTGGGGACATACCCCACCACGATCGTGCTCATGCGCTGACCTCCTTGTCCCGCGGGCTCTCGTCGTCGAGCGCTGCCGATTCCATCACACGTTGGCGCTTCTTCATCCAGAAGGACAGCACGAAGATGACCACCAAAGAGATGTAGATTCCGGCCGCGATCGGCGTGGATATCAAGGCCAGCGGATCGCCCTGCGAAATGGCCAGCGAACGCCGCAGTTGGCTCTCGAAGATCGGCCCGAGGATCATGCCCACCACCAGCGGGGCGATCGGATAGCCGTAGCGGCGCATGAAGAAGCCCAGCACGCCGATGACCAGCAGCACGAACACATCCACCGGCGTGAAGTTCACCGAGAACGCGCCCAAGGCGGCGAAGACCAGGATGCCGGCGTAGAGGTACGGCCGCGGGATCTGCAGGATCTTCACCCACATGCCCACCAGCGGCAGGTTCAGCACCAGCAGCATCAGGTTGCCCACGTACAGGCTGGCAATCAGCGCCCAGACCAGGGCGCCTTCCACCTCGAACAGCAGCGGACCGGGCTGGATGTTGTAGCGCTGGAACGCCACCAGCATCATCGCCGCCGTGGCGGTCGTCGGAATGCCCAGCGTCAGCAGTGGCACCAGCACACCGGCAGCGGCCGCGTTGTTGGCCGATTCCGGCCCGGCCACGCCTTCGATCGCGCCGCGGCCGAACTGCTTCTTGCGTGTGCCCTTGGCCAGTTTCTTCTCCGCCGCGTAGGACAGGAAGGTGGCAACGTCGGCGCCTCCGGCCGGCATGGTACCGATCGGGAAGCCGATGAAGGTCCCGCGCAGCCAAGGCTTCCAGGACCGCTTCCAGTCCTCCTTCTTCATCCACGAGGTCCAGCCGCCGGTCACCGGGATCACCTTGACCGGCCCGTGCCGCAGCCGCGAGGCCACATACAGCGCCTCACCCAGGGCGAAGAGCCCGACGGCGACCAGCACCACGTCGACGCCGTCCGCCAGGAACGGGCTGCCGAACGTGTAGCGCTGCTGCCCGGTCATCAGGTCCACGCCCATGAACGCCAGGAACAGCCCCAGGCCCAGCGACGCGAGACCGCGCAGCACCGAGGCGCCCAGCAGCGCACCCACGGTCAGGAACGCCACCACCATCAGGGCCACATACTCCACCGGACCGATCTGCACGGCGAACGCTGCCACATAGGGTGCCACAAAACTCAGCAGCACGGTGGCCACGGTTCCGGCGATGAAGGAACCGATCGCCGCCGTCGCCAGCGCCGCGGCGCCCCGGCCGGCTTTCGCCATCCGGTTGCCCTCCAGTGCGGTGACAATGGAGGCGGATTCGCCCGGCGTATTGAGCAGGATCGAGGTGGTCGACCCGCCGTACATGCCCCCGTAGTAGATGCCCGCGAAGACGATGATTGCCGCCGTCGGCTCCAGGCTGTACGTGATCGGCATCAGCAGGGCAACGGTCATGGCCGGGCCGATGCCGGGCAGCACGCCCACTGCCGTGCCGACCAGCACCCCGCCCAAGGCGTAGAGCAGGTAGATCGGCTGCATCGCCACGGAGAAGCCCTCGAGGAGGGCGTAGAAGTTATCCATTCAGGAACGGCACCCCTTCGAGCACACCGGCCGGCAGCGAGACGCCGAGCAGCCCGCCGAAGGCGAACTGCAGCACCAGCGCCATGACAACGCCCACCACGGCGGCCCGCCACAACGGCTTGGCCCCCAGAGCCCACGCGGCGCCGAAGAACAACACCGCCGCGGCAACCGGCCAGCCCAGCGGAATGATCAGGAAAATATGGACGACGACGGTGCCCGCCATCTTCGCGACGGTCAGCCAGTCGGTCCGGACGTCTGGGTCAATGTCTTCGCCCTCATCGGCCTCGCCGGTCTTGCCGCGCAGCAACTGCACGATCAACCCGGCGCCGACGATCACCAGCAGGCCGGAGACGAGGTAGGGAAGCGCCCGCGGGCCGATGTCGCTCGCCGAGTCGGGCGTCTGGATCCCGGCGCCGGCAACGAAGCCGACGATCCCAATGCTCAGGATCACCGCCGCGAAGATGATTTCTCCGAGCGGCTTGACCGGGGCGGCATCGCTGCCGCCCCGGACCGCTCCAGTAGTGGAAGGAGCCATGGTTACTTCAGCAGACCGATATCCGTCAGCGTTGCGGTGACCGTCTCGATGTCCTCGGTCAGGAAGCTGTTGAACTCCTCGCCGGCCAGGAAGGCGTCCGCCCAGTTGTTCGTGGTCAGGGTCTTCTGCCAGGCGTCGGTGCCGTGCAGCTCGGTGACCAGCGCTGTGAGCTTTTCCGCCTGCGCATCGTCGATGGATCCCGGAGCCACGACGCCGCGCCAGTTGGTCAGCACCAGATCCACGCCCTGCTCCTTCAACGGCTTGACCTCGGGCAGCTGCGGGGCGGCTTCCGGACCGGAGACGGCCAGGGCACGCAGCTTGCCGGCCTTGACCTGCTCGGCGTACTCGCCCACACCGGAAATGCCGGCGGAGACCTTGTTGCCCAGCAGCGCTGCCAGGGATTCGCCGCCGCCGGAGTACGGGATGTAGTTCAGGCTGTCGGCACCAACGCCGGCTTCCTTGAGCATCATGCCGGCCAGGATGTGGTCGGCGCCGCCGGCGGAGCCGCCGGTGATGGAAACGCCCTTGCCCTTGGCCTTGACGTCGGCGATCAGGTCATCGATGGTCTGGTAGGGCGAATCGGCCGGCACCACGACGACGAGCGGCTCTTCGGTGAGCCGGGCGATCGGTGTGGTGTCTTCGATCCGGTTGGCGGACTTGTTGGTCTCCACGGCGCCCACCATCACGTACCCCATCACCATCAGGGTGTTCGGGTCCTGTTCCGTGGCCAGTTTGGCCAGGCCATTGGTGCCGCCGGCCCCGCCGATGTTGACCACCGAGGCGCTGGAAACCAGGTCGTTCTCCTGCAGGTCCTTCTGCATGGAACGGCCGGTCTGGTCCCAGCCGCCGCCCGGATCCGCCGGGACAATGATGTTGAGCTTGTCGATGCCGGCTTCTTCGGAGCCGTTGCCGGAGCCGCTGGAGCCGGTGGAGCCGCAGGCTGCCAGCATCAGGGCGGATGCTGCCGCGGCGGCCACCAGGGCCGAACGGCGTCTCATCGTACGGTCGAGCTTCATGTAGGTTCTTCCTCCTCCAACCAGCGTGATGGGCATCACCACGCCGTCGCCCCAGCGTAGGGAGCGGCCCGGTCCGGCGGAAGAATGCGGTCATTGTGGCCGTATTGGTCATTGTGGTCATCGGCGCACGCACCTGTGGCGCAGCTAACAGCATGCGAAGATGGCGGGGTGTTCCGATCCCTGTCCCTGCGCTCCCAACTGTTCGTGCTGCAGCTGTTCATCCTGCTCGTCGTCGTGCTGGTGGCGGGTTCGGTCGCCATCTCCATGCAGGAACAACAGATCCGCGATGCCTACGAAGGGCGCATGGTCGGCGTGGCCCGCTCGGTGGCGCAATTGCCCTCCATCGTGGAGGCCTTCGACGACGCCAACCCCAGCCAGACCATCCAGCCGATCGCCGAGCTGATCGCCCAATCCACCGGGGTGACGTATGTGGTGGTCACCGACCACCGCGGCATCCGCTACTCGCATCCGAACCACGCGCTGATCGGACAGATGGTTTCCACCGATCCATCCATCCCGCTGTCCGGCGAGACGTTCATTGGCAGGCAGACCGGCACGCTGGGCGAATCGTGGCGGGTGAAGGTACCGATCTATGACCGGTCGGGTGCCACAGTGATCGGCACGGCCTCGGTGGGCACGTTGGAGTCCACGCTGCGCAAAGACCTGAACGACGACCTGCCGGTCCTGCTGGCGTGGCTCATCGCGGCCGCGCTGGTCGGCTCGGCCGGCGCCATCTACATCTCGCGCCTGGTCTGGCGGCGGATCTACCAGCTGGAGCCGGAAGAGATCGCCGCGCTGCTCGAAACCCGCGACGCCATGCTGCACGGCATCGGCGAAGGCGTGGTGGCCGTCGACGACCGCGGGCGCATCGCACTGCTCAACGACGAGGCGAAACGCCTGCTGGATGTCTCCGACACCGCGCTGGGCCGCCCGGCCACCACGATCCTGGAACCGGGGCTGGCGGCGATGCTGGCCGCCAACGGCGGGGCCGACGAAACGGTGCTCGCCGGCGAACGCGTGCTGCTGGCCCGGGCCAACGCTGCCACGGTGGACTCGCGCCGGGTGGGCAGCGTGATCATCCTGCGCGACCGCACCGAACTGCACCAGCTGCTGCAGGATCTTGACGGCGCGCGGGACGTGACCCAGGCGCTGCGCGCGCAGGCGCACGAATTCTCCAACAAGATGCACGTGATCTCCGGCCTGCTGGAACTGGGCCGCACGCAGCAGGCAGTGGATTTCATCTCCCGTTCCGGACACGGCGGTTCGGTGGTGGCCGGCGAACTGGCTCCGGGGATCACCGACCCGGATGCCGCCAGCCTGCTGATGGCCAAGACAACCATTTGCGACGAAAAAGGCATCCAGCTGCTCATTGATCCGGCCTCCGAGCTGGCGCCGGACGGCACCACGGATCCGGTCACGGTACTGGGCAACCTGGTGGACAACGCCATGGAGGCCGTGGGGCCGCAGGGCACCATCACCGTGTCCATCGCGGAGGGCGCCGACGGTTGCACCATCACGGTCGCCGACGACGGTCCCGGCATCCCGCCGGAGGAGCGCGGGCGGATCTTCCAACCGGGCGTCTCGAGCAAGGAAGCTGCGCTGCCGGGCAGCCGCGGATTCGGCCTCGCGCTGGTCAGCCGGGTGGCTGCCCGGCGCGGCGGCACGGCCCGGGTTGCGCCGTCAGCCTCCGGCGGCGCCGAGTTCACGGTAAGCTTCTCGCCGACCCCGTCCAAGGCCAGCCAGCAAGGAATCCCGGTCCCATGAGCCAGATCCGCACCGTCGTCGTCGACGATGACAAGGAAGTCGCCGGCGTGCACACCGGCTTCCTACTGGCCCACGGCGCCTTCGACGCGGTGGGCACCGCCTACACCGGGACCGACGGGCTGGCCATGATTGCGGACCTTCGCCCCGAGCTGGTGCTGCTCGACATTCATTTGCCGGACCTGAGCGGCATCGAGGTCCTGCGGGCAGTCCGGAACCTGCCGGGCGAACCGGTCGACGTCATTGCGATCACCGCCGCACGGGAACTGGACACGGTGCGGGCGGCCATGGCGGGCGGAGTGCTCCACTATCTGGTCAAGCCGTTCACGGCCCGGGTGTTGATGGACCGGCTGGACGCCTATGTGGAGCACCGGCGGCACATCAGCAGCAGCGGCCAGGCGGTCATGCTGGACCAGGACGGCATCGACCGGCTGCTGGCGCCCGCCGGGGCCCCGCTGGCCACCATCCCGGCTTCCCGGGTGTCCGTCGCGCTGCCCAAGGGCCTGTCCCTGCCCACCTTGGAGGCCGTCATCGCCGACCTGAACGCCACTGGCGCCGCGTCGTCGGCCTCCGAAGTCGCCGGACGGCTGGGGCTGGCACGCGTGAGCGCGCGGCGCTATCTGGAGTACCTGGTGTCGCGCGGCCAGGCCCGGATCACGCCGCGGTACGGCGCGGCCGGCCGGCCGGAGAAGTTCTACCTGCTGACCGGCGGCTAAGAACTCATCTGCCTGGCCCGCCGCAGGGTCAGCTCCGCGTGCTTGAGCAACGGTCCGTCGATCATCTTGCCGCGGAACCGGAAGGCCCCCGGCTCGTTGGCGGCGGCCGCTAGCAGTGCGGCCGCATAGTCAGCCTCCGCCTGGCCTGGACGGTAGGCACCCCTGACGACGTCGGCCTGGCTCGGGTGGATGATGGCCTTGGCCGCAAAGCCCGACGCGGCCGCATCCTCCGCTTCCGCCGCCAGTCCGTCCAGGTCCGGTATGTCGATGTAGACCGAGTCGATCGCCGCCTTGCGGCGGGCGCCCGCGGCCAGGAGCACCTGCGAGCGCGCCTGCCGGGCGACGTCCCGGTAGGTCCCGGACGCAAGCCGGCTGGAGCTGCCGCCCAGCGAGGCGACCAGGTCTTCGGCCCCCCACATCAGCGCCGTGACATTCGGGCAGCCGGCCAGCTCAGCGGCCTGCAGCACGCCAAGGGCCGTCTCGCAAAGCGCCACCACCGAATACTCCCCCAGCGCCCGCACCGCCGACGCGTCCTCCGCCTTGGCCAGCATGATGGTCCGGTAGCCGGACCGTGCGACGGCCGCCAGGTCCAGGGCGTGGTCCGGGGTGCCGACTGAGTTTATCCGGACCATGGTCCGGGCCGGATCCAGCGGGTGGCCGAGGATGGCTTCCCGGGCCGCGGCACGATCCGCCGGCGCCACCGCGTCCTCCAAGTCAAGGATCACCGCGTCGGCACGCTCGGCGGCCTTTCCGTAGCGGTCCGGCCGGTCTGCCGGACAGAACAGGATGGCCGGTCCCATGTCGAAGTCGGTCACCGGTGCCCGCCTTCGGGCCGGCCGTCCCACAACTCGGCGTCGCTGGTTTCCGAGCCCGCTATGGCGGCGGCGTGGCCGTCCTCCGTCCACATCAGGCAGCTGCGGGTCACGGTGGCCACCACATCACCGTGCTGGTTCCGTCCGGTGTGGTGCATGGTGACCACGCCGGTCCCGGGCCGGGACCTGGAGAGCCGCTTGTCGGTGACCACCGTCTCGGTATACAGCGTGTCCCCGTGGTAGAGCGGGTGCGGGAAGGTCACGTCCGTGAGGCCCAGCTGCGCCACGATGGTGGACTGGGTCAGCTGGCCGACCGACTGCCCCACCACCGTCGCGAGGGTGAACATGGAGTTCATCAGCCGCTGCCCGAACGGCTGTTCGGCCGCCCACGCCGCGTCCAGATGCAGGGCCTGGTTGTTCATGGTGGCGGTGGTGAAGAGCACGTTGTCCGCCTCCGTGACGGTCCGGCCCGGGCGGTGGGCGTAGATGACGTCGGCCTCGATCTCCTCAAAGTACAGCCCGCGCTGGATGATCACCTTCTGGGCACCGGCGGCCTCGGAGGGGGTAGCCGCGGCCCCGGCGTCGGTGTTCACCGGGCACCCGCCTGGAGCTGATCGATCCGGAGTTCGGCGCCGGTGGCGGCGACCACGTCCTGGACATCCACGCCCGGGGCCGTCTCGCGGAGCACCAGGCCCTGCTCGGTGACGTCGATGACGGCAAGATCGGTGATGATCTTGTCCACGCAGGCCCTGCCGGTGAGCGGCAACGTGCATTCGGTGAGGATCTTGGGGTTCCCGCTCTTATCCAGGTGCTCCATCATGACGATCAGCTGCTTGGCACCGAAGACCAAGTCCATGGCCCCGCCCATTCCCTTGACCATCTTGCCCGGGATCATCCAGTTGGCCAGATCCCCGTTCTGCGCCACCTGCATGGCACCGAGCACGGCCACATCCACGTGCCCGCCGCGGACCATGCCAAAGGATGCGGCCGAGTCGAAGATGGCCGCCCCGCGGTTGAGCGTGACGGTTTCCTTGCCCGCATTGATCAGGTCGGGATCGAGCTTGTCTTCGGTCGGATAGGGTCCGACGCCCAGGATGCCGTTTTCCGAATGCAGGATGACTTCCACCCCGTCGGGAATGTAGTTCGGGATCAGTGTGGGCATCCCGATGCCGAGGTTGACGTACTGCCCGTTCTCCAACTCCTGGGCCACACGGGCGGCCAGCTCGTTGCGCGTTAGTGCCATGGCGTGCTCCTTCTACTTTCCGGTTGAGCCGGTGCCCCGGCCGGCCAGCTGCACCGTGCGTTTTTCGATCCGTTTCTCCACGTCCGGCGCCAGCACCACGCGCTGGACGAAGATGCCGGGTGTGTGGATCTGCTGGGGGTCCAGTTCGCCCGGTTCCACCAGTTCCTCCACCTCGGCGATGGTGATCTTGCCAGCCATCGCGCAGAGCGGGTTGAAGTTCATCGCCGTGACGTGGAAGACCAGGTTGCCCAGCCGGTCGCCCTTGGCCGCGTGCACCAGCCCGAAATCCGGCCGCAGCGATTCCTCCAGCACGTAGTCGGCACCGCCGAAGCTGCGCACTTCCTTCGGTTCCGAGGCCATGGCCACCGACCCATCGGCGTTGTACTTGCGCGGCAGGCCGCCCTCGCTGATCTGCGTGCCGACGCCGGCCGCGGTGTAGAAGGCGGGGATGCCGGCACCGCCAGCCCGCAGCTTCTCCGCCAGCGTGCCCTGCGGAGTCAGCTCCACTTCCAGCTCGCCGGCCAGGAACTGCCGGGCGAATTCCTTGTTTTCGCCCACATAGGAGCTGATGGTGCGCCGGATCCGGCCGTCCGCCAGCAGCACGCCGAGGCCCCAGTCGTCCACGCCGCAGTTGTTGCTGATGGTCTCCAGGTCAGTGGTGCCCGCGTCGTGCAGCGCCTGGATGAGCGCCACTGGAATGCCGCACAGGCCGAAGCCGCCCACGGCCAGCGAGGCGCCGTCGGGGATGTCCGCCACCGCCTCCGCGGCGGTTGCTACTACCTTGTTGATCACTGAGTCCTCCTCGGTCTGGTGCGCAAACGGCCCCGGATCTCCACGCGGGCCTGGCGGCCCTTGGTCGATCACCGGGGGTGGGTGGCGGCCCTTGGTCGATCACCGGGGGTGGGTGGCGGCCCTTGGTCGATCACCGGGGGTGGGTGGCGGCCCTTGGTCGATCACCGGGGGTCGGTTACAGGCCCAGCTCGCGGGCAATCAGCATGAGCTGCACTTCGGTGGTCCCTTCCCCGACCTCCAGGATCTTCGAATCGCGGTAGTGGCGCGCCACCCGGAACTCGTTGATAAAGCCGAAGCCGCCGAAAATCTGGGTGGCATCGCGGGCGTTGTCCATGGCGGCCTCGCCTGCCACCATCTTGGCAATCGCGGACTGCGTTTTGAAGTGCTTGCCGGCCAACATCCGGGCGGCCGCATCGTAGTAGGCCAGCCGGGCGGTGTGCGCTCGGGCCTGCATCCGGGCGATCTTGAACTGGATGGCCTGGAAGGCGCCGATGTTGGTGCCGAAGGCCTGGCGCTCCTTGGCGTAGCGCACCGCCTCATCCACGCAGCCCTGCGCCGCCCCGGTGGCGAGCGCCGCGATCGCGATCCGGCCCTCGTCGAGGATCTGCAGGAAGTTGGCATAGCCGCGGCCGCGCGCTCCCAGCAGGTTCTCTTCCGGGACGCGGACGTTGTCCAGCGTGAGCGGGTGCGTGTCGGAGGCGTTCCAGCCCACCTTGTTGTAGGCCTTCTCGGCGGTGAAACCGGGGGTGTCGGTGGGAACCAGGATGGTGGAGATTTCCTTCTTGACCGAGCCGTCTGCTCGCTCGGAGGTGCCCGTGACGGCGGTGACGGTGACCAGCTTGGAGATCTCGGTACCGGAGTTGGTGATGAACTCCTTGTGCCCGTTGACCACCCAGTGCCCGTCGGCCAGCTCGGCCCGCGTCTTCGTGCCGCCGGCGTCCGAGCCTGCCTCGGGTTCGGTCAGCCCGAAGCCGGCGAGCGCCTCGCCGCTGGCCAGCATCGGCAGCCACTGCTGTTTCTGTTCCTCGGTGCCGAAGCGGTAGATCGGCATCGCGCCGAGCGAGACCCCTGCCTCCAGCGTGATCGCCACCGACTGGTCCACCGCACCAAGTTGTTCCAGCGCCAGGGCGAGCGCGAAGTAGTCGCCGCCCATTCCGCCGTACTCCTCCGGGAACGGGAGCCCAAACAGGCCCATCTCGCCCATCTGTTCCACCACCTTGTACGGGAAGCTGTGCTCCTCGTCGTGCTTGGCGGAGACCGGGGCCACCACCTCGCGGGCAAAGTCGCGGACCGTCTCCACCAGGTCCTGATGGTCCTCGCTCAGGGAAAAGTCAGGCATGGTCATGCCCCTTTCTGTTCGTGTCCGGGGCAGGATCTGCTGCCCGTACGACGGCGACAATCTGGTCGGCCTTGACCAGATCGCCGGGTTTAAGGTTGATGCTGACTTCGCCGGCCATCCCGGCGCACAGCTGGTGCTCCATCTTCATCGCTTCCACCGTGAGCAGCGGCTGGCCGGCCGAGACCTGCTCGCCGTTGGCCACCGCCACGGAGGTCACCGTTCCCGGCATCGGCGAGCGCACTTCGGGCGAAACCTGCCCCTCGGCCTGCTGGATCCCGGCCAACGCATCCGCGAGCCGGCTCTCCCTGCTGCGGACCGCCAGCCGGGCCGACCAGCCTGCATCGCCCAGCCAGATGGTGCCGTCCTCGCCGAAGGCGCGACGCAGCGGCCGGCGGACCCCGTCCACTTCCACGGCCCGCCCGTCGCGGTCCGGCACGACGGCGTAGCTGCCGCCGCCTGTGCTGACAACGGCACCGCCGGGCGGGCCCGCTGCCGCATCCCCTGCCCAGGCCACGGACACCTCGCGGTGCTCGCCGCCGCCCAGATCGAAGCTGACGGTGCGCGGGCGCGGTCCGCTCAACCGCCAGCCCTCACTCCGCCAGGCGGACCCTGCCCGTCCGGCTGCCCCGGTTTGGCTCCGCATCTCCCGTTCCCGGAGCAACCAGTCCACGGCGGCCACGGCCAGTTCCGCGTCGTCGGGGCGCCGGAACTGCTGGTGCACGATCTTCCGGTCGATCAGCGTGGTGTCCAGCCGCCCGGCGTGCACATCGTCGTCGGCCAGCAGGCTGCGAAGATGCTCAATGTTTGTGTGGATACCCAGCACGCTGGTCTCGGCCAGCGCCCCGTCCAGCCGCGCGAGGGCCTGCTGCCGGTCCACGCCCCACGCGATCACCTTGGACAGCAGCGGGTCGTAGTCGGAGGGGATGGCCAGGCCGGGCAGCAGCGAACTGTCCACCCGGATGCCCTCGCCGGATGCTTCGGCCAGTTCCAGCACCGTACCGGCCGACGGCAGGAACTGCTGGGCGGGGTCTTCCGCATACACGCGGGCTTCCACCGCGTGTCCGGTGAGCACGACGTCGGACTGCGCCATCGGGAGCGCCTCGCCGGCCGCAATCCGCACCTGCCATTCGACCAGGTCCAGCCCGGTCACCAACTCGGTGACCGGATGTTCCACCTGCAGCCGGGTGTTCATCTCCATGAAAAAGAACTCGTCGGGGGTGTCATCGGAGACCAGGAATTCCACGGTCCCGGCCCCGGTGTAGTCCACCGAACGGGCGGCCTCGCAGGCCGCCTCGCCGATCCTGGCGCGGGTGGCTTCGTCCAACAACGACGACGGCGCCTCCTCGATGACTTTCTGGTGCCGGCGCTGCAACGAACACTCGCGCTCGCCCAGGTGGATGGCATTGCCGAACCGGTCACAGAGCACCTGCACTTCGATGTGCCGGGGCCGGGCGATCAGCCGCTCCAGGAACAACGTGTCGTCGCCGAAGGCGGAGGCGGCCACGCGCCGGGCGGCGGCGAGCGCAGCGGACAGCTCCTCGGGCCGCTGCACGGCCACCATCCCCTTGCCGCCGCCGCCGGCCGACGGCTTGATCAGCAGCGGGTAACCGACCTTCTCCGCGGCCAGGACCAGGCGCTCGTCGTCGAGTCCGGGTTCGTCGATCCCGGGGACCACCGGAACCCCGTGCGAGGCCACATGGTTCTTGGAGCGGATCTTGTCCCCCATGATCCCGATGGCGCCCACATTGGGCCCGATGAAGACTATGCCCGCCGCCTCCAGAGCCTGGGCAAAGTTCACATTCTCGCTGAGGAAGCCATAGCCGGGGTGGACCGCCTCGGCACCGGTGGCCTTGCACGCTTCGATCACTGCGTCGATGCGCAGATAACTCTCCGTAGCGGGCGCCGGCCCGATCCGCACCGCGACGTCGGCCTCGCGCATGTGGCGGGCACCGGCGTCGGCGTCTGAATAGACGGCGGCGGAGCGGATGCCCATGCCGCGCAGCGTACGGATGACTCGGCAGGCAATTTCGCCGCGGTTGGCAACCAGGACGGTCTCGAACACTTCTCTCACATCCTGAACAGGCCGAAAGCGGATTCCGGCAGCGGGCTGTTGGCGCAGACATCGAGGGCCAGGCCGAGCACCGTGCGGGTCTGCACCGGATCGATGATGCCGTCGTCCCAGAGCCGGGCGGTGGAATAGTACGGGTTCCCCTGGGCCTCGTACTGTTCCCGGATGGGGGTCTTGAATTCTTCCTCCGCCTCGGCGCTCCATTGCTCGCCGCGGGCTTCCAGTTGGTCGCGCTTGACGGTGGCCAGGACCGAGGACGCCTGGTTGCCGCCCATCACCGAGATCCGCGCGGCCGGCCACATCCAGAGGAATCGCGGCGAGTAGGCGCGTCCGCACATGGAGTAGTTGCCGGCGCCGAACGAGCCGCCGATCACCACGGTCAGCTTCGGCACGCGCGCCGTGGCGACGGCGGTGACCATTTTGGCGCCGTGCTTGGCGATGCCGCCTGCCTCGTAGTCGCGGCCCACCATGAAGCCGGAGAGGTTCTGCAGGAAGACCAGCGGGATGCCGCGCTGGTCGCACAGTTCAATGAAATGTGCGCCCTTGAGCGCGGATTCGGAAAAGAGCACGCCGTTGTTCGCCACGATCCCCACCTGGTGCCCGTGCAGCCGGGCGAAGCCGGTGACCAGGGTGCTGCCGTACTCGCGCTTGAACTCATGGAAGCGGCTGCCGTCCACTAGCCGGGCGATCACTTCCCGGACGTCGTAGCTGGCATTGACGTCCACCGGCACGGCGCCGTAGATCTCCTGCGCGTCGGCTGCCGGCGCTTCGACCGGCGCCGTCTCCCACGCCGGCGCGGTGCACGGGAGGGTGGAGACAATGTCGCGCACGATCTCCAACGCATGCAGGTCGTTCTCCGCCAGATGGTCCGTCACGCCGGAGGTCCGGGCATGCAGGTCGCCGCCGCCTAGCTCCTCGGCGGTGACCACCTCGCCGATCGCCGCCTTCACCAGCGGCGGACCGCCCAGGAAGATGGTTCCCTGATTGCGGACAATCACTGTCTCATCGCTCATCGCCGGGACATACGCGCCGCCGGCGGTGCAGGAACCCAGCACCGCGGCAATCTGCGGGATCTTGGCCGCCGACATCCGCGCCTGGTTGTAGAAGATCCGGCCGAAGTGCTCGCGGTCCGGGAAGACGTCGTCCTGCTTGGGCAGGAAGGCGCCGCCGGAGTCCACCAGATAGATGCAGGGCAGGTTGTTCTCCAGCGCCACTTCCTGGGCGCGCAGATGTTTCTTGACGGTCAGGGGGTAGTACGTGCCGCCCTTGACGGTCGCGTCATTGCAGACCACCAGCACGTGGCGGCCGTGGACCAGGCCGATGCCGGCAATCATGCCGGCGCCGGGCGAATCGCCGTCGTACATCCCTTCCGCCGCGAGCGGGGCGATCTCCAGGAACGGGCTGCCGTCATCCAGCAGGGCGTCCACCCGCTCCCTCGGCAACAGCTTGCCGCGGCCAAGGTGGCGGGCGCGCGCACTCTCCGGCCCGCCTTGCGCCGCCGAGGCCAAGCGGTCGTGCAGTTCGGCCGCGAGCTTGCGCTGCGCAACATCGTTGGTCCGGAAGCTTTCACTGGTAGTGTCCACCCGGGAAGCCAGTGTCTCCATCGACACCTTCCTGGCCGAAGCCGTTGCGCATCCCGCAGCCCGCCGCTGATAGCAGCAGAAACAACTGGCCTGCAAGACGCATTTTGGTTAGTCTGTACTAACTGAAATCAGGCTAGTAGCCGCCCACTGTCTTGTCCAGCACTCACCCAGCATTTGTCCGAGGGAGCCGATCCATGCCGAGCGCACCGCATGCCGACGCCGAGATTCGGCAGACCGGGCGCAGCCGGGCCAAGGCCACCCGCCGGGCCGCGCTGCTGGATGCTGCCGCCCGCCTTTTCGCCGAGCGCGGCTTCAACGGCGTCTCGATCGAGGACTTGGGCTCGGCGGTAGGCGTCAGCGGCCCTGCGGTGTACCGGCACTTCAACAGCAAGCATGCCGTCCTGGCCGCCCTGCTCACGGGCGTCAGCCAGGACCTGCTGGACGGCGGCCAGGAAGTAGCGGCCAGCCGGGACAACGCCGAGGAAGCACTCCGCGGGTTGGTCGCCTTCCATGTGGACTTCGCCTTGAAAAATCCGGACGTGATCCGCGTCCATGACCGGGACCTGGACAGCCTACCCGCCGACGATTCCGCGATCGTCCGGACGCTGCAGCGCACCTACGTGGAAGTGTGGGTTTCCGTGCTGGCGCGACTGCTGCCCGAGGCCGACGCGGCGCAGCTGCGGGTGCGCGCGCACGCCGCTTTCGGACTGATCAACTCCACCCCGCATTCGACCCACCGGAGCCGGCCGCTGCGGGAAGCCTGGCGCCGCAATCTACTGGAACAAATGGCATGGGCGGCGTTGAAAGCCGAGTAGGGTGTATCAGATACCAACTAGCCGAAAGGTCTACTGTGATTGAGCTTCGTCCTGTAGAACCTGCCGACCTCGACGAGTTTTTCGAGTACCAGCAGGATCCCGACGCCAACCATATGGCCGCATTCGCCGCCAAGAATCCCTCCGACCGCGGCGTCTTCAACCTGCACTGGCAAAGCCTGCTCGATGACAAGACCATCACCGTTCGCACCGTCACCGTCGACGGCGAAGTGGTGGGAAGCGTGCTGGCCTATCCGAACGAGGGCTACCCGGAACTCAGCTACTGGACGGCCAAGTCGCAGTGGGGCAAGGGCGTCACCACCGCCGCCGTCGAGGCGTTCCTGAAGGAATTCACCGCCCGCCCGATCCGCGCACGGGTGGTCAAGGACAACCTGGGTTCGGTCAAGGTCCTGCACAAGCTGGGCTTCCGGACCGTTGGCGAGGCCCAGGGCTTCGCCAACGCCCGCGGCGCCGTGGTCACCGAGGAGATCCTCGAACTGGCCTGAGACCGGCTTCCGCCAGTTGTCCGAGAGCCCGTGCAGCGTTCTGCTGCACGGGCTCTCGGCTGCAGCAATCAGGTTCCACCGCCGATGTCGCTCTGAAGCTCCCGGACGGAGAGCCGGTGGGTAGCCGTCCGGAAATCAGTCACTACACCGTGTTCTGGATCGAACATTGCCTCCGCCGAAAAGTTCTCGTCCTCGAGATACACCATCGACAGGCGGATGCCGTTCTGCGTGCGTTCCGCCCCGGTGATTCGCTGGTCGTCCTGGTGACCGCCCCAGATCCGCATGGTGAGCGGATAGAAGAGCCGGACTTCATCCGGAAGCCAGTCCGGTCGTTCGTGTCCGATCATCTCGACAATGCCTCCGGCCCGGGTCACGAGGCCCGCTATGGGATCAAAGGCGATGCTGCCGTCGTCGTCTTCCACTCTCCAGCGGCCAGCACCATCACTGATTCTGACCTTCACGCTGTCACTGATGCCTTTGTGGTCCGTCCTGTCCACTACCGCTGACAGGGGTCCGCGCAGGGTGGCATCTCTTACCGCGGCCAGAAACTCAAGCAACGCCACGAAGTCCCCGTGACCGCCCATATCCACCTGACTTCCTTGAGGCTGGCTTTCCTTGGCACTGGCTTTCATCGGCGGGTGCGGCAGTAATGGGCAGGAAACTTGGCCCTACACCATGGTCAGCGCCATACCGGGGTCGTGCAAGATGGTGCCGACGTCGGCCAGGAAGCGCCCGGCCTGCGCCCCGTCCACTACCCGGTGGTCGAAGGACAGGCTCAGCGTCACCACCTCGCACAGCGCCACCTCGCCGCGATACTCCCACGGTTGCCGGCGCACTGCACCGACGGCCAGGATGGCTGATTCCCCCGGGTTGAGAATGGGGGTGCCCGCATCGATGCCAAAGACGCCGATGTTGGTAATCGAGATGGTCCCGCCGCGCAGGTCGGACGGGGCGGTCTTCCCGGCCCGGGCGGTTTCGGCCAGCTCCCCCAGGGCCTCGGCCAGCCGGCGCAGATCCAGCCGGTGCGCGCCCTTGATGTTCGGCACCGTCAGCCCGCGCGGGGTGGCCGCCGCAATACCCAGGTTCACGTAGTTCTGCTGCACGATCTCGCCGGCCGCCTCGTCCCAGCGGGCATTCAGTTCCGGATGGCGCCCCAGCGCCAGGCACACCGCCTTGGCCGCGATGGTCAGCGGTGTGAGTTTGAGCCCGGCGAACGCCTTGTTCTCTTTCAACCGCTGGATCAGTTCCATGCTGGCCGTGGCATCGACGGTCAGGAACGACGACGCATGGGGTGCGGTAAACGCGCTGGCCACCATGGCCGCGGCCGTCAGTTTCCGCACTCCCTTGATGGGGATGCGTGTCTCCGCCTCGGCCGCTCCGGCCAACCAGCCGCCTGCTCCAGTGGCCGGCACCTCCGCCGGGGCAGCCGCACCGACGTCGTGGAAACTCTGCACATCCGCGCGGGTAATCAGCCCCCGGTCCCCCGTTCCAGTGACCTGCGCCAGGTCGACGCCGAGATCCTTGGCCAGCTTCCGCACCGGCGGGGTGGAGCGGGGCCGCTCCGCAGCGAGTTCGGCGCCCCATTGCTCCGTAGCCGGGGCAGCCGCCCCGCGCTCCGTACCCGGGTCAGCCGGCGCCACGTGGGGCATGTTCCGGGTTTGGCCGGACGCTGAAGCCCCCGCATTTCCGCTATGGTCCGCGGCGTCGACACCCCGCGGCACGGCCTCGACGCCGGCCATTGGCACCGATGCGGCGCCGGCTACCGCAACCGTCCGGCGAGGCCGCCGTGCCGGACGGCCGTTCCTCTCGGCGGCAGCGCCGTAGCCCACCAGGTTCGGCTGGCGCTGCGACGAAGGCTCCCCCGGCGCCTTCCCGGCGTCGTCCTGTCCTGGCTCATCCACCTCGATGGAAACGATGGGTTCCCCGACGCTGACCGTGGTACCGGGACCTTCGTGCAGCGTGCGGACCACGCCGGTGAACGGTGAGGGCAGCTCCACCACGGCCTTGGCCGTTTCGACCTCGCCCAGGATCTGGTTCAGCTGCACCGCATCGCCTTCGGCCACATGCCAGCTGACAATCTCCGACTCGGTGAGCCCTTCGCCCAGATCCGGCAGTTTGAATACCTTGATCCCCACGGGTTCAGTCCTCCAGTCCGGTCAGCGAGTTGGGCCGGCCGAGCACCCGGTCCACCCCGTCAAGGATGCGGTCCAGGTCCGGCAGATGGTGCCGCTCCATCTTGGCCGGCGGATAGGGAATATCCATCCCGGTGATCCGCACAGGGGCGTGTTCCAGGTAGTAGAAGCAGCGTTCGGTCAGGCTGGCCGCGAGCTCCGCGCCGAGCCCGCCGGTCTGTGCCGCCTCGTGCGTCACTACCAGCCGGCCCGTTTTGCGCACGGACGCCTCCACCGTGGGAAAGTCCAGCGGCGACAGCGAGCGCAGGTCGATGACTTCCACCGATATGCCGTCGTCCGCGGCCGCCTGTGCCGCCTCGCGGGCAGTCTGGACCAGCGCGCCATAGGTCACCAACGTCACGTCGGTTCCGGACACTTCCACCCGTGCGCTGTCCAGCGGCAGCGCGTCCTCCAGCGGAATCTCCTCCACCTCGCCCTTGGTGTGGTACCGCCGCTTCGGCTCGAAGTAGAGCACCGGATCGTCGCTGGCAATGGCCTGCTGGATCATGGTGCAGGCGTCCTGCGGATTCGACACCGCGATCACGCGCAGTCCGGAGGTGTGGGTGAAATATGCTTCCGGCGATTCGGAGTGGTGCTCGGCCGCTCCGATCCCTCCGCCGAACGGCACCCGGATGGTCAGCGGCATCTTGACCCGGCCGCGGGTGCGGTAGTGCAGTTTGGCCACCTGGCTGACAATCTGGTCGAACGCCGGGTAGATGAAGCCGTCGAACTGGATCTCGCAGACCGGCCGGTAACCGCGGTAGGCCATTCCGACGGCGGTGCCCAGGATCGCCGATTCGGCCAGCGGAGCATCGATCACCCGGTGCGCCCCGAAGTCCTTCTGCAGCTCGTCGGTGATCCGGAAGACGCCACCCAGGGCACCAATATCCTCGCCGATGATCACCACCTTCGGGTCGTTCTCCATGGCCTTGCGCAGGCCGGTGTTGATGGCCCGCCCGAACGTCATGATGGTCATCGCTGGCCCCCTTCAGCAGCTTCAAACGAATCAAGGTAGCGCTCGTAGTGCCGGCGCTGGCGTGCCAGCACCGGGTGCGGCCCCGCATAGACGTTCTCGAACAATTCAAGGTCGGCAGGTTCGGCCATGTTGATGCAACCGGCCCGCATCTCGGCGGCGGCTTGGTCCGCGGCCTGCTGGACCCGTTGGCGCAGCCCGTCGTCGAGCAGCCCTTCGGCGCTCAGCAGGGCTGCCAGCCGGTCGATCGGATCGCGGCGTTTCCAGTCCTCGAGCTCGTTGGCGTCGCGGTAGCGGGTGGGGTCGTCAGCCGTCGTATGCGGTCCCATCCGGTAGGTGACAGCCTCGATGAAGGACGGACCGCCGCCGACGCGTGCGTGGTCGAGCGCCTTGCGGGTCACGGCCAGGCAGGCCAGCACGTCATTGCCGTCCACCCGGTAGCTGGGAATGCCGAATCCCGGGGCACGGTCGGAGAGTTTGCCCTGGGCCTGCAGGCCTACCGGCTCGGAGATCGCCCACTGGTTGTTCTGGCAGAAGAAGAGGACCGGGGCCTGGAAGCTCGCGGCGAAGACCATGGCCTCGTTGACGTCGCCCTGGCTGGTGGCGCCGTCGCCGAAGTACGCCACGGCCACCGCGTCGTCGCCATCGAATTTGGCTGCCATGGCATAGCCGGTGGCGTGGAGCGTCTGCGCGCCGATGATCACCTGCGGGGTGGCCATGTTGATCTCGTATGGATCCCAGCCGGAAGGCCTGTTGCCGCGCCACACCCGGATCATGTCCGTCAGGTCCACACCGCGGCAGTAAGCAACGCCGTTCTCGCGGTAACTGGAGAAGACGAAGTCGTCCTTGCGCAGGGCTCGGCCGGAACCGATCTGGGCCGCTTCCTGTCCCAGCAGCGGCGGCCACAGGGCCAGCTCTCCCTGACGTTGCAGGGCGGTGGCTTCCTGGTCCAGCCGGCGGACCACCACCATGTCCTGGTAGAGGCCGGCGAGCCGGTCGCCGTCGATATCCTCCAGCCAGGGGTCGAACTCCTCGCTGGCTGTCCGCGTTCCGTCCGGAGCGAGCAGTTGGATATAGCTTTCATCATTGACCGGACCGGCCGGGTCCGTGCCTGGTAAGGACACTTGCGACACTCCCTTTGCGTCTTCAGGGCCGGGATAATCTTGTGGATCCCCGGCACCGGACAGCCCCGCCGGCACCTTTGCCGGCAGATGATTGTGACACTACTCACGTCCCGCAAGTAGCGCAATGATCAGCGACAGGATTGAGCATTGTGCCCTATCCGGCCCGGGATGGGCGTGCTAGCCTGCGCATTATGCGGAATCTTGACGGCACCGATCTGCGGCTGCTCGGAGCACTGGCGCAGGATCCCCGCCGGACCGTCGTGGCCCTGGCACAGAAGCTCGGCCTCTCCCGCAACACGGTGCAGGCACGCATGTCCCGGCTGGAGCAGGAGCAGGTGTTCCTTTCCTTCGAGCGTCGGATCGACCCTGCCGCGCTGGGCTATCCGCTGGCTGCCTTCATCCACATCCACGTGCACCAGCCGAAGCTGCAGCAGATCACCGACGAACTGGCCCGCATTCCGGAAGTGCTGGAAGCCTTCGGCGTCACCGGGCAGGCGGACATCCTAGCCCGGGTGGTCTCGGAGGGCGCGGAAGACCTGTTCCGGATCAACGGCACCATCCTGGCCATCGACGGCGTGGAGCGGACCGACACGTCGCTGGCCATGCACGAACTGATCCCGTTCCGGATCGAGCCGCTGCTGGCCCGCGGAGTCCGCACCGGCGGCTAGCCCAGGCGCAGCTGGATGTAAGCTCGGTCCATCGAGCAAGTCCTGTTCCGCCGGCCCGCGTCGTTCACGTCCGCCGCACCCGCCGGCGGCCGACCAGAAGGGACGGCGTCCATGCGCATTGGAGTGCCACGCGAGGTCAAGAACAACGAATTCCGGGTGGCCATCACGCCGCCCGGGGTCAACGAGCTCAGCACCGCCGGCCACCAAGTATTGGTGGAGGCCGGGGCGGGCCGGGGCTCCTCGATATCCGACGAGGACTATGCCTCGGCCGGCGCCAGCATCATCGAGTCGGCCGACGCCGTCTGGGAGGAGGCGGAGCTGGTTCTGAAGGTGAAAGAACCGGTGGCGGAGGAATACCACCGGCTCCGCAGCGACCTGACGCTCTTCACCTATCTGCATCTTGCTGCCGACCCCGCGCTCACCGAAGAGCTGTGCTCCCGCGGCACTACCGCGATAGCTTATGAAACCGTCCAGCTGCCCGACCGATCGCTGCCGCTGCTGGCCCCGATGTCCGAAGTCGCCGGCCGCCTCGCCGCCCAGGTGGGTGCGTACTCGCTGATGCAGCCACTGGGCGGCCGCGGCGTGCTGATGGGCGGCGTCCCCGGCACCCAACATGCCGACGTCGTGGTGATCGGCGCCGGCGTGGCGGGAGCCAATGCGGTGTCCATGGCTGTGGGCATGCGCGCCAACGTCACTGTCTTGGACACCAACGTCCGCCGGCTGCAGCAGCTCGACGACCAGTACCAGGGCCGGGTGGTGACGCTGGCCAGCAACGCCTTGGAGCTGCGCGAAGCGGTCCTGGCCGCGGACCTGGTGATCGGGGCGGTGCTGATTCCCGGCGCCAAAGCACCGAAGCTGGTGACCAACGAGATGGTCAGCCAGATGCGGCCGGGAGCGGTACTGGTGGACGTCTCGATCGACCAGGGCGGCTGCTTCGAGGACTCCCGGCCGACCACGCACGCCGAGCCCACCTTCAAAGTCCACGACGCGGTCTTTTACTGCGTGGCCAATATGCCCGGCGCGGTGCCGCGCACCTCCACCTACGCCCTGACCAACGCCACGCTCCCCTACGCAAAACTGATCGCAGACGAGGGCTTCGACGCCGCATCCCGGATCCGCCCTGAACTGCTCCCGGGCCTCAGCACCCGGGCCGGCAAAATCGTTTCCGAACCGGTCCGGCTGGCCCACCACGGCTGATCCTGCGCACAGCCACGCGGGCCCGGCAGTCATCTGCCGGGCCCGCGTGGTGGGGTGGCGGGGCACCGCCTCCGGCGCGCACCGCCGTCGTTGTGCTAGTGCTCCACCGCCTTCTCGGCACCCACGCCGGTCAGTGAGCGGACCTCCATCTCGGCCTGCTTGGATGCGTCCTCGCTGTTCTTGTCCAGCACGGTGCCAAGCCAGCCCAGGAAGAACGCGAGCGGGATGGACACGATGCCCGGGTTCTTCAGGTCGAAGAAGGCGAAATCCGCGCCGGGGATCATCGATGTCTCGGATCCGGAGACCACCGGGGAGAACGCGATCAGGACGATGGCTGCGGCCAGGCCGCCGTACATGCTCCACACCGCTCCCTGGGTGGTGAAGCGCTTCCAGAACAGCGAGTAGACGATGGTGGGCAGGTTGGCCGAGGCGGCCACCGCGAACGCCAGCGCCACCAGGAAGGCCACGTTCTGGCCCTGGGCACCGATGCCGCCGAGGATGGAAACGACGCCGATGACCACCACCGTGCGCCGGGCCACCTTGACCTCGCCGGCCGAGTCGACCTGGCCCTTGCGCACCACGTTCGCATAAATGTCGTGCGCGAAGGAGGCGGCTGCCGTGATGGTCAGGCCGGCCACCACGGCCAGGATGGTGGCGAAGGCGACTGCCGAAATCAGGCCCAGCAGCACCGGCCCGCCCAGCGCGAAGGCCAGCAGCGGCGCGGCGGAGTTGACCCCGCCCGGGGCGGCCTTGATAGCTTCCGGACCGATCAGCGCTGCGGCGCCATAGCCGAGCACCAGGGTGAACAGGTAGAACCCGCCGATCAGCCAGATGGCCCAGACCACGGACCTGCGGGCCTCCTTGGCGGTGGGGACGGTGTAAAAGCGCATCAGCACGTGCGGCAGGGCCGCGGTGCCCAGCACCAGGGCCAGCGCCAGGGAGATGAAGTCCAGCTTGGACGCCTCGGAGACGCCGTATTGCAGACCCGGGTTGAGCAGTTCGGGGTTGCCGGCGGTTTCCACCGCGGCGCCCAGCAGCTCGGACAGGTTGAAGCCGTGCAGCGCCAGCACCCAGATGGTCATGATGAACGCGCCGGCAATCAGCAGGCAGGCCTTGATGATCTGGACCCAAGTGGTGCCCTTCATGCCGCCAACCAGTACGTAGAGGATCATCAGGGCGCCGACGACGGTGATCACCAGGGACTGCCCCAGCTTGGAGTCGATGCCGATCAGCAGCGAGACCAGGCCGCCGGCTCCGGCCATCTGCGCCAGCAGGTAGAAGAAGCACACGGCCAGCGTGGTGATGGCCGCGGCAATCCGCACCGGGCGCTGCCGCAGCCGGAAGGAGAGCACATCGGCCATGGTGAACTTGCCGGTGTTGCGCAGCAGTTCGGCGACCAGCAGCAACGCCACCAGCCAAGCCACCAGGAAGCCGATCGAGTACAGGAAGCCGTCGTACCCATTGATCGCGATCGCGCCGCAGATGCCCAGGAACGAGGCCGCCGAGAGGTAGTCGCCGGCAATGGCGGTTCCGTTCTGGCCGCCGCTGAAGGACCGGCCCGCCGCGTAGTAGTCAGCCGCGGTCTTGTTGTTCCGGCTGGCCCGGAGCACCACCACCAGGGTCACGCCCACAAACAGGGCGAAGATCAGGATGTTGATCCAGGTGGAATCCTTAATGTCATCCGCCGTGACCGCCAGCGGAATGTTCACGGCGTGCCTCATTTGGTGTCCTCCGGTAGGCCGACACCCTCGTCTTCGAGGCTGTGGCGGATGTCAGTGGCAATCGGGTCCAGCTTCTTATTCGCGTAGCGGACGTACCAGGTGGTGATGGCGAAGGTGCTCACGAACTGCAGCAGGCCCAGCACCAAGCCGACGTTGATGTTGCCCCAGAGCTTGGTGGACATGAAGTCGTGCGCATAGTCAGCCAACAGCACATAGGCGAAATACCACAGCAGGAAGGCCACTGCCATCGGGAACACAAACGAACGGTGGCGCTTGCGGAGTTCGGTGAACTCCGGACTGTTTTGGACCACCTGGAAGTCCACGGCCGCGGTGGTGCCGGCGTCCGGGTTGGGGTCGTTACCCATCTTTTCCTCCTCATCGGGCACACGCGGGGTGTGACTGCGCTCACTCTGCTAGCTGTCGGTTCTTCAGGCCAGCAGCCGTGCGGGGTGCATCGCTCAACGGTTTGCCGGCTGCGGTGAATGGCGCTCATCTGCGCCGAGCTGCAGGCCGCGGATCGGGCCTGCAGCTAGGCTTGTCAGCATGCTCAGCCCGGCCGTGGACATCGCAATCATCGCCGCCATCGCCGTCGTGGCTGTGGCGGTCATTGCACTGGTGGGGTTCAAGCTGACCCGCTCGTACCGGGACCTCGGTTCCGAGGCCGACCGCGCTACCTACGCCACGCTCCACACCGCCGGACTCGCCGGACAGTACCTGCGCTCAGGGCTCACACCGGCGGGCGCTGCCAAAGCCAGCAAGCATCTGCGCGGCTTGCTGGGATCCGACGTCTTGGTACTGTCCGGCCCGGACGACGTGCTGGGCTGGGACGGGGCAGGCCAGCCCCCGGAATCGGCCCTGCGGCTGGCCGGCAAGACGATGAAGTCGGGGCGCACCCAGGTATTCCGCGGCAGCCAGTTGCTGCCGGACGGCCGGGTCCCGCCGGATGCCGGCGCCCGGCACGGACTGCAAGAGGCGGTCTTCGCCCCGATCCGGGTCCAGGACCGAGTGGTGGGTACCGTCGGCGCCTATACCGGCCACGTGGCGGCTTCGTTGGTGCGGGCCACCACCGAAGTCGCGGCCTGGGTGGCCACACAGATCGAGCTCGCCGAGCTGGACACCTCCCGAACACTGTTGATGGAGGCCGAGGTCAGGGCGCTCCGGGCCCAGATCAGCCCGCACTTCATCTACAACGCGCTGAACGCCATCGCGTCCTACATCCTCACCGACCCTGCGCGCGCACGGGACCTGGTGATCGAGTTCGCCGACTTCACCCGTTACTCCTTCCGCCGGCACGGCGACTTCACCACGCTGGCCGAGGAGTTGAAGTCGATCGACCGCTACCTGCTGCTGGAACGTGCCAGGTTCGGCGACCGGCTCAAGGTCAGCCTTCAGATCGGCCCGGAGGTCCTCAGCACCGTGATCCCGTTCCTGTCCCTGCAGCCGCTGGTGGAGAACGCGGTACGGCACGGGCTGGAAGCCAAGGAAGGCCCCGGCCGGATCACCATCACAGCCCAGGACGCAGGCGCCTACGCCGAGGTGACCATCGAAGACGACGGCGTGGGCATGGATCCGGAGCGGCTGCGCGCCGTGCTGGCCGGACACGCCGAGGGCGACCACGTGGGCCTGCGCAACGTGGATGTGAGGCTGCGGCAGGTCTACGGCGAAGAACATGGCCTGGTTATCGACACGGCCCCCGGCGCCGGCACGCTGGTCACCCTGCGCGTGCCGAAGTTCCAGCCCGGCAACCGGGTGGAATAGGCCCACCCGGGGCGCCGCCGCATGGGCCCCGCTCAGGCGAATAGACTGTGGCCCATGGTCAATGTGGTTGTCGCCGATGACGAAGCCCCCGCCGTCGAGGCCCTGGCGTATTTGCTGGCACAGGATTCCCGGATCGGGGAAATCCACAAAGCCACCAGCGGGGCCGAAGCGCTCCGTGCCCTAGAGCGCCACGACGTCGATGCGCTCTTCCTGGACATCCACATGCCGGCGTTGACCGGGCTGGACATCGCCAAGGTGATTTCACGCTTCAGCCGGCCGCCCGCCGTCGTGTTCGTGACCGCCGACGAGGACAAGGCGCTGCAGGCATTCGAACTGGCCGCCGTTGACTACCTGCTCAAGCCGGTGCGCGCCGACCGGCTGGCGGAATCGGTGCGCCGGATCTGCGAACTGATGGAAGACGGTGCGGCGGCCAAGCCGGAAGTCATCACCGTGGACCAAGGCGGCATCACCAAGATGATCCGGCGCGACGAGATCAAGTACGTGCAGGCCCAGGGCGACTATGCGCGGCTGCACACGGCCGAGGCGAGCTACCTGATCCGCGTGCCGTTGAATGACCTGGAACGCCAGTGGGCCGACGCCGGCTATATCCGGATCCATCGGTCGTATCTGGTGGCCATGGACCAGATCCAGCAGATGCGGATGAGCGCCGGCAGGGCCAGCGTTCTGGTGGGTGGAGCCGAACTGCCGGTCAGCCGGCGGCACCTGCCCGCCGTCCGGGACAAGCTGGAAGCCACCCGGGTCAGGCCCCGAGGATGAGCGGTGCCCCGAACGGCGGCGAAGAGGCCCCCCTGCCCGACGGCCGTGCCACGCTGCCCAACGGCGGCGCCCCCTTGCCCGACGGCGATGCCGAGCTCGCGTCGGGCGGCTTCCGCCAGCGGGTCCGGGTCGTCGCGCCGCGGTCGGCCGCACCTCAGTCGCCGGGCGGCTACACCTTCTCCCACGAGCTGGCAGAGCAGTCCGAAATCGGCGAGCTCTTCGTCCGGTCCCTGGTCCGTTCGCAGCTGCGCCTGGCCGTCGTCGTGGCGGCCGGCTTCGGGCTGATCCTGCTGGGCGTCGCCGTCCTGATCGCGCTGGTGCCCGTCACCGCCACGCTGACGATCGCCACCATCCCGCTCCCCTGGCTGCTGCTGGGCATCGGGATCTACCCGGTCATCCTGGCCTGTGCCGCGCTGTTCAACCGTGCCGCGGCGCGCAACGAGCGTAAATTCCGCGACCTGACGGCAGACTGGACCGAGCCGGGG
The DNA here is from genome assembly GCF_053607305.1 of Arthrobacter sp. NPDC055138. Lineage (NCBI taxonomy): Bacteria > Bacillati > Actinomycetota > Actinomycetes > Micrococcales > Micrococcaceae > Arthrobacter > Arthrobacter sp. NPDC055138. Next base: position 118,086 of record NZ_JBSGTH010000006.1, read on the forward strand.
GCCAAGCAGTGAACACGGCCGTCGGTCTGGCAGCCGTGGCAGCGGTGTGTGCCGCCACCGTGCTGATTGGCATCTACGGACTACGGATTTCCCGGACCACCGGTGACTTTTACGTCGCCTCGCGGACGGTCAAGCCATGGTGGAATGCGTCGGCCATCGGCGGTGAATACATCTCCGCGGCCAGCTTCTTGGGCGTGGCCGGGTTGATCCTGATCTCGGGCATCGACGCCCTGTGGTTCCCCGTGGGCTATACCGCCGGCTACCTGATGCTGCTGCTGTTTGTGTCAGCTCCGCTTCGCCGCTCCGGCGCGTACACCATTCCGGACTTCGCCGCGGCCCGGCTGGATTCCACCGCGGCCCGGCGTGTGACCAGCCTCTTGGTGGTGGCGGTCGGCTGGCTCTACATTGTGCCGCAGCTGCACGGCGCCGCACTGACCATGCGCATCGCTACCGGCCTGCCGGGCTGGGCCGGTGCCGTCGTCGTCGTCGTCGTCGTGGTGCTGTCGGTGGTGACCGGCGGCATGCGCTCCATCACGTTTGTGCAGGCGTTCCAGTACTGGCTCAAGCTCACGGCTCTGGCTATCCCGGTGGTCTTCATCCTGCTGGTCCTCACCGGTTCGGGCCAATCGCCCACCGGCGGCGGCGCGGCCTTCGACCCGGCGCTGGACGTCTCCGGTGATGCATCGCTGTACCGGAATATCTCGCTGATCGTCGCGCTGCTGTTCGGCACTCTGGGCCTGCCGCATGTGTTGGTCCGTTTCTATACCAACCCCGACGGCGCCGCGGCCCGCCGCACCACCCAGCTGGTGCTGGGCCTGCTGGCGCTGTTCTACCTGTTCCCCACCATCTACGGCGTGCTCGGCCGCCTGCATACGCCCCGGCTCGCAGGCGGCGGCCAGTCCGACGCGACGGTGCTGCTGCTGCCGGGCCGGATTGTGGACGGGCTGGCCGGCGACCTCTTGAGCGCCTGCGTGGTGGCGGGAGCCTTCGCCGCGTTCCTCTCCACCACGTCCGGGCTGGTGGTGTCGCTGGCCGGCGTGGTCAGCCAGGACCTTTTCCGCGGCAGCGTTAAGGGGTTCCGGCTGGCCGCGGTGCTGTCGGCGATCGTCCCGCTGGGCATCGCGATGGGCACCGAATCGCTGGGCTTGGCCGGCAGCGTCGGCGCGGTGTTTGCCTTCACCGCCTCGACTATCTGCCCGTTGCTGCTGCTGGGCATCTGGTGGCGCGGGCTCACCGACGTCGGCGCCATCGCAGGCATGGTGTCCGGAGCCGTGCTCTGCGGCGGTTCGCTGTTGGCGGCCACGGTAGCCGGGCCGGCACTGGGCGGCTGGGCAGAGCCGCTGGGACAGCCGGCCGCGTGGACCGTTCCGGCCGCCTTCCTGGTCACCGTGGCCGTTTCCCGTGCCACCGCTGCGCGCAGGCCGGCTACGGTTGCCCGCGTGATGGCGCGTCTGCACACCCCCGAACCCACGGAAGTCCGGGAGCCGGTCTTCCGGGCCGGGAACGCTGGCCCGCGGATTGAGACGGCCGCTCGAATGGACCCGGGCCGCAGAATTGACCCGCCCCGCCGGGCTGGTTAGTCGATGGAAGCCATCAGCTCGACCACGCCGTCCAGGAAGGCATCCACCTGGTTTTCCTCGTAGCCGTCCTTGCCCTTGGCTTCACGGAACACGGCCCGGCGGACCACGTCCACGCTCATCGGCTGGTCGTGCTCAAAATAGCCCAGCAGTTCAACGCAAAGTGCGTCCACATCCTCGATGTCATAGCTAACGGCATTCCGCTTGGTCGGGCGGCGGAAGCGTTCCCCGGGGGCGCGGTGCAGCCTGGCGCGCAGCATCGCGGACGTGCGGCCAATCTGCGTCAGCCATGCTTGCTCACCTTCGCGCCTGATCAGCGCGTCGCGTTCCCGCTGGGCGAAAACATCCTCCAACCGGTCGAGCGCGGCATCCACGGCGCGCGGGTCGTAACCGCCCTTGGCCGGATCGAACGTCATGGCCCGCACATCGCGGCTGGTGATCGGGACGTCATCGGGCTCGGGGTTGTTGTAGTACTCGCGGGCCCGACCGAGGAAGTCGTCCACCTGGCGGGCGTTGTAGCCGAAGTCCCGTCGGTCCACATGGTCGAACGGGGCACTGCCCTTGCCGGCTTCAATGGTTCGTCGCGCCATGGTGTCCTATGAGTTCCTGTTCCTTCAAAACGTTCCGCTTGTCTACGCTGCCCAGTCTATGCCGGACTGGTGCGGATTCCGGGGCATCCCCCGCGCCTACACAGCTCCCGGCGCCAGCAGCGACGCCAACAGGTAGGCGACCGGAGCGGCAAACACGATGGAATCCAGCCGGTCCATCACCCCGCCGTGGCCCGGCAGGATGTTGCTCATGTCCTTGATGCCCAGTTCGCGCTTGACCATGGATTCGGCCAGGTCGCCCACGGTGGAAGCAGCCACTGTGGCGACCGCCAGCACCAGCCCGAACCACCACTGCAAGTCCAGCAGGAGCACCGAGCACAGAATGCCGACGAGGATGGCGCCGCTGACCGAACCGGCAAAACCTTCCCAGGACTTCTTGGGGCTGATCTTGGGCGCCATCGGATGCTTGCCGAACAGCACGCCAACGATGTAGCCGAAGGTGTCGTTGGAGACCACCAGCAGCAGCATGGTGGCAACCTTCAAGGCCCCCGATTCCTCCAGCAGCAACAGCAGCGCAAAGCTGATGAAGAACGGCACCCAGCAAAGGATGAAGGTGCCGCTGAGCACGCTGCGGACCGCACCGTCGGTACTGTCCAGGCACTTCCACACCATCAGGGCAACGCATGTCACCACCAGCGCGAACGCCAGCCCTTCCGGCCCGCCGTAGTAGGCGGCCACGGGCATGGCCAGGGCTCCCGCGAACAGCGGCGGCAGCGGCACCTTGATGTTCTTGACCGTCAGGGCGCGGGAAACCTCCCACACACCGACGGCGGAGAATGCCGCCACCACCACCACGAGCGTACTGGGCAGGAGGAAAAGCCCGACCAGGACAACAGCCATCAGCGCGAGTCCGACGGCGATGGCTGCCGGCAGGTTACGTCCGGCGCGGGAAGGCTTGGCGGCGGCACGCAGCGCACGCCGGCCGGACCCGCCCGACGGCGATCCCGGACCAGCCGCCGGAGTCGGCGAACCGCCAGCCACGGGTTGAGGCTGGTCCGTACTCATCAGACCTCGAGCAGCTCGGCTTCCTTGCGCTTGAGAAGCTCGTCCACGTTGTCCGTGTGCGACTTGGTCCTGGCGTCCAGATCCTTCTCGGCCCGGTTGCCCTCGTCTTCGCCGACGTCGCCGTCCTTGACCATCTTGCCGATGGTGTCCATCGCCTTGCGGCGGATGTTGCGGATGGAGACCTTGGCGTCTTCGGCCTTGCCGCGGACGACCTTGACGTACTCCTTGCGGCGTTCCTGGGTCAGCTCGGGCAGGACCACGCGGATCACCACGCCGTCGTTGGCCGGATTGGCGCCAACGTCGGATTCGCGCAGGGCCTTCTCGATATCGTTCAGGGCAGCCTTGTCGTACGGGGTGATCAACAGCGTGCGGGGCTCAGGGTTCTGGAAAGACGCCAGCTGCTGCAGCGGGGTCGGTGAACCGTAATAGTCCACCGTGACCTTGGAAAACAGGGACGGATTGGCGCGGCCGGTGCGAATGGTGGCGAAATCTTCCTTGGCCACTTCGACTGCTTTGTCCATCTTTTCGGCAGCTTCGCGCAGCGTCTCGTCTATCACGGTCTCTCCTTCACGTCCTTCGTTCACTCCGCGGGGTCCGCGGTCCTGGCTCTGCTTTCCATCCTAGGCTATCCGGCCGTTGGGCCGGCGACCGTCAGGCGGTGACGTAGGTGCCGATCTGCTCGCCCAGAATCGCGCGCGTCACGTTGCCCTCGCCCTCCATCCCAAAGACCACCATGGAGAGCTTGTTGTCGCGGCACAGGCTGAACGCGGTCTGGTCCATGACCCGGATATTCCGGCGCATGGCTTCGTCGTAGGTCAAGGTGTCCAGCTTTTCGGCAGCCGGATCCTTCTTGGGATCAGCCGTGTAGACGCCGTCCACGCCGTTCTTGGCCATCAGGACAACGTCGGCGTGTACCTCGAGTGCACGCTGGGCGGCCACGGTGTCCGTGGAGAAATAGGGCAATCCCGCCCCGGCGCCGAAAATGACCACGCGGCCCTTTTCCATGTGCCGGATGGCGCGGCGCGGAATGTAGGCCTCGGCGACCTGGCCCATGGTGATGGCGCTCTGCACGCGGGTGTCAACGCCGGCCTGCTCGAGGAAGTCCTGCAGGGCCAGGCAGTTCATGACGGTGCCGAGCATGCCCATGTAGTCGGCCCGGGAGCGGTCCATGCCCGACGTCGATAGCTCGGCGCCGCGGAAGAAGTTGCCGCCGCCAACGACGATCGCTACTTCCACCTGCCCCACGGTGGCGGCAATTTGCTTGGCGATGCCGCGGACGGTGTCAGGGTCGACGCCGAGCTTGCCTCCGCCGAATACTTCGCCGGACAGCTTCAGCAGCACACGGCGGCGCTTGACGGTATCGGTGGTGGTCTGGGTGGTCTGGGATTCCATGGTGCCTCCCGGCGTGCGTGGTTCTGGGGGAAAGATTACGTGAAGGCTTAGCGGCTGCCGCGCGGTGCGGGCCGGCTGCCGATCCGGACATGAAAAAGGGGCGGTCACCGGTTGGTGACCACCCCCTCGTCATTGAAATCAGTCAGTTCGCCGTGGCGGTTGGACCGAGGTTACGCTCCGACGCGGAAGCGGGCAACGGCGGTTGCGTTGACGCCGGCCTCTTCCAGCACCTTGCCGACGGACTTCTTCGGGTCCTTGGCAAACGGCTGGTCCAGCAGCACGATCTCCTTGAAGAAACCGTTCAGCCGGCCTTCGACGATCTTGGTGAGCGCGGCTTCGGGCTTGCCCTCGGCGCGTGCGGTCTCGTCGGCGATGCGGCGTTCGTTCTCCACCGTCTCGGCCGGGACCTCGTCGCGGGTCAGATAGGTCGGCGCGAAGGCAGCGCTGTGCACTGCAACGTCGTGGGCGGCCTCGAAGGCCGAGTCGCCTTCGCCGTCGACAGCGAAGAGGACGCCAACCTGAGCCGGCAGGTCCTTGGACGTCTTGTGCAGGTAAGCATCGACGGTCTTGCCTTCGACGCGGGCCACGCGTCGGACGACGACCTTCTCGCCCAGTACAGCGCCTTCTTCGACGACGACGTCGCCCAGCGGCTTGCCGTCGGCGTTTGCCGCCAGCAGCGCCTCGAGGTCGGCGGCACCCGATTCAACGGCCACGGCCAGTACCTTGTCAGCGAGTTCAATGAACTTGGCGGACTTGGCGACGAAGTCGGTCTCGCAGTTGACCTCGATCATGACACCGACGGTTCCGTCGATGACCTTGGCAGCAACCAGACCCTCGGCGGTGGAACGGCCTTCGCGCTTGGTGGCGCCCTTCAGGCCCTTGATGCGGATTAGCTCAATGGCCTTCTCGGCATCTCCATTGGCCTCGTCCAGGGCCTTCTTGACATCCATCATGCCGGCGCCGGTGCGCTCGCGCAGGGCCTTGATATCAGCAGCGGTGTAGTTCGCCATTTGGACTCCAGTCCTCCCGTAATACGTAGTGTGCGGTGCCGGTGGGGGGGGGGGGCCCACGGGGCCGGGCGCCACAGGAAGGGCCGGGGGGTACCAAGGGGCACCTAGTTGTGTTGAGTTTTCTTTCCTCTTTCCCCGGGGGGGTTTTGGGAGCAGGAGATTTTTTCG
>NZ_JBSGTH010000006.1:123855-315100 GCF_053607305.1 Arthrobacter sp. NPDC055138
GGGGAGGGGGGGGAGGGGGTTGGGGAGAGAGGGGGGGGGGGGGTCGGTGGTTGGACCCCCGTTCCCCGTGGAGGAGGGGGGGGGGGGGGTGGGGGGGGGGGGCCCCCAAGTGGCCCCGCCCCCAACCGCAAGTCCGGCGGCGCACAAGGCGCCGCCGGTTGAGTCGGATTTACTTCTCGGTGTCCGCGGCGGGTGCGTCGGCAGCCGGGCTTTCTGCAGCCGGTGCTTCGGCGGCGGCAGCGTCAGCGGCCGGTGCTTCGGCGGCGGGTGCTTCGGCGGCGGCGGCCGGTGCTTCGGCTGCGCCCTCGAGCAGTTCGCGCTCCCACTCGGCCATCGGCTCGGCCGGAGCTTCGGCGTTGCCTGCGGCGCGGTTGTTACGGGCGATGAGGCCCTCGGCAACGGCGTCGGCGACCACGCGGGTCAGCAGGTTGACGGAGCGGATGGCGTCGTCGTTGCCCGGGATCGGGAAGTCGACCTCGTCCGGATCGCAGTTGGTGTCCAGGATGGCCACCACGGGGATGCCGAGCTTCTGGGCCTCGTCGACGGCCAAGTGTTCCTTCTTGGTGTCCACAATCCAGATGACAGAGGGGGTCTTGGTGAGGTTGCGGATGCCGCCCAGCGTGGTTTCGAGCTTGTTCTTCTCGCGCTGCAGCAGGAGCAGTTCCTTCTTGGTGCGGCCGGAGGCAGCAACGTCGTCGAAGTTGATCTCTTCGAGTTCCTTCAGGCGCGAGATGCGCTTGGAGACGGTCTGGAAGTTGGTCATCATGCCGCCGAGCCAACGCTGGTTGACGTACGGCTGGCCAACGCGGGTGGCCTGCTCGGCGATGGCTTCCTGAGCCTGCTTCTTGGTACCGACGAAGAGCACGGTGCCGCCGTGGGCAACAGTGGCCTTGACGAACTCGTAGGCGCGGTCGATGTAGGACAGCGACTGCTGCAGGTCGATGATGTAGATGCCGTTGCGCTCGGTGAAGATGAAGCGCTTCATCTTCGGGTTCCAACGGCGGGTCTGGTGACCGAAGTGCACGCCGCTGTCGAGCAGCTGGCGCATGGTAACGACTGGCATGTCGTCACTCCTTCCGGCAGCATCCGGCTGTGCCTGGTCTGCTGCCTCATAGACGGTTATTAGCTTCTCGCCCGGCGGGCGAAGCTCCTGGCATCTGTAGGCTCCGCCTGGACGGCGGTGCATGCGCCCGGACCGGGTTTCCGGACCGCCTGGGCACATTCCATCGCAGCAAAATTGCGGCGGTGGATTTCAGACACGCGTAGTCAGCCTCAGTCCGGACATGCGTCATGGACGGAAAACTGCTTCGCCCAGTGTACTACAGGAGGGGAGCCGTTCCCGCCCGTTCCGGTCCTCCACAGCCGCAGATCCGAGCGGATTAGCGCACACCTTGGGCGAGGGCCGCTACCGAGCCTGTACGTGCGGTGACGATGGGTGGCATGACCCCCTTCACTCGCTGCGCAGCCTCCACGGCCTGGGCCATGCTGCTGCTGCTGGCGGCCGGTCCGACCGACCCGCCCGCAGACCCAGTCGATCCGCTATGGAGCTGGCCAGTGTCACCGGCGCCCGCCGTGCTGCGCAGCTTTGACCCGCCGCCCGAACCATGGTTGAGCGGCCATCGCGGGGTCGACTTGGCCGTTCCGGCAGGGACCACGGTCCGCTCCCCCGCCGACGGCCGAGTCAGCTTCTCCGGCTGGGTCGTGGACCGCCAGGTGATCACGGTGGACCATGGCAACGGGCTGCGCAGCAGCTTGCTGGCGGTGGAATCCGAGCTGCAGACCGGCGACGCCGTCTCCGCCGGCGATCCGGTAGGACAGGTCGCCGACAGCGGACACTGCCCGTCGGCCTGCTTGCACTGGGGCGTGCGGCGCGGCGAGACCTATATCAATCCCCTGCAGTTCGTCATGGACCTGCGCCCGTCGGTGTTGCTGCCGGTGCCCGATGGTTAGACGAACGCCGCCACTCCGGTGATAGCCCGTCCGGTGACCAGGGAATTGATTTCGTGGGTCCCTTCGTAGGAGTAGATGGCTTCGGCATCGGCGAAGATCTTGGCCATCTCGTAGTCGGCAACGATGCCGTTTCCACCCAGGATGCCGCGGCCCAAGGCGACGCTTTCGCGCATCCGCGCCGTAGTGAACGCCTTGGCCAGCGCCGAGTGCTCGTCCTTGGCTTGGCCGGCATCCTCCATCTGTGCCAACCGGACCATCATGCCCATCGAGGCCACGGCGTTGCCGAGGATCTGGACCAGCTGATCCTGCACCAGCTGGAAGGACGCCAGCGGCTTTCCGAATTGGTGCCGCTCCACTGCATAGCGCCGCGCTACATCGAAGGCAGCCAACTGCTGCCCTACCGCCTGCCAGGCCACCCCGAGCCGAGTTACCTTCAGAACCTTGTTGGTGTCCCGGAAACTGTTGGCGCCCTTGAGATGGAAGTCATCGGAGACCACCAGGTTCTCCAGGGTGATGTCCGCGTTCTGCACCGTCCGCAGGCTGATCTTGTTCTCAATTTTCGTAGCGCTGTAGCCGGGCGTGGAGGTGTCCACCAGGAATCCCTTCACCTGATTGTCGGCCACGTCGCGGGCGTAGATGACCACCCAATCCGAGAAGGTCGCGTTGCCGATCCAGCGCTTGGCGCCATTGAGGATCCAGTTGTCTCCGTCGCGCAGGGCGGTGGTGCGGGTCCCGCCTGCGACGTCGGAGCCGCCCAGCGGTTCCGTCAGGCCGAAGGCGCCGATCTTCTTCATGGCGTAGATGTCTGGCAGCCAGGCGTCCCGCTGCTCTTTCGACGCCAGCGCTTCAATTGACCCGGTGAACAGCCCGTCGTGGACTCCCATGAAAGTGGCAATCGAGGTGTCAGCGCGGGTGAATTCAGCGTGCATCAGACCGGCGAACAGATTCGAATAGCCCTGCCGGCGGACGGGGCTGACGATGTCCAGATCCGCCAGCTTCGGAATGATGTCCATCGGAAACTCGGCCCGGTTCCAATAGTCCACCGCGATCGGGCAGACTTCCTTGGCCAGCCAGTCGCGCACGTCGCGCAGACGTGCACGTTCCGACTCGGAAAGCAGGGACTCGAAAGCATAGAAGTCGCCGTCGGCGTAGGGAAGATCGTTCGGATCGATAACGCGCTGGCCCATAGTGGCTTCCTTTTCAGTCAGGCAGGCGCCGTGCAAATGGTAGGACCGGACGCCGCGAAGTTACTGAGCAGTAACATAGCGCACGAACGAGTCGGCAGGCAACGGTTTCCCTGCTTTCCGCCCTGAGGCGCCATACGCCCTTCTCCTTCGTCCCGGACACCGGCCCCCCGTCCAGCAGCGGCATCCACTAACACCCGGGGCGCGCGGCGGAACTGCCGGCCACCACCGCCGGGTTCCGCCAGCGGGCCCCGCTGCCAGGTCGCCGAAGGGAGGCAACAGCGATGCCGCGGTTTCGGCCCGGGACGAGCGCCGGAGGTTGCCTGATAGAACGTTAATATTCGGATGAAGTTTGTACGTTTCAGCAACCATGCCGATGCCATTATTTGCGCCCCTCACGGACGATGTCGCACGTTTAACCGCGCGTCTCATGACCGGCGTGTCGTGACGGTTCACCACGTAACAAATGCTTCTTGGGGTGACGCAGATCACAGGGCGAGTAGCGTTTTTCTTGTCCGGAACTGCAGCGAAAAATCCCATTCGCTGTAGAGGTAAAACTGGAAAAGAGAAACACCATGTACAACACAAAGCTGCGCATTGTCGGGTCCTCGCTGCTTGTTGCTGCATTCGGCTTCACTGGCTTGGCAATGACCGCCGCTCCTGCGTCGGCCAGCACGGTTCAAAGCGTGTCGACCAATTACCATCATGATCGGGGCGACCACCGTGACCGCGACCATCGAGGCGACCATCGGGACCACCGTGACCGTCACGACCGCGGACACCGTCGGCATCACGATCGGTGCGAGTGGAACTACGGCTGGTACCGCCACCACGATCACTGGGATTACGGCTGGTACAGGGACTGCGACTACCGGCACCACGACCGTTACTAAAACTGGCACTAGTTACCCGGGGTGAGGCTCCGGACCAGATGTGCGGAACGGCGGGATCATCCACCCGCTGCTCCGCACATTTCTGTGAGCGGGCACCGTCGACTGGGGGCCGCTGCACTCACGTTCCGTCGCACAAAAGAGCGGACCGGGTTCGGGAGCGCTGGCTCCCGGACCCGGTCCGCGTTGCACACTGTAGGGCGGGTGGGGCTTGAACCCACGACCGAACGATTATGAGTCGTTTGCTCTAACCGACTGAGCTACCGCCCCGTGCCCTACGATGTTACTGAATGCAGGCCGCGATGTTGAAACCGGCGCTGCCGGCCGCGGCGGCCTACTTGAGGTAATCGTCCGCAGAACCGCCGCGGTAGAGCTGCTCAAAGGTGTCCATGGTCTCGTCGATGCCGTGCCGTACCGCCTTCGCATGGCTTGCCTCGCCCATCGCCTCGATCCGCTCCGGGCTCTGCCCGAGGACCGCGTTGAGCTTGGCCGCCAGGTCGGCAGGGTCGCGGGGAGCAAACAAGTACCCGTTGACTCCGTCCTCAACCAAATGCGGCAAGGCCATCGCATTGGCCAGCACCACCGGTTTGCTGGCGGACATGGCCTCCAGCGACACCAGAGACTGCAGTTCAGCGGTTCCCGGTTGGCAAAAAACAGTAGCGCGCAGGTAAGCCCGGCGCAGCTCGTCGTCGTCGACATGGCCCAGGAAGGAAACCCGTCGGCCCAGTCCCATGGCCGCGACCCGGCCTTCGAGGTTTTTCCGCTCGTCGCCGTCGCCGACTATTTCGAGATGGACATTCAGGGCGGGGTCCGTCATGGCCAGCGCCTCGATCAACGTATCCACGTTCTTCTCCACGGCGAGCCGACCGGCAAACAACACCGTCGGGTGCTCCGGCTTGTCGATCGTCTCCCCCGTCGCCAATTCATAGGCGGCGGCGTCGATACCGTTGGACAGGGGCAGCACCTTGTGCAGGAAGGCATGGTCCCGCATGGCCTTGGCAGCCAGCGGAGTCGGCGTCGTGACGACGGCTGCCTTGCCCATGATCTTGCCCATGTCGCGCCACGAATTCTTGGCGACGATGTTGAGGAACCACTGCGGGAATGGCAGGAACGGCTCCAGGTTCTCCGGCATGAAGTGGTTGGTGGCAATGGTGCGGATGCCGCGGCGCACCGCTTCGGCGATGGTCGCCTGGCCAATCATGTAATGGCACTGGATGTGCACCACATCCGGCTGCACCTCATCGAAGATCCGCTTGATGTCGCGCTTGATTTCCCAGGGCAGGCAGATGCGCCATGTCTCGTGCGTCGGCACCGAGTGCGAGCGCAGCCGGTGCACCTGCGCCTCCGGACGCTGTTCTACAAAGGTCGGGCCCTTGTCGCTTCTGCCGGCGATGATGTCCACGCTGTGACCGCGTTTGGTCATCGCTGTGGCCAACCGGAATCCGAAAACCGCCGCTCCGTTGACATCCGGCGGGTAGGTATCGGCAGCAATCAGGATCTTCAGGGGCTTAGGTCCGATGTCGTCGCTCACCTGCGGCAGGACTCCTTGGTTGGTTGTGACAGTTTTCTCCATCGGCACTTGGCCTACGGCTTCTTGCCCGAGGCTTGGGCCCGGCGCCGGGCTTCTTCTTGCTTTTGCAGGACGTCGGGATGGTGCCTCGAGAGGGCGATGACCCCAACAATAGCAACCAATCCCGCTCCCACCATGCCGATCGCGAAGACCGGCTCGACGTCCGGCCGGAGTTCCCCGAGGATGAAAATGCCGATCGAGATGCCCACCAGCGGATCGATGACGGTCAGTCCGGCGATCACCAGATCGGGTGGTCCGCTGGCGTAGGCGCTCTGCACAAACCATGACCCCAACCCGCCCGCGGCGGCAACGGCAATCAGGGTATAGATGGGCACGTTGGCTATGAAACCGCCGCCGGGTTCGAGCAACCGCAGTCCGATGATCCGCACCAGAACGGCGACGAAACCGAACAGCATGCCGGCGCCCAGGATGTAGGCGAAGGCGTTTAGCCGGTGCCGGAACATCAGTTCCAGCGAGAGGAAGACGGCAATAACAACAGCCAGCAGCAAGACTGCCGAGAGTTCCTCATCCGGCCGCACCTGATGGCTTTCGCCGGTGACATTGACGGCCAGCAGGACGAAGACGGCGCTGCCTGCCACGCAGGCGGAGATCGCCACGACGGTGATCCGGTTGAGCCGGATCCCCTGGTCCTTGGAATTGATGATGGTGGTGATCACCAAAGCAATGGCGCCGATCGGCTGCACCACGGTCAGCGGTGCGCTGACTAAGGCGAAGACGTTCAGGCCCATGCCGACGGCCAACATCAACAGGCCCAGGACCCAGCGGGGGTTGCGGAGCATCCGCAGCAAGCCTGACACGCTCATGGCCAGGCCGCCCGTGTTGGCCTGCACAGCACTGGCTTGGCGCTGCGTTCCGAGCGCGAGGAAGAAGGCGCCGAGCAGGGCGCAGAGGATCGCTAACCAGACCATGAGGCCCCGTCAGCAGAGGCCCGGTGCTGCACCGATCGTGGCTCAACCACGGCTGGGCCCGTCCCCGGCTGCGGCGGGCAGGGCCTTGTATTTCCGCCATGCAGCCCGCATATACCCCAGCCAGGCGAGCACGTGGCCGATGCACCCCGCAGCCAGGATGATGTAGGACACTGCCAGAAGCCAGTCGTGGCCAAAGCCTTCCACCCTGTGGAGCAGCAGCAACGGAGTCCCCACCAGCAGCAACGCGGTGCGGATCTTGCCGATGTTTGTGACGGGAAGATCCGGGCTGCCGTGGAAAAGGATCAGCGAAAACACCAGCAGGATGGCGTCCGGGATGATGATGGACAGCAGCAGCCACCAGGGTGCAATGCCTGCGGCAACGAAGGTGATGGCCACGATGATGAGCGCCAGCCGGTCGGCGACGGGGTCCAGCCACTTTCCAACGGAAGACATCTGGTTGAAGCGCCGCGCGATATAACCGTCGACCCAGTCAGTGGACCCCAGCACGACCAGTGTGATGGTCGCAGCGCCGTACGCTCCGCGGGCGATGAACCAGACGAACAGCGGCACCGCCAGAAAGCGCAGCACGGTGATGAGGTTCGGGATGGTCCAGAACGTGTGCAGTTCACGGTACTCGAAGTCGCGCCGCGTCCCGGCACCGATAATCCTCACGCTGTCCCTCCCCTCAGCCGTCGTTCCACGCTCGGCAGCCGGCTGCGCTGCAGCCGGCTACCATGCCGCTGTGCGGCACCACTGCATTGGTTATTTGTGCAGCAAGCGCCGGAGCATGACGCCAAGCGCCGTCAGCGAGACTGCCAGCGTCGCCAGCGGCTTCCAGCGCTCCTTCAACTCCGGGGCGGCCTCGCCGAACGAGTCCGCACCGGCTACCAGCCGCTCGGTGGCGGCATCTGCTGCATGCTTCGCGCGGGCCTTGGCCTGCTCCGCCCGGGGACGGAGGTCGACCCGGCGGCCAAGATCGTCCCTGAGTGTGGCCAGATGATCGCGGCGTTCGGATGTGCGGGCACGCAGTTCCTCCAGCGTCGGAGCCGGCGGCTTGGGTTCCTCCCGCTCCGCCTTCTCCGGCTTGGCCTCCTTCACCGGCTTCTCCTCCAGCGTCGCCGGATCGAAGCTGCTGCCCTCACGCAGCACACCGACGTCGTACCTGACGCCCCGGATGGCTTCTGCCGGCAGGAGGGGCACGGTCTTCTTCATCGCCAAGTATCCGATCAGTGCCAGGATGCTTCCCACGACCAGGAAGACCGCCGCCACGATCAGCGCCGCCAGCCACGCAGGCATGACCAGCGCCAGGCCCATGATCGCCGCCACCAGGATGGAAATGGCCATGGAGACCAGGAACACCACGGCCACCAGCAGGATCCCGGCGGCAACGCCGACTTTGACGCCCTTGCCTTTGAGCTCGAGCAGGGCCAGCGAGAATTCGTCTTGGAGCTGGCGCGGTGTCAGTTGGCCTGCGAGCTGTGCCAGTTCCACCGTCGACATCTTCGCACCGGTTGCGGTGCTCCTGGGGCCTTCCGGAGCGGTCATGGGCTCTGCCTCCATCATTGTCGGTAGTGCGCGAGTGTCCACACCATCAAATTATCATTCTGCCCCAGCTCGGCCCCTCAGTCGTAGGGAGGACATTCACAGAAGTGCCGTGGGACAAAAAATATGAGTAAACGCTTACGTTCGTCTGGCGCGCCATCTAGGCTGGCAGGCAGTCCGTGTCCGCACCCGCCGGGAGACAAACCGATGCGCAAGGTTCTGCAGTTTCCGAAGAGATTCCTTTGGGGTGCGGCAACGGCCGCTTACCAGATTGAAGGTGCGTCGGATCAGGACGGCCGCACCGACTCAATCTGGGATGCCTTCTGCAGGATGCCCGGAGCCGTGGTCGGCGGCCACACCGGCGCGACGGCGTGCGACCACTATCACCGGTACCGCGAGGATGTGGCCCTGATGTCCTCGCTGAATCTGGGCGCCTATCGGTTTTCCACCTCATGGCCGCGGATCAAGCCGAACGACGCCGCGGTGAATCCGGCCGGCCTGGATTTCTATTCGAGGCTCGTGGATGAGCTCTGCGCAGCGGGCATCAAGCCCTGGCTCACGCTCTACCACTGGGACCTGCCCCAAGCTCTGCAGGAACAGGGCGGGTGGGCCAACAGGGACACGGCCTACCGCTTCGCCGAGTATGCGCTCAACGTCCACGAGGCGCTCGGGGACCGGGTGCGGGTTTGGACCACCCTCAATGAGCCGTGGTGCTCGGCCTTCCTGGGCTACGGTTCAGGGGTCCATGCGCCTGGCATACAGTCACGGCCCCAGGCTCTGGCCGCCATGCACCACCTGCTCCTCGGTCACGGTCTGGTTGTCGACGAACTGCGCCGCCGTGATCCGGGCGCCAAGCTCGGCCTGACCCTGAACTTCACCGTGGCGGATCCTTTGGACCCGAACGACGAGGTCGACGTCGATGCCGCCCGGCGCATCGACGGCCAGTTCAACCGCGCCTTCCTCGACCCGATCTTCCACGGGGCGTATCCGCCCGATTTTCTGGCGGACGTGGAGCAGCACGGACTGGAGGCCAGGATCAGGGACGGAGACCTTGACCTGATCCGGACCCGGATCCACACGCTGGGGGTCAATTACTACCACGGTGAAGCGGTCACCGGGCATCCGCGTGAGGATGCCGCAAACGCCCATGCCGCCCCGGTGGACCGCCCTGTGGCGCCGGCCTATCCTGCAGCCGACCATGTCAGTTCGGTCTCCCGCGGCCTGCCGACGACGGCCATGGGCTGGGAAGTCCAACCCGAGGGGCTGTACCGGCTGCTCTTGCGGCTGCAGGACGAATACAGTGGACCGGCCGGGACGGCGCTCTACATCACCGAGAACGGCGCGGCCTTCGATGACGAGGTCGCCGGCGACGGCGCCGTCCACGACCCGCAGCGGCTCGAGTTCCTGCGCGCCCACATCGTTCAATGCCATCGCGCGATCCAGGCCGGTGTGGATCTTCGGGGCTACTTCGGCTGGTCCCTGATGGATAACTTCGAGTGGGCCTGGGGCTATCACAAACGCTTCGGATTGACCCGGGTGGAGTACAACACCTTGGAGCGGACGGTCAAGGACAGCGGGCGCTGGTATGCGCAGGTCGCAGCGAGCAACCAGGTAGACACCGCCCCATAAAAAAGATCCCGCAACCGGTCAACGGTGCGGGATCTTTTTCTCTCGAGCTCCCCCGACTGGACTCGAACCAGTAACCCTTCGATTAACAGTCGAATGCTCTGCCAATTGAGCTACGGGGGAATGAAGCGAATAAAACTCTAGCAGTCCGCCGACACAGAGAGAAATCGAACCTTCATCCCGGTCACGGCGGCCGGGTTTGCCCGGAGATCCCCGCCGACTAGGACGCGGTGATGATTCCCCGCCGCGCCTGTCAGGGCCCGAAGACAACGAATCCCCGCCTTCGGTTGAAGGCGGGGATTCGTTGTATCCGCTCCCCCGACTGGACTCGAACCAGTAACCCTTCGATTAACAGTCGAATGCTCTGCCAATTGAGCTACGGGGGAAAGCAGTCATCCGCGTGCGATCCGCGGTTTGACCTCAAACAGCATACTCAATGCAGTCCGGAACTTGCCAATCGAGGGCCCGCCGGGAAGCCGGCTTGTGGCACGCCTAACACGGCTGGCTCGACTGCCGGCCTTCCGCCCCGTTTCTATTCCGAGCGGAGGGCGCGGCGCTGCATCTCCAATTCCATGAGCTCACGGTTGATCCGCTGGAAGTCCTCGGGGTCTGCCGATGGATCCATCCGCTGCAATTGGCCCAGCTTTTCGGCCTTCAGGTGGGTGATCTGCAGGTCCTGCAGCCGATTGAGGATCCCCCGGCAATACAGCCGCAGCCCGTCGTCGTTCTGTGCCGGCAGCGGCGTCACCGCCAATTCGGAGACGAAGCTGCGCAGTTCCTCCGGCACCTCTTGGCGGATGGTCTCCACCCACTGCGACGGAGTGGCACCGGACACGCCTGCCGCGCGCACGGCGCCGTGAACTGCCACGTGCATCGGCGCCAGGAAGCGGGCCTGCATGAATTGTTCCCATTGGTTCGCATCCAAGAGCCCGGGTTGTTGGATCGCCACTTCCAGCGCTTGATGCTCCAGCCGGACGACGGGGTCCCTCAGGTCAGGTCTCGGGTAGGCCGGCTCAGGGGCAGCAGGCTGGCCGGATTCCGGCCCGTAGGACGGAGCGCCGTCGTAAAAACCGCCGTCGCCATAGGAGTGTTGCGCAGCCTGGCCGTAAGGTGTCCCGGCGCGGCCGTGGGGCTGCTGCCGGGAAGGAGCTCCCGAGCCCCAGCCGCCCTCCCGGTCTGACGGACGGTTGCTGCCCGGCCGGTCCCGTCCCGGAGACTGTTGCAGGCTGCGGTTCGATTCCTGTCCGCGGCCGTGTTGGTCCCGCTCGCGGCCCGTCTTCCCGGAGGCCCCGGACTGTCCACGTTTGACGGCACCGGCCACTGCCCGGGCGACATCGTCAACGTCCATGCCCAGCCAGCCGGCAAGCTCACGCGAGTAGCCCGGCCGCATCGCCGGGTCCTTGATCTCGGCGACCACCGGCGCTGCGGCCCGCAGCGCCGAGACCCGTCCTTCGACGGTATCCAGGTTGAACTTCTTCAGCGTCGCCTTGATGGCGAACTCGAACAACGGGCGGCGGGAACCGATCAGTTCGCGTACCGCGCCTTCGCCGTGGCTGAGGCGCAGGTCGCACGGGTCCGCGCCGTTCGGCTCCACCGCAACATAGGTCTGGGCGACAAAGCGCTGGTCTTCCTCGAAGGCCCGCAGCGCGGCCTTCTGGCCGGCCTCGTCACCGTCGAAGGTGAAGATCACTTCGCCACCGGTTCCATCATCGGACAGCAGGCGCCGGGCGATCTTGATGTGGTCAGTTCCGAAGGAGGTACCGCACGTCGCCACGGCCGTTTGGATTCCGGAGAGGTGGCAAGCCATCACGTCCGTGTACCCCTCCACGACCACCAGCTGGCGGCTGCGGGCGATGTCCCGCTTGGCCAGGTCAATCCCGTAGAGAACCTGCGACTTCTTGTAGAGCGCCGTCTCCGGCGTGTTCAGGTACTTCGGTCCCTGATCGTCCTCGTACAGCTTGCGGGCGCCGAAGCCAATGGTCGCACCGGTCAGATCGCGGATGGGCCAGATGAGCCGGCCGCGGAAACGGTCGTAGATCCGGCTGTTCCTGCCATCGGATCCATCCCCGCCGGAGAACATGCCGGTCAGGCGCAGTTCGTCCTGGCTGAAGCCGCGGCCGGTCAGATGCTTGAGCAGGCCGTCCCAGCCCTGCGGGGCGTAGCCCACGGCAAAATGCTCCGCGGCTGCCTGGTCGAAGCCGCGCCCGGAGAGGAACTCCCGCGCCGCGGCGGCGCCCGGGGTCTGCAGTTGCTCGCGGAAGAACTCAGCGGCGACTTTATGCGCATCCAGCAGGCGCTGCCGCTTGCCGACGTCCTCCCGGCGCGGGCCGGTACCCCCGTCTTCGTACCGCAGCGTGTAGTTGATCCGGTGGGCGAGCTTCTCCACGGTCTCGGAGAACGTGGTGTGGTCCATCTTCTGCAGGAACGAAATGACGTCCCCGCCTTCGCCGCAGCCGAAGCAATGGTAAGTCCCCACCTGCGGACGGACATGGAACGACGGCGAGCGCTCATCGTGGAAGGGGCACAGGCCCTTGAAGGAGCCGATGCCTGCCGACTTCAGCGTGACGTAGCCGTCGACGACTTCCTTGATGTCGGTGCGCTGGCGGACTTCATCGATGTCTTCACGTTTTATCAGTCCGGCCATAGTCCTATGTTATGCAGCAGCGCCAAATCGGCGGCTCCTCCCCCGCAGGCTGGTGACGGCGGAGCGAGGGCGGGCGCCTGTGGAGGAGGGCTCGGGAGCGCGCGGCATCAGAGCAGCGTGCGGTGGGCCCCCATCAGGCGTTCGTGCAGCGCCAGTGCGGACACATCCGTGAGCGAGGCGATCTGGTCGATCACCACGCGCAGGCGGGCACCGTCGTCGTCGGCATCCCGCCAATCGGAGGCAAAGGTCTCCTCCAGATGCTTCTCCCCGGTGGCGTGGAGCTCGCTGACCAGGTCGTGCAGGATTTCCTGCTGGTGCTCGTAGACCGGCTGGCGCAGCTCCGTGGTCATCACGAACGTGGTGGCCAGCCCCTTCATCACGGCGATCTCGGTGGCGGTCCCCTGCGGCACCACCAGCTCAGCCTCGTAGCGGGTCAGCTGCTGCGGGCCGTAGATGGAGCGGGTGGCCTCCATCGCGCTGGAGCAGAAGCGGCCGATCAGCTGGCTGGTCATGTCCTTCAGCGCTGCCATCGCCTTGCGGCTGCCGTCCGCCTCGCGCACCCAGACGCCGGAGTGCTCCAGCCGGGTGAGGGCGTCGTCCACTTCCTGGGCGTCGCTGGTAGGGAGATACCACTGCTGGGTGTAGCCGATCACCCTGCTGCGAGTGTCGGCGCTGTCCAGCCACTTGAGCTGGAGGCGCCCGGCCACAATGGCGTCTTCGACGTCGTGCACCGAGTAGGAGATGTCATCGGCCAGGTCCATCACCTGGGCCTCCAGGCAGGAGCGGCGCTCGGCGGCTCCTTGGCGCAGCCAGTTGAAGACGGGAAGGTCGTCCTCGTAGGCGCCGAATTTGCTGGTCCGTTTGCCGTGGATGATCGGCGCGTCGTCCGCGGACCACGGGTACTTGCAGGCGGCGTCGAGGCTGGCCCGGGTCAGGTTCAGGCCGGCCGGAGAGCCGTCCGGGCGCAGGATCTTCGGCTCCAGCCGGGTGAGCAGCCGAAGCGTCTGGGCGTTGCCTTCGAACCCTCCGATGGCATGCGCGGCGGCGTTGAGCGCGGTCTCCCCGTTGTGGCCGAACGGAGGATGGCCCAGATCGTGGGAGAGGCAGGCCGCGTCCACCACGTCAGGGTCGCAGCCCAGCGTCCGGCCCAGTTCGCGGCCCACCTGCGCCACCTCCAGGCTGTGGGTCAGCCGGGTCCGGACAAAGTCGTCCGTATCCGGGGACACCACCTGCGTCTTGGCACCCAGCCGGCGCAGCGCCGACGAATGCAGCACCCGGGCACGGTCCCGTTCGAACTGCGTGCGGTAGGTACTCTTCGGTTCCTCCGCGTACCAGCGTTCCTGGTCGAAGTCCGTGTAGCCCGGTGTAGGTGGCGCCGGGTGGCCGGTACGTGCCTCAGCCACCGGAGACATCCAGCTCGGCCGCGGCGATCATCGCCTTGTGGTCCGCGTTCAGTTCCCGGCTGGAGAGCCAGCCGTCCGGCAGCGCCGGGCGCTTGGGTGAACCGGCCCGGCCCCGCGGGCCCTCGGCATCTGCTCCCGGGTAGGGCGCATCGGCGTCCAGTTCGGCCAGCAGTTCGCGGAGCACCTCGAGCGTGGGCACCTGGGCCAGTGCGGCCCGCAGTTCGCCGCCCACCGAGTACCCCTTGAAGTACCAGGCCACATGCTTGCGGATATCCCGCAACGCCTTTCCTTCGTCCTCGAAATAATCCACCAACAGTTCGGCGTGCCGGTAAAAACTGTCCGCAACGTCCTTCAGCCCGGGGCGGAAACGCTTGTCCGTTCCCTCGAAGGCGGCCTGCAGGTCACCGAACAGCCAGGGGCGGCCCTGGCAGCCTCGGCCAACGACGACGCCGTCAACTCCGGTCTGCTGCACCATCCGCACCGCGTCCTCGGCGCTCCAGATGTCGCCGTTGCCCAGCACCGGGACGTCCGGCAATGCCTCGCGCAGTTCGGCAATGGCGTTCCAGTCCGCCTGGCCCGAATAGAACTGGCTGGCCGTGCGGCCGTGCAGGGCGACGGCGGCCACGCCGGCGTCGCGGGCGATCTTGCCCGCCTCGATAAAGGTGAGGTGGTCGTCGTCGATTCCCTTGCGCATCTTGATGGTCAGCGGGACGTTGCCCTTGCCGGCCTCGCGCGTAGCGGCCTGGACAATGGCGGTGAACAGCTCGGTTTTCCACGGGAGCGCGGAACCGCCGCCGCGGCGGGTGACTTTGGGCACCGGGCAGCCAAAGTTCAAATCGATGTGGTCGGCGCGGTCTTCCTGCACCAGCAGCCGGACGGCGGCACCCACCGTCTTGGGGTCCACGCCGTACAGCTGGACGGAGCGCACGTCCTCATCCTCGTCATGCGAGATGATCCGCATCGACTCGCGGTTGCGCTCCACGAGCGCCCTGGAAGTGACCATCTCCGCCACGTAGAGGCCGCCGCCGTACTCGCGGCAGAGCCGGCGGAACGCCTTGTTGGTGATGCCGGCCATCGGAGCCAAGACTACGGGGGTGTCAACGGTGATCGGCCCGAGTTTGAGCGGCGGGAGCTCCAGCTTGGCGGCCGATTCGGATGCAGCGGTAAGTGTCACCCGTCCATTCTCTCAAAACCGGGCAAATCCGCGTCACCGGCCCCTGCGTTTGTGGATCGCCGCGCGGGCGAAAAGCCCGGCCGCTGCCGGAAACGCCGCTCACCGGCGGGGATCTATGCGCGCAGCAGCCCGCCGAGGGCGCTTTCGGAAAAGTGCTCCAACAGGTCCTGCGGGTTCCGGTACACCTCGGCGGCTCCCGCCTGGGTCAGGACGCCCGCCGCGGTCCCGCCGCACTCGAGGCCAATGCAGGGAATCCCCAGGTCTCCGGCCGCCTGGATATCCCAGACCGCGTCGCCAACAAAGACCGCATCTTCGGCCCGCAGCCCGGCCGCGTCCAGCGCCGCCTGCAGGATGTCCGGCGCAGGCTTGCTGTTATCGGCATCCGCCGAGCTGGTGGCGGCGGTGATCGAGCCGTCGGCGTCGATCACCCGGCGCAGCACCGCCAGTTCGGCTTCCTCGGCAGAGGATGCCAGCACGACGGCGAGGCCCTCCGCTGCCGCGCGGTCCACCAATTCCCGGGCTCCGTCAAAGCGGCGCAGCGCCGGCCAGTAGGTGGAGAAGACGGCGCCGTGGGCCGCCTTGATCTGCTCGTCCCCGGACCGGTCGCGGCCGTCGTCGAGCAATTCCTCGATGAGCCGGCCTCCGCCCATGCCGACACAGCGGTGGATGGCAGCCATCGGAACGTCGAGACCTGCCTGCCGGAACGCTTCCCACCAGGCCAGTACATGCACGTAGTTCGAGTCCACCAGGGTCCCGTCGACGTCGAACAGCACACCCTTCATGACGGCTCCTTTGGTTGGGCGGTCAGTCGCTGACGATGGAGGTTGCCGGGCCCAGCTGGCTGGCCAGGCCGGAGTCCAGCAGCGGCTGCAGCACGGCCAGCACGGCGGTCATCGAATCGTCCACCTCCAGCTGCACGGGATACTGGGCCACCAGCATCGCCAGCAGCGCACGCACCGCGGCCTCGGCTTCCTCGGCCGGCAGCGCGGTGTCGTAGCCCAGCAGCACGTCCGCCGGCGCGTCGGTGCGCTCATGCGTGTAGCTCACGGCGAAAGCCTGGATGGTGCCGCCCTCGGCCTTGGGCGAGCTGCGCAGCACCACCGCGCCGCCGGCCCCCGCGGACTCGCTGAGCAGCATCTGCTGCGCCCGTCCCACGGTCATGTCCGCCCGGTCCCACACGTGGACCGAGTTGTAAAAGTCAGCCACCGCACGGGTCAGCTCCACCGACCCGGTGGCCGCCTCCTCCAGCTGCGGGCCGGTCTCGCCCAGGGCCGGCAGCGGCAGCGCCCCGGGCGAAACCTGCACCACGCGGGAGCTCTGGATCTGGGTCAGGCCGGCGGCCCGGGCGAACGCAGCACCGGACGTCTCCGGCTCCACCTTGGCCCGCAGCTTCCGCACGCCCGACGGCGCCTGCTCGGCTTCGGCGCGGAGCCTCGCCAGCAGGTCGCTGGCGACGCCCGCGCCGCGGTGCCCGCGGGCAACTTCGACGTAGACCCAGAGCCGGTCCGGGTGCAGGCTGGTCTCGTAGACCGCACCCGCGGCGACCGCTATCCCCTGGTCCTCCGCCACGATGCAGCGCGACCAGGGCTGGTCGGCGGACGGCCGGAGCATGGCCCGGAAATGGCCGGCCTGGCCGGTCTCCGGATCGCCCCAGATTTCCAGCAGGGCCAGGTCATCGTCCTCGCGCCAGTCGCGGTAGGTCAGCTGGGCCATGGTTCTCCTTCATCGGTGCGCTGCCCTGAGACGGGCGGTTCTAAGGCGGTAACGGGCGCCTGGCTTAGGCGCCGATCAAACGGGCCGCCAGATAGCCTTCCACCTTGTCCAGCGAGACGCGCTCCTGGGCCATCGAGTCGCGTTCACGGATGGTCACCGCCTGGTCCTCGAGGGTGTCGAAGTCCACGGTGATGCAGAACGGGGTGCCGATCTCGTCCTGGCGGCGGTAACGGCGGCCGATGGCGCCTGCGTCGTCGAAGTCGATGTTCCAGTTCTTGCGCAGCGCCGCGCCGAGTTCCTTGGCCTTTGGCGAGAGGTCCTCGTTGCGGGACAGCGGCAGCACCGCGGCCTTGACCGGGGCCAGTCGCGGATCCAGCCGCAGCACCGTGCGCTTGTCCACACCGCCCTTGGCATTCGGCGCCTCATCCTCGGTGTAGGCGTCCACCAGGAACGCCATGAAGGACCGGGTCAGGCCCGCGGCCGGCTCGATCACGTACGGGGTGTACCGCTCGTTGGTGGCCTGGTTGAAGTAGCTCAGGTCGGTGCCGGAGTGCTTGGTGTGGGTGGACAGGTCGAAGTCCGTCCGGTTGGCGACGCCTTCCAGCTCGCCCCATTCCGAGCCTTGGAAGCCGAAGCGGTATTCGACGTCGGTGGTGCCCTTGGAGTAGTGGCTCAGCTTTTCCAGCGGGTGCTCGAAGAGGCGCAGATTGTCCGGGTTGATGCCCAGGTCCACGTACCACTGCAGCCGGGCGTCGATCCAGTACTGATGCCATTCTTCGTCAGTGCCCGGCTCCACGAAGAACTCCATCTCCATCTGCTCGAATTCGCGGGTGCGGAAGATGAAGTTGCCCGGGGTGATCTCGTTCCGGAAGCTCTTGCCGATCTGGCCGATGCCGAACGGCGGCTTCTTCCGCGAGGTGGTCAGCACGTTGTTGAAGTTCACGAAGATGCCCTGCGCGGTCTCGGGGCGCAGGTAGTGCATGCCTTCCTCGTGGGCCACCGGGCCCAGGAAGGTCTTGAGCAGGCCGGAAAATTCCTGCGGTTCGGTCCATTGGCCCTTGGTGCCGCAGTTGGCGCAGGCGATGTCCTTAAGGCCGTTTTCCGGCGCCCTGCCCTTCTTCTCCTCGTATTCTTCTTCGAGGTGGTCGGCACGGTAGCGCTTGTGGCAGTTGAGGCATTCCACCAGCGGGTCGGAGAAGACGTCCACGTGGCCCGAGGCTTCCCAGACCTGGCGCGGCAGGATCACCGAGGAATCCAGCCCGACCACATCGTCGCGGCCGCGCACCATGGTCTGCCACCATTGGCGCTTGATGTTTTCCTTCAGCTCGACGCCGAGCGGCCCGTAGTCCCATGCGGAGCGGGATCCACCGTAAATCTCACCAGCCTGGAAAACGAAGCCGCGGCGCTTGGCCAGCGAGATGATCGAATCGAGGACTGATTTGGCTGCTGCCATGAGGTGGTTCTCCGTATCTCTCCAGGGCCGCTGGGTGCGGTCTGAGGCTTGTCATGGCACAGATCCGTCCGGCGGTTCCGGATACGGATCGGCGCATAGCGAAGCTACAACGTTAGCCTACCGAAAACGCTGCCCCGAACCCGAATGAGGCAGCCCCGGCGGCGATGGTGCCCTCAGCGGTTCCTGAACGGATGCCGTTGCCACGGCAGGGTGCCGAGCACGGCGGCCAGCAGGGTGAGCAGCGTCCCCAGCACCGTCGCCGTCGTAATCACGGTGCCCGGCGCCGGCACCGCCAGATCCAGCAACAGCGAGCCGAGGATCTGGCCGGAAATCATGCCCAGGCCGGTCTGGAGCACGCCCATTGCACGGACCAGCACCGCGGCCACCGCGATGAAAGCACAGCCGATGGGGTCCGCCCAAGTAGTACCACCACTCGGCGGGCAGCGGATTGCCCACGCCGGCAACCGCCACTTTGATGCCCCAAGCCGCCCACAGCAGCGCACCGCCCACCACGAAGTTGATCAACGTGGCCGGCCACGGAGATCCGTAGTGCATGGTCTGCACCCCGTTCAGGGCTTGCTGGAAGCTTTGCAGGAAGCCCGCGGCCAGCGGCAGCAATACCGGCAGCAGCCAGGCGCCGGCCGGGCCGCCGAGGGTGAGCTTGGGCGATACCGCCCAGGCCACCGCCAGCACGGTGAGCACCGCGCTGATGACGCGGATGCCGGTGACCGGGCTCCGTCCGCCCGGCCCCCAGCCCAGCCGGTCCACCAGCAAGCCGGAGACGGTCTGCCCGGTCACGGCCGCGACGGTGAACAGCGCGATGCCGATCAGCGCAACGGTTTCGGCCTGGCTCAGGACCAGGAAGGCGCCGCTGCAGCCTGCCAGCAGGTACCAGCGCGGGAACTTCCGGTCCCGCAGCGCCGGAACCACGCGGCGCAGTCCGCGGCGGGCCTTCGGCAGCAGCAGGCAGAGCACTGCCAGCAGCACCAGGCCGGTGCTGAAACTGACGACGGCTGCGGCCAGGCCGTCGTCGAGCCGAGCACCGAGGGCACCGTTGATCCTGCCCTGGATCGGCATGCAGATGCCTGCCGCGACCGCCAATGGCAGTCCAACGGCCAGCGGCAGACGATGGTGGAGGGGCACACCATCTACCTTAGGGCCGGGGCGCCGCCCCGGTGCCGGACGGCTCCGCCCGCCGCCCCTCCCGCAGGCCCGCCCGTCGGCGCGGCGCCGGCACGGTGGCCAGCAGCAGCGCGGCCATGGCCAGCAGCGTGCCCAGCACGGTGGCGGGCGCCAAGAAGGTCCCGGGCACGGGGAACCACGCATCCAGGGCAAGCGATCCGAGCAGTTGTCCGGCGATCATCCCGATTCCGGCCAGCAGCACGCCCAGCGAGCGCACCAGGATGTTGGCGAAGATGACGAACATGCAGCCCATCGGACCGGCCAGGTAGTACCACCACTGAGACGGCAGCGGATTGCCGGCGCCCGCCACCGCGAACTTCACCAGCCACGCCATCCACAGCGCGAGACTGCCCGCGGCGAAATTGATCAGCGTCGCCGTCAGCGGGGTGCCGTAGTGCACGCTGGCCGTTCCGTTCATCGCCTGCTGGAAGCTGCGCAGGAAGCCGGCCGCCAGGGGCAGCAGCACCAGCAACAGCCAGAGGCCGCCGGCCTCGACCGAGAACTTCGGCGACGCCGCCCAGACAACTGCCACCAAGGTGAGCGCCGCGCTGGCGATGCGCCGTGCGGTGATCGCCTTCCGTCCCGCCGGCCCCAGCCCCATCCGGTCCACCAGCAAGCCGCTGAGCGAGGTGCCGGCGACCGTGGCCACGATGAACAGGGCGATGCCGATCTGTGGGACGGTCAGGCCCTGGGACAACACCATGAAGCCGCCCAGGCACCCTGCCAGCAGGTACCAGCGCGGAAAGCGCCGTTCGCGCAGGGCCGGGGCAATACGGCGGACTCCGGCACGGCCGCCCGGCAGCACCAGGGTCACCACCATCATCACCGCCAGACCCACGCTGAAACTGACGACGGCGGCAGCCAGTCCGTCGTCAAGCTCGGCGCCGAGCGCACCGGTGATCCGACCCTGCACCGGGATGGCCAGGCCGGTGCCGACAGCCAGCGGCAGGCTCAGGATCAGCGGAAGCGGCGAGGTGCTGGACACACTGGACACCTTATGCCCGGCGGGGTCAGGCATGATGGAGGCATGGCTTCCGACGAAATGTATGACGTGCCGATCCGCGACGAAATGATCCGGCTGGGCCAGCTGCTCAAGCTGGCCAACCTGGCCGAGGACGGGATCCAGGCCAAGGAATTCGTCGAGAACGGGCTGGTGAAGGTGAACGGCGAGATCGAGACCCGCCGGGGACGCCAACTGCACGCCGGGGACACGGTCAGCTGCAACGGCGAAACGGTGCGCGTCAGCCGCGGCTGACGGCCGTCAGAAACCTCCGGTGGTCGGCAGGTCTCTACTCGGCGCCGGCGCGCCTCCACCGACCACCGGGTGAGTGCTACTGGGCGTTCAGCACCTTGTAGGTCAGGAATTCCTTCACGTGTGAGAGTTCCTGGGCGTTGATGCCGTGCCCGATGCCTGAATAGAGAACCTTAGTCAGGTCGACGTGCTCGTTCGCCCACTCATGGGTGAACTCGATCTTGTCAGCGGTGATGACCGGGTCCTCCTGGTCGCGGCCCCAGAAAACCGGCGGCTTGATGGCCTTGACGGCATCGTCGCGGAAGAAGTCGTTGCCATCGGCGGGCACGGCGAAGCCGGACAGCCCGACGACGGCGGCGATCTCCTCCGGCCGGTGGCGCAGCACCGACGTGGCCACTGCCATGCCCATCGAGAAGCCCAGCACCGAAACGCTGCTGTGCTGGCCCTTGACGCTGTCCAGCCAGGCCACCACGTCACCGACCGCCTTAGTCACCTTGTCCACGGAAAAGTCCGGTTCGTGCATCAGCGGGAACCAGGTGAAGCCCGGCCCCATCGCCACCGGCGCGCGGACGGCCGCCACGGTGAATTCCTCCGGGAGCCCGGGCACCAGGCCCATCAGGTCCTGCTCGTGGGATCCGTAGCCGTGGAAGAGCACCAGCAGCGGCGTGCCCGCCCGTTCCTGCTCAGGCTTGGACCAGGCAACCACGGGCTGATAAGTAGTTTCAGTCATGCCGTCCATGATCGCACAGAACGGTCATTACTTGAAAGTTTGAGTTTCTTCGGGTCAGTGGCTCTCGTCGTTCCCTCCGCGGTGCGCCGCCTACCCAGCGGTGCCGCCGCTTCGCGCGATGTGCGCCGTCAATTCGGCAACGAACCGGTCGGGGTATTCCAGATGGGGCGAATGCCCGCAGTTCTCCAGCAGGACCTCGGTGAAACGCCCGCCGTTGGCCGCATACTTCTCCAGCACCGCCCGGGTCTGCGAGACCATCGGCTGCAGCGGGGCTGTCTCCTCCCCCGGCCAGCCCGGGAGCACGCCGGCCTTGCCCAGGCAGTTCAGGTCAAAGAACGAAGCATCGGAGACGATGGCGTCGCTGTCGCCGTGGATCCACAGAATGTCCGGCTTCTCCGGCAGATCCACCAGAGCGCTGGTGTTGAAAACTCCCGGCGCCATCGTATTGAGCACGCCCCTGCGTCCTGGGGCGAAGCCGGGCCAGTTCTGCGACGGAACGGAGTCCCCGGGGTAGTTGTCGGGACCGGTCTTGGTGCTGAGCATCGACTCGACCCAGATGTGCTCGTGCGGGGACTCGAAACCGGCATGCACGTAGGTGGAGCGGTAGACAGAGAGCGGCGAAGCGGGTGCGTCGTCGCTCGTGTCGGCCGCCGCCAGCCGCGCCACGAAGTCCGGGTTGGCACCACCGCCGCCGGTTCCGGCGTCGTCCTCGGTCAGCCGCCGCCCCTCCGGACCTGCCGTGCCGCCGAAGCCGTACGGCGAGACCGGCGCCTGCAGCGCCAGGCTCAGGACCGGGTGCTCGAGTGCGTACTGCATCGCCACTCCCCCGCCCATGCTCCAGCCGACCACGTGCGCGGGGGCCAACTGCAGGGTCTCGAGCAGCCCGTGGAGGTCATCGGCGAAGTCGCGCAGCCCGCGGCCGGCGTCCACCGGGGCGGTGTCGGTCTGGCCGAACCCCCGCAGGTCCGGCGCCAGCACGCGGTATTCCGGCGGCAGCGCCTGCATGGTCTCCTGCCAGAACAGCGACGAGGAGACATTCCCGTGCAGCAGGATGACCGGAACACCGTCCGGCCGGTCGCCGGCGCGCTCCAAAACATTCACGGTCAGCCGCTTGGTCGGCACCCGCCGCGCAGTGATTCCCGCCAGCAATTCCATCTCAGCTCCTCGAGATCGTGTCAGCCGGGATGGCCGCTCCAGCTCACACATTAGCCAAAGAATCCGCCGCACGCCATGCTTTCCTGAAAGATGATTCAGGTATTGATTCGGCCAAATCTGTGCATCCGCAGCGGTTCTTGGGAGAATGTACCTGTGAGTAACTTGTCCCGTACCGAAGCACCGTCGGCAACTGCCGGCGCCGGCCACCCCTGGAGCCGCTTCGTAGCCATTGGCGATTCCTTCACCGAAGGAATCGGAGACCCCAACCCGGACAGCCCGGGCGGCTACCGCGGCTGGGCCGATCGGGTCGCCGAGGAGCTGGCCCGCGGCCATGAGGACTTTGCCTACGCCAACCTCGCCATCCGCGGCCGCCTGCTCCAACAGATCATCGATGAACAGATCGAACCGGCCCTGGCGCTGAAGCCCGATCTCATCTCGCTCTGCGCCGGCGGCAATGACGTGCTCCGGCCCCGCGCAGACCCGGATGCCCTGGCCGAGAAAATGGACCAGGCCGTCGCCCGGCTGGCCGCCTCCGGTGCGACCATCGTGCTGTTCACCGCGCCCGACGTCGGCGACACGCCGCTGCTCGGCAGTGTCCGGGCCAGGGCGGCCATCTACAACGAGAACCTGCGCACGGTCGCCGCCCGCCACGACGCCATCGTCGCCGACATGTGGGCGCTGCGGCAGCTGAAGGCGCCGCAGATGTGGGCGCCGGACCGGCTGCATTTTTCTCCGCTTGGGCACCACACCATCGCCGCCATGGTTCTGGACGCACTCAACGTGGAGCATTCGCTGCAGCCGGAGGTCCTCAAACCGCTGCCTCCCAAGCGCTGGCGGACCGCCCGCACCGAGGACTTGGTCTGGGCCCGCCAGCATTTCGTGCCGTGGGTGCTGCGCAGGCTGCGGCACCAGTCCTCCGGCGACGGGATCCTGCCCAAGCGTCCGGCGGCCGACCCCTTCTTCGGCCCGGGCATGCCTCCCGGCACCGCTGCCTAACGGACCTGCCGTGCGGCAACCCGGTCCCCAGGACATCCGCCGCCACCGCCTGCGGGCGCAGCGGCTCTGGGACCATCCCGCGGACGACGCCGAGGCAGCCTTGCGCTGGCTCCTGGCCTTCCAGTCGCAGGAGTATGCCTACGCCCGCTGGTCGCTGGCGCAGCGGACCGGCGGCCAGGCCCGAGACACCGCCGCGGACGTCGATGCTGCGATCGCCGCCGGAACCATTCTGCGCACGCACATCCTGCGGCCCACCTGGCACTTCGTGCACCGCGGCGATCTGCGCTGGCTGATGCTGCTGTGCGCACCCCGGCTCAAGGCCGGCAACAAGGGCCGGGACCGGCAACTCGGGCTGGATACGGCGACGGTCGCGCGCAGCAATGACGTGCTGGCCGCGGCGGTGGCCGACGGCCGGCACCGCAGCCGGGACGAACTCGCGTCCAAACTCACCGAAGCGGGGTTGCTTGAGGACGACGGGGTAAAGCTGAACGGTGCGCCGCTGCGCGGCCAGCGGCTGGGACATCTGGTGTTCCACGCCGAGATGGACCGGATCCTGGTCAGCGGGACGCCGCGGTCCGCTGACTCCGGCGCCGTGCAGCAAACCTATGCGACCTTCGACGAACGCGTGCCGCCGCTGAGTGCAAATTTTGAGCGGGACACGGCACTGGCGCGGCTGACCGCGCGGTACTTCGCCAGCCGCGGGCCTGCCTCGGTGAAGGACTGCTCCGACTGGTCCAAGCTGCCGCAGGCCGACATCAGGCGCGGACTGGAAGCCGGCGGGCAGGAAGGATTGGAACTGACCCAGGCCGATGGCGTGGAGCTCTGGTTCTCCCCCGCGGCCGGGTCCAACGGCGGCCTGGCCACGGCCGAGGACGTACCGCCCCGCGCCGACCTGATCCAGTGCTACGACGAATACGTGATGGGCTACAGCAAGACGCGCGGCTATCTGGGCGGGCCCGCGCCTGCGGCGCTGAGCAGCACGGTGCCGCAGCATGTCCTGCTGCTGGAAGGGAAAATGGCCGGCAACTGGAAACACGTGCTCAAGCCCGGCTCGGCCGAGCTGCGGCTCAAGCCGCTGCGCGCGTTCAGCGCCGCGGAGCGGCACGCCGTAGACGGTGCCGTGGAACGGTACGCGGCGTTCCTGCGCCGGCCCGTCACGCTGGAACTGGCCTGAACCGCCGTTCTCAGGCGCCGGTGGTGCTGCGGAAGCGGAGGGTTAGCAACTGGAACGGCCGCAGTTCGATGCCGACCGAGCGCTCCGCCGGCAGTTCCAGCCGGACATCCTCCACGTCGCGCTCCAACAGGTCCGTGGCCGAGACGCCCGCGAAGCCGAAGCCGGCGTTGATGGTGGCCTTCGCCCGGCCGCCGAAGGACTCGTAGCAGCGAAGGATCACGTCGCCGGAGCGGTCCTCCGCCAGCTTGACAGCCTCGACGACCACCGCCGGATGGTCCACCCGGAACAACGGGGCCACCGGGCCGGGCCCCACCCCGTGGACAAGGCGCGGAGGCAGATTGAGCCGGTAGCCGGCCCGCACCGCGTCCGGGATGCCGGCGCCGATCACCAACGACGTCCGGAACGTGTGCTCGCCTTGATCGGCCTGCGGATCAGGGAACAGCGGCGCCCGCAGCAGCGATTGCCGCACCACAGTAGCGGGCATGGTGGCCGGCTCGGTCCGGCGGATGTCGTGCCCGTAGGTGCAGTCATTGGCGATGGCGACGCCGAAGCCGGGCTCGCCCACCTGCACCCAGCGATGCGCGCAGGTTTCAAACCGCGCTGCGTCCCAGGACGTATTGCTGTGCGTGGGCCGGAAGACGTGGCCGAACTGGATCTCCGATGCCGCCCGGTCTGTGTGGAGGTCCAGCGGGAAGGCCAGCTTCAGCAGCTTCTGCCGCTCGTGCCAGTCGACGGTCGTCTCGACTTCCAGCGATCGGGATCCGGCGGCCAGCCAAACCGTCTGAACAACGCGGGAGGCGCCGAAGCTGCGGGTGACGCGGAGCCCCGCCCATCGGGGCGCGGCCGGCAGGGCCGTCGCGGCGTCCACCTCGCCGGAAAAGGCCTCGATGGCTTCGACCGCGCGCAGCTCCTGGCCAACTGACTTGTAGTGCTCGTCCAAATCCCAGGCGTCCCATCTGGCCGGGGTGTCGCGGAAGAGCTGCAGCAGGTTGGCTTGCGTGCCGGCGGGAATGACCTCCCGCCCGGTGTCCAAGTCCACCAGTGAGGAGATCAGGCCCTCGGAATCGATCAGCACCCGGAGCAGACCGTTGGCCAGCAGCCAGCCGTCGCCACTGGGTTCAACGCCGACGCCTGACTCTGCGCCCGGGTCGGGTGGGTCCGCGGCCCTCACGGCACTCAACGCGGGCACGCCGTCCACCGGATACGGGCCGGCATTGGCCACGGCGCTTCCTGCGCCGCGGCCCAACAGTGCACGCAGCGAGCCGTCGATCATACCCGCCAGTTCCGCCGCCAGCCGCACATAGTTGGCCTCAGCCTCGCGGTGCACCCAGGCGATCGAGGAACCGGGCAGGATGTCGTGGAACTGCTGCAACAGCACGGTCTGCCACGCCTGTTCCAGCGCATCGTACGGGTAGGGCGCGGCACCTCGCACCGCCGCCGTCGCCGCCCAGAGCTCGGCCTCGCGCAGCAGATGCTCGCTGCGGCGGTTGCCCCGTTTGGTGCGCGCCTGCGAGGTGTAGGTGCCCCGGTGGTATTCCAGATACAGCTCCCCCGACCACACCGGCGGCCGGTCGTATTCTTCCTCCGCGGCACGGAAGAACCGCTGCGGGCTGGAGAGCCGTACCCGCGGCGAGCCTTCCAGGTCGGCGGTGCGGTGTGCGGCAGCGAGCATCTCGCGCGTCGGTCCGCCGCCGCCGTCGCCGTAGCCGAAGGGCAGCAGCGAGGTATTGGCGGATCTCTTCTCCGCGAAGCGCCGTTCGGCCCGGGCGAGCTCGGCCGCGGTGATCTCCGCGTTGTAGGTATCCGCCGGCGGGAAGTGGGTGAAAATCCGGCTGCCATCGATTCCCTCCCAGCGGAAGGTGTGGTGCGGAAAGGTGTTGGTCTCGTTCCAGGAAAGTTTCTGGCTCAGGAACCAGCGGGACCCGGCGGCGCGGGCAATCTGCGGCATGGCGGCGGAGTAGCCGAAGGAGTCCGGGAGCCAGACCTCCTCCGGATCCACGTCGAACTCGGTCCGGAAGAACTTCTTCCCGGCGATGAACTGGCGGGCCAGCGCCTCCCCGCCGGGCATGTTCGTGTCTGCCTCGACCCACATCCCGCCGGCCGGGACAAATCGGCCGGCCCTGACCTGGTCCGCCACCCGTGCGAACAGCTCCGGATATCCCTCTTTCAGCCAGGCGTACTGCTGCGCGGAAGAGGCGGCGAAGACGAACTCCGGGTCCGAATCCAGCAAGGACAGGACGTTCGCGAAGGTCCGGGCAATCTTGCGCTTGGTCTCGCGGACGGGCCAGAGCCAGGCGCTGTCGATGTGCGCGTGGCCCACAGCGTGGATCCGGTGCGCGCTGCCGGCTGCCGGGGCGGCGAGCGCGGGCCCCAGCACGGCACGGCCGGCCGCGGCGGTGCCGGCGATGTCCGCGGGATCCAGCACGTTGAGTGCGTGCTCCAGCGTCCGCAGGATCTGGGCGCGGCGCGGCTGCCCCGGATCGAGCTGGAGCATGAGTTGCTCCAGCACCGTGAAGTCCTGCAGCAGTTCCCAGGCCGCGACGTCGCGCAGCGCAATGTCGGCCCGGCGGAAGGTGTAGCACGGGTTCCGCCCGATGGTGGCGGGGTCTCCCATCGGGGTGGGCTGGAAGTTGAAGTTCTCGAGCAGGTCCGGGTTGGCTGCCGCCTCCAGATACAGCTCGACGGCGGCGCCCGGCCGTGCGTCCAGAGGCACGTAGGCGTTGCGCGGTTCGATGGCCTTGATGATCCCGCCCTGCGGGGTGTAGACCAGCCCCTCCGCCTGGAAGCCCGGGATGCCGGGGGTGAACCCCGGGTCCAGCAGCAGCTCCGGCCGATGCCCGGAGTCCACGGTCCATTCCGCCGGGATCTGCCCGCTGAGCCGAAACCAGCTGGTGGACCAGGCCGGCCCCCAGGTGCTGCCCGCCGCAAACTCGGTGAAGCCGGCCGCCATCGCCTCCCGGAACGCGACCGGTTCGCCCGGTACATGCCAGGCCGCCAGCTGCACCGGGACCGCCGCCGGGTAGACCGCCGGGTGCAGCCGTTCGAGAATGAACCGGCGGATCCGCGCCTCGACCTGGGCCGCGTCGTCGTGCATGGCACCGTCCTTTTCTGCCAGAGCGGCTGGATCAGCCCTTCACCGCGCCGGCCATCGCGAAGGAACCGCCGATCCCGCGTGAGACCAGAATGTAGAGCAGCACCACGGGGACCGAGTACAGGACCGAGTATGCCGCCAACTGCCCGTAGGCGATGGCGCCATGCTGGCCGAAGAAGCTGAAAATGCTGACCGCCGCGGGCTGCTTGGCGGATGAGAGCAGCAAGATGAAGGGAACAAAGAAGTTCCCCCACGCCTGGATGAAGACAAAGATGAAGACCACCGCGAGTCCCGGACGCATCAGCGGCACCACGATCCTGGCCAGCGCGTTCATTGCCGAGGCCCCGTCCACCCAGGCCGCCTCTTCCAGGCTGACCGGGACCGAATCCATGAAATTCTTGGTCATCCAGATGGCCATCGGCAGGGATGATGCCGCCATGAACAGCGTGGTGGCCGCCAGCGAGTCGAGGAAGTTCAGCTGCACGAACAGGCTGTAGACCGGGACCATGATCGCCGTGATCGGCAGGCACGTTCCGAACAAAACGATGTACAGGAACGGCCTGTTGAAACGCAGCTGGTACCGCGAGAGCGGATAAGCCGCCAGCACTGCCGCCAGCACGGTGACCACCGCGGTCCCGCCGGACAACAGGAAGCTGTTAAGGAGCGGCACGAACGTCAATTCCGGCGTGAGCACCGCCGCGTAGTTGGCCGCGGACACCTCGGCCGGGAACTGTGTTTGATAGCTGGCCTCCGCATCCAGCGAGGCCAGGATCAGCCAGCTCAACGGCAGCAAGAAGCACGCCGCAATGACCAGCAGGGAGGTGTTCGCGAGCACCGCAACGGTACTGCGCCGGCCGGAAGCCACGGACAGCTGACCGGGACGGTTCATCAGCTCAGCCCTTCCTTTCGCGCAGCGCACGGATGTAGATGACGGAGAAGACCGCCCCGATCAACAGCATCACGACGGCGATGGCGGTGCCGTAGCCCACGTCGCTGTAGCGGAAGGCCTCTTCGTAGGCCATGAGCGGCAGCGTGGTGCTGGCTCCTGCCGGGCCGCCGGCCGTCATCACGTAGATCAGGGTGAAAACCGAAAGCGTCTGCAGGGTAATGAGCATCAGGTTGGTGGCAATGCTGCGCCGGATCATCGGCAGGGTGATGTACCACAACCGCTGTGATCCGCCGGCGCCGTCGATCATCGCCGCTTCCGTGATCTCCTCCGGCACATCGTTCAGCGCCGCCTGGTACACCATCATGGAAAACGCCGTTCCCCGCCAGATGTTGGCCAGGATCACCGCCAGCATGGGGACCGTAAACAGCCAGTCGGTCCCGTCGATGCCGAAGAGCGCGGTGAGCTGGTTCAAGGTTCCGTCCCGGTTGAAGAAAGCATAGGCCACGAAGCCGGCCACGATTTCCGGCAATACCCAGGCCGCCACCACGCAGACCCCCACGGCCGCGGAAACCGCCTTGCTTGCTTTCGTCATCAGCAGCGCGATGCCCAGGCCCAGCAGGTTCTGGCCGAGCACGGCGGAGACGAGGACGAAGATGACCGTCAGCCAGAGCGACTGCAGGAAATCCGGGTCGCTGAGCAGTTCGGTATAGTTTTCCAGCCCGACCCACTGCGGGTCCTTGGCGGCCACGCCGGTCAGTGCAGCATTGGTGAAGGACCCGTAGAAAGCCCACAGGATCGGGCCGGCCAGGAACACGCCCAGCAGCACCACGGCAGGGCCGAGCGGCAGCAGCCGCAGCACTGTCCTCCCCGGCGGGCGGCGCCGGCCCCGCTCAGTGCCGCCACGCGTTTCGGCGTCGCGGGCCACCACCTCGGCGGCTGTCACTGCTGCTACTTCTGCACTGTGTTTTCTGCGCCAACAAGGTCGGTGACGGCGGCGTCGAACTCGGCCGCGGCCTCCTCGGGTGTCTTCTTCCCCATCATCACCGCTTCGGTGGCTTCCTGGACAGCGGTCGAAATCTGCGGGTAGTCGGCTGTGGCAGGCCGGTAATTAGTCACCGAGACCAGTTCGGAAACCTCGCCCACGAACGGATTGGCTTCCAAGTAGGCGGGGTCCTTGGCCACATCGGTACGGACTGCGATCTGCGAATTGGCCACGGTGTACTGCAGCGAGTTCTCCTGGTTCATCACCTCCGTGAGGAACTCGAACGCGAGATCGGGATTCGCTGAATTGGCGCCTACCGCCAGTGTCCAACCGCCGGACATGCTGACTGCTCCCGGCTCCTGTCCGCTCTGGGTGGGGAACGGTGCCACGCCCATCACGTCGCCATATTCGGGCCAGTCCACCAACCCTCCCTCCTGCCAGAACGACGGCGAGTAGGAACCTTCCACGGTTCCGCCCAGTTTGTCCTCGGGAAACAGCTGGCCGAAGACCATCTGCCACACGTTCGGGTCCAAGGCCTCGGCCGGTGTGACGGCCAGGTCCTCTTGATAGAGCGTCTGCAGGAAGGCCAGCGAGTCAATGAAGCCTTGCGAGCCGACCACCCACTTGCCTTCAGCGTCGTCGTAGAGCGTGTCGCCGGTGCCATAGAGCAACTGGTAGAAACTCTGCATGACGGTGCCTTCGCCGGTGCCCGTGCCGGCGTAGAGGTTGAACGGGACCACGTCCGGCTGCGAGGACTTGATGGCCCGGGCCGCCTCCAGGATGGCGTTCCAGTCCTTCGGAGCCCAGGGGACGTCCACGCCGGCCTTTTGCAGGACGTTCTTGTTGTACCAAATGGCCCGAGTAT
Source organism: Arthrobacter sp. NPDC055138 (assembly GCF_053607305.1). Lineage (NCBI taxonomy): Bacteria > Bacillati > Actinomycetota > Actinomycetes > Micrococcales > Micrococcaceae > Arthrobacter > Arthrobacter sp. NPDC055138. Next base: position 154,250 of record NZ_JBSGTH010000006.1, read on the forward strand.
CGGTACCCAGCGGGACAGCATAGATACTGCCATCGTCCGCGCGACCGGCTTCCTTGGCTCCGTCGTTGAAGTTCGCCCAGTCGTCCCACTCGGCCAGATACTGATCCAGGTTCAGGAGGTAGCCAGCATCCACGTCCGAACGGATCTTGAAGGTGTCCTCGTAGAACACGTCCGGGGCGGTGTCCGGCGACCGCTGGGATAAGGCGAGCTTGGTCGCATAGTCTTCGTCGCTGCCGGTGATGGGCTCCAAATTGACCGTCACGCCGTCGTGCGCAGCCTCAAAATCGGCCTTCGCCTTCTTCATCACCTCATCCATCGTGGCATTGGCCTCGGTGGTCTGGTACACGATCCGTAGTGCGGAGCTTTGCGGGGTATCGCCCTCCCCGCCCCCGCCTCCCCCGCCACAGCCGGCCAGCGCCAGCGCTCCAACGGCCAGCAATGAAACTTTGATTCGGTAATCACGCAGCATGGTTCCCCCCTCGTTTGGAGGCTTCCGGGCCAAACGCCGTCGGCGTGGGTCAGGGGCCTACCGGCATGCTACCGAGGGGCTCCATCGAATGGATTTATTCGTCCCAACCGTGATCAAACTGCAATGTGCGGTCAGACCTGCGGGAAAAACGCCTGCGTGAGCTCGTCATGCAACTGGTGGACGTCGGTCAGGAAACCGTCGTGGCCCAGCGGCGTTTCGATGGTGTGCACCTTGACCGATCCGGGCAGCGCCTCGGCCAACTGGCGCGACTGTTCCGGAAAGTAGAGACGGTCCGAATCCACCGCCGCAATGAAGAATTCCGTCCCCGCGAGACCGCCCAGGGACTGCTCCAGCGAGCCGCGGCCGCGGGACACGTCGTGGCTGACCAGGGCCTCTGTGAGCAGGATGTAGCTGTTGGCGTCGAAGCGGGAAACCAGCTTCTCCGCCTGGTAGTCCAGATAGCTTTCCACCGCATAGCGGCCGCGGGCGGAGGGCGTGATGCCGCCAAACGGCTGTTCCTCCGCCTGCGCCGAGCGGCCGAACCGATACTCCAGTTCAGGCTCCGAACGGTAGTTGATGTGGGCGATTCGCCGGGCAATACCTAGTCCGGCTTCGGGGGCGGGACCGCCGTAGTAGTCGCCGCCGGTAAAGTGCGGATCCAGCCGGATGGCTGCGACCTGCGCCTGGGCAAACGCGATCTGTTCGGCGGTGCTGGCCGCCCCGCACGCCATCACGGCGCACCGCGCCGTGCGCTCGGGGAACGTCGCAGCCCACTCGAGCGCGCGGGCCCCGCCCATCGACCCGCCGAGCACGGCGTGCCAGCGGCGGATGCCCAGCGCATCGGCGAGCCTCGCCTCGGCCCGGACCGAATCCCGGATGGTGACGAACGGAAACCGCGACCCCCACGGCTTACCATCTGGTGCCGGCGTCGCCGGGCCGGTGGAGCCGTAGCAGCCGCCAACCATGTTGGCGGCCACTACGAAATAACGCTCCGTGTCGATGGTGGCGCCGGGACCGACCAGGTCGTCCCACCAGCCCTCCTCGTTGGAGGCACCGCGGGCCACATGCGTGCTGCCGGTCAGGGCGTGCTCGATCAGGACGGCGTTGGACGCATCCGCGTTCAGGGTGCCCCAGGTTTCATATCCCAGGACAACCTCGGGCAGATAGCCGCCGGCCTCCAGCTCCAGCGCACCTACTGGCATCCTGCGCAGGACGCCATCCGTCGCCTGATCCACCAGTTCCTGCGGTTGCACGATCGTCACGCTGCGTTCTACCTGCTTGCCTAGTCGTCCGAGCCCTTGGCGGCGCGGAAACCGGCCTCCAAGTCGGCGATGATGTCGTTGACGTTCTCGATGCCCACGGAGAGCCGGACCAGTCCGTCGGTCACGCCGGCGGTCAGCCGTTCCTCGGCCGAAAGCTGGGCGTGGGTGGTCGACGCCGGGTGGATCACCAGCGAGCGCACGTCGCCGAGGTTGGCCACATGCGAATGCAGTTCAAGGCCGTCCACAAAACGCTTGCCGGCCTCGATCCCGCCCTTGATCTCGAACGACACGATGGCGCCCGTGCCCTTCGGACCGTATTTGCGGCCGCGGTCGTACCAGGGGCTCGACGGCAGGCCGAGGTACGCGACGGAAGCAACGTCGTCGTGCGCCTCGAGGAATTCCGCGACCTTCTGTGCATTGGCCACGTGGCGCTCCACCCGCAGGCTCAGCGTCTCCAGCCCCTGGGCGATCAGGAAGGCGTTGAACGGGGAGACCGCGGACCCCAGGTCGCGCAGCAGCTGGACGCGGGCCTTGAGGATGTAGGCGAGATTGGCGCCAAGCGCACTTCCGACGCCCAGGTCACGGGCAAAGACCAGCCCGTTGTAGGTCTCGTCCGGGGTGTTGAAGCCCGGGAACTTTTCCGGATCGGCAGCGAAGTCGAAGGTGCCGGCGTCCACGATCACGCCGCCGATGGCCGTCCCGTGGCCGCCCAAGTACTTGGTGGCCGAGTGCAGCACGATGTCTGCGCCCCACTCGATCGGGCGGATCAAGTACGGGGTGGCCAGCGTGTTGTCCACGATCAGCGGCACGCCATTCTCATGGGCGATGCTGCTGACCGCTTCCAGGTCCAGTACATCTTGGCGCGGGTTGGAGACCACCTCGCCGAAGAACGCCTTGGTGTTCGGCTGCACTGCGTCGCGCCACTGCTGCAGGTTGTCCGGATCCTCGACGAACGTCACCTCGATGCCGAACTTGGGCAGCGTGGTGCGCAGCAGGTTGTACGTGCCCCCGTACAGGCTGGGGCTGGCCACAATATGGTCGCCGGCCTCGGCCAAGTTCAGGATGGAGAACGTGGATGCGGCCTGGCCCGAGGCCAACAGCAGCGCACCGACACCGCCTTCCAGACTGGCGACCCGGGCCTCAACGGCCTCGCTGGTCGGGTTGCCGATCCGCGTGTAAATGGGCGCCAACTCGGACAGGGCAAAGCGGTCCGCGGCGCTCTGGGCGCTGGGGAACACGAACGAGGTGGTCTGATAGATCGGCAGTGCACGGGCGCCGGTGGCGGCATCCGGCTCCTGGCCGGCGTGGATCTGACGGGTTTCAAAGGACCAGTCTGCATTGGACATGGTGCAACTCCTTCATGGGAAGGGGTCATCCGGGATCCGGCCGTGCCGGCATGTCTATCCCGGGTGTGACCCGCGCTTGCGCACCGCCTGATGGCGGCTGCCTGGTCTTCACCCGGGGCACCCCACCGCGGTTGGAGGGTTGCCGGCCAGCAAACCGGGGTTTCACGCTGGCACTCATGACCTGCGTCCAGTCTCAGCGGAGAGCCCGCCCGGCCGCAACAATGTGACACCTTATGACCGCCCGCAGCGGCGCTTATTCCGCCCCAATCTGGTGGTGTGAGCACCTGCCAGACATGGATCTTCGAGCCACATCCGGCCGGATACTGGTGACTTAGGTCACCCTAAGTCGAGAGAGGGTTCACAAAGTGCCAAGATATGGCTATGCGCTTCGACCACGTTTCTTATGCTGTTGAGCCCGACGGTCTGGCTGCCACCTCAGAGCGGATCTCCAAAGCTCTGGGTATTGACGCAGTCAAGGGCGGGGTGCACCCCCGCTTCGGCACCCGCAATATGATCTTCCCGCTGACCGACCACCATTACCTGGAAGTGGTGGAGGTCCTGGCCCACCCCGCGTCCGACAAAGCCCCCTTCGGGCAGGCCGTGCGTGCCCGCTCCGAAGCCGGCGGCGGCTGGATGGGCTGGTGCGTGGAAGTGGACGATCTAACCCCGTTCGAAGAGCGGTTGGGCCGCCATGCGGTTCCCGGAAACCGCAAGTTCCCGGACGGCCAGGAATTGACCTGGCAGCAGATCGGCATCAAGGGCCTGATCGCCGACCCGCAGGTTCCCTACATGCTGCGCTGGGATGACGGCACCGAGGCGCTTCACCCGTCCAACGCCCGCCCGGCATCCGTCAAGCTGATCGGCCTGACCATTGCCGGTTCCTCGGATCGCGTGGCGGACTGGCTGGGCACCCCGGTGGATGACCTGCTCGACGACGTCAAGGTTGCGTGGACCGCGCCGAACGGCACGCCGGGCATCATGTCGGTCCGCTTCGAAACCGCGAACGGCATCGTCGAACTCTAAGTTTCCGGTCTCGTCCGGCCCGGTGCACGGCTCGCTTTTTTACGCAGGGCTCCCGTTCCGGCCTCTTGCTCCCACCCACGGTGGCGCAAGAGGCCGGAACGGGAGCCTTTTGCCTGTCCCCGGCAAGCATCCTCTCGGCTGGCCGTTAGGTACGCCGGCTTAGGTACCGATGCCGATGGCTGGACCCACCAGCGCGTAGCCGACGAAACCGGCGATATCCAAAAGTGCGTGCGCGACCACCAGGGGCATTACCCGCTTGACCTTCGTATAGACGTAGCCGAACACCAGGCCCATCAGGAAGTTCCCGATACCCGGGCCGATCCCCTGGTACAAGTGGTAGGTCCCGCGCAGGGCGGCGCTGACGAAGATCGAGGTCCAGATCCCCCAGCCGAACTTGGCGAATCGATCGAAAAGGTAGCCCACCATGACCACTTCTTCGAGAATGGCGTGGCGCAGGGCTGAAAGCACCAGTACCGGCACGGTCCACCAGTATTCGTCCAGGGCCGCGGGCACAATTGCGGTGGTGATTCCCAGCGCCCGGCCGGCGGCGTAGACCGCCAACGTGCCGGCACCCATCACCAGGGCCAGCAGGAAGCCCAGGCCGAAGTCCACCCGGGGCCGGGAGAAGGTGAAGCCGATCGACCGGAAGGCCGATTGGCCGGGCGAGGTCATCAGGAGCAGCACCAGTGCCACCGGCACCAGTGCAAAGCAGATGCCGAGCATCTGGTACACGAAATCGAAGATTTCCCGCGAGTTCAGTACCGGATTCAGCGTGGTGGTTTGCGAGGCCAGCGGCGCGCGGGTCATTTTCTCCAGCAGGTTCACCACGGCGTAGACCGCCGACTGCCCCAGCGAAACCCCGAGCACAATGAGCACTTCCGCCCGGTAGTAACTCAGCGTGCGCGGTGCGCTCGCGGTGATGGCCTTCTGCTTGTCCATAGCCACTATCTTGCCAAGTGAACCGGGGCTGGCGGCGACCGGAATCAATCCATGTCCCGCGCTCCCCCGCACGTCGCAACGGTTTCGCCTGCGGCGCCGGCGCACGCGACACTCCTTGGGCTACAAGTCCAACAGCAGGCGCTTGCCCTTGCAGCGGGAGACGCAGATCATCATGGTGTCTCCCGCCTCCCGTTCGGCTTCGGAAAGCAGCGTGTCGCGGTGGTCAATTTCGCCGCCCAGCACGGGCGTTTCACAGGTGCCGCAGATTCCCTCGCGGCAGGAATTCAGCGGACTGAGCCCGGCCGCTTCGAGGGCCTGCAGGATTGACTCGTCAGAACCCACCGGGACCTCCGTCCCGTCGGCGAGCTCGACCACGAAGGCCGACTCGCCGCCTTCAGGAGCTTCCGGGGCTTCGGCGGCGGCGAAGCGCTCACAGTGGAAACGTCCGGGATCCTCCCAACCGTCGGCAATCGACTGAATGACATTGAGCAGCGGCCCGGGACCGCAGGCATAGACGTGAGTCCCGGAGACCTGCTCTGCCAACAGTTCGGCCAGCGGGTAGAACCCGCTTTCGTCGTCGGCGTGGATATGGACGTCCCCTTCGAGTGCCTGGATTTCTTCGAGGAACGCCATCGAGGAGCGGCTGCGTCCCAGATAGACCAAACGCCACGGCACACCGAGTGCAGCGGCCTCCCGGATCATCGGCAGCACAGGGGTGATGCCGATCCCGCCGGCAATGAAGACGTAGCTGTCCGCAGGGGCCAGCACGAAGTTATTGCGCGGTCCCCGGACCTGGATCTTGGTTCCGGGCCTCAACAGGTCATGCACGTAGGCGGAGCCGCCGCGCCCCTCCGGCTCGCGCAGGATGCCCAGCCGCCAGACGGACCGGTCCGTCCGCTCGGAACAGAGCGAGTACTGGCGCAGCAATCCGTTAGGCAGGAGCACGTCGATGTGCGATCCGGCGTCCCACTCCGGCAGCTCTTCGCCGAGCGGATGCTCCAACTGCAGGGAGAGAACGCAGTTGGATTCGCGGCTGATCGACCGGACTTCGACGTCGAAAAAGTCTTCGTTCATGATTGCATTCATCCCCGGTAATCAGGCGGCGGCCGGTTCAGCGAGAACCGAAGCCAGGAAGGCCTTGGTGCGTTCGTTTTGAGGGTTGGTAATGATGTCCCGAGCCGGGCCCTCTTCGACCACGTAGCCGTCGTCCATGAAGACCACCCGGTCGGCGACGTCGCGGGCGAAGTTCATTTCATGCGTGACCACCACCATCGTCATGCCGGAGGTGGCCAAGTCCTTCATGACTTTCAGAACCTCGCCGACCAGTTCGGGATCCAGCGCGGACGTCGGCTCATCAAACAGCATGAGTTTTGGTTCCATGCACAGGGCGCGGGCAATCGCCACCCGCTGCTGTTGGCCGCCCGAAAGCTGGCGGGGATAGGCATCCGCCTTCTCGCTCAGACCGACCTTTTCCAGCAGCGACATGGCCCGCGCGACGGCTGTTGCTTTCCGCTCCTTCCGGACCAGCCGCGGTGCTTCGATCAGGTTCTGCAGCACGGTCATGTGCGGGAACAGATTGAACTGCTGGAAGACCATGCCGACGTCCGAGCGGCTGTGGCAGATCTCGTTGTGCGATTGCTCGTAGAGCCTGTTGCCCTTGAGCTCGTAGCCGACGATCTTGCCGTTGACCCACATCCTTCCGCCGTCAATGGCCTCGAGATGGTTAATGCAGCGCAAGAAGGTGCTCTTTCCGGATCCGGACGGGCCGATCAAGCAGACCACCTCGCCCTGCTGGACGTGCAGGTCAATGCCCTTCAGCACCTGGTTCGAGCCGAAGTTCTTGCATACCGCGTTCGCTTTGACCATCGGTTCGGCGTTCATTGCCGTCATTTCTTGCTGCCTTTCAGCGAGAGTGCGTCGTGCGTCGCGAAGAAGCGCCTGAGCTGCTGCAACGGCGTCGGCGGCAGGTTCCGCTGGTTGCCGCGCGCAAAGCGCCGCTCCAGGTAGTACTGGCCGATGGTGAGGACGGAGGTGATCAGCAGGTACCAGAGGCTGGCCACGATCAGCAGCGGGATCGTCTCGAACGTGCGTGCGTAGATGATCTGCGCGGAATACAGCAGTTCCGGCACAGAGATCACGCTGACCAGGGCGGTGGTCTTGAGCATGCCGATGGTTTCGTTGCCGGTGGGCGGAATGATCACCCGCATCGCCTGCGGCAGCACAATCCGGCGCATGGTCTGCAGCTTGGTGATGCCCAGGGCCCCGGCAGCCTCGGTCTGACCGTGATCAACGGAGAGAATGCCGGCCCGAACAATCTCGGACATGTAGGCACCCTGGTTCAGGCCGAGGCCAAGAATCGCCGCCGTCATCGGCGTGATCAACTGGTTCGCATCCAGATGGACACCCGGGATGCCCAGCGTGATGACCGGATACAGCGCCGCCAGGTTGAACCAGAACAGCAATTGAACCAGCACCGGCGTTCCGCGGAAGAAGTGCACGTAGGCGAAGGCGGCACCGCGCACCACCGGATTGACCGAGAGCCGCATGACGGCCAGGACCACGCCGAGCACGATCCCGATCGCCATGCTGATGACGGTGAGGCCCAGCGTCACGAGGATGCCGTTGCCGATGGAGATATCGCGCAGGTACATGGCCACCACGTCCCAGCCGAAGTTGGGATTGGTGAAGATGGAGTTCAGCAGCAGTCCACCCACCAGGAAGATCACGGCTGCGGCGAGCCAGCGGCCGGGGTGCTTCGCCTTGACGATGGTGTAGCCGTCTGCCGATGCGGCCACCGGTTCGGTTTGCGTAGTCACGGCTGTCATGGGGTTGATCCCTCTTTCGCTACTTGGCCTCGACCGCGTCGGCCGTGATCAGCACGGACTCCGGGAAGTCCCATTTGTCGCCGATTTCCTGGTAGCTACCACCGGCGATGACTCCCTTCACCGCTGCAGCTACGGCTTCGGTCATCCCGGCGTCCTTGGCCAGGGCAATCCCGAACGGTACGGCGTCGTAGTCCTCGCCCTCGGCCAACTCGAACTGGCCATTGGCTTCCTTGCCCTGGTAGACCAGCGGCACGCTGTCGGCGATCACTCCGTCAACCCGCCCGGACGCCAGCGCCAGGTTGGCGTCGGTCTGTCCGGGGAAGTTCTGGATCTTGATCGCTTCCTTGCCGTTGGCCGTGCATTCCTCGGAGAACTTGGGAAGGTATTCCATCGACTGGATCGACCCCTTTTGTCCGGCGATCTTCTTCCCGCACATGCTCATGGGGTCCATGGAGATGCCGAGCGGATTTCCCGGTGCGACGGCGATGCCCGTGCCGGTGTGGAGGTACTCGACGAAGTCGACAATCTTCTCGCGTTCCGGCGTGACGGAGAAGGCGGAGAGGGCCATGTCGTACTTGCCGGAGGCCAGGCCGGCCAGAATGGTGTCAAACGTCGCCGGCACGTGCTCCACCTTCAGCCCCAGGGCGGCACCGACGGCGTCGGAGAAGTCCACGTCGAAGCCGATCATGGTCTTGTTGTCGGTGTCGTAGTACTCGAACGGGGCGTAGGTCGGGTCGGAAGCGACTTTCAGCGTACCGGCGGCCAGGACGTCCTCCGGCAGCAAATTCCGGGCCGCTTCGTTGACCTGGATGGTCGCTCCGGCGCCCGGCGCCGCCGGAGCAGCAGTGTCCGCGGGTCCCGTAGCCGCGCCGGAGGCGTTGGTGCACGCGGTCAGGGAGACGGCCAGCAGGACGGATCCGGCCAGGAGGGAAGAACGGGTGGCACGGTGGCGTGAATGACGCATGGACTTTCCTTTCATGGTCCGGACGGCATTGTCCGGGTCTGGATATCCGCACTGATCAGGAGACGACCAGTGCCTCGGTGCTAGAAAATTCGGTTTCGATGTACAGCAGGGAGGTGCGTCCGGCGGCGAGTGGCGAAGACGTTGGCCGCGGTCAAGGGACCCACCGCAGGACCTTGGCTTTCCGCGGCGCGAGGGTGATGACCTGGACGGCGGCTTCCCCGGCGGCGAGCGAGAGCCGGATGCTCTCCGCGTCCTCGCCTTCGACGATGAAGACGTCGCCGGCCCGCAGCCAGCGTTCCCAGGGGCCGTCCGCCGCCGCGACCAGTGCTTCGCCGCCGAGTCCGGTGACGATCAACTGCTCGCCCGGCCTGCGCTGCAGCGTGCCCGTGTAGCTGCCGGTGTAGCGGTGGCTTTCGGAGGCGATATAGCGAGCATCAGCTTCGAGTTCAACGGTGGGTTCGGGGCCGGTTTCGTCCAGCTGCACCGTCCACCGCCAGGGGTCGCCGCGCTCAGCCGAGTCCGGGCATGCGGCCAGGATCTTGGCGCCCGTTTCGGCGGCCGTTTCGCCGCCCAGCGGGTTGGCTCTGATCAGCATCCACATGGGCGGAACCTATGCCGTCCTGGGAGCGACCGGCTCCCGACGGACGGCTGGCCGGGCCGCATCCTTCGCCTGCTGTTCCTGCTTCAGCAGCGCCCCCAGGATGCGCCGGGCCCTGGCCACGCCGCCGTCTTGGGCGATCAGCACGTCGAACTCGCCCTCGGGGCGAGTCTGCATGCCAATCTCCTGCGCCTCCAGCGCGGAAGCGTCCTCGTCCAACACCGTGGCCAGGCCGACGCGCAGGTCTTCGGTTGCCTGCTCATTGTCGACCGCGAAGTTGCGGCTGAAGGCGTAGTAGTACCAGGAGTTGTGCGCGTCGATCGGCGTGATGCCGTTCAGCACCTTGATCAGGAAGCCCTCTTCGCGCGGCTTGCCCTCGCCGGTGATGCCCGAATGCAGCACATGCAGGTTCGGGACGAAGAACTCCGTGCAGTGGAAGCGGTCGAACAGTCCACGGGCGTCCATGGTTTCGGCGTACAGCGGCGGCGCTTCAACCGAGGGCATCAGGCGGTCGACGCTGACCACGTTGCCGTCGACCTCGACGGTGATTCCGTGTTCGTAGATGTAGTCGTCACCCACCGTGGTCTGGTGCAGGAAGGATTCATGGGTCAGGTCCAACAGATTGTCGTGGATCAAGTCGGCCCGGCACTTGAAGTGGTACGAATGGGTGACGGTGGCCCACTCCGGGTCCACCATCCAGTGCGTGTCCGGGACGTCGGCGGGATTGGCCAGCTCCGGATCGCCGGTCCAGACCCAGATCCAGCCGTCCTGCTCCACCACTGGGTACTTGCGCACCTTGGCGCGTTCCGGGATCGACGTCTGCGCCGGCACCTTAGTGCACATGCCGTCCGGGCCGTAGGTGAAACCGTGATAGCCGCACTCCACCGAATCGCCGATGGTTCGGCCCTCGGAGAGCGGGAAGGCGCGGTGCGCACAGCGGTCCGCCAAGGCAATGGCTTCGTTGTCCTGGGTCCGGAACAGCACGATCGGCTGCTCGCAGATGACCCGGCGCACCGGCTTGCGCGTGACCTCCGTTGACCACGCAGCCACATACCAAGTGTTCAGCACATACATTTTTGGGTTCTCCTCCATCACGTGTGTATACACTGTATTCAGAGCACGGATGTGACGTCAAGCACTTTTCGCAAAAGCATCAGCAAGTTACCGTTTCACCGGTTTTCCGGCCCGCCGCGCGTCCTGCTGCCCACTGAACGCTAGAGTGCACAAAGAACAATAGAAGGAGGCCCCCGTGGCTGCGATACCGAATGACGTGAGACCGCTGGCCGTCCGCGTCCATGAGCAGCTGAGCGCCGACATCATCAGCGGGGCCATCAAGCCAGGCTCCGCTTTGGCCCAGGAAGGGGTGGCTGCGCAATACGGCGTGTCCCGCACACCTGTCCGCGATGCGCTCACCCAACTGACGCTGGAGGGACTGACCACTCTTGTCCCCGGCAAGGGCTACATCGTCAACCAGCTCGACGAGCGCGAGATTGAGAACGTCTTCGAGGTCCGCTACGCCTTGGAGTCCCTCGCGGTGCGGAATGCCATCGGTTCCTACACACCCCAGCAGCTGGTGCGGCTGGGCGGCCTCATCGACGAGACGGAGATCGTTGACCCGCAGGACAGCGGCGAACTGTTCCGGCTAGGCCGCGCGTTCCATCTGGCCCTGGTGGAACCCGCTGAAAATGACTATCTGCGCGGCGTCATTTCCTCCATCTGGAACCACCCCATCCAGCACAGGATTACCTTGACCTACCGGCAGGGACCGGACCACCAGGCCAAGGTCATCCATGATCACCGCAGCATTCTGCAGGCACTCAAGGACCAGGATCCGGACCGCGCCGTCGAGGTGCTGGCGCATTGCCACGACGTCAAAGACCCAAACCGCTACGAACACATCGGCTGACTACCCGCGCCCTGTCCCGCCCCCTGCGTCGGAACCCGGCTCAGCCCCTCCCGGCCGAGCGCACGCCGGCCCGCCACACCGCCGCCGTCAACGGCATGCCGGGGCGGTAGGCAAGATGCGTGGCTGAGGGGGCGTTCAGTAGGTGCAGATCGGCGCGGTGCCCGACGGCGATGGAACCCACCGCCCGCTGCCCGTCCTCGTCCCGGCCTACGTGCCGGCCCAATGCCAGGGCACCGCCGTAGGTCGCCGCGCGGACCGCTTCCTGAACGCTCAATCCCATCTGCAGCACCGCCGTCGTCACGCAAAAGTTCATGGAACTGGTGAAGGAGGTGCCGGGGTTGCAGTTGGAGGCGAGGGCAATTTCCGCGCCGGCATCCAGCAACTGCCGGCCCGGCGCCAGCGGCTGCCGGGTGGACAGATCGCAGGCCGGCAGGCAGGTGGCCACCGTGCCGCGCTCCCCCGTGCCGCTGGCGCGGTCCCAGCCCGCCCAGGTTCCGGCGAGCGCCGCGACGTCGTCGTCGGAGAGGTAGTTCACGTGGTCCACGCTGGCCGCGCCGAATTCCACCGCCAGCCGTACGCCGGGCCCCTCGCCCAGCTGGTTGCCGTGCACGCGCAGGCCCAGGCCGGCGTCGCGGCAGGCAGCGAGGACCCGGCGCGACTGCTCCTCGTTGAAGGCGCCGCGTTCGCAAAACACGTCCGCCCACTGCACGTACGGCCTGACCGCAGCCAGCATCTCCCCGCAGACCAGGTCGGTGTACTCGTCCGCGTCGATGCCGGCCGGCACCAGATGCGCGCCGAGGTACGTCACCTCGTCGGCCACGGTGGACGCGATCCGGGCACTGCGGGCCTCCTGCTCCACGTCCAGGCCGTAGCCAGTCTTGGTCTCCAGGTAGGTGGTGCCGCCGGCCGCCGCCTCCGCGACGCGGGCCAGCAGCAGCCGGGTCAGCTCATAGTCGCTGGCCTCGCGGGTGGCGCCGGTGGTTACCGCAATCCCGCCGGCCTGGTAGGACTGGCCGGCCATCCGGGCTTCAAACTCGGCGGTGCGGTCGCCGGCGAAGACCAGATGCGTGTGCGAGTCCACCCAGCCGGGCAACAGAGCTCGTCCGCCGGCATCGAACTGTTCGTCGGCGTCGGGTGCCTGCGTCGAGGAGCCGAGCCAGGCAATGCGCTCCCCCTCGATGATCACCGCGGCATCGCGGAGCACTGCATCAGTGCCACGGGCCGGGTCCTGCGTGTGCAGTTCGCCGATATTGGTGATGACGGTGCTCATGCGATCTCCTTCAGTGCCGCGGACAGCAGGTCGGCGGGCCGGCCCAGCCGCGAGTGGATGCCGTTGACCGCCAGCAGTTCCCCGCCGACGACGACGGCCGTGACATCCGCCGACGTGGCCGTCAGCGGCAACTGGCCGGGTTCCGAGCCCACAGTGCGCATGGAGGCCGGGTTGACCGCGGCCAGATCGGCTGCCATGCCGACGGCGATCCCCGCGGTGGCGGTCGCCATCGCGGCCGCGGCTCCAGCCGACGCGGCGTGCAGGAGTTCGTCAGGCGTGAACCGTCCGCGCTGCCCGCTGGCCAGACGTTCGCCGTGCTCCAGCGCCCGCATCTCCAGCCACGGGTCCACGACGGCGTGCTGGTCGGTGCCGAGTGCAATCAGTGCGCCGGCATCGGCCAGGGCCCGGGCCGGGCCGATCCCATCGGCGAGGTCGGCTTCCGTGGTTGGGCACATCACCACGGTGGCTCCGGCGCTGCCCAGCAGCTCGATGTCCTCGGCGGTCAGATGGGTGGCGTGGACCGCGCTGAGGCGTGCCGACAGCAGGCCGTGCCGCGCCAAGAGCCCGGCCGGCGTGACGCCATACTCCGCCACGCAGGCCTCGTTCTCGGCCGGCTGCTCGGACAAATGGATGTGCAGCGGCAGCTCCGGCGACAGCCGGTCGGCAATGACCGGCAGCGCGGATTCGGGCACGCCCCGCACCGAGTGCAGCGCCGCGCCCACGGTGATGTGGGCCGGGTCGAACCGGGCTGCAACCGTCTTCCGGAGCGAATCCAGCCGGTCCAGCCAAGCGTGCACGTCGCCATCGCCGAACCGCTGCTGTTCTGGGGCCAGCGGCTTGCCGATGCCGCCAGCCAGGTAACAGGTGTCCAGCAGGGTCAGGCGGATCCCGGCGGCGGCAGCAGCCCGGCACAGGGCCAGTTCCATCGCGTGCTCGCCGGCTAGGTCGTCGCCGTCGTGGTCATCGGCTCCGTCAGCACCCAAACCACCGCCGTACGCGGCGCCGTCCGGTCGGTGATGGACGTAGTGGAATTCGGCCACGCTGCTGAAACCGGCAGCCACCATCTCGGCGAACACGGCCGTGGCCAGCCGCTCATACTTTCCGGGGGTCAGCGCGCCGGCCGCCCGGTACATCTGCTCGCGCCAGGTCCAGAAATCGCCCCTGCCGGCATGTGTGCGGCCGCGCAGGGCACGGTGGAAGGCATGCGAATGCGCGTTGGCCGCTGCCGGGAAGACCGCGCCGTCCAGCACCAGCACACCGGACGCGGGATCCGGCCGGGGTGCCGTGCCCACCTGGGTGATAGCACCGCCGTCGTCGGTTTCCAGCAGGATGTTATCCGCCATGCCCTCCGGCCCCAGCCAGGCGCGTTCGCACCAGATGCTGCTCACAGCAGGGCCTCCAGGACATCGGCGAGCGCGGTAGCGCCGGCGTCGGCGTCCCACGGTTCAACGTATTCCTCCGGCGAGTGAGAGATGCCGGAGGGGTTCTTCACGAACAGCATGCCCGAGGGCACCCGGGCGGCCAGCACGCCGGCGTCGTGTCCGGCACCGGTGGCGAGCACCGGAGCACCGGGCAGGGCATTCTCCAGCTGGCGCTGCAGGGCCGGATCGAAGTGCACCGTGCCGCTGTAGGACTCTTCCGTCAGGGACACTGAGCAGCCTTCGAAGGCTGCGATCTTCTGCGCCTTGCCGTGAATGGTCTCGACCAGCTGCGCGGTGACGGCGTCGTCCGGGTGCCGGGCGTCCAGCCACAGGTCCACCCGGGAGGCGATCACATTGGTGCCGCCGGGAACCGGCTGGATCCGGCCGACCGTGGCCCGCGCGTCAGCCTGCTTGGCTGCGATCTGCTGCACGGCCAGGATGATCTGCGCGGCGGCGACCATCGGGTCCGCGCGGTCGGCCATCAGCGTGGTGCCGGCGTGGTTGCCCTGGCCGGCGACGCTGATCCGCCACCGCCCGTGACCCAGGATGGAACTGCCGACAGCGATGGCCGGCCCGTCCTCACCGAGGCCGCGGCCCTGCTCCACGTGCAGCTCGATGAAGTCGCCGATCCGTGCCAGCGCCTCGTCGTCGCGACCGAGGTGCGCCGGGTCCAGCCCATTGGCCCGGGCGGCATCGGCGAAGGTGGTGCCGTGCTCATCGCGCAGGTTCCGGGCCTTGTCCGGGTCGATGGCCCCGGCCAGCAGCCGCGAGCCGAGGCACGCCACACCGAACCGCGAACCTTCCTCTTCCGGAAAGACCGTGACGGCCAGCGGCCTGTTCGGCTGCACGCCGCGCTGCTTGAGCACGTCGACTGCGGCGAGCGCCGAGGCGACACCCAGCGGACCGTCGAAAGCACCGCCGCCGGGCACCGAATCCAGATGGCTGCCGGTGACCAGCGCGCCGCGCTGCGGCTGACCCCACCACGCCCAGATGATGCCGTTGCGGTCCGTCTCCACCTCCAGACCGCGGCGCCCGGCCTGTTCGATGAACCAGCCGCGCAAATCCAGCTCCGCGCTGGAGAACACCGGGCGCGAATACCCCCCGCGCTGCCCATCCCGCCCAACATCGGCAATGGACTCCAGGAGTGACGTGACCGTTTCCATGATCAAACTTTCCTTCGTTAGCTGTAGTCGCCGGAGCCCGGCTTTCCCATAGAGCACGCGTCCCGGCAGCCCAGTGCAGATGTGGGACGACCGGAGGCCGGCTTTCGTGTAGGCGCGCCTCGCCGAGCGAGGAACGAGCGAGGTGTCGAAGCGCCGGCGAAAGCCGGCCCCAGGCCGCCTACCTAGTCGTTCATCGGGATCCGGACACCGCGCTCAGCCGCCACCTCGACCGCCCGGTCATAACCCGCGTCCACATGCCGGATCACGCCCATGCCCGGGTCGTTGGTCAGCAACCGCTCCAGCTTCTGCGCCGCCAGTTCCGTACCGTCCGCCACCGAGACCTGGCCGGCGTGGATGGAACGTCCGATGCCGACGCCGCCGCCGTGGTGGATGGAGACCCAAGTGGCCCCGGAGCTCGCCGCCGTCAGCGCGTTGAGCAGCGGCCAGTCGGCGATCGCGTCGGAACCGTCGGCCATGGCCTCGGTCTCGCGGTAGGGCGAGGCGACGGAACCGGAGTCAAGGTGGTCGCGGCCGATCACGATCGGGGCCGAGACCTTGCCTTCGGCGACCAGCCGGTTGAACAGCAGGCCGGCCTGGTGCCGCTCGCCGTAGCCCAGCCAGCAGATGCGCGCCGGCAGCCCTTCGAACTCCACCCGTTCGGCGGCGGCGTCCAGCCAGCGGTGCAGGTGTTCGTTCTCCGGGAAGAGTTCCTTCAGCGCGGCGTCGGTGACCTCGATGTCCTTCGGGTCGCCGGACAGCGCCACCCAGCGGAACGGGCCCAGCCCCTCGCAGAACAGCGGACGGATGTAAGCCGGGACGAAACCGGGGAACTCGAAGGCCCGGTCATAGCCGCCCTTGCGTGCCTCGTCGCGGATCGAGTTTCCGTAGTCGAAAACTTCGGCGCCGGCATCCTGGAACTCCACCATCGCCTGCACGTGACGGGCCATCGAGGCCTGCGCCTTCTTGGTGAATCCCTCGGGATCGGCCTGGGCCTCCTGCTGCCAGTCCGCCACCGAGATTCCTTCGGGCAGGTAGGACAGCGGATCGTGGGCGGAGGTCTGGTCGGTCACCACGTCCACGGTGAGCTCACCGGCCTGGTGCCTGCGCAGGATCTCCGGGAACACCTCGGCGGCATTGCCCACGTAGCCCACGGACCAGCCGCGGCCTTCTTCCTTGGCCTTCATGACCTTGGCGATGGCCGTGTCCAGATCCGTCTCCACCTCGTCCAGGTAGCGCTTGCCCACGCGGCGGCGCAGCCTGGCCTCGTCCACGTCGACGATCAGGCAGGCACCGTCGTTGAGCGTCACGGCCAGCGGCTGCGCGCCGCCCATGCCGCCGCAGCCGCCGGTCAGGGTCAGCGTTCCGGCCAGCGTAGGCGACCCGGTCCTGCCTGCCTCATGCAGCTTGGCGCCGACGGCGGCGAACGTCTCGAAGGTGCCCTGCAGGATGCCCTGGGTGCCGATGTAGATCCAGGAACCGGCGGTCATCTGGCCGTACATCATCAGGCCCTCGGCTTCCAACCGGCGGAACTCCGGCCAGTTGGCCCAGTCCCCCACCAGGTTCGAGTTGGCCAGCAGCACCCGCGGCGCCCACGGGTTGGTCCGGAGCACGCCCACCGGTTTGCCCGACTGCACCAGCAGCGTCTCATCGTCTTCCAGGTCCGCCAGCGTCTTCACGATCGCGTCATAGGCCTCCCAGGACCGCGCGGCGCGGCCGGTTCCGCCGTAGACCACCAGGTCCTCGGGGCGCTCGGCCACTTCGGGATCCAGGTTGTTCATGAGCATCCGAAGCGGCGCCTCGGTCTGCCAGCTCTTGGCGGTCAGCGTGGTGCCGCGGGGAGCGCGGATGCTGCGGGAGGGATCGTGCTGGGTGAACGTCATTGTTGTGCCCTTTCTGGCTGGGACGAATCTGGCTCGAGGTTTCTGGCTGGGTGGTTTCTGGCTAGGACGTTGTTTCCGGCTCGGTGAAGAGGGTGCCGGCCTGTTCGGCCAAGAGCAGGCCGAATTTTTCTGCTGCCTCGGTGGTGGTGCGGTAGCTGGGAGCGACGACGCTCAGCGCCGCCACGACTTTGTCTCCGGCGAAGACGGGGGCCGCGACGGCGGTCACGTCGGCCTCCACGCTGTCCGCCATCACGGTGAAGGTGCCGCGGCCCAGCTGTCCGCTCAGCGCCGCTCCGGCCGCGCTGCCCGCGATCGGGAAGGTCCGGCCCACCCAGTTCACGTGCCGCACGGAGTGGGTGCCTTCTTCGATGGCCA
The DNA here is from genome assembly GCF_053607305.1 of Arthrobacter sp. NPDC055138. Taxonomy (NCBI): domain Bacteria; kingdom Bacillati; phylum Actinomycetota; class Actinomycetes; order Micrococcales; family Micrococcaceae; genus Arthrobacter; species Arthrobacter sp. NPDC055138. Next base: position 171,691 of record NZ_JBSGTH010000006.1, read on the forward strand.
CGTAGAGCCCGTGCTCGTTGCCGGCGGTCACGCTCAGGTAAGCCGATTCGCCGGTCCGGTCCACCAGCGTGCGCAGCACGTCCCGGCCGGCGTCGACCAGCGACTCGTGGCTGAGCGCCTGCACGCCCAGCTGCACCATCCGAAACCCCGGACGGTACAGGGAGTTTCCGCGTTTGGCGGCGAATCCGTTGGCTTCCAGCGTGCGCAGCAGGCGCAGTGCCGTCGAGGCGGACAGGTCGACGGCCTTGGCCGCGTCGGCGAGCTTGACGCCGTCGTTCTCGCAGACGATCCGCAGCAGTGCCAGCGCGCGGTCGGCCGCCCTGGTGGTGGGATCCGCACCTGTTTTTGGCACCATGCTGCTCCTCCGCTGAGACCGGTTTTATTGCAGCCAGTAAAACATCAATTTCATCCAGCGGCAAGAATTTTGACGAAAGTATTGACCCCCGACACATCCCCTAGGTAGTTTCGGGTAACAGCCGATTCGTTTTACTCCTCGAAACGAACATGCCATGCATCGGCAGACCAAGGAGACCTTCATGCGCCAACTGATGTCCGCGGCCACCACCGCCCGCCGCCCCCTTCTGGCCACCGCTTCGGCAGCTGTGCTGGCCGGCACCCTGCTGCTGACCGGGTGCGGCTCCGGCAGCCCCTCCTCGACCGGCGGGACGCAGCCCGCTGCACCGTCGGCGGACGGTTCGTTGGATCAGGTGAATCTGGGGCTGATCCCGATCACGGATGTGGCCCCGGTGTATCTGGGCATTCAGGAGGGCTACTTCGAGGACGAAGGCATCCAGCTCTCGGTCCAGCTGGCCCAGGGCGGTGCCGCAATCGTGCCGGCGGTGATGACCGGCGAATACCAGTTCGGCTACTCCAACGTCGTCTCGCTGCTGATCGCACGGGACAAGGGTTTGCCGATCACCGTGGTGTCCAATGGCTCCAGCTCCACCAACGAGCCGGGCAAGGACGTGACCGAAGTCGCCGCCCTGCCGGAAGCCGGGATCGAGAACGCGGCCGATCTGGTGGGCAAGACGGTGGCCGTGAACGCACTAAACAACTTTGCCGATGTCACCATCCGGAATGCCGTTGAGCAGGCCGGCGGCAACCCGGACGACGTCGACTTCGTGGAAATGCCCTACCCGAACATGCCGGCGGCGCTGGAGCGGGGCGACGTGGATGCCGCTTGGACCACCGAGCCGTTCCGCACCCAGATCCTGGAAGCCGGCGGCGAGATTGTGGCCAGCCCGATGACCGACCTCACCGAGGACTTCGACTCGGCCTTCTACTTCACCTCCGAGCAGACGATGCAGGAGAACCCCGAACTCGTGGAGCGGTTCCGTCGGGCGCTGGATAAGTCCTTCCAGTTCGCGGCGGAGAACGACGACGAGGTGCGCTCCGTCATCCAGGATTACGCCAAGATCACGCCCGAACTCGCAGAGACGGTAGTGATGTCCCGCTGGTACCCGGAGATCAATCAGGAGGGCCTGCAGAAGCTGGGGTCGGCCGCCGTCAAGTACGGCGTCCTGAAGAACGACCCCGACTATGACGCACTGATCGCCGACTAACCCCCGCGCCCAAACCCGTCCAGCCCGTCACCGCTTGAAAGGCACCATGTCCCAGTCCCAGCTCCAGACCGTATCCGTCTCCGTCTCCGTCGGGCCGCTCTCCCCCGCCGACGTCGTTGCCGTCGCCCGTCACGGCGCCGCGGTGGAACTCAGCGAGGAGTCGCTCGCCGCGATGGCCACCTCGCGAGAGGTGATCGAGGCGCTGGTGAACGACGACGTGCCGCACTACGGGGTCAGCACCGGCTTCGGCGCCCTGGCCACCAAACAGATCCCGGTTCAGCTGCGCACGCAACTCCAGCGCAGCCTGATCCGCAGCCACGCCGCGTCCTCCGGCGCCGAAGTGGACCGGGAGGTGATCCGCGGGCTGATGCTCAACCGGCTGTCCACCATGGCCACCGGCCGCACCGGCGTCCGGCCCCTGGTGGCCCAGGCCTATGCGGGGATCCTCAATGCCGGCATCACCCCGGTGGTCGGCGAATACGGCTCCCTGGGCTGCTCGGGCGATCTGGCTCCGCTGGCCCACTGCGCGCTCGCCCTGATGGGCGAAGGCCAGGTCCGCAACAACCAGGGCGAACTGGTGCCCGCGGCCGATGCGCTGGCCGCCGCCGGGCTGGAACCGGTGGAACTGCGGGAAAAGGAGGGCCTGGCACTGATCAACGGCACCGACGGCATGCTGGGCATGCTGATCATGGCCTCGGCGGACCTGCACCGGCTGCTCAAGACTGCCGACCTCGCCGCCGCCATGAGCATCGAGGGCTTGCTGGGCACGGACGCCGTGCTGGCCGAAGACCTGCACGCGCTCCGGCCGCATCCCGGCCAGATTGCCGCCGCTGCCAACATGCGTGCCGTGCTCGCCGGCTCCGCCCTGATCGAGGAGCAAAAGCACGGCCAGCACCGGTTCACCCGGGTCCAGGATGCGTACTCGCTGCGCTGCGCCCCGCAGGTGCACGGCGCGGCGCGCGCCACGCTGGCCCACGTGGAATCGGTGGCCGGCTACGAGCTGTCCTCCGCCGTCGATAATCCGGTGGTCACCGTGGACGGCAGGGTAGAGTCCAACGGCAACTTCCACGGCGCGCCCGTTGGCTATGCACTGGATTTCCTGGCCATTGCCGTGGCCGACCTGGCCTCGATGAGCGAACGGCGCACCGACCGGTTCCTCGACAGCGCCCGCAGCCACGGGCTCAACGCCTTCCTGGCCGACGATCCGGGCGTGGATTCCGGCCACATGATCGCCCAGTACACCCAGGCCGGGATTGTCAGCGAGCTCAAGCGGCTGGCCAATCCCGCGTCGGTGGACTCGATCCCGTCCTCGGCCATGCAGGAGGACCATGTCTCGATGGGCTGGTCGGCCGGGCTGAAGCTGCGCCGGGCACTGGACGGCCTGACCCGGGTGCTGGCCATCGAACTGCTCACCAGCGCCCGCGCCCTGGATATGCGCGACGGCGGCGTGGACAGTTCCCGGAGCGCCCCCGCGGTAACCGCCGTGCGCCGGGAAATTCGCACGGTGGTGGAAGGACCGGGCACCGACCGCTATCTCTCCCCCGAGATCGAGGCCGTCCGTGTGCTGGTGGACAGCGGTGTACTGCTGGACGCCGTCGAGCAGGCCGCGGGCAGGGCACTGAACTGACCCGAACGGCACTACACTGGTGCCCGGAAACACCGTTGGTTCCGGATCGCCGGGCCGGAACCAACGCCGGGAAAACCGGGGGCCGGCGCCGGAGAAGGACCTGCCGCATGGGCGCCGACACACCCGAGTCCCGGCCGAGCCGCCGGAAGCTGCTGCAACGGACCGTCCCCGTCCTTGCCGCCGGAATCGGCGCCGGGATCCTCGGGACGGCAGGTGCCGCAGCGGCGGTGCGCCCGGATGCCGTGCCCGGCGACGAGCAGCTCGCGCGGCTGGTCGCCGATCCGACCTCGGCCACCCACCGAGCGCTGGTCCAGCTCCTGGCCCCTTCCGCCACCGCCGCAGCGCGAACCGCGCCGAACGGGCGGGTGGACCCCCGGCAGGCCGGCTACGACGTGGTCCTGTTGCTGGGCCAGTCCAACATGCAGGGCTGCGGCCTGCCCTTTGATCCCGCCATCGATGTGGAGCTGGACGGCATCGACCAGTTGGCCGCGTCCGGCCCCCTCACCGGCCAGGTGATCACGGCCAGCGAACCGCTCTGCCACGTCGCCAGCGTGCGGGTGGAGGGCCAGCCCGCCGTCGGCCCCGGGTTCGAATTCGCCCGCCAGCTGTGGCTGGCCCAACCGGCCGGCCGCAAGGTGCTGCTAGTACCCGCGGCCATGGGCGGCACGTCCATCATCGGCAACGCCGACTACGCCTGGGATCCGGACAACACGGGCGCGCAAACCAATCTGTTCCATCGCGCGCTGGAGGCCGGCGGCCGCGCGCTGGCGCTGAATCCGCACAACCGGCTGGCCGCAGTCCTCTGGCACCAGGGCGAAGCGGACGCCGTGTTGGGCTCCTCCCAGACGTGGTACCAGGCCAAACTGCTGCAGATCATCGACCTGGTCCGCGAGGCCCTGGGGCCGGCGCCGTTCCTGATCGGCGGCATGGTGCCGGAGTGGCTCCCCGGCGATCCGGGACGCCGCGGCATCGATGCCGCCCACCGCGCCATCCCGTCGCTCCGGCCGCGGACGGCGTTCGTCGAAGGCCCCTCCGGCACCGGCCAAGATGAAGGGCAGATCCACTACAACGCCGCCGGCGCGCGGGAACTGGGACTGCGCTTCTACAGCGCTTTCGAGGCGGAGGCCGCCGGACAGCCCGTCTAGCCGCGTCCCGTCCCGCTACAGCGGAAAGCTACGACGGCGGGGGCTGAGGGCGGCGGGAACGTCGCCGGCGCCGTCGTGCTCGCCCAGAATCAGCCCCGCCGCAAGCTCGGCGATCCCGGCCGAGGTCTGGAATCCGTAGGCGCCCTGCCCGGCCAGCCAGAAGAAGCCTTCGGCCTCGGGATCGAAACCCACCACCGGATGCCCGTCGGCCGGCTCCGTCCGCAGCCCGGTCCAGGCCTTGGCCACACCCGTGATGGTCAGCGTGGTGCTCCTGCCGATGTGCGCGATGGCCCGCTGCACGTCGGCCTCCCGCGGACGGGCGTCTTCTGGTTCGCTCCGCTCGGTTTCGGATGGGGAAATCAGCACCTGGCCGTTCTCCGGCCGGTAGTAGAAGCTGTCATCCGCCGCGGCCACCATGGGATGCCCCGGCGCCAGCGGCCGGGGCACGTCCACCACCGCCGCGGTCCGCCGGTACGGCACCAGCCCCCGCGGTTTGGCCCCGAACAGCGCCGCAACCTGGTCCGCCCACGCGCCGGCAGCGTCCACCACTATGGGGGCCACGATGGTCTCCCGGCCCGCGGCCAGTTGCCAGCCGCTGCCGTGCCGCCGGGCTGCGTGGACACGGGATTCCGTCAGGAACACTGCCCCTGCGGCCTGCGCCGTGCTCTGGTGGTGCTCGAGCAGGACGTCGGTGCGGCAGCCGAACGACGTCCGGTCCAGTCCGGCGGCTTCAAACGCTCCGGGCCGCAGTTCCGGGCTCAGACCATACGCACTGCCCGGGTCAATGAACTCCATCTGGCCGCTCGCGTGCTCCTTCACCGCAGCTTCGGATCCGATCAGCAGGAACGACCGGTGGCTGAGGATCTGCAGGCCGGCCGCGCCTTCGAGGTGGTGCAGCAGGTCCAGGGTCCGGACCGTGAGCTGCTGGATGGCCGGCGGGCCGTAGCTGGGCACCAGCTGCCGGGCCGACCGGCTGGAGGTGTGGTAGCCCAGCGTGGGCTCGGCCTCCGCCAGCACAACGCGCACCCGGCCGGCGAGTTCGGCGGCCAGCGACAGCCCGGCGATGCCGCCGCCGATGATCAGGACGTCGCAGCTGATCGCGCTCATGCCGGCTGGACCGCCCGCCGGGAGGCGACAAACGCGGCGACGCAGGCTTCGATGTCCTCCGCCGTGTGGGCCGCCGACAACTGAACGCGGATCCGCGCCGCGTCCTTGGGTACCACCGGGTAGCTGAAGGCGGTGACGAACACGCCGTTCTCCAGCATGGCCTCGGCCATCCGGCCGGCGAGGACCGCGTCGTGGAACATCACCGGGACAATCGGGTGGACGCCTTCCAGCAGGTCGAAGCCTTCCTCGGCCATCCGGCGCCGGAACAGCGCGGTGTTTTCCTGCAGCCGGGACCGCAGCTCGGCCGAAGCACCGACCAATTCCAGCGCCTTCAACGTGGCGGCCACGATGGCCGGGGCCACCGAATTGGAGAACAGGTACGGCCGGGCCTTCTGCCGGAGCATGGCCACGATTTCGCGGCGCCCGGAGACGTAACCGCCGGAGGCGCCGCCCAGGGCTTTGCCGAAGGTGCCGGTGAAGATGTCCACCTTGTCCGAGACGCCTGCATGTTCCGGAGTGCCCGCCCCGCTGGCTCCCATGAAGCCGACGGCGTGCGAGTCGTCCACCATGACCAAGGCTCCGTAGGTGCCGGCCAGCTCGCAGATGTGTTCCAGCGGGGCCAGGTAGCCGTCCATGGAGAAGACGCCATCGGTGACGACGACCGTGCGCCTGGCGCCCGCGCCGTCGTTCAGTTGCGCGGCCTGGCGCAGCCTGGCTTCGAGTTCGGACATGTCCCGGTTCGCGTAGCGGAAGCGGACCGCCTTGGAGAGCCGGATGCCGTCGATGATCGAGGCGTGGTTCAGCGCGTCCGAGATGATGGCGTCATCGGGGCCAAACAGGGACTCGAAGACCCCGCCGTTGGCGTCGAAACAGGACGAAAAAAGAATGGTGTCCTCGGTTCCGAGGAAGCGGGAGACCTGCTGTTCCAGCCGCAGGTGCAGATCCTGCGTGCCGCAGATGAACCGCACGCTGGCCATGCCGAACCCGCGCTCGTCCATCGCGGCCTTCGCGGCGGCGATGATCTCCGGATGGTCCGCCAGCCCCAGGTAGTTGTTCGCGCAGAAGTTCAGTACCTCGCGGGCGGACCCATCCGGCGCGCTGGCCGCAATGTGGCTGGACTGCGGCGTGGTGATGCGGCGCTCCGCCTTGAACAGTCCGGCGTTGCGGATCTCCGCCAACTCGGCGGTCAGCTGGTCCTTCAGCGTTCCGTACATGCGTGCCTCCCCTAGATCCGGGTCCAGTCGAGGACCACTTTGCCGCCTTCGCCGTGCCGGGCGGTCTCGAACCCGCGCTCCCACTCGGCGGCCGGCAGCACGTCCGTGATCACCGAGGATATCGCCGCGTGCAGTGCGGGGCTGGACGAGAGCATGGCGCTCATCGCGTACCAGGTTTCGAACATCTCGCGGCCATAGATGCCCTTCAGGGTGAGCATGTGCGTGACCACCTTGGCCCAGTCGATGCTGATCTCTTCGGCCGGCAGCCCCAGCAGCGCAATCCGCCCGCCATGGGTCATGTTGTCGATCATCGCCTGCAGCGCCGAGCCGCGGCCGGACATCTCCAGTCCGATGTCGAAGCCTTCGGCCAAATCCAGCTGCCGCTGTGCCTCCGCCACCCCGGTCTGGCTGACGTCCACGCACATGTCCGCGCCCATCTGTTTGGCCAACTCCAGCCGGGACGCAGACACATCGGTGACGGCGATCTTGCGCGCGCCGGCGTGGCGGACCACGGCAATCGCCATCAGCCCGATGGGCCCGGCGCCGGTGATCAGGACGTCTTCGCCGACCAGGGGAAAGCTCAGGGCGGTGTGCACGGCGTTGCCGAACGGATCGAAGATGGCGCCCAGTTCCGGCGTGACGGCGGGATCGGTGTGCACCCAGACGTTGGTTTCCGGTATCACCACGTACTCGGCGAAGGCACCGTCGCGCTGCACTCCCACGCTGATCGTGCGGATGCACATCTGCCGCCGGCCCGCCCTGCAGTTGCGGCACGTGCCGCAGACTATGTGTCCCTCGCCGGAGACGCGGTCCCCGATCTGCACATCCCGTACTCCGGTGCCGGTGGCCACGACTTCGCCATAGAACTCGTGACCGGGGATCAGCGGACTGGCCACCGCGCCCGCGGCCCAGTCGTCCCACGCCTGGATGTGCAGGTCCGTGCCACAGATACCGGTGGTCATCACTTTGATCTTGACCTCGCCGAAGCCGGGTTCCGGTTCCGGCCGGTCCACCAGCTCAAAGCCGGCCTGTGGGCCGGGCTTGAAGAGCGCCTTCACGCGTTGTCCTTATCTCTTGGTCCGGCCGGGATCACGCGGCCGCCCGGACGGTGGTCCGGGTCACTAGGCCAACTCTACGTAAGTGCCCCGTCAAAGTGGAGCGCGTCACACTACGCGTCCGGCGCGCGGCGCTGTAGTTTGGCTGGCAAGCACTTCTTCCTTCCCTTTCGACGTGAGCGAGACCTGCCCGTGGCAACCAGGACCCACCAGATGATTCCGGCGATCACCGACGATCCGTACGCGGATGACGTGCTGGCCGACCCGTACAACCTCTTCGGCCGGATGCGTGCGGCCGGCCCGGCGGTCTGGCTGGAGAAGTACCAGGTGCCGGCCTTCGCGCGCTACGCCGAGTGCCGCGACATTCTGGCCGACCACGGGACCTTCATTTCCGCCGCCGGCGTGGGGCCCAAGGACCTGCTGAAGGAACCAAACTGGCGGCCGCAGGGCATCCTCGAGTCCGACCCGCCACGGCACACCGTGATGCGGGACGCCATGGCCGGAGTAATCTCGCCCAAGGGGACGCGCGCGCTGCGGGCCGGCTTCGAAGCCTACGCCGGCCAACTGCTGCCTGAACTGCTGTCGCGAGGTTCGATCGACGGCGTCAAGGACCTGGCCGAGGTGTTCCCGCTCCGGGCATTCGGCGACGCCGTGGGCATTCCACGGGAGGGTCGCGAGGAGAACCTGCTGACCCATGGGGCGATGAACTTCAGCCACTTCGGCCCGGAAAACGAACGCCACCGCTACTACTTCGAACAAGGTGCCGGAACGCCGGAGTGGGTGATGGACCGGACCCGCCGGGAAAACCTCATCCCCGGTGGAATGGGGGAACAACTCTGGCAGTACGTCGACCGCGGCGAACTGCCCGCGGACATGGCCCCGCTGGTGGTCAGGGCCCTGCTGTCCGCGGGCCTGGACACCACCGTGATCGGCATCGGCAACGCGCTCAAGCTCTTTGCGGAGCATCCCGAGCAGTGGCGCATCCTGCGGGAGAACCCGCAGATGGTCTCGCTGGCCATCAACGAGGTGCTGCGCTTCGAGTCCCCGTTCCAGTCCTTTTACCGGACCACGTCGGCCGACACCGAGATCGCCGGGGTCAGCTTGGCGGCCGGCAGCAAGCTGGCCCTGTTCCTGGGCTCGGCCAACCGGGACGAGCGCCAGTTCGGGCCGGATGCGGGCGCCTTCCGGATTGAACGCGACGCCGCCAGCATGATCGCCTTCGGCAACGGCATCCACCGGTGCGTCGGCCAGCCCATCACCCGGCTGGAGATGCACGTTGTCCTGACCTGGCTGGCCCATCATGTGGAGCGGATCGAACTCACCGGCGACCCCGTCCCCTATCTGCACAACACGCTCAAGGGCTACACCTCGCTCCCCCTGCTGTTGCATCCGGCCTGAGCCCCCGGTTGGCTCGTCCCGACCGCCGCAGGCTAGACTGTGACTTCTGCCACAGATCCGTGGCAGTGATCCGGTACAAGGGGGATCTCCAGTGCCGCACTCCGCCCAGCCAACGTCCCGGCCCGTACAGGATCTGGCCTACCAGGCCCACGAAGGGCTTGATCCGGACGGGCTGCCCGGCCGTTCCGGGAGCCTGCGCCTCAGGGGTTTGCGCCCGGTGGTCCGCGACTCGTGGCAACGGTCCTTGCGGCTCGCCACGGATCCGGACCGTGCGTTGGCTCGGCTGGTCCTGGCCGAGGACGAGCTGGACGCCTTCCGACGGGACCATCCGCTGGCCGCGATCATGCCCGTCTTCAGCCGGTTGCTGGTGGAACCCAGCCACGAAGCGGGAATGCTGGTGGCCGTCGGGGACCAGCACGGGCGCCTGCTCTGGGTGGATGGCGACACCCGGCTGAGGGAACGCGCGGAGGGCATGATGTTCATGCCGGGCACCGACTGGTCCGAGGCATCCGTGGGCACCAGCGCCCCCGGCACCGCCCTCGCCCTGGGCCACGGGGTCCAGATTGCCGGCGCCGAGCACTTCAGCAGGGCGGTCCATTCGTGGAGTTGTACCGCGGTCCCCATTCATGATCCCGATTCCGGCGCCGTCCTCGGCGTGGTGGATCTGACCGGCGGCGAGGAAGCCGCCGCCCCGCACACACTGTCGCTGGTCCGGGCGGCGGTGGCCGCGGCCGAGGCCGAGCTGCGGATCATCCGCCTGCAGGCGGCGCCCAGCGGCCGGCCCAGGCAACAGCCCGCCGGCCTGACCATCACCGGCCGGGACCATGGCCTACTGGAGCTGGCCGGCCGGCGGATCGAATTGTCCCAGCGGCACACCGAGATCCTCACCCTGATGGCCCTGCACCCGGCCGGTCTGACGGCCGAGCAGTTGGCCGACCAGCTCAACCCGCACGCCCGCGGCGCAACACTCCGGGCCGAGATGGTCCGGCTGCGCAAACTGCTGGCCGGCATCAGCCCGGCCGCGGTCCCCGAATCGCGGCCGTACAGGCTGCGGCAGCCGCTGGCCGTCGACGCCCAGCGGGCCCTGCAGTGCCTGGCCCGCGGCTCATACCGGCAGGCCCTCGAGCTCTACCAAGGCCAGATCATTCCGGGATCCGAGGCGCCGGGCATCGTCGATTTCCGGCATCACGTCAGCGCCACGCTGCGCGAGGCGGTGCTCAGCAGTGCATCGCCGGAAACCGTGATGCGCTACCTTCAGCTTCCCGAGGCGAAGAACGACGGCGATGCCTGGCACGCTGCGCTCCGCCTCCTGCCGCCGCGCTCACCGCGGCGGGCCGGCGTCGTTGCCCGCCTGGAGCAGTTGGAGGCCGGGGACAGCTGACCGGCCAACCGGGTCTTGTCAGCTTCCCTCACCGCGGGCGATCAGCGCACGACGCGGAACCGCAGGTGGGTCTCGCTGGCGTAGGCAGCCGTCTCCAGCCGCTCCAAATTGATGCGTTCGCCCAGCCCGCCGAAGAGCGAGATGCCGCCACCGAGCAGCATGGGCAGCACGTGCAGCTGAATCTCATCCACCAGCCCCAGCGTGAGGCACTGCCGCGAGATGCTGCCGCCCAACAGGCTGACGGTTTTATCGCCGGCGGCCTGCTTGGCGGCGTCAACCGCCTGTTTGATGTCGTCGACCACAAAGGTATAAGTCGTCCCGTCTTTCTCGACGGATTCGTGCTCGCTATGCGTCATCAAGTAGACCGGCACTTTCAGCCTGCCACCGTACGGCAACTCACTTTCGTCGATGGTCTGCGTCTTGTTGGCGCCGCCCACCACCGCGCCTATCTCCTCCCAGATCTTCGTCATGACCGCCGAGTCCTCATCGGCAGCCTCCACATCGAACATCCAGTCAACGCCGCCCTCGGTGTCTGCCATAAAGCCGTCGAGGGTTACCGTCGCATGAATCATGACCTGTCCCATGACCTTCTCCATTCGTTGACCGGTGTCCGTGGCGGCACCCCACCCGGAAAGAGCCCGAGGTGGCCCCACGCTACCTTCACGGAACCGATGCGTCCACGTTCAACCTGACGAGCCAGGCGGGCGGTAGCGGGCCGGATGCCCGGTGCAACCTCGATGCAACCTTGCCTTCCCTAGGCTCATCAGCACAGACAGTGCAGTCTGCCGGACCGGCGTGGTCCGGAACCGAAGCCGAAGGAGTCGAGATGACTGTTTACGCCCAGCCCGGAACCGAGGGATCACCGGTCAGCTTCAAGCAACGCTACGAGAACTGGATCGGCGGCGAATGGGTCGCCCCGGTAAAGAACCAGTACTTCGAGAACATCTCCCCCGTGACCGGCAAGCCGTTCTGCGAGGTGGCACGCGGCACCGCCGAAGACATCGACCTGGCTCTGGACGCCGCACACAAGGCGGCACCGTCCTGGGGCAAGACCTCGGTGGCGGACCGGGCAGCCGTGCTGAACCGGATCGCCGACCGGATCGAGGAGAACCTCGAACTGCTGGCTGTGGCGGAAACCTGGGACAACGGCAAGGCCGTCCGCGAGACGCTGGCGGCAGACATCCCGCTGGCCGCCGACCACTTCCGCTATTTCGCTTCCGCCATCCGCGCGCAGGAGGGCAGGCTCTCCCAGCTCGACGACGACACCACCGCCTACCACTACCATGAGCCGCTGGGTGTGGTCGGCCAGATCATTCCGTGGAATTTCCCCATCCTCATGGCCACCTGGAAGCTGGCGCCCGCGCTTGCGGCGGGCAACGCCGTCGTGCTTAAGCCTGCGGAGCAGACGCCCGCGTCCATCCTGGTGCTGATGGAACTGCTCGCAGACATCCTGCCGGCCGGCGTGGTCAACGTGGTCAACGGCTTCGGTGTGGAGGCCGGCAAGCCGCTCGCCTCCAGCCCGCGGATCCGCAAGATCGCCTTCACCGGCGAGACCACCACCGGCCGGCTGATCAGCCAGTACGCGTCCCAGAACCTGATCCCGGTGACCCTGGAGCTGGGCGGTAAGAGCCCGAACATCTTCTTCTCCGACGTGGCCTCCGAGAACGATGCGTTCTACGACAAGGCACTGGAGGGCTTCACGCTGTTCGCGTTCAACCAGGGCGAAGTCTGCACCTGCCCGTCCAGGGCGCTGGTGCAGGATTCCATCTACGACTCGTTCATGGCGGATGCACTGGCGCGGACCGAGGCGATCATCCAGGGCAACCCGCTGGACACGGACACCCAGATCGGCGCGCAGGCCTCCAACGACCAGTTGGAGAAGATCCTCTCCTACATGGACATTGGCAAGCAGGAGGGGGCGAAGGTCCTGACCGGCGGCGGGCGCAACATTCTGGACGGGGACCTGGCCGAGGGCTACTACGTGAAGCCGACCATCTTCGAGGGCGACAACAGCATGCGCATCTTCCAAGAGGAGATCTTCGGACCGGTGGTCTCGGTCACCCGGTTCGCCGGCTACGAGGAAGCCCTCGAGATCGCGAACGACACCCTCTACGGGCTGGGCGCCGGAGTGTGGAGCCGCAACGGAAACGTGGCCTACCGCGCCGGCCGCGAGATCCAGGCCGGCCGCGTGTGGGTGAACAACTACCACGCCTATCCGGCAGGGGCGGCGTTCGGCGGCTACAAGTCCTCCGGCATCGGGCGGGAAAACCACTCGATGATGCTGGACCATTACCAGCAGACCAAGAACCTGCTGGTCAGCTACAACGAGAACAAGCTCGGCTTCTTCTAGAGACAGGTCCGCTCATGGCGTCTGCTTCACCGCAGCCGGAGGGTGCAACCAGCCCGCCCGCTGCACACCACGAGGCGGCGCTCGAGGCCACGGCAGCGCTGCCCGGGGAGGATTTTTCCCGGGTAGCGCTCACCGGTCCGGCCGTCGGGTTGCTGCAGAAACTTTGGGAGACCCACGGTCCGCTGATGTTCCACCAATCCGGCGGCTGCTGCGACGGGTCCTCGCCGATGTGTTATCCGGCGGGCGAATTCCTCACCGCAGACGCGGACGTGCTGCTGGGAACGTTCGATCTGCCGGACCGCGGAAGCCTTGACTTCTGGATGTCGCGGGAACAGTTTGCGTACTGGAAGCACACGCATCTAACTGTGGACGTGGTGCAGGGGCGCGGCAGCGGGTTCTCCGTGGAGGCGCCTGAGGGCAAGCGCTTCCTGATCCGCTCCCGGCTGTTCGACAGCTGAGTCTGTCGGGCATCCTCGGCGCGCGGCCGCCTACCCTCGGGTGGGCGGCCGCGCGTTGCTGGTTTTCGAGCGGGCTAGTTTTCGAAGAGGCAGAACGGATGGCCCGCCGGGTCGAAGTAAACGCGGACGTCGTCCTGCGGTTGAAAGGCCGCCGGCTCGGCGCCGGCTGCTTCCGCATGGCCGCAGGCCATCGCCAAGTCATCGACCAGGATGTCCAGGTGCATCAACATCTGTTGCTCGCCGGGTTCCTCGGGCCAGACCGGCCGGCGGTAGTCGTTTTCCAGCTGGAAGGACAGTCCGGGGCCGCCACTCGGATTGACCAAGGTGACCCAGTCCGGCTCCTTGGTGCGAACCTTCCAGCCCAGAAGCCGGCCGTAGAAGTCCGCCAGGGCCAGCGGGTCGGGGGCGCCCAAGACGGTGGCGTGCAGCCGCAGCCCTCCGGTTCCGGGCATCGTGCCTCCTCTGCTCCGCCAGGCTGTTGCGCCGTCCGGTCATGCTACTGCGGCTGCGGCCCGGCGGCTAGCTGCCGGAGAGCACCTCGGCCAGCGCGCGCTCCCCGACCCCGCGCAGCAGCCGGTTGTCGTCGGAGGAGGTCAGCAGCGCCGTCGCCATCACCAACGCCCAGCCGCGGCCGCGCTGCCAGGTTTCCGGCGCCACAGCGGTACGCGATTCGACCGCAGCGATGAACTCCCGGCGTCCCGCGGCGTCGAACACCAGCCAGGCGACGGCCAGATCCGTCGCCGGGTCGCCCGCGGTGATGTCGCCGAAGTCGATCACGGCGGCCAGCCGGGTGCCGTCCACCACCAGGTTGCCGGGGTGGAGGTCGCCGTGCAGCCACAGCGCCGGTCCGTCCCACGCCGGCAGCCCCGAGAGCTGGCGCCACAGCGCGGAAACGCGCTCTGTCTGCGGCACCGCGCCCGAATCCAGCCGCTGCAGGACGGCCGCGTTGCGCGCGGACAGCGGCACGCCGCGGACCGGGTTCAGCGGCGCGCCGGACGGGGCAGGTACGTGTAGCGCAGCCACGAATGCGGCCAGCCCGGGGGCCAGCGAACGCCGTTCCTCCGCGCGGAGGCGCCAGGCGGCCCGGCCTTCGAGCCACGGCACCACCGACCAGGACCAGGGATAGTACGACGACGGCTTGCCGCAGCGCACCGGGGCGGGCACGGCGACCGGCAGTTCCGGCGCCAGCGACGGCAACCACTGCTGTTCGTTCAACAGCAGGTCGGCCGCCGCCTCGCGACGCGGCAGCCGGATGGCCAGCTCGCCGCCGAGTTTGAACGTGACGTTGTCCCAGCCGTTGGCCACCCGGACCAGGGGCAGCCGGGCCAGGTCCGGAAACTGGTCGGCCAGCAACCGCTGCACCAAATCATTGGTGACGTCGATTTCCGCAGCGGGCATCAAGGCCATCTGGTTCCGTACTTCCTTCATTCGTGTGGCAAGGTCCCGCCAGCGGCGCGGACCGTGCCGGCGGGCTGATCTGAGGCGGGGACTTCCATCAGATCATCCGGGAGCGCCCGGGACCAACCGGACACGCTGCCGCAGAGACCGGGCGTAAAATTTGCCCTGTGAGCGTCCAGGCTCTCCCCGGGCTCGTCCAGCTTCCCGCCCCGCGGGCCGCTTCAATGCCGTCCGATGAAGTGCTCGCCACTCTCGGTTCGGGTCCCGAGGGGCTCAGCGAGAGCGAGGCAGCCCGTCGCCTCGCTCTCGGCGCCAACGTCATCGAAGCGCGTCGGGTGAGCTGGCGGCATCTGCTGGTCCGCCAGTTTGCGAGTCCATTGCAGGCGCTTCTGGTCGCGGCAGCGACGCTGTCCTTCATCACCGGTGACCGCCTCAACGCGACGATCATCCTCGTGATCCTGCTCGGCAGTGCCCTTCTGGGGTTCGCGAACGAGTACCGGGCGGAGCGCACCGCAGCTGATCTCCACGAGCGGATCAGCCACACGGTCGTCGTTGTCAGGAACGGGGTCGAGCGGCCGCTCCCGGTCCGCGACCTTGTTCCGGGCGACCTGATCAGGATAGGCCTCGGAAACATCGTTCCCGCGGACGGGCGCATCCTCGAAGCCGAGGGTTTGGAAGCCGATGAAGGCGTGCTCACCGGGGAATCGGCAGCGGTCGACAAATCGAGCGATCCTGTTTCGGAAGGGGCCGATCTCGCCGAGCTGTCGGACTGCCTGCTCATGGGGACCGTCGTCCACGCGGGCTCGGCGCGCGCGGTCGTCGTCGCGACGGGCCCAGCGACCGAATTCGGGCGGATCGCTGCCGGCCTCGCCCAGGTTTTCCCCCAGACAGTGTTCCAGCGTGGTCTCCGGCAATTCTCGTTCATGCTGATGTGGGTCGGTATCGCGCTGACCGGGGGCATCCTTGCCATCAACCTGCTGCTTGAGCGTCCGTTCCTCGACTCGGTCCTGTTCTCGCTCGCGATCGCGGTGGGCATCACGCCGCAACTGCTCCCCGCCGTCGTGAGCACAAGCCTCGCAGCGGGCTCGCGGCTTCTGGCGAAGAACGGTGTGCTCGTCAAACGGCTCCTCGCTATAGAGGACCTGGGAAACCTCGACGTCCTCGTGACCGACAAGACCGGGACTCTCACGGATGGCCGTATCGGCTTCGAGGAGGCCCTGCCCTCTCTCGGAGGTTCAGCGGACCGGCTGACGGAGCTGGCGCTACTGTGCTGCGAGGCCGATCCGACTGAACCTGGGGCGTCCGGCGCAGGCCAGAACCCGGTCGACGCGGCTCTGTGGGAAGCCTTTCCCGGCCTCGCAGCCCGGCTGACTGCTCGGCCCCGGCTCTCCCTGCGACCGTTCGACCACGACACCCGGACCATGGAGACCAAGGTGGCGGGGCCCAAAGGCCCGGTGCGCATCCTTAAGGGGGCTCCGGAAGCGGTGCTCGAACGTTGCGAGCGCGTTGAGGACACCGCGCGGAACCAGCTCGACGCCCTGTTCCGCCGCGGTGCGAGGGTCGTCGCCGTCGCGAGCGGGCCGGCCGACGACGCCGATCGAATCGGAGAGCAGCTCTCGCTGGAGGGCTTTTTGACCTTCATTGACCGGCCCAAGGCGGACGCGCGGGCGTCCCTGGATCGGCTGAAGGGTCTCGGCATCGACGTCAAGATTGCGACGGGAGATAACATGCTCGTCGCCGAGCACGTGATCGCCGTGCTTGGCATGCCTGCCGGCGACGTTCTCAGCGGCGCGCAGATCGCCGGCATGGACGACGACGCACTCGCCGCTGCCGCCGCCGGCGCCCGCGCCTTCGCACGGGTCTCCCCCGAACAGAAGGCACGCATCGTCATGGTGCTCCGGCGGGTACACGCGGTGGGATTTCTGGGCGACGGCGTCAACGATGCCCTCGCCCTCAACCGGGCCGACGTCGGCATCTCCGTGGACAGCGCGACCGACGTGGCCAAGGATGCGGCAGACGTTGTCCTGCTCCAGAAGGACTTAGGGGTGCTCGCCGACGGAGTCGTGGGCGGGCGGCGGATCTTTGCCAACACGATCAAATACCTGCTGATGGGCACGAGCAGCAACTTTGGCAACATGTTCTCCGCCGCGGTGGTCAGCGCTTTCCTGACGTTCCTCCCCATGCTGCCGGGGCAAATCCTCCTCAACAACCTGCTCTATGACGCTAGCCAGCTCGCCATTCCCACCGACAGGGTTGACCAAGACCAGCTCCCCAAGCCCGCTCACTGGGACATCGGCGCGATCCGCCGGTTCATGGTGATCTTCGGTCCCATCTCCTCGCTCTTCGACTTCGCCACCTTCGGGCTCATGCTCTGGGTCTTCGCTGCGACACCGGAGGAGTTCCGGGCCGGGTGGTTCGTCGAGTCGCTCGCGACCCAGACCCTCATCGTCTTCGCTATCCGAACGCGCCGGATCCCGTTCTTCCGCAGCCGCGCCTCGGTGGCGCTCACGGTAAGCGTTCTGGCTGTTGTCGCTGTCGGCACAGTCATTCCTTACATCCCCTTCGGCACGCTGATCGGCTTCCGGCCTTTGCCGGCGCCGTTCTTCCTGGCGTTGGTCGGGATGGTCCTGCTTTACCTCGTGCTCGTGGAGACCGCGAAGCACTTTTACTATCGGGCCGCCCCGGAGGCCATTCCCGCGCCGCTCCCGGCCAAGGCTGAGCATCTGTCCCATGCGCGCGTCCACCGCCGTGCCGCCCCGTTCCTTGCCCACACCGGGCGCGCCAGCGTGCGGCGTCTGCCGCAGCACGGACAACGCCCCCGCCGGTAACGGCAGGGGCGTTGTCAACATTGAGCCGTGGCCTGGAGAACCGCTAGGCCCGCGGCGTTGGTCCAATATCGGTGGCGGGTGTGCCCCGGCCGATCAGGACGATCCGCCGGGGCACCGGGCCGATATCGGCGCGGGACGAGCCAGGAGCAATACTCTGCACTTGTTCTCTCCCGACTAACCCTGAACGCCGAGGCGTTCGAAAATGAGTTCACGGACGCGGCCGGCGTCGGCTTGCCCGCGGGTCGCCTTCATGACACCGCCGACAATGGCTCCGGCGGCCTGGACCTTGCCGCCACGGATCTTCTCCGCAACCTCCGGCTGGGCCGCCAGCGCCGCGTCGATCGCTTCCAGCAGCGCCGAATCGTCGGAAACCACGGCCAGGCCGCGCTTCTCCACGATCTCTTCCGGGCTGCCTTCACCGGCGAGTACGCCGTCCAGCACCTGGCGGGCCAGCTTGTCGTTGATCTTTCCGGCCTGCACCAGGCGGTCCAGTTCCACCACCGTCTGCGGGCTCACGCCCAACTCCGACGGTTCAACTTCGGCTTCCTTGGCCCGGCGGGAGATCTCGCCCATCCACCACTTGCGCGCCACCGCTGCGGAGGCACCGGCGGCGATGGTCTCCTCGATCGAATCCATCACGCCGGCGTTGACCACGTCGCGGAACTCGGCGTCCGCGTAACCCCAGTCGGCCTTCAGCCGCTTGCGCCGTTCGGCCGGGGGCTCCGGCAGCCGGGCACGGAGTTCCTCGATCCACGCTTCGGTGGTGACCACGGGCACCAGGTCCGGCTCCGGGAAGTAACGGTAGTCGTCGGCATCCGACTTCGGCCGACCGGAGGTGGTGGACCGGGTGTCTTCATGCCAGTGGCGGGTCTCCTGGACAACCTTCTGCCCGGATTCCAGCACCGCGGCGTGGCGCTGGATCTCGAAATAGACCGCACGTTCCACCGCACGCAGCGAGTTCACATTCTTGGTCTCGGACCGGGTGCCGAACTGCGTGGCGCCCTTCGGCATCAGGGACACGTTGGCGTCGCAGCGGACGTTGCCGCGTTCCATTTTGGCATCCGAGACGCCCAGGTTCTTGACGATCTCGCGAACGGCGGCCACGTAGGCGCGGGCCAGTTCGGGAGCACGGGAGCCGGCTCCGACGATCGGCTTGGTGACAATCTCCACCAGCGGCACGCCGGCGCGGTTGTAGTCCACCAGCGAGTACTCAGCGCCCTGGATGCGTCCGGTGGCGCCGCCCATGTGGGTGAGCTTGCCGGCGTCCTCTTCCATGTGGGCGCGTTCAATCTCCACGCGGAACACTTCGCCGTCTTCCAGCTCGATGTCCAGGTACCCGTCGTAGCAGATCGGGTCCTCGTACTGGGAGGTCTGGAAGTTCTTCGGGGTGTCCGGGTAGAAGTAGTTCTTCCGGGCGAAGAAGCACGACTCGGCGATCTTGCAGTTCAGCGCCAGCCCGATCATGATCGAGTACTCCACCGCCGACTTGTTGACCACCGGCAGCACGCCGGGCAGGCCAAGGTCCACCGGCGACACGTTCGTGTTCGGTACATCGCCGAACGCGTTCGGAGCGGCCGAGAACATTTTCGTCTTCGTGTTCAGCTCAACGTGGACCTCGAAGCCGAGGACCGGATCGTACTTCTCCATCGCCTCATCGAAGGCGACCAGTTCTTGTGTTGCAGCCATTTACTTCACACCTCCGAGAGCGGGAGCCTGGGCCAGCAGCGGGCCGCCCCATGTGGCTTCCAACAGGTTTTCGAGGCCGGCGCCGGCGCGGTACAGGCGGGCATCTTCGCGGGCCGGGGCCAGGAACTGGATGCCCACCGGCAGGCCGTCGGCCAGGCCGCCGGGCACCGAGATGCCCGGGACACCGGCCAGGTTTGCCGGAATGGTGGCCACGTCGTTGAGATACATGGCCATCGGATCGTCCAGCTTTTCGCCCAGTTTGAAGGCGGTGGTCGGAGCGGTCGGCGAGATCAGCACGTCCGCGGTTTCAAAAGCGGCAGCGAAGTCGCGCTGCACCAGGGTGCGGACCTTCTGCGCCGAGCCGTAGTACGCGTCGTAGTAGCCCGCGGACAGGGCGTAGGTGCCCAGGATGATGCGTCGCTTGACCTCGTCGCCGAAGCCGGCGGCGCGGGTGGCACCCATCACGCGTTCGATGGTCAGCGAGCCGTCTTCCGGCAGCACCCGGTGCCCGTAGCGGACGCCGTCGTACTTGGCCAGGTTGGAGGAAGCCTCCGAGGGCATGACCAGGTAGTAGGCGCCCAGCGCGTACTTGAAGTTCGGGCAGGACACTTCCACCACGTCGGCGCCGGCGCCGCGCAGCAACTCAAGTGCCTCGTCGAAGCGGGCCTGCACGCCGGCGGAGTACCCTTCGCCCTGCAGTTCCTTGATCACGCCGATGCGCATGCCGCGCACGTCGCCGCTGCGGGCGGCCTCGACCAGCGCACCCACCGGATCGGTCAGCGAGGTGGAGTCGGCCGGGTCGTGCCCGCCGATCACCTCGTGCAGCAGTGCAGCATCCAGCACGGTCCGGGTGACCGGCCCGATCTGGTCGAGTGAGGAGGCCATCGCGATGGCGCCGTAGCGGGAGACTCCGCCGTAGGTCGGCTTCACGCCCACCGAACCGGTCACCGCGGCCGGCTGCCGGATCGAGCCGCCGGTGTCAGTGCCCAGCGCCAGCGGGGCCTCGAAGGCCGATACCGCAGCCGCGGAACCGCCGCCGGAGCCGCCCGGGATGCGCTCCAGGTCCCAGGGGTTGCGGGTGGGGCCGAAGGCCGAGTGCTCGGTGGAGGAACCCATGGCGAATTCGTCCAGGTTGGTCTTGCCCAGCATCGGCATCCGCGCCGCCCGGATCTTCTTGATCACGGTGGCGTCATACGGGCTCATCCAGCCCTCGAGCATCTTAGAGCCGGCGGTGGTGGGCTGGCCCACGGTGACGATCAGGTCCTTGATCGCAATCGGGACACCGGCCAGGGCGTGCAGCTCTTCGCCGGCGGCGCGGGCCTTGTCCACGTCGGCGGCGACGGCGAGCGCCTCGTCGGTGTTCACGTGCAGGAAGGCGTTGACGTCACCGTCGACTGCGGCAATGCGGTCCAGGTGTGCCTGGGTCACCTCGGTCGAGGACACCTCGGATGCGGCCAGCAGGTCCGCCAGCTTCGCGGCGCTGTGGTTAATCAGTTCACTCATCGGTGCCTCTTACTCCTCGTCCAGGATCGCCGGAACCTTGAACCGGCCGTCGGCCGCGTCCGGTGCGTTCGCCAGTGCCAGTTCCTGGCTCAGGGTCTCGCCCACGACGTCTTCGCGGAACACGTTGGTCAGCGGGATCGGGTGTGAGGTCGCCGGCACCTCGGGCCGGGCAACTTCCTGGACAGACTTGATCGAATCGACAATAACGTCGAGTTCTCCGGCCATCTTGTCCAGTTCTTCGGCGGTCATCTCAATGTGGGCCAGGCGCGCCAGATGCGCCACCGCCGCACGATTGATCTCAGACATGAGTCTCCTACGCGGATGGATTGCTTTTCCTGTTCAGTCTACCGGCGCGGGAAGGTCCGGAGTCGCCAAGACGGCGGGGGGCGATCCGGACCGCGGGGACTTGTGACCACGTTGACTGCCGTCTGCCCAGTGCTTAGAATTTCGACCCATCCACGGCGAGGAGGCCCAATGCGTCCGGCTCGACTGGCAGCAGCAGCCCTGGCCGTCCTGCTGCTCTCGTGCTGCAGCAGCCTGCCGCCAAGCTCACCCGCTGCCACGCCGCCGGCCACCAGCGGCGGCACGGCGAGCCAGCCGGCCACCGCCTCGGCTCCGGCCACTCAGGCAGATCCCTCCGGCACGGCAGTGGAATTCGCGGCGGCCGGAGATTTCGGCGACGGACAGGCGGCCGCGGAGGTCCTGGACGCAATGGCGGCCAGCAAGGCACAGTTTGGCTTGGCGCTCGGAGACCTGTCTTA
Source organism: Arthrobacter sp. NPDC055138 (assembly GCF_053607305.1). Taxonomy (NCBI): domain Bacteria; kingdom Bacillati; phylum Actinomycetota; class Actinomycetes; order Micrococcales; family Micrococcaceae; genus Arthrobacter; species Arthrobacter sp. NPDC055138. Next base: position 193,164 of record NZ_JBSGTH010000006.1, read on the forward strand.
CGGAAGCCCGGGTTCAGAATCGGCGTGGTGCAGCTTCGTCGCCGACCACTTGGGGCCGGATATTCCCTTGCAGTTGCTCTCTGGTAACCACGAAAGCGACGGCCGGAACGGTTCCATCGATGCCTTCGCTGACTGCCTGCCGCAGCGTTTGTCCGGCGCTCACGGCGTCTATGGCCGCCAATGGTTCGTCGATCTCCCGCAGCGGGATCCCGTGCTGCGGCTGATCATGATTTCGCCGGGCTTGGATTTTGCCGATTCAGGCCGCTGGGACTACGTGCCCGGAAACGAGCACTACGACTGGACCGCCGCCGCCATAGACTCCGCCCGTGACGCGGCCATTCCGTGGGTGGCGGTTGCCTCGCACCTGCCCTGCCAGACGATGGGCCGTTACGACTGCGAGCCGGGCCCGGCCGTGACGAATCTGCTGCTGGACAAAAAGGTGGACCTGGTGCTTCACGGCCACGAACACCTCTACCAGCGCACGCACCAACTGGCGCTAGGCCCTGGCTGTCCGTCGCTGCTGCCCGCCCACAGTGCCGCAGCCTGCATTGCCGACACCGATTCCGACTTCGTGTCCGGTTCCGGAACGGTCTTCGCGACCGTCGGCACCGGCGGACGGCCGCTGCGCGATGTCAACGCCTCGGACGTCGAGGCGCCGTACTTCGCCGCCTACTCCGGAAAGAACGAGGACCCCACGCACGGGTTCCTGAAGATCCGGGTAACCGACGACTCGCTCCGTGCCGAGTTCGTCCGTGCCGGCGGCGGGAATTTCGCCGACTCCTTCACGCTGCATCGGCCCTGAGCGCGCACCCTTGCCCGCAGCGGGCGGCGCTGCGGCGGGCTTACAGCCCCTTGACGAAGACCAGCAGCCGGATATCCGTGCCGGGCACCGGCCAATCCCGCTCCGGCACGCGGTCGAACCCCAGCGATTCATACAGCCGGTGGGCCGCGGTCCAGTCGCTGCCGGTGGTCAGGCTGACCGCGTCAATGCCCTCCAGGGTGCGGGCATGTGCCACGATCGCCTCCACCAGCGCCCTCCCAACACCGGAGCGCTGCAGCCCCGGATCGACCGCCAGCATCCGGAACTCCAGCTCACCCTCCCGGGCGATGTCCGCGTACTCGCCGCCGGCCCGGGCCAGCGTCACCGCGCCGGCGACTTGCCCGCCGCGCTCGGCCACCCACACCTCGGCCCGCGCGGCCCGGTGCGCCACGTCGGAGACGTGTACCAGGTACGGGTGGTCGGCGGCCGGAAAATGGCCTGCGGCCAAGTAGGCCTCGCGCGTGAGGCGCGCTACGTCGTCGTAATCAGCTGCGGTGGCAGGGCGGATGGTGATGTGCATGTGCTGGGGCGGGTCCTCGCGGAAAGGGGAAAGCACGACGGCGGTGCGTGCCTTACCAGTTTCGCGCACCGCGGGCGGTGCGCGCCAATGCGGCCGTCCGTCCCGGTTTAGCCCGGCTGCGGGTCGGCGATGGGCCCGGGCCGCTGCTCGGGCCGGTCGCCGCGCCGCGGCCCCGCCGGCGGGTCGGGCAACGGCAGCAATTCAGGATTGACCTGCCGCTGCAGGGCCGCCAGTGCCTCGGCGGGCAGGGCCAAGAGTCCGTCCAGCTCCTTGCGTGCCCGGCTGTAGGCCAGCTGCCGCTCGGCCGGTGTGGCGGCCCGGTCCACCGCGATGGTCAGCAGCCGGCGGGCGGTGTTCAGCCGCAGCCGTTCGGGCCCGCGGAAGTGTTGGTCCCGGATCCGGCGGGCCTCGCGTTCGGCGATGTCGAAGGCCACCTCAAAGGCGCGCACCGCCTCGCGGTATTCGCGCAGCCGCTCGTCGGTGGAGATTTCCGCCGCGGTGACCGGAAGCAGCCCGTCTGCGGTCCGCTTGGCGCGCAGGAATGCCACGGTGAGCGGTTCACGCACATCTGACATCATCGGGTAGTCGATCAGTTTCGCTACGTCCAGCTCATAGTCCAGCCAGCGGACGTTGACCGCGTGATGGTCCGCCATCAGTTTCTCGGTATCACGAAGCCGCTGCTGGTGGGCGGCAGCGGCGGCATGCCGTCGGTCCGCCTCGCGCCGGGAAGCCTCCGACCATGCGCTGTCGCGGCGCTGGCCACCCGCCCGGTTCCTGGCCTGCTGGCGCCTGGCTCGCTTGGCGCGCTGGCCCATGCCGGAGACCACGGCGAAGCCTACCCAGATGAACCACCAGGGAAAACCATCGGCGAAGAACTCGTTCATGGCCGCTCCACAGGTCCATGCTCCCATGGCCGGTGACGCGAGTCACGCCTACGCTTCCGGTTCTGCCCGGGCGGCGCACGCCGGCGCCGACCAGGCGCCGGACCGGAGCTGTACCCGGTTACCCGTTGGCAGGGCCCCGGCGGTAGGCACTGCCGTCCGGCTCACGGACCAGGAACCCGTAGTCCACCATGGCGCGCCGGAGCATCGGGACATCCGTCGTGAATGCGGCCAGCCCGGCGTTCAGGTCCTTTTCCGTCATCGATTCCCCCTCGGCGATGACGCGGTCGCGGAGGTAGCCCAGCAATTCCAGCCGGTCGGCCGCGCGGTGCGGCAGCACCACCAGGCCGCCGGCCAGGAAGCGTTCCGGTCCGGTCGGCTCCGGCGTCCGTGCCGCCGCCAGCGCCGCCTTGAAGACGTCCGGAGCAACGGCGAGGGCACCGCCGTCGTCACTCACCAAGCCGGAGGCGAGCAGCTTCTGCCGTTCCTTGGCGGTCATCTCGGGCCGCTGGCCCAGCACCAGGGCCGCGTAGAGTCCGCGCAGCCGATGGCTGGCGAGGGTGGAGAGGATTTGCTGCCAGCTGGTCTCGGCAGGCTGCTCCGCCGTCATGGCGCGCCGGTTTCCAGCAATCGGCGGAAGCCGTCCTCGTCCAGAACGGTCAGGCCCAGGGATTCGGCCTTGTCCAGTTTGGTGCCGGCGTTCTCGCCGGCCACCACGTAGCTGGTGTTCTTCGAGACGGATCCGGACGCCTTGCCGCCGCGGATGATGATGGCTTCCTTGGCCTCGTCGCGGCTGAAGTTCGGCAATGTGCCGGTCACCACCACGGTCATCCCCTCCAGCGTGCGCGGCGTGCTCTCGTCCACCTCGTCGGCCATCCGCACGCCGGCCGCGGCCCACGCATCGACGATCTCGCCGTGCCAGTCCACCGCGAACCACTCCTTCAAGGCGGCCGCGATGGTGGGCCCGACGCCGTCCACGTGCGCCAACTGTTCCTCGCTGGCGGCCCGGATGGATTCCATCGATCCGAAGGCGGTGGCCAGAGCACGCGAGGCGGTGGGCCCGACATGCCGGATGGACAACGCGACCAGCACGCGCCAGAGCGGCTGGGCCTTGGCTTTCTGGAGTTCCTCGAAAAGCTTCTTGGTGTTGGCCGTGGGGACCGAGGGCTTCTTCGGGGTGCCCTTCGTGTAGAAGTAGGGCACCAACTCCATCTCGCCGGTCGGCACGCCCTTGGTCTTCTTCTCGCGGAGGATCCGCACGTCCGCCAGGTCCTCGGGCTTGAGGCTGAAGATCCCGGCCTCGTTGGTGAGCGGAGCCTGCTCGGGTTCGGCCGGGCGGGTCAGCGCCAGCGCCGCCTCGTAGCCCAGCGCCTCGATGTCGAAGGCGCCGCGGCCGGCCAGGTGCGCCACCCGTTCGGTCAGCTGAGCCGGGCAGGACTCGGCGTTCGGGCAGCGCAGATCGACGTCGCCCTCCTTGCCGGGGGCCAGCGGCGTGCCGCAGGAGGGGCAGTCGGTGGGCATGACGAAGTCGCGGACCGGCGGATCCTGTGCCTCACGCAGCGCCATCACCGGGCCGACGATCTCCGGGATCACGTCGCCGGCCTTGCGCAGCACCACGATGTCGCCGATCTTCACGCCCTTGGCCTTGACCACGTCCTGGTTGTGCAGGGTGGCCATCTCCACGGTGGAGCCGGCCACCTTCACCGGTTCCATCACGCCGTAGGGAGTGACCCGTCCGGTGCGGCCCACGTTCACGCGGATGTCCAGCAGTTTGGTGTGGACCTCTTCCGGCGGGTACTTGTAGGCCACGGACCAGCGCGGCACACGCGAGGTGTGGCCGAGCGCGCGTTGCAGGCCAAAATCGTCCACCTTGACCACAATGCCGTCGATTTCGTGCAGCAGGTCGTGGCGGTGCTCGCCGTAGTGCTCGATGAAGGCGAGCACGTCGTCCAAGCTGTCCACCACTTTGAAGTAGGGACTGGTGGGCAGCCCCCAGCCGCTCAGCAGGCCGTAGGTGTCCGATTGGCTTTCCGCGTCCAGGCCTTCGCGGGCACCGATCCCGTGCACGAACATGTGCAGCGGCCGCTCCGCCGTCACCTTCGGGTCCTTCTGGCGCAGCGAGCCGGCCGCGGAGTTGCGCGGGTTGGCGAACGGCGCCTTGCCGGCCTCAACCATGCGTTCGTTCAGGGCCAGGAACTCTTTGGTGGGGATGAAGATTTCACCGCGGATTTCCACCTCGGCCGGAAAGTTGCTGCCGGTGAGCTTGCGCGGAATGTCCCCAATGGTCAGCACATTGTGGGTAATGTCTTCGCCGGTGGTGCCGTCGCCGCGGGTGGCGGCACGGACCAGTTCGCCGTTGCGGTAGAGCAGGTTCACCGCCAGTCCGTCGATCTTCACTTCGCTGAGCCAGCGCAGTTTCCTGCCGTTGCCCAGATTCGCCACGGAGGCGGTGGCACGGTCTACCCAGGCCTTCAGCTCGTCCAGCGAGAAGACGTCCTCCAGCGAATACATCCGCTGCAGGTGCTCCACCGGGGCGAAGGCCGCGGAGACCTCGCCGCCGACTTCCTGGGTGGGCGAGTCGTTGGCCACCAGTTCCGGATGCAGCGCCTCGATTTCTTCCAGCCGGCGGTAAAGCGCGTCGAACTCGGCATCCGAGACCAGCGGGGCGTCCTCGTTGTAGTACGCGTAGCGGTATTTGCGGACGTTCTCGGTCAGCTGCTCGTATTCGTCCCGGATCTCGTCGCTCGGGATTTCGCTGGCGGGTGTTTCAACTGTGCTCACCTGACTATCTTGCCCCAGGCGCCAAGATCAGGCGACGACGGCGGTGCCCCGGCGGGCGGGGCACGTTGCGTTCAGTCCTCGGCATCCAACTGCACGTCGAGCAGCGGCAGGTCAGCTGCAGTGACCAGATGGGAGGTCACAGCGTGCTCGACCAGCCGTGCCCGCCGGTTGGTGGCGAGCTTGCCTCCGCCGCCGCGCAGCCCGGCGACACCCACCCGGTCCAACTTGTCGCAGACGTTGTCCAGCTTGCGGTTGAACTTGGTCAGCGGCCAGCCCAGCCGTGCGGCTGCCTGCGACGACGAAGGAATCGAACTCAGCCCGGTGCCGTCGCGCTTGAGCATCGGCTCGGCCAGGGCCAGAATCAGCGCCTTTTGCGAGTCGGTGAAGATCACCGGGCCGATGGTGGTCTCCCCCACCGCGTCCGTGTCCCGGTGTTCCTGCCGGAAGGACGGGGTCTTGACGTGGACGGACAGCTCGTAGGTGGTCGGGCCGGCGGTGAAGACGATATTCGTCAGGCTGAAGACCAGCGGGATCCGTGCGCCTGGCGCCAACCATGCCTGCATGCCGCCGGTGGAATCAGCCACGGTAGCCGAGATCAGGGAGCCGACGTTGGCCAGCCACCAGATCTCGTCGTAGTGCGCGATCTGGAGGAACTTGCGGTGCAGGTACGGATTATCGTCGATCTCCAGATCGCCTTCGCGCCCAATGGTGAACACGTCGTCGTCCTTGGGTTCATACCACTCCCCGCAGAACTCAATGCTCACATCCGCCACCGGAAGCCCCCTGTATATTGTGTTGCCCGAACGGGTCGACGCGAGTTGATCGTTTCATGTACCCGCCTTCCTACTCTATTCCAGCGGGCACGTGGCTATTCGTCGGCGCAGCCGCGGACCGGGTCCGAGGCCCGGCCGTTCGCCCGCACCACCACGACTTCGATGCAGGTTCGGTCGTTTTCCGCCAGCGGCAACGCCGCCTTGGGTTCGCCGGTGCGTTCAGGCTCGCCCTGGCCCAGTGCGGTGACGGGCGTCCAGATGAACAAGTCGTCGTCGCGCGGGTCCGGATTGGTCCAGCTGAAGACGGCTTCGCTTCCCTGGACCCGGCCGTCCAGGTCCTCGGGCGGCACCACGTTGCCGGACAGGCCTTCCAACGCGTTGGCCGGCGCCCGGCTGACCGGCGCATCGGGCTCGGCGGCCTCGGGCGCTGGCCCGTTCAGCACAAAGATGGCGCCGGCAGCTACGGCCACGGCGGCAAGCGCCCCGGCCGCCCAGGCCCAGGGACGGCGGCGAGCGCCGGCGCCGGATTCCGTCCACTGGTCTTGCTCCGAGTCCCTCAGGACGGTGGAGTTGTCCGGCTCCAGTTCCAGGCGGCGTCCGTCCGGTCCCGCGGGCAGCCGCTCGGTGCGCTCCGGGAAGACGGACCCGGCCGCGGGCGGCGCCGCGGTGGGGTCAATCGAGACGATCCCGCGGACCCGGGTCGCTTCGCCGTCGTCGGGATCGCCGTCGCCCGCGGTGGGCGCGTCCTCCAGCACTTCGAACGGGGTGACCGACAGGTTCAGTTCGGCCTGGACCCGCTGCAGGGACAGCGCGAAAGCGTGCGCGGATTTGAACCGCGAGCCCGGCGACTTGGCCATCGAGGTGGCCAGGGCCAGTTCCAGCGATGCCGGCACATCGGCACGGCGCAGCGGCGGCAGCTGTGCATGGGCAATGCGGTCCATCAGCTCGCGCTGCGAGTTGCTGCCGCCGGGCTGCATGAACGGGGAGCGCCCGGCCAGCAGCGTGTAAACCGTGGCGCCCAAGGCCCAGATATCGCTGCGGGTGCCGTTGCCGGCGTCGCCCTTGAAGGCTTCCGGCGGAGACCACGGAATGGACATGCCGGCGTCACTGTCCGCGGCGTCGGTGCTGGAGGAGATGCCGAAGTCGGTCAGCGCCGGCCGGTTGTAGTCGGTGACCAGGATGTTGGCCGGTTTGATGTCGCGGTGCGCGATTCCCGCCCGGTGCGCGGTTTCCACGGCGGAGGCCACCTGGATGCCCAGGGTCAGGACCTCGTCCACACCCAGCGGCCCTTGGCGGTAGCGTGTTTCCAAGCTGGGCCGCGAGCAGTACTCCATCGCCAGGTAGGAATGACCGTCGGAGGTGAGGTTGGCTTCGTAAATCGTGACGATGAACGGGTGCGTGGACAGCTGCGCCATCAGGTTCGCCTCGGACTCGAAGCGGCGGCGCGCGTCCTCGGTTCTCAGCCCGGACAGCAGCACCTTGACGGCCACCCGGCGCCTGGGCCGGTCCTGTTCGTAAAGATAGACGTCGGAGAAGCCGCCCGAGCCAAGCAGCCGGACATAGCGGTAACCGTCGATGTTCGGCGGCGGCGCGGGCGGACGCTTCACGCTCACGGAAGGTCCTCGAAGCGCAGCGAAATTCCGTCGCCCAAGTCAGCGATGTCGCCGTCCAGCAGCATGACCGCTTCCCCATGGCCCAGCCGCCGCGGAGCTTGCCGGCCGCGCAGCAGCACCGTGCCGTTGGTGGACTTCAGGTCCGCCAGGATCACATGCCAGCCTTCCAGCCTGACTTCCACGTGCGAACGCGATATATCCCCGCTGGTGCTGTGCACCGGGACCAGCCGCGGCATCACGCTGCCCTGGACCCGGTTGGCCGACGGCTGCCGCCCCACAATGACCGGCCGGTCCAGTTCCACCACGTCGCCGGTGGAGACCCGTATCCGCCCGAGTACCGGCCGTTGCACCTCCTGGGCATCCTCGTTCAGCGGAGCACCGCAGAGGGCGCAGGCGGAGCTGGTCGGCGGGTTGGCGTGGCCGTCCCGGCACATCCGGGCCAGCACCATCGGCGCGGTGCTCGGCGCCGGGGCTGTCGACGGGACGGCGGCCGCGGGCGCGGTTGGAACATCGGGCAGGTCGCTGCGCATCAGCGTCTGCCCGTCATGGTCGCCCTCGTCGATGCCGGCGGCTTGCGGCTCCGGGGCCGCCGGTGCCGCGGCACCGGCGGAAGCGGAACGCGTCAGCCAGGGCACGGCGTCGATCAGGTCCGCTGGCTGGGCAGGCTTCCCGGCTGTCCGGCCCGCCGGAACGTTCGGTGCGACGGCGGCGCTCCCCCGGGCGGCGGACTGCTGCTGCGGTGCGGTGGGCAAATTGGCCCGTTGCGCGGCGGCATGGACAACAGTTTGGTCCAGGTCGTCAACGGCCGTCTCGGCGTCCGGTTCGGTCTGGCCGCCGGCCGGCTCCTTGCCTGCGGAGGCTGGATCGCCCGCGGCGGGAGCGTCGTCGTGCTCATCCTCCGGCACGTAGATGCCGGTCATCTCCAAGTTTTCGGACAACCCGGGCACGGCAGGAGGGCGCGCCGGTTCGACGGCTTCGCTCTGCCGCACCGAGTTGACGGTTTCGGTGCGCCGCGCCGGTGCCGCGGCAGCGCTGACGCCGACAGCCCGGGCAGCGGAAGCAACCTGTCCCTCAGGCTCCCGTGCCCCGGCGGGAACCGCGCCCAGCCGAAGCGTTCCCAGCTGCACGGCGCCGGCGCGCAGCGGCAGCCACGGTCCCTGCTGGTCTGCCGAACCGGGCCCACCGGATCCGGCCGCAACTCTCACGCTGTCGGAGGCCAGCCGTCCTTCGGTCCAGCTGGAGACTCCGTGCCCGCTCAGTTCCTGACCGTCCGAATCCGCGGACACCACCACGTCTCCGCGGAGCACCGCGTGGATGCCGTCGGTGGTGGAGACGATGCCGAATTGGGGCATGGCGGACAGATTCGCGCCGCAGCCGGTCACGACGGTGCCCAGCAAAGACTCGAGGGTGGCACCGGACTCCAGCGCCTGCCAGAGCTGCTGCACCAAATCATCGGCGGCACCCGGTTCCAGGAGCACGGCGGTGCCGCCGCTAACCAAGCCGATCCAGCTCCCCGGGCTGTAGGTCTGGCCCGTCACCTGTCATCCTCCTCCGGGGCCTGCTCTCCGGGAGCCGCCAGCCGGGGGAGCGTCGTCGTATCCTCCTGCCGTGGCGTGGTCGAGGCGTCCTCCGGGTCGCCCTGGAGGCCCCCGGCGTCGATCACCACCACGGTGATATTGTCCCGTCCGCCCGAACGCAAGGCCGCCTGGATCAGCGAATCGACCGCGTCCTGCGGCCGGGACAGCGAAGTGAGGATGGTGTAGATGTGGTCATTGCTGACCTCCGAGGTCAGCCCGTCGGAACAGATCATGATCCTGTCCCCCGGTTCCACCGGCACCATCCAAAAATCCGGCTGGTTGTCTTCGCCGGTGCCCAGCGCCCGGGTGACAACATGCCGGCGCGGATGCACCAGCGCCTCCTGGGCAGTGATCCGTCCGGCCTCCAGCAGTTCCTGCACCTCGGAGTGGTCCACGCTGATCTGTTCGAGCCTGCCATTGTGCAGCCGGTAGGTGCGGGAATCGCCCACATTGAACACCAGCCAGTAAGGCACGCCGCGTTCGGAGACCAGCGCCGCGCCGGACACCGTGGTCCCCGCCCGGGACGCCGCCGCGGCCCTGATCCGCGCGTCCGCCCGGGCAATCAGCTGTTCGAGCTCGTGCGCGCCCAGCTCGTGGCTGGCCACGTAGTCGCGCATCGTTTCCACGCAAATGCGGCTGGCCACTTCCCCGGCCTCATGCCCGCCCATCCCGTCGGCCACCACGAACATGGTGCCGTCGGCCAGATACGCATCCTCGTTCAGCATCCGCCGCAGTCCGCGGTCGGAGCCGGCGCCGACGTTGAGCCGGAGGGCCCCGGCGCCCGATGCCGCGCTCATGCCGCTCCGATGGTGAAGCTGCGGTCGCCGAACTCCACGGTGGCACCGGGAGCCGCCGCCACGGGTTCGCCCGGGGCCAGCTGCCGGCGGATGCCGTCGGCGCCGGTCACGGCGGTGCCGTTGGTGGAGTTCCGGTCGGTGACCCACACGGTGGCGCCGTCCACGCGCAACAGCACATGGGTCTTGGACACCGAGCGCCCCATGTCCGCGAAGTCGATCAGTTGGTCGATGTCTTCCCCGGCGGCTGCGGCCGGGTTGCGCCCGATCAGGGCCGTCGTTTCGAGTACCACATCGCGCCCGTCGTCGAAGGTAAGAGTGAATGGGCCCGCCTGCGTGCCGGACGCGCGGACCAGGGTGGCGGCGAACTCCTCATCCGGATGTTCGTCCGCGTTGACACCTCCCGCAGCAGCGCCCACCGCCGCTGTGCCTGCCGCTGCCGGTCCCGCCATGGCCAGGGCGTACGACGGCGCGGCCTCCCGGCTGTCCACGTCGCCGGGCACCGGTGCGGGCGGCGGCGCAGTGATGGCAGGAGCCGCGGGGGCAATTGGCGAAGCAACCGGTGCCGGTGCCGCATCCGGGCCGAAACCCGGGATCGCGGAAATGACGCCGGAAGGCTGCGGGGCTGCCTCCACCCGGGAGTCCCCGTGTGAATGGTGTCCGTGCGGGGCGGCCTCGGAAAAGCCGGCGTGCGCGTCGGTGCCCTCAGGTGCAAAGGCCGCGGGCCCGTACAGTCCGCCGGTGGTCAGCGGGTCGCGGCCCTGCGCCACATCCAGCACCAAGGTTTTGGCCACCTTGTCGTGCCAGCCCTGCCGCTTGTGGTTCCGGTCCCACAGGTTGGAGACCACCACCACCATGGCGCCCACTGCCAGCACCAGAGAGCCGACGGCGATGATCAGGCCACGCAGGAAGATGGCGCCCCAGCCGGCAGCATGGCCGTCCTCGTTGGCGGTGCGCAAACCCAGCACCAGATTGCCGGGGGTCTTGCCGGTGGTCGCTTCCCAACCCCACAGCCACACGGTGTAGGCCAGCGACAGCAGCGATGCCAGTCCCAGCCAGAGGAACAGTCCGCCCACCGCCGAGCCGGCCGCGGAGGCGCTGCCGGAGGCCGCGGCCTGCAGCACTGCGGGAACGCTGGCGGCGTAGGCGGCCAGCATCAGGACGGCCGGCGGAATCTTGTCGATCAGCCACGCCCCGAGCCGTTTTCCGGCCGAGGCGCTGACCAGATTCAGTCTTGCTGCCACGTGCTGCTCCCGCCTTGTTCCGACCGTCCGGCCTGTGAGTCTACTGTACGGATTCTAGCCGCGGCCGGTGCGCGGCCACGCTGCGCGAGCCGCCGCCTAGCGTCGGCCACCAGCGAGCGCGGCGAGTATTTGGCCCGCTGCCGCTGCCAGAAACCCAGCGAGCCCTTCATCTCCGCCAGCGACTGGTCCACACGGTCCCAATACTGCTGCACCTGGACCTCCGTGGGCTCGGCGGCCCCGAAGATCGCGGCGTCGGCCCGCCGCGCCAGCAGCGTGGTGCCCGCCGCCGTCGTCGGGAATTGCTCCGCCAAGGCGGACGCGTGCTCACGCCGGGTGGCATTGGCGGCCGCCCGCGCCCCCATGTCGGTGGCCAGCGAGATCACTTCGCGCCAGCCGCCGCCCACCCGCTCGCTGGGCAGGCCTTCGCTGGCCCGCCGCTTGCGTCGGCGCAGCTTCAGCCAGGCGATCAGCAACAGCGGCGCCAGCAACACTGCCAGCGGAACGGCGGCCAGCCCCGCCGCGGCGAAGAGCCAGCCCCACTGGTCCCAGAACGATTTGTCCTGTTGCTCGGCGTCCTGCGGTTCCGGGGCAGTGTCCGGCGGCAGTTCGGCCGGTTCCTGCGGCGGGGGCGGCGGCTGCAGGACCTGCGGCTTCGGCGTGGATTTGGGCTCCTGCTGCGGCGGAGTCGGCTCGTTGTCCTCGTCCGGCGTGGGATCGAACGCGACCCACCCGGCATGTTCAAAGGCCACCTCCACCCAGGCGTGCACGTCCTCGCCCTTGATCTGCACCGGCCCGGAGCCGGAGCGGCCGTCCTGCGGATCCGGGTAGAACCCCATCACTACCCGCGCCGGGATGCCCAGGTGCCGGGACATCAGCGCCATCGCGACGGCGTACTGCTCGTCGTCGCCAATCATCTGTTCGGCATCCAGCAGCTGGATCATCCGCCCGGCGTGATGCCCGGACAGGCTGCGGGCCTCGTCTTCCTTGCCGTTGCTGAAGAAACCGTTCTCGTGCAGATTCCGTTCCAGCTGGCGGACTTGTTCGATCGGCGCCGTCGCTTCGCCCACGAACTCGTTGGCCTTGGCCGCAATGATGTCCGGCACCCGGACCGGTTCCGGCAGGCGGACGGACGCGAAGTCGTACTGGGCCAGCTGGGCATCTTCCCACCGGCCCGGGAAGGTGGTCTCCACCGAGTAGCCGTCGCCGGCTCGCAGGTACCGCGTGGTCAGCGCAGTCTTCGACTCGTCGTTGTAGAACAACGAGCCGCCCAGCTCGCCGGCCCGGTCGCCGTCGAACGCCATGCCGTTGATCCGCCCGCCGGCCGGCAGCCAGACGCCGTTGTAATCCTCGATCCGGATGTCCAGCCGGGCGTTGTCGCCGCTCACCGGGCCCAGCGATCCGGCGTCGCCCACCGGTGTGAAGTTGCCGCCGCTTTCCGGGTTGACGTTGTACACGGTGCCATCGAAAGTATCCAGCGCGGCCAACCGCACCCGCTGGCCCTCCGGCAGCCCGGCCACGGTGAACAGCGTCTCGTCGGGCCGGTCCTTCACGTAGCCGCGGAAATCCATCAGCGGGCTTGGGTAGTCGTAGAGATTGACCGGGGGTACGACGACGTCGCGCAGCACCTCGCGGTCGCCCCGCGCCGTGAGCGCGGGGCCGGCCAGCGCCGTCAAGACCACCGCGCCGGTCAGCATGCCGGCGCCCAGACCCAGCCTGCGCCGCAGCCCCGCCCGGTGCGCGGCGGGATCAGCCAACGCCGGGCTGGCCGCCACGCCGGCGGACGCATCGCCGCGGGCCAGGTGGCGGTCCCACGCCAGCCAAGCCGCCGATACCGCAACCAGCAGCACGCCGCGCAGTACCGGCAGCGCCGGGACGTCGGTGCCGAAGGCGATGCCGAGCAGGAAAAACGCCAGCACCGGCAGCAGCGGCCAGTACGGTCTGCGGACGCGCCACGCCAAGGTGCCCGCCAGCAGGGCCGAGGCCAACGCGCCGAGGTACGGCACCACCAGCATGCCGCCGGTGACTCCCACCGGCGGGGCAACGGTGAGGATGTCCTTCCACGCGAAAACGAAGCCGGTCAGCAGGGTGCGCAGGGACTCCAGCGACGGCAGCACGCCACCGATGGCTGCGGCGGGCGCGGCGAAGGCGCTGCCGAACAGCAGGTAGGCGCCCAGCCCGGCGGTGGCCGTGGACAACAGGCCCAGGCGGTAGCGGGCGGAGGCCAGGGACAGCAGCAGTCCGACGACGATGCCGCCGACACCCGCCGTCAGGTAACGTCCGTTGCCGCCAAAAACGTGGTGGAAGCCGGCTAATCCCAGGCCGAGCAGCAGCACCAGGACGGCGGCGTCGATGGCCAGCTGGCGTCCCGGCCGCGGCAGCCAGACTGCCAGTCCCCCGGCGGTCTGCGGACGCCGCCGACGCGCGGCGGGCAGGCCGGCGTCGTTCTTTCCGTCCGCGGCCCGACGGCGCGCGCGGGTCGGCTGCCGGTCCGGTTGCGGAGCGTTTGAGGCGCCGTTCATGCGGCGGCCTTCCGAAGCACGATGGCCAGGTCGTCAAGGCTGGGCAGCGACAACACGGACAGGTCGCCGATGGTCGCCCGGGCGGCCTCGAGTCCGCCGCCGCAGCGGATGGCGAAGGCACGGATGCCGGCAGGTACAGCGGACGATGCCTGACGCAGCTGGGTGGCCGTGACCCGGTCTCCGACGACCAGGAACATCACGGACGCGTTGGGCACGGCCTCGGCGGTACCGCGGGCCAATTCCACCGCGGTGGACCGCTGCGGCTTGCCTTCGATCCGGGTCATTTCATCCAGCAGGATGCGGCCGGTTTCGCTGCGCAGCGGGCCCCGCTGGGTCAGCACGCTCAGGTTGCGCTGCTCGCGGATGGCCTGCAGTCCAATGGAGGCGGCCACGGAGACGGCCAGCTCGAAGTCTTCCTCCGAGCTGTATTCCTCCGTATTGGTGGAGACCGCGACGGCCAAGTGCGCGCGGCGGGTTTCCTCGAACTGGCGCACCATCAGCGAATTGGTTCGCGCCGTCGTCTTCCAGTGGATGTACCGGCGGTCATCGCCGGGCACATAATCGCGCAGCGCGTGGAAGGAGACATCGGCACTGGCCAGTTCCTTGGTGGGCAGGCCCTCGAGGTCGCGGATGAAGCCGGAGGCCGAGCTGCCCAGCGCCATGGTGCGCGGATGCACGAACAGATCGGTCGGCTCGGTCCACATCATCTGGCGGCGCAGCAGGCCCAGCGGATCCTGTCGCACAGAGCGGACCGGGCCGACCACGATGACGGCGCGGCGCTGCGTGGGGATGGTGAACAGGTCCTCGTGCACCTGACCGGCCTTCATCCGCGGCAGCTGGAACACCGCCGTGGCCGCTCCCACCGGAAGCTCCAACGCAGCAGGCAACAACGGTTTATCCGCCGTGTTCGTCACGGCCACGCTGCCCACGGCCCGGTCGCCGACGGCAACCCTGGTGCGCGCCAGATCCAATTCGACCCCGTAGGAAGAACGGCCGAGGACAAAACCGCTGGCCAGCAGCAGCAGGAACAATCCCATCAGCGCCGCGATCTTGGCTTCCTCCCAGCCGAAGGCGGCTCCGAGCACCAGCAGCAGCAGCGTGCTGCCGGCCATCACCCAGCCGAGTGGACTGACCGTTTCCAGTACCGGCCGTAGGTAGCGCTCGGCGGCATTCTTCGCCCGCTGCCAGCCCGGCTGCAGGTATTGCTGGGTGAGCGATGCTGCTTCGGTAGCCAGCGAGGCCGGATGCAGCAAGCTGGACCTGTCCGGGGCTGCCTTGCGGATTGTTTCGCTGAGGCCGCCGAGCCGTCGAGTCTGCCCCGTGTCCCGTTGAGTCTCCGTCTCCGTCATACAGAGGGCTCCGGCGGGAATCGATTCTCCGGCACGGCCTTAGACCGTCACCCGCTGCTGCGGGGCCGGCACGTCGGCCAGCACCCGGGACATCACAGCCTCCGGCGTGGCGCCGGCGAACTCCGCCTCGGGGTCCATCACGAACCGGTGGTTCCAGACCACCGGAGCCAGTTCCTTGATGTCGTCCGGCAGCACGAAGTTGCGGCCCTGGGTTGCGGCCCAGACCTTGGCCGCACGGACCATCGCCAGGGCGCCGCGGACGCTCACACCCAGACGGGACTCGGCCGCATTGCGGGTTTCCTCGCACAGATGCGAGACATACTCCAGCACCGAGGTGTCCACGTGATTGGTGGCCGCCAGGTCCGCCATATCCCGCACGGCCTGCGGGGTGATGATCGGTGTCAGCGCCGCGGACCGGTCGCGGGTACTCGCGCCGCCCAGCAGTTCTACGGTCGACGCGCGGTCTGGGTAACCGATTGACGTTTTGATCAGGAAGCGGTCCAGCTGGGCCTCCGGCAACCGGTAGGTACCGGCCTGCTCGATCGGGTTCTGCGTCGCGATGACCATGAAGGGCCGCCCGGCGTCGTAAGTCACGCCGTCCACCGTCACCCGGCCCTCTTCCATCACTTCCAGGAGCGCCGACTGGGTCTTCGGCGAGGCGCGGTTGATCTCGTCCGCCAACACCACCGTGGCGAAGATCGGGCCCTTGTGGAACTCGAACTTCTGCGTCTTCTGGTCATAGATCGTGATGCCCGTGACGTCGGAGGGCAGCAGATCCGGCGTGAACTGAATGCGCGAGTTCGAGCCCTGCACCGTGGCAGACAGCGACCGGGCCAGCATCGTCTTGCCCGTGCCCGGAGCATCCTCCAGCAGCACATGCCCCTCTGCCAGCATGGCGGTCAGCACCAGCCGCACCACCTGGTTCTTGCCCAGCACCGCCTGGCCCACATTGGCGGCCAGCTTCTCGAACGTCTCGGCGAACCACTCGGCCTGCTCGGAAGTCATCGTCATGCTGTTCTCGGTCTCTCTTCGTCATGCATCGGTGTCAAAAGCCTTTAGTTACTTTACGGAGCGGGGGGTACTGGTCCCAGATCCAGACCTTGTTCAGCCGCACCCAGGCATGCCACTCGGCGGCCCGTTGCCCATGTCCGACCCTCCGCCGTGCGTAACGTGGATGCCCTTGACGAACAGGCCAATATTCTTGGACCGGCCGCCACCGCTCTGCTGATACCAGAAAATATCGCCCGAACGCTTGATCCAACAATTCGATAGGAGCGTTTGGTGCGGGTTATCCCGGTCGTTTGCCCAATGATCTCCGTCGCACGAAACAGGTGGTCCCGGATTGAAGTTTGTACCGACCCGCTCATCCATGCATGTACGGTGTCCCTCCGGCAATTGCCCGCCCACAGTCAGCGTCCAAGATGTCGGAGGCTTAGGCTTGGGCTTGCTGCCGCTCGTGCCAGAGGCCGATGCGACCGCACCCATATCGCCCTTGGAATTACCGGCTCGGACCTTGATGTCCACCTTGGTGCTGTGGCCGACGTTGACCGTCCGGCTGCCGGACGCGACTGAGACGTTCTCCCAGCCCTTGCCGTCAACGTTGATCTGGAGCTTGGCAACGTCGTGGCTGGCGGTGTTGGGCGGACCCCAGTTGACCGTCACCTGCGGACTATTGGTCTCGCCGCTTTGCCCGCTGGCCGAAGCTGTTGCATTGCCGGGCGCACCGTACGGCGTCGCGTTGCCGGAGGCTGCGCTCGGCGCACTCGAGTAGCTCGCGCCGTCGCTGTTGGCCACGGTCGTGATGCGGACGTTGACGGCCTTTCCGTTGGCGAAGCCGCCCACCTGCTGGCCGTTCGTGATGGCCATGGTCCGGCCGTCGCTGAAGGTCGCCCGGTAGCTGACTTCGCCAGCCTGGGCGCCGTTGCGCTGCGCCGCGGTGAGCTCGTTGAAGGACACCGTCACCGATCGTCCGGCCCCGCCGGTCTGCGCTTCCTTCAGCGCAACACCGGTCGGTGCATCCGGCGCACCGACCGCCCGGCGGGCGTTGGACTGCGGACTGGCCTCGCCCGAGCCGGCCTTGTTCCGCGCCGTGACGGAGTAGGTGTAGGCGGTCTCCGAGTTGGGTGCGGTGACGGTTTGCGACGTCGCGTTCACCGCCGGGAAGGTCCGGTTCAGTTTCCCGCCTTGGTATTCGCGCACGGTGTAGTCGAGGATCTCGCCGCCATTGTTGGATGGCGCCGCCCAGCTGACCTTGAGCTGGCTCTGGTCGCCCACGGACTTGACCCGCTCGGTGGCCGGCGCGGTGGGCGCAGCCGGTGGCCCGGCGGGCACCTCCGGCGCCGAGTAGGCACTGAACTCGCTGGGCTCCGGAGCCCGGTTGTGCGCCTGCACGCGGATCTCGTAGGCCTGGCCGTTTTCCAGCCCCTCCCACTGGTAGCTGGTCCCGGTCAGGCCGGTTTTCTGCAGCTGGCCGTTCGGCGGTGCTGGCGAGATTTCCAGCGTGTAGCTCTCGATCGCCGAGCCTTCGTTCTCGGGCGCGGTCCAGGAGACGCCCAGCGACTTGTCGCCGAACTTCAATTGCGGTGCCGCAGGTGTTGCGGGCCGTACGTCGGGCCGCGCCACCGCGGACTCCGCAGACGGATCGGACGTGCCCACGCTGTTTTCCGCCGTCACCGTGAAGGTGTATTCGACGTCGTTCTTCAAGCCGATCAGCGTGCAGGTGGTAGTCGCGCACTGCTGGCTGAATCCCCCACCCGCAGCGTTCACGGTGTAGCCGGTGATCTGGTCGCCGTTGTCGCTCGGCGCCGTCCAGGACAGCACCACGCTTTGGTTGCGGACTGAATCCACCAGCGGCGTGCTCGGCGCTTCCGGCCGGCCCTTGACCACCAGCGAGATGTTCGCCGTCGCTTGCCGGCTGCCCTCGCGGGTCTTGTCCTCCACCGTGTATTCAACATTCATGGTGCCGGAGAAGTCCGCGCCGGGCGTCACGATGATCCGCTCGCCGTCGATTTCCGCGGTTCCACCGTTGCCGGCGGCCGCGCTCACGATGGTCAGCGGTGTTTCCGGGAAGGGATTGACGTCGTTGGCCAGCACGTCCACCGGCAGCGCTTCGCCCTGCACCGCGTCCGGCACCTCGTCGTCGTTGGCCACGGGCAGCGGACGCGTGGAAGCGGTCGCTTGCACAGTCACGCGGCTGCTCACCTTGTCCGAACGTCCGTCTGTGACGGAGAAATTGACGACGCCGGTGGCTCCCGTCTCGATCTCGGCATCCGCCGACACCCGCAGCACGCTGCCTTCAAGACGGACGTCGAATCCTGCGGGCGTACCGCCTTCGACGGCAAACTCCAGCTTCTCCAGGTCCTCCGGGTTCGGGTCGCTGGCCAGCGGCCGCAGGTCGTAGCTCACGGCGTCTTCGCCCTTGGCGACCTCCAGCGTGCCGGTGGTCAGCTCCGGCGGGAAATTCCGGTCCGCGGCCGGATTCACCTTGGTCATGATGGTCAGCGTGGACTTGAGCCCCTCCGGGTCGTCCGGGCCCGAACCGTCGGTCACCTCAAACGTGATCGAGCCACGGCCGGCGTAGTCGATGTCCGCCCTGTAACTGAGCGTGCTCTCGTCGGCCATCCACTGATCGTCGCTGGTGCCGATGGCGCGGATGTTCTCCGCCACGGTGATCCGCGGGGTGCGGCCCTGCCGGACTTCCACCAGCTCGGTGAGGTCCAGCTGCAGTTCATCGCCGGCTGTCACCTCGTGTGGAGTATTGTCGCGCAGCACCGGATACTGCTCGCCCAGCGGCGGCACCCAGATGACCGCGGTGGCCTGCAGCCCGTCCACGTCCCGAACGGTGTACGGGATCAGCTGCACGTCCTCGGTCAGTTCCACGTTGACCTGGCCGTCAGCCACCGTGCGCGCCGTCGGATAGGCGCCGTCCACAATCACCTCGAGGTCCTTGGCCACGCCGTCGGGATCCTCGTCGTTCTCCAAGACGGGGACGTCGACGGCGGTGCGCCCCTTGATGTCGGCCGATTCCACCCGATCATCGCGGGCCAGCGGCGCCTGCAGCGGTGCGTCCGGATCCACCTGGACCGTCACGGTGCCCACGGCGGAGCCGCCGCGGTCGTCGTCCACGGTGTACCGCGCGTTGACCGTGCCGGCTTCGGCCGGGGTGGTCAGGTAGACGCGGCCGTCTTCGGCCTTGGCGCCAATAGACTCCGGCTCGCCGACAATCTTGTCGGCGACCAACTGGAGCGCGTCGCCGTCCGGGTCGGAGTCGTTCTTCAGCACGTCCACGGCCACGGTCTTGCCCGGCCGGATCTTGATCCCGTCGTCGATCGCCACCGGGTTCTGGTTGCTGTCCTGGGCCGGGGCAATGCCCACCAGGACGGTGGCGGTATTGACGGCGCCCAGCCGGTCCTTGACCCGGTAGGTGAACCTGTCGGTTCCGGCGCCTTGTGCCGACGCCGTGTAGTCGATGTAGTTGGGTCCGGCCACCGCCGCGCCCTTTTCGGGTGCTTTGTCGATACCCGTCAGGTAGACGGAGTCGCCGTCGGGATCGATGCCGTTCAGCGGGATCGGGATCCTGACCGTGGAACCTGCGATGGCCCGGGCTTCCTGGTTCTTGGGAGCAGGCTGGGAGTTGGATTCGTCGTCGCGCGGAATGATGTTGATCCGCAGCTGGGCGGAGTCCTTCTGGCCGGCAGGATCCGTCACCTCGTACACCGCGTACACGGTTTTCGCCTGCTGCCCGGCGATGAAGCGCACGGTGTTTTCCGCGGTAAAGATCCGCCCGTCGGCAGGATCCGGGGTCTCCGGAAGTCCATCCGCCAGCGTCAGCGTCTCGCCGTTGGGATGGGTGTCGTTCGTCAGCACGTCCACGGTCACCACATCGCCAACGCGCACGGTGGCGGTATCGGCTTCGGCCTGCGGCGGCAGCGGCTTCTTGGAGCCGTCAACGGAGATCACGCTGACCTCGCCCGTGGCCGAGGCGGTGCCGTTGGAGACGGTGTAGCCGATGGTGGTCTGCTGATGCAGTCCCTTCGCATCGCTGATGCGCAGAATGTTGTGGTCCAGCACCTCGACGGCGATCGGCGCGCCGTCCGCTTCCACCGAGGTGACCACCAAGACGCCGCCGGTAGGATCGGCGTCGTTGGCCAGCACATCCACCAGCACCTGGCCGTTCTGCGGCAGCAGGGCCACGTCCCGCACAGCCACTGGCGCGCCGTCGCCTTT
This sequence comes from Arthrobacter sp. NPDC055138, assembly GCF_053607305.1. Taxonomy (NCBI): domain Bacteria; kingdom Bacillati; phylum Actinomycetota; class Actinomycetes; order Micrococcales; family Micrococcaceae; genus Arthrobacter; species Arthrobacter sp. NPDC055138. Next base: position 213,261 of record NZ_JBSGTH010000006.1, read on the forward strand.
GTCTTCGGTCGCGTCGATGCGGATCAGGCCGGTGGTGCTGGACGGGCCGTTGGTGACCAGATAGGTGAAGTAGTAAGTCTCCGCCTTGTCCGCCGTGAACTTGACCGTGCCGGCGTCATAGTCGGGCACTATCTCGGTGTTGGCGGTGGAGCCGGTCTTGGCCAGCCTCAGTTCGCCGCCGTTCGGGTCCTGGTCGTTCTTCAGCGGAGCGATCTGGATTTCCTGGCCCACGGTCGCGGAAAAATGGTCGGCGTTGGCCAGCGGCGGCAGCGCGCCGGGTGGCCGGACGTCGAAAACCACCACCTCTTCGGTGGTTTCGGATCCATCCGAAACCCTGACCGTCACATCCTTCTTGCCGAAGGTCTTGCCCACGTCCTGGAAAGTCAGCAGCCCATCGGGTCGGGTGCGGACCAGGTCACCGTCTGCGGTGTTGCCCGCACCGTCCAGGAACAAGTCATCGCCATCTGGATCGATCCAGTCGCTGAGGATGTTCTGGCTGATTTCCCGGCCCTGTTCCACCAAGATGGTGGTCTTCCGCTTCGGTTCCGGCGGCAGGTTGCTGCCCTCGGCGCGGACGTCGATGGCCACCCGCGCCGAATCGCTGCCGCCGCGGCCGTCGTCCACTTCGTAACTAAAGGTATGCCGGCCGGGAGACGCGTCCCCGTTGACCAGGATCTGCAGTCCGGTGCTGTCGTAGATTCCCTGCACCTCGCCGATGCCGGGGCCGTCGCCGGTGAGGCGGGCGGTGAGCACATCGCCGTCGGGATCTGAATCATTGTCCAGAATGGTCAGCGTGGTGGTGCGGCCCGCCCGGACTCCGAACGTGTCATCCTGCGCCACCGGCGGCTGGTTTTCTTCGGTCCGGTCGGGCAGCGTGTTGACCGGGTTTTCGTCCGCCGAGTCCTCTTCGTCCTCTTCGTTCTCCTGCTCCGGCGGGATCAGGTCGCTCCAGTTGTCCACCAACTGCATGTTTTCGAGCACCAGCCAGACATTGCCCGCGTTCACGTCGTTGAGCACCACAACATCCCGGTTCACCCGGAACACCAGCGAGGCGTTCGCACCGATCCCCTGAATCGGCTGGGCCAGGTCATCGGCGTCGTGGCCGCAGTCGCGCAAGTAGTGATTGATCCCCGCCCAGGCCGCATGCAGGCAACCCGCCAGCTGGACCGGGGCCGCCGGTGTTCCGGTGCCTTCCATCGGCAGGATTTCCGCGTTCGAACCGTTCAACGGCTGCTTGATCAGCGCCGACTCGGTCGCCACCGCCACAAACGAGCTCTCGTCGCCGCTTTGCTGCAACTCGCCGCCGCGGGCGTCCGGCAACGTGACCTCACGGCCGCCCGGCAGGACCAGCAGGCCTGCCTCGGCGTCGAACACCACGGATTTTTCGCCCACGGCGGCTATTTGCAGATCCCCTGCATCGGCCAGCGCGTCCACCCGATCGGCGCCCGCGCGTTCGGCGATGCCGTCCTCGTTGACCTGGAAGCGGACTACCTCGCCGGCCGCAGGATCGGCGATGAAGACGGTGTCCTGCTTCGATACCGTGGCCACGCTGCCCTTGGCATCGGTCAGCAGCGGCTCCGCCGTCTCCTCGTTGAAGGAGCCCAGCTCGTTGGCCGGTCTGATCCAGACCTGGCCCTTGACGGTATCGGTGATGGAGAGAAGCTGATCGCCGAATGCCACCTGCGCGGTGCCCGGCAGTTGCTGCTCCGACCCGCGTTCCATCTGTGCCACGTCCACCGGGCTCAGCATCGCCTGGTCCTGGTTTTCCATGAACACCGTGCCGGCGCTCTGCATGACGTCGAAGCCATCGCTGTTGGCCCGGAAACCGCCGTCAAGCACCTGGGACTGGTAGTTCAGGTGGCCCACCATGCCCTGGCCGTTGTTGGTGACCCACACACCGCCGTCGTTCAAATCCACATCAGCCGTGGGGAAGCCTTGGTAGTAAATGGCGCCGCCGACCACAAGGGCGGTAGCCAAGGAGAAGGTCGTCGTCGATGCAAGCGTCTTTCGCCGCCGCGTCCGCCCCAACATTTTCCCCCGCAATGTCATTCTTCCCTTGTCCAGCTCACACCTTTGTTGTGCCCCGTCGTAGGCAACGACCCTACGCGGCAGGCACCCAAAGACGGCCCCTGGCATGCCACGGACCCCTACCGACTATTGCACGTATAACCAGCGGGCGTAAACCCGCCGCATGGGGAGAACTCCCCTTCCAGAACCACGATCCATGCACGACGGCGGTGCCTACCGTTTGAGCGCCGCCTGATCTTCCCTTGTTGTTCCCTTAATACTTTCCTGCTCAACCGCAGCGACTTTGGATGTGAACACCGAGACTTCTCTGACCTCACCACACCTTTCCCGTTGGGCACTCATGCGGTTCGCATCGGCCTCCCGTGCACCCGAGCTTCCCCGGCCGTCGGTCCGTCCCAACCTCCTCCAGCCCCGACCAGTCGTCCTCTCCCGCATGCCGGACCGTGCCCCTCCCCGACCCTGGTCTGCCAACTGGTCTCCCACCTCCCGACCGTCGCCGACCAACCGGCCTCCCCAGCCTGCTGGCCCGCGCCCCTCCCCGGACCCCCGCCTGCAGGCCTACCGCTTTTCCCACGCCCGTCCTCCTGTCCTGTCCTCCACAGCCGGCGCAGAGCGATAGTTGGGCACAACCGTTAGAGACTCTCCCAAAGTGTCCGAAGCAGCCCATAGGCTGTTTTCAGTAGCAGTTCAGTACCAATCGTTGGCCATCGGGTTGGGGTTTTCCTGGTGGCGTCTGCGGGCCTTGTTCCGCGACCGTTCATAGTCGATGCCGTGCCCGGTGGGCGCGCTGAAGATTGAGACGCACTCATGGTTGATCCGGCAGCACCCGAACGACCCGCCGCGGTCCCGGCTGCCTCGGTCTCGTTGCCGCCGATGGATCTGGATGCCCCGGCGGCGGAGTTGGTGGACCAGATCACGGCCAGGGAGAACGCGAAGGACGCGATCGCCGCGGAGCAGGCCAGACTGATGGTCGCGCTGGATCAGCGGATCCGGGCCGAGCGGGCCGCCAAAGGCGTGCCCGCCGCGCGGCAGGGCGAAGGGATTGCCAAGCAGGTCGGGTTGGCGCGCCGGGAGTCCCCGAACCAAGGCGCGTTGCTGCTGGGCCGGGCCAAAGTCCTGGTCCATCAGATGCCACACACGCTCCAAGCCCTCGAAACGGGGAAACTGAACGAGCGGCGGGCGGCGATCCTGATCAGCGAAACCGACTGCCTGAGCCCGGAGCACCGGGCGGCCGTGGATGAGGAACTGGCCGGCAACCCGGACCGGCTGCACGGGCTCGGGAACCGGCGGCTGGAGGCCGAAGCCAAACGCGCCGCCTACCGGCTGGACCCGCACGCGGTGGTGAAGCGGGCCGCGAAGGCCGAAGCGGACCGGTATGTCTCCTCCCGGCCCGAACCCGATGTGATGGTCTCGGTGAGGACCCTGCTGCCGGTGGTGCAGGGGGTCGCGGTGATGGCCGCGCTCAAGCAGGAAGCGGACCGGCAGGCCAACGCCGGGGACCCCCGGACCCGGGGCCAGGTGATGGCCGATACCGTGTTTGAACGCGTCACCGGCCGCACAACCGCCGACCCGGCCACCCTCGAAGTCCAACTGGTGATGACCGACCGGGCCCTGCTGCAGGGCGAGAACGAACCGGCCCGGCTGACCGGGTACGGCATCGTCCCGGCCCAGTACGCCCGGGACCTGATCCGCCTGACCCAAGACCCGCCACCCGGATCCCAACCAGGAACCGGAGACAGCCCGCCAGACTCGGGCCCGCCAGACACCAGCCCGCGCGGCATGGGTCCGCCCGGTGCACCCGGCACGAGCACTGGCCGGCCGGGCAGCGGTTTCGGGCTGAAGGCTCCGCCGGCCGGGACCGAGCCGGGCTGGAAGACCGCCCGCGAGCAGGCCAAACAAGTACGGCTGCGGAACCTGAAGGTCGGCGGTGTGGACGACGTCTGGATTAGGCGGCTCTATACCGCCCCGGGAAACGGGCAGTTGCTGGGCATGGACTCGAAGGCCCGGAAGTTCCCGAACGGGATCCGGCGGATGGTCATGGCCAGGGACGCGTCCTGCGCCGGTCCCTGGTGCGACGCGCCGATCCGGCACATCGACCACATCGTCGCCTCGTCCGAGGGCGGTCCCACCACCCTGGCCAACGGCCAGGGATTGTGCGAACGGTGCAACCAGTCGAAAGAGGCCGACGGCTGGTCAGCCAAATCCGTCGGCGGGGCCCGCCACACCGTCGAGACCACCACCCCGACCGGGCACACCTACACCTCCACCGCACCACCCCTACCCGGCACCACAGTAAGCGGGCCGACGGCAGCGGCGGCTGGACCCCGGCCCGGGACCCTTACAAACGGAGCGACGCCAGCGGTAGCTAAGGCCAAAAAGGTATTGGTCCGCCGACGTAGGGATCAGCTGGACCGCGAGCGCGTCAGCAAGCGAAAGCGATCAACGAGCCGAGGCTAGTCGACGACCAGGCCCTTGCCGGTGCCGTGTGCAACGGTGACCGGGTTGACCTCGCCGAATCCGCGGACGGTGCGGACCTTCTGAGGGATCAGCACAAACCGCTCGTCGCCGGCGAGTGTCGATGCGGTGGTGGCGTCGACCAGTACGGTTCCGGGTTCGGCGAGTGTGGTCAACCGCGCAGCCAGGTTGACCGTGGGGCCATAGATATCGCCGAGCCGGGAAAGAACCCGGCCCCACACCATGGCCACCCGCGCCGAGGGCAGCAGATCGTCGTCGCCGATCGCCTTCGCCAAGGCCAGCGAGATTTCGGCCCCGGCCTGCGGCGACGAAGCAATGTAGAGGACTTCATCGCCAATGGTCTTCACCAGCCGGCCGCCGCCTACCGAAATGATCTCGGCGCAACGGTTTTCAAAGCGCTGTACCAGCTGGGCGAGGGTCTTTTCGTTCATCTGGCGGGACAGGCTGGTGTAGGACACCAGGTCCGCGAAGCCCACGGCCCGCAACAGGGGCAGCGAGTCATCATCGTCCGCGCCGGTTCCGGCTCCCAGGCCGGCTTCGGCCCGGACGGTCAGTCGGGCGACCCCGGCATTGAGCTGTCGGCGGTAGGAGTAGACCAGGACCTTCTCCAAGGAGTCGATCAGGTTCGGCAGCTCATGAACCAACCGCTGGCGCGCCTGGGCATCGGTGAGTCCCCGCTGGTGCACCATCTCTTCCACCAGCGCCTCGACCTGCCAGACCACCATGCGGTCGGTCATCTGTCCGATGGAGCGGGTGATCGAAATGGCCGCTTCCTCGGTCAGACGCTCCTCGCGGACCAAGTCGATGATGGTGGTCAACGCGTCCAGGTCTGCCTGGGTGAACGCCAGATCCTCGTCCCCGAGGTTGGCGAAGCCGAGGGCGCGCCAGATTTTTCGGGCCGACAACAGCGATACCCCGGCACCGGCGGCCACTTCGCGGCGCTTCATGGTCCGTTCGGAGCCGAGCAGCCGGACTTCAAGGTCCTTGATCGCTTGCCGGTCCACCTTGCCGTTGGAGCCGCCGGCGGGAGCGGTCTGGGCGGGCAGCGGCACGCGGGGCATGGACAACGTCAGCGGCTCGGGTTCGCCGGCCGGGTGTCCCCCGGTGGTCCGCACGTCTTCGGGGACCGGCTCGGCTTCCAGGATGGGTTCAGGGTCCTCCGCCCGGGTCTCTTCGAGCTCTTCGACCGGCTCGTCGGCGGCCGGCAGCGGTACTTCGCGGCGCAGCAGTTGGGGCAGCTCGGGATCGCGCGGCACCGGTGGCCGGCGCGGTTCATCCTGCGCGCTGCTGATGTCCATCCTGTGCATCCTCCTCTGTCAGCTGTCCCAGCTGTTCCACTCGGTTTCTGTTTCCATGTCTACACCATCGAACATGGCGGTGCGTGGCAGCTGCTCAATGGTCTCCACCACCAAAGTCCTGAACCGGAAGACCTCGGGTACGTCAACGATCCGGCTGGTCCGTCCGTGCCCCATGTCGATGGTGAGGTTACCGCTGCGCAGCGTCCGCTGGATGATCGACTGCTCGGTGTGCAGCTCGGCAATGTTCACCAGCAGTAGCTGTCGCTCATGCCGCCGGCCCATGCCCCGGCGGACGATGAGCCTCTTGCTGGTGAGCAGATAGCGGGTACTCACCCAGCGCAGCAGCGGCAAGAGAAACAGCCGTGACAGCAGCGCCGCCACCACCACGGCCAGTCCGGCGAGCAGCAGCGGGTGCCACTCTTCGATCCAGTCAGGCGGGTTGGCTCGGCTGAGGTTCGCCAACACGTAGGAGCCCGAACCAAGCACCAGCAGCGCGGCCACCACCGGCCAGGTCAGCTTCCGGGCCTGCGGCCGCGTCATGACAATCACGCGTTCCCCCGGATCCAGTTTCAACCGCAACGCGGCTCCCGGATCCGGCAGGGGGTCCAGATCAACTTAGGGGCCTTCGTGCGGCCGGAGGTGCACCACGTCGCCGGCCGCCACGACATGTTCGGTGCCTTCAGCATCACGGATCTTGACGGCGCCGTAGGCGTCCAGGCCGAACGCTTCGCCGATGATCTGTTTTCCGTCCGGCAGCTCGGCCCGCACCTGCTGTCCCAACGTGACCATCACATCGCGCATCCGCGAGAGCAGGCTGGACCCGTCGTTCCATTCAGCTGCCGGATCACCGTTGACGTTGCAGAATTGCCGGTAGCGCTTGGCGAACACCCGGACATAGGACATCAGCAGAATGTTCCGGTCGGTTGTCCGCCCCTTTTCAATCGCCACGCTGGTGGCGGTGGGCACGGGAAGCTCATCCCGGGAGAGCGTCACGTTGAGGCCGGTTCCGAGAACGACGGCGGGGGGCGACCCGTCGGGGTAGTTGACGACCTGGGCCAAGATTCCGGCGATCTTTCGTCCGGAGACCAGCACGTCGTTGGGCCATTTGACCTCTGCCTTGAGCTGCGCATACTCGCCCAGCGCCTCCGCCAGTGCCGCGGCCGCCAGCAGCGAGAACCAGGCATAGCTCTGGGTGGGCACAGGGTTGCCGGCGCGGTTGAAGGGCCGCAGCAGGATGCTCACGATCACCGACGAGCGGGCTGGGGCGGTCCACTGCCGTTCCAACCGGCCACGGCCGGCCGTTTGCTCCTCGGCGGCCAGGATGCTCAGGTCCGACCAGCCCACCTTGTCCGCCACAGCCCAGGCGGCCAGATCGGTATTGGTGGAGCCGGTGGATTCCACCAGTTCAAGCTTCCGGTACGGACCCAAGGGTGCACAGAGAGCGTCGCTGAGACCGTCCAAGTCCAGGGCCGGGCGGTCGACGTCGGAAAAACTCTGGCTCATGTGTTCCATCCTACTGATCGCGGGCGGTTGAGGGGGTCGTGGGCGGCCCGCGATCCTTCGCGCATCCGGTGGGGGAACCTGGAACGCGGCTGGTGGCCACGGTAGACCACAGCCGGTGGCCAGGGCAGAACGGAGCCGGTGGCCAGGGTAGAAAGCGGCTGGTGGCCGCCGTTGAACGCAGGTGGTGGCCAAAAGCTGCGGCGGCGAAATTGTAGGGTTCCTACAGCAGGCGTCCCGCTGCTGCTCACTAGACTTGGTTCAGCGACGCGCCTGCGACCCGCGGTTTTGTACGAAACCTACTTAACCGCCTGCAGGCCGCCAGCGTCCGACACCCTCGGCAGAATCCGGAGATTTCATGAGCCTCGATCAAGACCTTGACCTGCAGACCACTGCAGGCAAGATTGCGGACTTCCGCCGCCGCCAGGCAGAGTCCCTGCAGCCCTCCGGCGCCGAGGCGATCGAGAAGCAACATGCCCGCGGCAAGAACACCGCCCGGGAACGGATCGAAATGCTGGTGGACGAAGGATCCTTCGTGGAGTTCGACGCCTTGGCGACGCACCGGTCCACGGCCTTCGGAATGGAGAAAAAGAAGCCGCTGGGCGACGGCGTCGTCTCTGGTTACGGCACCGTGGACGGACGAATGGTGGGGGTATACAGCCAGGACTTCTCCGTCTACGGCGGTTCGCTCTCCCAGGTCAACGGCGAGAAGATCGTCAAGGTGCAGGAATTCGCCCTGCGCAACGGTTGCCCCGTGATCGGCATCAACGACGGCGGCGGCGCCCGCATCCAGGAAGGCGTGGCGTCCCTGGCGATGTTCGCGGATATCTTCCGCAACAACGTGGCCGCGTCCGGCGTCGTGCCCCAGATCTCGCTGATCATGGGTCCGTGCGCGGGCGGCGCCGCCTACTCCCCCGCCCTGACGGACTTTGTGGTGATGGTGGACAAGACCAGCCACATGTTCATCACCGGACCTGACGTGATTAAGACCGTCACCGGCGAAGAAGTGGACATGGAGACGCTGGGCGGAGCGCGCCAGCACAATGCCACAACCGGCACCTCCGCCTATCTGGCCGCCGATGAGTCGGACGCCATCGAGTTTGTCCGCGAACTGCTTGAGTTCCTTCCCGCGAACAACTTGGCCGAGGCTCCCCCACTTGAATTCGATGAAGAACTCGAGATCACCGATGACGATCTGAGCCTGGATGAGCTGATTCCGGATTCGGCCAACCAGCCCTACGATATGCGGACCGTGATCGAGCACGTCGTCGACGACGGTAACTTCCTGGAGATGCAGTCCCTGTACGCGCCGAACGTGATCATCGGCTACGGCCGCGTGGAAGGGCACACCGTTGGCATCGTGGCCAACCAGCCCATGCAGTTCGCCGGCACGTTGGACATCAACGCCTCGGAAAAGGCGGCACGGTTCGTCCGCCACTGCGACGCCTTCAACGTCCCCATCCTCACCCTGGTGGACGTGCCCGGTTTCTTGCCCGGCAAGGACCAGGAGTTCAATGGCATCATCCGCCGCGGTGCCAAGCTGCTCTACGCCTACGCCGAGGCCACCGTGCCGAAGCTAACCGTCATTACCCGCAAAGCCTACGGCGGGGCCTACATCGTGATGGGTTCCAAGAAGCTCGGCGCCGACTTGAACCTCGCCTGGCCCACGGCGCAGATCGGCGTGATGGGTGCCCAGGGCGCCGTCAACATCCTCTACCGCCGCGATCTTGCGGCCGTGGCCTCGGACGGCGGCGACGTCGAGGCCCGCCGGCAGGAGATCATTTCGCAGTACGAAGAAGAGCTGCTCAACCCCTACCAAGCCGCCGAACTCGGTTATCTCGACGCCGTGATCGCACCGTCGGAAACCCGACTCCAAGTGGTCCGCGGCTTGCGCGCACTGCGCGACAAGCGGGCCACCATGCCGCACAAGAAGCACGGGAATATTCCGCTTTGAGCAACTGGTCAGAAGCCGTGGACACGGCAGAAGCATCCGATGGATTCGAGCACGGGGACGCTGCAGTCCGACAGCGGCCCCTGCTGACGGTGGCCAAGGGCAATCCGACGCCGGAGGAACTCGCGGCGCTGACGGCCGTCGTTGCCGCCCTCCAATCCTCCGGGCAGGCCGGCACTCCGTCGCGCCGGTCCCGGCGGCCCCGCCGACCCCTGCTGCGGCCGTTCGTCTCGCACGGCCCAGGAGCCTGGCGGCATACCTTCCGCTAGGTCATTCCGGCGGCGGGGCGGCTTCGCCCTGCCAGAAGTTCCACTGATAGCCCCATGGATCGGTGACCGTGAAGGTCCGCGGCCCGTAGGGCTGGTCGGCCGGTGGTTCCACGTCCACGTCCACCGCGGCCTGCACGCGCCGGTACTGGGCATCGACGTCGTCCACGTGCACGATGAGCAACAGTCCGCCGCCGTTGCCCGGGTCTGCGGCGCGCCCGCAGACCGCGATCCGGCAGCCTCCTGCCACAATTTCGGCTTCCTCGGTGATCCCGTCGGCGTTGCGCCAGCGCGTGGCCGGACCGAAACCGAGCACCTGCTCCATCCATTCGAGGGCAGCGTCGGCACCCTCGTAGTGCAGATACGGAATCACTTCCGTCACGGCCATGGTGTCCCCCGTCGTTTGTCTGTTCAGCGCGGATCCATCACCGTGCCGAGGAAGAGCGGGAAACCCGTGGGCAGGTGGACGATCTGGTAGAGGAAGGGCCGGTCGAACGAAAGCTCGACGTCAGGCTCCGGCGGCAGCGAACCGGCCATCACATCCAACTGGGTCACGGCCGCGGCGATCGTTCCTTTTTCCCCTACGGTGATGTTGGCCTGCTGGGCCGCGCTGGTTACCGATGCTTCCTGCTGGATGGCCGCCAGGTCCGGCGCCGGGCCAAGGGTCTCGCCGAGTCCGAGCCGTAGCAGGACCGGCAGTAGGTCCTGCTGGTGCGTGTGGTTCCAGCGGGGCAGCCCAAGAACGACCATGGCGTCGTCGGCGCTGTCCATTGCTGTTGCCACGTCCATCAGCCCGGCCTTGTCCATGACGGGCGCACCGCCGTCGGGCAGGATGAGCCGCATCGCGAACCCGTCCCCATACGGCAAGTCCACGCCTTGCCAGCCCTTCCCTCGTACGTAAGGCGCCTGGACCAGGTTTCCCATCATGGGTACGGAAACCCTTTCCCCCGATGCGGTGGTGAAATCCGCATCCTCCGTAGCCGATGGGTCGAACGGCTGCTCCCAGGCAGCCGCGAAGTACACTGCGTTCAAAAGGGTTAGCGTGTTGTCTGGATGATAGCCGCCGGGTGCCTCGGTGATCCGGCCGCCGGTGTGGTGGTCCACCCAGGCATCCATGGCCTCCTTGGTCGACGGATCCGAATAGTCCAGCGGGTAGACGCCGGAGCCATAATGCTCCGCCAGGATCTGCAGGTAGCCCTCACCGGTCGGCGTCCCTGCGTCCACGAAGACGCCGTTCGCCAGATGCATCAGCGGCCTGACGGGCGGCTCGTCCTCGTCCACCGAGCCCGGGTCGCCGTCGAATTCCTCCCACTGGGCCAGCAAGGCGTTCAAGGCAGCGTCCAGGTTTTGCTCCGGAAGGCCCAGGACCCGGTCCAGTTCCACCGCGGTGGTGCTGCCGGCGCCGGCACGGAGCATGGCCACGGCGTAGAGCAGACTCACCGGGCCGGTGACCTGATTCTTCTCAGGCGCCGCCGAGAGCATGGCTGCCCCAAGCGTGAAGGCAGATTGCCGCAAGGCGTCGATTTCGGCCGGGAACTGGCCCGCCGCCGCGTCGGCCCTGGCCACACCGTCCGCTCTCAGCAGGTCGGGCGGCGCCGCGCAGCCGCCGAGCATCACGACCGGAGCCAGCCCCAATGCGGCCAGCGCCGCCGTCGTCCTTCTTCGCACTATGTTCTCCTCACCGTTGACCCCAACCTAGGCGCTGGCGAGGATGGGGACCAGATGCGGCCGGCTACGATCCGATGACAACTGCCGGCAGGGAGGGGTTCGCGGCGCCAAAAGGCCACAGCCGGAGCGTTACGTGGCCCAAGGCAACTGGTTGCCGGTAGGCTCTCGGTGTGACTGAGCAGACATCTGAACTGACCAAGACCCCGGAGCCCGGGCGTATTCCGTCCGCCATCGACGCCGTAGCGGACGCCTACACGGCCGCACTGCTGGAGTTGGATCCATCGTTGGCAACCTCGCTCGGCATCCCCGGGCACGAGACCGAGTATCCCGACTTCTCGCCGGCCGGTGCGGAGGCCTTCGCCGAGGTCACCCGGGAAGCCCTGCGGCGGCTGGAGGATCTGGAACCCACCGACGACGTGGACCGGGTCACACTGGACGCGATGCATGAGCGGCTGGGCCTCGAGCTGGAGATCCACGAGACCGGCTGGGATCTGGCTGACCTGAACAACATCGCTTCGCCACCCCAGGACATCCGCGCCATCTTCGACCTGATGCCCACGAGCACCGTCGAGGACTGGAACAACATTGCCGGCCGGATGGCCAACGTCCCCGACGCAATCGCCGGCTACGTGTCTTCCCTCCGCGAGGCCAAGGACCGCGGGCTGGTCGCTGCCAAGCGGCAGGTGCGCATTGTGATGGAGCAGACCGGGGCGTATGCGGCCGAGGACGGTTTCTTCCGGTCGCTGGCCGGGCAGGCTGCAGCCGAAGAGGGCGAGCTGTCCCAGGACCTGCGGGACAGGCTGGCCGCGGCCGCCGAGGCCGCGGCAACTGCCTACGGCCAGCTTGCCAGTGTGCTGGAAGCCGAGGTGCTGCCGGCCGCACCGGAGAAGGACGCCGTCGGCCGCGAACGCTACGCGCTGATGTCGCGCCGGTTCCTGGGTTCCGCGGTGGATCTGGAAGCCACCTATGCCTGGGGTGTCGCGGAGCTGGAGAGGATCATCGCCGAGCAGGAAGCCGTCGCCGAGCAGATCCGCCCCGGTGCCAGCATCGAAGAAGCGATGGCACTGCTGGATGCTGACCCGGAGCGGCAACTGCACGGCACCGATGAACTGCAGGCGTGGATGCAGGACCTGTCCGACAAGGCCGTGGACGAGCTGTCCGGGCACTTCGACATCTACGAGCCGATGCGCCGGCTGGAGTGCATGATCGCCCCGACCCACGAAGGCGGCATCTACTACACCGGCCCCAGCGACGACTTCGCCCGGCCCGGCCGCATGTGGTGGTCCGTGCCGGAAGGCGAGGAGAGCTTCACCACCTGGAAAGAAACCACCACGGTCTACCATGAGGGCGTTCCGGGCCACCACCTCCAGATTGCGACGGCGACCTACCGCCGCGAGCTGTTGAACAACTGGCGGCGGAACATCTGCTGGGTCTCGGGCCACGGCGAAGGCTGGGCCCTGTACGCCGAACGCCTCATGGACGAGCTGGGCTACTTGGCCGACCCGGGCGACCGGATGGGCATGCTCGATGCGCAGCGGATGCGGGCGGCCCGCGTGGTGTTCGACATCGGAGTCCACCTGGAGCTGGAAGTCCCGGAACGCTGGGGATCAGGAACCTGGACTCCAGAGAAGGGCTACGAGTTCCTGCGCCGCAACATTGCGATCAGCAAGGGCCAGTTGGACTTTGAGTTCACCCGCTACCTTGGCTGGCCGGGCCAAGCGCCGTCCTACAAGCTGGGCCAGAAGCTCTGGGAGGAAATCCGCGACGAGCGGCGGCGCCGTGAGGGCGCCGCGTTCGACATCAAGGCTTTCCACAGCCAGGCGCTGAACATCGGCTCCGTCGGGCTGGACACCCTGCGGCGCGCGCTGCTGGGCGAGGATCCGGTTCCGGCCGCCTGATTCGCCCCAGCCGGGCAGACCCGGACAAACAGGAGGGCCGATGCATCCCCCAACGGTGCACCGGCCCTTACCTGTGCCGGGTCCCTTCCGCCCCGGGTGGGCGTACTCTCCGGCGGGAGAAAGCTCCCGCCAGAAATCGTACGGTCAGGCAACCGGTCCTGCGGCCAACCGCGGCGGTTCTTTACGCTCAGGTCACGGGGCGGAAACATGCTAAGCAAGGTTGGCTTTCCCGGCAGCAGATAGGCTTGGTCGGGTGACCGACCTTCGCCTGATCCTCGCCTCCGCATCCCCCGCCCGCACCAAGCTTCTGACCGAGGCAGGGATCACGCACCAGGTCCTGGTCTCGGAGGTGGACGAGGACGCCGTCACGGCCAGCTACGGGGTCACGGACCCGCATGACACCGCGCTGCTGCTGGCCCGGGCCAAGGCCGAAGCGGTGGCCGCCCTTCCTGGGACCGACGGCGCGCTGGTGCTCGGCTGCGACTCGGTGTTCGAACTCGACGGCGAGCCGTACGGCAAGCCCCACGAGCCGGAGATCGCTCGCGAACGCCTGCGCAGAATGAGCGGCCGGCACGGCGTGCTGCACACCGGCCACTGGCTGGTGGACTGCCGAGCCACCGCCTTTGATGCCGAAGACCCTGAAAATGACGACGCCGGATCGGGTGCCACGGTGGGCGCGGTCGCCTCCGCCGCGGTGCATTTCGCCCAGCTCTCCGACGCTGAGATCGACGCCTACGTGGCCACCGGCGAACCCCTGCACGTTGCCGGCTCCTTCACCATCGATTCGCTGGGCGGGGCCTTCATCGAGCGGGTCGACGGCGACCCGCATGCCGTCGTCGGGCTGTCCGTCTCCACCCTGCGCCGGCTGCTGGCCAACGCCAACGTGCAGATCACCGACCTCTGGAATTGATCCACCCGGTGGTTTTGTAGGACTCCTACAAAGAACAGGCCGCGCACACGCACAAACGGCATTATTCATGAGCGATTCCCGCAAAAGCAGGCTAGGCTCCTCAAGGATAGAAGGAGCTTTGAATGACCCAGCGCATCACCAAGGTACTGATCGCCAACCGTGGTGAAATTGCCGTCCGCATAGTCCGCGCCGCACGCGACGAAGGCATTGCCTCGGTCGCTGTCTACGCCGACCCGGACCGGGATGCCCTGCATGTCCGGCTGGCGGACGAAGCCTTCGCACTCGGCGGGGACACCGCCGCCGAATCCTATCTGGTGATGGACAAGCTCCTGCAGGTGGCCCAGGCCGCCGGCGCGGACGCGGTCCACCCCGGCTACGGCTTCCTGTCGGAGAACGCCGAGTTCGCGCAGCGGGTCCTCGACGCCGGCCTGACTTGGATCGGCCCCTCCCCCGACGCCATCTCCCAGCTGGGCGACAAAGTCCAAGCACGGCACATCGCCGAACGGGTCGGCGCTCCCCTAGTACCAGGCACGCCCGATCCGGTGTCTAGCGTTCAGGAAGTGCTCGACTTCGCCGATACGCATGGCCTGCCGCTGGCCATCAAGGCCGCTTACGGCGGCGGCGGCCGGGGCATCAAGGTGGTCCGGGACCGCCAGGCCATCGCCGAATCATACGAATCGGCGGTCCGCGAAGCCACCGCGGCGTTTGGCCGCGGCGAATGCTTCGTGGAACGCTTCCTGGACGCTCCGCGCCACGTGGAAACCCAGTGTCTGGCCGATGCGCACGGCAACGTGGTGGTGGTGTCCACCCGCGACTGCTCGCTGCAGCGGCGCAACCAGAAACTCGTGGAAGAAGCCCCTGCGCCCTTCCTGTCCCCTGAGCAAAACGAACGACTCTACGCTGCGTCCAAGGCGATCTTGCGCGAAGCCAAGTACCAAGGCGCGGGCACGTGTGAATTCCTGGTCGGCCAGGACGGCACCATCTCCTTCCTGGAGGTCAACACCCGGCTGCAGGTTGAGCACCCGGTCTCGGAGGAAGTCACCGGCATAGACCTGGTCCGCGAACAGTTCCGACTGGCCCGCGGCGAAGAGCTTGGCTACGACGACCCCGAAGTGCGCGGCCACTCGTTCGAATTCCGCATCAACGGCGAGGACGCCGGCCGCAACTTCATGCCAGCCCCGGGCGTGGTGGAGACGCTGCGCCTTCCCACGGGCCCCGGCGTCCGGGTGGACTCAGGCATTGAAGCAGGCGAAGTTGTCGGCGGTAACTTTGACTCCATGCTGGCCAAGCTGGTCATCACCGGAAGCACGCGCGCCCAGGCACTGGAGCGGGCCCGGCGGGCGCTGGACGAGATGGAAATCGGCGGCATGCCTACCGTGCTGCCGTTCCACCGTGCCGTGGTGGCTGACCCGGCGTTTGCCCCAGAGGACGGGGCGTTCAGCATTCACACCCGCTGGATCGAAACCGAGTTCCAGAATGACATTCCCGCTTTCCAGTCCGCTCCGGCCGCCGCGGCCGACGAGGACGGTGAGCGCCAGCGCGTGACCGTGGAGGTCGGCGGCAAGCGGCTGGAAGTGGTGCTGCCGGCGGGCCTCGGCTCGGGCACAGGGTCGGCCGCCAAGTCCAACGGCAAGCCTAAGCGCGCCCGCGGCCGTTCCGGCGCGGCCGCCGGCGCCGCGGCAAGCGGTGACGGTTTGGCGTCGCCCATGCAAGGCACGATTGTGAAAGTTGCCGTAGCCGAGGGCGACACGGTCGCTGAAGGCGATCTCGTCGTCGTGCTCGAGGCAATGAAGATGGAACAGCCGCTCACGGCCCACAAGGCAGGGACGATCTCGGGGCTGTCCGCCAAGCCTGGAGACACTGTTTCCGCCGGTGCGGTGCTGGCCACCATCGCTGACTAGAGGCGCTTTTTGCCCGGCCTGACTGTACCAGCCGTTGTAGTTCTGTCACGTTTTAGTGCCTAGTGGGCGCGGGAACTTATAAGCAGGCTGTCTATGCTGTACCGTGATGTTTACCAAGGAGCAGAACCCGGCCTGGCCGGGAAAAATGAAGTATCACCTACGTAAAGGAGATGCACATCATGGGTTTTCTAGCATTCCTCTTGCTTGGATTGATTGCCGGCGCCATCGCCAAGCTGATCCTTCCCGGACGGCAGGGAGGCGGCTGGATTGCCACCCTGATTCTGGGCGTCATCGGCGCTCTTCTGGGCGGATGGATCGGCGGTATGGTCGCGAGTGTCGATATGAATGAATTCTTCAGCCTCGCATCGTGGATCTGGGCCATCATTGGATCCCTGGTCGTGCTGGTGATCTGGGGCTTCATCACGAACAGGAGGAGCAGCACCGTCTGATTCTGGCCGCTTGATCTGCTCCTTCAGCGGCATCTGGCCCGCCGTCCCCCACGGGGCGGCGGGCCTTTGCACGTGCAGGTTTTCCCAAGGGTAACCATGACAACCTCTACACCAGTGGCCCGCCGGCCCAAGAACGATTCCGGCGGAAACGGCCATAGCCTTGCGGATCCGGCGCCCAAGAGCCGGACCATTCAGGGGCCGACGCCCAAGAGCCGACCCCCCTGGGAGGGGGCCCTAGAGGATGTCATCATCCGCTACGCAAGGAGGGCCCGCGGCAATCAGCCGCGGGCCCTCCCGTGTGTCCAGCGAACCAGTCAGCTGGACTGGTTCTCGTAGTCCATGTCCTTGGTCTCCTTGCTCAGGAGCAGGGCGATCAGGGTGAGCACTGCGGCTGCACTGAGATACAGGCCCACCAGGAAGGTACTCCCGTCCGCGGCCTGCCACAGCGCCACGGCAATGAACGGAGCCACTGAAGCGCCGAGGATCGAAGAGAAGTTGTAGGCCACGGCGGAGCCGGTATAGCGCACGTTGGTGGGGAACAGCTCCGGCAGGATCGCTCCCATCGGCCCGAAGGTCAGGCCCATCAGGGTGAACCCGATGATCAGGTGTGCCATGGTGCCGGCGAAGCCGCCGCCGAACAGGGGCACCCAGAGGAAGCCGAAGGCCACAATGCCCAGCGTTACCCAGATCAGGGTCTTCCTCCGGCCGTACTTTTCGGCGAGCGGCCCAGCCACCAGCGTGAAGATTCCGAAGAACACCACGCCGATGATCAGCATCAGCAGGAAGTCATTGCGGGCATAGCCCAGACCGGCGGCAAACGTGTCCGGGTCGAACGGCTTTCCGGCCGCCTCTGCCTTGGCGGTGGCGTCCTCGACGTTGGTTGCTGCAGTGCCGTAGGAGAGCGTGAAGGTGGTCATCAGGTAGAACAGCACGTACGTAGCCAGCATGATGAACGTGCCCAGGATCAGCTGGCGCCAGCTGGACTTGAAGACCCGGCCCAGCGGCAGCTTGGTCACCTCACCCTTATCCACGACCTTCTGGAAGGCCGGGGTCTCCACCAGCTTCAGGCGGACCCACAGGCCGATGATCACCATCACGGCGCTGGCCAGGAAGGGAATGCGCCAACCCCAGTCCATGAACTGGTCGTTGGTCAGGTTGATGCTCAGTAACAGGAACAGCGAGTTGGCGATGATGAAGCCGATCGGCGCACCCAACTGCGGGAACGTGCCATAGATGGCCCGCTTGTTGGCCGGCGCATTCTCGGTGGCCAGCAGCGCTGCGCCGCTCCATTCGCCGCCGAGGGCCAGGCCCTGGGCGAAGCGCATGACCACCAGCAGGGCCGGGGCCCAGAAGGACCAGCCGTCCACTTGGGCGGTGGGCAGGCAGCCAATCAGGAAGGTGGCGATGCCCATGGTGAGCAGCGAGGCCACCAAGGTGCCCTTGCGGCCGTACTTGTCGCCGAAGTGTCCGAAAACAATCGATCCGAGCGGGCGGGCAATGAAAGCCACGCCGAAGACCGCAAACGAGCTCAACAGTGCGACGGCGCCGCTGGCATTCGGGAAGAACAGCGCGGGAAAGACGAGCACGGCTGCGGTTGCATAGACGTAGAAGTCGTAGAACTCGATGGACGTGCCGATGAGGCTGGCGACGATCACGCGGCCGCGGGAGTTCACCGGCGCGGCCGGCGCCCCCTTGGTGACTGGTGCTGGTGTGGACATTGAAATGACGGCTTTCGCTCGGGTGAATATCGGATAGATTCTAAGCCACCGTGTCCGAACTCCGGACATTCATTTCATTATGTGGACACCTGTGATAGAGAGACGCAGCTCATACTTCGCGCGCAGTTGGGGAGGTCACCGGTAGCCGCGACACGGCGAACGTGGCATGCTGTTGCGCACGTCACCGGCCTAGGGATCGCGGACCGGGTCCTTGTCAGTACCGGCTGGCATCCTTCGGACGTGACTAAAGTGGATGTTGTGACTGCCAGCAGTTACGCGAAGAACCGCGGCGAGCCGCGCATGACCGCCCGGGCACGCCATACACGCACCGCTCGCGAGGCCTACTGCCGCGAGCCCTATGTTCGGGTGCAGCTGGACGGCGGCACCCTCGATGCCAAGGCGATTTCCTGGGACCAAACCAGCGTGCAGGTGAAGTGGATCGATACACGGGGTTCTTCACGGACCGCGTGGGTCCCCGCCGGAAAGGTACGGCGCATCCACCGCGACGAATCCAGTTGGCGCGATCCCTACGATGACTACGCCTTCTACTATCCCGACAGGTAAGGGAGGCTGCCCATACGGCACAATGGATCGGTGACCGAAACATCCGCGCTTGAACAGCCCGCCCTCCTCACGACCCTGCCTCCTCAAGATCCGGCCGCCCTCAGCGCGCGGATCTATGCCCAGCTCACCCAAGAGTTGGGAGTCAATACGTGGCAGGTCAAGGCAGCGGTGGAGATGCTCGACGGCGGTGCCACCGTCCCGTTCATCGCCCGCTACCGCAAAGAAGCCACCGGGACGTTGGATGACGCGCAGTTGCGTGATCTCGAAGAGCGGCTGCGCTACCTGCGGGAGTTGGAAGACCGCCGTCGCGCTGTGCTGGAGGCCATCGCCGGCCAAGGCAAACTCACCCCTGAACTGGAGGCCGCCGTCAACGAGGCGGACACCAAAGCCCGGCTCGAGGATATCTACCTCCCCTACAAGTCCAAGCGGCGGACGAAGGCCCAGATCGCCCGCGAGGCCGGGCTGGAACCGCTTGCCGTCGGCCTGCTGGCGGATCCGTCGCAGGATCCGCTGGCAGCCGCGGCACCATTCCTTAATCCCGAACACGCCATCAACGAGCCGGCAGACGCCCTGGCCGGCGCCCGCGCCATTTTGGTGGAGCAGGTCAGCCAAGACGCCGATCTGGTATCTGAACTGCGGGAACGGCTGTGGAAGCAAGGCCTGGTGCGGGCCGAGGTCCGCGAGGGCCAAATGGAAGCCGGCCAAAAGTTCGCCGACTATTTCGACTTCGCCCAGGACCCCGCCGGCCTTCCTTCGCACCGTGTGCTGGCCCTGCTTCGCGGTGAGAAGGAAGGCGTGCTGAACCTGGACATCAGCGAGGGCAACCCCGCTGATGCCGAGGACTACGCACAGGCGCGCGGCCGGTTTGAGAACGCGGTGGCATCGCGCATGGGCGTGGCCGATCGCGGCCGGCCGGCGGACCGCTGGCTGATGCAGACCGCCCAGCTGGGGTGGCGCCGGATCCTGGTCAAGCTGGCCATTGACCTTCGCGTGCGGCTGTTTACCGCGGCCGAGGACGAGGCTGTCCGGGTCTTCGCTGCCAACCTCCGGGACGTGCTGCTGGCGGCGCCGGCCGGAAACCGGTCCACCTTGGGGTTGGATCCCGGGCTGCGCACCGGCGTGAAGGTCGCCGTCGTCGACGGGACCGGCAAAGTGGTGGCCACCGATACCATCTACCCGCATGCTCCGGCCAAGAAATGGGATGAATCTTTGGCCTCGCTGGCACGGCTGGCGGACAAGCATGCCGTCGAGCTCGTCGCCATTGGCAATGGCACCGCCTCACGGGAGACGGACAAGCTGGCCACCGAACTGATCAAGCTGATGAGGTCCACCCGCAAGCTGCAGAAGCTAGTGGTTTCGGAGGCGGGTGCATCCGTGTACTCCGCCTCGGCTTTGGCCTCGGCGGAACTGCCGGAACTGGATGTGTCCTTGCGCGGTGCCGTCTCGATCGCCCGTCGCCTGCAGGACCCGCTGGCCGAGCTGGTCAAGATTGACCCCAAGTCCATCGGCGTCGGGCAATATCAGCATGATGTCACCGCCACCAAGCTGGAGCGGTCGCTGAGTGCAGTGGTCGAAGACTGTGTTAATGCGGTCGGCGTGGACCTGAACACCGCGTCGCCGTCCCTGCTGTCCCGTGTGGCGGGTCTCGGTTCGCAGTTGAGCGAAAACATCGTCGCCTACCGCAACGCCAATGGACCGTTTGCCAAACGCGCCGATCTCAAAAAGGTCCCGCGGCTGGGCGAGAAGGCTTTCGAGCAGTGCGCCGGCTTCCTTCGCATCACCGGCGGGAACGAGCCTTTGGACGCTTCCAGCGTGCACCCGGAAGCATACGGCATCGCCCGGAAGATCCTCGCCGCGGCCAGCACCACCGCCACGGGGGCGGCACGAGGCGGCCAGTCGCTGGCTGTGCTGGATCCCCAACAGTTCGTCGACGACAGCTTCGGCCTTCCGACGGTGGTGGACATCATCTCCGAGTTGGAAAAGCCAGGACGCGATCCACGCCCGCATTTCACCACCGCGACCTTCACCGATGGCGTGGAGAAGATTTCCGACCTGACGCCGGGCATGGTGCTGGAAGGCTCCGTGACCAACGTGGCCGCCTTCGGCGCCTTTGTGGATGTAGGCGTCCATCAGGACGGGCTGGTCCATATTTCCGCGATGTCGGACAAGTTCGTCTCGAATCCCCACGACGTGGTTAAGTCCGGGCAAGTGGTGAAGGTCAAGGTCTTGGAGGCCGACCCGGAGCGCAAGCGCATCTCGCTGACCCTCCGGCTTGACGACGAAGTTCCCACCGGGGAGCCGCGCCGGCAGGGTTCCGGCCAGGCGGGCCGCCCCGGAGATGCCCGCAGGGAAGGCCCACGTCCAGGCTCAGGTGCAGGCAGGTCCGGCCGCCGCGACGGCAAGAAGCCCGGCAGAAATGACGACCGGCAGCCCGGCAACGGAGCTTCCGCGAACACGGCAATGGCCGAGGCCCTGCGGCGGGCAGGCCTCGGAAAATAGAGAACGGCAGCGCAGCACCTCCCGCCGCCGGAGCACTCCCTCCGGGTGATGCACAAGGTGCCGGGCTGCCGTTCCCAGCGGATGGTGGACTTGCGGAGACTGGGTCCAGGCTTGGCTCACCTGTGACCTCTGACAAAGACTCTGGCCGACGTCGCTTAAGGTCCGCCTGAGGTTTCCGAAAGACTCGCTCAGTTTTCGAAAACCCACGGCAGCCACAATTGGTGCTCAAGAGTTACCAAGGTTGGGCGCGCTCGCGCAGGCTGGACGTGACTGTCGCTTACGATAAGAGATAGTTCGACATCGCAACCAACTCGAAAGGAGTGCCGCCCCATGCTCGCTTCTGGGCGCGCCTCCGCTTCCGGCTCCGAGGTGACGGCATGACCGCCGTTGCAGCCGAGGTTCCGCTGGTGCTGGACTCCGTGCTGGAGAAACTAGCGACGGATCTCGGCGACCACGACGGCAGCATGCGCCGACGCTTCATCACCAATTATGTGGAGCTGTGGGATCACCGTTACGGCAGGGTGTCCGGTGCGGTGTTGGCGCGGGATGCCGAAGACGCCATGGATGCCATCCTCAGCTTGAAGATCTCCAGCAGCATGGTGGGGGCAGGACGGCTTGGCCGGATGGCCGAGGATCTCGAAGGGCTGGTCCACGGGCAATTGTTTGATGCTGCTGCCACCCTGCTGGATGAGCTGCGCGCCTGCGGGATGTCGACGACGGCGAAGCTGCGCAGCTACCACCTGGCGTAGGCAGCTGCCACCCGGCCTGGCTGGTTACCGCTTGGGTGCCAGGCTGTAGCCCACACCGCGGACCGTCTTGATCCAGCGCGGGGCCTTGGTGTCGTCGCCCAGCTTGCGGCGAAGATTGGCCATGTGCACTTCAATGGTGCGCTCGTCCGAGTCGGAGATGTAGCCGCCGGTGTTGTACGGCTCGTTGCGCAGGCGGCGCACCAAATCGGCCTTGGTCCGTACCACGCGTCCGCTTTCCATCAGGGCGTACAGCAGGTCGAATTCGCTGCGGGTCAGGTCAAGCTCGCGTCCGGAACGGATGACCGTCCGGGCACGGCTGTCCACCACGATCCCGTTGTGCTCCAGCACGCCGTCAGCGACCGGGACCGGGGCGGCAAGGCTGTGCTCGACGCCGGCCTGGGCGGCCACCGCAAGCGAGGTGCCGCCTCCGGCAGCGGCCGGAACCGGGCCGCCCGACGACGACAGCTGCAGTCCGGCCTGTGCACCGCCGCCCACTCCGGCACCCTGCAGAACGGGCTCCGGCGTCGGAGCAGCGGTGGTTGCGGGCACATCTACCGACGGCGTCGAGCCGCCCCCGGCGGCACCGCCGTCGTTGTCCTTGGTGGCACGCGGGCGCCGCAGCATGGCGGTGATCCGGGCGCGCAGTTCGCGGGGGCGGAACGGCTTGGTCAGGTAGTCATCGGCGCCCGTTTCCAGGCCCAACAAGGTGTCCAGCTCTTCGGCGCGCGCCGTCAACATGATGATGTACGTGTCGCTGAAGCGCCGCACCTGGCGGGCCACCTCGAAGCCGTCGATGTCCGGCAGGCCGAGGTCAAGGGTGACAACGTCCGGGTTGTGGCGCTTGATCGCGGCAACGCCTTCCATGCCGGAGGACGCAGTATGGACCGTGAACCCGGAGCTGGACAGCACCGTCGAGATCAGCTCCCTGATGTCCAGGTCGTCCTCCACAATGACGGCAGTTCGCTGCTCGCTCATTCCTTGTCCCCCAACTGATCTACTCTGGTTCATCGTTTCAATCACTACTAATTGGTGATTGTAGTCGCAAAGTCAGACAATTTGGCGCACTTTATGCCGGAATGACGGCGGAGTCTGCCGCCTAGAGATGAACGTGCAGACGCCGTGCGGCCTCGGAAATCGATCCGGTCAGCGACGGGTACACGGTGAAGGTGTTCGCGACGTCGTCCACGTGCAGCTTCTGCGTGACGGCCAGGGCGATCGGGAAGATCAATTCGGAAGCCCGCGGGGCCACCACCACTCCCCCGATCACGGTGCCGGAACCGCGGCGGGCAATGATCTTGACGAAGCCGTCGGAAACGTTCATCATCTTGGCCCGCGCGTTGGTGTTCAGCGAGAGCTTGATGATGTCGCCTTGGTACCGGCCGGAGGCGACATCCTCCTCAGTGACGCCGACGGTGGCGATTTCCGGACTGGTAAAGATATTGGATGCCACCTGGGTGAGCTTCAGCGGCTTGACGTAGTCGCCCAGCAGGTGAGCCACCGCGATCCGGCCCTGCATGGCGGCCACGGAGGCCAGGGCCAGGACACCGGTGCAGTCGCCGGCCGCGTAGATGTTGGGCGCCGTGGTGCGGGAGACACCGTCCACCTTGATGTGGCCGCTCTCCGCCAAGGCCACGCCGGCCTCTTCCAGCCCGATCCCGGCGGTATTGGGAACACCGCCAACGGCCAGCAGGCAATGCGAGCCCTCGACCACGCGCCCGTCGGCCAGGGTGACCAGCACGCCGTCGTCCGTTCGTTCCACACCGGCGGCGCGGGACTTGGACAGCACCGTCATCCCGCTGCGGGCGAAGACGTCCTCGAGCACCGCGGCGGCGTCCGCATCCTCGCCCGGCAGCACCCGGTCTCGCGAGGAGACCAGGGTGACCCGGGTGCCCAGCATCCGGTAGGCGGAGGCGAACTCCGCGCCGGTCACGCCCGATCCGACCACAATCAGGTGTTCGGGAATCTCGGTCAGGTTGTACACCTGGGCCCAGTTGAAGATCCGTTCGCCGTCGGGCTTGGCAGTGGGAAGTTCCCGCGGCGTTGCACCGGTGGCCAGCAGGATGGCATCCGCTTCCACGGTCTGGGTCCCGGCGTCGGTGGTGACAACAATCGCGTTCGGACCGGACAGCTTGCCCTCGCCCAGGATGACCCGCACACCGGCACGCTCCAAGCCGTGGTGGATGTCCGCCGACTGGCTCTCCGCCAGCTTGAGCAGCCGGTCGTTCACCGTCCGCAGGTCGGCGTAGGCAGCCTTCGAGTGCTCATCAAAACGGACACCCAGATCGTGGGCGCTGGCCACCCGCCGCATGGCATCCGCCGTGGCGATCAGGGTCTTGGACGGCACCACGTCGGTCAAGACCGCCGAGCCGCCAAGTCCTTGCCGCTCGATGATGGTCACCTTGGCGCCGAGTGAATTGGCCACCATGGCCGCCTCATACCCGCCGGGGCCCCCGCCCAGGATCACCAGACGCGGGGCACTGAAATCTATTTGGCTAGTCACGGACTTCATTGTGTCTCATGCCCACCACGGCCTCAACCTGCGCCGCGGTCGGAAGCAGCGCGGCGGCCGCATCGGCGCCGGCAGCGGACTTCCAGAATGATCAAGCCGACGAAGGCGGTGCCGCCCCTTCTGCTTTCAGCAGCAGTTGGGCAGCGGGTAGGTTAGGTGCTGTGACTACAGATCCCTTTGAACTGGCCGCCGAGGCAGCCGCTTTCCTCGCCCAGCAGACCGGTGTTCCCGCACATGATGTGGCCTTGGTGCTCGGCTCCGGCTGGGGCGAAGCCGCCGACCTCATCGGTGACACCACGCACACGATTCCGGCCACGGACATTCCCGGGTTCTCCGCCCCCGCCGTGGAGGGCCATGTGGGCACCATCCAGTCCGTCCTGACCCCGGACGGCAAACGTGTTCTGGTGCTCGGGGCCCGCACCCACTACTACGAAGGCAAGGGCGTGCGCGCAGTGGTCCACGGCGTGCGCACCGCCGCGGCCGCCGGCTGCAAGACCCTGGTCGTGACGAACGGCTGCGGCGGTCTCAACCCGGCCTGGGCGCCGGGTACGCCGGTGCTGATCAGCGATCACATCAATCTCACCGCCGCATCTCCGCTGGAAGGGGCTACCTTCGTTGACCTGACAGACCTCTACTCCCAGCGGCTCCGCACTGTGGCCCGGGAGGTCGACCCCAGTCTGGACGAAGGTGTGTACGCACAGTTCACCGGGCCCCACTATGAGACGCCGGCGGAGGTGCAGTACGCCAAGCGGATCGGTGCCGATCTGGTCGGTATGTCCACGGCACTGGAGTCCATCGCCGCCCGCCACGCGGGCATGGAAGTATTCGGTATTTCACTGGTGACCAACCTGGCCGCCGGTATCAGCGACACCCCGCTCAGCCACGCCGAGGTCATCGAGGCGGGACACGCCGCGGGACCGCGGATCTCCCGGCTGCTGGCCGGCATCGTCGCCAAGCTGTGAACGGGAGCGAGATGACCGCAACAACCGACGAGCTCATGGCCGCGGCCGCCGCCTGGCTGGGCACTGACCCGGACCCGCAGACCCGCCGGGAATTGCAGGATCTGGTAGCGGCTGCGGACGGCGACGGCCCGGAGGCCACAGCAGCCCGGGCCGAACTGGCTGACAGGTTTTCCGGCACGCTCGCCTTCGGCACGGCCGGGCTGCGGGCCGCCTTGGGCGCCGGTCCGTTCCGGATGAACCGGGTGGTGGTGCGCCGGACCGCGGCAGGCCTGGCCCGGTTCCTGCTGGACACCGCCGGCGGCGAGTACACCCCGCGCGCCGTGGTCGGCTTCGACGCGCGCCGGAACTCGGATGTTTTTGCCGCCGAATCCGCCGCCATCTTCACGGCCGCCGGCATCGAAACCTTCCTCATGCCGTCGGCCCTGCCCACACCGGTGCTGGCCTACGCGGTCCGGGCACTGGGCTGCGAAGCGGGCGTGATGGTCACCGCCAGCCACAACCCCGCCAATGACAACGGCTACAAGGTCTACCTGGGTGGACGGGCCGTGAACGAAGGCGGCCGCGGCGCCCAGATTGTGGCACCGTACGACGCCGAAATTGCCGCCCGGATCGACTACGGCCCGGCCTTGGAATCGATCCGCCTGGCCGAGGAAGGCTGGACAGTCCTGCCCGACGCGATCGCCGGCGACTACGCAGCGGCCGTGACCGCGCTGGCCGATCCCCGGCTGTTCCCCGAGCGGGAACTGAAAATCGTGCTCACGCCGATGCACGGGGTGGGCGGGGCGACCATGCGGGCCGTCTTTGAGCAGGCTGGATTCACTGACGTCACGGTGGTGGCCGCGCAGGCGGATCCGGATCCCGATTTCCCGACCGTGGCTTTCCCCAATCCCGAAGAAGCCGGAGCCATCGACCTGGCCCTGGAGACCGCGGCGGACGTCGATGCCGATCTGGTCATCGCCAACGATCCCGATGCGGACCGTGCAGCCCTGGCAGCCAAAGATCCGTCGACCGGCGCCTGGCGGATGCTTCGTGGCGACGAGGTCGGTGCCCTGCTCGGCGCACACATCTCCGCTCGTTTGGCCGGCCAGGACCAGTTGGCCCCCGATAACGGCGCGCCCGGCCAAGACCGGGTCTTCGCCAACTCAATCGTCTCCTCCCGGCTGCTGGGCAAGATCGCGGCCGACGCAGGCACCCAGCACGTGGAGACCCTCACCGGCTTCAAGTGGATTTCCCGCGTCCCCGGCCTGGTCTACGGCTATGAAGAGGCCCTGGGCTACTGCGTGGCACCGCATCTGGTCCGCGACAAGGACGGCATGTCCGCGGCCCTGCTGCTCGCGGAACTGGCCGCCGACGTGCAAGCCTCCGGCCGCACCGTCTTCGACATGCTCGACGAACTGGCCCTGCGGTACGGGCTGCACGCCACCGACCAGCTCAGCGTACGGGTGGAGGACCTTGCCCTGATTCCAGCCATGATGGACCGGCTCCGCGAGCAGCCGCCGCCGTCATTGGCCGGGTCACCGGTGACGGCCCGCACGGACTTGTCCCTGGGCAGCGAAGCACTGCCGGCCACCGACGGGATGCTGTTCCTCAGCCAAGACCAGACCCGCGTGATCATCAGGCCCAGCGGTACCGAGCCCAAGCTCAAGTGTTATCTGGAGGTCATCCGGCCGGTCGGATCGGCGGAGCAGCTGCAGTCCGTGCGCGCCGAGGCCGCAGAGGCTCTGCAAGCGATCAAGGTTGATATCCGGGCAGCCCTCGGACTGGCGGAATAGCACCTTTTGCGCTAGGCACGACTGTGGGACGATGCTGCCATGGCCATCGAAGAGGATTATTCGCCAGCCTCGCCGGGCAGGCACCCAAGCCCCGAGGACAGGCCGGAACACAGAGCGTCGGAGGAACACGGCCCGGCGGACGACGAGCGCGCCATCGCCCGCCGTCGGAAGGACGCCGAGGACAAACTCGAGGAGCACCGACGCGATGCCGAACAACACGGCCATCCGACGGGCGGCAGGCACTGACAGGTAGGCCCCGCGTCGCCTGCCCGGGCGGGGCTGTGCACTGAGCTTCCCCAGCAGGTGTCCGCGGTATGCAAGGATGGATGTTCCTGGACCCAGCAGATGAAAGGGATGGCCATGTCTGAAGACAGCACACCCGGATCCGCGCCGAGCGAGACCTATCACGACCCGACGTCGATCGCTTCGGTCATCGACCACACCCTGCTGAAGCCCGAAGCTTCCCGCGAGGACATCCTCACAGTTTGCGCGGAGGCGGTGGCATACCACTTCGCCGCCGTGTGCGTGAACCCTTTGTGGACCGCCCTGGTGCACAGCACGCTCAAGGGTTCCGGCGTCAAGACCTGCTCGGTCATCGGCTTCCCGTTCGGTGCCACGCCCACCGATGTGAAGGTTTACGAGGCCCGCGGCGCCAACTTGGACGGTGCCGACGAGATCGACATGGTGATCGACATCGCCGCCGCCCGCGCAAATGACCGCGACGCCGTTTTCGCGGACATAGCGGCCGTGGCCGAGGCCGTACATGCCGGTGGTGCCATCCTCAAGGTCATCCTGGAGACCCACCTGCTCTCCGACGAGCAGAAGCGGATGGTCTGCGAAGCCGCGGCCGAAGCCGGCGCGGACTTCGTCAAGACCTCCACCGGGTTCAGCGGCGGCGGAGCCACCGTTGAGGACATTGCGCTCATGCGGGATGCCGTGGGGCCGCAGCTCGGCGTCAAGGCCTCCGGCGGCGTGCGCTCCATCGACGACGCGCGCGCAATGCTCCGGGCCGGCGCAACACGAATTGGCGCCAGCTCATCAGTGGCTATTGTTAATGGTGAGCAAGCCGCCGGCGGCTACTGATGCCGCATCGCACTATCGAGGAGAAACACCCCATGGCAGCCCATCCCAAGCAGCGCACCCATTCGGGCGAGGGACATCTGGCCAGCAATCTGATCACGTTCGTGGTCATCATGCTGATCTTTTTCGGTTCCCTCTACGCTTTCAGCCTGGAATCGGTCATCGGCCCCATCCCGGCGTTCGCCATCGGCCTGGGCCTGTTCGCGCTGGCGTTCTTCATTCCCAAGCAGATCCTCGGGCGCTCCGACACCCACCACGACGCCTGAGCCAACACAGGCTTTCCGGGCGCGCAGCCAGGGCACGGCAGGATCTGCCCCCGGCTGCGCGCCCGGCGCTTTTAAGCACGACGGCGGCGCCTCCTCGCGGTTCCGTCCGAACGGTTCCCGGCGCCTGAGCAACGATGGGCGTGTAAACTGGCACACGGTGTGACGGGAAGACTGGTCGTCAAGTCATTGAACGAGCCCTCAGGGCGACCAAAGTCAGGAGCCATGCATGGCCACTCCCCCATCTCCCGGCCAGAAGACCATCCTCAGCCGAGGCAGCTACCCAGAGTTCCTCCGGATCAGCGAGCTGCTGCGCAAGGAAACGGTCGGCGGGATCCTGCTACTGGTCGCGACCGTTGCGGCGCTGGTCTGGGCCAACTCGCCCGCAGCCGACAGCTACTTCGCCATCCGCGACTTCCAGGTCGGCATCGAGGCCCTGCACCTGAACCTCAGCATCGGCCACTGGGCTTCAGACGGCTTGTTGGCAATTTTCTTCTTCCTGACCGGTCTGGAACTCAAGCGCGAGTTCGTCGCCGGCGACCTGCGCTCCCCTGCCCGGGCCATCGTCCCGATTGCCGCGGCCTTCGGCGGGGTCGCGGTGCCCGCCCTGATCTTCGTGATGGTGAACCTGAGCGCCGGCCCCGAAGCACTGCGCGGCTGGGCCATCCCGACGGCAACCGACATCGCCTTCGCCGTCGCTGTCCTTGCAGTCATCAGCTCGCACCTGCCCAGCGCCCTGCGGATCTTCATCCTGACCTTGGCCGTGATGGACGATCTGATCGCCATCGCCATCATCGCGTTCTTCTACTCGTCCGACGTGCAGGTGCCCTACCTGCTGTGGATGTTGCTCCCGCTGGGCGCCTTCGCGTTCCTGTCACATAAATTCCCCAAGTTCTTCGCCCAACACCATCTGGCCGCCTGGGTCATTCTGCTGCCGCTCGGCATCGTCACCTGGGCGCTGATGCACTCCTCCGGCGTGCACGCTACAGTCGCCGGCGTGCTGCTCGGCTTCATGGTCCCGGTGCTGCGCAGCAAGAAGAACGGCGGGCCGGAAGCCGGCCCCGGGCTGGCCGAACAGTTGGAACACCGCTTCCGGCCGCTCTCCACCGGGTTCGCGGTGCCGGTCTTCGCGTTCTTCGCCGCCGGTGTGGCCCTCGGCGGCTGGGAAGGCATCAGCCGCACCTTCACCGACTCGGTGGCCATCGGCATTGCCGCAGCACTCGTGATCGGCAAACCGCTGGGCATCATGCTCACCACCTGGGTGCTGACAAAGTCCACCAAGGCCAGCCTGGATCCCTCGCTGAAGTGGATCGATGTGCTGGGCGTTGCGGTGCTGGCAGGCGTCGGCTTCACCGTGTCGCTGCTGGTCAACGACCTGAGCTTCACGCTCGGCTCCGAGCACCACGACCATGCCAAGGTGGCCGTCCTGGCCGGCTCGCTGGTCTCGGCCCTGCTGGCCGCCGTCCTGTTGCGCGCCCGCAACCGGCACTACCGGCAGGTCGAGGAGCTTGAAACCGCGGATGCCGACCAGGACGGCGTGCCGGATGTGTATCAGCAGGACCCGCGCGCTACCAACTGACCCGGGGCCGACTCCGGCCCGCGTCGGCGCTGCCTCTGCGACCCGCGTCACACACCGTACGGTTCCGCTGTGCGCACCCGTGCCCGTGCCCGTGCCATACTGAACCAGTTATGGCCAGCCCGGGCCCCGCAGAGTAGCCGGCAGGAGGGCTGCCGGAGTAGGGGATCTTCGAGCATGTCTGCCGCACCAAGCCCGCTGTTGTCATTGCTGATCGGACGCCAGCAGTTCCACGAGCTTTCCCTGCGCGCACGCGTGGTGCTGAGCCATCTGCCGCTGTGCCTGTCTGTGGCGTTGACCGCGTTGCTTGCTGCAGTGTTCTTCCCGGACCTGCTGTCCAACCCGCACTTCATCGGCGGACTGGTCGGCATCGGCCTCTTGTGGATCCTGAGTGCCGTCGTCCCCTGGGATCGGCTGCCCTATCCCTCCTATTGGGTGATCCCGCTGCTGGACTTCGTCGCCATAGGGTTCCTCCGCCAGGGCAGCGGGACGGAACTCTCCGGCATCAGTCTGCTGGCCATCTTCCCGGTTTTCTGGATGGCATGGTCGGAGATCGCTCCCGCCGCCGCCCGTATTATTAGTTTCGTTGCACCGCTGTTGATCATCTGGATCCCGGTGTTTGCCGGGCCGGATCCGGTGACAGCTGAAGCATTGGTGGGTCCAGCCCTGATCCCGATTGTGACCTTGGCGGTCTCCATCACCGCGTCCGTTTTCGCCTTGAGCTCTACGGCTCAACAACAAACGCTGGCTCACAAAGACCGCGAGCTGCGGGCCCTGCTAGAAGAGAGCAAGGTCCACGTTCGCCGGCTGGATACCGTTTTGAACGCCGTTGCCGTGGGCGTCCTCGTCACCGACGCCGAAGGACAGGACATCCTGAGCAACGTCCAACAGCAGCGGGACCGCTCGGTGGCCAGGCCCCAGGGAATCGAGAATCCGGACGAGGCCGACCTGCTGGTCTTCGAAGCCGACCGGGTCACGCCTTTCGCCCTGGAAGACCGGCCCATCCGCCGTGCCGTGCGCGGGGAAGCATTTTCGGACGTTTTGGTGTGGATTGGTGCCGGTGAGAACCAGCGGGCCATGCTGTGTACGGCCCGGCCCATGCAGGACGATGCAGGCCGGTTCGACGGGACCGTCATGGCGTTCAGCGACGTCACCGACCTCGTCAACGCGCTGACGGTCAAGGAAGAGTTCGTCTCCAGCGTCACGCACGAGCTGCGCACACCCCTGACCTCCATCATGGGCTACTTGGATCTCGCCCTCGAGGACGCCGACCAACTGCCGCAGCACGTCAGCCATTCGCTCAACATTGCGATGCGCAACTCCGAGCGGCTGCTCCAACTAGTGGAAGACCTGCTCTTCACGGCGGCGGGGACGCTGAGCATAGAACCGCGCAGCACCGCTTTGGCTGAAGTCGTGGCCGGCAGCGTGAGTTCGGCCATGCCGAGGGCGGAACACGCAGGCGTGGAATTGGTGATCGACGCCGCCGAGGGGCTGGTCGCCGAAATCGATCCGACCAGGATGGGCCAAGTTCTGGACAACCTGCTCTCCAACGCCATCAAGTATTCGCCCGACGGCGGCCGGGTCACCGTGCGGACGCTGGAATCCGACGGCGCAGCCGTGCTGGAGGTCAGCGACGCCGGGATGGGCATGTCCGAAGCCGACCAGGCGGAAGTCTTCACCAAGTTCTTCCGGACCAGTTCGGTCCGGCAAGCTGCCATTCCCGGGCTGGGGTTGGGGTTGGCGATCAGCAAGTCGATTACCGAAGCGCACGGGGGCACGCTGACCTTCACCAGCGTGCTCGGAGTCGGCACCACGTTCCGGGTTTCAATCCCGCAGCGGGGCGAAAAGGGAGGCCGCCCGGAGACGGCCTCCCTGAGCCAGCTGCCGGCATAAGCCGCTGGTGCCGGCAGCTGGCCGGATGATGCCCGACCGTTAGCGGATGGCCTGGTGGCCCTTGAACAGCATCTTGCTGCTGTCAGTTCCCTTGCCGTTGCCCTTGGCCGTGCCGTTCACCGCCGAAGTGGTCTCCGCGAAGGTCAGCGTGGTGTGCGCAATCGCATCGGCCATCTGTTCGAGGACCACGGGGTCGACGTTCTCCACCGTGTCGCAAGCTTGGTGGTAGCAGGGATCATAGGCCTCGCCCGCCGTGCCTCCGTAGATGGCTGCTTGTTCATCGGTCTTGATCTCCTCTGCACCGGTGAACAAACCTCCGGCGGGAATGCCGTTGTTGATGAAGGCGAAGTAGTCCGAGCGGCCATCGAAGGCCGTCGGCTCCGTGGCCAGTCCCTGCGAGGCGAAGTAGTCCTCGAAGATGTGCTCGACGTTGGCGGACCCGTTCGGCCCGGTCAGCCCGAACGCACTGCCGTCGCCGTCATACACGAAGCGGACGGCATTGGGCGAGCCGACCATGTCGAAGTTCAGGTTCAGCGCATGATTTTTGATGTCCTTCTTGGTCAGCTGGGACACGTAGTACTCGGAACCGAGCAACCCGTCTTCTTCCCCGCCCCAGAAGGCGAACCGGACCCGGTTCCGCGGCTCGTCGCCGCTGGCCGCGATCTGCAGCGCGGTTTCCAAGATCGCCGCGCTGCCCGAGCCATTGTCATTGATGCCCGGGCCTTCGGGGACCGAATCCAAGTGCGCGCCGACCACAACGGTGCGGTCCGCGCGTCCGGCCGTGTCGGCCAGAATATTGAAGGTCTCCGTCTGGACGATTTCGGCGTCCACCGCGATCCGCACCTCCAAACCATCCGTGCCGGCCAGCTCGGCCCCCAGATCGAAGCTGGTGGTCACCGCCGGGATGGCCTGGGGCGTGCCCAGCGTGCCGCCGAACAGGTCGAGCCGGTCCGGCGTCCCCCCGTTTCCTTGGTTGAAAAGCACCACGCCCACGGCTCCCGCCGCCGCGGCATTCGACACCTTCAGGGCGAAGTCGCAGGTGCCGCGCTGGATCAATGCGATGTTTCCGGAGGGGAAGCCGGTGAAGTCGGCTGCCTCACAACCGCTGGTGGAGGCCCTGTCACCGGCCAGGTTGACGTCCACTGCCGTTACCGGTGCGGTGACGTCGCCGGATCCTGAATAGTCCATGCCCAGGAAGTCCTCTTCCGCGGCATACACCGTGGGCGTCGGGGCCACCTGCTCGAAGTCCGCGCTGTTGAGCACGAAGCGTTCATAGGAGAACGTCTGGCGCAGCGGAGTGTATCCGGCGGCCACCAGCTGCTCTTCGATGTACTGGGCCGATGCCTCATACCCGGGGGTACCCGCGGCGCGGTTGCCGCCATTGGCATCGGCCACGTCCTGCAGGGCCTGCAGGTGGCTAAAGATGTTCTCAGCGGTGACGGCTTCTCGCAGGGCGCTGGTATTTGTCCCGTTGTCGGCCTGGGCTGGCAGCCCGATGCCGAAGGCCAAAGCGGTGGCGGCGGTGATGGCCGCTCCGCGCCTGAAACGGTGGGTTTTCATACTGGTTCCTCCGTAGGGTGCGATGATGGACCCCGCTATCCCCGTAGCAGGATCCTGCCCGGAAGCTATCCGATCTGAAGCAATTGCAAAAGAGTTGGCAACTGTTTCGGTGCTGAAACGAACAAAGATCCAGCAAAAGGGCTTCACCGATAGCACGGGGACCTGCTGCCAGTCCTGTTTCAGCACGGTGAACCTGCACGAAAGGACCCCCATGCGGCGTGGCACACCGCCGGAACGCGGCCGCCTCCCCGCTGCCACCTTGCTGGCCGTCTACCTCCTTGGGCTCGGCCTCGTCGTGTTGTGGCCCACGCCGATGGACGCGGTGGCGAACGGCTTGGTACAGCACGTCCTCTCAGCGCTGCATCGCGCAGGCGCCCCTGCCTGGTTCGACTACAACCTGGTCGAGTCCGGGGCCAACGTTGTGATGTTCGTCCCGCTGGGTTTCCTCACCGCCCTGTTGCTGCCATCCGGATGGCGCTGGCTCACGCCGGCGGGCGCGTTGTTGTTCTCCGTGGCCATCGAATGGTGCCAGCAGTCATTCCTACCCGGCCGCCATGCGTCCCTGCAGGACGTGTGGGTGAACACGCTCGGTGCCGCGATCGGTACGGTGCTGGCGTACGCCTGGCTGGAGCACCGGCGTAACCGGCGCCCGGTAACGCGATAAAGTCGAACTAGTCTCTCTCACCGCACGGACAAAGGACCAGTATGCGTATTTCCGTCATCGGGTGCGGCTACCTCGGCGCAGTACACGCGGCGGCCATGGCCAAACTCGGGCACGATGTCATCGGGATCGATGTGGATGCGCGCCGAATCAGCGAACTACAGGCGGGACGGGCACCGTTTTTTGAGCCCGGGCTGCCGGAGTTGCTGACCGAAGCGCAGCAAACCGGCCGTCTGGCCTTCAGCACCGACCTGTCGGAGGCGGCCGGCGCCGTCGTGCACTTCGTCTGTGTGGGCACGCCGCAGCGCAAGGGCGAGAACGCCGCCGACCTGCGCTACGTCGATGCCGCCTTCACATCGCTGGCTGAACACCTCAATCCCGGTGACGTCGTGGTCGGCAAATCCACCGTGCCGGTGGGCACGGCCGCACGGTTGGCTGATGAAGTCCGGGAGACTGCCCCGGAGGCAATCCTTGCGTGGAACCCGGAGTTTCTCCGGGAGGGCCACGCGGTGAAGGACACCCTGACACCTGACCGGTTCGTGTACGGCGTGCCTTCGGGACCCGCCGGCGAAGCGGCCACTGCAGCCTTGGACGAGGTCTATGCGGTGCCCCTCGCGCAAGGCACACCCCGGCTGGTGGTGGACTATGCCACGGCGGAACTGGTCAAGACGGCCGCGAACTCCTTCCTGGCCACCAAGATCTCCTTCATCAATGCCATGGCCGAGGTGTGCGACGCCGCCGGCGCCGACGTCACGGCCCTCGCCGACGCGATCGGCATGGACGAGCGAATCGGACGCAAGTTCCTCAACGCCGGCGTCGGCTTTGGCGGCGGCTGCCTGCCCAAAGACATCCGGGCGTTCATGGCTCGGGCCGGTGAGCTCGGGGCCGATCAGGCCCTGACGTTCCTACGCGAGGTGGATGCCATCAACATGCGGCGCCGCACCCGCGTTGTCGAATTGACCCGAGAGCTGGCAGGAGGATCGCTGATCGGCAAACGCATCACCGTGCTGGGTGCGGCGTTCAAGCCTGAGTCCGACGATGTCAGGGACTCCCCTGCCTTGTCCGTCGCCGCACAGTTGCAGTTGCAGGGCGCTACCGTCACGGTCACCGATCCAGAGGCACTGGCGAATGCCAAGCAGCGCTTCCCGGAACTCAGCTACGAACCGGATACGAAGACCGCGATTGGCCGCGCCCACGTCCTGGTGCTTCTGACCGAGTGGAAAGAATACCGCGAGCTGGATCCGGCCACCGTCGCAAACCAAGTGACTGAGAAGAAGATCTTGGACGGACGTAACGTGCTGGACCCCATCGCCTGGCGCGAGGCCGGCTGGACCTTCAAGGGCATCGGACGCCCGTAGCGTTTTTCCAAGTTCCGCCCTCCACAATGGACCCGTACAGCCAGGCTGTTCGGGTCCATTGCCGCATCCGTTGACAGTGGCCCCAAACAGGAGCATGTTAGGTGGATGGCCAGCGCCAACACCGCCGACCCTAGCCAAGTGCGGGTCCGGACCAAAAGCGCCGGCCGATGGGGGGGAATAATCGAGATGTTTCGGCGCAGCAGGCTTCTGACCGCGGGTGCAGCCCTCGGTGCCAGCTGCCTGCTGCTGCCCGCGGCTCCGGCCGCGGCTGCGCCGGACCCGGGGCAGCCCTATTTTGAACCCGGCACTGCCAGCATCGGCGATTCCTACTTTCCGGACGCCGGCAACACTGGCTACGATGCCAAGCACTATCAGCTGGATCTGCTCTATGACCCGCCCACCGATCAGCTCACTGCCAGCGCGACGATGACCGCGCGGACCACCCAGGACCTCGCCAGCTTCAGCCTGGACCTTGACGGGCTGACGGTCCATTCCGTCAGCGTTGACGGGCTGGGGGCACGCTTCGAGCATGACGGCAGCAAGCTTGTCATCACTCCCGCCCGTGGCATACCGAACGGCCGGAGCTTCAGCGTGGTGGTGCAGTATTCCGGCGTTCCCCGTCCCCTGTCCCTGCCCGGGCCTGCGGGGTTCATCCACACCGACGACGGAGCCATCGTCACGGGCCATCCGAAGAGCGCGCCGACTTGGTTTCCGGTGAACAACTACCCGGGCGACCCTGCCAGCTTCGGATTCAACATCTCGGTCCCGGATGGGTGGCAGGCTGTTGCCAACGGATTGCCGGACGGAACCGACCGGACGCCCGGGCGCACGGTGTACAAGTGGGAGGCTGAAGAGCCGCTCTCGCCGCATCTGGCGACCATCGCCGTCGGGCAGTTCAACCTGGCCGAGTACACCAAGGCCGGGATTAGGTACGTGGACGCCATGGATCCGGCGTTGAAGAAGACGGTCATTCCGCGCAACGGGGATGGCCTGGCCTGGTCGCAAAGCGATGACGCCAGCTACAAGCGCCTCACCCGAACGCTCAGCGTGCCCGATGCCGGCGCGGAGTTCTCATTCTGGATGCTGCGCGACACGGAGCCCGGCTGGGACTACGCGTTCGTCGAGGCACGCACGCCCGGCGGGGACAACTGGACCACCTTGAAGGACGCCACCGAATTCGCGGACAACGGCACCGGAAATTCGTGCCCTGCGTGGCATCAGGTGCATCCCTTCCTGAAGCACTATCAAAACGACGACGGCGGCGGCTCCTGTTCCGCGAAAGGGTCCAGCGGACAGTGGTGGGCGGCCACCGGTACGAGCGACGGCTGGGAGCACTGGGAGTTCGATCTGGCGGACTACGCCGGTGAGGACGTGGAACTCTCCATCACCTATGCCAGCGACATCACCGGACAGAACGACGGCGTCTTCGTCGAGGACATCAAGGTGACCGGGAGCGACGGCTCCACCTCGTTCGACAGCGACGGTGACCGGTGGGACGGCTGGAGCCCGCAGGGCGCGCCCAAGGGAAGCCGGCTCAATGAGAACGAGTGGACCGCCGGCAGCAGCACGCCCCCGTCCCAGGGCTACAAGATCCAGCAGTCGTTGGACAAGCAGCCGAAGATGATCAAGTTCCTCTCTTCCGTGTTCGGGGCCTATCCGCTGGCCAGTGCCGGCGGCATCGTCGACAATGTCGAGGACCTCGGGTTCGTGCTGGAGACCCAGGCCAGGCCGGTCTACCCGATGGATTATTTCTACAGCGAGGCCAGCGGTGACTCATTCATCGTCCGGCAACTCGCT
This sequence comes from Arthrobacter sp. NPDC055138, assembly GCF_053607305.1. NCBI lineage: Bacteria > Bacillati > Actinomycetota > Actinomycetes > Micrococcales > Micrococcaceae > Arthrobacter > Arthrobacter sp. NPDC055138. Next base: position 250,566 of record NZ_JBSGTH010000006.1, read on the forward strand.
CTCCAGTGGCTGGGCAGCCAATTGCCCGTCCATCGGTGGCAGGACAGTTGGCTCAACCAGGGATTGGCAACCTACGCCCAATGGCTCTGGGCGGAAGACCGGGAATCCGGCAGCGCCCAAGACAGTTTCGAGTTTTACGCGGACATCGACGCCGCAGACCCGTTCTGGAAGTTCAAGTTGTCCGACCCGGGGCCGGACAACCTGTTCTCCAGCGGCCTGCAGACCCGCGCGGCCATGGCCCTGCACGCGGTGCGGACCGAGATCGGCGACAAGGACTTCCACAAGCTTGTCAGGCAGTGGGTCAAGGACGGTTCGGGTTCCCCCAAGGATTTCCGGAAGCGCGCGGAGAAGGTCTCGGGGAAAGACTTGTCCGGCATCTTTAAGGCCTTTGTGTCGACACCGGGCAAGCCAGGAGCCCTCTGACGGCTGGCCGCTGCGGGCATCGCGGGCTGGCTCGTGGACTGCGCACTGTGCGGGCAGACAGCGCCGGGGCGTCGGTCCTCCCCGCTGCCGGCTCCGATTCCACAGAAGAGTGTAGGTGCAGGCGCTGAATCCAGCCGGCTAACGGTCCTCGCCCAGGACCCGCAGCCCCTCGCGGTAGGCATCAGCTGTGAGCTCGCCGCGGGCAAAACGCTGGTCCAGGATCTGGCGTGCCGTGCTGCGCCCGTGCGGCTTGTCCAGCCGACCGGCTGCGGAAGCCACTGCAACCGCATCTTCCACGCTGCCCGGGCGCAGCCCCACAAACGCCCTGACCACGAGGATGGCCAACATTGCCACGATGGCCACAAGCAGGAGGGCGAACAGCCACGCCAAGCCCATATCTACCATGATGAAGCACCCCTTCGATCACGACGGAACGATGGCTTTATAGTCCGTTCCCTTAGCGTCAGGATACGCGTCGGCCTCGGGAACAAACAGGGCAAATCCATCACAATAGGATTCCGCCGGCGCCGGCCGCTTCGGGCGGAGAGCCTCGGCCTCCCTTGACGGACCCACAGCGCGGGCGCCCGGAGCGGAGCCACTGACGATGCGCACGATAGCCACAGGTGGTAAATGATGCGGCATTGAGATGTTCCGCACCCACCGCTTCCCCGGTTTCCGGCGGATGCGGACATAGGATGGCTGTAGGCACCCTCCCGTGTAGATTACCGGGCCACTGTGCTGTCCTACTTTCCCTGACCTCCGGTTGCCCGGTTGAAAGTCGAGTTAATGAGTCCCACTGCCGACGGCACGCCGTTTCCGCGCCGCCGCGACGTCCGCACCGGCGCCGCGGAACCAGCCCAGCCCACCGGGATGATCCCTGTGGTCCCGTTGGTCTCCGCACCGTCCGGAACCCCCTTGCCTGCCCGCCGTGAACTGCGCACCGGACTCATCCAGGTGGTTCCGCCGGCCGCCGGCCAGCCAAGTGGCGCAACCCGATACGTTCGCACGGAGGCTCAGCCCGCTCCGAGTGCCACGGGGCGCAAGGGCCGAGGGACCGCGTGGGCGTTGTGCACCGCCGCGGTGCTTGCCGCTGCGTCCGCCGCATTCTGGTTGCTGTTCGTCCGCTAGGCCTCAGCCTTCCGCCGCTGTCAGCTTGCCTAGGAGCGAGGAGAGTTCGGCGCGCTCCGCTGCGGACAGGGCGGCAAAGTATTCTTCGGCATGCTGGACTTGGACCTTCCGGATGGCCTGCCCAATCTCCCGCCCCGCCTCAGTGAGGGCAACCACCGTGGCCCGGCGGTCCGTCGGGTCTGGCTCGCGCACGCACCAGCCGCGCTCCTCCAAACCATCGACGATGTCCGTGGCCGATCGCGGCGCTATCCGCAGCCGCTCGGAGAGCTCGCCCAGCCGCAGCGAGCCATGATGGCGGAGCATCCTCAGCGCACGGGCCTGCGACGGCGCTACACCCAGCGGGTCCAATCCCTGCCGGGTGGCCCTCCGGAGTTGACGCGACACAGCCCAGAATGCGTCCAGTAGGTTTTCATCAGCCATCGGAATAGGCTATCAAGTTTTCCTGTTGTAGCCTCATAGTGAGGTAACCTCAGCAATACGGCGGTGTTAGAGCCCCCAACATCATGAAACGAGGTGGTTCCGACGGAAACATTCGGAATGAACCCCGGCCGCGGCCCCGTGAAGGAACCGACGGCCGCAGAAAAAGAACAAGCACGGCACGTTCCGCTCCAGCGGATTGTGGCCCTGTTCCGGCCCTACCGGGGACAGTTGGCCTTGGTCACGGCAATCATCGTTGCCTCCTCGGCCGCCGCCATGGCCTCCCCGTTCCTGCTGCGTGCCGTCATCGACACTGCCCTGCCCCAGCAGCAATTGCCGCTGCTGGCCTTGTTGACCGCCGGCATGCTGGCCGTGGCTGCCGTCACTTCGCTCTTCGGAGTCCTGCAGACGTGGATTGCTACCAAGGTGGGCCAACACGTGATGCACAGTCTCCGGACCGACGTCTTTTCCCACTTGCAGCGCCAGTCGGTCGGCTTCTTCACCCGGACCCGCAGCGGCGAAATCCAGTCCCGCATCACCCAGGATATTGGCGGCATGCAGTCCGTGGTCACGTCCACCGCCACCGGCATTGCCACCAACTTGACCACCGTCGTCGCCACCGCCGTAGCCATGGCGGCCCTGTCCTGGCAGCTGTCGCTGATCTCGCTGCTGGTGATGCCGCCGGCAGTGGTGCTGACCGGCAGGGTGGCCAAGGTGCGTCGGGAGCTCACCGCCCGCCGCCAGCGGGAACTGGCCGACATGAACGTGACCATCGAAGAGTCGCTCTCGGTCAGCGGAATCCAATTGAGCAAGACCCTGGGCACCGGCAACGACTTAGCGGACCGGTTCTCTGCCTCCTCCGAGCGGCTGACCGATCTGGAACTGCGTTCAGAGTTGGCCGGACGCTGGCGGATGGCCACCATGAGCATCATTTTCGCCGCTGTACCAGCCGTCATCTACTTCGCCGCCGGCCTGCCCGGTGCCGCGGGGAACATCAGCATCGGCACCGTGGTGGCCTTCAGCGCGCTGCAAGGCGGGCTTTTCCGCCCGCTGCTGGGATTGATGAACGTCGCCATCACCGTTACCAGTTCGCTGGCGCTCTTCGCCCGGATTTTCGAGTATCTGGACCTGCCGGTGGAAATCACCGAGCCGTCCTCGCCGGCTCTGGTGGAGCCCGCCAGGGTGGCGGGGCACGTTCGCTTCGAGGACGTCAGCTTCAGCTACCCGGACAGCGCAACAGCGGCCCTCCGGCACGTGAACCTGACCGTTCCTGCCGGCTCCACCCTGGCCCTGGTCGGCCCGACCGGTTCGGGAAAGAGTAGCCTGGCCGCCCTAGTGGCCCGGCTGCACGATCCTACCGCCGGGCGGATCACCATCGACGGTGTGGACCTCCGCGCCATGCGCTTGTCCGATCTGGCACGCATCGTGGGAGTGGTCAGCCAGGACACCTACCTGCTGCACACCACGGTGCGCGGGAACCTGCGCTATGCCAAGCCGGACGCCAGCGATGCCGAAATCGAGCAGGCCGCGCGGGACGCCCAGATCCACGACCACATCGTGGCGCTGCCGGACGGGTATGACACCATCGTCGGCTCGCGCGGGCACCGGTTCTCCGGCGGCGAGAAGCAACGCATTGCCATTGCCCGCACCCTGTTGCGGAACCCGCCGGTGCTGGTGCTGGACGAAGCGACCAGTGCCTTGGACACGCAAACCGAGCATGCGGTGCAGCAGGCGTTCGACCGGCTGGCTGCCGGCCGGACCACCATCACCATCGCCCACCGGCTCTCCACCGTCCGGAATGCGGACCAGATCGCCGTCCTGGAGGCGGGTCGCATCGTCGAACGCGGCACCCACGAAACGCTGCTGGACGCCGACGGGCGCTACGCGGCTCTGGCCGCCTAGCAGCGGAAACTGGCCGCCCAGCAGGGGGCGCCGCTACTCGGTGAACACCGCGTCGATGACCCCCTGCGCCCACTCCAGAATCTGCCGGTCGGCCAAGTCCCGCCCCCCGATCCTCGCGGTCTTGGGCTTGGGAATCAGCACAAAGTCCAGCGCGGGTTTCACCTGCGACCCCGGGTACATCCGGGTCAGCCGCATGACCTTGGATTCCGGCAGTGCCGCCGGGGCGAACTTGATGAAGTTGCCCTGCACTGCCACATCCGTCAGACCGGCCGCACGCGCGCGGACCCGGAAACGTGCCACGGCCACGAGATTCTGAACCGGCTCCGGCAGCTCGCCGTAACGGTCGGTGAGTTCGGCAACCACTTCGTCGATGGCTTCGTCGGTGGCCGCCTGCGCCAGCTTCCGGTAGGCCTCCAGCCGCAGCCGCTCCCCCGGCACGTAGTCGTGCGGCAAGTGGGCGTTCACCGGCAGCTCGATCTTCATGTCGGCCACCTTCTGCTCGGTTTCGCCGCGGAAGTCCGCCACGGCCTCGCCGACCAGCCGGATGTACAGATCAAAACCGACGCCTGCAATATGCCCGGACTGTTCCCCGCCGAGCAGATTTCCTGCGCCGCGGATTTCCAAGTCCTTGAGCGCCAGCTGCATGCCGGCACCCAGTTCGTTGTGCGCCGCCACCGCTTTGAGCCGCTCCAGCGCCACTTCGCCGAGGGGTTTCTCGGCGTCGAACAGGAAGTACGCGTACGCCCGCTCCCGGCCGCGGCCCACCCGGCCGCGCAGCTGGTGCAGCTGGGATAGCCCGTACCGGTCCGCGCGGTCAACAATCAGCGTGTTGGCGTTGGAGATGTCCAGTCCGGTTTCAATGATGGTGGTGCAGACCAGAACGTCGAACCGCTTTTCCCAGAAATCGACGATGATCTGTTCCAGCCGCGACTCGCTCATTTGCCCGTGCGCCACTTCCACCCGCGCCTCGGGAACCAGTTCCCGGATCCGCGCCGCCTGCCGCTCGATCGACGAGACACGGTTGTGCACGAAAAAGACCTGTCCTTCGCGCATCAGCTCGCGTCGGATCGCCGCCGTCGTCTGCTGGTCCGTGTACGGGCCAACGTACGTCAGCACCGGGTGCCGCTCCTCCGGCGGCGTCGCCAGCGTGGAGGTCTCGCGGATGCCGGTCAGCGACATCTCCAGGGTCCGCGGGATCGGCGTCGCGGACATGGCCAGCACGTCCACGTTGGTGCGCATCTTCTTCAGCGCTTCTTTGTGTTCGACGCCGAACCGCTGTTCCTCGTCCACAATCACCAGGCCCAGATCCTTGAACTGGACCTCCTTGGAGAGCAGTCGGTGCGTCCCGATGACCACGTCGATGCTGCCGTTTTTGATGCCTTCCATGGTGTCCTTGGCTTCCTTGGACGTTTGGAAGCGGGACAACGCCTTGACCCTGACCGGGAACCCGGAGAAGCGTTCGCTGAAGGTCTCGAAGTGCTGCTGGGACAGCAGCGTGGTCGGCACCAGGACCGCCGCCTGTTTGCCGTCCTGAACGGCCTTGAAGGCAGCGCGCACCGCGATCTCGGTCTTGCCGTAGCCCACGTCGCCGGAGACCAGACGGTCCATCGGCACCTCACGCTCCATGTCCGCCTTGACCTCGTTGATGGTGGTCAACTGGTCGGGGGTCTCGATGTAAGGGAACGCTTCTTCCAGCTCCCGCTGCCATGGGGTATCCGGTCCGAAGGCATGCCCGCGGGACGCCATTCGGGCCGAGTACAGCCGGATCAGCTCACCGGCGATTTCCTTGACCGCCTTGCGGGCCTGGCTCTTGGTCTTGGCCCAATCGGAGCCGCCCATCTTGGACAGGACCGGAGTCTCGCCACCCACGTAGCGGGTGACCTGGTCCAACTGGTCCGTCGGCACAAATAGCCGGTCCCCGGGGGCGCCGCGCTTGGACGCGGCGTATTCCAGCACCAGGTACTCGCGCATGGCCTTGGTGGGTCCGGCTCCGGTGGAGCGCTGCACCAGTTCAACGAACCTGCCCACGCCGTGCTGCTCGTGCACCACGTAGTCGCCCTCGGTCAGCTGCAGCGGATCCACGGCGTTGCGCCGCCGCGACGGCATCTTCCGCATGTCCCGGGTGGAGCGTGCCGAGGCACGGCCCAGCAGGTCTGCTTCGGTCAGCAGCCCGAGTTTAAGGCCGTCGAAGACAAAACCCTTGCCGGTGCTGGCCGTGGTGATTTCGATGATCCCCGGCTGCGGCTCGTTCTCCAGCGATTCCACCCGCGTGGCCGGGATCTGCGCGTCGTGGAAGAGTTCGGCCATGCGCGAGGCAGGGCCGGGGCCTTCGGTGGCCACTACCACGCGCCATTGGTCGCGCACGCGGGAACCGATGAATTCCATCATCTCGGCCACATCGCCCTGGTAGCCCCGGGGTTCCCGGGCTGCGATGGTCAAGGTGTCGATGTCCAGCACGGTTTCGTCGTCGGGGTTGAACGACGTGATGGACCACCAGGACACCTGATGTTCTCCGGCCGCTGTGCGTGTATCGCCCAGCGAGCGGAAGCCTGCCTGCTCCAGATCCCCCTGCAGCGCCAGGTCCAGCGGCGCGTCCCCGCCCTCGGACGCCGTGGCCCAGGCGGCCGCGAGGAATTCGTCGTTCGTGGTCTCCAAATCGTGGGCCCGGCTCCGCACCTTTTCCGGCTCAATCACCACCGCGATGGATCCGGGCGGCAGCTCGCCGATGAAGGGAACCATGGCATCCACCAGCACCGGCGAGAGCGATTCCATGCCCTCGACCGCGATGCCCCCGGCGATCTTTTCCAGCATGTCCGCCGCAGCCGGCATCTGGTCCTTGAGCTTTGCCGCACGGCTCATCACCGATGGGGTGATCAGCAGCTCCCGGCACGGCGGGGCGTACAGCCGGGTGGGGTGCTTGACGTGCTCGCCGGCCAAAGACCGTTGGTCTGCCACGGCGAACCAGCGCATTGACTCGACCTCGTCGCCGAAGAATTCGATCCGGACCGGGTGGTCATCGGTGGGCGAAAAGACATCCAGAATTCCGCCGCGCACGGCAAACTCGCCGCGCCGGCTTACCATGTCCACCCGGGCGTAGGCGGCTTCGGACAACCGGCGGACCACATCGGTGAAGGCCACCTCATCGCCGACCGCCAGCGCAACCGGCTGCAGCTCCCCTAGCCCCTGCACCAACGGCTGAAGTACCGCACGGACCGGCGCAATGACCACGCGCAGCGGCGCCGCGCCGTCGTCGTGCTTCAATCGGCGCAGCACCGAGAGCCGGCGCCCCACGGTGTCCGACCGCGGCGACAGCCGCTCGTGCGGCAACGTCTCCCAACTGGGGAACTCCTCGATGGACTCATCCGGCAGGTAGCTCCGCAGCGCGGCGGCTAGGTCTTCCGTCTCCCGCCCGGTTGCCGTCACAGCCAGCACCACCCCGCCTGCTGCTGACCCCTCCGGTGATCGGCCAAGGCCGCCCTCGGCCGCGTGGAGATCCGCCTCCAGCCCCTGCACCATCTCTGCCAGCAACGCTGCCCGCAACCCGGGGGGTGCGCCGATCTGCAGGTCCTCGCTGCGCTCTGCCACAGGCCGGGCCGACTGCAGCCGCACCTTGGCGAACGAATCGTCCTGGGCGAGGGCTGTGCGCAGTCCGTTGAGGCTCATTTTTCCATCTTCTTCCGGTCGGGGCGCAACACGAATACCCTCCAGTTCGGCGGAACTGAGGGTCAGAAGTCCAACTTTACCGCGCACAGTAGGATGGATGTTGGCCCACCCAGTTCCGAGAAATTCCGGGAGTCTTTATGGCGCTCAGCGCTTCCACCACCCTGCCCTACCCCGCAGCCAAGGTCACCGAGACCTTCACCGACGAGGCGTTCCTGCGCCACATCAGCGAGCTGGTCGGCGGCTCGCTGGAGTCCGTGCAGCGCGACGGCGATGTGTCCGGCGCCTTCACCCTGACCGTGGTCCGCAAGGTTCCCAGCGCGCGGCTGCCGGAAATCGCCAAGAAGATGCTGGGCGACTCGCTCACTGTCACCCAGACGGAACGGTGGCAGGCACCGGCAGCGGACGGCTCGCGGACAGCCGACGTGACCATGAAGGTGGCCGGCGCTCCGGTGGACGTCAACGCCGTCCAGCAACTCGTTGCCGACGGGGGCTCCACCCGCGTGGACCTGACCGGCGACGTGAAATCCTCCATCCCGTTCCTGGGCGGGAAAATCGCCGCCGCCGCCGAGCCCATGCTGGGCAAGGCCCTGAACATCCAGGCGCAGCAGGCCGAGGCCTGGCTGTCCGGCCGCTCCTGATCCGGGAGCCGCAGAGATGAACATTCCAGCCGCCCTGGCCTGGGTACTGATCCTGGCCGGCGCGTGGTCCCTGCTTGTCTGGGCGCCGCACCTTGTCCGGGTGTGGAAGGATCCCCGTTCCAAGGACGAGAAGGGTGCAATGACCCGCTACTTCACCATGGAGTTCATGAAGGCAACCACCTCCATGATCCTGGGCATTGCCACCTTGGTGATCGGCGCCCGCGGACTCGCCGGGTAAGCAACGAGGACAGACAATGGGCCGGGCAGCAGATGTGCTGCCCGGCCCATTGCTTAACCTGCGGTCAGTTGGCCGCCAGCAGGGCTTCCTCCAGCGCCACCCACGCCAGCATGGCGCACTTGACCCGTGCCGGGTAGCGGGAGACGCCGGAGAGCGCCGCGGCGTCGCCGAGAATTTCCTCGTCGGCCTCGATGCTGCCCCGGGAGCGCATCAGCTCGCGGAAGTTGTCCACCACTTTCAGCAGTTCCTCCCGGTCCATGCCCTGCGCCAAGTCGCTCAGCACGGACGCTGAGGCCATCGAAATGGAGCAGCCCTGGCCGTCCCAGCTGATGGCGGAGAGGGTGGTGGCCGCGCCGTCGTCGTGCACGGCCGCCCGAAGCGTGATTTCGTCCCCGCAGGTGGGATTGAGCATGTGCGACTCGCCGGATTTGTCGCCCTGCGGCGGATCGGCCAGCGGAGACCCGTTCCGTTTTTTGGCGTGCTCCAAGATGATCTGCTGGTATAGCTGCTGCAGTTCTGCGCTCACGTCAGTTGGCTCCAAAGAACGGGCGGACCCCGGCGACGGCGTCCAGGAACACGTCGACATCGTCCGTGGTGTTGTACAGGTAGGTGCTGGCCCGGGTGGTCGCCACCAGCCCCAGCCGCCGGTGCAGCGGCTGGGCGCAATGGTGGCCTACGCGCACCGCAATGCCCTTGTCATCCAGGAACTGCCCCACATCATGGGCATGGACGCCGTCCACATCGAATGCTGCCAGCCCGATCCGCTCGGCGCCGGCGGCGGGGCCGAGCACCCGGACACCGTCGATGGCCTCCAATCCGGTCACCAGCCGCTGCCCCAGTTCCGCTTCCCAGGCGTGGATCCGGTCCATCCCCGTCTCCCGCAGATAGTCCACGGCCGCGGCCAGCGCCACCGCCTGCGAAATCCGCTGCGTCCCGGCTTCGAACCGCTGCGGAGACGGCAGATAGTCGGCCTTTTCCATGGTCACCGTGGTGATCATGGAGCCGCCGGTCAGGAACGGCGGCATCGCATTGAGCAGCTCCGCCCTCCCGTACAGCACGCCGATGCCGGTGGGACCGAGCATCTTATGCCCGGAGAAGGCGGCGAAGTCCACGTCCAGCGCCTTCACGTTCACGCCCATGTGCGGCACCGATTGGCACGCATCAAGCACGACGGCGGCGCCGACCTCCCGCGCCAGCCGCACCAGAGTGCCCACCGGGTTGATGGTCCCGAGCACGTTGGAGGCATGCGTGAACGCCACCACTTTGGTGCGCGGGCCAATGATCTGTTCGGCCTCGTCCAGGCGCAGCGCACCGGCGTCGTCTACCGGGATGTAGCGCAGGGTGGCACCGGTGCGGAAGGCGAGCTCCTGCCACGGAATCAGGTTGGCGTGGTGCTCCATCTCGGTGACCACCAGCTCATCGCCCGGGCCCAGGACGAAACGCGAGGCCGCCTCCCCGCCGCGTCCGGCGCTGGCGTTGGAGAAGGCATAGGCGACCAGATTGATCGCCTCGGTGGCGTTGGAGGTCCACACCACTTCGTCCATGCCGGCATTGATGAAGCCGGCGACGGTTTCGCGGGCGTTCTCGAAGACATCCGTGGCCGAGACCGCCAGCATGTGGGCGCCGCGGTGCACCGCAGCGTTGCGCTGTTCGTAGAACTCCTGCTCTGCCTCCAGCACGCACAGCGGATTCTGCGAGGTGGCGCCGGAGTCCAGGTAGACCAGGGGGGCGCCGTTCACCTGCTGGTTCAGGATCGGGAAGTCGTTGCGGATGCGCCGGGCCTCGGCGTCGTCGATCATGCCGGCGGCATGTTTGAGCGTTGCGGGTGTGGATACCACAGACACCTTGGGGTGCTCCTTGGATCGATGGTTGGAACGGTTTGTCCCGCACGCGGCGCGTGCCATCAGCCGACAATACGCAAGACAAGTCTGCGCTAATCATCCCACTTCGCCGGCCTCCGGTCACGTGAGTCCTGCCTTACCCAAGCGTTTTTACTGGCTCCTGGCGCCGGTTTTCCGGGGGTTTGCCGCCCGGAGCCGCTCTCCGCGGCGCCGACCTGCCCTATACAAAGCCCCGCTGGCTGGTTAAAAACGAAACTACGCACCATCGTCTCGAACCGATCTGCAGGAGCCTCATGCCGATTCACCCCCAGCCACCTGACCGTGACGCGCTGCTCCGGGTCGCAGAAGAATCGTTCGGTTGGAACGTCCTCCGCGAGGGGCAACTAGACGCGATGGCCGCGGCCGCCCGCGGCGAGGACGTGTTGGCCGTGATGCCCTCCGGACATGGGAAGTCCGCCGTCTACCAGGTGCCGGCCGTCGCCCTGCCGGGCACCGCCGTCGTTATCTCTCCGCTGATTGCGCTGCAGTACGACCAGGTGGATGCCATCAACGACGATCTGCGCGCCCGGCGGGCCTTCGCAGTCAATTCACAACAGCGAGCCTCGGAAGAGCGTGCCGCGTGGGACGCCGCGGCCGGCGGCGAGGCGAAGTTTCTGTTCCTTGCCCCGGAACAGCTGGCCCGTGAAGAAACCCTGCAGCGGCTGGCGGAGCTGGACATCTCGCTGTTCGTGGTGGACGAGGCGCACTGCATCTCCTCCTGGGGCCACGATTTCCGGCCCAACTATCTGACCCTCACCCCGGTCATTAAGCGGCTGAAGCACCCGCCGGTAGTGGCCCTGACCGCCACTGCGTCGCCGCATACCCGCTCGGAGATCGTTGACCGCTTGGGCATGCGCGAGCCCTACATCACGGTGCAGAGCTTCGACCGGCCGAACCTCAACCTCCGGGTGCTGCGGCACCACGAGGACCGCGGCAAGCGGCACGCCGTCCTGGGGCAGGTGGCCGGCCTTGACGGGCCGGGGCTGCTGTATACGGCCACCCGCAAGGACACGGAGCGCTACGCCGCCGAACTGGCCGAGCGCGGCCTGCGGACGGACGCCTATCACGCGGGACGGCGGGCCGCCGACCGGGTGGCGATCCACGAACTGTTCCTCGATGGCGGCCTGGACGTGGTGGTGGCGACCTCCGCATTCGGCATGGGCATCGACAAACCGGACGTCCGGTTCGTGTTGCACGCGGACATTCCCGACTCGCTGGACAGCTACTACCAGGAGATCGGCCGCGCCGGCCGGGACGGCGAACCGGCGCAGGCGGTGTTGCACTACCGGTCGGAGGACCTGGGCCTGCAGCGCTTCTTCGCCGGCGGTACTCCCGATCCGGAAGAGCTGGCCGCGGTCTTTGGCGCCATCCGGGAGCACGGTCCGCTCCGCCCGGCCGCGCTGCGCGAACGGACCGGGCTATCGCAGCGCAAACAAGCCCGCCTGCTCAACCTCCTGGAACACAGCGGCAGCATCGCCGTGAACCGCAACGGCTACCGGGCTGTCGGCGGGGCGGATCCCTCCTCGGCCGCGGACAAGGCGCTGGCGGAAGCGGATTCGCGGCACCGGATCGACGAGTCCCGAATCGAAATGGCCCGCGGCTACGCAGAGACGGACCATTGCCGCCGCGACTGGCTGCTGAACTACTTCGGCGAAGAGACCGACGGCTATTGCGGCAATTGCGACAACTGCGACGCCGGGTCGGAGGCCGTGGCCGAAGCCCGCGAAGCCCAGATGCCGGAGGGCTACGAGATCCAGCGGCCGGTGAAGCACCGTGAATGGGGGCCGGGCATCGTGATGGGCACCCGGCCCGATCGGATCACGGTCCTGTTCGAGTCGGTCGGCTACAAGGACATCGCGCTGTCGGCTGTGCGGGAGGACTCCGGGTTGCTGGAATCCATCACGGATCAGTAGCCCGGCCCGGCCCGGACCGCCCGCGGCGTGAACCATGGTGGTGGAAGCCGTTCCAACAGAGAAACCCGCCATCCTCTATACAAACATGCTGCCGCCACGCTAGACATAACGCCATGCGGGGGATAATTCTGGCTGGGGGCACAGGATCGCGGTTGCATCCGATCACCCTTGGCATCAGCAAACAGCTAGTTCCTGTCTACGACAAGCCGATGATTTACTATCCGCTGTCGACGCTCATGCTGGCGGGAATCCGGGACATCCTGATCATCACCACGCCGGTGGATGCGCCCCAGTTCCAAGCACTGCTCGGTGACGGGTCCCAGTTCGGCATCTCGCTGACCTACCGGCAACAGGAAGCGCCCAATGGCCTGGCCGAAGCCTTCATCATTGGGGCGGACCATATTGGAACCGACGCGTGTGCCTTGGTGCTGGGAGACAACCTGTTTTACGGCCCCGGTCTGGGCACGCAGCTCGAGGACATTGCCAGAGTCGACGGCGGCACAATCTTTGGCTATTGGGTGGCTGATCCGAGCGCCTACGGCGTCGTGGAATTCGATGCCAACGGCACGGCGGTTTCGATCGAAGAGAAACCGCAGAAACCCAAAAGCAATTACGCGGTGCCGGGGCTGTATTTCTACGACAACGACGTGGTGGAGATGTCCCGGACCTTGCGGCCCTCTGCCCGCGGCGAATTGGAGATTACCGACCTGAACCGGCTGTACATGGAGCAGGGCCGCCTGACCGTGAAGATCCTCCCCCGCGGAACTGCGTGGCTGGACACCGGGACCTTCGATTCGCTCAACGATGCCTCCAACTTTATTCGGACCATCGCGAACCGGCAGGGCATGCCCATCGGCTCGCCCGAGGAAGTCGCGTGGCGGATGAAGTACATCGACGACGAGCAGCTGCACGGGCACGGCCGGTCGCTGGCCAAGAGCGGCTACGGCACCTACCTGCTGGATCTGCTGGAGAGCACCCGCTACGGGCGTTGAGTGGCCCGGACCGGCGGCAGCCGGCCTGCTTCGGCCGGTGACGGGGGCGAGCGCCGCTGTTCGGCAATCTTGGCTGCAGCACTAGTCGCGCGGTGCAACGGTGGCTACATTAGGGCCTATGCGAAAGCTACTGGTAACTGGGGGTGCCGGTTTCATCGGGTCGAATTTTGTGCGCCACGTTCTGGCCCACACCGATGACCAGGTAACCGTAGTGGACAAGATGAACTATGCGGCCAACGCCGCTTCGCTCGATGGCCTGCCGGTGGGCCGCTGCCGCCTGGTGCACGGCGATGTGGCCGATCCAGCACTGGTTGACCGGCTGCTGGCCGGCCACGACGCAGTGGTGCACTTCGCGGCGGAAACCCACAACGACAATTCGCTGGCGGATCCGCAGCCGTTCCTGCACAGCAACATCGTGGGGACGTACACCCTGCTGGAGGCCGCGCGCCGGCACGGAACGCGGTTCCACCACATCTCCACGGACGAGGTCTACGGCGACCTTCCGCTGGACGGGACGGAGCGGTTCACCGAACACACGCCGTACAATCCATCCAGCCCCTATTCGTCAACCAAGGCCGGCTCAGACCTGCTGGTTCGGGCCTGGGTCCGTTCCTTCGGCGTCAACGCTACGCTGAGCAACTGTTCCAACAACTACGGTCCGTACCAACATGTGGAGAAGTTCATCCCCCGGCAGATCACCAATATCCTGACCGGACGCCGGCCCAAGCTGTACGGGGACGGCCGCAATGTGCGCGACTGGATTCATGTGGAGGATCATTCCTCCGCCGTACTGCGGATTCTCGACGACGGACGGCCCGGCGAAACCTATTTGATCGGCGCCGACGGCGAACGCAGCAACCGCGAGGTGCTCGGTATCCTGCTGGGCCTCCTGGGCAAGGGAACCGACGACTTCGACCTGGTGGCGGACCGGGCCGGCCATGATCTGCGCTACGCCATCGACTCCAGCAAGCTTCGCGGGGAACTCGGCTGGGAGCCGAAGTTCCTCAGCCTGGAAGCCGGCTTGGCCGACACGGTGGAATGGTACCGGGACAATCCCGGCTTCTGGGCCGCTGCAAAAGAATCCACCGAACTGTTCTACGCGGGCCGCGGCCAGTGAGCGCCGCACAGCACGGCATCGAGCAGACTCCGATCCCGGGACTGCTGGTGATTTCCCTGCCCGTCCACGGTGACAACCGGGGCTGGTTCAAGGAGAACTGGCAGCGCGAGAAGCTCATCTCACTGGGGCTGCCGGACTTCGGGCCGGTGCAGAACAACATCTCCTTCAATGCCAAGGCCGGAACCACCCGCGGCATCCACGCCGAGCCCTGGGACAAATATGTCTCCGTCGCAGCCGGCAGGATCTTCGGCGCCTGGGTTGACCTGCGCGACGGCCCCACCTTCGGCCAACGGTTCTGCATGGACCTGGGACCGGACACGGCCGTCTTCGTGCCGCGCGGCGTCGGCAACGGCTTTCAAACGCTGGAGCCGGACACGGTCTACAGCTACCTGGTCAACGAACACTGGAACGCCCGGGCCCAAGAAGAGTATGTGCACCTGAATGCAGGCGACGAGTCCGCCGCCATCCCCTGGCCGATTCCGCTGGCCGAGGCCGAACTGTCCGAGAAGGACCTGCACCATCCGCGCCTGACGTCCGTGGTCCCGATGAAGCAGCGGCGCATCCTGGTTCTGGGTGCCGACGGCCAGTTGGGCCGGGCCCTGCGCCAGGCGCTGCCGGACGCGGAATTCGCGGCCCGATCGGACTTCGACCTCACCCGTGAGGAGTCCTACCGCTCGCGGGACTGGAGCGGGTACCGCGCCATCGTCAACGCTGCCGCCCACACCGACGTGGACGGCGCGGAGTCCAGCGAGGGGCGCCGGCTGGCCTGGCAGCTGAATGCCACCGCCGTGTCGCGGCTGGCGGCCACCGCAGCCAAACACCGGCTCACGCTCGTCCATCTCTCCTCGGACTATGTTTTCGACGGCGTCCAGGAGCGGCACACGGAAGCGGAAATGCCGTCGCCGCTGGGTGTGTACGGACAGTCCAAGGCCGCCGGCGATGCCGCTGCCGCGACCGTTCCGAAGCACTACATCGTTCGCACCAGCTGGGTGGTCGGGGACGGCGCCAATTTTGTCCGCACCATGGCGGGGCTGGCGGCCCGCCATGTCTGCCCTTCAGTTGTCGACGACCAGCGCGGGCGCCTGACCTTCAGCCGCGACCTTGCCGCCGGAATCCTGCACCTGCTGGAGAGCGGCGCCCCGTACGGCACCTACAACCTGACCAATTCCGGCCCGGTCACCAGCTGGGCGGAGGTGGCCGCGGAGATCTACCGCTTGCTAGGCAAGGACCCGCAGCAAGTGACCCCAGTCAGCACCGCTGACTATCTGGCCTCCCGTCCGGCCGCGCCACGGCCGGCCCGGAGCGCGCTGGATCTGGCGAAAATCGAAGCCGCCGGTTTCACTCCTCCGAAGGCTTTTGCTGCGTTGCGGGACTATCTGGCTACGGATCCCGTGTGTGGTCCGCTGGCGGCACTCACCGTTTCCGGAGGGCCGGCCCAGTGACCCCAGTCCCGCAGCGCATCCATGAGTCGAGGTCCGCCGGCAAGCCCTGGCTCTTCCTATCGCCCCATCTGGATGACGCGATATTGTCCTGCGGCGCCCTCATCGAAGCCGAGGCCGGGCGCCGCGAGGTGACGGTGGCGACCATTTTCACCGAATCGGCCCCGCCGCCACACACCCGATCGGCACGCACCTTTATGCGGCTTGCCCACGTCGAGGACGCCGCGGCCCTCTTCGAGGCCCGCCGTGCCGAAGACCTCGCGGTACTGCGGAAGCTGGGCGTCAAGCATCTGCATCTGGGCGCCACCGATGCCATCTACCGCCGACGAACGCCGCCCGCCGCCGGTCCGCCGGGCCGGTTGGCCTGCTTCCTGCCGGAACTGGTGCATACGTACCCCACCTACCGATTCAATATTGTGCGGGGCCGGATTTCACGCGGCGACCGCCGACTCATGGCCCAGTTGCGCAGCACGGTGGAGCAGCTGATGGAGCAGACGCAGGCCGAACTCATTTTCTGCCCCCTCGGTGTCGGTGGGCATGTGGACCACGTGGTGACCAGGACGCTGGGCACGGCCTTCCCCGAGCGGGTGGTCTACTACTCCGACTTCCCCTACAACCAGTCCGCAGAACCGGAAGCCGCCTTCCTCGCCGAACACCTGTTGGAACCCTGGCATTGGGACGAGGGGCTTGAGGCGAAGGAACGCTGGATCCGGCAATACGACACGCAAGCCGACGCATTGTTCCCCGACGGACGCATCCCGGCGGCGCCGGAATCGTATTTCGCGCCGCGATGACCGGTAACGAGGGGAAAGCTGTGACTACAACCAATCATCCGTTGCATGTACTCGTGGTCCATCCGTCCGCGGACCTGTACGGCTCGGACCGGGTGCTGCTCGAGACGGTCCAGGCTCTGCTGGAGCACGGACACCGGGTGGCGGTAGCCCTTCCCCGAACCGGCCCGCTGGTGGATGAACTGATCGGACGGGGCGCCCTGGTGGAGTTCTGTCCCACCCTGGTGCTGCGCCGGTCCCTGCTCTCGCCGTCCGGGCTGCTGCGGCTTGCGGGCGAAGGTCTCAACGGGTTCTGGGCGGGCATGCGGGTGATGCGCCGCTACCGTCCCGACGTGCTGTACGTAAACACCGTGGCCGTCCCGTTGTGGCCGCTACTGGGCCGGCTGTGCCGCGTCCCCACCGTGACCCACGTCCACGAAGCCGAGCGCCATACGCCGCGCAGGCTGCAGTTGGCCACGGCGCTGCCGCTGCTGCTTGCAGACCGGATCGTGGCCAATAGCCGCTTCACCGCCGACACCTTGGCGCAGGTGCTGCCGGCGCTGCGCGGCCACGCCCGAGTGGTTTACAACGGCGTGCCCGGACCGGCCGGGCCGCGGCCGGCTCGCACGGCGCTCGACGGCGGCCTGCGCGTGGCCTACGTGGGCCGGCTCTCGCACCGTAAGGGACCCGACCTTGCCGTGGAGGCTGTCGCGCGGCTCCGGCAGCGCGGCGTCGCCGCGACGCTGGCTATCGTCGGTGCCGCGGTCCCCGGCTATGAGGACTACGAGCACGCGTTGAGAAGCCGGATCCGCGAACTGGGCCTGGGGGACGGGGTGACCTTCCACGGCTTCCAACCGAACCCGTGGGACGTCCTGGCTGACGCCGATGCAGCGGTGGTCCCATCCCGGCTGGACGAATCGTTCGGCAATACGGCGGTGGAAGCGGTGCTTGCCTGCCGACCGCTGGTGGCCAGCGCGGTTCCCGGGCTGCGCGAGGCCGCCTGCCATTACGCCAGCGCGCAATTTACGGCACCAGACGACGCCGCGGCGCTGGCGGATGCGCTGGAGCGGGTGACCCTGGACTGGGAGCATTTCCGTACCGCCGCTGCCGCCGACGCCGACGCCGCCTTCGAACGCCATGCCCCGCACCGGTATCGGCGCAGGATCACGGACGTCATCGTCGGGACGGCCGCCGTGCGCCGCAGACGCTGACGCAGGGTCACACCAGCCGGTTCAGCCGGCGGGCGGGGTTTTCTTCTCGGCCAGTGCCGCCCGGCGCCGCGCCCACGTTTGCAGCGTTTTCTTAGCCATGCGTCTCCCCCGGAGGTAGGCGGTTCGGCCCAGCACAAAGGCGCGGCCGCGCAGCGTGGCGATGACCCGCACTTCGTAGAGCGGACGAGGCCGGGCGCCGAAGTCAGCCTTGTAGGATTCGTCACCCACGGTGAGGTCGAAGAACTGTTGCCCGCGACCGATCGCATCCTTGGCAAGCTCTTCTACAATCAACAGGCCAAGTGAGTAGTTGCGCAGGCGCTGCATGTCGTAGCCCACCAACAGGAACAGGTCGCGGTCCGGGGCGATCAGGTCGAAGGCAATCGCAACCGGTTCGCCGCCCACCTCAAGGACGGACAAAGTCCCCGGGGCGCCGGTCTTGACGCTGTCCCGAACCACTGCGCAGTAGAACTCAAAGCAGTCCGCGTCCTGCACCAGGTCTACTCCCCGACGTTCCGCGAAGCGCGCGGCACGGAACTCCTGCATGCGTCGCATGAGGTCCTCGACGGCGGTGACGTCGGTGATCTCGAGCAGGCGCTTCTCGCCCTTCGGCCGGAGCCGTTTGTGCTTTCGGTCGAGGTGACGGACGAAACCGGCGTCCAAGCCGTCGCGCCACTCCGCTACGGAGGAGGCGAGCGTCATCAGGTGCGTATCGTAAAGATGCCTGGCGCTCGTGGCCCCGGTCAACAGTGCCGTGAATGCATCGGGCGAGTCGGCAACGCGCTCGATCCGAAGCAGGTCGAACCGGCCTAGAGCCTCGCGGATCCGGCGGGCCACCGAGGGATCCGCATCAAGGCCAGCCGTTGAGTCGAGGACAGGCGCCGCGTAGTCGGCCACGCCCAAGTCGGCGTATTCGACGAGACGGAATGGCCCCAACCGGCGGCGGACGAAAGGCAGGACGAGGACCAGTTCGCCGCCGTCACGCCGTGCAGTCACAACGACCTTCTCTGCCTTCCGGGCGGGCACCAGCATGTTGTACAGGCGGTCCAGCCAGACGCCGTGCTGGAACGGCGTGGCATCGGATTGCGCATACAGGTCGTCATACTCGCTGGTGAGGAAGTCGAAGTCGTCCTCGCGCTGCACGGTGAAGCCGGACATAGTCAGCCCTTTCGGTCTGGGCGGACGCGCCCGCCTCCTGGGGACCTGCGTACCGCCGTCGATGCGCTCGAGCGGGCCGGTCCCGTTGAGGGACGGCCGATGCGCGCCAGTCTAGCCGACGGGGTTGCGGCTTGCGGCGAACGGCCATAAAGTTGTGCAACTTCCGCGTCCACCAGAGCGGGGAGATCTGCGATGACGGATGGTTACATCTCGGGGCGGCGCCGACCGCCTGTGAAGTATCTAGCCGTCGGCGCGGTGACGGCTCTGGGCCTGCTGTGCTTGCCCTCGACGCTGTCCGCCCCGTCCGCCGGCGGGGAAGACCCGACATCAGTTTCCGCAGCGGCCGCGGCCGTCGCGGCCGCGGCCCAACCCTTGGTGGTTTCGCCCGAGGGCTCTGACGATGCGGCCGGAACACTCGCGGCGCCGCTGGGTAGCGTCCGGGCCGCCGTCGCCAGGGCCGCCACCGGCCAAACCATCGTGCTGCGGGCCGGAAGCTATCACGAATTCGTGACCATCCCGCCGGACAAGAAACTCATCCTCCGGTCCTACCCGGGGGAAGAGGTATGGCTGGACGGCAGCGTGCCGGTGACTGGCTTCGCCCGGCACGGCGGCGTCTATACAGTCGAGGGTTGGACCACCGAGTTCGATGCGAGCCCCACCTACAAGCGCGGCGCCCCCGACGGGACGTCGCAGGGTTGGCAGTTCGTCAGCGACAAACACCCCATGGCGGCACATCCGGACCAAGTCTGGATCGACGGTGTCCCGCAGCGACAGGTAGGGAGCCGGCCCGAGGTCGTGGCGGGCACCTTCTACGTGGACTATGCCGGCGACCGCCTTTACCTCGGCTCCGCTCCGCGGGACGGCACCGTCCGGGCCAGCACGCTGGGTAGGGCGCTGAGCATTCAGGGTGCCGGATCGGAGCTGCACGGCGTCGGAGTCCGCCGGTACGCGACCTCGGTGCCGCAGATGGGGGCGGTGACCGTAGAGGCCCCGCATGCAGTGCTGGACGAGGTGGTCATCACCGCGAATGCAACCACCGGCCTGTTTGTCGGCGCCGCCGACGCATCCCTGCGGAACGTCACCTTGGCGGGCAACGGAATGCTGGGGGCCGCCGCCACATACGCCGATGGGTTGCAGGTATCCGGGCTGTTGGCGGAGCGAAACAACACCGAGCATTTCAACACCTCCCCGGTTTCGGGTGGAGCCAAAATCGGCCGCTCCCGCGGCCTTGAGATCAGTGACTCGGTCTTCCGCGACAACGACGGACCGGGCCTGTGGTTGGACGAATCGGTCTTTGACTCGGCTATCCACGGGAACGATGTGCTGGACAACTCCGGCTATGGACTGGCCCTTGAACTTTCGGCCAAGGCCGACGTCGTCAACAACGTGATCGCCGGCAACTCCGGGCACGGGCTGAAAGTCAACAACACCAGCGATGTACGGATCTGGAACAACACCATCAGCGCCGAGGGCCGCGCCATTAATATAGTCCAGGACGGCAGGCGGGCCAGCGACCCGGGCACGCCCGGTCACGATCCTCGGCAACCTTTCCCGGACCCGGCCATGTCCTGGATCAACGGCCCGGTGGAGATCCGCAACAACATCATCTCCAATCCGGGCTCCATCGCCGACTGCCTGCTCTGCGTAGAGGACTATTCCGGGACCTACAGTGCCAAGGAGCTCGAGGTCACCGCCCTGGGCGACGTCTACCATCGTGCCGTGCCGGCTTCACCCGAGTCAGCCGTGATCTGGGCAATGGAATCCGGCAAACCCGCCTTGTTCGCGGATCCGGACGACTTTAGGTCAGCCACTGGCCAAGAACGGCAGCACCTGTACTTGGATGGTATTTCTCCCTTCGTCTCCGGCTACCGGCCGGACGACATCATCGCAACCCGGAATCCCACCGTCGCCCAACCGTTGCCCCGGGAGATCGCGCGACTGGCTGGTCAGCCGGCCGGAACGCGTTCGCTCGGTGCCTTTGACAGATAGTTCGCTGCCTTGGAACCTGGCTGGATACGGCTTGGCCGCGGTACCGCCGCGCATCCGGGAGTGTAGGTGGGCGTTGGAACGAAAGCGGGGCGGGACCGTTCGGTCCCGCCACGCTGTGTGCTGCTGCCGGCGGCGGTGTCAGTTGCCCGCTTTCACCGTCAGATCATCGAACGAAGCGATAACCGGCGTGTTGGTCGCGGAGCCGGAGGCATAGACGCCCAGCCCGACGGCTCCCGGCACCTGCAATTCCGGCGTCGTATCCGTGGCGGACACCTGCCAGTCCGCTGGCTCCTCTGTCCCGGCCGGCCACAGCTTGGCCCGAACAGTGGTCGGCGAGGTTCCCATGACTTCCAGGCGCAGCTGCAGTTGCTGTCCGGCTTGGTAGGTCAGTCCAGCAACTGTGGCCTGCCGCAGCGTAGTCTCCGTGGACCCGACGGCCCGCACTGCCTGCAGGGTCACCGCTCCGTTGGAAGCCACCCTGGCCGTAGCCATGTACTGCCCGGTGGTGCCGACCTGCCGCCCGACGACATCAACGTAGATGCCGCCGCCGGTGGCCGGCTTATCCAGCGAGAACCTCACGCTGGTGTCCGTCCCGGCCGCAGAGACCGCGTTCAACGAAGATCCCGGTCCATGCCCCGGAGCATTCATCCGCATCCGGCCCGCCCCATCGGCGACGCTGAAGTGCGTGGACGATCCCCGCAGGGTCCACGCCCCTCCGGTGTCGGCACTCCCCCAGCCGGAGGCCAAGGTCCGACCGAATGCGTCCGCCGCGACGTTGGCCGCCGGCGGCGGGCCGGCATCAACGGTGACCTCCTGGCTGGTACTCCGCGACTCGCCGTCGTCGTCCGTCACAGTGAGTTTCACCGTGTAGGTCCCGGCGTTGGCATAGGTATGCGACGCCGTCGCTCCAGTGCCCGTTGCGCCATCGCCGAATTCCCAGACGTAACCGGCAATCGAGCCGTCAGGATCCGAAGACCCGGACCCGTCCACTGCCACACCCAGGCCGTTGGTCGTGGCGGTAAAGGAGGCCGTCGGAGCCGCGTTGGACGGCGTACCGGTGCTACCGGCGGTGAAGTGGTTCTGCACCTGGGCGGCACTGAGCACGGCCGGGTAGATGGCCACTTCGTCGAGGTCGCCGGCAAAGTAGGCGCTGGTCGGCCGCGGGCTCCACCGGCTCAGGCTGTCCCCGCCGATCCGCCAGTAGCCCAGGACATCCTGGCCCTTGGTCACGTCCGCCCGCTGGGCCACTACCTGTCCGTCGACGAACAGTTGCATGCCGTTCGCGCCAAGCGTCGTCACCGCATGGTGCCACTTGCCGTCGTTGTAGCTGCCGGTGCTGTTGACCGTCTGCCGCGCACCGTTCTGGATGACGCCGAAGTACAGCTGGCCGGTGTTGGCCATGTACAGGTGACGGTCCATCAGGTCCGAGTTGATGGTGGTCGAGTTGGCATAACCGAGCAGCTTCCCGCCACGGGTTGTGGAGGTGCGGAACCACAATTCGGTGCTGAACGTGTTCGCCGGCTTCACCCGGGAGGTGGTAGAGGCAAACCCTGTTGTCGCTCCGTTGAAGGTGCCGGCAGCGTCCGCATCGGCGGCCACCGCTCCAGCTGTGCCCAGGGTTACCCCGGCGTTCAGCCGAAGGTCGTCCTTGCCGGACTGGTCGATACCCACAGCACCCGATGGTTCACCAAACCTCCAGTAGTTGGCGGGCTGGTCGGCCTTGATCGTGGCTGCGTAGGCGCTGGCCGCCGGATCCTCCGCCGCTGCGGTGACCGTGACCGTGTTTCCTCGAACCTCCACACCGGTGGGATCAGTGGCAATGATCCGGTAAGAGTACTGCCGCCCCGGCACCAGCCCGGTGTCCAGGAAGGTCATGCCCGGCCGGTCCCAGAACGTCGTGGAAGCGCTGGTGGTGTAGACCGGACTGGCAAGGTTGCCGTCACGGATCACCTTGTAGCTCAGCTTCTTGTTGTCCATGTCCCAGTTGGCCTGCCAGCGCACCCGCACGGTCCCCTTCTTCGGCGAGCTGAGCGTGGGGATGAAATTAGCCCCGATGACTTCCGGCCCCCGTAGGTTCGGTGCATTCTGGCGCACGGTATAGCGCACCAGTCCCTGCTGGGCCACGCCGTTCACCCTGGTGAACTCGCCGCCCATCACCACGTACTGGTCATTGCCGGTGACTGACCACGGACCCTGGAACTGGCCGGTGAAAGTGCCGGAGTTCATGTCCGGGAACCAGTTCTGCAACTCGGGCCGCGGCAGGCCTTCGAAGTTGGTGTAGTCGTACAACTCCCGTGTGATCGTGCCGCCCACAGCCTTGCTGAACGACATTCCCCGATGCCATTCCCAATCGACTTCCTGCGGGAAGGCACCGACATTGGCGCAATGGTGCGGGTGCCCGGCCAGATAAATCAGATCGGGCTGGCCCGCATAGACGGAGTAGGTGTCACCGTGGCAGTCGTTGACCCATTCGGTTCCCAGATCCGACCATCTGATCGAGACCACGCCTTCCAGCGTGCTGATCCGGCCAAAGGTGTAGCCGCTGGCATAGAAGTGGGTTCCGTCCGAGGTCAAGCTGGTGATCGAACCATTGTCGCTGCCATTGCGGATGTATGCGCTGGCTGGCAGCGGGAACTGCGTTGCGGATGCCGTGTCCAGGACGCCGAGCCCGTAGCCGGGCCGGTCTGAGCCGTTCAAGCTGGTGAAGGCGCCGCCGACGGCGATCTTGGTGCTGTCCGGCGATAGCGCCAGTCCATTGACTTGACCGCCCGCCGCCTGCGGCGCCCAGTTCAGCAGCGCTGCGTCCGAAGCCCGCACGGCCGCCAGCTTTCCGCGCGCCACGCTACCCACGAAGTTGAAATCGCCGCCGAAATAGACGGTGTTGTTCGTGGCGACGATACCGTGAACCGATGAGGAGGCCTGTGGCTGGAAGCCCTGGATCAACGCTCCCGTCGACGGGTTCAGCGCCACGATGCGCGAAACCGCGGTGGTTCCATTGAACTGCGTGAAATCCCCGCCCACATACAGTCGCGAACCGTCCGGTGAGGCGGCCAGGGTGAGCACCTGGGCATTGAAACGCGGGGCGAAGGAACCGATCAGCGCGCCGGTGGTGAGGTTGTAAGCCATGATGTTCGACCTGGCCACCTCATTGGTTCCGGCCGCCGAGCCGGCCGGCCGGGCGGACGTGAACTTACCGCCGACATACACGGTGTTGCCGATGATGACCTGCGACCAGACGACGCCATTGATCTGCGCCGTCGGCAGCCGGTCAGCAGTGACGGTGGCCGGAGTCAGCGGATCCGCTGGGTTCTCCGGCAGTGAGTCCGCGGTCGCGGACGGTACACCCACGATGGCTATGGAGGCTGCCAATGCGGCTGAGGATAGGAAGACGGCGCTCCTGCGCCAGCGTGTATGCATAGCTATCCTGCCTTTCTTGGAGCTGCGCCTTCGAACGCAACCACAGACTCGGACGCAGCGTAGTTCAGGTAAATGCGCACCTGACCCCGCTGGTCCTCGGGTACTAGGAAAACAAAGGTGCCTGAGGCCTTCTTGCCCGCCTCAACTTCCCGCGGGAAGAGCTTGGTGCCGGAACCGTCAAGCCGGATGGCGGGAAGCGTTTGCGCTCCTGCCTCCACGGTGACCTCGGCGGTATCCAGTTTCAGATCGCTTGCCGATGTGTTCTGTACTTCCACCACAAAGCGGATGGCCGGTCCGGCAATCTGCCCAATGCCTTCCGCCTTGGCTTCGATGGCCTCGATCTTGGAAATGGTGGCGACGCCGCCAGCGACGTCGGCGGGCTCCCGTAGCCGGACGGCCCGGGCGACAGGCTTGGGCGTGGCCGCCCGTTTGGCGTCCTTGTCGACCGCCAGCGAGTCGCCGCGTGAGTTGTCCGCCGGATCGCCCCCGGGCTCCTTCGCCGCCTGACCGGCCTTGGCCTTGGCTCGGTCGGACTTCGCCTCGTTGGATTTCTTCTCGGCCGCGGACCTATCCGCGGTGTCTTCGGAGGCACCCCCTGTCCCGCCCGCCTTGCCGGTTTGTTCAGGGACTGCGTTCTGGCCTGCCGCGGTGGAGGCCTCTGCGGCAGCCGAAAGCGGCGCAGCCGTCGTTCCCTGGCCGGCCCAGGTGGACCAGGCTGCGGCTCCGGCCACCGCCACGACCGCGGCAGCTGCCAGGGGCGCAACGATCCAGCGCGCTCTGCTCCGTCCGTTAGGCATGCCGCCCACCTCCCTCTGCAGGGCGGGCCGCCGGATCGAGGCGGCCCAGTTCCCGGAACCACTTCACGCAGGCCAGCATCAGGTAGGCCAAGTTCGCCGCAAAGAACAGGGTGTACAACACCATGAATAGCGCCGGTGCGCCCACGAAGAGGAAGACGAAACAGAAGATCCCGTAGTCCGTCGGCAACAGGGCAAGCGATTTGAGTCTTGACCCAGTCCGCGGCGTGGCGGCGGCACCGGCTTTCAGGAAGTGACTCTTTCGGAGCTGTTCGGTGAGGATCATCGTGAAGAAACCCACCCCGTCCACTAGGCAGTAGCCGATAGGGATCAGCAGCCAGACCGGCTCCTCTAACCCAAACGTGCGGTAGGCACACACCAGGACCGCAAGATGAAGGCTCGAGTTCTTCAGGCTGTCCAGCACATGGTCCAGCCACTCGCCGCTGAGCGAACCTCCTCCGCGCAGCCGCGCCACTTGGCCGTCCGCGGAGTCAAAGGCATAGCCAATGGCCAGGCCGCCCCACACCACGAGTCCGACCCACATCTCGGGCCCCGCCGGGCCTTGCGCCGGTGTGAATGCCAGGAAGACGATGGCGGACAACGTGAACAACGCGCTGATCGCGCTGACCGTGTTTGGCGTCAGACCGGCCCGGTAGGCTGCGGCGGCGAGCAACCTTCCGGCACGACGGTTGACCAGGACGGAATAAGCCGGGGCGCCGGGAGCCACCGACTTCTGCGCCTTGGCCAGGATCCTGACTGTCTCCAGATAGCCCGGACGATCCCGTCCCAGCAGCTGCCCGGTCATGCCACACCTGCCGGAGTCCGGTCCGCTGCAGTGGGACGACGGCGGCCGCCGGACTGTCGCACCCTGCCTGCGTGCAAATCCCGACAGAGCTGCTCATAGCCGTCGGTGACCACGTCCCAGTCGTAGTTGGCGGCGCGCTGCTGCCCCAGCAGGCCCCGGGCCGTGGTGGCCTCCGGCTGTGCTTCGGCGGCGACAGCCAACGCGGCCGCCTCCGCGGCAGTTGAAAAGTAGCTGCCGGCTTCGGCCAGGACCTCGCGGTTGAAGTTCACGTCGAAGGCGTTGGTGGGTGCCGCCGCGCCGATGGCCCGTAGCAGCGAAGGATTAGTACCGCCGACCGAGTGGCCATGCCAGTAGATCAGTGCGTTGGCATAGAGCCGGTCCAGCAGTTCCTGGTCCCACACCCCGCCGAGGAACCTGACCCGCGTGTCCGCCCCGTCCATGACGCGGCGGGTGTACTCGTCGCCATAGGGACTGCCGCCGACTACTACCAGCGGCAACTGCGCTGCGCTGGCCGTGAAGCCTTCCACGATTAGGTGGACATGGTTCTCCGGTTCGAAGCGGGCAACCACCAGGTGGTACCGGCCAGCTTCCAGCCCGAGTTCGGCCAGCCGCTCCTGCTGTCCCGGGCCGATAATGGGTGCGCCGTAGGTGATCAGCCGGGAGGCCGCACCAAATTGCTCCGTGTAGTAGTCCTGGATGCCGGCGGCGTCCGCGATCAGGGCGTCGGACCAGCGCACCGCCATGGATTCCGCCAGCCGATAGTATTTCCTCCCGATCGGCCCCCACTTGCCCCGCTTCCACTCCAGCCCGTCCACGTGCGTCGCCACCGGGATCCGCGCGGCGCGCAGCAGCGGCAGCCACGGGGCGTTCGCCGCATTGAACACGATTGCCGCGTCCACGTGGTGCGCCGCCAAGTGAACGGCCGACAGTCCGGAATGACTCAGCGTCTCCAGACTGCGGCGGCGCAGTGCCGGCAGGTGTACGAGCCGCATTCCGGCGTACTCGCGTTGGGTCGCGTCGGCGCCTGTGGTGGTCCGGCAGTAGACCACTACCTCATGGCCACGTGCGGCTAACCGCCGGCCCACCTCTTCCACACAGGTTTCGAAACCGCCGTAGCGTGCCGGTACTCCCCGCGTGCCCAACAGGGCAATGCGCAGCGGCCGTAGATCTTCCCTCGATGTTGACATATCCCCATCCCCAGCATGGTTGTGTCTTATTTAGCTGTGCTGTTGCTTCGCGGCGGCCCAGCCGGCCAGCGGGCTAATCATTCACCGCCGTGCCGGCAGGCCTGCCTCGGGCCGATGTGGCGCCGTTAAGCGCCGTCAGCGCCTGCCGCAGCGCAGTACTCGAGGTATGGACCGTGTACGGAAAATAGATCACCGAGACGCCAACGCTGGCGAAGTCCCGCTCCAGCCGGCGGCCCTTCTCGGTGTCCTTCCAGTCGTCGCCCTTGAAGAAAACGTCAAAGCCGACATCAGCCCACGTCTGCAACCGGTCCGGCGAGACTTCCGCCACGGCCCGGTCCACAAAGGTGATGTGGCGGACGATTTCCAGGCGCTCCTGCAGCGGCACTACGGGGTAGCGCCCCTTGGTCGCGTAACAGATTTCGTCGGACACGGCGCCGGCGATGAGATAGTCGCACCGCGAGCGCGCTTGGCGCAGAATATTCAGATGCCCGACGTGGAACAGGTCGAACGCACCCGCGGCGTAGCCAACTACAGTCATGCCCAGTCCCCCAGAACGTATCCCCTACGTTGTTGCCCTCAACGCCTTGCCCAGCTTCTGCCTGGCAACAACCGGATTCACGGATCGTTTACCGCTCCGTTACCTCAAGCCACAGCCTAGGAAAAAACAGCTGTGCACACATGAGTGGGTGATACGTAAGTCGGCGGGACAGATTACTCACAGCGCGCCGCACAATACTTACCCCGGCCCCGCCTGTACTCGTAGCAGGCGGCTGCCCACAGCGTGTGGATTTCTGCCGACATCGGCGATGCCAAGGACTCGTGCGGGCCCTCAGCTGGCGAAGGTCCCGTCCTCAGGGCGCTTTCGCTAGACCATCATTCAGCCCGGCGGGCCGGTAGTCTGCCGGGTGAAAGGGCCGGGCGCTGGCCCTTTCCAGGAGCACGGACAGGGTGAAGAAAACCACGAAGTCGACGCTGGCATCCACTAGTCCGTTCTCGGTCACGCTACGGAACAGGATGAACAGCAGTGCCCCATTGGTGAAGGTCCCCAGCTGCGGCGAGCGCAGACTGTCCCAACTGGTACGGGCCACCCACAGGGCCAGCAGTGCAGCTCCGACCAGCCCTGCCTGGGCCAGCGCCGAAATCCAGCTGGAATCGAAAACCTGCTCATCCCAATACTGGCCGAGCACGGCAATCTGCTTCACCGAGAGACCGCTGCCCACCCACCTTTCCCAGGTGTTGAAGGGGATCTCCAACACCGCTTCCCAGCTGATGGTGCGCGAATTCAGCGTGAGCAGCGAGGCGCTGTCCTCTCGATTCACTATATTTGCCAGCGTGGGCGTGTAGGCGATGACCGCGAAGATGGCGGGCACCGCCACGAGCACCATGGCGGCGACGGCGACGGGCGGCCTGCGCACCTGCAGCAGGATCACCAGCATCGCGGCGACCAGGGCGAAGATTGCCGTCCTGGATCCGGTGGCCAGGACAAGACCCGTTAGTCCCACAAACACGGCCAGCAGCTTGCCGGAGGCACGGCCATGGACGATCTCGTGCAGCACGCCGAGGGCGGGAAGGCCGCACAGTGAGGCGATGTCGTTGGGCGACAACGGCGGGATGCCCCCGCCCAGCCTTCCCCCGGCGAGCATCAGGCCGAGGCCAGTGATGGCGCTGAACGCTCCCACCAACGCCATGGCTGCCAGCAGTGATGTCACAGCCAGCCGGGCGGGGAACGACAGCAGCACCACGATCACCGTGGCCGTCAACAGCACAACGCGGGTGGCGAGCACCGCAGAGGGCTCCGTGTTCCCCTGCGCATAGGCGCCGATGGCTGAAACCGCCACGATCAACAGCAGCAGGCCCAGCGAGCGCCCGCCCAGCGGTTGCCGTTCCCGGGTGCGGATGAGCACAATCACGGCCACCATGAGCGCGAAGCACTGGATCAGTGCCTTGATCACGACTACCGGATCGGCGCCTCCGCTATAGATGCTGCCCTGCCGCCAGCGGACCAGGCTGACGACGACCAGCAGCCAGATGAGGAACGGGAGGACGGCGCGTTTGACGCCGGATCTAGGCATTCACGTCAGCGTCGCGGACCCGCGAATGCCGGCCGGCCGCTGCCTCCGCGCGATGGATGAGCGGCACCGCAGATGGCCGCCTGCGCAGTGGTACTCCCGTCATGACCACCCCTTGGGGCGGATTCCCTGCGGCGGCCAGTTCCGCAAAGGTCCGGCGCAGATCGTCCCTCTTGGTCTTCCCGTAGCGGCAGATGACCAGCGTGTGATCCGCGGAGAGAACCAACTGCTGCGCATTCAAGGGAGTGGAGGTTACAGCGCTTCCGGCCAGCGTCATATCGAAACGCGCTTTGAGTTCGTCCAGGACGGGCATGGCTCGACGCGCCCTGTCGAGGCTGCGGCGTTTTCCTTCCTCAGGTTTGCCCGCCAGGATATAGGAAACCTGACCCGCCTCGGCGGTCCGTATGACGGCGGCAAGGTCCTCCCTGCCGCTGAGAACTTCGGCCAGCCCGGCGCCGTCTGGCTCCTGCCCGAAGGCCGGAGGCAGTGCCGAGTCCGTTTCCAGAACGCAGATCCCCTTGCCCATGTCCGCCACCATCAGCGCGAAATTCCTGCGCTGGAAACTGGCGCCGGCCCCGGGCGACGCAGGTACCAGCAGCAACAGCGGCGGCAACTCCGATTGCCCCGCCAACAGCAGATTGGTGAGAAGTTCGCGGTGCGCCAGCCATTGCTTGCTGTTGCTGGCCCACTCACCCGGTTTGCCGGCCCGGCTCCGGTAGCGGGGCAGCTGTCCCACAACCGCCATCCCGACTGCCGACTGGACGTCATGGCTGGTGCGAAGCCGGGAGTCCAACCGGAAGGCCGCAATGGCGAAGAGCAGTCCGGCGGACAGCCCGATCAAGGCTCCCAGCGCCACATTGAGCGTGGTCCGCGGCGAGGAAGGAGCGGCTGGCGGTGACGCGGGAACGGTGAGCTCCGGGGCCACCGTGACCCTGCTGTCTCCGGAGGTGGTTTCCAGCCGTCGAATGTGCCGGCCCAGATGTTCCGCCACCGCATTGGCGATATTGGACGCCATCTGCGGTTCGCTCGATTGGGCGGTGACATTGAGGAACACTGTCTCCAGTGGGTTGTCTGCCTCGATGCTGGTCCTGAGCTCGTCAAGGCTGAGCTCAAGGTCCAGTTCGCGGATCACCGGTTCCAGGACCTCCGGGCTCTTGACCAGGCTCGGATAGGACTTGACCCGCTGCAGGCTGAACTGTGATCTTTCATAGGCTGAACCGGAGCCTGTTTCGACCTTCACGAAAAGGGTGGCATGGGCCTCGTAGACTCGGGGCATCGCACTGCTGGCTGCCAAAGCGCCGCCGATCCCTGCCAGCGTTAGAACGAGGATGATGATCCAGCGGCTGACAAATGCCCGGCCGTAGTCGCGCAATTCCATTGCTCCCACCTTTCCAGTGCCCCAACCGGAGGTGTACACAACATAGCACCCGCTTTACACCGGCGGCGGTCTGCGTTCCCGCACCGTTATGCTCCCGTTGTACCGGCCGGCCGGTACAACCCTCCGCGTTCGGCCGCCGGGCGCGCGCCGTGGTATCACTCAGCCCGGGCCTGGCCCACCCAGAGATTGTCCCAGAGGGAGTGGACCGGGGCGTTGGTAGCCGAGCCTGACAGGTAGGCTCCGACTCCGATCCGCCCCGGCACCTGCAGTCCCGGGGACGAGTCGGATGCCGTCAACTGCCACTGCCCGGGTTCCGAGGAGCCCAATCCCCAAATCTTGAACTTTATCTGGGTGGGCGAGGTCCCGGTGGCCTGCACCCTGGCGTTGAGTAATTCTCCCGGCTGGACCGACAGGCCCGAAATGACGGTCTCGTTGGCGATGACCGTCTCGACGCCGTTGAGCAGGCGGTACAGGCTCACGGCCACCTGGCCGCTGGCGCGGAACCGGACCGCTGCCTCGTACCTGCCCACATCCGGCACCTCTCGGACGACCAGGTGGTTGTAGACGCCGCCGCCCGTGGCCGCCTTATCGTTGCCCAGCTGGATGGCGATTTCCGTGTTGCTGGCCTCGACGCCCGGGAGCGTGACCCTCGGGCCCGCACCGGGACTGCCCATCCGAAGCCGTCCTTGGCCGTCTACCACGCTCAAGTTGGCCGCCGATCCGACGCGCTGCCAGGTTCCTCCTTCGTCCGCCTGGCCCCAGCCGCCGCTGAGACTTCGACCGAACGCATCCAGCGCGTAAGCGAGCGGTTCCTGGCTGGCCTCCAGGGAGATCGTCAGGGATACCCGTGCCTTGGCTCCGGCGTTGTCGCTGACGGTCAGCGACGCCTCGTAGTCGCCCGCGGCGGCATACCGGTGCTGAGCCGAAGCCCCTGTTCCTTGGGTGCCGTCTCCGAAGTCCCAGGCGTAGGATTCCACCGTGCCATCCGGATCGTTGGAATCGGCCGCGTCAAAGCTCACGTCCAGCCCGTCCACCGTGGACGTGAAGACGGCTACCGGAGCGGCATTGGCCACATTGATGTCCTCGGCATAGCTCCCGGTGCCACCGTTGCTGTCGGTCACCACGAGGGTGACCGTGTAGGTGCCGTCGGCAGCATAGGCGTGACTGATCGAGGCTCCCTCGGCACTCTGACCGTCTCCAAAGTCCCACGCGTAGCCGGTCACGGTGCCGTTGGGCGAGCTGGAGCCGGA
This sequence comes from Arthrobacter sp. NPDC055138, assembly GCF_053607305.1. Lineage (NCBI taxonomy): Bacteria > Bacillati > Actinomycetota > Actinomycetes > Micrococcales > Micrococcaceae > Arthrobacter > Arthrobacter sp. NPDC055138. The sequence continues at coordinate 282,341 of NZ_JBSGTH010000006.1, forward strand.
TGCATCCAGCTCCAGGTACCTGCCGGTGACCTCCTTGCTGAAGACGGCGCCGGGCCCCTCGAGCGCCTTGACCGTCACGCTCTGGGTCAGCGTGCTGCTGGCTCCCAGGTCGTCGGTCACGGTCAGCACAACATCGTAAGTGCCGGCTTTCGCATAGCGGTGCGAGACGGTCGTGCCGCTGCCTGCGCTGCCGTCGCCGAAGACCCAGGCATACCCGGAGACTTCCCCGTCAGGATCCTCCGATGCCCCCGCATCGAAGGCCGCGTCCAGTGCATCGGTGCTGAAGCTGAACGCAGCGGACGGCTCGGTATTAACCACCACCAGTTGAACGGTGGCAGCAGCCGAAGCTCCGTCATTGTCTGTGACAGTCAGGGTGACCGGGTATTCGCCGTCGGCCGTGTACCGGTGGGAGGGATTAACGCCCGTACCCGTGCCGCCGTCACCGAAGTCCCACGCATAGCTGGCTATCGTACCGTCGGTATCCGCCGACTCGGCGGCATCGAAGGTGACCCGCAGCCCGGTGGCAGTGCTGGTCAGCGACGCCGTCGGAGCCTGATTCGGGCGGGCCGTGGTCACTGCCAATTGCTTGCTTGCAGTGGCGCCGCCGTCGTCCGTGACGGTCAGGGTGACAGTGTAGGTTCCTACCTCGGTATAGAGGTGCTGGATGCCTGCCCCTTCGCCCGTCGTGCCGTCGCCGAAGTCCCATTGGTAAGTGACGATTTGGCCGTCTGCATCGGTCGAGGCCCGCGCGTCAAGGACGGCATTCTTGCCGTCGATGACGGTGCTGAAGTCTGCGACCGGGGCCTTGTTCAGGGTCCCGCCGAAGGCGTAGTGCGCCTGAACCTGTTCCAACGTCAGGGCAGTCGTATAAACGGCCGCTTCATCAATGGTCCCCGCGAAATAGCCGCTGGAGGCGCCGTCCCAGACGCGGTCCCCGCCGATGCGCCAGTACCCCGAATAAGGTTCGGCTGCGGTCTGCGGATGTGTGCCGGCGAGCATGCCGTCCACGTAGAGCTTCATCCCCGCCTCGGACTGGGTCGCCACCACGTGATGCCACTTGTTGTCGTTGTACGGCAGTTCAGTTGTGGTGGTGTTGATCACCCCCGTATAGGTGCCGAAGGTCAGTTTTCCGTCATTGCGCATATACACGTGACGGTCGTAGCTGTTGGAAAGCCCGCTGTTCGAGTTGCCGAAGCCGATGATCTTGCCGCCGCTGACGGTGCTCGTCTTGAACCACGCCTCAGTGGAATAGACCCTGGGGTTGCTGACAGAGTTGCTGGCCGCGGCCATCCCGCTGGAGCCGTCGAAGGTGAAGGCTTTGCCGCCCGGGCCGGTCATGGCACCTGGCACTCCCGCCGTCACTCCGCCCAGAACGTTGGCCGCGTTAGCGGACAGGCTCGTGTCGGCGGCGGTCGGTCCGCCGGCGTCCTCCAGCCGCCAGTACAGTGCAGGATCGTCCCGGAAGACTGCCGCGCCATATCCATCTGTTGGCACCGGTGCAATATCCGGTGTTCGCCCGCTGGCCTGATAATGGTCGGCAACGGTCAGGCGGTCGAGCGCAGCCGGGTAGATCGCGACTTCGTCGAGGTTGCCGGTGAAGCGGCTCGAGCTCGGCTGATTCGGCCAGCCATTAAGATTGTCGCCGCCGAGCCGCCAGTAGCCGCCGTATTTCTGGCCCGATGTCACGTCCGAACGCTCGGCGACGCGCACGCCATCGACGTAGAGGGACATCCCTTTGGATCCCAAGGTGGCAGTCAGCTGATGCCACTGGCCGTCGTTGTAGCTCTTCGAAGAGTTGACCGTGGCGGCGTAACCAAGCCACGTTCCGAACCACAGCCTGCCGGAATTATCCATCCAAACGTGACGGTCATAGCTGCCCGAGTCGCCGGTCCGCGTATTGCCGTAGCCCACGATCTTGCCGCCGCTGGTTGAAGTGGTCTGAAACCAGGTTTCCACCGAGAAAGTGTCAGGTGCCTCGGCAAAGTTCCTCGTGGCAATCGTTGCCGTGGCGGCGCCACTGAAGCTCGCGGCGGTGTTGCCCGGTACCGCGCCTTCGATGGAGCGTGCCACCCCGGCACCGGCATCGCCGTCATTAAACCCGGCATGGTCGAAGGCAACGGTGCCCGAGGACTCGTTCAGCGGATAGTAGGTCGAGGCGCCGTCAGCCTTGATGGCATCGCCGTAAGCGTTGGGGGCCGTGGCGGCAACCGTCACCGGCGCGGACCGTGGACCGATGTACTCATTGCCGGAGGGGTCCTTGACCCTGATCCGATACGTGTGCGTGGCACCCGGCGTTCGTCCGGTGTCGACGAAGCCGACGGACTTCTTTTTCCACCAGATGGAGGGTTCGTTGAGGACGGCTATTGCCGTCAGGCTATTGTCCCGGAGGACTTCATAGGTGAGGGTTGAGTCGTCGTAGTCCCAGGTGGTGGGCCAGGCGACGCGCACCGATCCGGCCGAAAGCGACACGGTCGTCGGTTTGAGATCGGCGGTGTACTCCGGCCGCATCTTGTTCGGTGCGACGGTGCGGGAAGCAAAAACGGCCAGCCCCTGTTGTGCCATTCCGTTCACCGACGTGAATTCTCCGCCGGCCACGAGGTAGGTGTCGTTATTGGCCAGTGCCCACCCGCCTTGGTATTGGCCGGTGAAGAAGCCGGTGTTAAGAGCGGGATACCAATGGAGCAACGTGGGAACAGGCTGTCCGGAATATGTGCTGTTGCTGCCCGGCGGTGCTTGGTCCGTTCCGGTAGCAAAGGTGGTTTCCGCGAGCGCCCGCTTCCAAACCTGCGGATCCTCCTCCGGAAACTCGCCCAGCGAGGAACAATCATGTGCGTGCGAGACGCTGTACATGATCTGGCCCATCACCGCTATATCAGAGGTGGAGCCGTAGCAATTGTCCATCCAGATCAGGTCGCCGGTCTTGAAGTCGGCTGCGAACCGGCCGTCAAACCAGTGTCCGCCCATCCCATTGGCCCCGGCATAAACGACGCCGTCTTTTTCGATCAGCTGGGTCACCCAAGAAGTATCGGCACCCCGGGTCTGCGGAATCGGAGTGCTGCTCCAGGGCAGGGACGCCCCCGTGATCCCGTGCACGGCCCCGATGCCGATTTTGCGCTCGCCATTGAGCTGTTGGAACCGGCCCCCGATGACTACCCGGCTGTTGTCGGCCGCGGCGATAACACCGTGAACGATACTGTCCACGGCAGGAGCCCACGGGAGGAGCGCGCCGTTGGCACGGTTGAAGGCGGCCACATTCTGCCGGGGCTGGCCTCCCGCGGTGCCGAAGGAGCCACCGAGGTAGACAGTGTTCCCGGTGACGGAAATGGTCTCCACCTGACCGCTGATGCTTGTGCCGAAGCTTTGGAGCGCCCCTGTGCCGAGATCGAATGCCGCAATCTTGCTGCGCGGCTGGCCTCCCACGGCGCTGAAGTCACCGCCGACAAAGAGTTGTGTCTTGTCCGGGCTAATCTCCACATCTTTACCCTGGGCGTTGAGATTCGGATTCCACGGAAGGATCTTTCCGGTGCTGATCTCAAACGCCATGGCGTTATTCCGGAGGACCTCGCCAGCGCCTCCGGCCGCGACTCCGGAGGGCCGTGCACGAGTGAAGCTGCCCACGGCGTATGCCGTGTTCCCATTCACCGCAGTGCTCCAGACGACCCCGTTGATTTGAGGAGAGGGCAGAACGTCCGCACTCACCGTCTGTGGCAGGACTGTGCCTTCCTGCGTTGTTTCCGCAGCATGGGTTGGGGCAGCGGCGAACAAGCTGGCTAGCAGCACCGCCGCGATCAGGAGCACCTGGCCGCGCCAGATACGTCCCCGGGCTTCCGAGGTGCCTTGGTGGGAGTCGAAGGTCGGTGTGGATTTAGACATGCGTATCCGACTGCCTTTCGTACGGTGCACTGTGATGGGCATTCTGCATCTCGTCCCGCTTCAGGGGAATCAGCAGAAAAAGTCGAATGGAGGTACCGCCGAGTCCGGAACCCAGTGCTGCCGCCCACGGCGCAAGCGCGAAGTTTCCGGTCAAGTGCAAAATAAGGACGACACCGGCCAGCGACACCAGCGTGTCAGCCAGCCTCAGCGCAAAAACACGCTTGGCGCTCCCCTTGATCGCAGCCAATGCCCCGTACGGAGAGACGACGGCCACCGAGGCGGCATAGGCCAGCCAGCCGGCGACTGCGAGGAAATCGGGTGTCTGGCCGGTTGCCAACGGTCCGGCAACCGGTAGCGCCCACAACGCTACTGCCGCGCCTGTGGCCGTAATGCCCAACACGACGAGCAAGGCACGGTCTGCCTGCGCCAGCAGCGCAGCAACCGTGGAGGCCCTGTTTTTGGCGTAGGCCGCGAAGAGGTACGAAGAGATCCCGCCGACAAAGAGCATGGCGGGTGCCGCATAAATGCGCGCAATCTCCAGCTGGCCTGTCGCGGCGAGCGTCACCAAGATCATCAGCGCCAGCCGCATGGCCGTCATCAGGCCCGGTCGAAGCATCTGCTGGGCCGCTCGCCAGGATCCGTATGCAGCCACGGCTTTCCAATCCGCACCCCTGAACCGCACCAGGTAGCGGTCGGTCCTAGGTACCAGTACCGCTCCGACAATTATTCCCGCGGTTTGTCCGCAGGCGATCGCTGCCAGGTATCCGGCCAGTGACGGAAGCCCATTCAGATTCTGCAGCCACACTATTGACAGTGCGACGCACGTGACAGACAGATCCATAACGACAATGCGTGCGAAGCCTAGATGCGCCATCAGCAGTCGGCGCAGCACATCCTCGATCAGGTAGGCCGCTACGGCCAGACCGAGCAGGAGCGCTTCTATCCCGGACACGAAGCCGACGGTCAAGCTAACAGTCGGCACAAGGACGCCGCAGGCACAGCTCAACGTCAGCAGCCAGAGCTGCATGCCGGCCCGGAGCCATCTGTCCGAGCGGTCCAGCACGGTAAGGGAGTCTCCAACAAAACCGCTGGTCGTCGCCGCGCAGAGCACCAGCACACCGTAGAGCACGCCCAATTTGCCCAGCTCTTCGATCTCCAACGTCCTGGCCGCGAGCGCCATGATGAGGAAGCTGCCGACCGCCTGACTGCCCTGCGCGCCCAGCGCCCATAAGGCGCCGGTCAGGGACGCCGGGATCCGCCGCGCGCTCACGGCAGGTCGCCCGTGAAGACGACCGGAGCATGTGTGCCGTTGATATCCAAGTACAGCGCCGTCCTCGTTGCATCAGCCGGGAGCAAGAAGGCGTACGTTCCTTTCGCCGAGCCTCCGGCAGGCACTGTGCCCACCAGATCCGCCGCCGGGACGCCGGTGTAAAGCGGCGCTGCGGGCACCTGATCGGGCCCGTAGGCCATGGTGGGTACTACCGCTGATAGATCCAGCGTGGCTTCCGATCCGTTCCGCACCCCCACCGTGAAGAGAACGTACGTTGCCCCCGTCATCGCCCCGGAGCCCTCTTCGGTGACTACCCCCTCGCTGAAGCCGCCGGTGGAGACGGTCACCCCGTCGTCGTACTTCGCTTCGCCGTTGAAACGGGCGGCCGACACCGCAATTCTCTTCTGCTTCCCGTCCTTCCCGCGATTCACCATGACGAATCCGGGCTTCCGTGCCTCGTACGCTGGGCCACCGATCGGGCCTTCAGGCTCCCCTGCTTCCGGTTGTGGCCTAGGGTCATCGAATGATGCCGCCGAGGCGACCCCTACTTGAGGTGCCGGTTGCGGGTCAGCCACGGCCGCGCCATTAGAACACGAGGTCAGCACGGCGAGCAGTGCCGCGGCGGCCATGATCCCCCCGCTTCGTTTCATCAGTAGGCCCCCACTGGATTCAGCATGACTTTCACTGTGCGCCACATGATGATGAGGTCCCCTAGGACCGACCAGTTCTCCACGTAATAGAGGTCGAGCCGGACACTCTCCTCCCAGTCCAGATCAGAACGTCCGTTGATCTGCCACAGTCCGGTACATCCGGGCTTGATGAAGAGGCGCCGGTGGGTATGGGTTTCGTATTTGCTGACTTCATCGTGCAAAGGCGGGCGCGGGCCTACCAAGGACATGTCCCCACGCAAAACGTTGTAAAGCTGCGGCAGTTCGTCCAGCGAGTACTTCCGGATCCAGCGGCCAACCCTGGTGACTCTGGGGTCATCCCGAAGCTTGAAGAGGACTGAGTTGCCTTCGTTCAAATGCTTGAGTTGTGCAAGTTCGTCTTCTGCGCTGTCCACCATCGAGCGCAGCTTGTACATCCGGAACGTCTGCCCGCCCTTGCCCACACGCTCCTGGACGAAGAACCCCGGGCCGCGGCTGTCCAACTTCACGGCGACCACCAGCATGGCTATGAGCGGGGACAGAAGGATCAGGGCGCTGAGGGAGCCGAGCACATCGAGGCAGCGTTTGACAACGTGCCGACCTCCCGTGAACGACGGGAGTTCAACATGCATCAACGGCAGGCCTTCAACCGGCCGGACACGAATGCGCGGACCGGCAACGTTCGTTAGGGCCGAGGCGACCACAAGTTCGGTGGAGGTCTTCTCCAGCTCCCAGCTGAGCCGCTGAATGTACCCATTCCCTCGGTGCAACTGTCCGGCGACTATGACAGCGTCGGCGCCACTGGCAGCCACGGCGTCCTGTATCGAATCCAAATTCCCCACGACGGGCACAGCGTTCTTACCAACCTGCAGGGCCGGGAACTTCAATTTTCCTTCCAAAGCCACACCGACGACGTCGTAGGCAGCACCCGATTTCCGAGCGATTTGCGCCACCACGTACCGTACGTCGTGGCGGTTGCCCATCACGATGACCTTGGACAGGTAGTGCCCGAAACGGCTCTGATAGTTGAGCCAGTTGCGCCAGGCCCAACGTCCTGCCAGCAGCAAGACCAGCCCCGCGGGCCAAGTCAGGAAGAAGAATCCCCTCGGGCCGGGCGAGTCCAGGAAAACGTAGCAAACAGCCACCAGCCCAAAGGTCGCTGCGCTGGCGTCGACGACCCGCTTGTATTCCCCTGCGCCGACACCTATCAATCTGGGGTCCCTGGTTCGCATCAAGCTGGTCATGCCGAACCAAACCACGGCGATGAACATCGCAGCAGCTGGATGGCCGAGGAAGGTCCTAGTCGTCGGCTCTTCCGGGACCGCGTCCAGCCAGATAGTCGAAGCGACCATCGTCGCGGCGATCAGTAAGCCGTCAGTGAGCCGGAGCATCAGCAGGTAGCGGCGGCGCCACGGGACTCCTGAATGAACCGCAGCGTTTTTCTGCGGTCGGGGGACGGCTATACGAAAGCCAAATTCGCGGGTCAGGGTCGTAGGACTATGCACAACGGTTCTCCCTCAGCCTGAGCGTCGAGATCTGGAACCGGGGCGGCATCCCGGTCTGGAATGGGAAGGAGCCGGCGGCGGCTGGGGGCAGGGCTTCAAACTCAAGCCCATGCGCCGCCGGCTCCGTATAAGGGGCCCTGGCTCGGTGCGGCTGCAACTGTGCAGCCGTAGGCAGGGCGTTCCGCGTGCTCCCGGCGGCGGGGTGACCCAACAGGCCGGCAGAACACGCGCGGTTAAAGATGAGAGAGCGGCCGGGCCGCACTGTTCCCACGGAAAGTAGATCTATCATTTCGAACCCCAACTGAACCCCCAGCAAAACCCCAACAAACAGCAAAACCGTTTGAGAAGTTCTTCGTGTCCTGAAGCCTACGGATCCGGTCAGGGGCGCTCACGAGTACTGACCACTGGGTTTTTCCCGAAGTCTTTTGGCCAGCTGGCGGCTCCCACTCAGTACCCGCGGACGGGTACTCGGAAGTACGATTCACCAAAATACCGAGCGTCCGGACAGAACAAGCCGGACGCTGAGCAGCCCGTCGCCAGACTGCTCTTACTTGCCGATCAGTTTGGGAAGTTCTTCCCGCCGGCTGATTCCCAGCTTCGAAAACATGCGGTAGAGGTGGCCTTCAACCGTTCGAGTGGAGACAGCGAGTTCGCTGGCGATTTCCTTGTTCGAAGCGCCGCTGAGCACCAGTGCTGCGATGGCCGACTCCCTGCGGGTCAGCTCCGGCAGCGCTCCTGCGGCCTTGGCCGGGACCGGCTTCGTGACCTCCGACAGTTCCTGTCTGGTCGCAACGATTTCCCGGCGCAGCTTCGCGAGCCTCGGATGGCGGGGAAGGTCCTGGGCACACACGAGGGCCTGGTCCAGGCAAGCGGCTGCCATCAGTGTGAAGCCGGCGTCCTTGGCATTGGCTGCAGCGAATGCCATGGCTTCCAGGTCTCCGTCGACGTGGGCTTTCGCTATCTGGGCCAGAATCCGGCGGTCTGTCCCCTCATCATCGGGCGGAGTGTCGACAAGGCGGCGCAGTAGGTCGGGGAATCCTAAGTGCAAGCCCAGCTCCAGGGCGTGCATTTCGACGGCGGCCATGCCTTGGTCTGCCACCCGGTCCGCCAATCCCATGAGTTCCGCGGATTTTTCGTCCATGGCCGCCCGCGCGGCCACTCCGTAACAGCGCCCCAGCATCATCGTATGGGCATGACCTGCTGCACGGGCCCCCTCGAGTTCGGCGCTGTACTGTTCTGCCAGTTCCCTTTCGCCGCAGACTGCCGCGGCATAGGCTCCCAGCCCGAGTGCCAGAGGCAACAGCTGTTCCATATCATTTTGGTGCAGCGCTTCGATACTCATGCCGATCTGTGGCAGAGCCTGCTCAAACCGGCCCTGACGGCACAATACTCTTGCCTCAGTCAGACCGATCGTGCCGCCAAAGTTATTCCATGCCCATGGTTCGGTGAACGGATACGAGGCGAAGACGTCTTCGATCTGTTCCCATCGGCCCCCCAAAATCAACAGTTCGAGGTGCCTGCGCAGTACCAGTCCACTGTGAACCTCCGTGGCGTGTCCGCCTTCGGCTAGCAACTGCATGGCTTCGTTACTGGCTTGAATTCCTGACTCAATTTTTCCCGTGAACCCCAGAGCCTCGGCCACCAAGGCCAGTTCCAACATTCTATTGACCGGTGCTTTGTCATGGTCCTCGGTCACGCCCGCCAATTTCGCCAGCGAGCTCGAGTAGAGGCCTTCACAGTTCAGCGCGTAGCACTCCAACAATTTATTGCTGAGCCGCGCACCGTCTAGTTGCTCGGCGCTGGCATCGGCTCCCGGCTCCTCGGCAATGCGTTCTATGACTGCTCGCCATTCCACGGCGTAATTGCCTACCCAACATCCCGGTTTTTTGGCTGCATAGGCAAAACGGGCCGACGTCCATGCCGCAGCTTCGGCCGCTTTCAGGCTCGGCGCAGCAGATATGAGGCCGCCCAGTAGTTCCTCCGAAGCGTCGGGTTCATTTCGGAGCATCTTTGCGCAGGCAAGTTCCACTCTCGCCTCCACCGTCAGCTGCGGGTCCGTTACCTTCGTGGCAGCCCGAATGGCAAAGTCCGGATCGCATCGTTGGTTGGCCTCCGCTGCCGCGCGCAGCAACCCGTTTGAGGACACGCTGCTACCGCAGTCCAGCGCCCACTCTACCCAGCGGAGGATACTTCCGGCGGGTTCATCCGCCGGGTACAAGACGTGGATTAGTGCGTTCCGCAGCGCCATGCGGCGCCCTATTGGTACCGTTTCGCGAATGACCGCGCCGACCATGGGCTGCGTCAACCGAGTGAGGCCAGTCGGGCAGTCTTCATGCGTGATCAGTCCGTCATCTTCCAGGGCGTCCACTGCTGACGAGTCCCCTAGGGCTAGCAGAGCCGAAAGCGGCACGGGTTCACCCAGGCCAACGGTTTCCAGCAGCACGCGTTCCGATACAGTCCGGCTGGACAGCTGTGCCTGCACCAGATCACCAATCAGGCGGCCGGGCTTGGGCGGTGCTCCCGACAGCACCCAGACCCCATTGTGATGTATCAAGTGGCCAACGCCTCGACTTCGGTCAACAAGCAGTTTCACGAGCATGGGATTGCCCCGCGCCGCGGCGTGGAAATAACGCCCTGCGGACGGCAGCACATCGCCTCCCAGATGAGCGGCGCACAACCTGTGCGCCTCAGCGGCCGTCATCGGCGGAAGGTCGACCCGGCGCAGCAATCCGTCTTTACTCAACGCAAGCAAGTCTTGCGGTAACGCCGTCATCGACCGCGTGAGCACCACAAGCCGCACTTCCTTGGCTGCGGCCAGCTGGGCCAAGAGCAAGGCGGAGTCCTCGTCGAGATACTGCGCGTCATCAACAACCACCACCGGCCGGACCTCTTGGTCCGTTTGGTCGGCCTCCAGAAACTCGCGGAAGCCGCGCAGGACGGTGAGCGCGGACAGGGCGTCCGCAGAGGACTCGAGGGACACATGCGGCGCCATGGCACCGAACGGAACAGCGCTAAGCACCGGGGACCCGTGGATCCAGAGGGGCAGAGTTCCATCCACCGGGTTCCGCAGAACGCGGCGGACAAGCGCGGACTTCCCCATCCCGGCATCGGCCACGATCACCGCGCCATGCACCACGACTGAGTTCAGGCTCCCCTTGACATCCTTCCGTAAGACAGCTCGGCCGATAAACGGCTCGTCCCCCGCGCCGAAGGGGTTCATCTGGAGGACACCTCGAGCACATCCGAAAGCTCCGACCTGCCACGGACATGCAGCTTGGCGTAAATCTGGTACAGATGGCTCTCGATGGTCCGGACGGACACGACTAGTTCGTCGGCGATCTGTCGGTTCGTCAGGCCGCCGACCGCGCGCAAGGCGATATCCGTTTCCTTCTCGGTAAGCGGGCTGTGTGATTCACCCTGCACACCGACCGGCCCCAACAGCGCGCGGTACTGCTGGGTACGGGCCCTTGCCGCTGCGGTTCTCGCCCCGTCCTCGGCATCCTCAGCCAGCGCGACTGCAGCCAAGGCAGCATCGAGGGCAAAAAGGTCATTCCCGATCAGGTGGGCATGCTCGGCAGCCAACAGGAGTTGTTCAGGGTCCCCGCCCGCGAGCCCTTTGCCATAGTGCTCGCAGAGCCGGGCGAATGCACCTTGGACAACAGAAGCCTTAATGGCCAGTTCCTCCGCTGCAGCGGAGTCGCCGAGGCGGACCGCACCGCTGATGGCAAACAGTTCAGCCGTCAGCGCTCCTCGTACACGGTGCTGATCGGCCTGTTCCAGCAGCTTCGCAGAGGCCAACTCTTTCGATGAGAAGGTGGCCGCTGCCATGGCCAAAAAGTAGTCCCTGTCGCAGTCGAAGATCCAAGCAGCCCTGCTGTGAATGGTCCGGCATTCCTGAGCCTGGCGAAGATACTCACGGCCCCCTTCTAAATCGCCGCACAAGCAACTCGCGTAAGCGGCCGCGGCCGAAGCGATACCGACCAGACCGTCAGGATCGAACTGGCGCAACTGACTGACAAGGGGTCGGAGCGTTTTCAAAGCCTGAGCCGCGCGGCCGCAATGGACGTCCATGACGCCTTCCGCCACGCTTGGAGTTGCGCTGAGGGTTCGCCTCTCTGCAGCCTCGGGAGACTGATCGACCGCCGAAGCGGTGTCGTGGCCATGCCAGTCCCTGGCAGTAAGGCGGACCACGGACAGGCCCCTGGCCGCTGATTCCAGCTGGTCTGCGGGATGCCCCTCCCGCTTGAGTCGCTCCATCAGTGTCTGGGCGAGCCGTAACCCGTCCTCGTTCCTGCCGGCCACTGCCATGGCCTCGGCGAGGAGGCAGTTCGCACGCAGTGATTGTTCCGCGCCGTTGCTTGGCAGATCCTGTCGGACCTGCTCCAATCCGGGTATGGATGACGCATGGTGACCATCTTGGGCCAACAGCTCAGCCGCTGCCAGCTCGATTCGGAGGCGAAGTTCCGCGTTGACGGCGATGTCTTGGTCGCTCCCTATCTTGGCGCGTGCAGCAGCAATGGCCCGGTGGGCGGATTCATATTCTCCGCTGATCCCGGCTAGTTGCGCCGTGACAAGGTCCAGATCAACACGTGAATTGAGGTCCAAGTCCTCGGCCTCCAGCGATTCAAGCAACTGACGGGCCTGGCATTGCTGCCCCGAACCTACCAGCGCAACCAGCTGAACCAGGGCGACTTCCGGGTCCCGGCGCCGGTCCCCCAGGGAGTCGAGAATCCGCAGGCATGTCTCGTAACTCCCTGACCGGTTCGCGAATCGGGCGCTCTCCAGGGCAAGCCTGTGGTCCGTCTCCTGCCGGCAGTCAATTCGCCACAAGGTGTGAGCGAGCCTGCCGTTCGGCGTCAAGTCCGTGGCCTCGGTGATTGCCTCGAGTCGCTCACGCAGCCTGTTGGCCCGGCCGGGAGGCACGTTGTCGCGGACCACCTCGCTGAGGAACCGACTACCCAACGTCAGAACGGGCCCGTCGGCCAACCTGATGCTGACCAACTGATGGGACTCCAGTTGGTCCACTTCATCCCGTCCTGCCAATCCAGTAGCCACCCACAGCGGCAGTTCCTCTACCAACGCGCATACTTCCAGCAGGGAACGCTGGGCCGCGGTGAGATGTCCCAGACCAAGATCAACGGCTTCGGCAATTCGGCCGCCATGTTCTATCAGATCATCACGGCAAACCCACACGCCATCGCGTTGCAACAGATGGCCAGCGTCGCGTTGCTCCCCAGCCAGCGCTTGAAGGAGCAGGGGATTCCCACGCGACGTTCCCCATAATTGCTGGACAACGGTCTCCGACGGGGGGCCCTCAAGGGCCTCGGCGAGCATGTCCCGAGATTCCTCGAGTGACAACCCTTCCAGATCAAACCGTTCCAGCGCGCCGTCGGTCCACATGCGCATCAGCTCCGGGGCTTGGGTCAGGTCGCGTACCGCGACCACCGGTGTCACGATGCCCGCTGCGGCCAGCTGGGCGACGGTCAGGGCAGAACGGCTGTCCAGAGATTCAGCGTTATCCACGAACATGATGACGGGCAGGCCGGCCGCCTCCGTCCGGATCGCATCTGAGATGCCGCCGAGGATCCGCAACGGATGCGCCAACTCGGCTTGGTGCCGGCTGAGGAGTACGTTGAATGCGCCGTAGGACGTGCCTTCGAGCGAAGCAGAACCGCGCAGATGCACAACATGCGCCTGGCCTCCAGCACGCCTGAGGACATGCTGGATCAGTGCAGTCTTCCCCACCCCAGCTTCACCGACCACCACGATGCCCCGCCGGCCGGGACCAGACAGGACCGACTCAAGAGCCTCGATCTGAACTGTGCGGCCGGAGAAAGGCCACGACAAAGTAAGCTGGGTCATTCCGGTCCCCCCAAGAAACCGTTAATGCTCAACCCGAACCCCCCAGTCCGGATCCACAGTGTCTAAATACAGCCGCAGGCCCCCGCTCGATGAGCCTCCCTGCTGGCTGTTGCTTAGCGTACCTGCAAAACGCGAATCTCAACAGGGCCAATTTTTCGGGGCAACGGCGGTACATTGACCACACGAAATCGCCAGCAGGCTCCTGCCAAGACCTCATGTCTCAGCGGATATGCCGGTGGGATGCACCGCGTTCGCTGCCGGTACAGCCCACCCGGCGGCACTTTGGAATGCGCTGTTTCAGGCTGGCCGCGGGCACTGGAAAGGGGCCGACGATGGGATGGGGGTGGCCCAGTCTCATAAGCCGCCCATCGTCGACCCCCGATCAAGGAGCCTTTATGGCTACTTCGATTCTAGGCAATCAAGCTGAAACGATCCAATCGACGAGTCTGTGACGCCGGTGGGCTCAGTCCTGCTAGGCGGTGCCGTGGAATTTTTGCTGCGCAGCCAGCAGGCCCTCGCGGAGGAGAAGTTCGGCAGCATCTGCGGCGTCGTCCACAAGGAACGGCAGCTCTTTCTTTTCCGCCGTCGAGAAATCGCGCAGCACATGGTCTGCTGTTTCCATCCGCCCAGGCGGGCGCCCCACACCAATGCGCACCCGGTAGTAGTCCTTCGTGCCGAGTGCTTTGGACATGTCGCGAAGGCCGTTGTGACCGCCTTCTCCCCCGCCGATCTTTAGTTTGATCGTGTTGAAGGGGATGTCGATCTCGTCATGTAAGGCCACCACATGGTCCGGTGCGATCGAGAAGAAGTTGCACAGCGCCGCCGTCGGTCCTCCTGACAGGTTCATAAACGTCAGCGGCTTGGCCAGCACCACCCGGGGCCCTCCAATACCCAGACGCCCTTCCAGAATCTGTGAGTGGGTCTTGTGCGACTTGAATGAACCGCCGGTCCGAGCAGCCAGCTCATCGAGGGCCATCTGGCCGACGTTGTGCCGGTTGCCGCTGTATCCTGGGCCGGGGTTTCCCAGACCGATTATCAGCCAGGTGTCGCTGCTCACGGGGAAGGTGCTCCTTGGTCGGTGGCGGAGATTAACGAATTTCCTAGGGATAGACCAAAGCCCCCGGCGAATGCGGAAAGCAGTCACCGGGGGCTTCGACGAAGCGTTGTTACTCAGCCGGGGTTTCGGCGGACGGTGCTGCGGCTTCGGCCGTCTCGGCTTCAGGCTCGGCCACAGCCGGCGCGGAGACCGTAGCGATCACGGTGTCTTCCGGAATCAGCAGGCTCACGCCGGCAGGCAGTTCGATCTCGGTGGCGTGCACGTGCTCGCCGACCTCGCGGCCTTCAACGTTGATGGTCAGGGTCTCCGGCAGGGCGGTCGCATCGGCTTCGACCAGGACGGTGAACTCTTCCAGATCGAAGACAGCACCGGCGGCAACTTCGCCGGCAACATGGATGTTGACATCCACGTGCACCTTCTCGCCCTTGCGGACGGTCAGCAGGTCAACGTGCTCGATGATCTGGGCGATCGGATCGCGCTGGATGTCCTTGGCCAGGGCCAGGTGCTCTTCCCCATCAACATCCAGGGTGAGCAAGGCGTTGGAGGTCCGTAGTGCCAGCGTGGTGGCCTTCTGCGGCAGCAGGACGTGCAGCGGCTCGGCGCCGTGGCCGTAGATGACGGCGGGGATCTGGGCGTTGCGGCGGGCACGACGTGCAGCACCCTTACCGAATTCGTTGCGTACTTCTGCTGCGAGCTTCTGCTCGGACATGGTGTTCTCCTTGTGCTGGATGGTTCAGGGCGGGTGCCTAGAGACCGACCCGCCGCACCGAAACCAGTGCAGAGAAGCGAAGCTGCTAGCCACCGTCGATAACGGAGAGTCGGTTCCGGCTCTCCCTCGCCTAGGCAATGGCTCAACTTTACCAGCCGGGATCTCGCATCAAAAAATCACGGCGGCGATCTGGGTTCGTCTGGGTTCGATCCAGGCCTGCAGGCCGTGGGCAGCCGAGACATGGCATAGGGGCCGACGATGGCACGGGCTGGCCCAAATCACTGCAGGCTTCCCATCGTCGGCCCCAACCAGAGAGCCTTGCTGGCCGAGTGGAGCTCAGCCGGCCGCAGCGTCCGTCATCCGGCCTTGCCGTCAAACAGGCTAGTGACCGAGCCGTCTTCAAAGACCTCCCGGACCGCACGGGCGATCAACGGGGCGATCGACAGGACCGTCAGTTCCTTGAAGTTCTTCTCCGGCGGGATCGGCAACGTGTTGGTGACCACCACTTCCCTGGCTCCGCTTTCGGACAGCCTGCGGGCTGCAGGATCGGAGAAGACTGCGTGAGTGGCCGCGATGATCACGTCCTTGGCACCGGCGTTCTTCAGGACCTGGACGGCACCGGAAATGGTTCCGCCGGTGTCGATCATGTCATCGATCAGAACGCAGGTGCGGCCCTCAACCAGGCCCACAACCTGCTTGGACACCGCCTGGTTGGGCACGTTGACGTCTCGGGACTTGTGCACGAAGGCCAGCGGCGCCCCGCCAAGGCGTTCGGCCCACTGCTCGGCGACGCGCACGCGGCCGGTATCGGGGGAAACCACCGTCACGTTATCCAGATCCACCCGGGTGCGGACATAGTCGGCCAGCAGCGGAATGGCCATCAGGTGGTCGACGGGTCCGTTGAAGAATCCCTGGATCTGTGCGGTGTGCAGGTCCACGGAAATCAGCCGGTCGGCGCCGGCTGTCTTGTACATGTCCGCCACCAGGCGTGCGGAAATCGGCTCGCGGCCGCGATGCTTCTTATCCTGCCGGGCATACGGGTAAAACGGAGCCACAACGGTGATCCGCTTCGCCGAGGCCCGCTTCAGGGTGTCCACCATGATCAGGTGCTCCATCAGCCACTCGTTGATCGGGGCCGGGTGCGCCTGCAGGACGAAGGCGTCGGTACCGCGAACGCTTTCCTCGAACCGCACGTAGATCTCGCCGTTTGCAAAGTCGTAGGCGGAGGTGGGCAGCAGTTCGATGTCCAGCTCTTTGGCGATCTGCTGCGCCAGTTCAGGATGTGCACGTCCAGAAGCCAGTACCAGCCTCTTTTCGCCCTGTGCCTTGATTCCGCTCATGAAGGATCACTTTCTACAGTTGGAGATTGCGTGGAGGAGGTTTGTGAGGCGGCTTCCGCGGAGGAGCTGCCGGGGCGGTTCTTCTGTACCCACCCTTCCAGGTTTCGCTGCGGCGCAACGTTGACCGCAAGCGCACCGGCCGGGACATCCTTGCGGATGACGGCGCCGGCACCCGAATAGGCACCGTCACCGACCTGCACGGGGGCGACGAAAACCGTGTTGGATCCGGTGCGCACGTTGGAGCCGATAACGGTGCGGTGCTTCTTTTCGCCGTCGTAATTGGCAGTGATGTTGCCGCAGCCGATATTCGCGTTCTCGCCGATTTCTGCATCTCCGGCGTAGCCAAGATGGGACAGCTTGGCGCCCTTGCCAATGGTGACGTTCTTGGTTTCGTAGAATGCGCCGATCTTGCCCTGCTCGCCCAGAACGGTGCCGGGGCGCAGGTAGGTGAAGGGGCCAACCTTGGCGCCGGGCCCGATCTCCGAGTCGGAACCGTGCGTCCTGACCACGGAGGCGCCCTCGCCCACGGTCACGTTCTTCAGCGTCGTGTCCGGCCCCACCACCGCGTCCGAGGCAACATGCGTGGACCCATGCAGTTGGGTTCCCCGCAGCAGCGTCACGTCGGTCCCGAACGTCACTGTCGAATCGACCCATGTGGTCGCCGGATCCACAATGCTGACGCCGGAGCGCATGGCAGCATGCAGGATCCGCCGGTTGTGCTCGGCGCCCAAGGCCGCCAGCTGAACCCGGTCGTTGGCGCCCTCCACCTGCCACCGGTCAGCGGTGACGACGGCGGCCACCCGCCCGCCGTCGGCCCGCGCCAGCGAGAGCACATCGGTGAGGTACTTCTCGCCCTGGACATTGTCGGTGGTGATTTTGGACAGTGCACCGCGAAGCACCGCCGCATCGAAGGCATAAATACCCGAATTAACTTCGCGGATGGCCCGCTGATCCTCGGTCGCGTCCTTGTGTTCCACAATCCCCTGGACGCTGCCATCCGCGGCCCGGACAATCCGGCCGTACCCGCCCGCATCGTCGAGGACCGCAGTCAGCACCGTGACGGCGTTGCCGCCGGAGGCGTGCTCGGCGACCAGGTTCCGAAGCAAGTCGCTGGTCAGGAGCGGAACGTCTCCATACGTAACAACCACGGTTCCGTCCAGTCCGGACGGGAGGGCCTCCAGCGCCGCCTCCACCGCCCGGCCTGTTCCGGGAATTTCGTCCTGATCAACGATCAGGACGTCCGGGTCCAGTGCTGCAATGTGTTCCGCCACTCGGTCCCGCTCGTGGCGAACCACGGCGGCCAGCACCGTGGGTGCGAGGCCGCGGGCTGCGGCGAGGGCATGGCCCACCATGGAAATTCCGCCGATCTCATGCAGGATCTTCGGCTTCTTGGACTTCATACGGGTGCCCGCCCCCGCGGCCAGGACAATGACCGCTGCCGGCGATAAAGCTGTTTTGACGTTTTTTTGGTGGACGTCCTGGGGGCTCACTAAGTGGCACTCCTCGCTGCGCTGATTCCGGTGTAGCCGGAACATTGGGGTTAACGGCATCTTATCTGCCACAACACCGCACGTTCACCGGCCGGTGATCGTTCCGCCCATAGGATTCGAACCTATACTCCACAGCTCCAAAGGCTGGGGTGCTGCCATTACACCAGGGCGGAATGTGCCGCGCAGGATTGCCTCCTCGGCACAAGTGTCCATTTTGCCACGATTTCCGACCCCGATGCGACTTGGCGTCGGACCGGTGTCGTTTGGGTGAGACCGCCTGCTGCTATCGACCGGCCGTGAGCGGTTGCCGCCCGCTAGACGGGCCCTCGCACTGCTGGCCTTCCAACGGCCATTCGGTGTCAGGCAACTAGTCAGCCGTGGATTATTCGGGAAGCGCCGACGACGCCACGCTGGTGAGGGCACCGTCCGCTTCATCTGCCGCCGCGGGGAGCCGTGCGCCGCTGCGCAGCAGTTGGGCGATCCGCTTCGCTGACACGGGTTTACTGAAATAGAACCCTTGGCCGCCGGTGCAGCCCAGATCGCGCAGTTGTTCGGCCTGCTCCTGCGTCTCGATTCCTTCGAAAATCGCGTCGAGGCCTGCAGCACGGATGAGCTGGAGCACCGCGGCGATGAATTCCTGCTGCGACCCGTCGGCCGAATGCGTGGCAATGATGGAACGGTCGACTTTGACCAGGTCGACCGGCAGCTCGCGCAGGTAGCTGATCGAAGAGTAGCCGGTGCCGAAATCATCGATTTCGATCCCGATGCCGAGCTTACGCAGGGCCAGCAACGAGTACGTCTCAACTTCACCGCCGGTGACCAAGCCGGTCTCGGTGATTTCCAGGACCAGTGATTCAGCGGCTATCCCGGAGTCCCTCAAGACACCGCGGACATGATCCACCAGGTCGATCCGCTGCAGTTCCGCGACGGAGAGGTTGACCCGGATTTGGAACCCGGGGTCTAAATCCAATTCCGCCGACCACTCGGCAAACTGATGCGCCGCGGCAGAAAGAGTCCACCGGCCCAGATCGATGATCAGGCCGGTCTGCTCGGCCATCGGAATAAAGTCGCTGGGCATGACACGTCCCCGGACCGGGTGGTTCCACCTGACCAGTGCTTCCACTCCGAGCGGGCAGCCGGTGCTCAGCTCCACCACCGGCTGGTACTCCAGCTCAAAGCCCCCGGTGGCTATGGCCCCTCGAAGTTCGGACGCAATTTGGTTGTGCAGCTGCCGCGCTTGCAGCATGTGCGACTGGAAAATCTTGATGCGATTCTGCGGATCTTTCTTCGCCTCATACATGGCCGTATCCGCGTCGAGCAACAAGCTTTGTGCACTCTGACCTGTATCGGCCACCCGTACGCCAATACTGGCTTGGGGCCACACGGTCAGCTCGTCGAGCCGAATATCGTCGTTCAGGACCCCCAGGATCCTGTTGGCGACCTGAAGCGCGAGATCCGTTGTGGCCCGGGGCAAGAGGATGGCGAATTCGTCCCCGCCCAGCCGCGCCACTGTGTCTATTTCGCGCACGATGGACCGGAGCCTGTTCCCCACCACGGTCAGCACGCGGTCTCCGGCGTCGTGGCCGAAGCTGTCGTTGACTTGTTTAAAGGAATCCAGATCCAGCAGCAGCAGCGCCGGAGTCCTCTGGCCGGACCGTGCATCCTCGAGGGCTGCGGCCATTTCGTTGGCCAAGGCCGTACGGTTGGCCAGACCCGTCAGGGCATCGGTCAGTGCCATGCGGCTCATATCCCGATGAGCCTGCCGCAGCTCCGCAGTGCGGGTTTCAACGCGCTGCTCCAGCTCTGAGTAGCTAAGCTCCAGTTCCTCCGCCAGGAGGTTAACTCCGGTGATCACGGCGTCGATCTCGTCCCGCGCTGCCGAAGGCTCGATCCTTGTGGTCAGGTCGCCGCCGGCCAGGCTAACCATGCCGTCGACCAGTTGCTGGAGCCGCGGGTCGGGATTATGCGGCATTATCCCGTTCCAGCCACTCAAGGGCCTGCGGTTCGGAGTCGAAATAGCGGACGGGGCATTCTGAGGGTTCGGCGCCCAGCACGAAATTAGCTATCACCCGGTCTACGGGTGACTCGCCGACCAAGGCGATCGCGGACGCATTCGTCTGCCGGCCGAGCATGGACCGTGCCATCCGCGAGATGGAAGCCACGCCCCTCAACCGCATGAGTACCCGGCAGGGCTGGCCGCCTGAAAGCACCTGAAGCCGTGAGGAGGTACTGACGGCAACTTCGTCGGTGAAAGCAGCGCCCCGCGGAAGGTCGACGCTGATGATGCCGTCTCCGGAACGACTGATGTCAGCAGCAGCGGCGCGGGCCGCGTCGACTACGCGGCCCATACAGCCGGGTCGTCGTTAGATACTGCTCCCATAACCCTTTCGGGCCAGCCATGACCTAACACGTGCATCCGCTCCCCAACGATTCGAAGGGAGCCTGAGCTCCCATCCAACAAATTCAGAACTTACTGCTTCAACGCCGCAACGGCTTCCGCCATTTGTTCATAGCGTAAACGAACGTTGTTCACGACACGCCCAATGACACGACGAATAATACATTCATGAGGCTTGAGGAAATCCTGCGATTTCCGCCGCAACCTGAGCTGCACGGTCCTTGGCCCCTGCTTGACTGAAGTACGCTTGGCTGTCCTTCAAATGCCGTAGCGCAGCTTCGCAATCGCCTTGTTCGCGAAGTGCTTTAGCGAGCAACATGTTTGCCTCTCCCGCAGTCTGATGAGGCAAATCTGACTGACCGCAAATGGGTCCTAGAAGTTTCGCCGCTTCTTGCGGCTTGCCCGTGAGGAAAAACCATCGTGCTCTGTTCAACTGATTCAGATGCCCGACGTGTTCACTGGTTCCAATGATCGATCCAGCAAGCTCTGAACGGTCCATGCAGTCTGCCGTTTCTTGGTCGGCGATGCCCGCAGACAAGCGCATTGCCGCGGAGCTCATGTTGAACCAAGCCCAAAGCCGCAGGTCATTCGAAGGCGAGAGTTGCTCAGCGGCCAATCCGTGATACAAGACCCCGATGTCCGGCTCCTGCCGCAAGAAAGCCACATTGCCGACGGCCCAATACCCTTTTCCGGCCAACTGTGCGTCAGCGGCAACCTTAAGGAGTTGAATCAAGTCCTGGCAGTGCACCCAGGCCTCGTCAATTTGTCCGCTCTCCGCGAGTGCTGCCACTAGGGCGGATTCAGCACCTATCTGGATCTCATTCCGCAAACCTGCAGCCTGACCGACCTTTACGGCCGATTCAGCGGTCGTCAGCGCCTCCCTCAGTTCGCCCATACCCTGAAGCGACACTGATTCCAACGTAAGTACCCGGCACATCAATTCGGCCGACCCTAAGGAGAGCGAATGATGCTTCAGGCTTCGAGCGGTGTTGATGCAGTTCTTTTGATCTCCACTTTCCCTGTAGCTTTCTGCCTCAAGGAACGTCATATGCCACCAAGTGCCGGGGTCGCCGGCCTCGGCGGCCTGTTCAGCGCATCGCTTCGCCAGGACAGCAGAGCTAATGTATTCCCTCTTCACAAACGCTTCTCGTGCCCGCAATTCCAGCAACACACCATCGCCTGCTCCAGCAGCCAAATCCATTCGGCTTCCTCCATGCTCCCTACGATCGCGTTGCGCCATCACACGACTCTCATACCGATCCTATTCGCTCAGAGAGCCTGCTTCTGGGAGCGGAGAAATGTGTCGTTTCACCACTAGCCCCTTCGTACTGCTCTCTGTACACTTATCGTGTCACCACCATCTGTATGGATTTGCATATCTGTGCATAAAGAAAGAATGAGGAACCATGATGAAGAAATTTTCTGCATCCGTTCTGGTAGCTGCAGTCCTGGCAGTTGTTGGTGCTGCGGCCCCGGCTGTTGCAGCGGATACAACCGAATCGTCCTCCATCGTCGTCCAGAGCAAGACGATTGACGGCGGCAGCCTGAAGCCCATGATCGGTTACTGGCCGCACTAAGTCGTTGAGGGGCGGAATACGTTCCGCTCAACGGCCAAGGCCGTGGCATGTATCTTCGGATGCGTGCCACGGCCTTTGTGCTTTAAGAAACGGTGACGGCGCCGGTGGATTCGGCCGCATGGTGCTGACCGTCGCCCGAGAGCGGCAGGATGATGGTGAATGTGGTGCCGACCCCGACGGTTGATTCGACGGAAACGCTGCCGCGGTGCTGGTCCACCATTCCCTTGACGATTGCCAGGCCCAGGCCGGTGCCTTGAATGGCGTGTGCGTTGGACGCGCGGTAGAAACGGGAAAACAGTTGCGGCAAATCATCGTCCGGGATGCCGATCCCGCTGTCGGCGACCGTAACGATGGCGCAGGGAACACCGTCGTCGTTATGAGTGCCCGAGCCAACGGTGACACGCACTGCCCCGTCCTGGGGAGTGAACTTGACGGCGTTGGACATGATGTTGGCAAAGACCTGCTCAAGCATTTTGGCATCGCCGTCCGCGGCCAGCCGGGTGTCCAGTCCCTCGCTCACCAGTTGGACGTTCTTGGCCTGGGCCGCTGGTTCCAAGGCGGTGGCCACCATGCGCAGCAGCTGCGGCAGGTCCACCGGTTCTGTCTTTAATCCGCTGCTCTGGAAATCCATCCGGGACAGGGTCAGCATGTCTTCAATCAGCTCACGCAGGCGGGTGGCATTCCGACCGACGACCTTGAGCATCCGGGCCACGGACTCCGGGATTTCGCCGGCATCCCCGTCCAGCACCAGCTCCAAGTAGCCGGTGATTGACGTCAGCGGCGTCCGGAGCTCGTGGTTGACGGTTGCCACGAAGTTTGACTTTGCCTGGTCCAGTTCACGGAGCTTTTCCACGACTTCCTGCTGCGCCGTGATCAGGTGACCCTGGATGAGCCCGTGGGCCAGATTTCCGGCCACATGTTGGAGCAGCGATATTTCGGCCGGGGACCACGCCCGAGGCTGCCCATGGCGGATGAGGCAAATCAGTCCGAATGCTTTCGATCCCTGTCCCAGGGGCGCCAGCATCGACGCCTTCCCCCGCGCGGTGGCAAACCACTCCATTACACCGGGGTGCTCGGTCAAGTCGATCCTGCCATTGTCGGCCGACGTGAGGACGCTGCCCTTGGTCCAGAGAGCGGAGGCCAACTGCAGCACCTCATCCTCGGTACGGTGCGGCATGTCCATGGTGTCGTGGGCGGCGTCGCTGGCCCACTCGGCGGCGGTGTGCGGCACTCTTTCGTCATCCAAGGTGCGGATCCACACCTGATCGGTTTCGAAGGCCGCGCCGATCCCGCGCAGCGCGAGCGTGATCATCTCTTCCGGGTCGTTGGTGCTGCGGATACCCTCGGAGACGCGGCGGATTTGGTCGCGGAGGACAGCCACACCGTTGCGCTCACGGCGCCGGTGTTCCGATCTGGCGAGGGTCACACGTACGCGGTTAACCACGTTGGATGCCGATAGCGGCTTGATCAGGTAGTCCGAGACGCCCATTTCATAACCGCGTTCGACCAGCGGCAGTTCGTCTTCGGTGGCCATCAGCATCACTCGCCATTGGGCCCCGGCCTGGCGGTCGGAAAGCCTGCGCACGGCTTCCATCCCTGCCAGTGACATGTCGCCGGCGTCCACCAGGAGGATGTCCGGTGGATTTCGCTGCAGCTCATCCAAGACCTGGGCCGCGGTGGCATAATCCGTCACGGTCATTCCGGCAGCTTCGAGGGCTGTGCGCAGGAAGTCACGGTTTGCGGCATCGGATGCGCCGACCAGTACCGTTGGGCGAACTTCAGTCCCGAGCTCACCTGCAACGGTCCGCACGGCAATTCCTCCTGCTTTGAATGCGGCCCGGCGTTGTCCCGGCCCCCTGACATTATGAATGAAGACTAGCAGTGCCCCTCGACGGGAAATGGCAGATTACGGCAGGAGTTCGGGAGCCACCGCGAAGACACCGGACGCCGGACGGCGAAGGCCCGCCGGGGGCACCGCCGAGTCAGCCGGCGACGCCCACGCTGCCGAGGGTGCGCAGCCGGCTGGCAATGCGGGAGACGTCCACCGCGGACCGGCTGGCTGACGGTCCCAGGTCCAGCGGCTCAGCACTGATGAGCGTCAGCGGCACATCGGCGTCGTAGAGGATGTCCACGATATTGCTCAAGCGTTGCCAGCCGTTCATGCTGATGTGGTCGCGGCGCGGCACTCCGGAAATGACCCAGTGCGCGGAGTGCGGCAGCAGCGCCAAATAGTCGGAGGCGGCGGTAGGACCTTCGCACAGGTTTTGGAAGTCGAACCACACTTCATCCGCGGTGCACCGGAGAACGGAAATCGGTTGGCTCCCCGGGCGCAGTTCCTGAGCCTCGGCCGCGGACGGCCACTCAAGACCCGCCTCGGCGACCCGCGGGTCGTTGGGTCCGCCTGGGGCGAGCACCATGGCGCCGTCGCTGAACTGCCCGAGGCGGGCACCGCCGTCGTCATCCTGCCCGCGGGACTGCCCGAGCCTCAGCGTGCGATAGTCCATGGGGCCGGCGACGGAGGCGATGTGCATGGTTCGGCGGATCAGCGCAATGGTCGGCTCGAACAGGGCGTGGAAGTCTTCGCTGGGCATCAGCTGCTCGGGCGGATAGTTGGACGTGGCCACCAGCGTGGTGCCGCGGCGGTGGACCTCGCGCAGCAGCCTAGCCAGCAACTGGCCGTCGCCGGGATCGTGTACATGGAATTCGTCCACCACCAGCAGGGTGCAGTCCTGCAGCAGCACGTCGATGGCCATGTCTACGGCACTGGTACCCGGCGGCCGGCTGGCCGGGTCCTGCGCATCGCGCCGGTGGGCGTGCAGCTGGCGGAACAGGTCGTGGAAATGCCAGCGCTTCTTATCCGGCAGGTCCACGGCGTCGAAGAATCGTTGGGCCAGCCAGCTCTTGCCCCGCCCCACCGGACCCCACAGATAGAGCCCGCGGCGCTTTCCCGGAAGCGGCAAGGCACTCGCCGTCAGCCCGGCACCGGCGTCGGCCAGCAGACGCGCCGCCTCCTGCTGGTCTCCATCCAAGCGGAAGCCGGCTGTGGAGGCTGCGTGTTCGAAATGGTCGAGCAGCCGCTGCCGGGCGCGAAACTTACCGGGCCGGGCGGCCACAGTGTTTCCTGCGTCCACGCAGGCCCTCCTTCTCCCGATTCCGACAACATGTTGACCCTGGCCGTCAGCCCGCTCGGGCCGGGAACCAGCTTAACAGCGGCAGGGCGCCCCGGCCTCCCTTCCGGGAAGCACAGAGCGCCCTGCTGTGCGAAACGTCAAGCGGCCAGCGGCCGCGATATCCGCAGGTTAGTTGGC
Organism: Arthrobacter sp. NPDC055138; assembly: GCF_053607305.1. Taxonomy (NCBI): domain Bacteria; kingdom Bacillati; phylum Actinomycetota; class Actinomycetes; order Micrococcales; family Micrococcaceae; genus Arthrobacter; species Arthrobacter sp. NPDC055138. The sequence goes on from NZ_JBSGTH010000006.1 coordinate 307,377, forward strand.
AGCTACAGCGGCGGCGCGGACAGACTCCATGGCCTTGGTCCACGGGACGAGCTGGTCGATCATCGGGGCCAGGGTGCCGGCATTCTGCTCGGTCGGCTTGAAATCGGCGAAGTTCTCGAAATCGGTGAACAGCGAGAACATGACCTGGTTGCGCACGTGGGCAATCTGCAGCTCGGACAGGATGTTGCGCAGGTGCTCGGCGGCGCGGGCGCCACCCATGGAACCGTAGGAAACGATACCGGCGGCCTTGTTGTTGAATTCAACGTTCAGGTAGGACAGGGCGTTGGTCAGGGCCGGCGTGACGGTGTGGTTGTACTCGCCGGTGACGAAGATGAAGCCATCGAACTCGGCGATCTTGGCCGACCAGGTCTTGGTGTGGTCGTTCTGGTAGTTCTGGTAGGCAGCCGGGTAAGCTTCGTCCAGCAGGGGCAGGTTGAAGTCGGCGATGTCGACAACCTCGAACTCGGCGTCGGTGCGAGCGGCGGCCTGGGCGAGAACCCAGTCGGCAACCTGCTTGTTGACTCGACCCGGACGGGTGCTGCCGGTGACGATAGCGATCTTGGTCATGTAATGAACCCCTTCGAGGTCTGGTCCCGACGCGTCCCAACTGTTGACACGTCATCGTTTTGTTGACATGTCAATCATGCAACAGGGAAACTTGATCTGTCAACCAAAGAAGAGAAAGGCGCACCGTGAACTCCGACACCCGTTGGCTGAACGATCACGAGCAGGAGGTCTGGCGCGCCTTCCGCGAGCTGCTGTGGGGATTTGAGTCGGCGATGGACCGCCAGCTCCTGCGGGACTCCGACCTTTCCGGTGTGGAGTATTCGGTGCTGGCTTCCCTCTCGGAGGCTGACGACGGCGTCATGCGCGCCCGGGACATTGCGCAGCAGTTGGACTGGGAACGCAGCCGGCTCTCCCATCTGCTCAAGCGGATGGAGGCCCGCGGGCTGGTGGAGCGGGTCACCTGCGCCACCGACGCGCGCGGTTTCAACATCTCGATGACTTCGGCCGGCTGGAACGCCATCCGACAGGCTGCACCGGGCCACGTGACCTTTGTGCGGGAGAACGTCTTCGATCCGCTGTCCGATGCCGAACGCGAGGCGTTGTTGTCCGCCACCACCAAGATGCAGCAGTCCATCCGCGACGCCGGCCTTTGGGGGAACACCAAAAAGTCGTCCTGAGCGTCAGGCTCACTCGAGGATTTCGGAGACCTCCAGCCACTCCAGCTCCAGGCCTTCCTTCTCCCCGGCGATCTCCTGGAGCTTCCGGTTCATCTCCGCCAGCCCGGAAAAATCGACGTCGGCCTTGGCGCCGGCGGTGTGCATCTGCTCCTTGAGTTTGTCCTCCTGCTGGGCCAGCTTGCCCAGCTGGCGTTCAATCCGATTGAGGTCCTTCTTGGCCTGGCGCTTGTCGGCTTCGCTATGGACGGTGCCGGGAGCCGTCACAGCCGCGCCGCCGCTTGCCGGAGCCGGCGAGGACTTGCCGGCGAGCGATGCCTCGCGCAGCTCGAGGTACTGGTCCACTCCCCCGGGCAGGCCGCGGAGCTTGCCGTCGCCCAGCAGCGCCATTTGGTGGTCGGTCACCCGCTCCAGCAGGTAGCGGTCATGCGAGACCACCACCAGCGTGCCCGGCCATCCGTCCAACACGTCCTCCACCGCGGCCAGCGTGTCCGTATCCAAGTCGTTGGTGGGCTCGTCCAGCATCAGCACGTTGGGCTCGCCGACCAAGAGCCGCAGCAACTGCAGCCGCCGCCGCTCACCGCCGGAGAGGTCGCGCACCGGCGTCCACTGTTTTTCTTTGGAAAAGCCGAGCTGTTCCACCAGTTGGCTGGCTGACACCTCGCGTCCGCCAATGTTGAAGACCTGGCGTTCGCGCTGGATCACTTCCACCACACGCAGATCCATGACGTCGTCGAGTTCGCGGACCTCCTGGGTCAGCATGGCGGTCTGCACCGTCTTGCCCCGCTTGACCTTGCCGACTGTGGGCTGGATCTCGCCGTTCAGCAGCCGAAGCAACGTGGTCTTGCCCGCGCCGTTGACTCCCACCAGGCCGAGCCGTTCACCCGGCGCCAGCCGCAAGGTGATGTTGTCGAAGAGCGGGCCGGCTCCGCCGTCGAGATCTCCGCGCGCTCGTTCCTCGCTCGGTCGATCACCGGTGCGCTCGCGTTCCTCGCTTGGTCGATCACCGGGCCTGGGCGGTGGGGTGTAGGAGACGTGTTCCAGGTCCAGCACGTCTTTACCGAGCCGAGCGGTGGCCATCTTGTTCAGCGCCACCGCGTCCCGGGGCTCCGGCACATCGGCAATCAGTTCATTGGCGGCTTCGATCCTGAACTTCGGCTTCGCGGTCCGGGCCGGGGCCCCGCGCCGCAGCCAGGCCAGCTCCTTCTTGACCAGCTGCTGCCTTTTCCCTTCGACGACGGCGGCTGTGCGGTTGCGTTCGGCGCGAGCCAGGACATAGGCGGCATAACCGCCGTCGAACGGATCCACTACACCGTCATGGACTTCCCAAGTCCGGGTACACACTTCGTCCAGGAACCAGCGGTCGTGGGTGACCACCAGGAAGGCACCCTCATTCGGGCGCCACCTGGTCTTGAGGTGCCGGGCCAGCCAGGCCACGCCCTCGACGTCGAGGTGGTTGGTCGGCTCGTCGAGCATGATCACGTCATGCGGCTCGATCAGCAGCTTGGCGAGGGCAACCCGGCGGCGCTGCCCGCCGGACAGCGAGGACACCGCGGCATGCCAGTCGACGTCGCCCACCAGACCGTCCATGATTTCGCGGATCCGCGGGTTGGAGGCCCACTCGTGCTCGGCTGCCTCGCCCACGATCGCCACGCCGACCGGCAGGTCGCCGTCGAGCACGTCCTGCTGGTCCAGGTAGCCCACGTTGACGTCGCCGCGCTTGGTGACCCGGCCGTCGTCGGGCGTGCTGCGCTGCGACAGCAGCCGCATCAGGGTGGACTTGCCGTCGCCGTTGCGCCCCACCATGCCGATCCGGTCGCCCTCGTTCAGGCCGAGGGACACCGAATCCAGGATGGTGCGGGTGGCAAAGGAGACGCTGACGTTTTCTGCGCCGAGCAAGTGGACCAAGGGTGCTGCTTTCTGTTGCTTTGAGCTAGTGCGGGGGGCGGGCCGTTGGCTGGCCCGTGGAGGAACCTGTCGTCAGGCCATGATCCGGGCGCCGTGGACCGGTCCGCGGACCGGCAGGGCAACCACGCCGGCGACATCGGAGAGCCGCTGCCCCAGTTCTGCGGCTTCCTGCCGTCCTGCGGTCAGGAAGGCCACGGTGGGGCCGGACCCGGAAACCAGGCCGGCCAGTGCGCCTTCGGCACGGCCCAGTTCAAGGATATCGGCAAGCTCGGGCGCCAGTTCGATGGCCGCCTCCTGTAGGTCATTGTGCAAACAACCCGCCAATTGGTGGACGTCGCCGGACTGCATAGCCTGCAGGACCGCCGGCTCCACCTGCTCCGGCTCGTCCGGCACCTGGCCGCGGCGCGCGCGCAGGTCGTCGGCCACGGCATAGACCTTGGGCGTCGACAGGCCGAACGAGGCCGGGACCAGCACCCAGTGCATTTCGCTGCGCGCCAGCGCCGGCGTCAGCCGGTCCCCGACCCCGAGCCCGACGGCGACTCCGCCGTGCAGCGCGAACGGCACGTCGGCGCCGAGTCCGCCGGCCAGCCCGATCAGTTCGTCGCGCGAGTAGCCGGTATTCCAGAGCGCGCTGCAGGCCACCAGGGCGGCAGCGGCGTCGGCCGAACCGCCGCCCATCCCGCCCGCAATGGGGACCCGCTTGATGATGTCCAGGTGCACACCCTGCGGGTGGCCGGAGGTTTCGCGGATCAGTTCCGCGGCCTGCACCGCCAGGTTGGAGGCATCCAGCGGAATGCCCTCCAGGTCGAAGTCCAGGCCGTCCCCATTGCGCACATTCACCGTGATGGCCTCGTCGTCGCGGGCCGTTGCGGTGACTTCCTCGTACAGCGAGAGGGCCAAATAAACGCTGGCCACCGAGTGATAGCCATCTGCCCGGGGGCCGCCCACGCGGAAGGAGACGTTGATCTTTCCCGGCGCCATCACGCGGACCGGACGTGTTCTGCTCATCATCGTGCCATGACCTTCCTAGCCGAGAAGCGGATGGTTGAATTCCGCGATCCGGGCAAAGGCAGCAATGTCCAGCACTTCCCCACGGGCGCTGGGATCCACATTGGCCTGGCGCAGGGCTTCCTCCGCCCGTGCGGCGCTGCCGGCCCAACCGGCCAGGGCCGCCCGCAGCGTCTTGCGGCGCTGCGCGAAGGCGGCATCAATGACGGCGAACACCTCGCGGCGCGGGGCGCGGGTCACGGGCGGCTCGCCGCGGGTGAACTCGACCAGGCCGGAGGCGATCTTGGGTGCCGGCCAAAAAACGTTCATTCCGATCACCCCCGCCTTGCGCATGCTGCCGTACCACGCGGCCTTGACGCTGGGGACGCCGTAGATCTTGGAACCGGGATCGGCGGCCAGCCGGTCGGCCACCTCGTCCTGGACCATGACCAAGCCGTGCCGCAGCGACGGGAAGTGCTCCAGCAGGTGCAGGACCACGGGCACGGCGACATTGTAGGGCAGGTTCGCGACCAGCGCGTCCGGAGCCTTCGGCAGCTCGGTGACCTGCAAGGCGTCCGCCAGCACCACGTCCAGCCGGCCGGCTGCATCGGGACGCCATTCGGAAGCTGTCTGCTCCAGACGGGCGGCAAGCTTGGGATCGATCTCGACGGCGACCACATGCCCGGCGGCATCCAGCAGCCCCAGCGTGAGTGAGCCGAGGCCGGGACCAACCTCCAGCACCGTCTCGCCGGGAACAACGTCGGCCGTGGCCACGATCCTGCGGATGGTGTTGCCGTCGATCACAAAGTTTTGGCCGAGGGTCTTGGTCGGACGCACGTCCAGTTCGGCCGCGAGCCTGCGGATGTCGGCGGCTCCGAGCAACGGCTTGACGGGTGCGGCCGCGGCTTCCCCGTTGTTCTGCCGCGATCCGGTGCCGGGAGTGGAATGTGGTTCTGTCACTGTGCCATCGTATCGGGCCGGAGCCCGCTGCCGCGGCGGCCCCGTTCCACCCGCCTTAACGCACCTCAGGCCCGGGCCGCGATGCCCGGGCCCGAGGTGGGCGAAGTAACTGACGGGAATGCTTAGAGCAATCCCAGCTTGGAGGCGCAGGCGGGCCAGTGGCCCCATCCTCCGTTGCCGCGCAGCACTTCGGCGGTCGCGATCTGCTCCGACGGGGTGGCCATGTAGGCGTAGGGGGCGTACTTGCCGCCGCCAGCGCCCAGCCAGGAGCTGGCGCTGAACTGCAGGCCTCCGGAGTAGCCGTTGCCCGTGTTGATGGACCAGTTGCCGCCTGACTCGCATTCTGCCAGCGCCTGCCAGGCGCCGCCTACGTTGGCGTTGTTGACCTTGGCCGGGCGCTTCTTCGTGCCAACCGTGATCTTCTGGCTGACCGGTTCGCGGGTGACCTTTTCCCGGACCAGCTTCCGGCTGGTTTCCTTGCCGTCGGTCAGCACGATCTCGTAGACCTTGACCCGTTCGCCGGGCTCGCCGGCACGGGTGACCTTTTCCTCGTCGTTGAACATGGAGGAGTTGGTTGTCTCGTCCGTCCCGAACGCAATGGACTCGGTCTCCTCGACCTGTTCGCGGTCGATCCGGGTCACCTTGACCTTGGTGCCCTCCTCGACCGGCTCCTTGGCGGCAACGGAGAGCTTGTCGTCCTTGCGGACCTTGATGTCGTGTTCCTTCAGCAGGTCGCCGATGGTCGTCGCCGTGGAGACTTCCTTGCGGGTCTTGCCGTCGGCGGCGATCGTGACATTCTTCGGGGTCGAGATGGTTACTCCGCCTACCGAGGCCAGTTCGGCGGTCAGCGGCGCCGACAGGGCGGACTCGTCGGTGACTTCCAGCTCGTCCAGCAGTTCCCGGACGGTGGCGGCCGTGGTGTGGACCGTGGAGCTGTCGCCGTCCACGTTCACGTTGACCGGCTTGGCCGTGACCACTTCGATGTTGGCGCCGTCGGAGATTTCCTCGCTGACTGCCGGTGTCACGTCGTCGCGTTCGCCCACCTCAACCTCGGATTCGGCGAGGACATCGGCCACCGTGGAGCCGAACGTGGAGACGGTGCTCGCCTGCCCGTCAACCGTCAGCGTCACGGACTTGTTGTTGCCCACGAAGGCAACCAGTCCAAGGACCAGTGCGGTCATGACGACGACCTGGCCGGCGATCTTCACCCAGCGGTTCTTCAGCGCGTTTGTCACGGTTCCCGAATCTGTTGCAGCTTCCGGGCACGGGGACATGAAGGCACACGCGTAGAGCGAGCCGATTCCCACGGCACGATGCGAGTGCAGGCAGCACCTGCAGCGGCTGTTTGGGCGTACGAACGGAACGTCCAACTGCAACCGCTACCGGTGTGGCAATGTCCGGATGCCTTCCCCGACCCCGGCCATTAGCTACCTACCGTAATCGAAACGTGACATGGCGACAAGCCGAGCTACCCGCGGGTAGCTTTGGCCTCCCGGTCCGGCCCCCGCCCCAGCAGTCAGCTCCGGGCTGCTTCCCGGGGCTGGCTAGGAAAAATACCGCCGTGTCATTCGTTATGCCACGGGCCGTAGACACGCTGCGTGTTTTGCGCCACTTCTGTGCATAACGTGGCCAAATCCTTATCCAGCACCTGCGCCATCGACCGCACGGTGTAGGGCACCAGGTAGCTGGCGTTGGGACGCCCCCGGTAGGGGTGTGGGGTCAGGAAGGGCGCATCGGTTTCGGCCAGCACCAGGGCCGGTTCGGCGATGCCCAGCGCCTCGCGCAGGCCATCGGAGTTCTTGAAGCTGACGGTGCCGGCGAAGGACATGTGCCAGCCATTGTCATTGCAGATCCTGGCCAGCGCGGCATCGCCGGAGAAGCAGTGGAACACCACCTTCTCCGGGGCACCCTCCTCATGCAGCACCCGGACTACGTCCTCGTGGGCGTCGCGGTCATGGATCTGCAGGGCCAGGCCCAGCCGCTTGGCCATGTCGATGTGGCGGCGGAACGAATCCTGCTGGGCACCCCGCCCTCCGGCTTCCGTCCGGTAGTAGTCCAGGCCGGTCTCACCGATGGCCCGAATCCGCGGATGCCCGGCAATGGCCTCGATTTCCGCCAGGGCCTGCTCCAACGTGCCGGCTTCGGCCAGCGGGGGTGCGTCGTTGGGATGGATGGCCACCGCACCCAGCAACCGGGGCTCGGCCTGTACTGCTTGGAGCGTGAAGCGCGAGGACTCCAGATCGCAGCCGACCTGGACCGCGCCGGCGACGCCCACTGCCTCGGCGGCGTCCATCGCCTGCCGGATCGTCACCGACACCAGCCCGTCGCGAAAGTCCAGGTGGGTGTGGTTGTCCATCACCGGCACCGGCAGCGGCTCGGGCGCCGGCGGATAACTCAGATTACGACGCCGGCCGTCGCCCTCGGTGGGGCTGCGCACCGCGGAGGTCTGGGCCGCTGTGCTGTCAGCTAGGTAAGCGGGGGGCGTCTCGCCGGCGACGGCGGCTGGAAATGTGGCCATGGTTCCAGCCTACTGAAGCAGCGCCCGCGCTCCCGCGGCCCTCATCGGGCGTCTCAAACAAACGTTTCATGTGTCCCTGTTGCCTCATTGCAATACCTCCGGGAAGTCTGATTCGTTGCCTCATTTGAAAACCTCCGGATAGCGGCTTCGTTGACTCAGTGAATATCCTC
>NZ_JBSGTH010000007.1:0-218298 GCF_053607305.1 Arthrobacter sp. NPDC055138
GTGGCGGGCCGGAGCACGGCCATCCGGTGCAGGCCGTGGGTGCGGCGGGACTGGGTCCAGGCCTCGTGTTTGCGGACGGCTTTGAGGTATTCGAGGACGGACCAGTCGTCCAGGGCCTCGGGGTCGGTTCCGGCGAGCAGCCCGGCCAGTTCCGCCGGTTCCAGCTCCCGCCAGTCCTCCTCCCACAACTCCCGCCCCGCCGGCATCCCTTCCGGGGTATCACCTTCCGGGCCGGAGGCGACCGGAGAATCAACGGCTCCCGGGCCAGTTCCACGGGCTGCAAGTTCTGATGGGAGTCCGTCCTCCGCTGTGGCAGGATCGGCTGCAGATTGAGCAGGGGCGGTTCCGTCGGGATTGGGGACCGGCTCGGCGGCAAGCTCAGTCTCCGGCTCGGAGTCATTCTCCGATTCCTGTTCGGCGCCGTGCACAGCTTTCGACACTCCGTCGGGCATGGCTTTGGAGCCGGAGTGTTCCTCCGGTTCCTGTGCCTCGTCCAACGGGTCCGCTGCCATGCTTCAACGCTACGCAGCGCAAGCTTCGGGTAGAACGGATGTTCGACGTATGTGCACAAACGACAGCCGGCGCGGCCCTGTGTAGGACAGGACAGGTGTAGAGGCCGGGAGCGGCTTGTGGAGGACAGGACAGGTGTAGAGGCCGGGAGCGGCTTGTGGAGGACAGGACAGGTGTAGAGGCCGGGAGCGGCTTGTGGAGGACAGGTCTGCTTCAAGAGGCGGGAGGCCCGGTTGGAGGGCGCAAAGCGGCGGAGGACGAGACGCGTGCGGCGGAGAGACCCGCCGCGGAGGGCGCAGCCGCCGGAGGGCAAGACGATCTGGGACGGGGAGGCCGCCGGAGGGCAAGACGATCTGGGAAGGGGAGGCCGGTGGAGGACGGGACGGGTTGCGGAGACGGGAGAGCAGCCGGTGGAGGACGGGACGGGTTGCGGAGACGGGGAGCAGCTGGTGGAGGACAAAGCGGTCAGAGAGGGATCAGGCACGGCCGCAGCCGAGGGTTGAGGCAAGGGGCGACGGGAGGAACAGGCGGTGCTAACGGTGGAGCGCCGTCGCTCGTGGGAAAGAGTGCACGGTGGGCGGCGGATTCAACAGCAGGAGCCCGCCCCGCGAAGGGACGGGCTCCATGAGCGTCAGGCCACCAGCAACGCCGGCTGCCTTAGGGGGCTGGCAGTCCTAGAGGTTGCCGGTGGCGATGCGCAGCATGCGGCGCAGCGGCTCGGCAGCGCCCCACAGGAGCTGGTCGCCGACGGTGAAGGCGCTGATGTACTCGGGGCCCATTTCCAGCTTGCGGATCCGGCCTACCGGGATCTCCAGCGTGCCGCTGGCTGCCACGGGGGTGAGGTGCTCCATGGTGGCTTCCTTGGTGTTCGGAACCACGCGGGACCATTCGTTGTCGGCGTCGATGATCCGCTCGATTTCGGCCACCGGAAGGTCTTCGGTGAGTTTCAGGGTCAGCGCCTGCGAGTGGGAGCGCATGGCGCCGATGCGCACGCACAGACCGTCGAACGGGATGCGCTGGTCATCGCTGAGCCCCAGGATCTTGTTCGTCTCGGCCGGCGCTTTCCACTCTTCCTTGGACTGTCCGTTGCCCAGGTCCTTGTCGATCCACGGGATCACGGAACCGGCCAGCGGCACGCCGAACTGGGAGGAATCCAGCTCGGGATTGCGCTGCTGGGCCAGGACCTTGCGGTCGATTTCCAAGATGGCAGAGGCGGGATCCGCCAGCTCGGCGGAAACTGCGGTGTTGAGCGAACCGAACTGGTTCAGCAGTTCGCGCATGTGCCGGGCTCCGCCGCCGGAGGCTGCCTGGTAGGTCATGGAGGTTCCCCACTCGACCAGGCCGTTCTTGAACAGCCCGCCCAGGCCCATCAGCATGCAGGACACGGTGCAGTTGCCGCCGATGAATTCCTTGACGCCGCGTGCCAGACCGGCGTCGATTACGTCCCGGTTCACCGGGTCCAGCACGATGATGGAGCTGTCCTGCATCCGCAGCGTGGACGCGGCGTCGATCCAGAGGCCGTCCCAGCCGGCATCGCGCAACTTGGGGTAGACCTCGGAGGTGTAGTCCCCGCCCTGCGCGGTGACGATGATCGGCAGCTTGGCGAGCGTCTCGACGTCGTACGCGTCCTGCAGTTTGCCTGCGTCGCCCGCGGCGGCACCGGCGAGGGCCGGGGCGTCGCCGCCGGCGTTCGACGTGGAGAAAAAGACCGGGTTGATCATGTCGAAGTCGCCTTCATCCTGCATGCGCTGCATCAGGACGGAACCGACCATGCCGCGCCAACCGATCAGGCCGACGGACTGGACAGAGGAAGTGGCTGCGGGTGAAGTCATGCCATCTAGTTTACGGGCAGGGTCAATTTGGCTGCCGTGAGTTACGTGCCTCTGCGGGCTCATCCAGGGGTAGGCGTACGACGACGGTGCTCGGCTAGGGTGCCGCCGCCCGCTGCCGCCGCCCGGCGTCGGTGCCGCCCGGCAGCCGCGCCCAAAGCTCCCGTTACGGTGACGGTGACTGAAGTAGGTCCAGGCCCGGGCTACTGCGCCCGGCTGTCCTCCCCGCGGACCCAGAGCGAGATGCGGTAGCGGGTGCCGTTGGCGGCGGTGCTCCAGCCCTCGGTGGGGGAGACGCCGTCGAGCTTCCAATCCGGGCCCAGTTGCGGGGCGTAGGTGTCGCCGTCGGTCTCCATGTCGATGACGGTGACCGAGGCCGCATTGGAATGCTGGGTGGTCAGGTTGAAGATTTCGCCGCCGCCAAGGATCCAGATTTCGTCGCCGCCGGGACTGGCTGCGGCCTCGGCCATCGCGTCCTCCACGGATTCGACGACCACAGCGCCCGCGGCCACCAACTGGTCGCGCATCTCTGGCCTGCGGCTGATCACAATGTTGGTGCGCCCGGGCAGCGGCCGGTACTTGTCCGGGAAAGACTCCCAGGTCTTGCGGCCCATGATCACCGGATGGTTGAGCGTGGTCCGTTTGAAGTGCGCCAGGTCTTCGGGCAGATGCCAGGGCATGCCGCCGTCGCGGCCGATCACGCCGTTGGTGGTCTGGGCCCAGATCATGCCGACCACCGGTGCCGGCAGCGGCTGACCGCCGTCGGTGGCGGCCGCGGCGGCAGTCACGGCCTCGGCGACGCTGTCCGGGTAGGGGCCCGGGCCGTCTGCGGGGCCTGCGGAGCTGGCGCTAGGTGCGCCGTCGGCGGGGCCTGCGTTGTAGTCGGTGCTCATACGGCCACCGGGGCCTTGATGGCCGGATGGTGCTGGTAGTTGGCCACTTCGAAGTCCTCCAGCGAGTAGTCGAAAATGCTCTCCGGCTTCCGCAGGATGTTGAGCGTGGGGTACGGGTAGGGGTCGCGCGACAGCTGCTCGCGGACTTGCTGTACGTGGTCGTCGTAGACGTGAACGTCGCCGCCGGTCCAGACGAATTCGCCCGGCTCCAGACCCACCTGCTGCGCCAGCATCAGGGTGAGCAGTGCGTAGGAGGCGATGTTGAACGGCACGCCCAGGAACATGTCCGCGCTGCGCTGGTACAGCTGGCAGGAGAGCTTGCCGTCCGCTACATAGAACTGGAAGAGCGCGTGGCACGGCGGCAGCGCCATGTTCTTGATCTCCGCCACGTTCCACGCCGAGACGATGTGCCGGCGCGAGTCCGGATTGTTCTTCAGCTCTTCCACCAGGTTGGCGATCTGGTCGATGTGCCCGCCGTCGGGCGTGGGCCAGGAGCGCCACTGGACCCCGTAGACCGGACCGAGCTCGCCGTCGGCGTCGGCCCATTCATTCCAGATCTTGACGCCGCGTTCCTGCAGCCATTTCGCGTTCGAGTCGCCGCGCAGGAACCACAACAGCTCCAGCGCCACGGACTTGAAATGCACGCGTTTGGTGGTGATCAGCGGGAAGCCCTGGGCCAGGTCGTAGCGGATCTGGCGGCCGAAGACGCTGCGGGTTCCGGTGCCGGTGCGGTCCGATTTGGCCGTGCCGTTGGCCATGACGTCGCGCAGCAGGTCTTCATACGGGGTGGGAATCGCGTTCACAGCGTCCAGTGTAGTTGAGGGGTGCCGCGGCAACTGCCGGCGGAGCGCAGGCTCACAGCCCGTTCGGCGCGTTCCCGCGCGGGCGCCGCAGTTGGCCTCGGACCAGGTTCAGGACCGTTTCATCGTCCAGTCCCGCGTCCCGGGCCGCGCGCACCAACTGTACGACGGCGAGGCTCACCTCGGCGGAGCCGGCTGCGGTTGGGTGCGTGGCGGCTGCCGTATCGGCCACTGTGGTGCCGTGGCGCCGGCGGCTGACGAGCAGGCCCGCGCCCTCAAGCTCTTTGTACGCCCGGGCCACGGTCCCCGCGGCAACTCCCAAGTCTGCCGCCAGGCTGCGCACCGGGGGCAGACGTTGTCCGGCCGCCAGGGTTCCGACCGCAATCAGCGACGCGACCTGGCTGCGGATTTGTTCATACGGGGGAGTCGGCGCCGCTAGGTCAACCCTGATTTGGGTGCTCATGGCGTGCGGTCTTTGCGGACAGTGGACTGATGGTGGCCCGGGCCGAGGCCGGGAGCGCCATTGACGGTGTGGTCGGAATGGCGCGTCACGGGGTGGCCGATGTAGCCGGCCACCGAGCGGCGCGGTCGCGCTGCTCCTGGGAGAAGCGCCAGCACGATGGCGGCCAGATAGAGCACGGCCGTGGTGATGCGGAGCGCCGTATGCGCACTAGGGGAAAGCTGGTACACGTTCCAGGCGACGGTGTCGTCCAGGAACCAGCCCCAGCCAGCGGGATGTGCGTTGAGCAGTTGGGCGGTCAGGGCGAAAAGACCGGCGGCGGTCATCCGCGCAACGCGGAAGCCGAAAGCGCAGCGGAGCAGGTTGTCGGTCTCCGGGGTTGCCTCGAACAGCCGGGGGCGGCGGTGCACCAACAGGATGGCGGCTGCGCCGAGCAACAGCAGGGCAGCACCGGCCACGGTGAAGGCTGCCAGCAGGTCGGGCTGCCGGCCCGGGGCGGCAGCATTGAAACCGATGGAGGCGGCCAGCAGCACCGCGCCGCCGGCAACGGCGGCCAGGAGCGGGCGCGGGACCAGCTGGGCCGCGGGCATTGGCCGGGCATGGCCGGGCGAGCCGGAAGCGTCGGACGATCTGGTGTGGCCGCGCCAAAGCCGAACTTCCCCGGCTGCAACAACGGCCAAAAACATGGCCACCGGGACGGCAAACGCCAGCGGCAGCAAGAGTTGGGACGAAGCAGGGAACACGGGGTTCCCGTTGTCGGGGCCGGTGGCCGGCTGTACAGCGAAACTGGCCCACCCGCCCACAGCAACCAGCGCGAGTGCGGTGAAGACCATCGCGGCAGTATGCATGGACTCCGTGATCTCCTGCCCCGCGGCATAGCTGCCGCGGTAGATGACCGGACGGCCCGGACTGCCGTCGGGGGCCAGCAGCGGAGGGCGCCACAGGGCCATGGCGATCATCAGGGTGATGGTGAGCCAGCCTGCCAGTTGCTGGGCGGGTTCCCACCCGGTGTCCGGTATCGATCCGTCGAGGATGAAGGTGGGCGCCTGCTGGTTGGCGAAGTTGACTGCCATGGTGCCGAGCGCGGCGAAGAGCAAGGTGGCCGTGCGGAACAGGCGGTTGATCAGGATGCGCCGCAGGATGTCGTTGTCCTCGCGGTTGAGCGAGTCCACGGAGCGTCGTCGCACGATGATCGCCGTCGCCGTGGCAACGCCGGCCGCGAGCGTCAGGATGCCGATCAGCAGGATCGGGGCGAAGTAGCTGCCGGGCTGGCGGCCGTTGTGTTCGCCGGTGACTTCAACACCGTCAAAGGTCTGGGTGCCGCTGAAACCCTCGATGCCCGGAAGCTCCCAGACGGACGTCGCCGCGGCCACGGCCAGCACCGCCGCCCCAGTCATGACCGAGAGCAGTGCCGTCGGGAGGTAGTCACGGAGGCGGCGGATGGTGATGTCGGCGCGGCGGACCCTGCCGCGGGGCTTGGGCCAGGTGTATTGGCCGATGATGTAGATTCCGGCCAAGCTGACCAGAGGCACCAGAACGGTCAGCAGGTCCGCCAGCCAGGAAGGCGCTGGTGTATGTCCGGCGTAGTAGGCGGCCGGAACGTCGCCGACCTTGGAGGCCGCGGACAGCCCGCTGGCGAAGAACGCGATGAGTGCCGTCCAGAACGCATGCATCCGGGCTGCATCCCGCCCGGCCACATCCGATGGGCCGGAGCCCACGACTGAACCGGGCGCCGCGAGGGTGACTGCACTATTTCCCACCCTGCTTGCGATGATCCGCAGCACGCCGTAAATGATGACGGCGCCGAACAGCAGGCCGGTGATGGTGCTGGTCAGTAAATCCACGATGCCCCTCGCCCTGTATCAATGGATCAAGTATTTGATACATAACGGCAGGGGTCAAGAGTGTGGCCCCGGGCCACGGACCGGCGAGGGCTTGTTGGGCCGTCGCCGGTCAGCCGGTCAGTCGTCAGCCGTCAGTCGTCGTAAGCGTCGAGGATCTCCATCGCAACGATTTTGCCGTGCTTCTTCTTGGAGATGTGGCAGACCAGCACGGCCCCGGGCCGCAGGTAGGGGTCCTCGGTGGGCAGTTTCGCGGCGAGCAGGGGGTCCATCCGGGCTGCCAGCACCTTGAACAGGTTGGGCAGCACGGGCCGGTGGGTGCAGACGGCGGTGGGCTTGCCCTTCTCCAGCATCTGGAACAGCGCGGCCCGGGCCTTCTTCGGGTTGCGCTCGTTGTTGTGTTCGGTGATGGCGTCCACGGTCCGCAGTTTGGTCTGCGTGTGCATGGCGTACGGGGTGACGGTCTGCACGCAGCGCAGCCACGGGCTGGAGACAATCCGCTTGGGTTTCCACGCGGAGAGCATCCGGCAGACCGCCAGCGCCTGCCGCCGCCCGGTGGCCACCAGTGGGCGCTCGCCCTCGGCCTGGGACCACGCGGACCGCGGTTTTGCCTTGGCATGGCGGACGACGACGAACGGATAGGTATCGAGTTCGTCCCGCCGGTGCGCGGCCTCCAATGCGTCCAGCGGTTCGACGTCGGAAGGGTTGGTCAGCAGTTCGCGGGCCTTGGCCGGCGGGCACCAGAGCACGCGGTCCACCTCGTTGCCGTCCGGAACCGGTTCTTGTTTGTCCAGCTTGGCGGCCCAGTACAGCACCTGCTTGAGCCCGGGATTCACCTTGTAGTAGATGGTGGGCAGCGGAATGCCCAGCCGGATCTGCACGCCTATTTCCTCGTCGACCTCGCGGACGGCACACTCGGGCGTGGTTTCGCCGCTGTCCAGCTTGCCCTTTGGCCAGGACCAGTCGTCGTAACGCGGCCGATGGATCAGCAGCACCTCGAGGCGGCCCTGGCGGACGCGCCAGCACAGGGCCCCAGCAGCGGTGACTTTGACGCCCGGGGGAGCGCCGGCGTCGTCGGTTTTGTTCTGCGTCATCAGCGGCGGCTGAGGGTGCGCTGGCGGGACCGGGAGGCGAGCAGCCAGGACTGGATATCCGAGAGCGGGTTGCCGTCGTCGTCCTTGTGGTGCCTGGTCCAGGCGCCGTCGCTGTCCAGGTGCCAGCTGGCGGTGCCCGGGTCCATGTACCGGTCCAAGACGGCCAGCAGGTCGTTGATGTCCTCGCGCGAGTTCAGCTGCACCAGGGCCTCAACGCGGCGGTCCAGGTTGCGGTGCATCATGTCGGCGGAGCCGATGTAGACCACCGGGTCGCCGCCGTTGGCGAAGCCGAAGACGCGGGAGTGCTCCAGGAACCGGCCCAGGATGGAGCGGACGCGGATGTTCTCGCTGAGCCCCGGCACTCCCGGGCGGACGGCGCAAATGCCGCGGACGATGACGTCCACCTTTACGCCGGCCTGCGAGGCGCGGTAGAGCGAGTCGATGATGGCCTCATCCACCATGGAGTTCACCTTAATCACCACGCGGGAGGCCAGCCCGGCTTTGCTGTTGGCGATTTCCTTTTCGATCCGGTCGATCAGGCCCGAACGCACCGAGCGCGGTGCCACCAGCAGACGCTTGAATGTGGACTTCGGGGCGTAGCCGGAGAGCTGGTTGAACAGCTTGGAGAGGTCCTCGCCGACCTGGTAATTGGCCGTCAGCAGACCCAGATCCTCGTAGTAGCGGGCCGTGCGCGGGTGGTAGTTGCCGGTGCCGATGTGGCAGTAGCGGCGCAGGCCGTCGCCTTCCTGGCGCACCACCAGTGAGAGCTTGCAGTGCGTCTTCAGGCCCACGATGCCGTAGACCACGTGGACGCCGGCTTGCTCCAGCTTCCGGGCCCAGTCGATGTTGGCCTGCTCGTCGAACCGGGCCTTGATCTCCACCAGGGCCAGCACCTGCTTGCCCGCTTCGGCGGCGTCGATCAGCGCATCCACGATCGGAGAATCGCCCGAGGTCCGGTACAGCGTCTGCTTGATCGCCTGTACCTTCGGGTCTGCGGCGGCCTGCTCCAGGAAGGCCTGCACTGAGGTGGAGAACGAGTCGTAGGGGTGGTGCAGCAGGATGTCGCGCCGGCGCATGGCAGCGAACACGTTCGCGGCCTTGGACGTTTCGCTCTCGTTCAGGAAGCGGCTGGTGTGCGCCAACTGCTTGGGGTACTTCATATCCGGCCGGTCGATCCGGTAGATGGCTTCCAGGCCGCGGAGGTCCAGCGGTGCCGGCAGCGCGTACACTTCGGACTCCTCGACGCCGAGTTCGCGCACCAGTAGTTCGCGCACGCTCGGGTTGATGTCCGTGGCCACTTCAAGCCGGACGGGCGGGCCGAAGCGGCGGCGCAGCAGTTCCTTTTCCAGCGCCTGCAGCAGGTTCTCGGCGTCGTCCTCTTCGACTTCCAGGTCCTCGTTGCGGGTGACCCGGAAGGTGTGGTGTTCCAGCACCTCCATGCCCTGGAAGAGCAGGTCCAGGTGCTGGGCGATGACGTCTTCCAGCGGGATGAACCGCGCGGTGCGGCCGGGGACCGAACCGGCCCGGGGGCCGTCCACGGAGATCAGCCTGGAGAGCTGGTCGGGGACCTTGAGCCGGGCGAAGAGTTCCTTCTCGCTCACCGGGTTGCGCACAATCACTGCCAGGTTCAGCGAGAGCCCGGAGATGTAGGGGAACGGGTGGGCCGGGTCCACCGCCAGCGGGGTCAGGATCGGGAAGACCCGCTCCCGGAACATCACGGACAGCTCGGTGCGGGCCGCCTCGTCCAGCTCGTCCCAGCGCACAATGTGGATGTGCTCATACGCCAAGGCCGGACGGATCTGCTCGGCGAAGATCCGGGCATGGCGGTGCTGCAGCTTGTGCGCGGCGACCTTGATCTGTTCCAGTTGCTCGCTGGGCGAGAGGCCTGCGGCGGACGGCACGGCCAGTCCGGTGGCGATCCGGCGCTTCAGGCCGGCCACCCGGACCATGAAGAACTCGTCCAGGTTGGAGGCGAAGATGGACAGGAAGTTCAGCCGTTCCAGCAGGTAGAGGTCCTCGTCCTCGGCCAGCTCCAGGACCCGCGCGTTGAAGTCCAGCCAGCTGATTTCCCGGTCCAGGAACCGTTCCAGGGTGAAGTCCCCGTCGGGTGCCAGCGAGGGGGCGAACTCTGGAATGTCGATGCGGTCCTGGGTGGCGCGGGCAGGAACCATCTCGGAGGACCCTAAGCGCGGAATGGCTGCGGCTTCAGGTTCGGTGACCATGCTCTCTCCTGCTGACGTCGGCGGGCCGGGACTGACCTCTCAACGAGGCGCCGGTTAGCTATAAGGTTACCGACTCTTGCCGGTCAGCCTGAGCCTGGGCTGCATACATCACGTCCGCATCCCAGCGGGTAAAGCCGAGCTTGCGGTAGAGCCCCACGGCGGGCTCGTTGTCCGCGTCCACGTAGAGCATGATCGCGTGTTCGCCGGCGTCCTGCAGGTGCTTGATGCCGGCAATGGTCAGGGCCTTGCCCAGCCCGGTGCCCTGCGCCTGCGGCGTCACTCCGACCACGTAGACTTCGCCGATGGACGGGTGGCTGCCGGCCCGCGGATGGATTTTGGTCCAGTGGAAACCGAGCAGCCCGCCGCCGACCCGGCGCTCGGCGAGCAGGAACCCTGCCGGGTCGAACCAGTCCTCGGCCATGCGGGCCCGCAAATCGGACAGGGTCATGGCGCCTTGTTCAGGATGGTCGGCAAAGGCGGCGGCGTTCGCGGCCAGCCATGCTTCTTCGTCCTGGCCGGGCACGAAGGTGCGGATGACGACGTCGGCCGGCAGTTCGGCGTCGGGCATCCCCGCGGGGTGGGTCAACCGCATCCGCCAGAGTTCGCGCACGGGCGCGAAGCCGAAGCGGGCGGCCAGCCGTCCCGCTGCCTCGTGGCCGCCGTGCGACCAGGCCTTCAGCTCGGGCAGTTCGGCGTGCTGCTGCACGGCCTCGGCCAGCCGCAGGCCCACACCTTCGCCGCGGTAGGACGGGTGCACCACCAGCTCCAGAACGCTGTCGGCGCCGGCGGCGGTGGCCAGGCTGACGACGGCGACGCCGGCCAGCGCGCTCGCGGTGGCGGGATCGGAGCGCTCTTCGCCGGCGTAGGTGGCCAGCACCAGCAGGTCGGCGGAGTCCGCGGCGCGCAGGTTTACCCAGGTCTGCTCGGAGAGCGGCGGGTTTCCGTCGGATTCTTCGGCGGCGGCGGCGAGCGCCTTGATGTCCGCGAGGGTCTCGGTGTCAGGGGCGCCCATGATGGTCAGCACGGGCCACAGGTCGGAATCCGATGCAGTCATGAGCACAGACTATCCGAGCAGGCAACGACGGCGGGGTGGGGCAGCCCGCCGCCCGACGGAATCGCCGCCAATAAGGCCCGACGCGTGCATTGCGGGTCCGCGGAGGCCCGGTCAGCCGGTGACGTCGGCGGGTTCCTCTTCGGAGGCGCGGACCAGGGTGAAGCGGTAGCCGACGTTGCGGACGGTGCCGATCAATTGTTCGTGGTCGGAGCCCATCTTGGCCCGCAGCCGCCGCACATGCACGTCCACCGTGCGGGTGCCGCCGTAGTAGTCGTAGCCCCAGACTTCGTGCAGCAGTTGGTCTCGGGTGAAGACCCGGCCGGGATGCTGGGCCAGGTACTTGAGCAGTTCAAATTCCTTGTAGGTCAGGTTCAGCGGCTGCCCGCCCACGCGCGCCGTGTAGCTGGCCTCGTCGATCACCACCCCGGAGGCGTGGATCTCCGTGCTGGTTTCCGCATCGCCGGCATGCGCCCGGGCGATCACCAGCCGCAGCCGCGCCTCCACCTCGGCCGGGCCGGCGGTATCCAGGACCACGTCGTCGGCCAGCCAGTTGGCGCTAACGGCGGCCATGCCGCCCTCGGTCAGGACCAGCACCAGCGGTGCGCTCAGCCCGGTGGCCTTCAGCAGTTGGGTGAGCGAGCGCGCGCCGACCAGATCCTTGCGGGCATCGACCATGACCACGTCGGCCGGGTCGGTTTCCAGCAGCGCCGTCGGTTCGGCCGGCAGGATGTGGACCTTATGGTTCAGCAGTTCAAGGGCCGGCAGCACGCCAATCGACGAGCCGGGGCTGTTGGTCAACAGCAGAATGTGCGGCATGGTTCCTCCAAGGGGTTTGCGGCGCACATCATCGGGCTGGGCCCGGAAGGTCCTCACTATGCAGGCGGATCCTGCCGGACGGTGGCACAAGTATAACGCCCGCAGCCTGCGCTGCCGCGGCTTCTCGCACCGGCCCTGCGTCATAGGGCAGTATGACTAGCGTGAAAACGTGGATCGTCGCCGTAGCCGCGGCCGCCGTACTGTGCGCCGTCGTCGGTGCCTCCTACCTGTCCCTTCCCGCGCTGACTGCCGTGGTGTGCGTTGCCGCTGTGGTGGTCGGCGTCGGATGGCCGGTGCTGCTGGAGGTGCCGGCCAAAAAGACCCTGGCCGTGGTCATCTCCCTGGCGGGAATTGCGACGGCGGTGCTCGCCAGCGTGGCGCCCGCCGGCATGCCGCTGCTGTGGATGGCGGTGGTGATCGCGCTCGGCGTGATGGCCGTGTTCCTGATCCAGTTGCTCCGCGGCACCGGGCAGCCGCACCGGCTCGAGTCCACCTTCGGCGCCAGCGCCGGCCTGGTGCTGACCTCGCTGGGCGCCGGCTGGGTGGCGGCCGAACGGCTCTCGGCCAATACCGCCAACACGGGCATGATGCTGGTGACGGGCATCAGCATGCTGGTGGCCATCGCCGCCTGCCTCCTGCCCTGGCCGGACCGCATTGTGGCGCCGTTGGGCGTGGTGCTGGCCACGCTGGCCGGGACGCTGGCCGCCCCGCTGTTCTCCAACGTGCCGATGTTCCCCGCCGCGGTCGTGGGAGCCGTCGTCGGCATCATCCTGGTCTGCTTCCGGCGGCTGATCCTGGCCGGCGGCGGCCCCACCCGGCTGCCGGCCATGCTCGCTGCGGGCGCGGCACCGGTCATGGCCTCCGGCTCGATGGTCTACTTCCTGGAACGGATGCTGCTGCGCTGATCCGGCTGCTGTGCTGAGGTTGACCCAAGCGAGGCGCGGGAGGGTGCCGTGCCCGGCGCCGGGATGCGCGTCCGGTTGTTGATCGAGGTCACAGCGGGTGGTTACGTAGCAAGCAGGCATCCTTCCGTTCGGGCCGTTACTATGGAGCCATGTCGTATCTCGGTCTTGAAATCGCCTTCCTTTCCCTGCTGGTCCTCGCAGGCCTGTCCATCGCGGCTGTCGCCTCGCTGGTGGTTGTCCGGCTGTTCAAGGGCCAGAAGTAAGCCGCCCCTCTCGTCATCATGCCGATTGAACTCCCCACGGAACTGACCCCGGAGCTGGTGCCGCTGTCATGGCTGCTCGGCAGCTGGGAAGGTGCTGGCCGGCTGGGTGCGGGCGAGGATGAGGACGAGCACTTCGTCCAGAAGGTCACGTTCACGCAGAACGGCCTGCCCTACCTGCAGTACACCGCCGAAAGCTGGCTCACCGACGAGGACGGCAATCGGCTGCGGCCGTTGACGGTGGAAACCGGCTTCTGGGCGCTGGACCGTAAACTGAACGACGCCGACGTCGGTCCGGGCCTGGTCCCGGCGGACATCGTGCCGGCGTTGAAGTCGGCGGACGAGGTCGAAGAGTTGCGCAACGCCGACGGCGGGTTCGACA
Source organism: Arthrobacter sp. NPDC055138 (assembly GCF_053607305.1). Lineage (NCBI taxonomy): Bacteria > Bacillati > Actinomycetota > Actinomycetes > Micrococcales > Micrococcaceae > Arthrobacter > Arthrobacter sp. NPDC055138. The sequence goes on from NZ_JBSGTH010000007.1 coordinate 13,067, forward strand.
TCACTGCCACCATCGTTCACCCCGGCGGCATCTCGGAGCTCTACTACGGCCAGATCAAGGGCCCGCGCGTGCAGCTGAGCACCGATATGGTGATGCGCGGTTCACAGTCCAAGGATTACAGTGCGGCCACCCGGATTTTCGGCCTGGTCAACAATGACCTGTACTGGCGCTGGGACGTGGCCGCCGCCAAGGGCAAGGATCTGGCCCCGCACGCCTCGGCAATCCTCACCAAGCGCCCGTAAACCAGCCGGGACGGCCCGCCGGGCCTGCGGTTGTAGGACCGGCGCGCCCGCGGGGCGGCCTCCCCGGGAATTCGGCACCGCCGTCAGGAGTTGACCCCAATATGACCTACCGCAGCCCACTGCTTCTGCAGCCCGGCGCCGTCGAAGCCTCCGGGTCCGACGCCGGCGTTGCCGCCCACTACTCCGATCCGCTGCGCGAACAGCGTGCGCTGGCCCGCGGTGAAGCAGTGGTGGATCTGTCCCACCGCGGCGTGGTGACGGTGGCCGGTGAAGACCGGCTGAGCTGGCTCAATACCCTTTCGTCGCAGCTGCTGCTGAACCTGCAGCCCGGCCAGTCCAGCGAGGCGCTGCTGCTCACGGTGCAAGGCCGGATCGAGTACGACGCCCGGATTGTGGACGACGGCGTACGCACCTGGCTGATCGTCGAATCCTTCGAGGCAGCGCCGCTGGCCGCATGGCTGGAGTCGATGAAGTTCATGCTGCGGGTGGACATCGCGGATGTTTCCGCGGATTGGTCCGTGATCGGTTCGGTCAAGCCGGTGCCCGCGTTCGATGGCAGGACCGTCTGGCAGGACCCGTGGCCGCAGATCGGCGCCGGCGGCTATGCCTACACCGGGATCGAGGAACCGCAGCATCCCGGCCTGGAACGGACCTGGTACGAATATCTGCTGCCGGCCGCCGAACTCGAATCCGCCGTCTCCGGTCTGCAGCTGGCAGGCGTCTGGGCGGCCGAGGCGCTGCGGATCGCGGCCTGGCGCCCGCGGTTCGGCGCGGAGACGGACGAGAAGACCATTCCGCACGAGCTGGACCTGCTCCGTACCGCCGTGCACTTGACCAAGGGTTGCTACAAGGGTCAGGAAACCATCGCCCGCGTGCACAACCTGGGCCATCCGCCGCGCCGGCTGGTGTTCCTGCAGTTGGACGGCTCGCAGCACACGCTGCCTGCCCCGGGCAGCGACGTGCTGCTCGGCGACAAGCGCGTGGGAGCCATTACCTCCGCGGCGCAGCACTACGAAATGGGTCCGATCGCACTGGCCGTGGTCAAGCGCTCGGCCGATCCGCAGGCCCAGCTGACGGTGGTGGACGGCGACGAGAGCTATGACGCCGCCCAGGAAGTCATTGTCACCACCGACGCCGGCCAGGTGGTCGGCCGGCAGACCGGGTTCCTGCGCGCGCCGCGCTGAGACGTTCGCGCGGAAGTTTGGGCAGGAAGCTCCCCCTGTAGTTTCGGCCGGTAGTTTGGGCAGGGCTGGTCCCTGGGCCGCCTAGTCCTTCGGCAGGATCACCGACGTCTGGGTCCCGGCGTCCCAGAAACCCAGGCTCGCGGCGAGCGCCCGCGAGGCCTCGTTGGATTCGTGTGAGCGCCACTGCGGGATGAGCCCGGAGGAGAGTGCCTCGTGGCCGGCGATGGCCGCGATCAGCGCACCGGCACCGCGGCGCCGGTAGCTGGGTGCGGTCAGCACCCCCACGTTGGCCAGGATCTGCTGCCACTCCTTGTAGCCGGCGCCGGCCATCGGCGTGCTGCCGTCAAGCAGCACAAAGGACTTGTCCATGCCGGCGAGCCCCACTTCGTGGATGTCATCCGGCGGGCACATGCCCTCCAGCCGGGCGACGTCGCTGCCCGCGGTGGAAACGGTAGCCTCCCGTTCGGGCTGTACCACGGGCAGATCGTCGGCGTAGGACAGCACCGCCCTGCCCAGTCCGTGGCCGCCGCGCTCCCGGCTCAGCTGCATCAGCGTCTGATGCTCCGCCAGTTCGTCGTCCGGGTACTGGGCTGCCGCCTCCACCGCCCATTCCGGCCCGACCAGCGCGGATCTATCGAACAGGCGCACGAAGGTGAGCGCACCGGCGTCGTTGTTGATCTTGGTCAGCCGGCCTCCACCGGAGGCGAAGGCATTGTCGGCAAATCCCAGCAACCGCGCCCACGCCAGCAGCACAATGTCGGAGGTTCCTGCGTCCAATCGCATACCGGCCAGATTACTGAAGGCTCAGCCGAAGAGAACCCTTGCCTCGTCGTATCGGTGCTGCGGGACCGTTTTTAAATTGTTCAAAGCGGACTCGAATCCAACGTGCGCGATGTCCGTTCCCTGCAGCGCCACCATGGTGCCCCAGCGTTCCTCCACCACCGAATCCACTACCGCCATGCCCAGCCGGGTGGCCAGCACGCGGTCGTAGCCGGAGGGAACTCCGCCGCGCTGGATGTGTCCCAGCGTGGTGGCCCGGGTTTCGATGCCGGTTCGCGCCTCCAGTTCCGGCGCCAGCCGTTCGCCGATGCCGCCCAACCGAGGCCGGCCGAACCGGTCCAGCCCGCGCTCGGCGTGCGGGCCCAGCTCGCCGTCCGGAACCCAGCCTTCTGCCACCACCACCAAGGGCGCGCGGCCGCGTTTCTGCGCGTGCAGCACCCACTCGGAGACCTGGTCCATGGTGACGCGCTGCTCCGGAATCAAGATGGCATGTGCGCCGGAGGCCATGCCCGCGTGCAGCGCGATCCAGCCGACGTTCCGGCCCATCACCTCGGCGATCATGCAGCGGTGGTGCGATTCGCCGGTGGTGCGCAACCGGTCGATGGCCTCGGTGGCGATCTGCACGGCGGTGTCGAAACCGAAGGTGTAGTCGGTGGCTTCCAGATCGTTGTCGATGGTCTTGGGCACGCCCACAATCTTCAGGCCGGCCAGGGTGAGCCGGTGTGCTCCGGCCAGGGTGCCCTCGCCACCGATCACGATGACCGCGTCGATGCCGAGCTTGTCCAAAGTCCGCTGGATGTTATCCGGGCCGCCGTTCGGGCCCTCGTACGGGTTCGTGCGGGAGGTGCCCAGGATGGTGCCGCCCTGCTTGGAAATACCCCGCACCTGGTGCCGCGGCAGTTCCATGATGTCGCCCTCGACCACGCCCCGCCACCCGTCGCGGAAGCCCACGAACTCGTGCCCGTGCACGGTGATGCCTTTGAGCACAATGCCGCGGATCACCGCGTTCAGGCCGGGGCAATCCCCGCCGCTGGTCATGATGCCGATCCTCATGGGTACTCCTTCTCGGTGCCTGGCCGGTCAGTGCGAGCACCCCATTGAGCCCGCCTCGATTGTACGTAGGAACACTGCCACAGTCACAAGGACGACGGCGGGGCGTCGCCGGGGTGGGTCGGTTAGCTGCCGGCGGGGTCGGTCGGCAGGGTGCCGGCGGGCCGATGGGCGGGGCGTCGCCGGGTCGGCCAGCCGGGTGCCGGCGTCCTCAGTACAAGCCGTCTGTTCCCGGCGGCATAACGTACCGGAGCCCCCGCTTGTGCGGAGGCTCCGGTACGTGGCTGTCGCTGGCAGCGCGGATCAGAACTTGCGGAGCAGGTTCTCCAGCGCGATGCTGCCATCATATTTCGGCAGCAGGAGCCACAGCACCAAGTAGGTGCCGATGCCGATGCCGGGGAACAGGAAGATCAGCAGGGTGGCGACGCGCACCCACGTCACGTCCCAGCCGAACTTAGCCGCAATGCCACCGCAGATGCCGGCTACCCAGCGGTCGGGACCGCGGCGGACAGGGCTGGAGCGGAGTGCTCGGTAAAAAGTTTCCATGGAACCATGCTTTCGTGTTCGGGAGCTGTTGTCACTGGGGGTTCGGCTGTCTGGGTCGAAATGCTGCCCGGGAGCCGGAACCGGCAGCCCGGCGATATCGCGGGTCGCCCTGGGCTACCGGCCGCGGTTGCGGGTGGCGCTCAGCACCCCGGCGACCACCAGGGCGATGCCGGAACCGATCAGCAGGGCGATCAAGACATAGGCCCAGTTGAAGCTGATGTTCCACCACGTTCCGGCGACCACCAGCAGGCCGACGACCACGGCGATCAGTCCCCAGATGATGGTGCCCACGCGGGGCCGGCGATCGTTCTCGTGATTGAGTTCAGTGCTCATCGGGTCTGCTCCAGTTCGCTAACGGTCAGGATGTCAACGCTGCTGACCACGCCCCTGACGGAGAGGACGATCTCCGGCGCGCCGCCGTCGTCGTTGATGATGTAGGCTCCCGGCTGCCAGACGCCGGACTGCCGTCCGCTGTCCTCGGGGGTGGCGTATTCGACGTTGCCCAGTGCCATCTGTGTTTCAACCTTGACCGGCACGTCGTCGGGAATGATGACGGTGACGGACGCGGCGACGGCGTTGACCGGGACGACGGCGGGGCCGCCGACGCGGGAACCGGACACGCTGCGCAGGTCCACGGTCCCGTTGCCGGCCACCACGCTGTAGCCGTCGCCCTCCGCCGGGGCGGAGGCGGAGGTCCAGGTGCGGTTGGAGGCAATGGCAAAGTTGTTTGCGGTCCATTGCATTCCGGCGGAGAAGACCAGCGACAGCACGAGTCCTACGGCGGCCAGGAATCCGAGGATTCCGGAGGTGCGGCCCAGAGCGCCCGTAACGACGACGCCGATGCCGATCACGATCAGCGCGGAGGCAATCGCGACAGGTACGACGTTCAGGCCCAGCTCAACGAATTCCAGTGCGTTCAGTCCCAGCACTGCGCCGGCGGCCAGCATGGCGGCGCCCAGGGCCAGCGCGATGGTTGCGCCGGAGGGGCCACGGGGGCCAATCTTGGCCGGAACCGGTGCGGGCTGCGGGTACGGGCGCGGCTGCGGATACATCGGACGCGGTGTCCCTTGGAAACTGCCGGGGGCGCCGTGGCCGAATCCGGTCCCGGCGGCCGACGTCGAACCGTAGCTGGAGGTCGTGCCGTAGCCGGAGCCGGGGGAGTGGCTCAGGCCGGAATGGCCCGGGCCGAAGTGGCTGCCCGGCGCCGGATCGGTGGAAGCCGGGTCGGCGGAGTTGGTAAACGCGGCGGTGCCTGGCCCGGAGGCAGGGGGTGCGGTCGGGAAGCCCTCGGTGCCGTGCTGCGGTGTTCCGGCGGGAGCGCCGTCCTTGTTGCGCGTGGCGAGCCAGTAGACGAAGAACGCCACGGCGCCGATCCAGATGGCCGCCCAGACGAAACCGCCGAAGCCCCAGCCCCAATCGTTGGTGAACCAGCCGAAGGGCCGGCTGAACACCCCCAGCACCGTGAAGATCACTGCGCCGGTCATGCCGGCAGTCCAGCTGCTGCGGCCTGCTTCTTCGGCATGGATGCGGCCGTCCGGCTCGGGCAGCAGCGCCCAGGCAATGCCGTATAGCAGCCCGCCGAGGCCGCCGAAGACGGCCAGCAGGATGAACAGCCCGCGGACCAGGATCGGGTCCAGCCCGATCCGGTGCCCGATGCCGGAGGCAACGCCGCCGATCCAGCGGTCCTGCCCGCGGGTGATGCCGAGGTTGCGAAACCAGCTGAAAAACGGGTTGCTCGGCGGCGGGACCGGCGTTCCGGACGGCGGAGGAGGGAAGGCGCCCGACGGCGGAGGCGGCGGAAAGCCGCCGTTGCCGCCGTCAAACCCTGATCCGCCGGTGTGGCCCGATCCTGCCGGTCCTCCGGAGAAGCCGGATCCGATCGGCGTGGTCGGGTAGGTTGCCGAGGCAAGGGGCTCGGTGGGATTTGTTCCACGGTCGGCGCGGGAAGCGTCGTCGGGCTGTGCTGCCTCGGCGGGCTCAGCCTCGTCGTAGCGTGCAGCGTCGTCGGCGTGGGTAGCCGCAGCCGGCGCAGAGTCGGGCTCGGAGTCAAGCTCGGCAGCCTCTGCTTCCACGGTCGCCGGTTCTGCGGCAGTTGCTTCGACGATCTCCGGCTCGCCGGATGCGGATGCCGGGGCGGGCCCGGAAGCGGGTTCGGGAACGGCCGGCTGCTGGTCCGGTTCGTCGGTGCGGTCAGTGCCGTCATTCTCGGACGGGGTCGGTGCGTGTGAGGTCATAGTTAGATCATTCCAACTGGCCGCACCTTCCTCTATGGGGTGCCACCCTGACCCTTCCCTGACCGCCCGGCCGGGGTTCCCCTGAATTCGCGCCTGATGGTAGGTCGGGGGCTGCGGCGCATGCTTGGATTAACCCATGCGAGAACCACTCATCCGGTCGACCGAGGACCGCATCATTGCGGGCGTGTGCGCGGGCCTGGCCCGGCATCTGAACGTCTCGGTGGGAATCGTCCGGGTGGGCATGGTGGCTCTGGCGCTCGCCGGCGGCGCCGGGGTGCTGCTGTACATCTGGCTCTGGCTGCTGGTGCCGACCGCCGCCGATGAAGCCCTGGCCGCCGAGCGCGCCTTCAACCCACGCGACATCGCGGAGAACTTCGCCCGGGGCTTCGGGGCACCGGCCAACCGGGACGGCAACGGCCCGGCCGCCCCGCCAGTCCACCGTCCCGTCATCCAGCCGCTCCCTCAACCCGGGACCCCCGCACCGATCGCCGCAGGCGCCGGCACACGTCGGCTGCTGCAGCGCGGCGGCAAGGAAATCCTGATCGGCGCGGCCCTGGTGCTGGCGGGCGGCGCCGTCGTCGCACAGATCGCCGGCATCAACCTTCCGTGGGGCACCTGGCTGCCCGTCCTCGCCATTGCGGCCGGCGCAGTGATCGCCTGGATGCAGTTGGACGATTCCCGGCGCAGCGGACTGATGGACCGCGCCGGTGCCACCGGTGCGCAGGGCGCCGTGCGGTTGCTGGCCGGGCTTGTGCTGGTAGTGGCCGGCATCGTCACCATGGTCTCCGGGTCGATCACGTGGGAGGCGATGTGGCCCACCTTGTTTGCCTCCCTGGCCGTCCTGGCCGGCGTCCTGCTGGTCCTGGCACCGTGGGTGCTGAAGTATTGGCGCGATCTGGAGACCGAGCGCTCCGGCCGCATCCGCGAGACCGAACGCGCCGAAATCGCCGCGCACCTGCATGATTCGGTGCTGCAGACGCTCGCGCTGATCCAGAACCGCGCGGGGTCGGAACAGGACGTCACCCGACTGGCCCGCGCGCAGGAACGCGAACTGCGCGAATGGCTGTACCGGGACAAGCGGCAGGAAGAAGGCAACCTGGTGGACCGGGTAAAGGCGGTGGCCGCGGAAATCGAAGACGCGTACGGGCACCCGGTGGACGTGGTGGCCGTTGGTGATGCTGAGATGACCGACCGGCACGAGGTGCTGGTACATGCCACCCGGGAAGCGGTGCAGAACGCGGCTAAACATGCAGGGGGTGGCATCTCGGTCTATGTTGAGTGCACACCCGGGCGCAGCGAAGTCTTCGTCCGCGACCGCGGTCCCGGGTTCGAACTGGCGTCCGTACCGCCGGACCGGATGGGCGTGCGCGAATCGCTGATCGGCCGGATGGAACGCCACGGCGGCCAGGCCCGGATCCGCAATACCGGCAGCGGGACCGAAGTCCACCTCAGCTTGGAACACCCTCAGGAAGGAACCGCATCGTGACCGAACCCATCCGCGTGGTCGTTGTGGACGACCACGCCATCTTCCGCTCCGGCTTAAAGGCCGATCTGGACGAGCGGATCGAGGTGGTCGCCGAGGCGGCGACCGTGGAGCAGGCGATCGCGGCCATCCATGAGCAGCGGCCCTCCGTGGTGCTGCTGGACGTGCACCTGCCCGGCGGCCGGGGCGGCGGCGGTGCTGAGGTAGTTGCGGGCTGCGCAGCCTTGCTGGGCGAGACCAAGTTCCTGGCCCTGAGCGTTTCCGACTCCGCCGAAGACGTGGTCACTGTCATCCGGGCCGGCGCCCGCGGCTATGTCACCAAGACCGTATCCGGGGCGGAAATTTCCGACGCCGTTCAGCGCGTGGCCGGCGGCGACGCCGCCTTCTCGCCGCGACTGGCCGGGTTCGTGCTGGACGCCTTCGGCACGGCAGCAGTTGCCAACGTCGACGACGAACTGGACAAGCTCTCCGCCCGTGAGCTGGAGGTCATGCGGCTAATCGCCCGCGGCTACCAGTACAAGGAAGTGGCCAAGGAGCTGTTTATCTCCATCAAGACGGTCGAAACCCACGTCTCGTCCGTGCTGCGCAAGCTGCAGCTCTCCTCCCGACACGAGTTGACCCGCTGGGCCGTCGACCGCCGGATCCTTTAGGACAGGCCACCGGGGCGGGGCTGTCGGAGCGGGGCTGCCGGGGCGCTCACCCTACCGCCTGGCCGCTCGCCGAGGGCCGCCGTGTACTGGATGCGCCACATCGATTGCCGAACCGGCCGGACGCTTCCGCATCTGCGGATCAGACGTGCGCCGGTTCGGGCAGATGAGGCAGAGGCGGGACGTTCGCCCAAGCGATGTGGCGTATCACGTACATAGCCCTTAGCCGAGGGCGGAGACAAGTGCTGGCATCGGATAGCTGCAGCCACGTTGCACGGCTGCACTGGTCCGGCAGTTATCCACACTTTCCGGCTAGCGCCCCCGCAACGGCGCGCCGCCCAGCAGGCTAGTGTCATGGATCCGGTGATGGCTCTGCGCCAGCAAGGCGGAATTGCACGTTGGTGTCGGCTGCGGGACTCAGGTGTCACGGCCCGAAGCATGAAGGAAGCCGTTGACGCGGGGACCATTCACCGGATCAGATTTGGTCTTTACGCTGTTCCAGATGTTGTCGCTGTATATGCACAAGCCAAGGCGATTGGTGCCTCCGTCGGGTGTTTCAGCGCGGCGGCGTTGCACGGCTTGTGGGTGCATCGGCCTCACCACGGCCTCCATGTGAGTGCTCCGCGCAGCGTTGCCAGACCGCGCTATGGCAAGGTGCATCGAACGCGGGAATCACATGGCACAGTCGTTCCGATAGACGTCTGCCTCCGGCAGGTCCTGAATTGCCTCCCACTCAGAGAAGCGCTGGTCGTCGTGGAGTCCGCCGTCGTCCAAGGCCGTTTGACGGTGGAGGAGGTGAGTCGGCTCAGCCGTGGACGGGGGAGCAAGCGGGCCGACGAGGTCATTGCTGCCATCGATCCCGCATCCATGTCAGCGCCTGAAACGCTCGCGCGCCAGGCACTGCGTTCGTCGGGTTACAAGGTGGTCTGTCAGCGACGGATCGAAGGGGTGGGCAGGATCGATCTGGAAGTCGAGGACCGCTTGCTGCTGGAAATCGACGGCAAGGCCTATCACTCCGACGAGGCGTCCTTCATCGAGGACCGGCGCCGCTGGAACGAGCTGACACTCCTCGGTCGGGACCTGCCAGTACTGCCTGCCAGGGACATTCTCGATGATCCAGAGTCCGTCTTGCGGCCTGTTGACCGGTACTTCGCCGGCAATGCTGCGGCAGCCGCTCGGGCGGGCTAGCGAAGCATCGCAGCTCGAGGCCCCGGGCCCGAAAGCCCGGGGCAGCCGGGTGCTTACTTGGCTTTGCCTAGGAACTCCTGCAGGCGGCCGACACCGGTAGCCAGGTCGTCGTCGCCGAGGGCGTAGGACAGCCGCACGAAGCCGGACGGCCCAAAAGCCTCACCGGGAACGACGGCGACCTCGACCTGATCGAGGATCAGGGCGGCCAGCTCGGCGGAGGTCGCCGGGCGGATGGTGCCGTCCGCCGTCGGGAATTCCTTGCCCAGCAGGCCGCGGACGTCGGCGTAGGCGTAGAAGGCGCCCTTCGGCGTCGGGCATTCCACGCCGTCGATGGCGTTCAGGGCGTCCACCATGGCCTTGCGGCGCCGGTCGAAGGCGACCTTCATTTCGTCCACCGCGGTCAGCGGTCCGGAGACTGCAGCCAGCGCGGCCATCTGGGACACGTTGGCCACGTTGGAGGTGGCGTGCGACTGCATGTTGGTGGCGGCCTTGACCACGTCGTTCGGGCCGATCATCCAGCCCACGCGCCAGCCGGTCATCGCGTAGGTCTTGGCGACGCCGTTGAGGATGACCACCTTGTCGCCCAGCTCCGGCGCCGCGGTAGCGATGGACGTGAACGGCATCCCGTCGTAGGTGAGGTGTTCGTAGATCTCGTCGGTGATCACCCACAGGCCCTTGGCGGCGGCCCAGCGGCCGATCTCGGCCACCTGCTCCGGCGAGTAGACCGCGCCGGTCGGGTTGGACGGGGAGACGAACAGCAGCACCTTGGTGTTGCCGGTCAGGGCGGCCTCAAGCTGGTCGATCGTCACCAGATAGCCCTGCTCCGGTCCGGCGAAAACCTCCACTGGGACGCCGCCGGCCAGCCGGATGGCCTCCGGGTACGTGGTCCAGAACGGGGTGGGGACCAGGACCTCGTCGCCCGGATCCAGCAAGGTGGCGAACGATTCGTAGACGGCCTGCTTGCCGCCGTTGGTCACCAGCACCTGGGACGGATCCACCTGGTAGCCGGAGTCACGCAGTGTCTTCTCCGCGATGGCCTGCTTCAGTTCCGGCAGCCCGCCGGCGGGGGAGTAGCGGTGGAAACGCGGCTGCCGCGCGGCTTCGATGGCGGCCTCGACGATGTACTCCGGGGTGGGGAAATCCGGTTCGCCCGCGCCGAAACCGATCACCGGGCGTCCGGCCGCCTTCAGCGCCTTGGCCTTGGCATCGACGGCGAGGGTGGCGGATTCGGCGATGGACGCGATGCGCCGGGAGACGCGGGCGTTGGCAGGCATGGGATTCCCGTCTTCAGTAGCGTGTAGGACTGTTCCATAGTCTAGGTGCAGGCCGTCGGCCATGTCCTGTCCGAGGAGGCGCCGCGGCCGGCTGCACGCCCGGCGCGGGGGCCGGTGAGCCGCCGGTGGTCAATGGGCAGGCGGAAATGTTGCATAATGGATCAGTCGCCTCATCGAGGTGGCAAACGGGGTCCGGTTCGACGTCGGCGCATCGCTGGCGTAAACTAGATCTCCGGTGTTGAAAACGCCATGATGTTCTATGCCCGCCGGGCGGGAGCGTCAGGCGCTATTCGGCTCCATAGGGTAGTGGCGCAATTGGTAGCGCAGCGGTCTCCAAAACCGCAGGTTGCAGGTTCGAGTCCTGTCTGCCCTGCGCAGAACCGTCGCAGATAAGACTGCAGCAGTTCAGCATCCCAGCACGAAGCAGTGGTTCAGGCCGGCCGAGGCCGACCGGGGCCGGACACCGGACAGAATGAGTGAGGCCAGGTTGACCGATACGGCTGCCAATAGTCCCAAGGGACGCCCCACCGGACGAAAGACCGACAAGCGCGGTTTCTTCGCCCGGATCATTTTGTTTGTCCGCCAGACCATCGCAGAACTCAAAAAGGTCGTCACGCCGACCCGCAGGGAACTGGTGAACTACACGCTGGTGGTGATCGCTTTCGTGGCCATCATGATGCTGCTCGTTACGCTGCTGGATCTGGTTTTCGGCCAGGCCGCGTTCTTCGTCTTCGGAGACGGCATACCCGAACAGTAACGCCCGTGTATGCGGCAGCCGTACGGATGGATGACGACGACGGCGGAAAGCCGGCGCGAGCCAAGTGAGCTGAAGAAGAAAGCAGGAAGCCAAGTGTCCGACCAGGAACTCGAAGCCCAGAACTCCGAAGAGAACGTGGAGCTGGAAGCAGACGAGCAGGTTACCGAGACCGGCACCGACGAGGTGTCGGCTTCCGGCGTTGAAGCCGAAGAGACTGCCGGTACCGATCTGGCCAGCGAGCTTGACCAGGCCGCCGAAGACGCCCCGGTTCTCGACGAGGCGGCCGAAGCCGCCGCCGAGGCAGGCATGACCGAAGCCGCCGCAGCCGACGAGGCCGCGGAAGAGGTCGAGCAGACCGAAGAGGAAGCACTGGAAGCCTTCCGCGCCAAGCTGCGCCGCCAGCCCGGCGACTGGTACGTCATCCACTCCTACGCCGGCTACGAAAACCGCGTGAAGGTCAACCTGGAAACGCGTATCCAGACCCTGAACATGGAGGATTTCATCTACGAAATCCAGGTCCCCATGGAGGAGGTCGTGGAGATCAAGAACACCACGCGCAAGCTGGTCAAGCGTGTGCGCATCCCCGGCTACGTGCTGGTCCGGATGGACCTGACCGACGCCTCCTGGGGCGCGGTCCGCCACACTCCGGGCGTGACCGGCTTCGTGGGCAACGCCCACAACCCGGTGCCGCTGAGCCTCAAGGAAGTTGCTTCCATGCTGGAGCACACCATTACCGGCGCCAAGCCGGAGGCCGGTGGCAAGGCAGCTGGCAAGGCCGCAGCCTCGAGCACGCCGATCACCGTCAACTTCGAGGTCGGCGAGTCGGTGACCGTCAACGACGGGCCGTTCGAGACCCTGCCGGCGACGATCTCCGAGATCAAGCCGGAATCCCAGCAGTTGGTGGTGCTGGTGACCATCTTCGAGCGCGAAACCCCGGTGACGCTCTCGTTCAGCCAGGTCACCAAGATCCAGTAACCCAAGACTTCGTGCGGATACGGACCCGCTTTGTCCGGATCCGCACGGGCGGCCGCCACGCCATGGCGGCCAACCACCGCAGGCACGCTCCTGTGCCGCGGTACGTAATGTGAGAGAAGGACCCGATATGGCCCCCAAGAAAAAGGTCACCGGCCTCATCAAGCTGCAGATCCAGGCAGGCGCCGCCAACCCGGCACCGCCGATCGGTCCGGCGCTTGGTCAGCACGGTGTCAACATCATGGAATTCTGCAAGGCGTACAACGCCGCCACGGAATCCCAGCGCGGAAACGTGATCCCGGTTGAAATCACGGTCTACGAAGACCGCTCCTTCACCTTCATCACCAAGACCCCGCCGGCAGCCGAGTTGATCAAGAAGGCCGCAGGCGTGCAGAAGGGTTCGGCTACCCCGCACACCAACAAGGTTGCCAAGCTGACCCAGGCGCAGGTCGACGAGATCGCCACCACCAAGATGGACGACCTCAACGCCAACGACATCAAGGCTGCTGCCAAGATCATCGCCGGCACCGCCCGCTCCATGGGCATCGAGGTCGAGTAGCGAGGAGCTCGCGTACGGTGAGGGCCGAGGAACGAGGCACTCGTCGGAAGCAAGCACCGCAGCTGCTCGACAATTGAGCACTGTCGAGGGCTAAGCACCCTCAAACCGGTGGTCGTCCAAGGCAAACGTCCTGTTTCGGCCCCACCAAGACAATTCAAAAAAACGACGGCGAGATAGCTCGCCAAAGGTGGGAACACCGCCGTCGTTGTGGCAGGGCCGAGCGCGGTCCGCAGACCACAACTGCACAAGGAGAAAAAGCAGATGGCAAAGCGCAGCAAAGCATATGAGGCAGCTGTAGCCAAGATCGAGGCGGACAAGCTTTACGCCCCGGTCGAGGCAATCACCCTGGCCAAGGAGACCAACCCCTCCAAGTTCGACGCGACCGTTGAGGTGGCTTTCCGCCTCAGCGTTGACCCGCGTAAGGCCGACCAGATGGTCCGCGGCACGGTCAACCTGCCGCACGGCACCGGCAAGACCGCCCGCGTGCTGGTCTTCGCCACCGGCGACAAGGCTGAGGCCGCAATCGCCGCCGGCGCCGACTTCGTTGGCTCGGACGACCTGATCGAGAAGATCCAGGGCGGCTGGACCGACTTCGACGCCGCCGTGGCGACGCCGGAACTGATGGGCAAGGTCGGCCGCCTGGGCAAGGTCCTGGGTCCGCGTAACCTGATGCCGAACCCGAAGACCGGTACGGTGACCCCGGACGTGGCCAAGGCTGTCAACGACATCAAGGGTGGCAAGATCGACTTCCGCGTCGACAAGCACGCCAACCTCCACTTCATCATCGGCAAGGTGTCCTTCGACGCCAACAAGCTGGTGGAGAACTACGCCGCCGCCCTGGAAGAGGTGCTGCGCCTGAAGCCGTCCGCTTCCAAGGGCCGCTACATCTCCAAGGCAACGGTCGCCACCACCTTCGGCCCCGGCATCTCCGTGGACCCGAACGTGACCAAGGTGGCCGTGGAGGCCTAGTCAGGACTTCACGTGCGCCGGTAACGGCGTCCGTCGGCAATGGCCGCAGCATCTTGCTGCGGCCATTGCTCTTTAATTTGGCTGTTTAGGCGATTGGCCGTTTAGCTACTGGCACCGGCGGAGTTTTAGGTGGTCTTGTCGGCTTCCGGAGTGTGTACGACCACGACCGGGCAATGTGCGTGTGCCACACAAGCTGAGCTGACCGAGCCGACCAGCAAGCCGCCGAACCGGCCGTGCCCGCGGCGCCCGACCACCAGCATCCGGGCACCTTTGCTGGCCTCGATCAAGGCCTGCCGGGCGGCTCCCCGCACGAGACGTGTCCGGACGTTGTTGTCCGGCCCCAGAGCCTTGTTGACGGAGTCCTGCAGGATCTGCCCGGCCCGCTCTTTGAACCCGTCAATCCCCATGACCGTGTAGCCGTCGTACATCTGCGGAAACTCCCAGACGGCGATGGCTTCAACGTCGGCGCCGAGCGGTTCGGCCAGGCGTTGGGCCTCACGCAGGGCCTCGAGGGAAGCGTCGGAGCCATCGACTCCGACGACGACTATGCCGCTGGCGCTGTTGCTGGCCATGGCTGTCTCCGATCCTTGTGTCCGCTGTGGTGTTCTGGCGCAGGCCTGCACCCGGCCCCGGGCCGGTCCTGTGTCTGGTCAGCCTACGCCGGACCGCCCGTCCCTTCCATCCTGTTCCGGGTGAGCCGCCCTCCGTGTGGTGCAGGTAGGCCGGACCGGCGGAGGGAGCACCGGCTCTGGTGTCGGCCGGCGGCCATGCCGTAAGATGATTGGTAAGACTCAATCACTTGCGTGAGGCAGAAGGAGCAGGCATGCCCACCACGTCGATCACCATCGTGCCGCTGCCGATCCCGGAGACACTAGTTGGTTCAGCCGGTGCGGACTTCACCGCATCCGTGGAGCTGGCCAATCTGGTCACCTGCCTGATTTGGGGGAACAACGATTTCTGGGTCAGCCCGGCGGCTAGGCTGGAGGGTTCCCGCGCCAACGACTACACGGTCACCTACCTCTGGGCTGCCAAGGACGGCGACCGGCACGTCGGCCGTGCCGTGTTGGAACTGTCGCTGCAAGACAACGAACAGAACGGCTATGTATTTGTGGCGGTCCACCCGGAGTACCGCCGCCGGGGGATCGGCCGGCGGCTCCTGGCCGAAGCCAAGGCGTTTGCCGGCAGCCGGGGGCGGACCACGCTGCAGGCCTGGAGCGAGCACCCTGCCGGTTTCGATCTGGAGGGCCCGGACATGGTCCAGGCCGAAACGGGCATCGGTTCGCTGCCCGCGGCATCACCTGCCGTGCGGTTCGCCGAGGCCAGCGGCTTCCGGTTGGAGCAGGTGGAGCGGTGCAGTCGCATGCCGATACCCGCCGACCCCCTCGGCCTGGCCGATCAGTTAGCGACCGCCGCGGCGACAGCCGGCGGCAGCTACCGGCTGGTGGAATGGGCCGACAACTGCCCGCCGGATTACCTGGATGATTATGCTGCCCTCCGCCAGCGGATGAGCACCGACGTTCCGCTCGGAGAGCTTGACTTCGAGGAGGAGGCCTGGGACGCGGCCCGGGTGCGCCACAAGGAAGCGAACCTTCAGCGCATGAACGGTCGAAGCCTGGTGGTTGCAGTCCGGCACGTCCCCACCGGCGAGCTGGTGGGGCATACCGTGCTCGAGTGGTTTCCGGAGCAGCCCGAGGTCGTTTACCAGGAGGACACCCTGGTGCTGCGGGCCCACCGCGGCCACCGGCTGGGCCTGTGGATGAAGGCCCGCAACCTGGAGCGCCTCGCGGAGTCCTGGCCGCCAGGCCGCCGGCTGTACACCTGGAACGCGGCGGAGAACAGCAACATGCTGGACATCAACATTGCCCTTGGCTTCACTCCGGCCGGCTACGAGGCCGCCTGGCAAAAGAAGCTGCACGCCTCCCGGCCATAAGGGCCCATCGAAAGCCAGCGGAATTCTCCGGAGTGTGCCGAAAAGGGTGGTCTTAGTCACATCCTTTCCCTAGGGTGGGCCACATGGCAGCCGGACCGATCAAACCAGGTACAGACGGCAGCGCATCCGACGCGATGCTGGCCGTGGGCAAATTCTTCACCCGCTGGGAAGAATCCGACGACGGCCGGGCCGTCTTCCGCCAAGGCGGCCGCGCGGGCGACGTTTTCTACCGCGACCGCTGGAGCCATGACAAGGTGGTCAGGTCCACGCACGGCGTGAACTGCACCGGCTCCTGCTCTTGGAAGGTGTACGTCAAGGACGGCATCATCACCTGGGAGGCGCAGCAGACCGACTACCCATCGGTCGGCCCAGACCGTCCCGAATACGAGCCCCGCGGTTGCCCCCGCGGGGCTGCTTTTTCTTGGTACACCTATTCGCCCACGCGCGTGCGCTACCCGTACGTGCGCGGTGTGCTGGTCCAAATGTACCGGGAAGCCAAGGAGCGGCTGAAGGACCCCGTGCTGGCCTGGGCAGACATCCAGTCCGACCCCGAGCGCCGGCGCCGCTACCAGCAGGCCCGCGGCAAGGGCGGGCTGGTGCGCACCAGTTGGGCCGAGGCGGTGGAAATCGCGGCCGCGGCACACATCCACACCATCAAGACCTACGGCCCGGACCGGGTGGCCGGGTTCTCGCCGATCCCGGCCATGTCCATGGTCAGCCATTGCGTCGGCACCCGTTTCATCCAGCTGATCGGCGGGGTGATGACCAGTTTCTACGACTGGTACGCGGATCTCCCGGTGGCCAGCCCGCAGGTCTTCGGCGACCAGACGGATGTGCCCGAATCCGGGGACTGGTGGGATTCCACCTACCTGATGATGTGGGGCTCCAATGTTCCCGTGACCCGCACGCCGGACGCTCACTGGATGGCAGAGGTCCGCTACCGGGGCACCAAGGTGGTCACCGTGAGCCCGGACTACGCGGACAACACCAAGTTCGCCGATGACTGGCTGCCTGCGCAGGCCGGCACCGATGCGGCGCTGGCCATGGCCATGGGACATGTGGTGCTGAAGGAGTTTTTCGTGCAGCGCGAGGTCCCGCTCTTCACCGACTACGTCAAGCAGTACACCGATCTGCCGTTCCTGATAACGCTGACTCCCTCGCCGGACGGATCGTCGCTGGTGCCCGGAAAGTTCCTCACCGCGGCCGACCTGCCGGAGGAAGCCTCGGCCGAGGACGCCGAGTGGAAGACCGTGCTGCTCGATGAGGTCAGCGGTGAACCGGTCGTGCCGAACGGCTCCATGGGCTTCCGCTACAACAAGACCGATCCGGGCAAATGGAACCTGGATCTGGCCGGCGTCCGTCCGCAGCTGAGCCTGTACACTCCGGGCAGCAAGGCCCGGGAAGTTCTGCTGCCCTGCTTTGAGGCCCCGGACGGGTCGGGATCCGTGCTGCGCCGCGGCGTGCCGGTCCGGCAGGTGGGGGACAAGCTCGTGACCACGGTCTATGACCTGATGCTGGCGCAGTACGGAGTGGGCCGGGACGGCCTGCCCGGCGAATGGGCGGGGGATTACGACGACGGATCCACGCCTTACACTCCCGCGTGGCAGGAAGCGATCACCTCGGTGCCGGCGAAGAAGTGCATCAAGATTGCCCGCGAGTTTGCCCGCAACGGGGAACAATCCAAGGGCCGTTCGATGATCATCATGGGGGCTGGCATCTGCCAGTGGTTCCACGGTGACGCCACCTACCGGTCGATTCTCTCGCTGCTGCTGCTGACGGGATCGATGGGCCGCAACGGCGGAGGCTGGGCACACTACGTGGGCCAGGAGAAGACCCGGCCCATCACCGGCTGGGTGTCGCTGGCCAACGCGCTGGACTGGTCCCGCCCGCCGCGGACGATGACGGGAACCTCCTACTGGTACATGCACACCGGCCAGTGGCGCAATGACGGCTACTCCGCCGGATCGTTGAGTTCGCCGCTGGCCGAGGGGAACCTGGCCGGCATGCACACCGCGGACACCATCTCGCAGTCCGCGCGGCTGGGTTGGATGCCGTTCTATCCGCAGTTTGACCGGAACCCGCTGGCGGTGGCGGAGGAAGCCGAAGCCGCCGTCGCCGCGGGCCAGGCGGACGACGCCGCCGGGTACGTCGCCGCCCGGCTGGCCGACGGCGCGCTGACACCCGCCGTCGAAGATGTGGATGCGCCGGAGAACTGGCCGCGGACGCTGATGCTCTGGCGCTCCAACCTGATGGGGTCCTCGGCCAAGGGCAACGAATACTTCCTGAAGAACCTGCTGGGCACCCACCACAACGTGCTGGGCAACGCGGCCGAGGCCGGCATGACCCGCCCGAAGGAGGTCAGATGGCACGAGGAGACACCGGAGGGCAAGCTGGATCTGCTGTGTTCGGCGGACTTCCGGATGACCTCCACCACGCTGCTCTCCGACGTGGTGTTCCCGGCCGCCACCTGGTACGAAAAGCACGACTTGTCCTCCACCGACATGCATCCCTTTGTGCATGCGTTCACGCCGGCCATTGACCCGCCGTGGGAGACCAAATCGGACTTCGAGATGTTCCACCTGCTGGCCCAGGAGTTCTCCCGCCAGGCCGCAACGCATCTGGGCGTGCGCAAGGACCTGGTCAGTGTGCCGCTGCAGCACGACACCAAGGGGCAGATCGCGCAGCCCGGCGGCGTGGTCCGGGACTGGCGGGACGGAACCACGGAACCGGTGCCGGGCAAGACCATGCCGAACTTCGCCGTCGTCGAACGCGACTACACGGCCATCGCAGACAAGCTGTCTGCCGTCGGACCGCTGGCGGACCAGCTCGGCTTCACGGTCAAGAACATCACTTACAAACTCGATCACGCCTTGGACTGGCTGGCCCAGAAGAATGGCGTGATGCTCGGCGGCGCCGCGGACGGCCGGCCGGCCATCGAGACGGACGCCAAGCTGGCCGAAGCGATCCTGACCTTCTCCGGCACCACCAACGGCGAACTGGCGGTGCACGGCTTCCGGGAGCTGGAGAAACAGACCGGCCGGGACCTGGTGGACCTGGCCCTGGGGTCGGAAGAAAAGCACATCACGTTCGCCGACACCCAGGCGGCGCCGGTGCCGGTGATCACCTCGCCCGAGTGGTCGGGCTCGGAGACCGGCGGTCGGCGCTACGCACCATTCACCACCAACATCGAACGGCTCAAACCGTTCCACACCTTGACCGGCCGGATGCATTTCTTCCTGGACCATGACTGGATGCGCGACCTCGGCGAGGCGCTGCCCATTTACCGCCCGCCGCTGGATATGCACCGGCTTTTCGGCGAGCCGAAGCTTGGCCGGGACGGCTCCAAGGAGATCACGGTCCGCTACCTGACCCCGCACAACAAGTGGTCCATCCATTCCGAATACCAGGACAACCTGTTCATGCTCTCGCTCTCCCGCGGCGGCCCGGTCTGCTGGATCAGCCAGGAGGACGCCGCGTCCATCGGGGTGCTGGACAACGACTGGGTCGAGTGCGTGAATGCGAACGGCGTGTTTGTCTGCCGGGCGATCGTCAGCCATCGGATGCCGGAAGGCGTGGTCTACGTCCACCATGCCCAGGAGCGCATTATCGACGTGCCGAAATCCGAAGCCACCGGCCGCCGCGGCGGCATCCACAACTCGGTGACCCGGCTGCTGGTCAAGCCCACGCATTTGATCGGCGGGTACGCCCAACTGGCCTACGCCTTCAACTACCTTGGCCCCACCGGAAACCAGCGGGACATGGTCAGCACCATTCGCAAGCGTTCGCAGGAGGTCAGGTACTCATGAAAGTCATGGCTCAAGTCGGCATGGTGATGAACCTGGACAAGTGCATCGGCTGCCACACCTGCTCCGTCACCTGCAAACAAGCCTGGACCAACCGCGCCGGCACCGAATACGTCTGGTTCAACAACGTGGAGACCCGGCCGGGGCAGGGTTATCCGCGGCGCTATGAGGACCAGGACCGGTGGCGCGGCGGCTGGGAGCTGAACCGCCGCGGCCGCCTGAAGCTCAAGGCCGGCGGCCGGATCAAGAAACTGCTGGGCATCTTCGCCAGTCCCGTCCAACCCGAGCTCAACGACTACTACGAACCATGGACCTACGACTACGAGACGCTGACCGAAGCGCCGCTCGGCGACGACTTCCCGGTGGCCCGGCCCAAGTCCCTGATCACCGGCGAGGACACCAAGATCGAATGGTCCGCGAACTGGGACGACAACCTGGGCGGTACTTCGCAGCTAGGCCACCTGGACCCGATCGTGGAGAAGATCCGCAGGGAATCCGAGGACAAGATCAAATTCGAGTTCGAACAGACTTTCATGTTCTACCTGCCGCGGATCTGCGAGCACTGTCTGAACCCCTCCTGCATGGCCTCCTGCCCGTCCGGGGCCATCTACAAGCGCGAAGAAGACGGGATCGTGCTGGTGGACCAGGACCGGTGCCGCGGCTGGCGCCAGTGCATCACGGGCTGCCCGTACAAGAAGATGTACTTCAACCACAAGTCCGGCAAGGCCGAGAAGTGCACGTTCTGCTACCCGCGCATCGAAGTAGGCATCCCCACGGTGTGTTCGGAGACCTGCGTGGGCCGGCTGCGCTACCTCGGGATTTTCCTGTACGACGCCGATGCGGTCACCGAGGCGGCGTCGGTTCCTGACGAGAGGGATCTCTACCAGGCCCAGCTGGACCTGATGCTGGACCCGAACGACCCGGAGGTCATCGCCGCCGCCCGTGCCGAAGGCATCCCCGAAGACTGGCTGGACGCCGCCCGGCGCTCGCCGGTCTATCACCTGGCGAAGGTCTACAAGGTAGCGCTGCCGTTGCACCCGGAATACCGGACCATGCCGATGGTCTGGTACGTGCCGCCGCTCTCGCCGGTGGTTGACCTGCTCAGCGACCAGGGCCACGACGCCGAGGACGCGGACAACTTGTTCGGGGCCATCGAAGCGCTGCGCGTCCCGGTCGAGTATCTGGCCGAACTGTTCACCGCCGGCGACACGGAGATCGTCACCGGCGTGCTGCGCAAGCTGGCGGCCATGCGCGCCTACATGCGCGGCATCAGCCTGGGCAACGACGCGGAAGAGTCGATCGCCGGCTCGGTGGGCATGAACGGCGAGCGGATGTACGAAATGTACCGGCTGATGGCGATTGCGAAGTACAACGAGCGCTATGTCATTCCCAAGGCGCACGTCGAACAGGCGCACAACTTGGAGGAGATCGGCTGCTCGCTGGATTTCGAAGACGGGCCCGGTATGTACGCATCGGAAGCCTTCGGTGAAGCCAGCGGACGGCCGACGCCGGTAGCGGTGGAGAACTTCTACGCGCTGAAGCAACGCCAGACCACCGCCGGCCATAGCGAACCCGGGGAACTGCGCGGCCGGGTCAACCTGCTCAACTGGGACGGCCGCGGCGTGCCGCGCGGGATGTTCCCCGAGCAGGACACCCCGCAGATGTCGCCCGATTCGCCCGCCCATGAAGGAGGCGCCGCCGGACCCGGCCCGGACGCCGGTGGGCCGAGTGATCAGGCCGGACCGAGCGGCAACCCTTTGGAGAGCCGGCCATGACGCGGCGAAACAGGGTCACCTATCTGGCGGCGTCCTGGTGCCTGTCCTACCCGGACCAGGAACTGATGGGCCGGATCCCGCTGATCCGCCGGGCGCTCGCCGAGTTTCCCGGGCTGGAGCGACCTTTCCGCGACGTGCTGCAGGCGCTCACCACCATTCCACTGGGGGAGTCCCAAGCCCGCTACGTCCAGGAGTTCGATCTCAGCCGCCGGCATGCGCTGCACCTGACCTACTGGACCGACGGCGACACGCGGCGCCGCGGCGAGGTCCTGGCCCGTTTCAAGCAGGTCTACCGGGACAGCGGCATGCTGGTGGACCTGCACGGTGAACTTCCCGACTACCTGCCGATGGTGCTTGAGTTCGCTGCCACCGTGGATCTGGACGTCGGCCGCAAGGTGCTGAGCGACTACCGGCCCAGCCTGGAAATGCTGCGGCTGGCCTTGGTGGACGACAACCTTCCGCAGGCCGCCGTGTTGCAGTCGGTCTGCGACTCGCTGCCGGGCACATCACCCGCCGACCGCCAGCAGATCATGAAAATGGCTGGCTACGGACCGCCTACCGAGACTGTGGGACTGGACCCCTACGACCCCCGGCTGCTGCCACTCGCAGGAGGAGAACAATGACCGACATCGTGCTCTGGGGCGTGGTGCCCTATGTTATGGTCGCGATTCTGGTGGGCGGCAGCATCTGGCGCTACAAATACGACCAGTTCGGCTGGACCACGAGGTCCTCCCAGCTGTATGAGTCCAAGCTGCTGCGGATCGCTTCGCCGGTGTTCCACTTCGGCATCCTGGCCGTCATCGCAGGCCACTTCTTCGGCTTGGTCATCCCGAAGAGCTGGACCGAAGCTGTCGGCATGAGCCAAGACTTCTACCACTTCAACGCGCTGTTCGTCGGCGGCATCGCCGGTATCTGCACCCTGGGCGGCATCATCTTGCTGATTGTCCGACGCCGGACCACCGGTCCGGTCTTCATGGCCACCACCAAGAACGACAAAACCATGTACGTGGTGCTGGTGGCCGCGATCGTGTTCGGCCTTTGGACCACGCTGGCCAGTGTCTTCCTGGGCGGACACGGGCATAACTACCGGGAGACGGTTTCCCCGTGGTTCCGCTCGCTGTTTATCTTCCAGCCGGACATCGGGTCCATGGCAGCCGCTCCGTTCTCCTTCCACCTGCACACGCTGGTTGGCATGCTGTTGTTTGCCATCTGGCCTTTCACCCGGCTGGTGCACGCCTTCACGGCTCCGTTCCACTACCTGTTCCGGCCGTACATCGTCTACCGCAGCCGCGACGTCCGCACCGCCCCCGGCGCCCGCGGCCGCCAGCCGGGATGGCAGCCGGTCGGCACCAGGGACAGGGACCGGCGGTAATTCCGGCAAGTTTGCGACGGCACCGGCAGGCACTACGGAAGGGACATCGTGGAGACAGTGAGCAAGGGCGCAACCAAGAACCTGGTGCTGGCCACGGCGGCTTCGCTGACGGCGTTCTGGGCGTGGACCATCATCGCACCGCTGAGCGCGGCCTATACCCAGCAGATGGACCTGACCACGTCGCAGACCTCAATTGTGGTGGCCATGCCGGTCTTCGTCGGATCGCTGGCCAGGATCGTCGTCGGGTCCCTCACCGACCGTTTCGGCGGCCGGATCATGTTCACCGTGGTGCTGCTCAGCACCGTTCCGTCCGTGCTGTTGGTGGCGCTGGCCGGCTCCCTCCAGTCCTATCTGCTGCTGGTGGTTTTCGCCTTCTTCCTCGGCGTGGCCGGCACGGTGTTTGCCGTCGGCATCCCGTTCGTGAGCCCGTGGTATCCGAAGTCGCGCCGCGGTTTTGCCACCGGCGTCTTCGGCGCCGGCATGGGCGGCACCGCCCTGTCCGCTTTCCTCACGCCCCGGCTGGTGGCATGGATCGGCTATTTCCCCACCCATCTGTTGGTGGCCGCACTGCTGGTTGCGGTAGCCGTAGTCATCTGGTTCACCATGGAGGAAGCTCCCAGCTGGGAAGCCAACCGAAACCCGGTAATTCCCAAGTTGAAGGCCGCGGCCAAATTGCGGATCACCTGGGAAATGTGCTTCCTCTACGCCGTGGTGTTCGGCGGTTTCGTCTCCTTCAGCAACTACCTGCCGACCTACCTGAAGGATGTGTACGAGATGGATCCCACCGGGGCCGGCACCCGGACGGCGGGCTTCGCCTTGGCCGCAGTGCTGCTCAGGCCGGTCGGCGGCATCCTTGCGGACAAGATCGGCCCCAAGCCGGTGGTGCTCTTCTCGCTGGGCGCCGTGGTGGTCCTCGCCTTTGTGGTCAATATGCGGCCAGGGGCTGAAATCCCGGCTGGCCTGACCTTCCTGGCCATGGCTGCGGCACTCGGCTTAGGCACCGGCGGCGTGTTCGCCTGGGTGGGAATCAGCGCGCCGCCCGAGCGGGTCGGGTCGGTGACCGGAATCGTCAGCGCGGCGGGCGGGCTAGGCGGATACTTCCCCCCGCTGGTCATGGGCGCTACCTACAATGCCGAAGACAAAAGCTACGCCATCGGACTCCTGCTGCTGGCTGCCACGGCGCTGGTCGCATTCGCCTACACCACCACGTTCATGAAGGGCCGCCGCAAGCCCGCGGAGGAACCCGCCGGGTCGGGGGCCGGCTGAAACTTCGGCGAACCGCGGGAGCTGACTCCCCGCGCGGAAGGGCCCTTCCCCCCTGATTGGGCGTTGGCCCGGAGCGGCCACTGCGCCCGGAACCGCCGCACCGCCCGGCACCGAATCCGGCCTTCTATGACGTCACAAAGCGCGTGTGGCGCGCGGCCGTAATGCTACCTCTCAGTAACCTCAACGCGCGGTTAAGATCATTGCGCACCGGCATCCGCGCCGGGAGCGACGGGAGCAGGTGCATGGAACACAAGACACTGGTGGACACGGTGGCGGAGAAGCTGCTGGAGGACATTGTCGCCGGCCGTCTGGCACCGGGAGACGCGCTGCCGGCCGAAGCGGACATCGCCGCCGAATACCAGGTCAGCCGGTTGACCGTCCGGGAAGCCCTCACGATGCTGCGGACCATCAAGGTGATCAGCGTGCAGCGGGGCCGGGGTACCTTCATCACCCCGCCGGATCAGTGGACCTCCGTCGAGGCGATCGTCCGGGCCGCCGCGCACAGCACCGGTAACTCCGTCGCGTCCAAGCAATTGCTGGAAGCGCGGCGCTTGGTCGAGTCGGGGGCCGCGGCGCTGGCCGCGGCTCGCCGCACGGACACGGACCTGGAGCTTCTGCGCGGCGAACTGGCCTCGATGGCGTCAGCGGATGCGGCGGGCGATGCGGATGCCTTCGTCGAAGCCGACCGCTCGTTCCACGCGCTGATCCTCAAAATGTCCGGCAACACGCTCTTTGCAGCCGTCTTCGTGCCGATGGGGCGGGTGCTGGCCGACGCGCGGCGCGAGGCCTTTGTCGCCGCCAGCGTGCGAGGCCGCACGCTGGCCATGCACCGCAAGGTGCTCGCCGCCGTCGAAAGCGGAGACCAGCAAGGTGCCCGCCAGGCTATGGAGGACCATGTGGGCCAGATCCAGGATGACCTGGACGGGGGAGCGGACACTCAGTCGGCGGAATCCGCCGGGGGACAGCAGGCCGCCGAAGGGCAGCAGACCGCCGTCGTGTGAATAGCCGGCAGCGGAGCCGAACACGGATCAGGACCATGCAGCAGAATTCCGCCGAGCCGCTCGCTCGCCTGCACGCGGCGCCGATTTGGAGTCCGGCAGCAGCATCCCGTAACCTTGAAGAACCAAAGACCGTCGGTCGTTGAAATCCTCCACGTTTTCAACCGAAAGTCCCGTGCCCGGGACGGCCTGCGCAGGTGAACGAAGCATTGCCCCGCAACCGGCCTGCCGGTGAGGGACTGAAGCCCCGTGCATCTGCATGGGGCGTTTTTTATGCACGCGACCCGAACCACCGGCACTATTCCCCGGAAGGAGGGTTATGGCAACGCCAAACAAGGTGGCAGCCGTTGAAGAAATCACCACTGATTTCAAGGAATCCAGCGCTGCAGTCCTAACCGAATACCGCGGGCTTACCGTTGCACAGCTCAAGGAGCTGCGTGTTTCTCTGGGCCAGGACACCAAGTTCTCGGTCGTAAAGAACACCCTGACTGGCATTGCAGCCAAGGAAGCCGGCATCGACGCGTTCGAAGGCCAGCTTGCCGGACCCACTGCTATCGCCTTCATCAAGGGTGACGCCGTTGCAGCCGCCAAGTCCCTGACGGATTTCGCAAAGTCCAACCCGCAGCTCGTCATCAAGACCGGTTTCTTCGAGGGCAAGGCCCTGGATGCAACCGCCGTTGCTGCACTGGCAGCTCTCGAGTCCCGCGAGTTCCAGCTGGCCCGCGTCGCCGGAGTCCTCAAGGCTCCGATGTCCGCACTGGCCCGCACTCTCGATGCGCTGCGCATCAAGCAGGAGGAGAACGGTGGCGCCGCTGCCGAAGCTCCGGCCGAAGCTGCCGAAGCTGAAGCTCCCGCTGCCGAAGCAACCGAGGCCCCGGCCGAGGCTGCTGCCGAAGAGCAGTAAGACTCTTCACTAACCCAACTCTTGGTGCGGACACACCAGCCGCATCACTTATCAGGAAGGACGCCAAACCATGGCGAAGCTCACCAACGAAGAGCTCATTGAAGCTTTCAAGGAACTGACCATCATCGAGCTCTCCGAGTTCGTCAAGCTGTTCGAGGAGACCTTCGAGGTCACCGCTGCAGCTGTTGCTGTTGCAGGCCCCGCCGGTGGCGGCGCTGGCGAAGCTGCTGCTGAAGAGCAGACCGAATTCGACGTCGTGCTCGAAGCTGCCGGCGACAAGAAGATCGCAGTGATCAAGGAAGTCCGCGGCCTGACCTCCCTGGGCCTCAAGGAAGCCAAGGACCTGGTTGACAGCGCTCCGAAGGCCGTCCTCGAAGGCGCCACCAAGGAAGCTGCCGAGAAGGCCAAGGAAGTTCTCGAGGCTGCCGGCGCTACCGTCACCCTCAAGTAAGCTTTTTCAGCTTCTTCAAAGCCCCGCTGCCCTTATTGGGCGGCGGGGCTTTGTATTTAAGGAAAGGACGACGGCGGTGCCGCGGTCAGCGTAGTTCCGCACCGACGGCGGTGACCACCGGTGGCGGTGCCCACCGACCGCAGCGCCACCTCACGGCGGATGCCGGGGGCTGTGTCAGGCCGGGTCGGAGATATCCGCGACCGTGGCGCCAAGCGCTGAGGTGAGCGCATCGGCGTCGACAAAGGCGGAGTAGCCATGCTCGCCGGCACCCAGCGAAATCCGCCGGCCGCGGATGGACTGGTCGGCGAAGACGGGCCAGGCGGTGCTGCTGCCCAGCGGGGTGATGGTGCCGCGCCGGTAGCCGGTCGCCTCGAAGGCAACGTCGGCGTGCGGCAATGAGAGTTTGTTGACGCCCAGCAGCGAGCGGAGCTTGGGCCAGGAGATCTGGCGGTCCCCGGGGATCAAGGCGAACAGGAAGGAGCCGTCTTTGTGCTTGACCACCAGGGTCTTGACGATGTCCGCTTCGGCGATGCCCAGCAGCTCCGCCGCCTCGGCCAGGCTCCGGGCGCCGGAGCGCTCGGCCACTTCCACCTGAAGCGAGTGCTCTTCGGCTCCGGCCAGGAAACGTTGCAGGCCGGCAGGCAGGGCAGGGGCACCGGATTCATTGCTCATGTCCGGTTCAAGTCCCGGTGCCCGGCCGGTATTCCCTCACCGAACAGCCGGCACCCCCGTACCCGGCCGAAACGTTGACCCGCGGTCCTAGTCGCGGTACAGCAGCAGCGCTTCGCCCTGGCCGCCGCCGCCGCACAGGGAGACCGCAGCCTTGCCGGTCCCGCGCCGGTGCAGTTCAAGGGCGGCGGTCAGTGCCAGCCTGGCGCCGGAAGCGCCGATCGGATGGCCCAGGGCAATGGCGCCGCCGTGGATATTGCACTTTTCCAGCGGGTAGTCCAGGTCCTGAAGCGACTGCACGGCCACGGCGCCGAAGGCTTCGTTGATTTCGATGAAGTCCAGCTCCGCGGTGGTCCAGCCGGCCCGTTGCAGGGCCTGCGAGATGGCGTTGGAGGGCTGGGACTGCAACGAGGTGTCCGGTCCGGCAACCTGCCCGGCCCGGCCGACGACGGCCAGCCAGTCCAGCCCATGGTCTTCGGCGAAACCTCGGGTGGTTACCACTACCGCAGCGGCGCCGTCGGACAGCGGGGACGAGTTCCCGGCCGTGATGGTGCCGTCCTTGGCAAAAGCGGGGCGCAATGGCGCCAGGCCCTCCACAGTGGTCTGCGGACGGACGCCCTCGTCGCGGTCCACCACCAGATCGGCGCCCTTGCGCTGCGGCACTTTGACCGCAACGATCTCGTCGTCGAAGACGCCGCTCTCCGCAGCGGCCGCGGCCCGCTGGTGGGACGCAGCAGCTACTTCGTCCTGCGCTTCGCGGGCGATGCCCAGTTCGCTGTTCCGCCGCTCGGTGGAGACACCCATGGACTCGTGATCGAAGGCATCGGTGAGGCCGTCGTGAGCCGTGGCGTCGAGGGCGGTCATGCTGCCGTACGTCCAGCCCTGGCGGGAACCCGGCAGCAGGTGCGGGCCGTTGGTCATGGACTCCTGCCCGCCGGCCACCACCACGCGCGCCTCGCCGGAGCGAATCAGCCGGGCGGCGTCGGTAATAGCAGCCAGCCCGGAGAGGCACACCTTGTTGATCGTCACGGTGGGCACGTTCCAGCCCAGTCCCGCGGCGATGGAAGCCTGGCGGGCAGGGTTCTGGCCGGCGCCGGCCTGGATGACGTGCCCCATGATGACCGCGTCCACCTGTTCTGCGGCCACGCCGCCGCGCTCCAGTGCGGCAGCGATGGCCTTACCCCCGAGCTCGACGGCGCTGAAGGCCGCGAGCTGGCCGTTCAGCCGTCCGTTGGGCGTGCGTGCGCCGGCCAGGATGACGACGTCGTCGCGACTGCTGTTGTTCTGGGCCATGGTGTACCTGACTCTTTCTGCGCCGCCGTGCACGCAGTTATAGACTGTGGCCGGCGGCTGCTGCGATGGGTATGATCTGTTTCACAGATTACCCGTGCCGCGGAACTCGCCATAAGCGGAGATCCGGAAATGTTGGCAACGGGGTATATGCTGGTGGCGTTGTCCCGGGGAAGACAACCGCGAAGACGCCTATCGCACTGCGTTTGCACCGCGGCAAGCTGCGGTCAGCTCTACGCTCCGCACCGCGTTTCGCACAGCGCCTGCCGCTCCGATCCCGACGACGGGGGAGCGGGTAACTGGCCCTGCCTCCGTGCTGGACAATCCGCGGCGCAGTCCCGTACACTTAGTATTTGCGTCTTCCCTCAAAACCTTTGGCCTTCATATAGCGGTGGGCTTCGCCACGCCCTATCTGTGTTTAACTGCAGATCGTGCGGCGGGCAAGGATCATATAGCGGATCCAGGTTGTGTCCGGACCTCACCAGGGGTGCCGGCAGTGCGGAAGCGCAGGACAAGCCTGAAGGTCTGTGGAAGGATCCCTCTTGGTCGCCTCGAGCACCTCTAATACCGATACCGCTAACAGCCTGCTGGACGCCTCGTCGAACGACGGCGCAACCCGGCGGCTCTCATTCGCCAAGATTCACGAACCTCTTGACGTTCCCAATCTGCTCGCCCTTCAGACCGACAGCTTCGACTGGCTGGTCGGCAACGAACGCTGGAAGGCGCGCGTAGCCAAGGCCCAGGAAGAAGGCCGCCAGGGCCTGGCCACCACCTCCGGCCTCTCTGACATCTTCGAAGAGATCTCCCCGATCGAGGACTTCCAGGGCACCATGTCCCTGAGCTTCTCCGAGCCGGAGTTCGCCGATCCGAAGTACACCATGGCCGAGTGCAAGGACCGCGACGCCACGTACTCCGCTCCGCTGTATGTCAAGGCCGAGTTCATGAACAACAACACGGGCGAAATCAAGCAGCAGACCGTGTTCATGGGCGACTTCCCGCTGATGACCGACAAGGGCACCTTCGTCATCAACGGCACCGAGCGCGTCGTCGTCTCCCAGCTGGTCCGCTCGCCGGGCGCCTACTTCGAGAAGACCGCCGACAAGACCAGCGACAAGGACATCTTCACCGCGAAGATCATCCCGTCCCGCGGCGCCTGGTTCGAGCTGGAAATCGACAAGCGCGACCAGGTCGGCGTACGCCTTGACCGCAAGCGCAAGCAGTCCGTGACCGTGCTGCTGAAGGCACTGGGCTGGACCGAGGGCCAGATCCTGGAGAGCTTCGGCGAGTACGACTCGATCCGCGCCACGCTGGAGAAGGACGCCACCCAGACCCAGGAGGAAGCCCTCCTGGACATCTACCGCAAGCTGCGTCCAGGCGAGCCGCCCACAGTCGAGGCCGCCCAGTCCCTGCTGGACAACCTGTACTTCAACCCGAAGCGCTACGATCTGGCCAAGGTTGGCCGCTACAAGATCAACCGCAAGCTGGGCATCGACAAGCCGCTGACCGATCCGGACGCCTCGGTCCTGAACAATGACGACATCGTCGCCATGATCAAGTTCCTGGTGGCCCTGCACGCCGGCGAAGCCACCATCCCGGGCAAGCGCGACGGCGCCGACCACGACCTCCGCGTCGAGGTCGACGACATCGACCACTTCGGCAACCGCCGCATCCGCGCGGTCGGCGAGCTGATCGAGAACCAGGTCCGCACCGGCCTCTCCCGCATGGAGCGCGTGGTCCGCGAACGCATGACCACCCAGGACGTGGAGGCCATCACCCCGCAGACCCTGATCAACATCCGCCCCGTAGTGGCTGCGATCAAGGAGTTCTTCGGTACCTCGCAGCTCTCCCAGTTCATGGACCAGAACAACCCGCTGGCCGGCCTGACGCACAAGCGCCGTCTGTCCGCACTGGGCCCGGGTGGTCTGTCCCGTGACCGTGCCGGCATGGAAGTCCGTGACGTGCACCCCTCGCACTACGGCCGCATGTGCCCGATCGAGACGCCTGAAGGCCCGAACATCGGCCTGATCGGCTCGCTGGCTTCCTACGGCCGCATCAACGCGTTCGGTTTCATCGAGACTCCGTACCGCAAGGTCGTCAACGGGCAGGTCACCGACCAGGTGGACTACCTGACCGCGGATGACGAGATCGAGTGCGTCATCGCCCAGGCGAACGCGCCGCTCAGCGAGGACCTGCACTTCGAGGAGGACCTGGTCCTCTGCCGTGAGCGCGGCGGCGGCGGCGAGCCGGTTTTGGTGCCGGGCGACGAAGTCGACTACATGGACGTTTCCCCGCGTCAGATGGTGTCGGTCGCAACGGCCCTGATTCCGTTCCTCGAGCACGACGACGCGAACCGCGCGCTGATGGGCGCCAACATGCAGCGCCAGGCTGTGCCGCTGCTGCGTTCGGAAGCCCCGCTGGTGGGCACCGGCATGGAGCGCTACGCGGCTGTTGACGCCGGCGACTCCGTGGTTGCCGCCAAGCCGGGCGTGGTCACCGAGGTCTCCGCCGACCTGGTCACCGCGCTGAACGACGACGGCACCGAGACCCGGTACCCGATCATGAAGTTCGCCCGCTCCAACCAGGGCAACGCCTACAACCAGCGCGTCCTCGTCTCCGAGGGCCAGCGGCTGGAAGCCCGCAGCATCATTGCCGACGGTCCGTCCACCGATCAGGGTGAACTGGCACTGGGCAAGAACCTGCTGGTGGCGTTCATGTCCTGGGAAGGACACAACTACGAGGATGCGATCATCCTCTCGCAGCGTGTGGTCTCCGACGACGTGCTGACCTCCATCCACATCGAGGAGCACGAGGTTGATGCCCGCGACACCAAGCTCGGTGCCGAGGAAATAACCCGCGACATCCCGAACGTGTCCGAGGAAGTGCTCTCGCAGCTGGACGAGCGCGGCATCATCCACATCGGTGCCGAGGTCGACGCCGGCGACATCCTGGTGGGTCGCGTGACCCCGAAGGGCGAGACCGAGCTGACTCCGGAAGAGCGCCTGCTGCGCGCAATCTTCGGTGAGAAGTCCCGCGAAGTGCGCGACACCTCCCTGAAGGTTCCGCACGGCGAATCCGGCACCGTGATCGGCGTCCGGATCTTCGACCGCGACAACGACGACGAGCTGCCCCCGGGCGTGAACCAGCTGGTGCGCGTGTACGTGGCGCAGAAGCGTAAGATCACCGACGGCGACAAGCTCGCCGGCCGCCACGGCAACAAGGGCGTCATCTCCAAGATCCTGCCGATCGAGGATATGCCGTTCCTGGAAGACGGCACCCCGGTCGACGTTGTGCTGAACCCGCTGGGTGTTCCCGGCCGCATGAACGTGGGCCAGGTTCTGGAGATCCACCTCGGCTGGGCCGCCAAGCAGGGCTGGAACATCGAAGGCAATCCGGACTGGGCCAAGAACCTGCCGAACCTGCCGCGCCAGACCGGTCCCACCACGGTGGCGACCCCGGTGTTCGACGGCGCCAGCGAGTTCGAGATCACCGGGCTGCTGGATTCGACCACCCCGACCCGCGACGGCGACCGCCTGATCGGTTCGTCCGGCAAGGCGCGTCTGTTCGACGGCCGCTCCGGCCAGCCGTTCCCGGATCCGGTGTCCGTGGGCTACATGTACATCCTGAAGCTGCACCACCTGGTGGACGACAAGATCCACGCGCGCTCCACCGGCCCGTACTCGATGATCACCCAGCAGCCGCTGGGCGGTAAGGCGCAGTTCGGTGGCCAGCGCTTCGGTGAAATGGAAGTGTGGGCCCTGGAGGCCTACGGCGCCGCGTACACCCTGCAGGAACTGCTCACCATCAAGTCCGACGACATCCACGGCCGCGTCAAGGTCTACGAGGCGATCGTCAAGGGCGAGAACATCCCGGAGCCGGGAGTTCCCGAATCCTTCAAGGTGTTGATCAAGGAAATGCAGTCGCTGTGCCTGAACGTGGAGGTTCTCTCCACCGACGGCACCGCGATCGAAATGCGTGACTCGGATGAAGAAGTCTTCCGGGCCGCGGAAGAGCTGGGCATCGACCTTTCGCGGGCCGAGCCGAGTTCCGTCGAAGAGGTCTAGCCGGGCCGGCCGGCCGGCAGAAGGTGCCCAGCGCCCTTCGGCCGGCCAGCCGCTCATCCTCTTTCCGTAACCCGACAGACTTTCAGATTTAGAGAACAAGAGAGAACAGGGACCATATGTCCAGCGAATCCTCCTTCGGCCTCATGCGCATCGGCCTTGCCACCGCGGACGACATCCGCGACTGGAGCTACGGCGAGGTCAAGAAGCCGGAAACTATCAACTACCGCACCCTGAAGCCTGAAAAGGACGGCCTCTTCTGCGAGAAGATCTTCGGCCCGTCCCGCGACTGGGAATGCTACTGCGGTAAGTACAAGCGCGTGCGCTTCAAGGGCATCATCTGTGAGCGCTGTGGCGTCGAGGTCACCCGGGCCAAGGTCCGCCGCGAGCGGATGGGCCACATCGAACTGGCCGCCCCGGTCACGCACATCTGGTACTTCAAGGGTGTCCCGTCCCGTCTGGGCTACCTGCTCGACCTGGCGCCGAAGGACCTGGAAAAGGTCATCTACTTCGCCGCCTACATGATCACCAGCGTGGACGACGAGCGCCGCCACGAGGAACTGCCGAACCTGCAGGCCGAACACGACCTGGAGAAGAAGCAGCTGGGCGATACCCGCGATTCGGACATCGCGGCCATCGCCAAGGACCTCGAGGACGAACTGGCCCGCCTGGAAGGCGAAGGCGCCAAGGCCGCCGAGAAGAAGAAGGCCCGCGACTCCGCCGACCGCCAGATGGCCAACGTGCGCAAGCGCGCCGACGCCGAGATCGAGCGCCTGGACATGGTGTGGGACCGCTTCAAGAACCTCAAGGTCGCCGACCTTGAAGGTGACGAGGGCCTTTACCGCGAACTGCGCGACCGCTACGGCCTGTACTTCGAAGGCGCCATGGGTGCCGAGGCGATCAAGAACCGCCTCGAGAACTTCGACATGGCTGCCGAGGCCGAGTCCCTGCGCGACATCATCAAGAACGGCAAGGGCCAGCGCAAGACCCGCGCCCTGAAGCGGCTCAAGGTGGTCAACGCTTTCCTGACCACCACCAACTCGCCGCTGGGCATGGTGCTGGACGCCGTTCCGGTGATCCCGCCGGAGCTTCGCCCGATGGTGCAGCTGGACGGTGGCCGCTTCGCGACCTCCGACCTGAACGACCTGTACCGCCGCGTGATCAACCGCAACAACCGCCTGAAGCGCCTGCTGGACCTGGGCGCGCCGGAGATCATCGTCAACAACGAAAAGCGCATGCTGCAGGAAGCTGTGGACTCGCTGTTCGACAACGGCCGCCGCGGCCGTCCGGTCACCGGACCGGGCAACCGTCCGCTGAAGTCGCTCTCCGACATGCTCAAGGGCAAGCAGGGCCGCTTCCGCCAGAACCTGCTGGGAAAGCGCGTTGACTACTCCGGCCGTTCCGTGATCGTGGTCGGTCCGCAGCTGAAGCTGCACCAGTGTGGCCTGCCCAAGCAGATGGCGCTGGAGCTCTTCAAGCCGTTCGTGATGAAGCGCCTGGTTGACCTCAACCACGCGCAGAACATCAAGAGCGCCAAGCGTATGGTCGAGCGTTTCCGCCCGCAGGTCTGGGACGTGCTGGAAGAGATCATCACCGAACACCCGGTGCTGCTCAACCGTGCACCAACCCTGCACCGCCTGGGCATCCAGGCGTTCGAGCCGCAGCTGGTTGAAGGCAAGGCGCTGCAGCTGCACCCGCTGGTTTGTGCCGCTTTCAACGCCGACTTCGACGGCGACCAGATGGCTGTGCACCTGCCGCTGAGCCCCGAGGCCCAGGCCGAGGCGCGCATCCTGATGCTCTCCTCGAACAACATCCTGAAGCCGTCGGACGGCCGTCCGGTGACCCTGCCTTCACAGGACATGATCATCGGTCTGCACCACCTGACCACCAAGCGCGAAGGGGCAGCAGGCGAAGGCCGTGTCTTCGGCAGCCCGGCCGAAGCCATCATGGCCCACGACGCCGGCGAACTGCACCTGAACTCCGTCGTCAAGATCCGCGTGCCCGGCTTCGTGCCGAGCGCGGACCAGCCGGCACCGGAAGGTTGGGAAGAAGGCCAGGAAGCGCTGATCGAAACCTCGCTCGGCCAGGTCGTCTTCAACAACACCCTGCCCGAGGATTACCCCTGGGTTGAGCGTGTGGCGGACAAGGGCCAGCTCTCGGCGATCGTGAACGATCTGGCCGAGCGCTACCCGAAGGTCGTCACCGCGGCAACGCTGGACAACCTCAAGGACGCCGGTTTCTACTGGGCGACCCGCTCCGGTGTGACCGTCGCGATCTCCGACATCGCCGCCCCGGCCGAGAAGGCCTCCATCATGGAGGGCTACGAGACCCAGGCAGCACGCGTCGAGTCCCAGTACAGCAAGGGCCTGATTGCCGACGACGAACGGCGCCAGGAACTGATCGACATCTGGAACAAGGCAACCAACGAGGTTGCCGACGCGATGCGGAAGAACCTGACCAAGGAAAACACCATCAACCGCATGGTGTCCTCCGGTGCCCGTGGTAACTGGCTGCAGGTCCGCCAGATCGCCGGTATCCGTGGTCTGGTGGCCAACCCGAAGGGCGAGATCATCCCCCGCCCGATCAAGTCCTCCTACCGTGAGGGCCTGTCGGTGCTGGAGTACTTCATCGCTACGCACGGTGCCCGTAAGGGTCTGGCCGATACCGCGCTGCGTACCGCCAACTCGGGTTACCTGACCCGTCGTCTGGTGGACGTCTCGCAGGACGTGATTGTCCGCGAACTGGATTGCGGTACCGAGCGCGGCCTGAACACGGTCATCGCCGAGCCCGACCACAACGGTGAACTGCGCCGGCACGAAGAAGTGGAGAACTCCGCTTACGCCCGGACGCTGGCCACCGATGTGGTGAACTCCGAGGGCACCGTGGTGGCCGCGGCAGGCTCCGACGTCGGCGATGTGCTGATCCAGGAACTGATCGACGCCGGCATCACCGAGATCAAGGTGCGCTCCGTGCTCACCTGTGAGTCCGCCGTCGGTACGTGTGCGTTCTGCTACGGCCGTTCGCTGGCCACCGGCAAGACCGTGGACATCGGCGAGGCCGTCGGCATCATCGCCGCACAGTCCATCGGTGAGCCCGGCACGCAGCTGACCATGCGTACCTTCCACACCGGTGGTGTTGCCTCCGCGGAAGACATCACCCAGGGTCTGCCCCGTATCCAGGAGCTCTTCGAGGCCCGTACCCCGAAGGGCGTCGCGCCGATGGCCGAAGTGGCCGGACGCGTGTCCATCGAGGACGGCGAGCGCCAGATGCGCGTCATCGTCACCCCCGATGACGGCTCGGAAGAGATCGCCTACCCGGTACTGCGCCGTGCCCGACTGCTGGTTGAAGACGGCCAGCACGTGGAGGTCGGCCAGCAGCTGGTCACCGGTGCGAAGGACCCGAAGCAGGTGCTGCGTATCCTCGGCCCGCGCCAGGCCCAGAAGTTCCTGGTGGACGAGGTCCAGAGCGTGTACCGCAGCCAGGGCGTTGGCATCCACGACAAGCACGTGGAAGTCATCGTTCGGCAGATGCTGCGCCGCATCACCGTCATCGAGTCGGGCGAAACCGACTTGCTGCCGGGCGAGCTCGCCGAACGGAGCCGCTTCCAGGCGGAGAACCGCAAGGCGGTTTCCGAGGGCAAGCAGCCTGCCAACGGCCGTGACGAGATGATGGGCATTACCAAGGCATCGCTCGCCACCGAGTCGTGGCTGTCGGCCGCGTCCTTCCAGGAGACCACCCGCGTTCTGACGCAGGCGGCTATGGAAGGCAAGTCCGACCCGCTGCTCGGCCTGAAGGAGAACGTCATCATCGGTAAGCTGATCCCGGCCGGTACCGGCCTGGACCGCTACACCCAGGTGTCGGTGGAGCCGACGGAGGAAGCCAAGGCCAACCTCTTCACCGGCCCCAGTGCCTTCGGCGACTTCGACTACGCCGGCGGCGACGGTTCGATGACGCCCGAGTTCCATGCCATCCCGCTGGATGACTACGATCTGGGCAACGACTACCGCTAACGAGTGGGGCGCTCCCGCGGTGTCGACTTCGTCGCCACGGCGGGGCCCCCGCGCCCCACTCTTGTAGGGCGCTTCGCGCCTGATCTGAAACGCCTCCCGCTCCCCGATACCGGGGCAGCGGGAGGCGGTTCGGCGTTTAACGGCCGAAGCGTCGTGGGAGTCGGAACGTATACCTTCCACTGGAGAGAAGTGGCCATAATATGGACCGGTTTTAGGCCATTTCTCTCCACCGGATGGGAACGGGGGAGTGATAGCCCGGCAGCCCCGGATGCGCCGCGCTCGGCCTGCCTGGATGTGCAAGCAGGTCGGAAGGGCCCCCGGCCTGCTTGCCGTCCCTTCCGGCGTGAGAACCTAGGAGCATGGCCAATTCCCCGTCCGGAGACTCGATGCTGGACCGGCTGGTACGCATCCTGTCTGCGTTCGAGCCGGACAAGCCGGCCATGAACGTTGCCACGTTATCCCGCCGCGCGGATGTGCCGTTGGCAACCACCTACCGGTTGGTGGACGAGCTCTCGCGGCACGGGCTGCTGACCAAGGATGGACCCGGGGAGATCCGGTTGGGGCTTCGGCTGTGGGAACTGGCCAACCGGAGTTCGCCCACCGTGGACCTCCGGCAGGCCGCGATGCCGTTCATGGAGGACATCCAGTCTGTGGTCCGCCAGCACACTCAGCTGGCGGTGCTGCGCGATGACGAGGTCCTGGTCATCGAGCGGTTGTCCAGCCGCGGCTCGGTGGTCAACCAGGCTCAGATTGCCGGCCGCATGCCGGTTCACCGGACCTCCATGGGAATGGTGCTGCTGGCCAATTCGCCGAACCATGTCCAGGAGTCCTACCTCTCCCGCCACCCGGAAGCCGTCACCTCGGCGGACACGGTCTCCTTCGACTTGCGCCGGCACTTGGCCGATATCCGCAAGCGCGGCTATGCCGCGTTCGACGGGCGCATCGATGCGGACACCACCGGCGTGGCCGTTCCGGTAGCGGGCCCGGCCGGCTGGCCGGTGGCAGCCCTCGGCGTGGTGGTGCCGCTGGGCTTTGAAAACTTCAACGCCGTGGTCCCGGCGCTGATGACGGCGGCGCGTGGCATCTCCCGGGCGATGGGCGTGGCGCTGCCCTAGCGGGCTAAATGAATGACGCGGATTGGAGTGGTCGTGCCGCACCGAGACGGGACAGCGGCACTGAGGCGGGACAACCGCACCGAGACAGGACACCGCCGTCGCAATTCTCAATGAATGAGAACGCGGGCGCATTCGGCTTGTCGGCCGGGTCACACTGGATCAAGACGTGACCATCATTGCTTCAGGAGACTTACTTATGGCGCAGGCGCAAATCATCAAAACCAAGGTCGGCATTGTCGGCGGAGGACCTGCCGGTCTCATGCTCAGCCATCTGCTGGCCAAGCAGGGCATTGACAACCTTGTGGTGGAATCCCGCGATCACGAGACCATCCGCAACACGCACCGCGCCGGCATCCTGGAAGCGGGCTCGGTCCAGATGCTTACCGACACCGGCGTGGACGGCCGGGTGCTCACCGACGGCGACGAGCATGAGGGCATCGACCTGCGCTTCAACGGTGAGTCGCACCCGCTGGACTTCAAAGACCTGGTGGACGCCACGGTGACGCTGTATGCGCAGAACGAGGTCTTCGTGGACCTGGCCGCTGCCCGCAAACGCGACGGCGGCGACGTGCGCTACGAGGCCGAGGTTACCGAGGTGCTGGACCTGGAGACCACTACGCCGAAATTCCGCTTCACAGACAAGGACGGCACCGCGTTTGAGGTGCACTGCGACATCCTGGTCGGTGCCGACGGCTCCCGCAGTTTCTGCCGCCGTGCGGTGAAGGGGGAGCAGGACTACAAGATCGAGTACCCGTTCGCGTGGTTCGGCATTTTGACCGAGGCCCCGAAGAGTGCCCCGGAACTGATCTATGCCAACTCCCCGCACGGCTTCGCGCTGATCTCCCAGCGCAGCGAGACCGTCCAGCGGATGTACTTCCAGTGTGATCCGGCCGAGAACGTGGACGACTGGAGCGACGACCGGATCTGGGCCGAACTGCAGAAGCGGGTGGACGGACCGGACGGCTTCCAGCTCAAGCAGGGCCCGATTTTCGACAAGACCGTGCTGGCCTTCCGATCCTTCGTCCGCGAGCCGCTGTCCCACGGCCGCATGTTCCTGGCCGGCGACGCCGGACACACCGTGCCGCCGACCGGCGCCAAGGGACTGAACCTGGCCTTCGCGGACGTCAAGGTGCTGTTCGAGGCCATCGATTCGTTCTACGCCACCGGCAGCGACGCGCTGCTGGAGGGCTACTCGGACCTGGCCTTGCAGCGGGTCTGGAAGGCGCAGAACTTCTCCTACTGGATGACCAGCATGTTGCACACCCGTAAGGACGCCTCGCCGTTCGAAACCAAGCGTGCTTTGGGTGAACTGGCCACGGTGACCGGGTCCCGCTTCGGTCAGCAGTACCTGGCCGAGTCCTACACCGGCTGGCCGCACAAGTAACCCACCCGCCTGCCGCGCGAACCAACGCGGCACACCCACCCAGAACCGCCAGACCCGAAAAACAGAAAGGAGTTCTCGATGAGCGACGCTACTGCTCAGGACGAGGCTTTCGACGCCGAGACATTTGGCGACAGCCACCTGCTGGATCCTGCCGCCACCGCGGATTCGCAGGAGACGATTAGCCAGGAAATCACCGACATCCACGAGGCCTACCGCAAGGGCGTGGAAGCCGGAGAAGCCCAGGAAACGCAGCCGCGCATCGACTTTGCGCCCTACCGTTCCTCGCTGCTGCGCCATCCCACCAAGGACCTGCACCACACGGATCCGGAGACGATCGAGCTGTGGAGCCCGGCGTTCGGCGAGCGGGACGTGCACATCCTCGAGTCGGACCTGACCATCCAGCACAACGGCGAACCACTCGGCGAGCGGATTGTTGTGCAGGGCCGGGTTCTGGACGGCGACGGGCGCCCGGTGCGCAACCAGTTGGTGGAAGTCTGGCAGGCCAACGCTGCCGGCCGCTACGTGCACAAGCGCGACCAGCACCCGGCGCCGATCGACCCCAACTTCACCGGCGTGGGCCGCTGCATCACCGGACCCAACGGCGAATACAAGTTCACCACCATCAAGCCGGCCCCGTACCCGTGGAAGAACCACCACAACGCCTGGCGTCCGGCGCACATCCACTTCTCGCTGTTCGGCACCGACTTCACCCAGCGGATGATCACCCAGATGTACTTCCCGGGCGACCCGCTGTTCCCGCTGGATCCGATCTACCAGGCGATCACCGACCAGGACGCGCGCGACCGCCTGGTCGCCACCTACGACCATTCGGTGACCAGCCACGAATGGAACACCGGCTACCGCTGGGACATCGTCCTCTCCGGCAGCAACCGCACCTGGATGGAAGAAGGCGAGGAGCACTGATGAGCGAATCCACCACCAAACTGGTAGCTACCCCGGGCCAGACCATCGGCCCGTTCTACGGCTTCGCGCTGCCTTATGAAAAGGACAGCCAGCTGGTCCACCGCGCACACACCGGATCCATCCGGCTGCACGGCGTGGTGACGGACGGCAACGGCAGCCCGATCCCCGACTCCATGCTGGAGATCTGGCAGGCCGACGAGCACGGCGAAATCTCCCGGGAGACCGGTTCGCTGGTCCGCGACGACCACACCTTCACCGGCTTCGGCCGGGTCGCCGTGGACAACGTCGGCCACTACACCTTCACCACGGTGAACCCGGGCGCCACCGAGCAGGGCAAGGCCCCGTTCATCTCCATGGTGGTCTTTGCCCGCGGCCTGCTGAACCGGCTGTTCACCCGGATCTACCTGCCGGAGGACACCGAGGCGCTGGCGAACGACCCGCTGCTGTCCTCGCTGCCGGAAGAGCGGCGGAAGACGCTGATCGCCGAACGCGAGCCGAACGGCGACCTGCGCTTCGACATCCGGCTGCAGGGCGAAGGCGAAACTGTCTTCCTGACCTACCCGGGAATCTAGGGATCCATGAATCCAGCGGACCACGCTGATTTCGGGCTGCTGTCTCCGGCTTCGGCCGGGACAGCAGCATCCCGTTTAACCAGCGACTACCAATTCATCCAAGCCATGCTCGACGTGGAACTCGAATGGACGCGTGTGCTGGCCGAGGTCGGCCGGGTGCCGGCGGACGCCGTTCCCGCCGTCGAGCAGGCCTCACGGGCAGATCTCTACGACGCCGCGGCCTTGGCCGAGCGTGCCCAGGGCGGCGGCAACCCGGTCATCCCGCTGCTCGCCGACCTGCGCGCGGAGACCAAGAAGCACAACCCGGCCGCCGCTTCGGCGATCCACCAGGGTGCCACCAGCCAGGACATCCTGGACAGCGCCCTGATGCTGATGGCGCGCCGCACACTGGCCGGCATCGTCACCGATCTGAAGTCCGCCGCCGCCGCTCTGGCGCGGCAGGCGGACGAGCACCGCGGCACCATCACCGTGGCCCGGACGCTGACCCAGCATTCGCTGCCGTCCACGTTCGGGCTCAAGGCCGCCAACTGGCTCTCCGGCGTGGCCCAGGCCGGCGTCCGGCTGGAGCAGGTGGCCGGCGAACTGCCGCTCCAATGGGGCGGTGCGGCCGGCACCATGGCCGCGCTGACGGAGTTGGCCAACCGGCCCGCCAACGCTGCGGCCACGGCCGCCGCTGCACGTGATGGAGCCGCCGGCACCGCGGCAGGCAGCGCTGCGCAGAACAACAACGACGGCGGTGCGCTGGCTTTGGCGGCCCGTCTCGCCGAACGGCTGGGGCTGGCCGATCCGGTAGCGCCGTGGCAAACCAACCGGCTGCCGGTCACCGCGCTGGCCGCGGCGCTGGCCGACGTGCTGGCCGCCGCCGGGAAGGTCGCCAACGACGTGCTGCTGCTGAGCCGGCCCGAGTTCGGCGAAGTCTCCGAGCCGGCCGCCGAAGGCCGCGGCGGTTCCTCGGCCATGCCGCAGAAGCAGAACCCGGTGCTGTCCGTGCTGATCCGCAGCGCCGCACTGGCCGGTCCCGGGCATCTGGCCCAGATCCAGGCCGCGGCCGCCGGCGCCATTGACGAGCGGCCGGACGGATCCTGGCACGTGGAGTGGCAAGCGCTGCGCCAGCTGCTCCGGCTGGCCGGCGGGGCAGCCGCCAAGCTGGCCGAACTCTCCGAAGGCCTGGTGGTCCATCCGGAACGGATGCGCAGCAATCTGGCGATCACCGGTGAGCTGGTGGTCAGCGAACGCATCATGGCCACCGTGGCGCCGCTGCTGGACGGCGGTTCCCCGGGCGCCGGCAAGTCCAAGGTCCAGAGCCTGGTCAACCGGTCGCTGGCCAGCCAGGGCACGCTGGCACAGCTGCTGCGCGGCGCGGTGCCGGCCGACATGCTGACCGACGCGGCGCTGGCCGAGCTGCTGGATCCGTCCGGCTACATCGGCCAGAGCAACGAACTGATCGATCGGATCACTTCCCACTATGCAGAATGGAGCAATTCGTGAGCGTTCCCGACATCACCCCCACCTTGCTGTCCGAGGGCAAGGGCAAGCCTGTGCTGCTGGCCGGCGCCGGCCTGGGCACCGGAGCCAAGGCGCTCTGGATCGACACCGTGCCGCATCTGGCGGACTTCCAGGTGGTCGGCGTGGATCTGCCCGGCCACGGGGCCAGCCCGGCCTCGACCGAGCCGTTTACCATGGCCGAACTCGCGAAGGGCGTGGTGGCCATGCTGGACAAGCTCGCCGCGGCCGGTGACATCGACGCCGAGGCCAAGGTCTACTTCGCCGGCGTCTCGATGGCCGGCCAGCTGGCACTGCAGCTGGGTCTGGACTACCCGGAACGCTTCGCCGGGCTGGGCGTGGTGTGCTCCGGCGCCAAAATCGGCGAGCCGACCGGCTGGCTGGAGCGTGCCGAGACCGTCCGCAATGCGGGCACGCCCACCATGGTGGTCGGTTCGGCGCAGCGCTGGTTCGCACCGGGCTTCATCGAGAAGCATTCCGAACGCACCACCCGGCTGCTGCACACCCTGCAGAACGCGGACCGCTTCGCCTACGCGCATTGCTGTGAGGCCTTGGCCGGCTTCGACGTCCGCGAACGGCTCGGCGAAATCACCACCCCGGTGATCGCTATTGCCGGCGGAGTGGACGAGGTCTGCCCGCCCGAGTTCGCCAAGGCAGTGGCCGACGGCGTGCGCCAGGGCAGCTCCGCAGTGGTCGATTCCGCCGCCCACCAGGCGCCCGCCGAGGCGCCCGAAGAAACCGCGGCGCTGCTGCGCGATTTCTTCCTGGCTGCCTGAGCGCGGCCCGATTCTTGACTGACACTACCCAAGGAGTACCCGCCGTGAGCGACAACCGCACCTTCGATCCCGCCAAGACCCAGCAGGAGGTCTACGACGACGGCATGGCCGTGCGCCGGCAGGTCCTGGGCAACGCGCACGTGGACCGCGCGAACAGCTCGATCGATGAGTTCACGCAGGATTTCCAGGAACTGATCACGCGCTACGCGTGGGGGACCATCTGGACCCGGGAGGGGCTGCCGCGCACCACGCGCAGCGCCATCACGCTCACCGCCATGATCGCCAAGGGCCATTGGGAGGAATTCGCCATGCACGTGCGCGCGGCGCTGACCAACGGCATGACCCGGGACGAGATCAAGGAAGTGGTGCTGCAGTCCGCGATCTACTGCGGCGTGCCGGATGCCAACGTGGCGTTCAAGGTGGCCAAGGGCGTTTTCGCCAGTCTTGACGAGGATCACAGCGCCTCGATATAGTTCATATAACGTACATGCGTTCGTGAAGCGAACACTTCCGAGGTTTAGCGGCTGTCCACGGCTCCCTGTTCCGGGGACCGCTGGAGCCGCCGCGGAGGGTTCCTGCGCGGATCCCCATCATGTCTATGGAGCGGTCCGGTCCAGCCACAGCGCTGGACCGGGCCGTTTGCTGTAACCCACGGCGCACGCCAGAAGTGCGCCACAAAGGAGCCTTGAATGAACCAGGCATATTTGTATGACGCCGTCCGCACCCCGTTCGGTAAGTTCGGCGGAGCGCTGGCCGGTGTCCGGCCGGACGACCTGGCCGCGGAAGTGGTCAAGGCGGAAGTTGCCCGCGCGCCGGGACTGGACCCGGAGCGCATCGACGAGGTGATCTTCGGCAACGCCAACGGTGCCGGCGAAGAGAACCGCAACGTCGCGCGGATGGCCACGCTGCTGGCCGGCCTGCCCACCTCCATCCCTGGCACCACGGTCAACCGGCTGTGCGGTTCCAGCCTGGATGCCGCGATCATCGGCTCCCGCCAGATCAACGCCGGCGAAGGCGACCTGGTGCTGATCGGCGGCGTCGAGTCGATGAGCCGCGCGCCGTGGGTGCTGCCGAAGACCGAGAAGCCCTACCCGGCGGGCAACATGACCTTGGCGTCCACCACGCTGGGCTGGCGGCTGGTGAACAAGAAGATGCCGCAGGAATGGGCCGTATCCTTGGGCGAGGCCACCGAGCAGCTGCGCGAGCGCCACGGGATTAGCCGCGAGCGGCAGGACGAGTTTGCCGCGGCGTCGCACCGCCTGGCCGCCGAGGCCTG
The DNA here is from genome assembly GCF_053607305.1 of Arthrobacter sp. NPDC055138. NCBI lineage: Bacteria > Bacillati > Actinomycetota > Actinomycetes > Micrococcales > Micrococcaceae > Arthrobacter > Arthrobacter sp. NPDC055138. The sequence continues at coordinate 57,028 of NZ_JBSGTH010000007.1, forward strand.
GAACGAAGGCAAATACGACTCGATGGTGGTGCAGGTTCCGGGCACCGACCTGACCCGCGACGAGTCCATTCGCCCCACCAGCACCGCCGAGGTGCTGGCCGGGCTGAAGACCGTCTTCCGGCCCGTTGCCGACGGCCCCGAAGGCGGCACGGTGACGGCGGGCAACGCGTCGCCGCTGAACGACGGCGCGTCCGCGGCCTGGTTGGGCAGCGAGGCTGCCGCCGGGCTGCTGGGAACCGAGCCGCTGGCCCGGATTGCCGGCCGCGGCGCCTCCGCCCTGGAGCCGCAGTTCTTCGGCTTCGCTCCGGTCGAGGCTGCGAATCAGGCCGTCCGCCGGGCGGGCATCAGCTGGTCGGATGTCTCCGCCGTCGAGCTCAATGAAGCCTTTGCCGCGCAGTCGCTGGCCTGCATCGACAACTGGGACATCGATCCCGCCATCGTGAACGCCTGGGGCGGCGCCGTGGCCATCGGCCACCCGCTGGGGGCCTCGGGCATCCGCATCCTCGGCACGCTGGCGCGCCGTCTGCAGGAATCGGGCGAACGCTGGGGCGTGGCCGCGATCTGCATCGGCGTGGGCCAGGGCCTCGCCGTCGTGCTGGAAAACGTCAACTCAACCAAGAACTAAGGAGGTAAGCCAGCATGGCAAAATTTGCTGCTACTGCCCAGGACGCCGTGGCCGGCATCCAAGACGGCGCCACGGTCCTGATCGGCGGCTTCGGCAACGCCGGCCAGCCGATGGAACTGATCGACGCGCTGATGGACTGCGGCGCCACTGACCTGACGGTGGTGAACAACAACGCGGGCCAGGCCGACGCCGGCCTGGCGCTGCTGATCAAGGAACGCCGGGTCAAGAAGATCATCTGCTCGTTCCCGCGCCAGTCCGACTCCTGGCACTTCGACACCGCCTACCGGGCGGGTGAAATTGAACTCGAACTGGTGCCGCAGGGCAACCTCGCCGAGCGCATCCGTGCTGCCGGCGCAGGCATCGGCGGCTTCTTCACGCCCACCGGCTATGGCACCATGCTGGCCGAGGGCAAGGAAACCCGCGTGATCGACGGCAAGGGCTACGTGCTCGAGTCTCCGATCTACGGCGACGTGGCGCTGATCAAGGCGCTGACCTCGGACAAGAAGGGCAACCTGGTCTACCGCAAGACCGCCCGCAACTTCGGGCCGATCATGGCCGCCGCCGCCAAGAAAAGCATCGTCCAGGTCTCCGGCATTGTGGAGACCGGCCAGTTGGATCCCGAGGTCATCGTGACGCCGGGCATCTACGTGGACACCGTCGTCGAAATTGCGCCGCAGGCCGCAGAAGGAGAGGCACACTAGTGAGCGAGAAACTTAGCCGCGAGGACCTGGCCAAACTGGTCGCGCAGGACATCCAGCCCGGTTCCTTCGTCAACCTCGGCATCGGCCAGCCGACGTCCGTCTCGAACTACCTGACCGCCGAACAGGACATCACCCTGCATACCGAGAACGGCATGCTGGGGATGGGCCCGGAGGCGCACGGCGATGAGGTCGACCAGGACCTGATCAACGCGGGCAAGGTCCCGGTCACCGAAGTGCCGGGGGCGTCCTACTTCCACCATGCGGACTCCTTCGCCATGATGCGCGGCGGCCATCTGGACGTCTGCGTGCTCGGCGCCTTCCAGGTCTCGGCCACCGGCGATCTGGCGAACTGGCACACCGGCGCCCCGGATGCCATCCCCGCCGTCGGCGGCGCGATGGACCTCGCCACCGGCGCCAAGGACGTCTACGTGATGATGTCCCTGTTCGCCAAGGACGGCACGCCCAAGCTGGTGCCCGACTGCAGCTACCCGCTCACGGGCGTGGGCTGCGTCACCCGCGTATACACTAATGACGCGGTCTTCCTGCTGACGCCGGAAGGCGTGCGGGTGCGCCAAACCTTCGGGACCACGCTTGAGGAGCTGCAGTCCAAGATGGACATCAAGCTGCTCCCGCCCACCGAGTAAAGCCCCCCCGTAAAGCTCGAAGGAACCATGACCGAGACCAAAACGCCTGGCGATCAGTTCGTCCAGTCACTGGCCCGCGGATTGACCGTGATCCGGGCTTTCGACGCCGACAACGTCACCATGACGCTCAGTGAGGTCTCCAAACGGACCGGCCTGACCCGCGCTACGGCGCGGCGGTTCCTGCATACCCTGGTGGATCTGGGGTATGTGCGCACCGACGGCCGCGTCTTCGAGCTCACCGCCTTGGTGCTCCAGCTGGGGTATTCCTACCTTGCCGGGCAGAGTCTGCCCCAGCTGGTGCAGCCATTGCTGGAGGAGCTTTCCGCCGAGCTGCACGAATCCACGTCCGCCTCGATCCTCGACGGCGACGAGATTGTCTACATCGCCCGCATCCACACCCGACGGATCATGACCGTAGGGATCATGGTGGGCACCCGGTTCCCGGCCTACGCCACCTCGATGGGCCGGGTGCTGCTGGCCGGCTTGCCGATCGAGGAACTGGAGCAGAGGTTGGCCTCCACCACGCTGAAGCAACTGACGCCGCGGACCATCGCCGACCCGGTGAAGCTGCGGGCGGAGCTGGACACTGTGCGCAGCCAAGGCTGGTCCCTGGTGGACCAGGAGCTGGAGATCGGACTGCGCTCCGTGGCAGTGCCGGTGCTGCATCCGGACGGCTCCGTGGCCGCCGCGCTGAACATGTCCATGCAGGCCTCGCTGGCGGACGGCACCCGCGACGTGGATGCCGTAGTCGCCGAGGCGCTGCCCAAGCTGCGGGCCGCCTCGGCCAAGATCACCGACGCCCTGCGCGCTCAGCAGTAGGGCAATCCCCGGACGTTTACCCCGCGGCCAACTGTGGTTGACCTCGGCATGGATGAATGTCCGGGATGAAAACTGTGACCCCGCCGCGGAAGTTCCTGCCGGAAATCCAAGCCCTGCGCGCCCTAGCGGTGCTGCTGGTGGTGGTTTACCACCTGGAGCCACGCTGGCTGCCCGGCGGCTTCGTGGGAGTTGACGTCTTCTTTGTCATTTCCGGCTTCCTGATCACCGGCCACATGCTGCGCGAAGCGGCTGCCACCGGAACGCTCTCGCTGCGGTCGTTCTGGGCGGCCCGTGCCCGGCGCATCCTGCCGGCGGCGTTGCTGGTCATCGCCGTGGTGCTGGCGGCAACACTGGCGCTGCTGCCGATGAGCCAGTGGGAGCGCGTTGGCTCATCGGCCCTCGCGTCCACGTTCTACGTGCAGAACTGGGTGCTGGCCGCATCGTCGGTGGACTACCTGGCGGCGACCGAGACGCCCACACCGCTCCAGCACTTCTGGTCGCTGGCCGTGGAGGAGCAGTTCTACCTGCTCTGGCCGCTGCTGGTCTTGCTCGCCGTCTTGGTCCTGCGTGTCAGGCGGCGCAGCAGCCGGCCGGGCGGGTGGGGGAGCGGCACCAGGTCCGGGGAGTGGACGGTGGAGCGGACCGCCGCCGCGATCTTTGCCGTGGTGGTCGCCGCCTCGCTGGCGTATGGCATCTGGGCGACGGCGGGCGGCAGCCCGGACGCATACTTCATCACGCCCACCCGGATCTGGGAACTGGGGCTGGGCGGGCTGCTGGCGGCGCTGCATCACGACCCGCTGCGCTGGCCGCACCTGCGCAGCCTGCTGGCGGCGGCCGGGCTGGCAGCCATTGTGGCCTCGGCCTTCCTCTTCGACGGCGGCACCCCGTTCCCCGGGACGGCTGCCCTGCTGCCGGTGCTGGGCACCGTCGCCGTGATCGCCGCCGGCCGGACCAGCGGCCCGCTGTCCCTCCACCGGTTGGTGGACTGGCGGCCCATCCAATGGACCGGCAACGTGTCCTACTCGCTCTACCTCTGGCACTGGCCCCTGATCGTGTTCTTCACGATGCTGGCCGGCAGGGAACCCGGGCCCGCCACCAGCCCGTTGCTGCTGGCCGGTTCCTTTGGGCTGGCTGCGCTCAGCTATTACCTTGTGGAGACTCCGGTGCGCCGCTTTGGTTGGTTCAGTGCCAGCGCCTGGCGACCGCTTGCCGCCAGCGCCGCCGCCACCGCGCTGGTCGGCACGCTGGCATTCGTGCCCGGGAACCAGCAGGAACGCATCCTGGAGCAACGCGATGAGGCGATTGCCGCGTTGCTGGATGCACCGCCGCCGGGGTTCGGCGTGGCCTCCCTCAAGGACAGCGGGTACCAGGCGTTCGCCACCCAGAACCCGCTGATTGTCCCGGATCCCACCCGGGCCGGAGATGACCAATCGGGCCTCGGCGATTGCGCCGTCAAGCCGATGGCCGCCGAAACCAAGGAGTGCACGTACGGCGACCCTGACGCGGACTTCACCCTTGCGCTGGTGGGGGACTCGCATGCCGGCCAATGGTTCAAGGCCTTGGAGCCGATTGCCCAGCGCCAAGGCTGGCGGCTGCTCACCTACATCCACAATTCCTGCCCGTTCAATGCAGAGCAGCGCCAGATCGAGGCCAACAGCGAATCCGTGTGCGGCGCACCCAACGAACAGACGCTGAAGCGCTTGACCGCCGACGGCGGGGTGAACGCGGTCCTCACGTCCTATTACGCGGAGTCTGCGTTCGTTGACTCCGGGACTGGGCACCGGCCCGGAGTCGCGGGCTTCGCCGACTACTGGAACAAGCTCGCCGACGCTGGCGTCGACGTCTACGCGCTGAAGGACACGCCCCGCCCGCGCGAGGGAGCGCTGGCCCGGGACTGCGCCGCGGCGAACTATGAGGACCCCTCCGGTTGCGGGCAGCCCCGCAACGAGGGGCTGGACGGCGAGGACCGCACGGACGAGGCCGCGGCGCTCGCTCCGCGGACCGAGGTGGTGGACCTGTCCTCCCGTTTCTGCGACCGGGATACCTGCCCGGCGGTGATCGGCAACGTCCTGGTGTACCGGGATCTGAACCATGTGAGCGGCACATACATGAAGACGCTGTCCGCGCCGCTGGAATCCGCACTGCTGCAGGCGATGCGGAAATGAGCGCCGTGCAGGCGGCTCCCGACGGGCTCCGTTCTCCGGTGCCGCGATTGTCTGATAGACTTTTCTTCGATTGTTTTGTGTGGCAGTGGATGAAGGCCGTTCCGGTTCAAACCGGGGCGGGGCCTGTTTCCGGTCCGCGGGGTTCTTGCGCGGAGGATGCCACACTTTTGCACGCCTACGGTCGCTTCAATTCGGCAGCGGGTGCGAAGACGACCGACAGTGCCTGGCCCTGCTTGTGTGGCGGGGCAAAGCTCACGAAAAACGGAGATCACGAAAGTGCCTACGATTAACCAGCTGGTCCGCAAGGGCCGCTCACCTAAGGTCAATAAGACCAAGGCGCCTGCCCTTAAGGGCAGCCCGATGAAGCGCGGCGTTTGCACCCGCGTTTACACCACCACCCCGAAGAAGCCGAACTCCGCGCTCCGCAAGGTAGCCCGCGTCAAGCTCGCCGGCGGCATCGAAGTGACTGCCTACATCCCCGGTGTAGGCCACAACCTGCAGGAACACTCCATCGTGCTGGTGCGCGGCGGCCGTGTGAAGGACCTGCCCGGTGTGCGCTACAAGATCGTCCGCGGCGCCCTTGACACCCAGGGTGTCAAGAACCGCAAGCAGGCTCGCAGCCGCTACGGCGCGAAGATGGAGAAGAAGTAATATGCCTCGCAAGGGTCCGGCCCCCAAGCGGCCGCTAGTTGTAGATCCCGTCCACGGTTCCCCGCTGGTGACCCAGCTGATCAACAAGGTTCTCGTTGACGGTAAGAAGTCCACCGCAGAGCGCATCGTTTACGGTGCCCTTGACGGTGTGAAGGCCAAGAGCGGCGGCGATCCCGTCGCTGCCCTGAAGAAGGCCATGGACAACGTCCGCCCGACCCTGGAGGTCCGCTCCCGCCGAGTCGGCGGCGCCACCTACCAGGTTCCGGTTGAGGTCAAGCCGGGCCGCGCCACGGCTTTGGCCCTGCGCTGGCTGGTCGGCTACTCGAAGGCCCGCCGCGAGAAGACGATGACCGAGCGTCTCATGAACGAGATTCTGGATGCGTCGAACGGTCTCGGTGCCGCTGTGAAGCGTCGCGAAGACACCCACAAAATGGCCGAATCCAACAAGGCCTTCGCCCACTACCGCTGGTAACAGAGACGGTACGACGGCGGCCAACCGCCGTCGTCGTACCCCTCACCTACAAAGGGAGACATTGTGGCACAGGACGTGCTCACCGACCTCACGAAGGTCCGCAACATCGGCATCATGGCCCACATCGATGCCGGTAAGACCACTACTACGGAACGCATCCTGTTCTACACGGGTGTGAACCACAAGATCGGCGAAACGCACGACGGCGCGTCGACGACTGACTGGATGGAGCAGGAGAAGGAACGCGGCATCACGATCACGTCTGCCGCCGTGACCTCCTTCTGGAACAACAACCAGGTCAACATCATCGACACCCCGGGCCACGTGGACTTCACGGTCGAGGTCGAGCGCTCCCTGCGTGTGCTCGACGGCGCCGTAGCCGTCTTTGACGGCAAGGAAGGCGTGGAGCCGCAGTCGGAGACCGTGTGGCGCCAGGCGGACAAGTACAACGTCCCGCGCATCTGCTTCGTCAACAAGATGGACAAGCTGGGCGCCGACTTCTACTTCACCGTCGACACCATCATCAACCGCCTCGGTGCCAAGCCGCTGGTCATGCAGCTGCCGATCGGTTCCGAGTCCGATTTCATCGGTGTCGTTGACCTGATCACCATGAAGGCCATGGTGTGGCCGGGCGACGCCAAGGGCGATGTGACCATGGGTGCCGCCTACGAGACCCGCGAGATCCCCGCGGACCTCCAGGCCAAGGCCGAGGAATACCGTGCGCAGCTCATCGAGTCCGTGTCCGAGTCCTCGGACGAGCTCATGGAGAAGTACCTCGAGGGTGAGGAAATCACCAACGAGGAACTGGTTGCCGGCATCCGCAAGATGACCATCAACTCCGAGGCCTACCCGGTGTTCTGTGGTTCGGCCTTCAAGAACCGCGGTGTGCAGCCGATGCTGGACGCCGTGGTGGCCTACCTGCCGTCGCCGCTGGACGTTCCGCCGATGGTCGGCCACGATCCCAAGGACGAGGAAGTCGAACTGGTCCGCAAGCCGAGCGAGGACGAGCCGTTCTCCGCGCTGGCGTTCAAGATCGCGACCCACCCGTTCTTTGGCCAGCTGACCTTCATCCGGGTTTACTCGGGCAAGGCATCCTCCGGCCTGCAGGTGCTCAACACCACCAAGGGCAAGAAGGAGCGCATCGGAAAGCTTTTCCAGATGCACGCCAACAAGGAGAACCCGGTCGATGAGGCCCACGCCGGCCACATCTACGCAGCCATTGGCCTGAAGGACACCACCACCGGTGACACCCTCTCCGCCATGGAAGCGCCGATCGTGCTCGAATCGATGTCCTTCCCCGAACCGGTGATCTTCGTGGCCATCGAGCCGAAGACCAAGGGTGACCAGGAGAAGCTCTCCACGGCCATCCAGAAGCTTTCGGCCGAGGACCCGACCTTCACCGTGTCGCTGAACGAGGACACCGGACAGACCGAGATCGGCGGCATGGGCGAGCTCCACCTGGACATCCTGGTGGACCGTATGCGCCGCGAGTTCAACGTCGAGGCCAACGTGGGCAAGCCCCAGGTTGCCTACCGTGAAACCATCAAGAAGGCTGTCGAAAAGGTCGACTACACCCACAAGAAGCAGACGGGTGGATCCGGCCAGTTCGCGAAGGTCCAGGTTTCCTTCGAACCGCTGGACACCTCGGACGGCACCTTCTACGAGTTCGAGAACAAGGTCACCGGCGGGCGTATTCCGCGCGAATACATCCCCTCGATTGACGCTGGCATCCAGAATGCCATGCAGCTCGGTGTGCTGGCCGGCTACCCGCTGGTCGGCGTCAAGGCCATTCTGATTGACGGCGCCTACCACGACGTCGACTCTTCGGAAATGGCGTTCAAGATCGCTGGTTCCCAGGTCTTCAAGGAAGGCGCACGCCGCGCCAACCCGGTCCTGCTCGAGCCGCTGATGGCCGTCGAAGTACGTACCCCTGAGGAATACATGGGCGACGTGATCGGCGACCTGAACTCCCGCCGTGGACAGATCCAGTCCATGGAGGACGCTAGCGGCGTGAAGGTTGTGCGCGCTAACGTTCCGCTTTCCGAGATGTTCGGCTACATCGGTGACCTGCGTTCCAAGACGCAGGGCCGTGCGGTGTATTCGATGCAGTTCGAAAGCTACGCTGAGGTCCCGAAGGCTGTTGCCGACGAGATCATCCAGAAGACGCGCGGCGAGTAAAACGATGGTGGCGGGTCCTTCTTCGCAAGGGCCCGGCACACCGTGCAGGCGGCCGGCCACGTAAGCAGCCGGCCGCCCGCACAACCCTCCGGCAGCACCGCACAATCCTTGTGCCGGTACCTGACGGAACCAGTAATTTCACCAAATACAAAAGCCCGAAGTAGACTTGTTCAAGTTTCGGCCGTGACAATCGCGTCCGGAGAGCAATTCTTCTCAAAACGTTCTAGGAGGAACCCGTGGCGAAGGCAAAGTTCGAGCGGACTAAGCCGCACGTCAACATTGGCACCATCGGTCACGTTGACCACGGTAAGACCACGTTGACCGCTGCCATTTCCAAGGTGCTTGCTGACAAGTACCCCGATCTCAACGAGCAGCGTGACTTCGCAGCTATCGACTCTGCCCCGGAAGAGCGCCAGCGCGGTATCACCATCAACATCTCGCACATCGAGTACCAGACCGAGAAGCGTCACTACGCACACGTGGACGCCCCCGGCCACGCTGACTACATCAAGAACATGATCACCGGTGCCGCCCAGATGGACGGCGCAATCCTGGTGGTTGCCGCGACTGACGGCCCGATGGCCCAGACCCGCGAGCACGTTCTGCTGGCCCGCCAGGTTGGCGTTCCGACGCTGCTGGTGGCCCTGAACAAGTCGGACATGGTTGATGACGAGGAACTGCTCGACCTGGTCGAAATGGAAGTCCGTGAGCTGCTCAGCTCGCAGGAATTCGATGGCGACAACGCACCGGTCATCCGCACTTCCGGCCTGAAGGCCCTGGAAGGCGACGCCCAGTGGGTCAAGTCCGTCGAGGACCTGATGGCAGCTGTTGACGAGTACATCCCGGACCCGGTCCGCGACAAGGACAAGCCGTTCCTGATGCCGGTTGAAGACGTCTTCACCATCACCGGTCGCGGCACCGTGGTGACCGGCCGCGCCGAGCGCGGTACCCTCGCCATCAACTCCGAGGTCGAGATCGTCGGCATCCGCCCGGTCCAGAAGACCACGGTTACCGGTATCGAGATGTTCCACAAGCAGCTCGACGAAGCATGGGCAGGCGAGAACTGTGGTCTGCTGCTGCGCGGTATCAAGCGCGAAGACGTGGAGCGCGGACAGGTTGTTGTGAAGCCGGGTTCGATCACCCCGCACACCGACTTCGAGGCCAACGTCTACATCCTGTCCAAGGATGAAGGCGGCCGCCACAACCCGTTCTACTCGAACTACCGTCCGCAGTTCTACTTCCGCACCACCGACGTGACCGGCGTTATCACGCTGCCGGAAGGCACCGAAATGGTCATGCCGGGCGACAACACTGAGATGACCGTTGAGCTCATCCAGCCGATCGCTATGGAAGAGGGCCTCGGCTTCGCTATCCGTGAAGGCGGCCGCACCGTTGGTTCGGGCCGCGTCACCAAGATCATCAAGTAACTTTGTGATCTGCTGACCGGAGCACTCCGGCCAGAATGCGGAGAACCCCTGCCGTCTCACGACGGCGGGGGTTCTCCTTTTAACGACGGCGGTGCAGCGTGCCGCGGGTTGCCTGCGCGCGGGCGCCGTCCCGGTGGACTCAGATGTTCTGGTGCAGGCAGAGAATGTTGCCTTCCGAATCCGGGAACCAGGCGCAGCGCTGGTGCTCGTTCACTGCGATGTGGTTTTCTGTCTTCAGCCCCGGCAGGTCGTAATCGGCGAATTGGATGCCCTTGCCAGCGAGGTCGGACATTTCGGATTCAAGATCGGCCACTTCGAAGCTGACCGATGTGTGGTCCGAGGTGTCGGCGTCCGGCCGGACGATCAGTTCCACGGCGTTGGACCCGCCGCTGGAAAACATCATCGAATCGTCTCCATTGGAGCCGGCCGGCTTCAAGCCGAGGGCCTCCTGATAGAACGCGCGCGCCCGGTCCATGTCCTTCACGGGCAGGACCGTCGTCATGGTGGTGGTGCTGAGCATGGCAATTCAGCCTCCTGGGAGCAAATGCTGTGGACATTTTCCAGAATAGCCCTGAGCGCCGCCCGTGGAACCTGTGGAACAGCACGAAATTTGTACTCCGGCCACTAGGATCGGACCATGGAATGGCTCATCGTGTGGATCATCATAGGCCTGATCGCCGCTGTGATCGGGGCAGTTTTCTGGGGCAGGCGGTATTTCCGTCATGAACTGGACCGTGTCCGCCGCATCCGGCGTGCGAACGGCGGCAAACAGTAGCGTGTCAGGCCTGCGGCTCTGTGCCTTCCCCGGGCGAGCTGTCGGCCGAGACGGCGTGCGCCCGGACTGCGGCGGTTTGAGCCCCGGCATCGCGAGGGCGGCGCGCGATGAGCTCCTTCAGCCAATGGAATGAGGACTTGCGGATTCGCTGCTGGGTGGCGAAATCCACGTAGACCAGCCCGAACCGCTGGCTGTACCCGGCGGCCCATTCGAAGTTGTCCATCAAAGTCCAGACGTAGTAGCCGCGCAGGTCGATGCCTGCGGCGGGTCCTCCGGGTGCGGTGGCGGTCAGGGCGGACTCGAGATGCCGGGCCAAATAGTCGATCCGCCGGACGTCGGCCACGGACGGTGCGTTGGTGAGCGCATCCGGGACCACCACGTCCTTGAAGCTCGCACCGCCTTCGGTGATGTAGACCGGCGGCAGGTCCGGATAACGCTCCGCCATCTGGGCCAGTGCCACGGCCAGGTAGTCCGGCGCCACCGGCCAGCCGAACTCGGTCCGCGCATAGCCGGGCCAGCCGGCCAGATGGAACGGCAGGTCCGCGCCCTGCTGCATGAGCGGCTCGGGCAGCCCGTCGGGGACCGCGTCCGGCCCGGTTGACGGGCCCGGGCCGAGGCCAATCCGGGTGGGGAAGTAGTAGTTCAGTCCGTAGAAATCCAGCGGCTGGCCCATCACCGCCAGATCTTTGTCCGGGATTTCCCGCAGGTACTGCAGGAAGGGTTTGAGCACCGGACTGAAGCTGGGGTAGCGGCCCAGCAGCACCGGATCGGAGAACATCCTGTTGTGCAGCACATCGAAGAGTTCCACCAGCACATCGTGTGCGAGTCCGTGCTTCGCCCCGATCACGGGGGAGTAGACGTTGGTGATCCCGGCCTCTCCCGCGATGCCGCCGGCCCGCAGGGCCGAGAGGCTGAGCCCGTGCGCGAGGATCAGATGGTGCGCCGCGGGAAGGGCATCGAACAGCCCGGCCTGGCCGGGCGCGTGGACGCCCAAGCCGTAGCCGTTGAGGGTGACGGTGGTCGGCTCGTTGATGGTCACCCAGCGGTCCACCCGGTCGCCGAACCGCTCGGCGGCGATGGCGGCGAAGTCGGCCAGCCGGTAGGCGGTATCCCGGTTCAGCCAGCCGCCGGCCTGCTCCAGCGGCAGCGGGGTGTCCCAGTGGTACAGCGTGCACATCGGGGAAATGCCCCGTGCCAGCAACTCGTCCAGCAGCCGGTCATAGAAGTCGATGCCCTTCTGGTTGACCGGCCCCTTGCCGCCGGGCTGGATCCGGGGCCAGGACAACGAAAACCGGTACGAGTCCACGCCCAGCTCGGCGAGCAGCGCCACGTCCTGCGGCATCCGGTGGTAGTGGTCGCAGGCGGTATCCGCCGTGGCGCCGCCGGCCACCCGGCCCGGCTCGTGGGTGAAGACGTCCCAGCCGGAGGGCCCGCGGCCGTCTTCGGCCGCCGCGCCCTCGATCTGGAACGCCGCGGTGGCTACACCCAGGGTAAAGTCGGGCGGTAGCAGGGCCGCCAGATGATCGGTGCCCAATGCCATTCGCGCCTATCCTCCTTATAACCACAACTCCCGACCCCGCAGGCAGGGACCCGGCGGGCCGGGTAGGCACCAGCATGGCACCGCCGGCCGGCGCGCGCCAGAGCCGCTGCGCGCCAACGGCCGGGGCCCGGTGCCGCGGGTGCCGATTCGCAATCGCGGCCAAAGTCTGCCACACTAGACGAGTTGTTCAAGCGCTTTTGCATGTCTATGTGCGAAGCTGTGTCCCGCCCGGGATAATGCCCGGGGCAGGGTCAGGCTCCACAGTCTTGAAAGCCCAAATATAACCCACCCTCCATTTTGAGCGGGCGGAGTGCGCAGAATGTTCGCGACACGCCCGACCGCGGGGGTCGGAGCCTCAGCAGGGTGAGGAACCCGGATTCATCCGGATTCAGTCTGTTGGAGGAGCGCCAGGCGCGGGGAGATCCGGCCAGTGGGGCGCACAGGAAGAAAGTCCACAGAGCAGCACTGAGAAAGAGAGCGGAGACGCCATGGCGGGACAGAAAATCCGCATCCGTCTGAAGTCATATGACCATGAGGTCATTGATGTTTCAGCACGGAAGATCGTTGAGACGGTCACGCGTGCAGGCGCAACGGTAGTCGGCCCCGTGCCGCTGCCCACCGAGAAGAACGTGTACTGCGTTATCCGGTCGCCGCACAAGTACAAGGACAGCCGGGAGCACTTTGAAATGCGCACCCACAAACGGCTGATCGACATTATCGATCCCACGCCGAAGGCCGTCGACTCGCTGATGCGGCTCGACCTGCCGGCGGACGTGAACATCGAAATCAAGCTGTAGGGGAGTGCGGATTCATATGTCTACCACTACACGCCAAGTAAAAGGCCTGCTGGGCACCAAGCTCGGCATGACCCAGGTCTGGGACGAGGACAACCGTCTGATCCCGGTGACCGTCGTCAAGGCTGACTCCAACGTCATCACCCAGCTGCGCTCTGCGGACGTCGACGGCTACACCGCCGTCCAGATCGGCTTCGGCCAGATCGACCCGCGCAAGGTGACCAAGCCGCTGGCCGGCCACTTCGAGAAGGCCGGGGTTACCCCGCGCCGCCACGTGGTCGAGCTGCGCACCGCCGATGCCGACTCCTACGAGCTGGGTCAGGAACTCTCCGTTGAGCTGTTCGAGACCGGCCAGAAGGTCGACGTCGTCGGAACCAGCAAGGGTAAGGGCTTCGCCGGTGTCATGAAGCGTCACGGCTTCTCCGGCGTGGGCGCCTCGCACGGTGCACACAAGAACCACCGCAAGCCCGGTTCCATCGGTGGCGCGTCCACTCCGGGCCGCGTTTTCAAGGGCCTGCGCATGGCCGGCCGCATGGGTGCCGTCCGCCACACCACGCTGAACCTGACCGTTCATGCTGTGGACACCGAGAACTCGCTGCTCTTGATCAAGGGTGCCGTTCCCGGTGCCCGCGGCTCGGTCGTTCTCGTCCGTTCCGCTGTGAAGGGAGCCTAGTTCAATGGCTAAAACGCTCAAGGTTGACCTGCCTGCAGAGATCTTCGACGTCCAGACCAACGTGCCGCTGCTGCACCAGGTCGTCGTCGCACAGCTCGCTGCTGCCCGTCAGGGAACCCACAAGACCAAGACCCGCGCCGAGGTTTCCGGTGCCGGCCGCAAGCCGTTCAAGCAGAAGGGCACCGGCCGCGCCCGCCAGGGTTCGATCCGCGCTCCGCACATGACCGGCGGCGGCGTGGTGCACGGCCCGACCCCGCGCGACTACAGCCAGCGCACCCCCAAGAAGATGAAGGCTGCTGCCCTGCGCGGCGCCCTGTCTGACCGGGCACGCAACGGCCGCATCCACGTTGTGGACGCACTGGTTGCCGGCGACAAGCCGTCCACCAAGGCTGTTACCGAGACCCTGCGCTCCATCACCGACCGCAAGAACCTGCTCGTAGCCATCGAGCGCGCCAACGATGTGGCGGCCCTGAGCCTGCGCAACATCGAGGGTGTTCACACCATCTACGTGGATCAGCTGAACACCTACGACGTGCTGGTTTCCGACGACGTGGTCTTCACCCAGGCCGCCTACGAGGCATTCGTCGCAGCCAAGACTGCAGCTAACGCAACTGCCAAGGAGGACGCCAAGTGAGCGCGACCACCACAAAAGATCCCCGCGACGTGATCATTGCTCCCGTCGTTTCGGAGAAGAGCTACGGCCTGATCGACGAAGGTAAGTACACCTTCTTCGTCGACCCGCGCTCTAACAAGACCGAGATCAAGCTGGCCGTGGAGAAGATTTTCTCCGTCAAGGTCGACTCGATCAACACCATCAACCGTGCCGGTAAGCGCAAGCGGACCAAGTTCGGATGGGGACAGCGCAAGGACACCAAGCGCGCCATTGTCACCCTGAAGGAAGGCACAATTGACATCTTCGGCGGTCCGCTTTCTTAAGCGGAGACCACTTTAACGAGGAATTGAACTATGGGAATCCGTAAATACAAGCCGACTACACCGGGCCGTCGCGGCTCGAGCGTAGCCGACTTTGCCGAAATCACGCGGTCGACACCGGAAAAGTCGTTGCTGCGTCCGCTGACCAAGTCCGGCGGCCGTAACAACTCCGGTAAGATCACCACCCGCCACAAGGGCGGCGGACACAAGCGCCAGTACCGTCTGATCGACTTCCGTCGCCACGACAAGGACGGCGTGCCCGCCAAGGTCGCTCACATCGAGTATGACCCGAACCGCACCGCGCGGATCGCTCTCCTGCACTACGTTGATGGCACCAAGCGCTACATCCTGGCTCCGGCCAAGCTGAAGCAGGGAGACACCGTTGAAGCCGGCGCCAGCGCCGACATCAAGCCGGGCAACAACCTGCCGCTGCGCAATATCCCCGTCGGTACTGTGATCCACGCTGTGGAGCTGCGTCCGGGCGGCGGTGCCAAGATGGCCCGCTCCGCCGGTGCCTCCGTGCAGCTGGTAGCCAAGGAAGGCAAGTACGGCCAGCTCCGTCTGCCCTCCGGCGAAATCCGCAACGTTGACGTGCGCTGCCGCGCAACCGTCGGCGAGGTCGGCAACGCCGAGCAGTCCAACATCAACTGGGGCAAGGCCGGCCGCATGCGCTGGAAGGGCGTCCGCCCGACCGTCCGCGGTGTAGCCATGAACCCGGTCGACCACCCGCACGGTGGTGGCGAGGGCAAGACCTCCGGTGGCCGTCACCCGGTCAACCCGAACGGCAAGCCCGAGGGCCGCACCCGCCGCCCGAACAAGGAAAGCGACCGCCTGATTGTGCGTCGCCGTCGTACTGGCAAGAACAAGCGATAGGAGCCTGGGAACATGCCACGCAGCCTGAAGAAAGGCCCCTTCGTCGATCAGCACCTCTTCGTGAAGGTAGCTGCAGAGAACGAAAAGGGCACCAAGAACGTCATCAAGACGTGGTCCCGCCGTTCGATGATCGTCCCCGACATGCTCGGGCACACGATCGCCGTACACGACGGACGCAAGCACATCCCGGTGTTTGTCACTGAGTCGATGGTCGGGCACAAGCTCGGCGAATTCGCCCCGACGCGGACTTTCCGCGGCCATGTGAAGGACGACCGCAAGGGCAAGCGCCGCTAGGCGCTGCTCTTACGGCAGAAGACGAGAGAAGGAAAGCAATGGAAGCCAAGGCTATTGCGCGCCATATCCGCGTGACGCCTATGAAGGCCCGGCGCGTCGTCAACCTTGTTCGTGGCAAGCAGGCGAATGAGGCTCTGGCAATCTTGAAGTTTGCCCCCCAGGCAGCTTCGGAGCCGGTCAGCAAGGTACTCGCGTCGGCCGTCGCCAACGCCCGCGTTCTCGCGGACCGTGACGGCGTCGCCTTTGACGAGAGCGACCTCTACATCAGCGAAGCATTCGTCGATGAAGGCCCCACTATGAAGCGGTTCCAGCCGCGCGCCCAGGGGCGTGCCTACCGCATCAATAAGCGGACCAGCCACATCACGGTTGTTGTCGCTACCCCGGAGAAAGAGGAGGACCAGTAAGTGGGACAGAAAGTAAACCCGCACGGATTCCGACTCGGTATCACCACCGACCATGTCTCCCACTGGTTCGCTGACAGCAACAAGGCCGGCCAGCGCTACAAGGACTTCGTCCGCGAGGACGTGAAGATCCGCCAGCTGATGTCCACGGGCATGGACCGCGCGGGCATCGCGAAGGTTGAGATCGAGCGTACCCGTGACCGTGTTCGTGTGGACATTCACACCGCACGCCCCGGCATTGTCATTGGCCGCCGCGGCGCCGAAGCAGACCGCATCCGCGGCGAGCTGGAGAAGCTCACCGGTAAGCAGGTGCAGCTGAACATTCTCGAGGTCAAGAACCCGGAGATCGAAGCTCAGCTGGTTGCCCAGGGCATCGCCGAGCAGCTGACCTCGCGCGTGGCTTTCCGCCGCGCCATGAAGAAGGCCATGCAGTCCGCCACCCGCGCCGGCGCCAAGGGCATCCGTGTCCAGTGCTCCGGTCGCCTCGGCGGCGCTGAAATGAGCCGTTCGGAGTTCTACCGCGAAGGACGTGTGCCCCTGCACACCCTGCGTGCGAACATCGACTACGGCTTCTTCGAGGCCAAGACCACGTTCGGCCGCATCGGCGTCAAGGTCTGGATCTACAAGGGCGACGTGACCGCGAAGGAACTGGCTGCCCAGCAGGCTGCCGCTCCGTCCTCGCGCGGCCGTGGCGACCGTCCGGGCCGTCCCGCCGCCGGTGGCGAGCGCCGTCGTCGTAATGACCGTCCTGCCGCTCCCGCCGCAGGCGAGGGCGCAGCCAAGGCCGAGGCCCCTGCCGCTGAGGCAGCAGCGCCCGCGGCAGAAGGAGGAGAAGCTTAAATGCTTATCCCACGTCGAGTTAAGTTCCGCAAGCAGCACCACCCGGGTCGTTCCGGCGCTGCTACCGGCGGCACCGAGGTCAGCTTCGGCGAGTGGGGTATCCAGGCTCTGACGCCGGCATACGTCACCAACCGCCAGATTGAAGCGGCCCGTATTGCGATGACCCGCCACATCAAGCGTGGCGGCAAGGTCTGGATCAACATTTATCCGGACCGCCCGCTGACCAAGAAGCCCGCCGAAACCCGTATGGGTTCCGGTAAGGGCTCGCCGGAATGGTGGGTCGCAAACGTCAAGCCGGGTCGGGTTCTGTTCGAACTCTCCGGTGTCAATGAAGAGGTAGCTCGCGAGGCACTGCGCCTGGCGATCCACAAGCTGCCGTTGAAGGCACGCATTGTGCGTCGCGAAGGTGGTGAATAGAAATGGCAGTTGGTTCAAAGGAACTGGCAACCGATCAGCTCGAGACATTCGATAAGGACCGTCTCGCAGAGGAGCTGCGCAAGGCCAAGGAGGAGCTGTTCAACCTCCGTTTCCAGTCCGCCACCGGTCAGCTGGAAAACCATGGCCGCCTGAAGGCAGTCAAGCGCGACATCGCACGCATCTACACTGTGCTGCGCGAGCGCGAGCTGGGCATTCGCCCCGAGGTTGAGGTTTCAGCTGAAGCCCCGGCCGAGGAGAAGAAGGCCAAGAAGGCTAAGAAGTCTGAAAAGGCTGCAGAAGCCGACACCGCCGAGACCGCAGCCCCCGCTTCGGAGGATGAGGCCAAGTGAGCGAAAACACGAACAAGGATGCAACTGTGGAAGAAGCCACTCAGGCTCGCGGTTACCGTAAGACCGCCCGCGGCTACGTCGTCTCGGACAAGATGGACAAGACCATCGTGGTCGAGGTTGAGGACCGCGTGAAGCACGCGCTGTACGGCAAGGTGATTCGCCGGACCGAGAAGCGCAAGGCCCACGACGAGCAGAACTCCGCCGGCATCGGCGACCTGGTTCTGATCGCCGAGACCCGGCCGCTGTCCGCCACCAAGCGGTGGCGCCTGGTCGAGATCATCGAAAAGGCCAAGTAGGACTCAGGTCCTGCGCGGGGCCCGCCTGCAGAGCGGGCGGGCCCCGCACCCTTTAAGTTTCCCTTCCGGCACCATGGATCCCGGTTCGCCGGAGCAGTCGGAAGGGTTTGAGGGGGAACGCGGTTGCTGAAGTTTTGGCCCCGGACCCTTTGAAAAGTTCAAGCCCCTGGCCGTGATTTCACGTCCGGGGTGTCTTGGTCATAAACTAGTAATCTTGCCTGTGCCGTTTGGAAAGACCATCCATCCTTCCGCATGGACAGAATAGGCAAATTCCCGCAACCGCCTTCGGACCGCACACATGTGTGGCCAGGGGGAGTTACGGTGCGGGCTACCCATATCCGTTCCGCAAGGCTCAGCTATGAGAACCAGCGCGACGACAGGAGTAATAAGTGATTCAGCAGGAGTCGCGACTGAAGGTCGCCGACAACACGGGTGCCAAGGAAATCTTGACCATCCGCGTTCTCGGTGGATCCGGCCGTCGCTACGCAGGCATTGGCGACACCATTGTTGCCACCGTCAAGGACGCAATTCCGGGCGGCAACGTCAAGAAGGGTGACATCGTCAAGGCTGTCATCGTTCGCACCAAGAAGGAACGCCGCCGCGCGGACGGTTCCTACATCAAGTTCGATGAGAACGCAGCCGTGATCCTCAAGAACGACGGCGATCCCCGCGGCACCCGTATCTTCGGTCCGGTCGGCCGTGAGCTTCGCGACAAGAAGTTCATGAAGATCATTTCGCTGGCTCCGGAGGTGCTGTAGTCCATGGCTAAGTACAAGATCAAGAAGGGTGACCTGGTTCAGGTCATCACCGGTGCCAAGGCTGAGCGCGGCGGCGACCGCGGCAAGCAGGGCAAGGTCCTGAAGGTGTTCACGGAGACCAACCGTGTGCTGGTTGAAGGCGTCAACCGCGTCACCAAGCACACCAAGGCCGGACAGTCGGAACGCGGCACGAAGACCGGTGGCATCGAGACCGTTGAGGCGCCGATCCACATCTCGAACGTGGCGATCGTCGATCCCGAGACCAAGAAGCCGACCCGGGTTGGCTACCGCACCGAAACCGTCGAGCGTGATGGCCGTGAGCGCACTGTGCGCATCCGCGTGTCCAAGGCCTCCGGGAAGGACCTCTAATGACTGAGACTGTCACCAAGATCGTTCCCCGTCTGAAGACTCGCTACGCCGGCGAGATCAAGCAGGCTCTGCGGGACGAGTTCAAGTACGAGAACGTGAACCAGGTTCCGCGCCTGGTCAAGGTCGTTGTCAACATGGGTGTGGGAGATGCCGCCAAGGACTCCAAGCTCATTGACGGCGCCGTCCGCGACCTGACCCAGGTCACCGGCCAGAAGCCGCAGGTCACCAAGGCCCGCAAGTCCATCGCCCAGTTCAAGCTGCGCGAAGGCATGCCGATCGGCGCCCACGCGACGCTGCGCGGCGACCGCATGTGGGAATTCGTGGACCGCCTGGTTTCGCTGGCTCTGCCCCGTATCCGCGACTTCCGCGGCCTCAACGGCAAGCAGTTCGACGGAAACGGTAACTACACCTTCGGTCTGACCGAGCAGTCGATGTTCCACGAGATCGATCAGGACAAGATCGACCGCGTGCGCGGCATGGACATCACCGTAGTGACCACCGCCAAGACCGATGACGAGGGCCGTGCGCTGTTGAAGGCGCTTGGTTTCCCGTTCAAGACCGAAGATTAATCTAGCTACGTGAAAGGTCCCGCCCCGGCGCCCAGCGCTGTCCGGAGCGAGGAAACCGTTACGAGGAAGGGCAAGAGCCCACAATGACTATGACAGATCCTGTCGCAGACATGCTCACGCGTCTGCGCAACGCCAACTCGGCTTACCACGACACGGTGTCGATGCCGTACAGCAAGCTCAAGGCTCGCGTCGCCGACATCCTGAAGGCCGAGGGCTACATCGCCGGTTGGAAGGAAGAAGAGGCCGAGGTCGGCAAGAAGCTGACCCTGGAACTCAAGTTCGGTCCGAACCGCGAGCGTTCCATCGCCGGCATCCGCCGCATCTCCAAGCCCGGTCTGCGCGTTTACGCGAAGTCCACCAACCTGCCGCACGTGCTCGGTGGCCTGGGCATCGCAATCCTGTCCACCTCTTCCGGACTGATGACTGATCGTCAGGCCGGCAAGAAGGGCGTGGGCGGCGAAGTCCTCGCTTACGTCTGGTAACGGAAAGGAAGAGATTAAATGTCACGTATTGGACGTCTCCCCATCACCGTTCCCGCCGGCGTTGAGGTCAAGGTCGACGGCAACGTCGTCTCCGTCAAGGGCGCCAAGGGCGAGCTGAGCCACACTCTGGCTTCGCCCATCACGGTTTCCCTGGAAGAGAGCACCCTCACCGTTGCCCGCCCGAACGACGAGCGCGAATCCCGGTCCCTGCACGGCCTGACCCGCACGCTGATCAACAACATGATCGTTGGCGTGACCGAGGGCTACAAGAAGGACCTCGAGATCGTCGGCACCGGTTACCGCGTGCAGGCCAAGGGCTCGAACCTCGAGTTCGCGCTGGGCTTCAGCCACCCGGTTATCGTGAATGCCCCCGACGGCATCACCTTCGCCGTGGAGGGCCCCACCAAGCTCTCCGTCTCCGGCATCAACAAGCAGCAGGTCGGCGAAGTTGCTGCCAACATCCGCAAGCTGCGTAAGCCCGACCCCTACAAGGGCAAGGGCGTTCGCTACGCCGGCGAGCAAATCCGCCGCAAGGTCGGAAAGGCTGGTAAGTAAACCATGGCGATCAGCATTAATAAGAAGCGGACCTCGAAGTCCAAGTCCGCAGCACGCGGCCGCCGCCACCTGCGCGTCCGCAAGCGCATCACCGGTACCGCGGTCCGTCCGCGCCTGGTGGTCAACCGTTCCGCACGCCACATCTTTGTCCAGGTTGTCGATGACAGCAAGGGCATCACCGTGGCTTCGGCTTCCACCATGGAAGCCGATCTGCGGGCCCTCGACGGCGACAAGTCCGCCAAGGCAAAGCGCGTCGGCGAGCTCGTGGCCGAGCGTGCCAAGGCTGCCGGTGTTGAGGCCGTGGTCTTCGACCGCGGTGGCAACCGGTACCACGGCCGCATCGCAGCGGTTGCCGACGGCGCACGTGAAGGTGGGCTGGCACTGTGACCGCTGAGAACAACGAAAAGGAAACTCAGGTGACTGAAGCAACTGAGACCGCTGCCGCGGGATCCGCTGAGACCACCGCTGCTTCCGGCCAGGACGACCGCCGCGGCGGACGTCGTGGCGAACGTAGCGGCGGCGGCGACCGTGGTGGCCGCGGACGTGGCCGCGACAACGCACGCGATGCCGAGAAGGACAAGTTCCTTGAGCGCGTCGTCACCATCAACCGCGTGTCCAAGGTCGTCAAGGGCGGCCGCCGCTTTAGCTTCACGGCTCTGGTAGTTGTCGGCGACGGCAACGGCATGGTCGGCGTGGGCTACGGCAAGGCCAAGGAAGTCCCGGCAGCGATCGCCAAGGGCGTGGAAGAGGCCAAGAAGTCCTTCTTCCGCGTGCCGATCATCGCCGGCACCGTTCCGCACCAGGTGCAGGGCGAAGCCGCTGCAGGCGTTGTTATGCTGCGTCCGGCTGCTGCCGGTACCGGTGTGATCGCCGGTGGTCCGGTCCGCGCCGTACTCGAGTGCGCCGGCATCCACGATGTGCTCTCCAAGTCGCTTGGTTCCTCCAACGCGATCAACATCGTGCACGCTACCGTCGACGCGCTGCGTCGCCTGGAGGAGCCCCGCTCCGTGGCAGCCCGCCGTGGCTTGCCGCTGGATGAGGTTGCTCCGGCGATCCTGCTGCGCAACATGCAGAAGGCAGGTGCGTAATGACCACTCCCAAGAATCTGACTCCGTCGGATGCACAGTTGGAAATCACGCAGATCAAGTCCGTCATTGGCGGCAAGCAGAACCAGCGCGACACGCTGCGTTCACTGGGCCTGAAGCGCATCGGACACACCGTTGTCCGTAGCGCCGATGCAGTGACCGTCGGCATGGTCAACACTGTTTCTCACCTGGTGAAGGTTGAGGAGGCGAAGTAAAGATGGCAGAAGAGAACAAGACTCTCAAGGTCCACCACCTGCGTCCTGCCCCCGGTGCCAAGACCGCCAAGACCCGTGTTGGTCGTGGTGAAGGCTCCAAGGGTAAGACCGCCGGTCGCGGTACCAAGGGTACAAAGGCCCGTTACCAGGTCAAGGCTGGCTTTGCCGGCGGCCAGTTGCCGCTGCACATGCGCCTGCCGAAGCTGCGCGGCTTCAAGAACCCGTTCAAGGTGGAATTCCAGGTTGTGAACCTGGACAAGCTCAATGAGCTGTTCCCCGAGGGCGGCGACGTGACCGTAGAGGCCCTGGTGGCCAAGGGTGCCGTTCGCAAGAACCAGCCCGTGAAGGTCCTGGGCACCGGCGACATCACCGTCAAGGTCGATGTGAAGGTTGACGCCTTCTCCGCCAGTGCCGCTGAGAAGATTGCCGCCGCTGGCGGCACCGTGACGGCGCTCTAGCAGCCCGTTCCGGGTGCAATCTATTAGCAGCCCCTGACTGAACTCGTGGTGGCCGGTTTACGCCGGTCGCCACGAGTTCAGCCGCTTTAAAGGCAGACGACGTATTCTTAATCCGTTTAATGCGAACGGGCCGAGCCGTTAGACTCGGATCTTGTGACTTGCCGCGCAGCGGCATCAGAAACTTTTTGGGAGGACGCTTGCTTAGCGCAATTGGCCGGGCATTCCGGACGCCGGACCTGCGGCGCAAGTTGCTGTTCACGCTGGGGATCATGACGGTCTACCGCGTGGGCGTATTCATCCCGGCTCCGGGTGTGGACTACGGCAACGTGCAGCAGTGTCTGGCGCTGGGCAACACCAGCGGCGGGCTGTATCAGTTCGTCAATCTGTTCAGCGGCGGCGCGCTGCTGCAGGTGTCCATCTTCGCCCTCGGCATCATGCCGTACATCACCGCCAGCATCATCGTGCAGCTGCTGCGCGTGGTGATCCCGCGGTTCCAGGAACTGCACCAGGAAGGCCCGCAGGGTCAGTCCAAGCTGACGCAGTACACCCGTTACCTGACCATCGCCCTGGGCCTGCTCAACGCCACGACGCTGGTGTCGCTGGCGCGGACCGGCGCCCTGCTGGGCAACTGCCCGGTCCCGATCATCCCCGAAGACAACCTCGTGGTGATCAGCCTGATCATCCTGACGCTGACCGCGGGCACCGGCCTGATCATGTGGATGGGCGAGCTGATCACCGAGAAGGGTGTCGGCAACGGCATGTCCTTGCTGATCTTCATCTCGATCGCCGCCGGGTTCCCGAGCTCGCTGGGCGAGATCTGGAACACCCAGGGCGTGAACGTCTTCCTCGGCGTGCTGCTGGTCGGCCTGCTGACCGTGGCCGCCGTGGTCTTCGTGGAACAGTCGCAGCGCCGCATCCCGGTGCAGTATGCCAAGCGCATGGTGGGACGCCGCACCGTCGGCGGCACCAGCACCTACATCCCGATCAAGGTCAACATGGCCGGCGTGATCCCGGTGATCTTCGCGTCGTCGATGCTGTACCTGCCGTCGCTGATCGCGCAGTTCAATACGCCGACCGACGGCACCACCGCGCCGCCGGAGTGGGTCAACTGGATCAACACCTACCTGGTCAGCGGGGACTCGCCGTTCTACATGGCGGTCTACTTCTCCCTGATCGTCTTCTTCACCTACTTCTACGTGGCCATCACCTTCAACCCGGAGGAAGTCGCGGAGAACATGAAGAAGTACGGCGGCTTCATCCCGGGCATCCGGGCCGGCCGCCCGACCGCGGAGTACCTGCAGTACGTGCTGGCCAGGATCACGCTGCCCGGTGCCCTGTACCTGGGCATCATCTCGCTGATCCCGCTGATTGCACTGGTGCTCATCAACGCGAACCAGAACTTCCCGTTCGGCGGCGTCTCGATCCTCATCATGGTTGGTGTGGGACTGGAGACCGTCAAACAAATCAACGCACAACTACAGCAACGCCACTACGAAGGACTCCTGCGATGACTCAAATGCTCATTATCGGCCCGCCCGGATCCGGCAAGGGCACCCAGGCCTCCCGCATCTCCGACCGGTTGGGCATCGTCGCGATCTCCACCGGAGACATCTTCCGCGCCAACGTCAAGGAAGAGACGCCGCTCGGCGTCGAAGCCAAGAAGTACATCGACAAGGGCGAGTTCGTGCCGGACAGCGTCACCAACAACATGGTGCGCGACCGGTTGAAGCAGCCCGACGCCGCCGACGGCTTCCTGCTGGACGGCTACCCCCGCACCAGCGGTCAGGTGGACGAACTGGACAACATCCTGGCCGAGGCCGACACGCAGCTGGACATCGTCCTGCAGCTGACCGCCGACGACGAGGAACTGGTCAAGCGCCTGCTCGGCCGCGCCGAGCAGGAAGGCCGCAGCGACGACAACGAGGCTGTGATCCGCCGCCGGCTCGCCCTTTACCACGAGGAAACCGCCGTCGTCGTCAACCGCTACGCGGAGCGCGGCATTGTGGCCACCGTCGACGGCATCGGCGACATCGACGAGGTTACCGAGCGCATCATGACCGCGCTCAAGTCCGTCACGGCCTGACAGCCCGAGAGAGTTAGAGACAGCCCATGGCGTTCCGCCAGCCCAGCATCGAATACAAGACCAACGACCAGATCCGCAAAATGCGTACCGCCGGTTTGGTGGTCAGCCGCGCGCTAGACGCTGCGGTTGCCGCCGCCGTTCCCGGCGCTACCACCGCGGACGTGGACGCGGCCTTCGAAGCGGTGCTGGACGAAGCCGGCGCCAAGAGCAACTTCAAGGGCTATCACGGCTTCCCGGCCACGGTCTGCGTTTCCGTCAATGAGGAAGTGGTCCACGGCATCCCCGGCGGCAAGGTGCTCCAGGACGGAGACATCATCTCGGTGGACGGCGGCTGCAGCGTGGACGGCTGGCACGGCGACTCCGCACGCGGGGTAATCGTGGGCACCGCCGATCCGGAAGACCAGCGGCTCTCCGATGTCACCGAGGAAGCCATGTGGCGGGGTATTGCCGCCCTGGCCAACGGCCACCGCGTGGGCGACATCGGCAACGCCATCGACGACTACGTCTCCTCGGTCCCCGGCAAGCCGCTGGGCATCCTGGAGGACTACGTGGGCCACGGCATCGGCACCGCCATGCACCAGGCTCCGGATGTGCTGAACTACCGGACCAACCACCGCGGGGCGAAGATCCGCCCCGGGCTGTGCCTGGCCATCGAACCGATGCTGGTCCGGGGGGACATCGAGACCAAGGTGCTGGACGACGACTGGACCGTGGTGACCACGGACGGCTCCCGTTCCTGCCAGTGGGAGCACACCGTGGCCGTGCACGACGGCGGCATCTGGGTTCTGACGGCCGAAGACGGGGGAGCGGCGAGGCTGACTCCGTTGGGGGTTACCCCGGTGCCGCTGGACTAGCTGCCGGCCGCCCCGGCCCGACTTCATCGCCCGAAGGCCGGTCCTGCTGGATAGATCGTCCAGCCGGACCGGCCTTCGGGCGTTTAATGACCATCCCCGAAAGGACGTCCCGCACCATGATGGGATCCCACCACGCCCTCTCCGGCGCCGCCGCCTGGATCGCCCTCACCAGCCAGGTGCACGTGCCGCTGGATGCCATCACGACGCCGATGGGCTGGGGCGCGCAGAGCCTCACCTTGGGCTGGGGGCTGCTGGATGTCGGGCCGCTGGGCCTGATCACCGGGGCCATGGTGACCGCCGGCGCCGCGCTGGTGCCGGACGCTGACCATCACAACGCCACCATCGCGCACTCGCTGCCGCCGCTCTCCAATTCCGTCTGCGCCGGCGTGGGGGCGCTGGCCGGCGGGCACCGCAGGGGCACACATTCGCTGATCGGATTGGCCGCTTTCGTGGCCACGGCGTGGGTCGCCGGGCTCTGGACCGTCGAGACCGAATGGTTCGGCACCGTCTATCCGGGCGCGGGCATATTGTGCGTGCTGCTGGTGGCCTTCGCGGCCAAGGCCCTCAAGTTCCTGCCCGACGGGCTGCAGAAGATTCCGTGGGCCGTGGGCCTGTCGGTAGCCGCGTTTATCGCCGTGTACGCCCCGGAGCAGCAGAACTGGTTCCCGCTGGCCATGGGCATCGGCGTGGTCATGCACGTGCTCGGAGACATGCTGACCACCGGGGGAGTGAACCTGCTCTGGCCGCTGCGGATCAAGCCGCCCAAGGTCTGGCGCCGGGTCCCGCTGCTGAACACCATCTGGCGGCGGAACGGCTACTTCGCCCTGCCGCTGTTGGGAAATGCCGGCTCCGTGCGCGAATGGGCGCTGCTGGTGCCGGTCAGCGCCTACGTCGTCATACTGTTCGTGGGCGCCTGCCTTGATGTTGGACACCAGGGCCTGACGGCGCTCGGCGCCGGCTGACACCCGCGGCCCTCCGGCCGACAGTACGGGATGTATCGGGAAGAACCAGAGGAGAGACTGCATGAGCCGGAATCCGAAGCGCATCGATGGGAAAGCAGTGGTGCTGGTGGTGGTCGTTGTGGTGCTCTTCGCAACCATTCTGCTCCCGGCAGTGAACGCCGGCTTCGCCCTTGTCTCCGGCGCTGCGGCCGGTACCGAGCCGAGTGGGCTGGGCATTGTCCTGGCCGGAATCATCGGCGTGCTGACCGCCGCCGTCGCCGGGATCGGTGTGGCCGCCTGGCTCCGGCGCCGCCGGCGGCAGCAACGGAACATACCCTGAGCCTTCACCTCCCCGGCTGAAGGCGTCGTCCACGGACCGCAGGCCGCCGGGCCAACACACTGAATGGCCCCATCCTTGCTCCGCCGCTTCTGCCGGGCGAGGATGAGGCCATGGCTTCTTCCATCACCGATGTGCCCGGCATCCGCGTGGGCCAGGTCCAGAAGACCGGCGACGGCTGGCTCACCGGCGTCACCGTGGTGTTGCCGCCGCCTGGCAGCGTGGGCGCCGTGGACGTGCGCGGCGGAGGGCCGGCCACGCACGAAACCGACGCGCTGGACCCCACCACCCTGGTGCCGACCGTGGACGCGGTGGTGCTCGCCGGCGGCAGCGCCTTCGGGCTGATCGCCGCGCACGGGGCACAGCGCTGGCTGGAGGAACAAGGACTCGGCTACCGCACGGCGAACGCAGTGGTGCCGATTGTCCCGGCGGCAGCCATCTATGACCTGGGCCGGGGCGGAGACATCACAGCCCGCCCCGATGAGCAGATGGGGTACGACGCCGCTGCCTCCGCGGGCGCGATGCAAGACTTCGGCGCGGTGCAGCGCGGCAACGTCGGCGCCGGCACCGGGGCATCCCTGGGCTTCCAGCAGTACAAAGGGGGAGTGGGGACCGCCTCGCTGCGGATGAGCGGCGCGAACGAGGGCGTGGTGGTGGGCGCGCTGGCGGTGGTGAACGCCGCAGGCATGCCGTTCCACGGTGCAGGGAGTGGAGCGGAGGGTCTCCACACGGGCGCTGCGCGCCCTGGTCGACC
Organism: Arthrobacter sp. NPDC055138; assembly: GCF_053607305.1. Lineage (NCBI taxonomy): Bacteria > Bacillati > Actinomycetota > Actinomycetes > Micrococcales > Micrococcaceae > Arthrobacter > Arthrobacter sp. NPDC055138. The sequence continues at coordinate 84,356 of NZ_JBSGTH010000007.1, forward strand.
ACCGGAGGGGGCGGATGTGCCCGGGCGGCGGGGGGAGGGTGCCCCGCTGAACACCACGCTTTGTGTGGTGGCGACCAACGCGGTGCTGGACCCGGCCCAAGCCAAAAGGACCGCGTCCGCCGCGCACGCCGGGCTGGCCCGGGCGCTCAGCCCGTCGCACACGCTGATGGACGGGGATGTGGTCTTCACCCTGGCCACCGGGCAGCAGCGGTTGGTCCAGGAAGGTCCGATGGATCCACGGGCGGAACTGCACGTGCTCGCCGCGGAGGCGGTCACCGCTGCCATCAGGGACGCGGTGGTGAGCGCCGAACGGGTGGAGGGCTCCGGCGTCGTACTGGAAAAGTACCCCTACCCGGACTGAGGAAGCGTGCCGCGGCAGCTCACGGGGACGTTGCGCGCAGCCATCGCGGGGAGCTGCCCCGCCGTTATCCGGATTTAACTTTATCCCGCATCCGGAGTACAGTTGTCTGTTGGTTGTCTCTACTTTCATGCCCATCTTCGGGTGCATGGCGCCCGCGAAAGCCGTTTGGATTCGTACGGCGTCAGTGGGGTGTAGCGGCAAGCAAAACCCAACAACTAGCCACCGCGTCAGCGATGGTTACTGACGTTAGCGGAGGATATGGCTAAGAAAGACGGTGTCATTGAGATTGAAGGCACTGTGCAGGAGGCTCTGCCCAATGCGATGTTCCGCGTTGAGCTGACCAACGGGCACGTTGTGCTGGCTCATATCTCAGGAAAGATGCGTCAGCACTACATCAGGATCCTCCCAGAGGACCGCGTTGTGGTGGAACTCAGCCCGTACGACCTCTCACGGGGCCGTATCGTCTACCGCTACAAGTAAAGACTTATGCCGCGGGCAACTGCGGGGAACGTAAGTAGTTACAACAGCATCAGCTAACAACGCAAAGGAAAACCATGAAGGTCCAGCCGAGCGTCAAGCGGATTTGTGACAAGTGCCAGGTGATTCGTCGCAAGGGCAACGTCATTGTGATCTGCGAGAACCCGCGCCACAAGCAGCGCCAGGGCTAAGACTCCTGCTTTAGCAGGGGCCGCACGCCCACGCGTAGTAACTCAATAAAGGCAGCGCAGCAGGGCAACCTGCATACCCCCGGCACGGAGGCCGGGGACCCGAGGTATTCGGGGATGTGCTGCTTCAGACCTCCGGATACAACAAGGAGAACCGCCAATATGGCTCGTCTCGCTGGCGTAGATATTCCCCGCGAAAAGCGGGTAATTATCGCCCTGACTTACATCTACGGCGTGGGCAAGACCCGTGCAGAGCAGGTTATCGCGGAGACCGGCATCAGCCCGGACACCCGCGTCAAGGACCTCACCGACGCTGAGCTCGTTCAGCTGCGTGACTTCATCGAGGGCAACTACAAGGTTGAAGGCGACCTCCGCCGCGAAGTTGCAGCCGACATCCGCCGCAAGGTTGAAATCGGCAGCTACGAAGGCATCCGCCACCGCCGCGGCCTGCCCGTCCGCGGACAGCGCACCAAGACCAACGCCCGTACCCGCAAGGGCCCGAAGCGTACCGTCGCCGGTAAGAAGAAGACCCGCTAATTTCCAGCCGGTCAGCTAGCTACCAACCAACTTTGTAGGAGAAGAAATGCCCCCCAAGACTCGTGGAGCGGTCCGCAAGCCGCGTCGCAAGGACAAAAAGAACATCGCGCTGGGCCAGGCGCACATCAAGAGCACCTTCAACAACACCATCGTGTCCATCACGGACCCGACCGGTGCCGTCATCTCGTGGGCCTCGGCCGGCGAGGTTGGCTTCAAGGGCTCCCGCAAGTCCACTCCGTTCGCCGCGCAGATGGCTGCCGAATCGGCTGCCAAGCGTGCCCAGGAGCACGGCCTGAAGAAGGTCGACGTCTTCGTGAAGGGCCCGGGGTCGGGACGCGAGACCGCCATCCGTTCGCTGCAGGCCGCTGGCCTCGAGGTTGGCTCCATCCAGGACGTCACCCCCAGCGCTCACAACGGATGCCGTCCGCCGAAGCGCCGCCGCGTCTAATCAGCCCAAGGATACTTTTGGCCGCCGCACAGAGTCCTCCCACGTTTGCGGGAGATCCTGTCGGCGGCCGAAAGTTCCATGCTGGAGGCTGACCAGCCGCCCATTTCCACCAATTCGTGCTGCGTCATATAGCGGATGCTCGCTGAAAGGAAACTAAGTGCTCATTGCACAGCGCCCCACCCTTACTGAAGAAGTAGTGGCCGATAACCGGTCCCGGTTCGTCATCGAACCGTTGGAGCCGGGCTTTGGCTACACCCTCGGAAACTCTCTCCGCCGCACGCTGCTGTCCTCGATCCCGGGTGCTGCCGTAACCAGCATCCGCATCGACGGCGTGCTGCATGAGTTCACCACCGTGCCGGGTGTGAAGGAAGATGTCACCGAGATCATCCTGAACATCAAGAACCTGGCCGTCTCCTCCGAGCACGACGAGCCCGTGGTTGCCTACCTGCGCAAGCAGGGACCCGGCGTCGTCACCGCAGCAGACATTGCTCCGCCGGCCGGCGTGGAATTCCACAACCCGGACCTGCACATCGCCACGCTGAACGAGAAGGGCAAGTTCGAACTCGAACTGACCATCGAACGCGGCCGTGGCTACGTGTCGGCAGCCCAGAACAAGTCCGGCGACCAGGAGATCGGCCGCATCCCGGTTGACTCCATCTACTCGCCGGTGCTGAAGGTGACCTTCAAGGTTGAGGCAACCCGTGTTGAGCAGCGCACCGACTTCGACCGCCTGATTGTCGACGTCGAAACCAAGGACTCCATTGCACCGCGCGACGCCGTCGCCTCCGCCGGAACCACCTTGGTTGAACTGTTCGGCCTGGCCCGCGAGCTGAACACCGCCGCCGAAGGCATCGAGATTGGCCCGAGCCCCACGGACGCCGCCCTGGCTGCCGACATGGCCCTGCCGATCGAGGACCTGGAGCTGACGGTCCGTTCCTACAACTGCCTTAAGCGTGAGGGCATCCACTCCGTGGGTGAACTCGTTGCCCGCTCCGAGGCCGACCTGATGGACATCCGCAACTTCGGTGCCAAGTCCATCGACGAGGTCAAGGCAAAGCTGGTGGAACTGGGTCTGTCGCTGAAGGATTCGCCTCCTGGGTTCGATCTGGCTGCCCGCGCTGCAGCCATCGACGAGGACGAAACCTTCGAGGACGAACTCTAAATCGCAAGAATTCTGCCGCCTTGGCGCTCGGGAGCGCACAGCGGCACCATTGAGGAGAAAACATAATGCCTACCCCCACTAAGGGTCCGCGCCTCGGAGGCGGTCCTGCCCACGAGCGCCTGATGCTCGCTAACCTGTCCGCCGCGCTCTTCGAGCACAAGCGGATCACCACCACGGTCACCAAGGCCAAGCGTCTGCGCCCGTTCGCAGAGCGCCTGATCACCTTCGCCAAGCGTGGAGACCTGTCCTCGCGCCGCCGCGTGCTGGCCGTAATCAGCAACAAGGGCATCGTCCACGAGCTGTTCACCGACATCGCTCCGGTCATGTCCAACCGCGACGGCGGCTACACCCGCATCACCAAGATCGGCAACCGCAAGGGCGACAACGCCCCCATGGCCGTCATCGAACTGGTGCTGGAGCCGGTTTCCCCGAAGCAGGCCGTGGTGAACGAGGCCGAGAAGGCCACCGCCAAGGCCGCCCCGGCTCCGGTCGAGGAAGAGACCGCTTCGGCCGAGTCCGCTGAGTCGCCCGAGTCGGCTCAGTCCGGCGATTCCGCCGAATCGGCTGATTCCGGGGAGTCCGCTCCGTCGGCCGAGTCCGCTGAGGAAGCCACCGAAGAGAAGAAGTAGTTCTTCACCTTCACGGTTTGAAGCCCGCCGTTCCCCTCGGGGAGCGGCGGGCTTCTGTGTACCCCGGAGTTTGTGAATAACGACGGCGGTGCTCGGCTTGGGGGCGCGGTGCGACGGCTGCCTGCCACTCATCTGGTCGCCCGGCAGTTTCCGGCTACTGCGGGTGGCTCCCGGTAGCATTGAATCCATGCATGTGAAGACCTCCGCCGTCCCTGACCGGGGCGGCGATCTTTTGCGCGTCCGGATGGATGTGGCGTACGACGGCGGCCCGTTCAGCGGGTGGGCAGTGCAGCCGGGTAGGCTGACCGTCCAGGGGGCCATTGAGGAAGCGCTCGAGACGATGATCCGCCGGCCGGTCCGTCTCACCGTCGCCGGCCGCACCGACGCCGGCGTACACGCCCGTGGGCAGGTGGTGCATTTCGACCTGACAGCAGGGGAGTGGCACGGACTCGCCCGCGGCCAGGAGATAGACCCCGGTCTCGCTCTGGTACGGAGGCTGCGCGGCGTGCTGGCCAAGGTGCTGGGCGGCCGCGTGGGCGCACCGGTGCCCTACCGGGACCTCGCCGGGGCTATCGAGGTCAGGCGGGCGGTCATTGCCCCGGCAGGCTTTGACGCCCGGTTCTCGGCCTTGTGGCGCCGCTACAGCTACCGGATTGCTGACGACGCGGAGCTCTGGGATCCGCTCTCCCGCAACACCACGCTCTGGCACAAAAAGGCTCTCGGTGTCGACCTGCTGAACGAGGCCGCCGCCAAACTCCTAGGCATCGGCGACTTCCTGGCCTTCTGCAAGCCGCGCGAAGGCGCCACCACCATCCGGGAACTGCAGAAGTTTGAATTCAAGCGCGATGCCGACGGCGTGGTGGTCGCGGCGGTGCAAGCCGACGCGTTCTGCCACAACATGGTCCGTTCCCTGATCGGAGCTTCGCTGATGGTCGGCACCGGCGAGCATCCGGCGGAATGGCTGCGGGACCGGATGCTGGCAAAGGTCCGCGATTCGAAGACCAAGCTGGCCCCGCCGCACCCATTGGTGCTGGAAGAAGTGCTTTATCCGGACGGTGGCGAACTGCTTCGCCGCGCCGAGCAAACCAGGGCCAAGCGCTCGGACCCTGACGAGGGCTGAGGTGGATTGCTTCCGGCGGTTCCCCCATGAGCCGCCGGAAGCCATTCAACGGGTGTAATCCCGGATCCCCCTGCACGTCCGTTGGACCGTGCTGGATAAAGCTTGCACGGCAAATGCGTAAAGCTCAATAGTTTTAGACGTCTGACTTCTCCCACCACTATGCGGGTAGGCAGCAGAAGACACAGCTGTTGCTAGGCTGCCTTCGGCGTCAGTTCTGCACGGAGCGGCCAGTCCTGGCCCTCCAAGATGACCTGGGCGCTGACGCCGGTGTGGACGTTGACCACGATCGGAGCCATCAGGTTCACGGTAGTGCCGGCTTCGGCCGGGTTGGCGACGACCAGCACCATGGCGTCCTCGGAGGCGTTGAGGTCCAGCGCGGCTCGGTCGTCGTCGGAAATCACGGGCGTGTACTGGTTCAGGTACGTCGCGGCGTCCAGCACGAACAGTCGCTTGGCCGGTTCGGCCACCGGCTGCAAGGAGTACAGGCCGGCCGCGCCGTCGATCTCGTCCAAGGTGAAGTCCACCAGCGGAGCCAAGCCCGGGGGAGGAGCCACAAAGGTCAGCGAAGCGCTCATCGCAGGAAGTCCATCAGCGTCGGCTGCAGCACGCGGGCAGTGACCTGCAGGGCGGCCTGGTAGGCCACTTCCTGCATCTTGAGGTCCAGGACCACCTTGCCGATATCGGGATCCTCGATCCCGGAGCGGCGGGCTTCCAGCGAAACAGCTTCGTCCAAGTTCGTCTCCTGGGCTTTCAGGATCTGGGCATGGCGGGTGCCGATCTCGGCGCGGGCGTTGATCACGGTGTTGAGTCGAATGTCGATATCGTTCAAACGGCTGCTGACGTCGTCGCCTGCGCGGACCTCGGCGGCAAGCGTATCGAGCAATGCAAAGACAGAGTTGCCTGCACTTCCGTCTGCCGGGTCGCTGCCGAAGATCTTGGCACCTTCAGCGTCTGCGCGGACCGTCATGTCCGGGCCGATGCGGCGGTCCACTTGGGAATTCGGGCCGGTGAAGGTGTACGGCGCTGCGTTCCCTGTGTGGTTGAAGGCCGCGGCACCATCAGAGTTGCCGGCAAATACGCTGCGACCCAAATATTTCGTGTTGGCAGCATCGAGCAGGCTTCCCTTGATGCTTTCCAGCTCGAGGGCGATGGCTTCGCGGCCTGTCGGTGATACAGATCCGTTGGTTGCCTGAATGGTCAGATCACGGGCCTTGTTTAGCAGAGACGTGACTGTGCCGAGGGCTGAATCGGCAGTGGTAAGCCAGCCATTAGCGTCATCGATATTGCGCTTGTACTGTTCATTGGCGCGGATATCCGCACGAGTGCGCATGGAATCGGCAGTGCCCGTCGGGTCGTCCGACGGGCGGGTGATCAGCGACTCGCCGGCCGCCAGTTGCTGCAGCTTGGCAATGCGTGCCATATTGTCCTGCAGGTTGCGCTGGGCAAAGCTGCTCATCGTTTGGTTAGTGACTCGCGAAATCATGGACTATCTCCCAACCAATCCGGTGCGGTTGATCAACGTATCGAGCATTTCATCTATCGCCGTCATCACTCGAGCCGCGCCCTGATAAGCGTGCTGATAGGACAGCAAATTGACGTTTTCCTCGTCGAGGTCCACCGACGCGTTGGAAAGCTGCAACGTCTTAGCTGACTGCGAGGCGATGTCGGCGAGGTTCGCTTGCTGCAGTTCTGTCTTAGCCGCAACGCCGATCTTGGTGACGATGTTCTCCCAGAACCGGTCAGGAGAGCCCGCACCGATGCCCAGTTGCGACATTTCATCCGCTACAGACCCATCCAATGCGCCATCCGTGGGTTTGCCGGCCTTGAGACTGCTGACATCCGTGATGGCAACGCTGAGCTTCAGCGCGGCCGGGGTCGGATCGGCGGGATCCAAGTTGAAGAACTTCGCCGCGTTTGCCGGGTCGGTCTGGCTATATACGCCGTTGACTTTTCCGGCCAGGTCCTCTGCAAACGCGTTGAAGTCCTTCGCGGCGCTTCGCAGCGGGCCGCCATCGGTTCCACCCAGCATGGAAAGCGCACCCGCGATCTCGCCGCCCTCGAGCACTACCGGCATGCCCGCGCGGCTCGGGCTTTCCCACGCGAGATGAACGCCGTTCCCGCCCGAGATGTCTGTATCTGAACCGGCCGCAACGGTGATGCGCTGCGCATTGGGGCCGGTAACGAGCGCGTTGCCGCCAATCAGAACGTCCACCTGGCCGTCGCTGCCCTGGCGCACTGTGGCACCGGTGAGGGCCGCCAGCCGTTCAGTCAGCAAATTGCGGTGGTCCATCATTTCGTTGGCAGAACCGCCGTTGGCTACAGCAAATCGGATCTTTTCGTTCAGGCTAGCCACCTGCGCCGCCGTGCCGTTGACCTCTGCGGCCATGGTGTCCACGTTAGAGCGCAGGCGCGAGAACTGCTCGCGGACCTCTTGGTATCCACGGCTGATCATGTTGGCCAGAATGTTGGCTTCTTCCAGCACCACGCCGCCGGCAGCAGGATCATCAGGGCGGTTAGACAGGGCCTGCCAAGAGGCCCAGAATTCCTGCAGTTGGGTGGAGATGCCGTGTTCACCCGGCTCGCGAAGCGACGCCTCCAAGGCGGACATCGTGTTGGCCCGCACTGCAGAATATCCGGCAACGCCGGCGGAGAAACGGACGCGTGTGTCCAGGTGCATGTCGCCCAGCCGGGCGATCGCGTCCACCGATACGCCCTGTCCGATTTGCACTCCGCCGGTCAGCAATCCGGTGCGTTCCAGCGCGCCGATCGACGACGTGCTGATCCGTTGACGGGTGTAACCCTCGGTGTTGGCATTGGCAATGTTCTGGCCCGCGACGTTCAAGCCCTGGCGGGCGGCCACCAGTCCCGTGTATGCGGTGTTCAGGCCGCTGAAGGTGCTCACTGCGAAAACCTCAGATCGTTGTGTCGAACAGCTGGGATCGGTTACCCGAAACACCTGCCGTTCCGTGGGAGTCGTAGGTCCCGGCGTCGGGATTCAAATTAGCCAGCGTTTCCTGAGTGGAGCGGGCCGCGGCGCGAAGGAACTTCTCGTTCACGTCCCGCAGCTCTCGAATCTGCAAGGTCAGCTGGGTCAGCGCCTGCAGATGGCCCTTGAAAATTTCACCCCAGGGGCCTTCCGGAGCCTGGTCGGTGAGCTCACGCAGCGTGGCACCTTCCTGCATGCCCCACTCCCGGGCCAGTAAAGCCACCTCCACCGTGCGGGCCAGGCCGGCGTCGCGCAGTCGCTCCAGCACCTGTTCCACCTCGCGGGTGGCGTGTTGCAGCCAACGGGACTTGCCAGCGGTCAGGAGCAGTTGCTCCTCTTCGAGCTTGAAGACCAACAATTCAAGAAGTTCGCGTTCGTGCCACAGCATGGCGGACAGTTCATGGGCTCCCACGTCAGGCACCTCCCCTGGTTGATTCTGCGGATACGCCCCCACGTTCCGCGTCAAAAGGCCGCCACTAGATGAACTGAAAGTAACGGCATGGCTACATTCCTATCTATCGGCCCCAAGACCCTGTCCGTTAGAAATATTTGATGATAGGTTTCACCCAGAGATGAATCGTTCTTCCGGGGCCGCACCCCTCGGTGTTCTATCGGAATGATGCATCCACGTATCTTGGCACGGAGGGGGACATGTCAGTGGAACGTGCTGACCGTAACGAACTGGTGGTTGAAAACCTCCCGCTCGTCGGATATTTGGTCTCCGAAGTGTGTGCCAAGGCCACTCATCTTTCCCGCGACGATCTGGCCTCCGCCGGCTCAGTCGCCCTCATAACTGCAGCGGATGCCTTCGACCCGACCATGGGCGTTCCCTTCGGCGCCTTCGCCCGACGGCGGATTATCGGCGCCTTCGCGGACGAGATGCGGGCCATCGACTGGGCTCCCCGCTCGGTACGCAAGCGCATCAAAGAAACTCTGTCCGTTCGCGAAACCCTGACAGCAGAGTTGGGCCGCTACCCGAGCGTCGACGAAGTTGCTGCTGCCCTCGGAGTTGACCGCGAGACCGCCGAGGCGGCACTGGACGACGCTTCCCGGACGGTTTCCGCGCTGGATGACACCACGGCTGAACTCCTGGTATCCGAAACCGCGTCCCCCGAAGGCTCTCTGCTCACTGAGGAACGCCTCACCTTCCTCAAGGCTGCGGTGCACAACCTTCCCCCGAAGATGCGCTACATCGTGGAGCAGATCTACTTCGAGGATCGGTCTGTCAAGGAGATCGCCGAAGAAGTCGGCGCCACTCACTCCGCCGTCTCGCAGCAGCGCTCTGAGGCTATCCGCCTGCTCCGCGACGGCCTCCATACCCACTATTCCGACGACGGCGGTGGCTCCTATGTGCCCGAGTCGCGGATTGCGCCCTCCCGTAGGAATGCGTACCTGACGGCTCTGGCCGATCAGACGGTCGGCGGCATCACTCGCTTCGCCCGCCAGCACCAGACAGCCCTTTCCTAGCCGTCCGGTGATCGACCAAGGGCCGACAGGCTCGCGTGGAGATCCTCTCTCACGTTGATCGACTCAGTGCGCGCCAGCTCCCGCACGCGTTGATCGGCCCCAGGATGCCAGCACCGAGCACGCGTTGATCGACCTAGGCGCGCCAGCGCCGCGTGGAGATCTGGAATATTTTCAGAAATCTCCTAACCAACGCACAACTCCCTCCGATAGCTACAGTTGCCAGCCCATGGACGGGCCGGTGAATTTGTACCATCTCATGGAGGAGTTTCATCATGGCTTTCGCCATTAACACCAACGTTGCGGCCCTGAACTCGTACCGCAACCTGTCCAACACCCAGAACGACATCTCCAAGTCCCTGGAGAAGCTGTCCACCGGCCTGCGCATCAACCGCGCTGCCGATGACGCAGCCGGCCTGTCCATCTCCGAGGGCCTGCGTTCCCAGGTCAACGGACTGAACGTTGCAGCCCGCAACGCCCAGGATGGCATCTCCGTTATCCAGACCGCTGAAGGTGGCCTGACCGAGGTCCACTCCATCCTCCAGCGCGTTCGTGACCTGGCTGTTCAGTCGGGTAACGACTCCAACAACGCTGAAGCACGGACCGCTATCCAGGCCGAGGTTACCCAGCTCGGCCAGGAGCTGACTCGTATCGGTAACTCCACGAACTTCAACGGCATCAAGCTTCTGGACGGCACGGCGACCGCTCTGACCTTCCAGGTTGGCGCCAACGGCGTTGCGGCAAACGACCAGATTGCCATCGATCTGTCGGGTGCCAGTGCACTCGCTGTCGGTACCGCTGTTGCCGGCCTCGCGTTCGCGAGTGCCAGTGACGCTGCGGCATCCATCACTGCCATCGACGCGCAGATCGTGAACGTCTCGACGGCCCGGAGCGAGCTTGGTGCATACCAGAACCGCTTCGAGTCCACGATCAAGAGCCTGAACATCGCCGCAGAGAACCTGTCGGCATCGGAATCGCGTATCCGCGACACCGACATGGCTTCGGAAATGGCTAAGTTCACCAAGAACCAGATCATGTCCCAGGCTGGCACGGCAATGCTGGCCCAGGCCAACCAGATCAACCAGGGTGTGCTGCAGCTCCTCGGCTAAACCGGGTAGCTAACGGCTGAATGCGGCCCGGCAGCGAGGGATAAGAATTGGACCTCACACACTTCGCTGCCGGGCGTCGGCATTCGCACTACTAAACAGGCTTCTTTCAGGAGGAACTGGCGTGGCGTTTTCGATTGGTGGTTTGGTCAGCGGTCTTGATACCGCGACCATGATTAACCAGCTGATGCAGCTGGAAGCGCGTCCACAGTCCCTGCTGAAAAACAAGGTCTCCAGCACCCAAACGCTGGTCAGCGCACTCCAGACGCTCAACACACGTATCGCCGATCTGGGCAAAGTCGCCGCAGAAACCGCTAAGCCCAAGTCGCTGGACACCTTTGCCGGTACCAGCAGTTCGGACAGAGTTTCGGTGACGACGGCAAAAGGCGCGTCGGCAGGCGGAATCGACCTTGAGGTCGTCCAACTGGCCAAAGCCCAGGTGTCCGTCTCCGCTCTATTGAGCGACTGGCCCGAAAGCGCAACCGTCCTGACGATCGCCCTCCAGGACGGCCGAAAAATAGACGTTGACACGACCGGAAAAAACCTCGATCAAGTGGTGACGGCCATTAACGAATCCGGGGCAGGGGTTGCCGCAACTAAAGTCTCCGTCGGCACCGACCCGGCCAATCCCCAATACAGGCTGCAATTTGCTTCGAAGGCGCCCGGCGCCGCGGGGGAGTTTTCCATCAGCCTCGGTGTCGATCGCCTCGACACACTTGAAGTCAGCAAGGCCCAGGACGCCGAAATTCTGATCTGGGGCGGCCAGCAGAGCATCAAGTCGTCATCCAACACCTTTACCGATCTTCTGCCAGGAGTCAGTGTCACCCTGGCTTCCGATACGCCTACAGGCGAAAAGTCGTCCATAGCCGTAACCCGTGACGATGAAGCAGCAACTGCCAAGGCCAAAGAACTGGTCGACGGCCTGACCAGTCTGTTCTCCTTCATTTCAAAGAACTCATCGGTCAACGTTTCCACGTCCTCGGGGTCGACGACGACCAAGGGCGGGATCTTCACCGGCGACAGTAGCGTGCGCGATATTGAACAGCGCATGATGAAGGCAGCCATCGGCCCGATCGATGGCCGGTCGCCGTCTGAAATCGGCATCAGCATCACCAAGGACGGCGCGATCGAATTCGATGCCGAAAAGTTCAGCAAGGCTTTGAAGGAAGACTCCGCCTGGGCCGAGAAGGTCGTTCAGACGATCGCCGGCCGCGTGGCTACTGCCTCCACCGATGCCTCGGACAAGTACGACGGCGCGATCACCAAGCGCATCCAGGGCCAGGAGTCTTTGGTGAAATCGCTCAATGACCAGGTGGCCAGCTGGGACACGCGCCTGGCGTCCCGGCGCTCCACACTGGAGCGTACCTGGGCGCAGCTTGAAGTAACGCTGAACAGCCTGCAATCGCAGGGCGACTGGCTCAGTTCGCAGTTGGCCACCCTGCCGGCATGGGGGAGTAACAAGAAATGACACTGACCTACGGGCCGGGCTTCGGGGCCCAGGCAAAACGGAATCAGTTCCAGCGTGATGCGATCATGTCTGCCACACCGGCACGGTTGCTGACCATGCTGTACGACCGGCTGCTGCTGGACCTGAATAGGGCCGAGGCTGCACAGCAGGCTCAGCAGTGGTCGGTGGCATCGGAGAACCTGATCCATGCGCAGGCTATTGTGTCCGAATTGCTGTCTACGCTGAAGACCGACGTGTGGGATGGGGGAGAGGGCCTGAAGGCGCTCTACACCTACACGCTCAACGCGATGGTGAACGCGAACATCCACCGCGACGCCGCGCGGACCCGCGAGTGCATCGAGCTGCTGGAACCGCTACGCGAGGCCTGGCACGAAGCCGCCGATCAGCTCCCGGCACAGAGTGCCCGCGGCACCGGGATGGGCGGCGAACTTGGCATCGCCTGAGATGCCGATGAGCGACACGGACAACGTCTCGGAGAGTGACACCAGCGATCTCCGCCGCTGGATCGAAGTCCTCGATGAGCTGGAGCTGACGCTGGCAAGTGCTGCCGAAGCCACCAGCGAGGGGGAGGAACCGGACGCAAGCCGGCGCACCGCCGTCGTGCGCTGGAAGGCACCGCAGGGGCTCGGGCCGATCCCGAACGAATTGGTGGAGCGCGCCACGAAGCTGGCTGCCGCCCAGCAGGAAGCGATCCGTGAACTGCGCGCCGACATGCGGCAGAACCGGCAGGAACTGGCGTTCCTGGAGGCCGTTCCCACCCGCGCCACCTCCGGTCGTTCCGTCTACCTTGATGTAAACGGTTAACCAATCTCAAGATTTACCTAACGCACTCCCGTCTGCGTGCCGATAGCTGGATAGTGAGCACGGATAGCTCACCGAACAGGCCATGGATCGGCCGACCACATGCCAGTAGTAAGACGGGTCTTGCTGTGTTCGAATCTGTGACGGGGGCTGCCATGCAGAGCGCCCTGGACGGCCTCGCCATGCGCCAGCGTGCCATCGCCAACAACATCGCGAACGTAAATACCCCCGGCTATCATGCCCAGCGCGTGCAGTTCGAGGAAGCGCTGGCCAAGTCGGTAGCCCGCGGAGACGGCAGCGCCAGCGCCAGCATGGATCGCTCGCTCGAGCCTACGCGGCTGGACGGCAGCAACGTCAACCTGGATACCGAGACCCTTTCCAACATTGAAACTGTGCTGCGCTACCAGTTCGCAGCCCGGGCCGCGGAGGGTCCGTTCAGCGGCGTCCGCACGGCGATGAGGACCAACTAATGACTTTCGATGCCATTGGAATCGCCGGTACCGGCCTGACCGTCCACCGCAAGTGGCTGGACGCCGTCTCCGACAACCTGGCCAACGCCAACAACGCCACCAGCACCGATGGCGCCGCTTTCCAGGCCCGCTATGTGGTGGCCCAGGAAGGCCAGGGCGTCTCCGGCGTGTACGTGGCCGGGGCCGAGTTCGGTGACGCCGAAGGCACCATGGTGCACCAGCCGGACCACCCGCTGGCCGACGAGGACGGCTACGTCCGCTACCCGGACATTGATATGTCCCAGCAGATGGGCGCCCTGATCATGGCCCAGCGCGGTTACCAGGCCAACGCTGCCGTGGTTGACCGGGCCAAGTCCACCTACGAGGCCGCCCTGCAGATTGGACGCAACTGATGCCGCTCTCTTCCATTCCGCCGATCCAGGGCGTGACCGGCACCGGGTACCTGCCCGCCGCCGAGGCCCCGCAGTCCACCAACGGCGTTGGCTTCGCCACCTCGCTCACCGGTGCCGTCGACAACCTGCAGCAGCTGCAGTCGACCTCCAACCAACTGGCGATCCAGGCCGTGACCGGCGACCTGAATGACATCCACAATGCGACGCTGGCCTCCACCCGCGCCGCGGTGACGCTGGAACTGGTGGCCGCGGTCAGGAACAAGGGCGTTGACGCCTTCAACGAGATCATGAGGATGCAGGCCTAATGCCCGCCACAGTCTCCTCCTGGCTCTCGCGGTTGGGCAAAACCATCCGCGAATTCACCGTCGCACAGCGCACCATCGCGATCATCGGCATCGCCGTCGTCGTGCTGGGCATCGCCGCCCTGACGGCGTGGGCGTCCAAGCCCTCCTACACACCGCTGTTTTCCGGGCTGGCCGCGGCCGACGCCAACACCATCGTTGAGCAGCTGCGAACCGACGGGGTCCCGTACGAGCTGACCAACGGCGGCGGCACCATCCTGGTCCCGGAAGAGAACGTCTACGACCAGCGGCTCAAGGCCGCCGCGGCCGGAATGCCGAGCTCCTCCACCGGCGGGTATTCGCTGCTGGACGACATGGGCGTGACCTCCTCCGAGTTCCAGCAGTCGGTGACCTACAAGCGCGCACTGGAAGGCGAACTGGCCAACACCATTGAAGCGGTCGACGGCGTGAAGACCGCCTCCGTGCGGCTGGCCATCCCGGAGGAGACGGTGTTCGTCTCCGAAAAGGGCGAGCCGACCGCCTCCGTGTTCGTGGACACCGAGCGCACCACGCTGGGGGCCGACCAGGTCCAGGCCATCGTGCACCTGACCTCCGCGTCCATCGACGGGATGAAGCCGGAAAACGTGGCCGTGATTGACGCCGCCGGCACAGTGCTGTCCGCCGTCGGCGTGGGCGCCACCGGATCCGCGGACAAGCAGGCCTCCGACTACGAAGAGCGCGTCCGCGCCTCCGTGCAGACCATGCTGGACCGCGTGGTCGGACCGGGCAATTCCTCGGTGGTGGTGGCCGCGGACATGAACTACGAGTCCGCCGAACGCGTGGAAGAGACCTTCACGACGCCGGACGGCGCGCCCGCGCTGAACGAGTCCACGGAGACCGAAGAGTACGAGGGATCCGGCGGCGGAGCGGCCGGCGTGCTGGGCCCGGACAACATCGCCGTACCCGGCGACGCCGCGGGCGACGGAACCTTCACATCCGAGTCGGAGACCAAGAACAACGCGCTGAACAAGGTCACCGAGACCCGTGCCATCCCGGCCGGCGCGATCAACCGCCAGACTGTCTCGGTGGCGCTGGATGCCGACGCCGCCGGTGCGCTGAACCTGGCCAACATCGAGGGACTGGTCACCACCGCCGCCGGCATCAACGCCGACCGCGGCGACCAGGTCACCGTGGAACTGGTGCCGTTCAACACCGCCGGTGCACAGGATGCCGCCGAGGCCCTGGCCGCCGCACAGGCCGCCGAGGAAGCCGCGCGCCAGGCCGAGCTGATCCGCACCGCCATCATCACCGCGGGCATCGTGTTGCTGGTGATCATCGCCCTGCTGGTCTATGCCCGCTGGTCCCGCCGCCAGAACCGCGAGCCGGTGGACCTGGGCGAGCTGCAGGACTTCCAGCCGGAAATCGAGGCCCCGCAGGATCTGCAGCTGCCCGCGCCGAAGCCCGTGATCGTACCGGAACCGATCCCCGTGGTCGCCCCGTCGACCACCGCACTGGAGCTCACCGGACCGCCGGAACTGTCCGATGAGCAGAAGGACATGAACCGCAAGCGGGCCGAGATCGACGCCCTGGCCGCCCAGGAACCGGACAAGACCGCGGACTTCCTGCGGTCCTTGATGGATGAAAAGCAGAACGCATGAGCGAGCTATTGACCGCACTGACCGGCACCCAGAAGGTGGCGGTGGTGCTGATGCAGATGGAACAGGCCCGGGCCGCCGAGGTGATGAAGCGCTTCAGCGAGGCCGAGGCCGAGCTGATTACCGCCGAGCTGGTGGGCATGGGCCGGGTGGATCCCGAGGTCGCCGAAGAGGCGTTCAAGGAATTCCACGACATGACGGTCAAGGGCCGGCGCCGGCCGCGCGGCGGCAAGGAGTTCGCCGCCGGGCTGCTGGCGGCCTCCTTCGGTGCGGAGAAAGCCGCCGGCGTGCTGGACCGGCTGGCCACCTCGATGGCCGGCAAGCCGTTCGAGTTCATGGACGAGGCAGATCCCAGCCAGCTGATCACGCTGCTCAGCGGCGAGATCCCGCAGACCATTGCCCTGGTGCTGGCGCACATGCGCCCGGAGCAGGCCTCCGCGGTGATTGCGGGTCTGGACGAGTCGGTCCGGCCCGAGGTGGCCCAGTGCATCGCCACCATGGGCACCGCCACGCCGGAGGCCGTGACCATCGTGGCCGAGACGCTCAAGGTGCGGGCCGGCGCCGTCGTGCCCCGCCAGCAGGTGGAGGTGGTGGGCGGCGTGCAGCCGCTGGTGGACATCATCAACCGCGCCGACGTCGCCACCGAACGCGCGCTGCTGGAGGCGCTGGACGAACGCGACCCGGAGCTGGCGGAGGAAGTCCGCTCACGGATGCTCACCTTCGAAGACATCACCAAGCTGGAACCGCGCGACGTGCAGCAGGTGCTGCGCGGCATCGAGATTGCGGTGCTGGCGGTGGCGATGAAGGGCGCCAGCGAACCGGTCACCGAACTGATCCGCAAGAACGTCTCCGAACGCAACCGCGACATCCTCGACGACGAGATCAACGCCACCGGCCCGCTGCGCATGTCGCAGATCGAAGAGGCGCGCGCGGACATTGTGCGGTCCATCCGCGAGCTGGAAGCCAGCGGCATCATCACGGTCCAGCGGGGCGTGGAGGAAGACGAATATGTCTACTGACGCGACGTTCTCCAGGCTGAGCTTCCCGGAGCTGAACACCGGGGCGAAGAACTTCTCCAAGGTGGCCTACACCGAGCTGCGCAGCGACGACGAGGCGCAGGAGCGGGCGTTCGAGCAGGCCAAGGTCCGCGGCCATGCCGCCGGCTACACCGCCGGCATGCGCGAGGGCGCCGAGATGATGCGCGCACGCCAGTTGGCCATGGAGCAGCACCACGCCGCCATGACGGCCGACGGCCGCGCCCGTGTGCAGCAGGCCGTGGCCGCGCTAGGTGCTGCCACGCGCGCCTTGGAAGAACGCGCGGCACCGGTGCTGGCCGCCGCGCAGAACACGCTGGCCGCGGCAGCCATCGAGCTGGCCGAGGCCATCCTGGGCCATGAATTGTCCGACGGCGATGCCTCCGCGCGCTCGGCCCTCACCCGGGCTTTGGCCGGAGTGGATGCCTCCCGCGTGCACACCGTCCGGATGAACCCGGCCGACCTGACCATGCTGGCGCCGGAGATCCGCAGCCAGGCCGGCGTGGGTTTCAGCCCCGACTCTTCGCTGGCCCCCGGTGACGCGGTCACCGAATTCGCCGACGGCTTCCTGGACGCGCGGATCGGCACCGCGCTTGGCCGCGCCAGGGCCGCGCTGCTGGAGGTGCGGCAGTGACCGCCGTGGCCTGGCGCCCACGCGCCGACCGTTTCGCCGACGCGCTGGCCGCTGCCGCGCCGCAGCGCTACGGGATGGTGTCCTCGGTGGTGGGCCTCGGCGTCGAAATCATTGGCCTGGACTGTGCCATTGGCGACCTGGTGGTGATCGGCGAGGGCCAGGGCGTGGAGGCCGAGGTGGTGGCCACCAACCGGGACAGCATCCGCTGCATGCCGCTGGGCCGGCTCACCGGGATCAACACGGGCACGCCGGCCAAGGCCAAGGGCGTTCCGGTGCTGGTGCCGACCGGCGTCGGGCTGTTCGGCCGGGTGCTGGACGGCATGGGCCGGCCGATCGACGGCAAGGGCCCGCTGGTCTTCGATCAACTGGTGCCGCTGGACAACGACACCCCGTCCGCCATGCACCGGGCACGGATCGAGACCCCGCTGCAGCTGGGCGTGCGCGTGCTGGACACGCTGACCACGGTGGGCAAGGGCCAGCGCATGGGCCTGTTCGCCGGCTCCGGCGTGGGCAAGTCCTCGCTGCTGTCCATGATCGCCCGCGGCACCGACGCCGAGGTCTCCGTGATCGCGCTGGTGGGGGAGCGCGGCCGTGAAGTCCGCGAGTTCCTCGAGGACGACCTGGGCGAAGCCGGCCTGGCGCGCTCCATTGTGGTGGTCTCCACTTCCGACGAACCCGCGCTGATGCGGCTGCGTGCCGCCTTCACTGCAACCCGGATCGCCGAGTCCTTCCGCGACCGCGGCGCCGACGTGATGCTGATGATGGACTCGCTTACCCGCGTGGCCATGGCCCAGCGCGAAATCGGCCTCTCCGTCGGCGAGCCCCCGGCCACCCGGGGCTACCCGCCGTCGACCTTCTCCGTGCTGGCCCGGCTACTGGAACGCGCCGGCACGGCGGAGACCGGCTCGGTCACCGGCATGTACACGGTGCTGGTGGACGGCGACGACCACAACGAACCGATCGCCGACTCCGCCCGCTCCATCCTGGACGGGCACGTGGTGCTGGACCGGAAGCTCGCGGTCTCCGGACACTACCCGTCGGTGGACCCGCTGGGTTCGATCTCCCGCGTGGCCTCCAAGGTGAATACGCCGGAGAACTCCCGGGCCGCCGGCGCCCTGCGCAAGGTCCTCGCGGCCCGCAAAGCGGCGCAGGACCTGCTGGACGTGGGCGCTTACCAGCCCGGATCCAACCCGATGGTTGATGCGGCCGTGCAGCACGAAGACGACATCAACCTGTTCCTGCAGCAGCGGATGGACGACCAGACGCCCTCCGCCCAGTCCTGGGATCAGCTGAACCGCCTGACCCGCACTCTCGGAGGTATGTAGAGATGGCTCGATCCTTCCCCCTGGCCGGGCTGCTGCGGCTGCGCCAGCTCCAGCAGGACCAGGCCGCCGGCAACCTTGCCGCCGCGAACCACCGCGCCCGCGAGTCCGGTGCCCGGGTGGTGGCCGCCCGGAACGAGCTGGGCGAGATCATCAGCGAGGTCTCGGACGCCGCCACGCTGCATGCCGTGGCCGCGGCCCGGTCCGCCTCGCGCAGCATGCTGGCCGATCTGGAGAACCTGGACCGCACCCGGCAGCACGAGGCATACCAGGCGCAACAGGAGTTCCTCGCCGTGCGCAAGCAGTCCGTGGGGCTGGAAAAGCTGGAGACCCGGCACCTTGAGGCCGAGTCCGTCGAAGAGCTCCGCCGCGAGCAGCTGGTGCTGGACGAGCTGTCCATCGGCGGCCGGGGCGGTGACGGACGATGAGCATGACCGACACGATGGGCCGGATCCAGCAGATCCAGTCCACCCTGACCCAACTCACCCAGCCCGCCGTTGCCGCTGAGGCCGCTTCCGGCACGTCCGGCAGCGGCAGCGCCGGCGGCAGCACGGCCAGCACTTTTGCCGACGCGCTCACCGCCGCCACGGGCAGCTCCGCGGTCGGCGGTGCAGACGGCACGGCCGGGACTGCGGGCGCCGCGAGCGGAACCGCCGCGAGCGGGTCAGCCGCCGAACTGATCGCTGCCACCGAGAAGTATGTGGGCCTGCCCTACGTCTGGGGCGGCAACGATGCCTCCGTCGGGCTGGACTGCTCCTCCTTCGTGCAGCACGCCTTCCGCGACGTCGGCATCGACCTGCCGCGGGTCACCTGGGACCAGATGAAGGAAGGCACTCCGGTAGCCTCGATGGCCGACGCCAAGCCCGGAGACCTGCTCTTCAGCTTCGACGGCGGCCACGTGTCCATCTACCTGGGCAACGGCAAGGCCATCGATGCCCCGCAGCCCGGCGACACCATCAAGGTCCGCGACGCTTGGGAGAACGACTCCAACATCACCACCATCCGCCGCATCCTGCCCGATGAGCCAACGGTCCAGGCCGCTGGCGGTGTTGGCGCTGCTGCCAGCGCTCTTGCCGGTTCCAGCCCACTGACCGCCGACCAGCAAAGCGCGCTGACCGAACTGATCGGCGCCGCCCAGCTCTCCACCTCCACCGGACTGGGCTCGATGCTGAGCGGCCAGAACGGCACCGCCGGCGCGATCAGCGCCATGCTCTCCGGCCAGACCGGCAACACCGGCTTCGGTTCGATGCTTGCCGGCCAGGGCGCCACCGGTTCTTCCGCCGGTTCCGGACAAATGACGGACCTGCTGGCCACCGCGCAGGCAGCCATGGCGACAGGACAGAGAGCATGAGCCTCCCCGTGAACTCCCTTCCCATCGCCCCCGCCGCTTCGCCGTCCCGCGGCAACGCGTCCGGTTCGCGCTCCTCCGGTCCCGGCTTTGACTCCGCCATGCAGGACGCGCTCCAGCAGGATTCGGCCTACAAGCCGTCCAAGCACGACGCCGCTGCCTCCACCGGGGGCCGCGCCCCGGCCGGCAGGGCCGCTGGACAGACCGGATCCGCGGCGGCTGGGACCGGCGCCGGTTCGACGCTTTCTGGGACCGGCGATCAGGCAACGACCGGACCTTCCGGCACCCCCGGAGACGCTAAAAACCCTGATGAAACCGCTGCAACGACGCAGAACCTCGGCGTCCCGGCGGGGTGGCCGCTGGCCGTCGGTCAAACCCTGTTGGCTGGCGACGCCGCAACTGGTGCTCCCGCGCTGGGTGAAGCTGCGGGAACGCCGACGGCGGCTGCCTCCGCCGACGCGCTGCCCACCCAGTTGGCGGGCACAGCGGGCACAGCGGGTACCGGCGGCACCGACGACTGGGTCGCCACGCTTACCTCTCCCGCCAACAGCGCAGGGACAGCCGCTGGCGCGGCGACAGCGGCCACTGCTGCTGCGCCACAGGCAGGCGCCGGCACGGCGGTTGCTGCTGGCCAGTCTGCTGCCGGCCTCGTTAACGGGACTGGCCCGGCTGCACCGGGAACCGGAGCCCCGGTCGGCGCTGGCACAGTTCCGGATGCTCTCGGAGCCACCACCCTCACGGACGCAACCGGTTCTCCGGGTGCTGCCTCTGCGTCCGCCGCGGATGCGCAGGCCGCCCAAAGGACCGCAGCCGCCTCCGCGCCCGCAGCCGTCGATGGGGAAGCACCCGAGAACCAGTCGGCTGGTTCGCTCGCGCAGACCGCCCCGGCCCAGCCACCCGCGCAGGCGACCCCAGCTGCACAGCTGCCCACCGGCGTCGTACTTCCCGGACAAATGCTCCCGGGCAGCGCGGCTCAGGGTGGAGCTGCTGCGACCGCAGGGGCAAGCGCAGCGGCCGTGGCAGCCACAGCTTCGGCCAACGGTGCCCGTGGTGAGGCAGAACAGCTGCCGGCCAACGGCCAGGTTCCGGTCGCAGCCCAGCCCGCCCCGGTGTCCCAACCCGCGGCGACGGCTCCGACCTCGGCGCCCGCTCCAGTACCGCCGCACCAGCAGTTGCCCTTCACCGCGCAGGTGGCCCGGCCGCTGTTCACCTTGGCGCAGGCCAAGCCGGGTGAGCACGTGATGACCATCAGCGTCACGCCGGACAATCTGGGACCGGTCACGGTTCGCGCCCATGTGACGGGGGAAGGTGTACGGGTGGAGCTGTTCGCGCCGAACGACGCTGGCCGCGACGCGCTGCGTGCCATCATGGCCGACCTGAAGCGCGATCTTGCGTCGACCGGCATGAACGCGAATCTGGATCTGTCCAACCAGAACCGGCCGAACGATGACCGACCCGGCACGCAGTTCGGGCCCGACGGCCGGCCTGCCGGCGGTTCGCAAGGCCAGCACGGGCTCTCGGAAACATCCGCCGGCGCTGCCGCTGACACCACCGATCCATCAGCCCTGAGACGTCCCTACGGGATTTCGACCAGCCTCGACGTGCTGGCCTGAGACAAGGAGAACCATGCCCACCGACTCAGTCACGCCCGTCGCGGCCACCGGGATGTACACCACGCCCCCGACGCGCGCGCCGAAGCAGACCATGGACGGCGAGATGTTCATGCACCTGCTGGTCACCCAGCTGCAGAACCAGGACCCCAGCTCGCCCATGGACACCAACCAGATGATCTCGCAGAGCACCCAGCTGGCCATGATGGAGAGCATCGCGACCATGACCACCACCAGCGAGGAAAACTTCTCCCTGCAGATGCGCGGCGTTGCCGCGGCGCTGGTCGGCCAGCAGGTGAGCTACTACGGCCAGGACGGCTCCCTGATCACCGGCACGGCCAGCTCGGTGTCCTACGCCGGGCCGGTCCCGCAGGTGATCGTGGACGGCAAGGAGATCCCGCTGGATCTGGTTGCCGGCATCAGCGCCGCCGCGCCGGGGGACCCCGGCGCTGGTCAAGGCGCTGACGACGCCGGTGCCTCCTCGGTTGGTTCCGGCACCGAGGGCTCGGGGACCAGTGGGGGCGCCGCCTGACTTGTTATGTCCTAACCCAGCTTTTGCAAGCAACAGATTTTTCCAGTCACTGAATCACTCGTCCGTTCCACGATCCGAAAGGCGCTGATCATGCTCCGCTCGCTCTACTCCGGAATCTCCGGTCTCCGCTCGCACCAGACCATGCTGGATGTCACCGGCAACAACATCGCCAACGTCAACACCACCGGCTTCAAGGCTTCCTCGGTCCAGTTCCAGGACACCCTGTCCCAGATGACCCAGGGCGCAGGCGGCCCGCAGGCCCAGGCCGGCGGCACCAACCCGGCCCAGGTGGGCCTCGGCGTGCAGGTTGCCGGCATCTCCACCAACTTCACCCAGGGCTCCTCGCAGGCCACCGGCAAAGCCACCGACATGATGATCTCCGGCGACGGCTTCTTCGTCACCAGCAAGGGCGGCGAACAGTTCTACACCCGCGCCGGCGCATTTGAACTGGACTCGAACGGCAATCTCGTTTCGCCGGATGGTGCGATCTTGCAGGGCTGGATGGCTACCGGCGGAGTTATCACAACGGGCGGTCCCGTCACCGCCATTGATCTGTCCCCGGATGCCATCTCTCCCGCCAAAGAGACAACCTCAGCCGTGATGGCTGGCAACTTGCCCTCCGATGCTGCCGACGGAACTGAGATGTTTCGCGACGTCGAGGTCTTTTCCGAAGACGGCACAAAGGGCACTTTGCAGCTGAAGTTCACCAAGGAACCCGGTTCGTCCTGGACCGTGACAGACGGGACTGCCACCGCGACCTTGACGTTCGGAGCGGACGGCAAGCCCACGGCGGCTTCCGATACATCGTTGGCTGGCGGCATCCCCGTAAATCTGGCTGCCATCACCGGTTACGCCGGGCTGAGCACGGTGGCCTTCGACAGCCAGAACGGCCACGCAGCCGGTTCGCTGGAGTCCTTCACCATGTCGCCGGATGGCACTCTGGTGGGATCTTTCAGCAACGGTGCCCAGGCCATCGTTGCCCAGGTCGCCCTCGCTAACTTCACCAACCCTGGCGGCCTCGAAAAGGCGGGCTCGTCGTCGTACCGCGTCACGGCGAACTCCGGCCAAGTTGAGTTGGGCACTGCTGGCAGCGGTGGCCTCGGCACTCTGTCCGGCGGCTCGCTGGAAATGTCCAACGTGGACCTCTCCCAAGAGTTCACCAACCTGATCGTTGCGCAGCGTGGCTTCCAGGCCAACGCGCGTATCATCACCACCTCCGACGAAGTGCTGCAGGAACTGACGAACCTGAAGCGCTAAGTTTTCGGAGGCCACAAGCCACCACCGAAGTGCAGCTGCCCGACCGTTCGCGGGCAGCTGCAGCGGCCGTCTGCACCGTTCGCAGGCGGCCGCTTTTTCTTGCCAGCGCGTTGTAATCCTCCGCCTGCCGATTCCCCTTTCGGCCCCCACTATCCCTACACATTGGGCTGTTTCGATAGTGGTTCGAATGTGTGTGCGAATAAAATTGTGGTATGGCGCTTGCACCGTTGGACCGGACCGGGGAGATGGAGGAAGCTCTCTCCGGGGTGCGCGCGGTGCTGCAGGATGTCGCCGCATGCTTCACCGCCGGATCCGGTTCGCTGAGCGCGCGGGAACTGGCCAACACGGTAGCGGCGGTCGAGGACGTTTCAAAGGTTGTGGAGTTCCTGCAGGCCGTAGGAGCCCAGGCGGTGGAGCGTGCGGACATCGCTTCGAACGGGGAAACCGCGGCCAGGCCCGGCGCCTGTGCGGACGCGCCTGATGCCTCCGGTGCCGCGGGGTGGGCGGACCCGGCTGCCTCCATCGCCGGCCCCGGAAACAGCGCCGGCGGCGCTCTCGACAACGCCCAAAGCCTTGAGCCAGCGGGGTCGGGCGGCGCGGGTCCGAAACAGCAACAGAGCCGGCGTAAGACCGAGTTCCGGAACAACGCCGAATATCTGCGCTCCCGGCTGGGGATCGGCATCGTCGAAGCGCGGCGACGGCTGCGGGTCGGAGCCGTGGTGACCGCGCAGGTGCGGTTCGACGGTGAACCCGGCGCCCCGGCGCTGCCGATGCTGGCTGAGGCGATGGCCGCCGGCGAAATCAGCGCAAACGCCGCGGCCCTGGTCACCGATTCAATCGGACGGGCCCGCCCCGCCGCCGATCCCACGACGCTGGAGGTGATGGAAGCGTCGCTGGTCCGGCAGGCTGCCGAGAGCGACGCCGACACGCTGGCGATGGTCGCGAAGACCTGGGAAACAGCGGTCGAT
This sequence comes from Arthrobacter sp. NPDC055138, assembly GCF_053607305.1. Classification (NCBI taxonomy): domain Bacteria; kingdom Bacillati; phylum Actinomycetota; class Actinomycetes; order Micrococcales; family Micrococcaceae; genus Arthrobacter; species Arthrobacter sp. NPDC055138. The sequence continues at coordinate 108,606 of NZ_JBSGTH010000007.1, forward strand.
CAGGACGGTGCCGAGCCCTCGGAAGACGAGCTGCGGTCCCGCCAAGGCATGTTCTACCGCGGACGCCGGCGCGGCTTGCACCAGTTCGTCATCAACACCACCGACGACCAGTACGAAGCCCTCGCCACTGTGATGAACAGCGCCGCGAACCCACGCATCCGATCCGACGCCATCGAAACCGCCGTGGAACAGGCTGAGGCCAACAGCAGGAGCGAACGTGCGCCGTCCGGAACGGGCGGCAACTACGCCGGCGCCGCTGGAGCGACGGATAAAGGCGGGGCCGGTACCCACGACCACGTCGCCAGCACCGCCGGAACCACTGAGTTCGACGCGCCCAGCGTTGAGGGCGGTTGCTCAGGCGAAATCCCAGCGGGCACCGCGAAGGGCAACACCGGGCTGGCCGACGAGGAGGATCGTGCGTCTGCGGAACACAGCCACGGCGACGTCGATCCAGCGGTCGTCGAGGCAATGGAAAGCTTCACCAGAGCACAGAAGCTTCTGGCCGGTCTGGTCGGTGCCTGTCGGATCGCCCTGAACACCGGCCAACTCCCGGAGTCCGGCGGACACCGCACCCAAGTCATGGTCACCGCCGGCTACGAACAGCTGGCCGGATTGCTCTCTGGCGGCGGAAGCGCCGTGTTCAACGGCCCGATCTCGGCCAAAACCGCGCGCCGAATGGCCTGCGATGCAGAGATCATCCCCGCCATCCTCGGCTCAAAGGGGGAGGTCATGGATTTGGGCCGGTCGCAACGGTTCTTCAACCGCGCGATCCGCCGCGCACTGCTCATCCGGGACAAAGGCTGCGCCTTCCCGGGATGCACCATGCCCGCACTCTGGACCGAAGCCCACCACATCGTGCCCTGGTGGGCCGGCGGCCGCACCGACGTCAACAACGGAGTCTGCCTCTGCAGCCTCCACCACGACCTGATCGAGCAAGGCAATTGGGAAATCAACGTGCTCAAAGGGATCCCGTGGTTCATCCCGCCCGACTACATCGACCCCGGACGCCACCCGCTGCGAAACACGTACTGGCAGACCCACATCCCGCCCCAGCCCCTCCGGAAGTCGCGGCAGACGCTGATCCCGCCTGTCAGCGCGGGGTGACACATCTGACAACCAGCCCACTTAGCTAACCGCGGGGCGTGCGCGGCCGAAGGTAGTAGTTAGCGGCTCACCGGAGCCCTCGAGAAACCTGGGATGGGCTGATGATCGTAGTAACGCGGCTGAATGACAGCCAGTTTGCGGTCAACCCTGACCTGATTGAGCGCATCCATGCCAACCCGGACACCACGTTGGTAATGGTGGACGGTGCCAAGTACATCGTCACCGAGACGATGAGCCAGGTCATCGAGATGATCGCCAGTTACCGCGCCTACGTGCTGCATCTGGCCCGCGATTTGCCGCCTTCAGTCCACCAGCACAGCCACCCCCAACTCGGCCTTGTGCCCCCTACGGCACCCGCCTCCGGCGACGACTCCGGGGACTCCGGTAACACTGTGCCGCTGCGCCCTAGGAATACGTAAATGGATCCCGCAACACTTATTGGCCTCCTGCTGGCCTTCGGCTCGCTCTACGCCATGATCACCCTCGAGGGTGCACACGTTGAGGCGCTCCTCATCCCTGCCCCGATGATCTTGGTCTTCGGTGCCACGATTGCCGTGGGTCTGGCCAGCACCACGCTCAAGGACGGTCTCCAAGCGCTCAAGACGCTGCCGCGGGCCTTTACCGGCAAGGTGGCGAAGCCGCAGGTAGTCATTGACCGTGTGGTCGAGTTGGCCGAGAAGGCTCGCAGCGAGGGCCTGCTGGCACTGGATGCAGAGGCTACCGAGGAGAAGGATCCGTTCATGCAGCGGGCCCTGCAGAACATTGCCGACGGCACCGACGGCGAGGAACTGCGGATCCTCCTCGAAGATGAAATCAGCACGAAAGCACGTGCCGATCGCCAGTCGTCTAAGTTCTACATGAGCATGGGCGGTTACGCACCGACCATCGGCATCATCGGCACCGTCGTCTCGCTGACTCACGTTCTGGAAAATCTCTCTACCCCGGACACACTCGGACCGATGATTGCGACGGCGTTCGTGGCAACGCTGTGGGGCTTGCTCTCAGCCAACTTCATCTGGCTGCCGATCGGCGGCAAGCTGAAGCGCCTCTCCGACCTGGAAACCGAGCGTCTGACCCTGCTGATGGAAGGCATGCTGGCCGTGCAGGCCGGTAGCCAGCCTCGACTGCTGGGGGAGCGGCTGCGGGCCATGGTTCCTGCACATGAGATGGGCACCGGCAAGCCGGCCAAGGAAGGCAAGTCCGGCAAGTCCGACGACAAGCCCGAGGCCAGAGCGGCATGAAGTCCCGACGGCCGCGCCGTCCGCTAGGCGAGGAAGAGGACGAGCACCCGGACGAGCGCTGGATGGCCTCGTACATGGACATGGTCACCGTGCTGATGTGCATGTTCATCGTGCTTTTCGCCATGTCCACGGTTGATGCAGCCAAGTTCCAGCAACTGGCCAATTCCCTGGCCACCGGCTTTGGTGTGGTCCGTACCCAGACCGTTGATACGGCTGAGGGTGTAGTGGTGCCACCGGAACTCATCGACGAAGACGGCCAGGGGTTTACCGCCGGTGACGCCGAGGAGGACACCGAAGGCGAGCAGAAGACCGATTTGGACCTGGCCATCCAGGAAGTCAACGACCTGCGGAGCATCCAGGAGAAGATCACCAAGGGATTGCAGGAAGAAGGACTGGAAAAGGCGGTCCGCTTCCAACTGGATGAGCGCGGCCTGACCGTCCGCCTGATCGGCAGCGAGACGTTCTTCGAGCCGGACTCACCGGTACTCACGCGGCAGACCATCAAGATCCTCAATGTGGTGGGCCCGGTACTGAAGCCTGTCGGCTACGAACTGAAGGTTGAAGGACACACGGCGCAGGTGCGCCATCTTGATCCCGGGGCCCTGGACTGGGAACTTTCCTCCGAGCGGGCAGTGAATGTGCTGCGGCATCTGGTGGAGGACAGCGGGGTGAAATCGAATCGGATCTCCGCCGTGGGTTTCGGCGAGTCCAGGCCGTTGAAGGCCAGCGGGAGCGATGAGGATCTGGCGATGAACCGCCGGGTCGACATTGTGGTGCTCTCCGGGCAGCCCGAAGCCATCCGGAACCTGATGCCCGAAGTGATCAAGGACCCTGCCGGTGCCGCCAAGGAGGCTGCCGCCGAACGGGCGGAAGCTGTCCAGAAGGCTGCCGAAGCCGACGCGGCAGAAAAAGCCGCGGCCGAGGCGGCGAAGGCTGAAGGCTCCGAAGGCCATTCGGCCGAGCGGGTGCCCGGCGAGCCCGGCGGAGGCTCCGGTGGGGGCACAATCGTCACCGGCGACAACAACGGCTCCGTCGGTCCGGCACCGAGCGCCACCTACGCACCGGCGCCGGGCGGGAAAACCGGCGACCACTGAGGGGCTGCGCTGCTGCCCGCAATAGGCGCGCAGCCAGCATCCGGCGCCAGGGACGGGGACGCTGGGGCGACCCCAATGCACCACATCTCGCGGACTCCTAACGTCCGCGATTTAGCTGCCGATAGTGCCTGCTGTGACGGTCCAGGAACATGCGCAATCTAGCGCGCCCGAAAAGCCGGCCAGAGCCGTCGAAGTGTACGACTTCCGGAGGCCAACCACTCTGGCGCGCGAGCATTCGCGCGTGCTGGAATTGGCCTTCGAAACGTTCGCCCGCCAGTGGGGCACCCAGCTGACCGCAAAGGTCCGGGTGATCTGCACGGTGACTTCTGAGCAGGTCCAAATGCAGACCTACGATGAGTACGCGGCCTCGCTGCCGGCCAGTACAGCCATGGTGCTCTGCGCTCTGGACGACATCACCGGCAAGGCGGTGCTCCAGTTCCCCACCAAGGCCGCGATGACCTGGGTGGACCACATGCTGGGCGGAAACGGCACCCACAACTACCCGGACCGCAAGTTCACCCAGATTGAACAGGCACTGGTCAGCCGGCTGATGGAAGATGCGCTGGAGGACCTGCGCTACTCGCTCGGCTCGCTGCTGACCACGCCGATCAGCCTGGACCAGATCCACTACAACTCGCAGTTCGCCCAGGCCGCTGCCACGAACGACCTGATGATCGTGGCCACGTTTGAGATCCGCGTGGGCGATCTGTCCGCACCGGCCACCGTGGCCATCCCGGCCGAGGTCCTGCTGACCCAATTGCGCGATTCGTTCGCCTTGAGCAGCCCGGCCAACGCCCGGAAACTGCTGGAGACGCAACTGGTGCAGATCCCGGTGGATGTGTCGCTGCAGTTCGCACCCATGCGCGTCCGCCCGGGCCAGGTTTTGGACCTGTCCGTGGGCGATCTGCTGCCGCTGCCGCATCCGCAGCACCGCCCGCTGGATGTTGCCATCAACGGCGAATGTCTGGCCCATGCCGCCGTCGGCGCCAACGGCAACCGCCTGGCCGGAGTCATTGTTACAACCGAGGAGAACGCCCGATGACACAGACCCAGACCCTGCAGGCTGCTGCCGCCGACGCGCTCCTCGGACTGCTGCCCACCAATACTCCGCTCTACGCGGTGCGCCAGGACGAGGGCGGGCCGCTGCCAGGACAGGTAGCCTCCGCCGTGGTCGGTTCCTTCGTGGGCGGCACCTCGGCCGATGTGGCGCTGGTCGTGGCCGACCAGGCCGCGCTTTCCGCCGCTGCTGGTACCGATTCCCCGCTGGTTTCCGCCGCGGACTTGCTGCGTCCGGCGCTGGAAGCTGCCACGTCGGTGCTCGGCGCCGGCGTGCTGGGGGAGGCGCACGTGGCCAACGCCGCAACGTTGTTCTCCGATCCGGAAGCAGCCGTCTTCAAGCTGACCGGCGGCGACGGCGAGGCCGGCGGCTGGTTCGCCATCCGGCTGCGCGAGAATGCTGCCGGCAGCGGTGTGGACGAGTCCGTGCTGGCCAAGCTGGGCCGCATCAACAACGTGGAGATGGCACTGACCGTCGAGATCGGCCGCACGCGGATGTCCGTGCGCGATGTGCTGAACCTCGAACCGGGCGGCGTGATTGAACTGGACCGCTCGGCCGGCGCCCCCGCGGACGTGCTGCTCAACGGCCGCCTGATCGCGCACGGCGAGGTTGTCGTCGTCGACCAGGACTACGCCGTGCGCATCACCAAGATCCTCGATGTGCCCGAAGGACTCCTCTAAATGGAGACCGTTGTCCTCTCCCTGCGGGTAGCGCTCTCGCTGGCCGTGGTGCTCGGACTGCTCTGGGTGCTGCAGCGCCGCTTCAGCCGCGGCGCCCGCACCGGCGCCCGCAAGCTGGTGCGCGTGGTGGAACGTCAAACCATCGGGCCGAAGGCCTCGGTTGTGGTGGTGGACGCCGACGGCCAGCGTTTCCTGCTGGGCGTGACCGACCAGGCCGTGAATGTTCTCGACACCCGCGAGGCGCCGGTGGAGGAAGAGGCGCAGCCCGCCCACCGGGCTCCGCAGACCGCGTCGGACAGCTTCGCCAGGCTGCTGGAATTGGCCACCGGCCGGGCGGCTGGCAAGGACCCAGCCGCTGGCCGCGCCCCGGTGCGCGCCGCGGGCAACGGCCAGGCAGCCGCCCAGTCAAAACCCCAGGCAGCCGCCCAGTACGACGGCGGTGCCTCGCCCCGCCGTGCCGCGGCATCTGCCGCCGGCGACGCCTTCGACCCGTTCGATGCCGCGGTAGCGGGCAGCTCAGCTGCTTCCCCCGCCGGCTCCACCGATGTCTCGCGCCGTGCGGCCCGTCGCGCCGCCGTGCAGATGCCGATGGATGCGGACACGCACGGCTACGACCGGCCGTCCGTCGAGCAGGAATTCGATGTCCCAACCTTTGACGAGCCGGGCCAGAAGACGGATGTCATTCCGCTTCGGCACGCCGGCCTGTACCCGATCGAGGGCGGGCGCCGCTCCGAACGCACCGGCCGCCGGGCCTCCCGGGCCGCCGGCTGGCAGGAACAGGGGCCGGATTCCCCGCTGGCCGGCTCCATTCTGTCCCCGTCCACGTGGAAGCAGACGGCCGAAGCGCTGAAGCAGGTCCGTTCGCGTTGAGCATCACCGGCACTCTGGCCCCGACGGCAGGCCGCTGGCCCCGTCTGGCCACCGCAGCACTCCTGGCATTACTGCTGGCAGTGCTTTTTGCCGTAGCCGCCGCCCTGCTTAACGCGCCTTCGGCTTTCGCGTCGCCGGTCGCCCCGGTGCCGCCGGTCGACCCGCTGGCACCAACGGAACCGGGCTCGCCGGATGGTGACGGCGGGTTCTCTGTGGAGATCAACGGTCCCAACGGCACGCCGTCGTCGGCCGTCATCACGCTGCTGGGCATCACGCTGCTCTCGGTGGCCCCGGCACTGCTGCTGATGATGACGTCCTTCACCAAGATCTTCGTGGTGCTGGCGATGACACGGAACGCGCTGTCCCTGCCCTCGATCCCGCCGAACCAGGTGCTGGCCGGGCTGGCCCTGTTCCTCTCCTTGTTCATTATGTGGCCGGTGCTGACCCAGGTGAACGAGCTTGGCGTGCAGCCGTACATGGAAGGGACCGAGACGTTCACGGACGCCATCTCGGCCGCCGCCGCGCCGCTGCAGGACTTCATGCTGGCGCATACCCGGCAGGAAGACCTGGCCCTGATGATGCGGGCCGCGGACCTGCCCAACCCGGAGAACCCGGCGGAAGTGCCGCTGCAGACCCTGATCCCGGCGTTCATGATTTCGGAACTGCGTGCCGCGTTCATTATCGGGTTCGTCATCTTCGTGCCGTTCCTGGTGATCGACCTGGTGGTCGCCTCGGCGCTGATGTCGATGGGCATGATGATGCTCCCGCCGGTGATGATCTCGCTGCCGTTCAAGATCCTGCTCTTCGTGCTGGTGGACGGCTGGGGCCTGATCATCACCGCCCTGGTCGGAAGTTACGGTACCTAGCTGTGGATACAAACGCCGTCCTGGACATCGGCCTGCAGGGCCTGCTGATCGCCGCCAAACTCTCCGCCCCAGTGCTGGTCACCGCCCTGGTGGTCGGCTTCGCCGTCTCCTTGGTCCAGTCGATGACCCAGATCCAGGAGATCACGCTGTCCTTCGTGCCCAAGGCCGTGGCCGTGGCGGTGGCGCTGCTGGTCTGCGGGCACTGGATGATCTCCGAGATGGTCTCCTTCACCCAGGAAATGTTCGAGAAAATCCCCGGCCTGCTCGGCGGCGGATAATGAACATCCCGCTCGACCAGGCGTGGATCGAGGCCACCATGCTGGCAGGAGTCCGCATGGTGGCTTTCCTGCTCATAGCCCCGCCGTTTTCGTACGGCGCCATCCCGGCCCGGATCAAGGCCATGCTCGGCGTCGGGCTGGCGCTGGCGGTGTCGCCGCGGGTGGTGACCGGTTACGAGCCGCTGAGCACCGCAGGGTTTTTCGGGGCACTGGTGCTGGAGATCCTGGTGGGCGCGCTGCTGGGTTTCCTGGTGTTCATCGTGTTCTCGGCGGTGCAGTCCGCGGGCACGCTGATCGACCTGTTCGGCGGTTTCTCGATGGCGCAGGCGTTCGATCCGCAGTCCATGGTCAACGGCGCCCAGTTCACCCGGCTGTTCCAGATGGCCGCGCTGGCGCTGCTGTTCGCCTCCGACGGCTACCAATTGATTATTGGCGGGCTGGCGCGCAGCTTCACCGCACTTCCGCTGGGCGGGGGAGTGGACCTGGCCGAGCCCGTGCAGGTGATGATCACCGGCGTGACCCAGATGTTCTTGGCCGCTGTGCAGATTGCCGGGCCGCTGCTGGTGGTGCTGTTCCTGGCCGACGCCGGTCTGGGCCTGCTCACCCGCGTGGCCCCGGCGCTGAACGCGTTTGCGCTGGGCTTTCCGCTGAAGATCTTCCTGACCCTGATGTTGGGCGGGGTGGTGTTCGTGGCGCTGCCGCGGATTGTTTCGTCCCTGGCCGGCCAGGCCGTGACGGCGCTGACGGGGGTGGGCTAGGTGTCGCAGGAAACCTCCGAAGAACGGACAGAGCAAGCCACGCCCAAGCGGATGAAGGAGGTCCGCCAAAAGGGCCAGCTCTCCAAGTCCCAGGACCTGACCGCCTGGCTGGGCATCGGCGCTGCCGCGGTGATGCTGCCGATGACCATCGACCGGGCCTCGCAGGCCGGCACCGACCAGATGTTCACCGTCACGCGGATGATCGCGTCGCCGGATCCGGCGCTGGTGGTCAAGGCGCTGGAGGATGGGCTGGGCACCATCATGTACACGCTCACGCCGATGTTCCTGGCCGTGGTGGCCGTAATCATCGCCGGCGCGGCGCTGCAGGGCGGCATCCACTGGAAGAAGTTCAAGCCGGAAACCCAACAGTTCAACCTGGTCAACGGGCTCAAAAAGGTGTTCGGCATGCAGGCGCTCTGGCAGGGTGTGAAGGCGCTGCTGAAGACCGTCGTGGTGGGACTTGCCCTATACTTCGTGGTGCAGGGACTGGTCCCGGTGCTGATGACCGCCGGCGGGCTCTCTGTCACCTCGCTGCTCGACGCCGCCGGCGCCGGCACCGTCGGACTGCTGCAGACGGCGATCATCGCCGGCCTGATCCTGGCCGCGCTGGACGTGATGGTGGTGATGCGGCGCAACCGGAAGAAGACCCGAATGACCAAGAAGGAAGTCCGGGACGAGAGCAAGAACTCCGAAGGCGATCCGCTGATCAAGTCGCAGCGGCGCTCGCGGCAGCTGGCGATGAGCCGCAACCGCATGATCGCCGCGGTGGGAGGCTCCGACGTCGTGCTGGTGAACCCGACGCACTACGCGGTGGCGCTGAAATACGAACCGGGCAAATCCGCGCCGCGCGTGGTGGCCAAGGGAGCCGGCCTGATTGCGGCCCGCATCCGCGAGGAAGCGGAGACCACGCACGTGCCGGTGGTGCGTGACGTGCCGCTGGCGCGGGCGCTGCACGCGGCGTGCGAAATCGGGCAGGAAATCCCGCTGGAGCTCTACAACGCCGTGGCCCGCGTGCTGGCCTTCGTGATGAGCCTGAAAGCCCGCGGCGCAGCCGTCGGGGTCCACACGATGGCGGAGCCGGCGATGACCGATGCCGATGCTGCCGCCCATGCTTCAACCCGGCAGGGCCGCCGTGCCCTGTCCTTACCGTCGCCTGGAGGTGACTGATGAACCGCAACCTCTCCAAGCTCGCTGTCCCCATGGGCGTGGTGGGCATCATCCTGCTGCTGGTGGTGCCGATCCCGGCCGGGCTGCTGGATGTGCTGATCATCGTGAACATTCTGCTGGCGCTGGTGATCCTGCTGACCACCATGTTCGTGAAGAAGCCGCTGGACTTCTCCGTGTTCCCGTCGCTGCTGCTGGTGGCCACGCTGTTCCGGCTGGGCCTGAACGTGGCGTCCACTCGGCTGGTGCTGGGCGACGGCTACGCCGGGCAGGTGATCGAGGCTTTCGGGCACGTGGCCGTGGGCGGTTCGATCATCATCGGCGCGGTGGTGTTCCTGATTCTGGTGGTCATCCAGTTCGTGGTGGTCACCAAGGGCGCCGAGCGCGTGGCCGAGGTGGGCGCGCGCTTCACGCTGGACGCGATGCCCGGCAAGCAGATGGCGATCGACGCCGACCTGAACGCGGGCCTGATCACCGACGTGCAGGCCCGCGAACGCCGTGCCGCGGTGTCCGCCGAGGCCGACTTCTACGGCGCGATGGACGGTGCGTCCAAGTTCGTCAAGGGCGATGCGATCGCCGGCATCATCATTATCATCATCAACATCGTCGGCGGCATCGCCATCGGCATGCTGCAGCGCGGCATGCCGATCGGCGAGGCGGTCAGCACCTACACGCTGCTGACCATCGGCGACGGCCTGGTCACACAGATCCCGGCGCTGCTGATGGCCGTCTCCACCGGCATGGTGGTAACACGGTCCAACGCGGACTCGGAAATGGGCTCGGATGCGTCCGACCAGCTGACCCAGTCCCGGCAGGCGCTGATGATCGCCGGCGGCGCGGCCATTCTCCTCGCCCTGATCCCGGGCATGCCCAAGATCCCGTTCATCTTGGTGGGCGCGTTCCTGATTTTCATGTCCCAGCGGCTCAAGGCATCGGAGGCGGCCAAAGCCAAGCACGACGACGCCGCGGCCGCCGAAGCGGGTCCGCCGGCTGCCGCTTCGGAGACTACCGAGGACCTGATCGAGCAGATGCGGGTGCATGCGCTGGAGATCCAGCTGGCACCTGACCTGGTGGACCTGGTCTCCGGCGCGTCGGACGACCTGCTGGCCCGGGTGCGGGCCTTGCGCCGGAAGATCGCGATGGAACTGGGCATTGTGGTGCCGCCGGTGCGCACTCGCGACAGCATCGACCTGCCGATGTCCACCTACGCCATCCGGATTGCCGGCGTGGAGACGGGCCGCGGCGAGGCCCCGGCGGGCAAGGTGCTGGCGCTGGGGGACAACCTGGACTCGCTGCCGGGCATCGCCACGGTGGAGCCGGTGTTCGGGCTGGTCGGCAAGTGGGTGCCGGCGGAGATGCGGCACAGTGCGGAGATGACCGGAGCGACCGTGATCGACCGGGTCTCGGTTTTGGTGACACATCTGTCCTCGCTGATCTCGGCCAACGCGGCCCGGCTACTGACCCGCGAGGACGTGCGTGTGCTGACCGAGGGTGTGAAGTCCGTGAACCCGTCCGCCGTCGACGAACTCACCCCGTCGCTGCTCTCGTTGGCCGAGGTCCAACGGGTGCTGCAGGGACTGTTGGCGGAGCAGATCCCGATCAACGACCTGCCGCGTATCTACGAAGCGTTGGCGCTCAAGGCCAAGTCGTCCACCGATCCGGAGGGGCTGATCGAGGCCGCACGGCAGGCGTTGGGGCCGGCCCTGACCGCGCAGTACCTGGACGGGCAACTGCTGCGGGTCATCATGATCGATCCCACGCTGGAGCAATCGATGCTGGAGGGCATGCGGCCGTCCGAACTGGGTACGCAGATCCTGCTCTCGGCCGACCGGACCGAAGCCGTGCTGGCCTCGTTGCGGGATGCCCTGGAGAAAGTGGAAGCCAACGGGCTTACCGCCGTGCTGGTCTGCGCACCCGCGCTCCGCCCGGCCATCCGGCGGCTGGTCTCGGCGCAGTCCGGCGGACTTCCGGTACTGTCCTACCAGGAGGTCACCTCCGCCAACGTAAAGATCGAGACCGTGGGGGTAGTGCGTGTCGGCCAGACGGCTGCAGCTTAAAGGCGCTTCACTCCAGGAACTCAAAGCCCAGGTCCTGGCCGAGCACGGACCCGACGCGAGGATCGTCGCCGCGGAGAAGGTCACCGTCGGCGGCATCCGCGGCTTCTTCGCCCGCGAGCACTACGAAGTCACCGTGGAACTTCCCGCCCCGCCCATGCGCGGCCAGCATGCGCTGGACCAGAAGGCCCGCGCGGGCATCGCCGCGCTGCTGGCGGACGCCGAGCACGCCGAATCCCAAATGCATGGCTCCCGCGTCCACGGCAAGGCGCCCGAACTGCACGTGTCCACGCACACGGACCAGTTCGCGGTCATCATGGACAACCTCACGTTCAACACCGCCCGGCCCACCCGGCTGCCCAAGGGCGCCAAGCTGGAGGGCACGGAACCCGAGGCTGGCGTGCCGCCAACAACTCGGCCTGAGGCTGGCCCTCCGGCCTCCGATGCTGCGCCGGCGGATGCCGCCCCGGCAGGTGAGGTGCTGACAGGTGCCGCACCGGCGGGTGCCGCGCCGGCGGGTGCCGTGCCGACCCCTGCACGGCCCGGTTTTGGGCGGCGCCGGACCGACGCGAAACCTGCAGCCGACACCGTGCCAGAGCCCGGGCCGACCGTGTTGGGTGCGGAACTGGACGCCGCAGTTGCGGGGACGCCGGCGGCGCCTGCTGGAACTGCCGCTGCATCGGTTGGGACTCTCGCTGCGTCTACCGGCGCACCCGCCGGGCCAGAGGCGGTCAGCCATACGGACGTCGTGGCGGGCACGGTCGTCGTCAGCGGGGTACTGCATGGCGCAGCAACGGGGGAACCGGACGAGTCGCACCTGCCTCCGGGACCAGGACCTGGACCGGGAGCGACGGCTGCGCCGATCATTCCCTCGCCGCTCTACGGGCCCGGAGACTTGGTGCTGGTAATTGGCCAAGGCAGCAATGCCTTAGAGGCGGCAAATTCCATGGCCGCCGCAGCGCCTGCCGTCAACGGGGCGCCGTCGGATGCCGCGGATTGGATCTCCAGCGGTGGGAACACGGTCAGGATGGCCGGCGCGCACGCCGCAGATGTCAGGCGGCCGGTGCGGGACCGCAACAGCGCCATCGGTGCCCGCGCCCGCGGAGTGGAACGGGGGCAGAGCGTATTCGTGGCGTTTGGGTTGGGCCAGACGCTCACGCCGACCCTGGAGATGCTCGCGATCCTGCCCGCGCTGGGGGCGGACCAGATTTGGCTTGCCGTGGACGCCGGGCGCAAGGCCGAGGACACGGATCGCTGGGTGCAGGCCGTGCAGCGTGTTGTTGTTCCGGACGGTCTTGCCGTGACCGGAAGCAGGCACACCAGCACGCCGAAGACCGTCAACACCCTGGGTGTGCCCGTCGGTTGGATCGACGGGGCGCCGTCCGAGGCCGCCCGGCTCTGACGCCCCATCTGCCGGTTCACAGGAATCCGGGCTCCGGCACGCCCAGACCCATTTCCATTTCCGCTTAATTGATTCACCACGCCACGAAGTCGTGCCGTGACCCGGCAGATCCGTGATTTTCCTGCGATAGAGTTGACGGGTGCTGGTGCTGACACGTAAACCCGGAGAGCGGATCCTGATCGGTGACGACATTGTCATCACCGTGCTGGACGCCCGCCGTGACGGCGTCCGTCTCGGCATCGAGGCACCGCGCGGCGTGAAAATCCAGCGCGACGAAGTGGTCCAGGCCGTCAGCGAAGCCAATGTGGCTGCCGCTCAGAGCGGGCCGGAAGCCGAAGAGCGCATCAAGGCCCTGCTGGGCCTGAATGTTGCCGGCACTACCGAATCCAGCGGGAGCTGACCTCCACGTCAGCCGGCACGGGCGGTTTCGTGTTAGCCGGCATCGCCGTCGCCTTCGCTGACATCGCCTGCACGACGCCGGCTCACCGGCACAGACTCGCGGGCGCCGGCTCGCTGACACCGACTTCCGGGCGCCGGCCACGCCGAGAACGGCGGCGTCCGACCGTTGGCGAGCAGCTCGGAGGGGCGCACCGCGGCGTGGCACCGCCGTCGTTCTTGTCTTTTTTGACCTAACCGGCGTGGCAGGATAATCTTAATCGTCGTTGTGCGTGTCCAACCTCGATACGCTATGTCCGTGAGACGGCCCGGTTGCAGGGCCAACCTGATCCACGGAAATAGCCGAGACACTCTGGGCCACTGGTTAGATTTCAGTCCTCACCTGAAGTTCCGGTAGCGCATCACCAACTTTGCGCGTGCGTTCTGTGAAGAATGCGCCGCTACCTTAGAACACCAAACGAAGGCAAAAACCGTGCGTACGTACACTCCGAAGCCCGGCGATATCAACCGCCAGTGGCACGTCATTGACGCCACCGACGTTGTCCTCGGTCGTCTTGCCAGCCAGACCGCAACACTGCTGCGCGGAAAGCACAAGCCGACCTTTGCTCCTCACATGGACATGGGCGATTTCGTCATCATCATCAACGCTGAGAAGGTTGCCCTGACCGGCGCCAAGCTCGAACAGAAGCGTGCCTACCGCCACTCCGGTTACCCGGGTGGCCTGTCCTCCGTCAACTACGCCGAACTGCTGGAAAAGAACCCGGTGCGCGCAGTTGAGAAGGCCATCAAGGGCATGCTGCCGAAGAACTCCCTGGCTGCCCAGCAGCTGTCCAAGCTGAAGGTCTACAAGGGTGCCGAGCACCCGCACGCTGCCCAGCAGCCGAAGACCTTCGAAATCACCCAGGTCGCCCAGTAGCGCCGGCCACCACTAGAAACTTAATTCAAGGAGAATCGTGGCTGAAGAGCTGAACACTGCTGCTGAGGGCGAAGCCCTCACCAGCTACACCTCGGAGTCTTCCGAGGCGACCGAGACCGCCAAGAAGGAACGTCCGGCCCTGACCGTCGGCGGAGCTGCCGTGGGTCGCCGCAAGCAGGCCATCGCCCGCGTGCGCCTGGTTCCGGGTTCCGGCAACTGGACCATCAATGACCGGGAACTGGCGAACTACTTCCCGAACAAGCTGCACCAGCAGGAAGTGAACGATCCGTTCAAGATCCTGGATCTGGAAGGCGCTTACGACGTCATCGCCCGCATCCACGGCGGTGGCCCGTCCGGCCAGGCCGGTGCGCTGCGCCTGGGTGTTGCCCGTGCGCTGAACGAGATCGACCGCGAGAACAACCGCCCGACGCTGAAGAAGGCCGGTTTCCTCACCCGCGACGCTCGCATCATCGAGCGCAAGAAGGCCGGCCTCAAGAAGGCCCGCAAGGCACCCCAGTACTCGAAGCGCTAAACCGCTTCGGAAGTCCTGTGCTTCCACCGCGAGGCCCCTCAGCATCTGCTGCGGGGCCTCGCGGCCGTTTAAGCCGCCGTGCGCCCTGCCGACCCGGGGGCAGGCAGAGGTCAGAGCCTCGCGGCAAGCGTCAAGTAGACCCGGGCCGGAGGCGGCTCGCGTGACCGCCGACACGCTGTGAACCGACTACGCGGAACGCTGCCGTAAAATGATTCGCAATGTCTAGATTATTTGGTACCGACGGAGTCCGCGGCCTGGCAAACGGGTTGATCACTGCAGAGCTCGCGCTGGAAGTTGCGCAGGCTGCCGCAGTGGTCCTTGGCCACCGGGAAGTTGAGAGCGGCAAGCGCCCGACGGCGGTGATCGCCCGCGATCCGCGCGCCAGCGGCGAGTTCATCAGCTCTGCCGTGGAGGCCGGTCTGGCAAGTTCCGGCGTGGACGTCTTTGACGCCGGGGTGCTGCCAACTCCCGCCGCCGCCTACCTGGTGGGGGACCTTAACGCCGACTTCGGAGTCATGATCTCCGCCTCGCACAACCCGGCTCCGGACAACGGCATCAAGTTCTTTGCCCGCGGCGGCCACAAGCTGCCCGACGAGGTCGAGGACGCGATCGAGCAGGAAATGTCCCAGCCGCGTCTGCGGCCCACGGGCGCAGACGTCGGACGGATCCAGCGCTTCTCCGACGCCGAGGACCGCTACATCCTGCACCTGCTGCAGACGCTGCCGGTCCGGCTCGAGGGCCTGAAGGTTGTCCTCGACTGCGCCCACGGCGCAGCCAGCGGCTGCTCGCCGGAAGTCTTCCGCGCCGCCGGTGCCGACATCGTAGTGATGGGCGCCGAACCGGACGGCTTGAACATCAACGACGGCGTGGGCTCCACCCACTTGGAGAAGCTGCAGGCCGCCGTCGTCGAGCATGGCGCAAACCTTGGTATCGCCCACGACGGCGACGCAGACCGCTGCCTGGCCGTGGACGAGCGCGGTGAGGTGATCGACGGCGACCAGATCATGACGATTCTGGCACTGGCCCTGCGCGATGCGGGACGGCTCAAGGACGACGTCCTGGTGGCCACCGTCATGAGCAACCTCGGCATGAAGCTGGCGCTGCAGGAAGCGGGCATCCGGATCGAGGAAACCGCGGTGGGCGACCGCTACGTGCTGGAGAACATGCGCGCCAACGGCTACTCGCTGGGCGGCGAACAGTCCGGCCACGTGATCTTCTCGGACTATGCCACCACCGGCGACGGCGTGCTGACCGGCCTGCAGTTGGCTGCACAGCTGGCCAAGGCGGGCAAGCCGCTGTCCGAACTGTCCCGGCTGATGGTCCGGCTGCCCCAAGTCCTGATCAACGTCAAGGATGTCGACAAGAGCGCCGTCAAAACCAATCAGGCGCTCCAGTCTGCCGTCGAGGCTGCGTCCGCGCGGTTGGGCGAGACCGGCCGGGTGCTGCTGCGGCCGTCCGGCACCGAGCCCGTTGTCCGCGTGATGGTGGAGGCCGCCGACATGGCCACGGCGCAGGCCACCGCCGAGGACCTAGCCCAGACGGTGAAACAGCAGCTGGCTCTGGAGCCGGCCGACGTCGACTAGCCCCGGCGCGGCGGCCACTGCGCGCGCCGCCCGAGGTCAGCGCCAGGCATCGACCACTACTACCTCGTAGCTGTCCGCCGTCGGCGGGTTACCGGTGTCGAACTTGGCGTTCACCACGGCCAGCTTGTCGCCGATCAGTGCTGCGGTGGTCGGCGTCTGGAAGGCGTCGCTGGTGATCACGGATCGGACCGTCCCGGACGCCAGCTTGTGGTCCAGTTTGATCTTGCTGATCTGGTTGTCGGTATTCTGGACGGCCCACAGCCAACGGCCCTTCAGCTCCAGCCCGTCGACGTTGCTGACCTTGACGCCGGAGACCCTGCGGCTGGCACCGGTCCGCGGGTCCACCGTGTACAGGGCCCCGTTGGCCGTGTGGGCCACGATCAGCTTCCGCCCATGGTCCGCCGCAACGATGCCGTTGAGGTTGAAGTCCCCGCTCCGCTCTGCGGCAGGCCCGCTCAGCTGCAGCGTCTTGGGCTTCCCGATCCGCCCGTCCTCGCCGATCGGTAGGAAATACAGTTCGTCGTCAACAGAGTTGGTGAACCAGGCGCCGCCACGGCCAAGTGTCACGTCGTTGATGAACGAATGGGCCGGGTCGTTCAGCTGGAAATCGGCAACCGGCTTCCCGGTCCGGGTGTTGTAGACATAGGCCTTGCCGGTGGGGCCGCCGGCTACGAACAGCAGGTGCCGGTGCGTATCGGCGGCCATCCCGACGGCGAAGCGTCCCTTCGGCGCGTCGATGTACTTTTTGGCCATGCCGCGGCGCAGATCCCCGCGGTATATGTCGCCTGCGTACAAGTCGCCGGCGTAGAACGTGCTGCCGCGGCCAGCGGCAATGCCCTCGGCGGAGGTGGCGTCCGGCAGGTCGATGATTCTGGCCGTCCGCCCGGACGGTGAACGGGAGCTGTCGGACACCTGAGGGCCGGCGGAAGCCGGCATCCCGGTTAAGAGGAGGGCGAAGGACGTCAACAGGGCGGCAGCCAGCTTGGCAAACAGGGCAAGCGGCGAATGGTGTTTCATGGAGATTCACCTGATTCTTCGGATACTTCGGGAGGAGTCCACCGGTCGCCTGCCGGTGGCGATGCTCCGAGCGTACGCCGACCGAGCCAAAACGTCAGGCCCTCCCCGCAGTGGTGCGGGACGGGCCTGAAGAGGTTGACGCGCCGGATGCCGCGCTTGGTGGCTACCGACGGTTAGGGGCCTGCAGCGCGTCGCGGATCTCGGTCAACAGCACAATTTGCGGATCCATGGCTTCTTCTTCCTGGGTGATGCCGAGCCGGCGGTTACGCCGCTCGATCATGTGGTTCATCGGGACCACGACCACAAAGTAAACCGCCGCCGCAATCAGCAAGAAGTTCACGATGGCGGTGAGCAGCACCCCGAAGGCGACCTCGTTGCCCCTGAAGTTCCACAGCAGGAAGCTGTTGAAGTCGGGCGAGCCCACCAGGCCGGCGATAAACGGCATCAGCACGCTATTGACCAGGGCATTGACCACCATGCCGAAAGCTCCGCCAATAACAACAGCGACGGCAAGGTCAACGACGTTGCCCTTCATAATGAATTCTTTGAACCCCTTTAACATTCCGCAAATGTATCCCTATTCCGCGCAGGAGCAGAGACCTCAAGTGGAATGTCTCCCGAAGGCATCATGAATATCCGGGCGCACCGGGCAAGCCGAAGTATTCTTCGAGCGAATTGATGCTTCGTTGTGCCATCTTCCCGGCCACCTTCTTGCCCACATAGCGCAGATGCCACGGCTCAGGCGAATACCCGGTCACCTTCTCTTCCCCGGGCGAGTAGCGGATGATGAACCCGAAGCGCTGGGCGTTGTTGGCGACCCAGATGCCGGCGGCGGTCTCGGCGAAGCACTGCTGCAGATTGCACGCACCGGTGCTGTCGCCGACGTCCATGGACAGGCCGGTCTGGTGCTCGGAATAGCCAGGACGCGCCGAGATCATGTCTGCGGCGGCCTCGCTTCCGTGCTGGCGTACCCAGTGGTTGTAGGTGTCCACCTGGGTGGCATAGGAACGGAATCCGCTGACCATGACCATTGGCGCGCCGTCGGCCGCGGCCGCGTTGAACATCTTTTCGGTGGCGTCCGCCACGGCATCGCGCAGCAGGGCAGATTCGCCGCCGGTCCCGATGCTCACGGCCGGCCGGCGCAGGTCGCCCGGGTGGTAGTCCAGCGGGACCAGCGGCCGGCGCTTGTTCACGACGACGCCGATGCTCGCCGGGTTGGCGTGGTCCTCACCGGCACCGGGCGACTTATCGGCCTTCTTCTTCGCGGCTTTCGTGCTCTGCGACGGAACCGGGAGGGATGTGGCGTCCTCCGACGGACCCGGCAGAGCCGCCGTCGTACTGGGGGAGGGGGTGGGCTCGTCGGCAGGAACGCAACCGGTGAGCAGGGCCAGCACGGCGGCCAGGCCGGCGGCGAGCGCCGGGGCCCTCAGAGCTGTCATGTCAGGTTTTCCGCAGCAGCATTCTGCGGATCGAGTGGTCCGCATCCTTCGTCAGCACCAGTTGTGCCCGGCCGCGTGTCGGCAGCACGTTCTCCCTCAGGTTCGGTTCATTGATCCGGCGCCAGATCCCCAGCGCTGTCTCGGTGGCCTCGGTGTCGCTGAGCGAGGCGTAGCGGTGGAAATAGGATTCCGGGTCGGCGAACGACGTCCGCCGCAGTTTGTGGAAGCGGCTGACATACCACTGCTCAATATAGGACGTCTTGGCGTCCACATAAACGGAGAAATCGAAAAAGTCGCTCAATGCCAGCCCGGTCCGTCCGTCCGCCCGCGGGCGTGCCGGAGCCAACACGTTGAGCCCCTCAACAATCAGCACATCCGGGCGGCGGACCACCACTTCCTTGTCCGGCACGATGTCGTAGGTCAGATGCGAATACCAGGGCGCCCGCACTTCTTCGGCACCTGACTTGACCTCGGACACGAACCGCAGCAGCGCCCGCTGGTCGTAGGACTCCGGGAAGCCCTTGCGTTCCATCAGGCCGCGCCGAGCCAGTTCCGCATTCGGGTACAGGAACCCGTCCGTGGTGATCAGTTCAACGTTCGGGGTGTCCGGCCAGCGGCGCAGCATCTCGCGCAGCACGCGGGCCGTGGTGGATTTTCCGACGGCGACCGACCCTGCCACGCCGATCACGAACGGGGTGCGGCGGGTGGTCTCGCCCAGGAACGTAGTGGTGGCTTTATGCAGCTCGCCGGCCGCGCCCACGTACAGGTTCAGCAGGCGGGAGAGCGGCAGGTAGACCTCGCGGACCTCGTCCAGGTTCAGGGCATCGCCCAGGCCGCGGAGCCGTTCAATATCGTCCTGGTCAAGGGGCTGCTCAATCTCGTTGGACAGCCGGGACCAGGTCTGCCGGTCCAGCTCAACGTATGGTGTGAAATTACTCTCACCGCTTGACGCCGTCGTCTTCGGTGTCGCATCAGTCACCTATGAATTGTGCCTGCTGCGGGTTTCAAATCCCAAAAGGCGCGCGACGGCGGCGAGCCGGGTTACGCCGACGGCTCACCGCCCGCGGCCGATGGCAGGGCGGAGAGGCCATGCTGTCAACGGCTGCGCTGCGGGCAGGTACCCTTAACCCCATGTGTGGAATCGTAGGATATGTTGGCCGCCGCGACGGCGGGGCCGGAGTCAGCGTTGCTGATCACAGCGCCCTGGATGTTGTTCTCGAAGGTCTTCGCCGCCTGGAATACCGCGGCTACGATTCCGCGGGGGTAGCCGTCATCTCCGAGTCCGGTATCGAATCGCGGAAGAAGTCGGGCAAACTGAGCAACCTGTTGGACGCACTCGAGGCCGACCCGCTGCCCGAGTCGCTAACCGGCATCGGCCACACCCGCTGGGCAACGCACGGCGGACCCACCGACCAGAATGCGCACCCGCATCTGGCCGACGATGATCAGCTGGCCGTGATCCACAACGGCATCATCGAGAACTTCGCCGAAATCCGTGCGTCTCTTTTGGCCAAGGGCCACACGCTGCTCTCAGAGACCGACACGGAAGTGGCGGCAGTGCTGCTCGGTGACATCTACCGTTCGCTGGTGGCCAAGGACCCTGCCACCGCCACCCTGGCCAACGCCATGCAGCTCGCCTGCCAGCGGCTCGAGGGCGCGTTCACCCTGCTGGCCATCCACAAGGACCAGCCCGACGTCGTCGTCGCTGCCCGCCGCAACTCGCCGCTGGTCGTCGGACTGGGCGAGGGGGAGAACTTTTTGGGCTCCGACGTTTCCGGCTTCATCGACTTCACCCGCCGCGCGGTGGAGCTGGAGCAGGACCAGATCGTCACCATCACCCCGGACACTGTCGAAATCACGGACTTCTTCGGCAACGAGGCCCAGGGAACCGAGTTCGAGGTCGACTGGGACGCAGCCGCCGCGGAAAAGGGCGGTTTCCCGTCCTTCATGGAGAAGGAAATCCACGACCAGCCGGAGGCCGTCGGCCAAACCCTGCTCGGCCGGTCCGACCTGGACGGCCGCCTGACCCTGGACGAGCTGCGGATCGATCCGGAGTTGCTCAAGACGGTCAGCAAGATCATTGTGCTGGCTTGCGGCACGTCGGCCTACGCCGGCCAGGTGGCGAAGTACGCGATCGAGCACTGGTGCCGGATTCCGGTGGAGGTGGAGCTTTCGCACGAGTTCCGCTACCGCGACCCGATCGTGGATGCCAATACGCTGATCGTGGCCATCTCCCAGTCCGGCGAAACCATGGACACCCTGATGGCCGTCCGTTACGCCAAAGAGCAGGGCGCCAAGGTTCTGGCCATCTGCAATACCAACGGTTCAACCATCCCGCGCGAGGCCGACGCAGTGCTCTACACGCACGCCGGCCCGGAGATCGCCGTTGCCTCGACGAAGGCGTTTCTGGCGCAGATCACCGCGGCCTACCTGCTGGGCCTCTACCTGGCGCAGCTTCGCGGCAACAAGTTCCAGGGCGAGATCAAAGACATCCTGGCAGACCTGGGCAAGATCCCGGCCAAGATCCAGGCTGTGCTGGACAACGCCAAGGACATCAAGGACCTGGCTGTCCGTATGGCGGACACCAAATCGGTGCTGTTCCTCGGCCGGCATGTGGGCTTCCCGGTCGCCATGGAAGGCGCGCTGAAGCTGAAGGAACTGGCCTACATCCACGCCGAAGGGTTCGCCGCAGGCGAGCTCAAGCACGGACCGATCGCCCTCATCGAGGACGGCCAGCCGGTCTTCGTGGTGGTGCCCTCGCCGCGCGGGCGCAATTCGCTGCACGCCAAGGTGGTCTCCAACATTCAGGAGATCCGGGCCCGCGGTGCCAAGACCATCGTCATCGCCGAAGAGGGCGACGAGGCGGTCAAGGACTTCGCGGAGTTCGTCTTCTTCGTACCGGAGACGCCCACCCTGCTGGCCCCACTGCTGACCACGGTTCCGCTGCAGATCTTCGCCTGCGCACTGGCCACGGCCAAAGGCTTCGACGTCGACCAGCCTCGCAACCTGGCCAAGAGCGTCACGGTCGAATAACAGGCCCCAGGCAAGCATGGCCACACGCCTCCTCTTTGCAGCGCCCCGAACCCCGTACAACCGGATCGGGGACTGCGCGGTTCCCCAGCGTCGGGTGCGCGCGGGGCGGGCAGCGCTACGGCTGCGGGTGCGGCTGCTCTCCGTGCCGCCGGTGCGGTGCACGCTCCGATCCAGTCCGGAGCCCATGCTGGCGCCCAGATGCGCCCGCTCGCCGTGGGCCGTGCGCGCCGGAGCCGGGAAATGATCGTCGGCATCGGCGTGGACGTGGTGGAAGTTTCCAGATTCCGCCGGCAGCTGCAGCGCACCCCGGCCTTGCTCGAGCGGCTCTTCACCCCGGCCGAGCGTGAACTCAACACCAGGTCACTGGCTGCCCGCTTCGCCGCCAAAGAAGCGATCGCCAAGGCGCTGGGCGCCCCCTCGGGAATGAACTGGCAGGACTGCACCATCTGCGTCGACGCTGGCGGAGACCCCTATCCGGAATTCACCGGCACCGTTGCCGCGGCGGCCCAGGCCCGGGGCGTGAAGTACTGGCACCTGTCCATGAGCCACGACGGCGATCTGGCCACGGCCATGGTGGTAGCCGAAAAGTAGCGGTCAGCCGCCCGCCACCCGGTAGCGCAGGTACACCACCCCATTGCCGAAGCGCCTCTCGTCCAGCAGCTCGAGGTCCACCTTCAGGTCTTCCGCCAAAAAGCGCTTTCCGCCGCCGACCACGATCGGCGACATGAACAACCGGCATTCATCGACCAGCCCTGCGCTGAACGCGTGGCCGGCCAGTTCCGGTCCGCTAATGCTCAGGTCTTCTGCAGCTTCGTTTTTCATCCGGCGGACGAGATCCGGGTCAAACTCCCGCTCGATCCGGGTGCGGGCGCTGGAGGCCTTGTCCAAGGTCCGGGAATAGACCACCTTGTCCTTCCGCAACCACGACTCGGCGAACTCGCGTTCGACCGGAGCGACGTCGCCCCCGGTCGGCACGATTTCCCAGAACACCATCACCTCATACATCCGGCGACCGAGAAGATACGTACCGACACGATCCTCCAAGTCATTCACGAACGAATGAACTTCCTCGTCCGGCATGCTCCAGTCAAAGTTGCCGTTCTGGTCGGCAATGTAGCCGTCCAGCGACATGATGGCTGTATACAGCAGTTTGGCCACGATAACTCCTGAGCTGATCGGAAGGGCGGGGGCGCGTGGTCCCATTGTTGCCGACCAGCTCCGTCAGGGGAACGGCTGCTGTCCCCGCGGGCGCAGCGGATCCGGGCCTATTCGGAGACGACTGCACGATGTATCCTGCTGGCACTGGCAGCAGGCCATGATCGAAGGAGAATGAGCCGTGACAGCACCGGACCAGTACGCAAGCGTCCGCTACCTGGTGGACGATGTGGGGGCGGCCGTCGATTTTTACACCAAGAATTTCGGCTTCACCGTGCATCTGCAATTTCCCGGCTTTGCCGACGTGACGCGCGGCCCGCTGCGGCTGTTGCTATCCGGGCCACCCAGTTCGGGGGCCCGCGCCACTCCGGCGGAGTATGCGGCCGCCGGACGCAACCGCATCCACCTGATCGTTGAGGACCTGGACGCAGAAATCGGCCGGCTGCGCGGTGCAGGGCTGCAGTTCCGCAGCGACGTGGTGGAAGGGCCCGGCGGCCGGCAAATATTGCTCACGGACCCTGCCGGGAATTTAGTGGAACTGTTCCAACCCGCACCGCAGGCACCGGCGTGACCGGTGGCCATTCTCAGTCGCCGCCGATGCTTTTGACGTACGAGTAGGCCTCCTCGGCGACGCTGCCCCACAGTTGCTCGGTGGCCGACGCGTCGTCGGCCACCGCGGGAAAGGCCACCCATTCCTTCATGGTCCGCTCTCCCATGGTGACCGGTTCTGCCGCACCGGAAGCCACAGCAGTTTCGGCGCGCGGCCGTGGGACCTTGACGATCAGGCGGTGGTCGTGGCCGAGGAACGCGAAAATCTTTCCGCCAACCCGAAGGCCAGGACTGCGGAACATGGTGCCGCTTTCCACCAGCGGGTCCTTGGAAAAGCGGCGGGCCAGGGCCTCGAGCAGGACAAGGTCCTGATCGCCGTCCGACCGGGGCGGTTTCGTCACAACGTCCTCTCAGGCTCGAATGAAGATGGCGGAAGCCGCGGCGGATTCGACCATGACATCGCTCATGCCGACCACCACATACCAATAGGTGCGTCCCCGGACCGTGCCCGTGTCCACGAACCGCTCCGGATTGCCGCGGCGCCGCTGCACCCGCCGGAGCGCGCCGGCCTGGGACGGGATCACGGCAGCGGCGGCGCCGTTGGAGTCCCAGCGGTAAATGGCATAGTGCCGCGGCAGCGTCCCGCTGGTGGCGCCCCGCCAGATGAGTTCGACGGCGGTGCCGTTCCACCGCGCGCTGGTGATCAGCGGTGCGTAGGGTCGCTGGGCGCCCAGATGGGACATCACCGGGGTCATCGACACGCGCCGGTAGAATTTGTCCTTCACCAGGCCGATGCTGTTCAGCCGGTTGGACCGGACGGAGCTGGCGGAGAAATAAACCTGCCCGCTGACCCCCGAGGTGGCCCGGCACTTGGCGGTGTGGTTGTAGAGTTCCCGGGGCTTTTGCCACGCGGCTCCCTGGGCAGCGTCGCCCACTTTGTAGGCACCCTCACCGATGTAGAGCTTGCAGGTGGTGCCCTTGACCTGCCCCGCCCACCAATTCACCAGCGTGTTGTAGTCCGCGGCTGCGTTGCCTTGGTGCCAGTAGAGCTGCGGGACCACATAATCGAGCCAGCCTTGCTTCACCCAGAGACGGGAGTCGGCGAACGTGGCGTCATAACTCTGCAGGCCGGAGGTGGCCGAGCCCCGGCTGTCAGTCGACTGGTTGCGCCAGATACCGAAGGGACTGATGCCGAACAGCATCCGAGGTTTCGTGGCGAAGATTCTGGCGCTCAGGTCGCGGACGAAGGTGTTGACGCTGCGCCTGCGGAAGTCGGCCAGACTCTCGCCCGTCCGCCGGTACGCGTTGTAGGCGGCCGAGTCCGGGATGCTTTGCCCCGCGACCGGGTAGGGGTAGAAATAGTCGTCCAGGTGGATGCCATCGACGTCGTACTTCGCCACGACTTCCGCGATCACCTTGATGATGAAGCTGCGCACGGCGGGGATGCCGGGGTTGTAGTAGCGCCGGCCTCCGAAGGCGAAGGTCCAGCCGGGATTTTTACGGGCCGGATGCCAGGAGATCAGGTCGGCCAGGTTGGTTGTCATGGAGACGCGGAACGGGTTGAACCACGCGTGCAAGTGCAGGTTCCGTGCATGCGCCTGGCCGATCGCGTAGGCCAGCGGGTCGTAGCCCGGGTTCCGCCCCTGCGTGCCCGTGAGGTAGCGGGACCAAGGCTCTCCCGCAGCGGAGGGCCAGAAGACGTCGGCGGCCGGGCGGACCTGCAGCATGACCGCATTAAGGTTCCGGTTGCGGGCCAGATCCAGCCAGCTGCGCAGTTCGGTCTGCTGGGCCGCCGCCGTCAGCCCGGAGCGGGACGGCCAGTCGATGTTGAGCACGGTGGAGAGCCAGAAGCCGCGGAACTCGTGCTTGGGCATATCCGTGACCCTGGCCGGTTCCCGGACGGTGACACGATAGACCCTATTAATGACCGCTGCCGCCAGGCTCAGCTCAAGGGGGCCGCCGGCGGTGACAGCCCGGGAAGGACTGCCGCTGAGCAGACCTGCCGCGCCGAGCACCGTCAGGGCCGTCGCCCTGGTGAACCCGCGCCGCGAGACGACGCCGCTGGATCCCGAATCGCCGCCATTCATGGCCAGCCCCCGCTTCACGAGAACCCGATAGTAGGTCAACGATACGCCCGCACCGGCCCGGTCGACAGTAGTACCAGTCATTGTGTAGGACCGGTGGCACCGGTGTGCCTGATCGGGCGCATCAGGCAACAGTCTGCAGGGGAATTTAGCGGGCCCGGGACACGGCGGATTCCGCGCGGTGCCGGGCGCCGTCGTCGTTGTCCGGACTCTGGGGCGGATCGCCCGGGATGTCCATTGTCCGGGCCATGAGGTAAGAAAGGATGAGGGGATCCCCATCGATGATCAGGAGTATGCGCATGGAAGTTTGGCCGGGAGACGCCTACCCGCTGGGGGCAACCTACGACGGGACCGGCACCAACTTTGCCGTCTTCAGCGAGGCAGCGGATGCCGTGTTCCTGTGCCTGTTCGACGACGACGGCGCCGAAACGCGGGTCGAACTCAAAGACGTCGACGGCTATGTGTGGCACGGTTATCTGCCCCAGATCCAGCCGGGGCAGAAGTACGGTTTCCGGGTGGAGGGGCCCTACGATCCCGGCCAGGGCCAGCGCTGCAACGTGAACAAGCTGTTG
Organism: Arthrobacter sp. NPDC055138; assembly: GCF_053607305.1. Taxonomy (NCBI): domain Bacteria; kingdom Bacillati; phylum Actinomycetota; class Actinomycetes; order Micrococcales; family Micrococcaceae; genus Arthrobacter; species Arthrobacter sp. NPDC055138. Next base: position 134,450 of record NZ_JBSGTH010000007.1, read on the forward strand.
CTGGACCCCTATGCGAAGGCCGTCAGCGGCCAGATCGACTGGGCCCAGCCGTTGTTCGGCTACAACTTCGGCGACGAGGACTCCCGCAACGATGAAGACTCGGCGGAGCACATGATGCTCGGCGTCGTGGTCAATCCGTTCTTCGACTGGGACGGTGACCGCAAGCCGCGCACGCCGTACCACCGCACGGTGATCTACGAGGCCCACGTCAAGGGCCTGACCCAGCTGCATCCGGAGATCCCCGAAGAACAACGCGGCACCTACGCTGGCATCGCGCATCCGGCGGTGATCGGGCACCTGCAGAAGCTGGGGATCACCGCGATCGAGCTGATGCCGGTCCACCAGTTCGTCAACGACAGCACGCTGCAGGACAAGGGTCTGTCCAACTACTGGGGTTACAACACCATCGGCTTTTTCGCGCCGCAGAATTCCTACTGCTCCTCCGGCGATACCGGTCAGCAGGTGCAGGAATTCAAGGCGATGGTCCGTGAACTGCACCTGGCCGGCATCGAGGTGATTCTCGACGTCGTGTACAACCACACGGCAGAAGGCAACCATTTGGGCCCGACCCTTTCCTTCCGCGGGTTAGACAACGGGGCGTACTACCGGCTGGTGGAGGACCAGCCGCAGTACTACATGGACTACACAGGCACGGGAAATTCGCTGAATGTGCGCCACCCCCACTCGCTGCAGCTACTGATGGACTCGCTGCGCTACTGGGCGTCGGAAATGCACGTCGATGGATTCCGCTTCGACCTTGCCTCCACGCTGGCCCGCGAGTTCTACGATGTGGACCGGCTCTCGACGTTCTTTGAAATGGTGCAGCAGGACCCCATCGTGTCCCAGACCAAGCTGATCGCGGAGCCGTGGGACATCGGTCCGGGCGGCTACCAGGTGGGCAACTTCCCGCCGCTGTGGACCGAATGGAACGGCCTCTACCGGGACACTGTGCGCGATTTCTGGCGGGGCGAGCCGTCCACGCTGGGCGAATTCGCGTCCCGCATCACCGGGTCATCCGACCTGTACGAGGCCACCGGCCGCCGGCCGGTCGCCTCCATCAACTTCATCACCGCCCACGACGGCTTCACCATGCGGGACCTGGTCTCTTACAACGAGAAGCACAACCAGGCCAACGGCGAGGACAATAACGACGGCGAATCCCACAACCGCTCGTGGAACTGCGGGGTTGAAGGGCCTACCGACGACCCTGCGGTCCTCACCCTGCGTGCCAGGCAGCAGCGAAATTTCCTGGCCACGCTGCTGCTGAGCCAGGGCGTGCCGATGATTGCCCACGGCGACGAGCTGGGCCGCACCCAGCAGGGAAACAACAACGTGTACTGCCAGGACTCGGAGCTGTCCTGGGTGGACTGGAACAATCTGGACCAGCCGCTGCTCGAGTTCGTAGCCACGGTCAACCGGCTGAGGGCCGACCACCCCACTTTTCGGCGCCGGACGTTCTTTGACGGGAAGCCGGTCCGGCGCGGCGAGGGCGAACCGCTCAGCGACGTTGTGTGGCTCACCCCGGAGGGGACCTTGATGGAACCGGAGGACTGGGACGAAGCGCTGGGCCGGTGCATCGGTGTCTTCCTCAACGGCCAGGGCATCCGTGGGCGCGACGACCGCGGGCAGCGGATCACCGATGAACACTTCCTGATCTATTTCAATGCGGACGACGACGATGTGCCATTCGTGCTGCCGCCGCGGGAATATGCGCCGGCGTGGGACATCATCATCGATACCGCGGGCGGCGGGGACTCGACCGGGCCGCTGAAGGCCGGGGAGACCGCGCCGGTGGCGGCGAAGTCCACCATGGTGCTGCGGGCCCATTCGCCGCAGGAAGACGAACCGGACCATTCCGTGGCGGCATCGGTGGCAGCCATGTCCGAGTCGGAGCGGCTGGACGAATCCGGGCAGGCTGCGGAACCCGAGGCCGCCGAATCTGTGCAGGCGTCGGCCCCCGGGCGGCAACCGGACGCTGGCGCTGCGCCGGAGGCGGCCGCTGATGAATCCGACGCAAAGCCGGCAGCCAAGGGCAAGAAGGGGAAGCAGTAAGGATGAGGGCACCGGCGTCCACCTACAGATTTCAGATCAGGGAATCGCTCACGCTGTATGACGCGGCAGACCTGGTGCCGTACCTGCACAACCTCGGCGTCGACTGGGTCTACCTGTCGCCCCTGCTCACCGCGGAACCGGGATCCGATCACGGCTACGACGTGGTGGACTTCGGTGCGGTGGATCCGGCCAGAGGCGGGATCGACGGGCTGCGCGCGCTCTCCGCAGCCGCGCGGAAAGCCGGGCTGGGCGTCCTGGTGGACATCGTCCCGAACCACATGGGCGTGGGGACTCCGGCCAACAACCGCTGGTGGTGGTCGCTGCTGGCCGAGGGCCGCGGGTCCCGCTATGCCGAAGCGTTCGACATCGACTGGGACGCCGGCGGCGGAAAGATCCGGATTCCGGTGCTGGGCGACGGGGACGCGGAACTGGATGCGCTGGAGCTGAACGACGGCGAGCTGCGCTACTACGAGAACAGGTTCCCTGTCGCAGCGGGGACAGCCGACGACGGCGCCACCGCCCGGGAAGTCCACGAGCGCCAGCACTACCAGCTGGTGAACTGGCGCCGGGCCGACGCGGAGCTGAACTACCGCCGGTTCTTCGGGGTGAACTCGCTGGCCGGCGTCCGGGTGGAGGTGCCGTGGGTCTTCGACGAGTCCCACGCCGAGATTAAACGCTGGTTCGACGAGGGCCTGGTCGACGGGCTGCGCGTGGATCACCCGGACGGGCTGGCGGACCCGAAGGGTTACCTGCAGAGGCTGCAGGAGCTGACCGGCGGCGCCTACGTGCTGGTGGAGAAGATCTTGGAACCGGGGGAGACGCTGCCGGCGGACTGGGCCTGCGCGGGAACCACCGGGTATGACGCGCTGGCGGAGATAGACCGGCTGCTGGTGGATCCCGACGGGCGGGAACGCCTGACCGAGGCAGCGCCGGTCCAGCCGTACCAGCACATGATCCATGACACCAAACGGGGCATTGCGGACGGCATCCTGCGCTCCGAGGTACTGCGCCTGGCGCGGCTGGTCCCGGCCGACGCGGGAGTGGACTTCGACGTCGCCGCGGATGCGCTCGCGGAACTGCTGAGCTGTTTTCCGGTGTACCGGAGTTACCTGCCGGTCGGCGCAGACTATTTAGCGGAAGCCGGAATCGCGGCCCAGGCCCGCCGCCCGGACCTAGCCGAAGCGGTCACCACCTTGTTGCCGTTGCTGCAGCCTGAAGGGGCCCTGACCGAGCTGGCGGTGCGCTTCCAGCAGACCTCCGGCATGGTGATGGCCAAGGGCGTGGAAGACACCGCGTTCTACCGGTACACGCGGCTGACCTCCTTGAACGAGGTGGGCGCCGACCCATCGATCTTCGCGGTGGAGCCGTTCGAGCTGCACACGCGGCTGATCCGCCGGCAGCAGGAGGCGCCGCTGGCGATGACCACGCTCTCCACGCACGACACCAAACGCAGCGAGGACACCCGCGCCCGGATCTCCGTGCTCGCCGAACTTGCGGACCAATGGCCGGCCCGGCTGGCGGAGCTGGACCGGTTGGCGCCGTTCGGAGACCTGCCGTTCGCGGACCTGCTGTGGCAGGCGGCGCTGGGAGCCTGGCCGTTCAGCCGGGAACGTGCGCATGCCTACGCGGAGAAGGCGGCCCGCGAAGCCGGCAACAGCACCTCGTGGATCGACCCCGATGCCGATTTCGAAAAGCAACTGCATGCCGCCGTGGATGCGGCCTTCGACGACCCGGAGGTGAACCGCCTGCTGGTCGGCCTGGTGGAGGAAACCGTGGCTTTCGGCCGGAGCAACTCGCTGTCCGCGAAGCTCATCCAGCTGACCATGCCCGGCGTGCCCGATGTCTACCAGGGCACGGAATTCTGGGACCACTCGCTGGTGGATCCGGACAACCGCCGGCGGGTGGACTTCCAGGCCCGGCGCATGGCGCTTGAGGATCTGGGCAGGGACGGGACCCCGCCCGTCGACGACGGCGCGGCGGCCAAAATGCTGGTGGTCGCCCGGGCACTGCAGTTGCGCCGGGACCGGCCAGAGTTGTTCACCGGCTACGAGGCCGTTTCGGTGCAGGGACCCGCCGCCGACCACGTGTTCGGCTTCGACCGCGGCGGCGCAATCACGCTGGCCACCCGGCTGCCGGTGCGGCTGCAGCGGGACGGCGGGTGGCGGGATACCGCCGCCGTCCTTTCGCCGGGACCATACCGTGACGTGCTGAGCGGGCGGAGCCACAGCAGCGAGGGCGCCCTCCACCTGTCCGACGTGCTGGCCGAGTTGCCGGTGGCGCTGCTGGTGCGCGGGGAAGAAGGAGCATGAGCCGGGACTTCGCGGTCTGGGCACCGCAGGCCGGCACGGTGGAACTCCAGGCGGGCCCATCCCGGCTGCCGCTGCACGAACCCGGCGGCGACGGCTGGTGGCGGCTGCCGGACACCGCCGCCGTGCCCGAGGGGGAGCTTGACTACGGCTACTTGCTCGACGGCGAGGACAGGGCGCTGCCGGATCCGCGGTCGCGCCGCCAACCGGACGGCGTACATGGACTGTCCCGGACATTCGACGCCGCGGCTCACCCGTGGCGGGACCAGGACTGGGTTTCCCCGGGACTGGGCGGGGTGGTCTACGAACTGCATCTCGGCACGTTCACCGCCGAGGGAACGCTGGACGCAGCCGCCGGCAAGCTCGACTACCTGGCCGGACTCGGCGTGGACTACGTGGAACTGCTGCCGGTCAATGCGTTCAACGGAACACACAACTGGGGCTACGACGGCGTGCTGTGGTTCGCCGTGCAGGAGACCTACGGAGGGCCGGCCGCCTACCAGCGGTTCGTTGATGCGGCGCATGCCAAGGGCATTGGCGTGATCCAGGACGTCGTCTACAACCATCTGGGCCCCAGCGGAAACTACCTGCCGCGGTTCGGGCCGTACCTGAGCAGCGGCAGCGCGAACACCTGGGGCGATTCCGTCAACCTGGACGGCCCCGGCTCGGACGAGGTGCGCCGCTTCATCACGGACAACGTGCAGATGTGGTTCCGCGACTACCACGTGGACGGGCTGCGGCTGGACGCGGTGCATGCGCTGCGGGACGAGCGGGCGGTCCACATCATGGAGGAGATCGCGGCGGTGACGGACACCTGTGCGGCGGAACTGGGCAAGCCGTTGTTTTTGATCGCCGAGTCGGACCTGAACAACCCGCGGCTGATCGAGCCCCGGGAGTCGAACGGCTACGGTCTGGCCGGGCAGTGGAGCGACGATTTCCACCATGCCGTGCATGTGAACCTCACCGGCGAGACCAGCGGCTACTACGCAGACTTCGCCGGACTGGGAGCGCTGGAGAAGGTGCTGCGGGACGGTTTCTTCCACGACGGCAGTTATTCCTCGTTCCGGGAACGGCACCACGGCCGGCCGATCAACAAGGACCGGGTGGCGGCACCGCAGCTGGTGGTCTGCACCCAAAACCATGACCAGATCGGCAACCGTGCCGCCGGCGACCGGCTCACCGGGAGCCTGAGCTATGGGCAGCTGGCGCTCGCTGCGGTGCTGAACCTGACCGCCCCGTTCACCCCCATGCTGTTCATGGGAGAGGAGTTCGCCGCGTCCACCCCGTGGCAGTTCTTCACTTCGCACCCGGAGCCGGAACTGGGCGAAGCGACCTCCGCCGGCCGGCTCAAGGAGTTCGAACGGATGGGCTGGGACCCGCGGGTGGTGCCCGACCCGCAGGACCCGAAGACCTTCCACAACTCCAAGCTGGACTGGAGCGAGCCGGAAACCGGCGACCACGCGCGGATGCTGGAGCTGTACCGGCGGTTGATCGCGCTGCGGAAGCAGCATCCCGAGCTGACGGACCCTGACTTTGCGGCGGTGTCGGTGCACACTGACGCGGGCGCCGGCTGGCTCATCCTGCACCGTGGCCCGCTGGCCATCTGCTGCAACTTCTCCGCCGAGCCGAGCACCGTCCCGGCCGGGCCCGGCGCGGTGGTGCTGGCCACGGACGATGGCGCTGCATTTGCAGCCGGGAGCGCAGCCGCAGCCGGGAGCGCAGCCGCTACCGGGAGCGCAGCCGCTACCACGGGCGATGCTTCGCCAGCCGGGGCGTTTGCCGGACTGGTTCTGCCCGGGCACTCGGCCGCCATAGTCCACAGCGGGGCCGCAGGCTAGGATCGGCTGCATGGCTGCTGCAGAGGACTTGTTCGAAGGACCGGCCACCGGGCCGCCGCTCCCCGTCTACTCCAGCCGGGCGCTGTACCGGTCGGAGGCGGAAGGACCCGAGGTCCGGCACGTCGCCGGCTACGCATCGTTTGTCGGGTTTTGTGCGCGGCACGGCGAAGATGCTGCTTCTCTGGCGGCCGATCCGGTCCGGTTGCTGGAGTTCCTGCGGGCCAATACTGCCGCGCTGCTGGCTGAAGCTGAACTGGGTAACGCGGCGGAAGTCTTCACCGGCAACACCGTGGTGGCGCAGCGGCCGGACGCCCGGTGGCGCAGCATGGAAGGCGGCATCACCGAGGCCGGGGACCACGAAATGAGCCTGGTCGTCCAGGGCCTGGTGGAGCGGCTGCACGCCGCCGACGTGAATCAGTTTGCGGAGTCGCTGGCCACCATCCGCGACTGGGCCGAGTCGGATCCGGAGCCGTTGCCGCGGTTCGAGGAGCACGACGCGAATCTGCCGCAGCCGGTTCCGTTGCCCGCCGGTTGGAAACCTTACGTTCGGCCGGACCTTCCGATGGAGGTTTACCGGGATGCGGACGGGGCAGAAATCTCCTACGGCATCCGGTGGGGCGACGAGGAAGCAGCCTCGGATTCTTACAGTGTCACCAGCAACACCGATCGCTTCGGCGGCCTCCACGCCGTGGCGGACAGCCTGATTGAACATCTGGCCTCCACCTACGTGGCCAGCATCAGGGACGTCACGGCCGAAACAACTGCCCGGATGCGGGGCCAAGTGCGCGTGCTCCGGGCGGTCCGGGTGGACCCGGCCAGTCCGGATGCGGCGCCGCTGGTCTTCACGTTTACCGATTTCCCCGGGATCCTACTGCACAGCGGTCTGCTGCACAGCACACCGTTTCCGTCCTGCGGCTGCGATGCCTGCGATGAAACCTTGGACTCCGAGGCGGCCGGACTGGAGCAGCACGTGCTCGCCGTGGCGGCCGGGGGCTTCGCGGAGCGCTACCCCCTGGGACAGCACCGGCGTGCCGAATACCAGTTGGTTCGGGTGGATGGCTCAGGCTGGGAAGGCGGCGGCGGCGAGCCGTCCCACGACTACACGGAAGCACAACTCTCCGAGGCCGAACGGACGCTGAAGTTATTGCCGAACGGCTGGCAGCCCTGGCCGCTGCGGCAGTAGCCCGCCTTCTACCGTCCAACCCCCAGCCCGCTCGTTTCCCCGACCGAAAGGACTTCATGATCGAGGCCTGGACGCCGGACCAGATCCGCGCCGCCGAACGCCCGCTGCTTGAGGATGGACATGGTCCGGAACTGATGGCCCGCGCGGCCGCCGGGCTGGCCGCCGGCATCATCCGGGAACTTCAACGCGTGACCGGCCGGGTCTATGGCGCCCGCCTGGTGGTGCTGGCAGGGAGCGGCAACAACGGCGGCGACGCCCTCTTCGCTGCGGCCACGGTGGCGCAGCGCGGCGCCATGACGACGGCGGTGCTCACTTCCGAGCGAGTGCACCCGGAGGCGCTGGCTGCCTTCGAACGGGGCGGCGGCCGGGTGATCCGGCTGGATCCGGAGGCTGCCGGTGGTGCGTCGGCTCTGGCCGACGCGGTTCGGGCGGCGGCAGACATCTGCGCGGGCGCGGACGCCCTGGTCGATGGGATTGTGGGCACCGGTGCCGCCGGCGGACTCCGCGGCCCGGCCCGGGAGCTGGTGCAGACGTTGCTGGATTCCGACGGCGGCTACGGCCGCCGGCCGTTGGTGGTGGCGTGCGACCTGCCCAGCGGCGTCAACGCCGAAACCGGTCAGGTGGACGGCCCTGTGCTGCCCGCAGACCTCACGGTAACCTTCGGCGGGGCCAAGGCGGGTCTGTTCCTCGATCCCGCGGCGGCGCTCGCCGGCAGGATCGAGACGGCGGACATCGGCCTCGGCCGCCTGCTTCCGGAGCCGGGACTGCGGCGGCTCGAACCGCATGATCTGGCCATGCTCTGGCCGGTGCCGCGGCGGACCGACCACAAGTACACCCGCGGGGTGCTGGGCATCGCCGCCGGTTCCGCTTCCTATCCCGGTGCGGCCCTGCTCGCCACCAGGGCGGCGGCGGCCACCGGCGTCGGCATGATCAGGTATCTGGGGCCGTCGGAGGTGTGCCGGCTGATCAACCTGCAAACGCCGGAAGCAGTCTGTTCGCAGGGCGCAGTGGCGGATGCCCGTGTCCAGGCATGGCTGGTGGGCCCTGGAACCGACGGCGACGAGGAACAGCGCGGGCGCGCCCGGGACGCCATGGCTTCCGGGCTGCCGGTGGTTGCCGACGCTGGCGCCTTCGACGTGCTCCCGGCTGAGCTTGGCCCCCATGTTGTCCTGACCCCGCACGCTGGCGAACTGGTCCGGATCCTGGAAGCACAGGGCGTGGCGACGGATCGGGACCATATTGAAGCCTCGCCCGCCGAATTCGCCGCGCTGGCGGCCGGTCTGACCGGCGCCACAGTGCTGCTCAAGGGCGCTGTGACGGTGATCGCCGCACCCAACGGCCTCCTGTTCTGCCAAGACGACGGGCCCGACTGGCTGGCCACGGCGGGATCCGGCGACACGCTCGCCGGGATCCTCGGAGCCCTCGCAGCGACAGTCCGGAGCGAGCAGTTCGAAGCGGCCGGATTCGCGGAACCGGAGCGCTGGGCAGTGGTTGCTGCCATGGCTGCCTGCCTCCACGGCCTGGCCGGGGCTGAGGCGGCGCGACTGGGCGAAGCGGCATCCACACCGTCGCCGGGCGCGGCGGGAGCAGCCAGCGGGCGGTGCGCACCGCCGTCGTTATCCGCGCTGGGCCGGCCGCTGGCTGCATCCGATATCAGCGCCGCAGTCCCTGATGTGGTGGGCAGGATCATCGCCGGCCGGAACCCGTAGCCGCCCGTCCGAAGGGTGGCGGAAGATGGGTCGGTGCACGTCCCGAGGCACCGGAAAAAAGGGCTTTCCGGGGTATCCGGCTTGACCTGTTTCCACTACGCTGTATACACGTGCAAACCGCACCAAAGGGGCACGGGGTGGAGCACTGGAGTCATGATCCTCCCGAGGGATGGCAACCTCTTGTAACCACTAATGGGCCGGGGGCAGTCCCGTGGTTATCCGGCGCAAGTAAGCGGCAGCGGCGACAGAAGGGCCGGGGGCCCCGCCAAGCCGTTGATCGACAGGCGGACGCGCCTTCCGCGTCCGGGCCACCCGGAAATCACGGAAGCACTTTGAGTGATGAAAACTTCAGCAAAATGGCGCGCGTGGTTGCTGATCGCCGGCGTTCTTTGGGGACTTCTCGCCAGCATGGGGCTGGCAGCGCCGGCCAGTGCCAGCAGCATCGCCGCAACGTCTTCGACGTCGCAGGCGGACAGAGGCCGGGGGGCCGACCTGTCGCTGCGGATTTCCGGCCGGGGCGACTACCGGCTACACGGCTCGGACTATGAAGCCAAACGCGTCCATATCTGGATTGTCAATGTTTCCCGTAACCGGGCCGTCAATGATTACTACGTCTGGACCCATCGCGGCGATTTCACCAGCCGTGACGGCGGCCTGCGGTGCGGCCGCACCTACAAGGCTGTCAGCTACAGCAGTGGTGACGGCTGGGTGTCGAGCAACAAGGTCCGGTTCCACTGCGACCGCCGCTAGCAATTCGACCCTCACACAGGTAGCCCGCCGAGGGCCGGTCGGCATCTGCCGGCCCTCGATGGCATGATGAGTGGATGGCGTTTGAAGCTGCACAGAACCGGTACCAGAACATGCCCTACCGCCGGGTGGGACGAAGCGGCTTGAAACTGCCTGCCGTCTCGCTGGGGCTCTGGCACAATTTCGGCGACGACAAGCCGTTTGAGGTACAGCGTGCCATCCTGCGCCGGGCCTTCGATCTGGGCGTGACACACTTCGATCTGGCCAACAACTACGGTCCGCCCGAGGGCAGCGCGGAGACGAATTTTGGTCGGCACATGCGCGAAGACTTTTTGCCCTACCGCGACGAGCTGGTGATTTCCACCAAGGCCGGCTACCTGATGTGGCCGGGGCCGTACGGTGAATGGGGCTCGCGTAAATACCTGCTGTCCAGTCTCGATGCCTCGCTGAAGCGGATGGGGCTGGACTATGTGGACATTTTCTACAGCCACCGGCCGGACCCGAACACGCCGCTGGAAGAGACGATGGGCGCCCTGGACCAGGCGGTCCGTTCCGGCAAAGCCCTGTACGCCGGCATCTCCTCCTACACGCCCGAACAGACCCGGGACGCGGCCCGCATCATGCGCGGACTGGGAACGCCACTGCTGATCCACCAGCCCTCGTATTCGTTGCTGAACCGCTGGGTGGAAGATGCCAGCCCGAGCCTGCTGGAAGTGCTGGACGAGGAGGGCATGGGCTGCATCGCTTTCTCGCCGCTGGCCCAGGGAATGCTCACGGACCGCTACCTGAAAGGCGTCCCGGAGGATTCCCGCGCGGCACAGAACAAGTCGCTGTTCCCGCAAATGCTCTCCGAGGAAAACCTGGACCGTGTGCGCGGGCTGAACGAAATGGCGGAGAACCGCGGTCAGTCGCTGGCGCAAATGGCCATCGCCTGGGTGCTGCGCGAGCAGTCGAAGGGCTCGCCGGTGACCTCGGCGCTGATCGGGGCGTCCAGCGTCACGCAGCTGGAGGGCAGCCTCGCCGCCGTAGCCACGCTCAGTTTCACGGGCGAGGAAGCCGCCGCCATCGACCGGTTTGCGGTGGACTCCGATATCAACATCTGGAAGCCGAAAAGCTAGCTCCGTGGACCGTCCCGCCGCGACAGACGAGACGCCTCTGGACGTCCGCCTCACCGATGCGGCCGCGCTGGAGTTTGATCAGGTTCTCGCCTTATACGATGCCGTCGGTTGGACCGCCTACACCTCGTCGCCGGAGACGGTCTCGGCTGCCCTATCCGGTTCCACCGCCATCGCCGTTGCCCACGCCGGCACCGAACTGGTTGGGCTGGCCCGGGTGATATCCGACGGGGCATCGATCTGCTATCTGCAGGACGTGCTGGTCCGTCCGGCCTTCCAGCGGCGGGGGATCGGCCGACGGCTGGTGCGGTTGGTGTTGCGACCGTTCTCCCACGTCCGGCAAAAGGTCCTGCTGACGGATGACGAGGCAGGCCAGAAGGCGTTCTACGAATCCCTTGGCTATACGCAGGTCACCGACAACGACGGCGGCGCCTTGCGTGCCTTCGCCCGGTTCGACGACTGACGTCCCGCCCGCGCTGGGTGGCGGGCGGGGGAATGCCCCGAGGATCTTCGTTAGGGCACGCGGAGGCCGTGGAGCGCGTGCTTCTTGATGGCCGAATACTCGTCGGCGGAGATCGTGCCCATATCCAGCAGGGATTTCGCTTTCGCGATCTCGTCGCTGGGACTGGTTCCGGCGACGTCCCCAATGTATTTGTTGACCGCTTCCTGCGTGTCCAGGGCGCGTTGCTGGCTTCTTTCGGCCATGCCGGTTCCCCGCGCTATGAGATAGACCAGCACCGTGAGGAAGGGGAGGAAAATCAGGAAGACGATCCATATGGCCTTCCACCAGCCATTCAGCGATCGGTCTCTAAACAGGTCGGCGACGACGGAAAACAGCGTAATGAGGTAGGCGACAAACGCGACCGTCCAAAAGAGGAACCAGAAGAAGTCCCAAAAGTCTTCCCATAAGTTCACGATCAGTCCTCTCGGTCGCGCCCTGGAGGCAATGGCAACGGTATGCACTGTCCCGCCACGTTGCCTGCGTTCTAGGCTTAAGGATCGTCGTCCATCGTCGCAGGCACCTCATCCATTCCGGGTGAGGTAGGTGGCGGCGGGCTTCCGTCTGCTCGGCCCACCGCTTTCCGGCTCGTCTTTGCGTCTGATCGCGGGCCTGGGTGCGCGCCCTTCCTCGGACAGAGCACCGCCGTCGGGCTCTTCCTCGATGCCAACTGGCTTCCTCCCGGCCTTCAAACGGCGTTATCCGCGAAAAGCCCTCTCCTACAGGAGCCGAATTCACCCCCGGTGGGTGAAGCACACCACCAGCGGCCCGACCCACACTTGAAGTGTCTGTAAACCTGTCTGCCAATGGCCGACGGCGCCGGCGCGACCGGTATCCAAGAGAGGAACAGTCAATGTCGAAACAACACCCGGTTTTGCTAGGAACTGCCGCTTTAGGGCTGGCCGTGGGGATGCTGACGGGCTGCTCCGCCAGTCCCGAGGAGAATGTTGCCAAAGCCTGCGGGGCATCCGATGCCTTCACCGCCGCCCTGCAAAACTTTCGAGACACCCTGACGCCGGATGCCACCATCGATGAGATCCGCTCGGCCCGGGAAGAGGTGAGCAACACCTTTAACGATCTCAAGGGGGCAACCACAAACGTGGCGAAGGACCGGACCGACGCCCTGGCTTCCGCCATGGACGAGCTGAAGGCTGCCGTGGACGACGTTCCCGATGACGCCACCGTTCGGCAAGCGGTTACTTCCTTGAAGAACGAAGCAGACAACGTCAAATCCGCTCGTGACGGCGTAGCAAGCGAGCTCAACTGTTAAGTCCGATGCCTCGAGGGCTGGCTGGTCCAGGACCGGAGAAGCGTACCCGGTCTGCCGGGAAGCGCCGCATCCGTCCCCTTCTGACAACACATCCGCGACCCTAGACTACGACTAGCGGCGAAGGAGGGGGCAATGCAGCCTGAATCACCGGTACCCGAAGGGTCCGAACCGGTCCCGCGTCCTGGCCTTCCCCGCGCTACCACCATTCTGCTTGCCCTCGGCGGCGCAACCGTGGCAGCCTTCGGCATCGCCGCGATCCGGGGGATCTTCACACCAATATTCCTGGCGTTGGTGATCACCATCTGCGTGCATCCGGTCCGGCGCTGGTTGCAGCAGCACGGAGTACCACGGGGAGTTGCCACCGGCGCCACCATCGCCGCCGGATTCGCCGTGCTGATCGGCCTTTCCGTTGTCCTGCTTGCAGCACTCGCTCAGTTCTCTGCGCTGCTGCCGCAATACGCTCCCCAGCTGCACCAGCTGGGCGCCTCTATCGCCCAAATGCTGGAGTCGGTGGGAGTCGGCTCCGAACAGGCGCAGACTGTACTGCAGGCATTCACCCCCGGCCGCATCATCGGGGTCATCACCGATTTGCTGGGGAACATCACTGGTCTTATCGGCGTACTGGTGATCATCCTGACGATGCTCATTTTGATGGCCATTGACGGAGGACGAGTGGCCGCCCTCCTGACCCATCTGCAGCCCCATCGGCCGGCCATGGCCACTGCCTTCAGCGGCTTCGCCGTCGACGTACGCCGTTATACCGTGGCCACCGCCATCCTGGGAGCTGCCCAGGGCCTGTTCAACTGGCTCGTCCTGTTTATCCTGCAAGTGCCCGGCGCCATGGCCTGGGGGGTGCTGTCGTTTATCTGCAGCTTCATTCCCAACATCGGTTACTTCATCGCCATTATTCCGCCGCTGGTCTTTGGCGCCCTGAGCGGGGGCTGGCCCGTTGTCCTCGCCGTCATACTCACCTACGGCGTGATTAACAGCGTCATCCAGTCGATCATTCAGCCCAAGTACATTGGCAATGCGGTCTCCCTCAGCGAGACTTTGACCTTTGTCTCGGTGCTATTCTGGGCCGTCGTCCTCGGAGCAGTGGGTGCCATCCTCGCCGTTCCGCTGACCTTGCTGGTCCGCACCATCCTCCTCGACTCGGACCCAACCAAGGTCTGGCGTCGGGCTTTGACGGGGGACAAGAAGGACATCGAATCCGCCCTGAGGCTCGAAGACGACGCCATCCGCTCCCGCCGCCCACGGAGGAAACCGGACCGCCCGCACCCCGATGGCACGCGGAAGAAATGATGTCGCGGCACGCTGCCGTCAGGGCCGAGTGAGCACCGCGTGCTGCAACTCATCGTGAGCCTTGTGCCGGTCGCCGTAGCCGGGGCGATGAGCACGGTGCCGGCCAGCATCACCATCATCATTCTGCTCTCGCCTCGTCCACGGCGGCGTGCCTTGGCGTTCCTGATCGGCACCATCGCCGGGTCGGTCGTGATCGTGGGTCTTTCTTCGGTTGGGCTGGGCCTCATGCCCGTCATTCCGAGGTGGAACGAGGATGAGCTGACGGCCGCGCTGGGCCTGGTGATCGGAGCCTTCCTGATCGGCTACGCCGTCTACCTTTTCCGGCGCAAGGGCACAGGGGAGAGCGCCATGCTGGGCAAGATCACCGCACGGTTACAGTCCGCCCGCACGTGGGAATTCATCGGACTGGGCCTGGGACTGAATCTGCGTCCGAAGGCACTCCTGCTGGCCATCACCGCAGGGGTGCTGATCAGCGTCCAAGAGCCGTCACCCCTTGAGGGAGCCTTATTGGTTCTCGGCTATGCGGTTGTCGCCCAGTCGGCCGTCGTCCTGCCGATTACCTATTGGGTTCGGGCGCCGGAACGAGCCGAAGGGCAGCTGGCGGCCGCCTATGCCTGGTTACAACGAAACGGCCGACTGGTGACGGCGGTGACGATACTCGCCATAGGTGCCTTTATCGGAGGCTACAGCCTGCTCCATCTCTGATGCCGGCGGGAGGTAAACCCGGCTTTGGAAAGCAGCGGCCCACGAACTACGAAAACCAGGTGCCGGGCGGGCCCAGGAACAGCAGGACGCTGAAGACCACTGCCACCGCTGCGAGGGCCACCACGACGGCGGTGACCGGCTTGGTGAGCACCCACGCCTGAAGCTTCTCCAGCACACCCCGTGGCCGCTCGCCGCCGGCAGCCAGCCGCCATCCGCCGTCGAGTCTGCCGCGGCGCTCCATCGCACGTTCCATAGGAATCGTGGCATAAGGGACGAAGGCTGCAGCCAGCGCCAGCGTGCCCTGGCCGAGGGACCATTTCTGGTTCACCCAGGTGAAGCAGGTGCTGGTCACATAGCAGAGGAAGACGAAGCCGTGCAGGCCGCCGCCGATTCTCACGCCGAGTTCGGTGGTGTGGGTGCCGTATTTCAGTACCAGACCGGCCAGAAGCAAGGTCCAGGTGACGGCCTCGGCTAGAGCGACGGTCCGGAACAGGGTGCGCGGAGACACATGCGGTCCTTGGGTTGGGGAAGGGGTTCCCTCCCAAACTACCGTCCAGAGGTCGTTGCGGCTGAATCCTCGGGTGTGAATGGATGCGTGCTTACTTCGCCGTCATGTACAACGACGCAGGTTGACTCCGGCACTTCCTCCCAGGCTCCCTGCAGATCGCCCAATGGTTCGGATACCACCAACCGTGCATCGTCGGAGACCAATTTCAGCATGGGGTTGTCGGGATACTGGGCTCTCAGGGTCGCGACGTCTGTGCTGTGGAACAAGGAGCGCGACCGGCCTTCGCTGGAGTAGCGGAAGGCCCAGGTGGTGTCCCCGTCGGTAGTGGCGACGGTCATCTGCAGCGGGTTTTCGATGCCGTGGTTTTTGCCGGTGCTTTCGATGAGCCCAACTGCGGAAGCTACCGCTGCCGGCGGGTCCTGCTCCAGACCGAAGGTGAGCGCGAGCATGAAGAACACTTCGGAGTCTGTTGATCCTTCGATCAGGGGGAAGAGGCCAGGCTCCACGGCCAGCACCAGGTCCCGCCGGACCTTCGGAAAGTCCCTGATGAGCCCGTTGTGCATCCACAGCCAATGCCCGTGGCGAAATGGATGGCAGTTCGTCTGCTGCACGGCCGAGCCGGTGGAGGCGCGGATGTGCGCGAATACACGGCCGGAGGACGCGTGGGACGAGAGTTCCTGCAGGTTGCGGTCGTTCCACGCGGGTTCCGTGCTGCGGAAGATCCCCGGCGTAGGCAAGTTGCCGTACCAGCCAACGCCGAAGCCGTCTCCATTGGTGGTTTCAGCACCCAAGCGGGAGTGTTTGCTCTGCATGACGAGCGAATTGGCAGGTTTGAATAACAGGTCGTCCAAGTGCACGGGCGATCCCGAATACGCCAGCCAGCGGCACATGGCTACCTCCTCTGGGCGCAAATAGCACCAGGTCAGCGCCGGCGTCAGGCCAGGACGCGGGTCTTGATCTTCGTGTAGTCGCTTTCGGTGATGGTTCCGGAGTCCAAAAGCGCTTTAGCCTTCGAGATTTCCTCGCTGGGACTCGTCCGGGCGACATCGCGGATGTACGACTCGGTGTACTCCTGATTGATGCGTGCGCGCTCGGCCGAACGTTCCGTCATGCCGGAGCCCCTGGCGATGAGATAGATCAAGGCCGTCAGGAACGGTACGAAGATCAGGAAAATCATCCAGACTGCCTTGAGCCAGCCGTTGAGAGTGTGGTCGCGGAAAATATCGCCAATAATCATGAACACAGCGATCAAGTAGGTCGTGAAGGCGAAAACCCAAACAAACCACCAGATGATGCTCCAGAAGTTCTCCCAGAAGTCCATCGGAAATCCTATTCATTATGTTGGCCCATGACCGTAAATATTGCGGCCCGGGATGATTCCCCTCAAACGCAACCCCGCAGGCTTATCCAGCGGACTGCCTTCTCAGGCGCCGTCGGAGATTCGTGGCACGTGAGCCTCCGATAGGTAGAGCTAGTATCGTCCGGCTGTCAGAGCCGGCACCTCATCCTGCAAGGGTGAGATTCCGGGGCTGGTTCAACGGCCTTTGGGCACCCTCAGCGGCGGCAGCATTCTCCCTTGTGCGGGCCCGGAATGCTTGGGAAACTCAAGGCGGAGCTAATGCAGTCCGCTGAATTCAAGCCACGCTTTCGGGAGCCGGGACAATGGCCGCAGACCAAGCCGATGACCACTCACTAGCAGCTGACGGTTTCATGGCCGCGTCCGTGGACGGGCGTTCCTTCAGCTTTCAGGGCGTGGGCCGGGAACGGCTTGATCTAGGTTCACTGGTTTCCATCGACGTGCCCGACCGGCTGCCGATGATGGGCCAGATCCATCAGCTCCGCATGGGGGAAAGCGGCGTCATGAGCGGCTCGGGGCGGATCATAGGTTCCTTCAATTCGGAAGGAATGGTCACACCGGTCCCCGCCGCGGGGTTTCGTGAGGCGCGGATCGCCGCCGCAGACCGGAGCCTGGTCGAGTTGCTCCATTCTTCCTCGGGCGCCCTGTTGGAGATTGGTACTTTCACGAACACGGACCGCTTCGACGCACGGTTGATTCCGAAAAAATTCAACCGCCATACGTTTTGGTGCGGCCAAAGCGGCTCAGGAAAAACCTATGCCTTGGGCGTTGTCCTTGAGGAGATACTGCTGCGGACCAGGCTGCCGATGGTGATTCTCGACCCCAACGCAGACTTCGTACTGCTGGGTGAATCGGCCGACAAAGCAGCGGCCGGGTCCGCTGCCCCGCTGGGCTCCCGGAGCGTCCGCGTCTTGCGTCCGAATGTCGAGGGAGCGGAGCCGCTGCGTGCCCGTTTTTCAACCATGTCGACTCGATCCCAGGCGGCGGTACTGCGCCTAGACCCCTTGATTGACCGGGCGGAGTACAACGACTTCCTGCATATAGAAAACTTCATCGGGGGAGCCGAGCCGGAGTCCATCGTCGAACAGTTGCGGAGGGCCCAATCACCAGGGTCCGATGCCTTGGCATCCCGGATTGAAAACCTCAGGCTCGCTGAATGGCGCGTGTGGGCACGCCACGACGCCGCGGCTTCGGAGATCCTCGCCGGCCGACCGGACGCTACCGTACTCGATTTGGGCGGGTTCGATTTCGCCGAAGAGTCCCTCGTGGTGGTCCTGTCCGTCCTCGACAGCCTCTGGGCTGCCCGGGATGCTCGAGAGCCGCTGCTTATCGTGATCGATGAGGCCCATAATCTCTGCTCATCCGAGCCTGGCAGCCCTTTGCAGCGAGCCGTGCGCGAACGCATCATCCAAATTGCCGCCGAAGGGAGGAAGTTCGGTTTGTGGCTGCTCCTGTCGACCCAGCGGCCGTCCAAGCTCGACCCGGACATCATCTCGCAATGCGACAATCTGGCCCTCATGAAGATGAGCTCGCCGAGCGATCTGGACGGGCTGGCGTCCACCTTCGGGTTTGTTCCGCGGACCTTCCTCGAACTATCCCCGTTCTTTCGGCAGGGCGAGGCCCTCTTTGCCGGCGGATTCGTTCCAGCGCCCGGCCTGGTAACGGTGCGCACTCGATTGACGCGGGAGGGCGGCTCCGATGTACGCGTACCGATGAGGGAGATGCCTACGTAAGCGTCCTCCGTGCACACCGGGCAATTTTGCATGGTGTGCAAGTTTGGTTCTAAGCTGTGGGGGTGAACGTAGACAGCGGGGTCCCTCTGGAGGGGCGGCGCGAAAAGAACAAGGTGGCAACCCGCGCAGCCATGACCGCTGCGGCGTTGCGGCTCGCCCGCGAGCATGGGCCCGGCGGCTTCACCGTTGACCAGTTGGCCGTCGAGGCGGGAGTCTCGCGTCGGACCTTCTTCAATTACTTTCCGTCCATCGAGGCAGCGGTCACGCTGCCGGTGGAGGAATTCCTGGAAGAGTCTTTCGCACGGCTCGATGAGCGCTCCGCCGACGAACCGATCATGGACGCCGTGCTCGCCACTTTGGGCGGGGACATTAGCCAGGAACGGCTGGCGCTGCTCTGCGAGATCTACCAAATGGGTGCCGACGACGCGCAGCTTGAACGCATGCAGTTGCAGATCTGGCGCCAGGCCCAGCAGTCGCTCGAAGACGGGCTGCGCCACCGTCTGCCGGAGAGCGCCGGCGAACTGACGGTCACCGCGCTCGCCGGATCGCTGATTGCCTGTGCCCAGGCTGCCATGCGGATGGCAGCCACCCAGACGCCCGACGGCGAGGCACCTCCGCCGTCGGCCTTCCGGCAGCAACTGCTGGAGAGCCTCGACCTGCTGCGTACCGGTTTCAACATCAACTCCAAGGACTAATCGCATGGCTTCACTGCTCTACAGACTCGGCAAGCTGGCCGCGCGCAAGCGCTGGTGGTTTGTCTCTGCATGGCTGGTAATCATGGTGGCCGTCGGCGCTTCCGTCGCAGCCTTCATGGGCACGCTGTCCAACAGCTTTACCATTCCGGGCACCCCCGCACAGGCGGTGGCGGACGAGCTGCAGGAGAAACTGCCGGACGCCTCCGGCGGACTCGGCACCATTGTGTTCACGACGGCGGACGGCACGGCATTCACTGCCAAGCAGGAGGAGGCCATTGCCCAGATCTCCGCGGACCTGACCGACCTGGACGCGGTCAAGCGCGCCACGGATCCGGTGGACCTGCAGGCCTCGCTGGACACCGCACCGGAGAAAATTGCCGACGGCGAAGAGAAACTGGAAGCCGCGGCGCAGAAGCTCGACGACGGCCGGGCCGAACTGGATTCAGGCAAGGCACAGCTGGAGCCGGGGCTGCAGCAAGTACAGGCCGCGGAGGCACAGATCGAGCAGCTCGAAGCCGCCGGCCAAACCGCCATGGCCGAGCAGGTCCGTGCCCAGCTGGAGCCGCAGCGGGCCCAGCTGGAAGAGGCGCAGGCGCAGCTGGACGAAGCCGAGCAGCGGCTGGAGGACGGCCGGGCCGAGTATGAGACCGGGGTTGCCGATCTGGAAGCGGCCAAGCTGCAACAACAGTCATCGGACGGACTCAGGTTCGTAGCCGAGGACGGTTCGGCCGCCTTCGTCCAGGTCCAGTTCGAACAGGACATGATGTCGGTCTCCAAGGAGGACCGCGAACAGGTCCAGCAAGTCACCGAAGCCGGCTTGGTTTCCGGCCTCCAGGCGGAGTACAGCAAGGACATCGTCGAAGACATTTCCAGCCTGTTCGGTGCGGCCGAGGTCATCGGTATTGCCGTGGCTGCCGCGGTGCTGGTGTTGATGCTCGGCACGCTGCTGGCTGCCGGGCTGCCGCTGCTGATGGCGCTGGTCGGCGTCGGCGTCGGGGTAGGCGGCACCATGGCCCTGAGCGGTCTGGTCGAGATGAGTTCCGTTTCGCCGGTGCTGGCGCTGATGCTCGGGCTGGCCGTGGGCATCGACTATTCGCTGTTCATAGTGAACCGCCACCGCACCCAGATGCTGTCCGGTGTCCCGCTGGCCGAGTCCATCGGCCGTGCCACCGGAACCTCCGGCAACGCGGTGCTCTTCGCCGGGCTCACCGTGATCATCGCGCTCGCCGCGCTGGCCGTGCCGGGCATTCCGTTTCTGACCGTGCTGGGACTGGCCGGAGCCGCAACGGTGGCCGTCGCCGTCGTCGTTGCCCTGACCCTGACCCCGGCGCTGCTGGCCATCATGGGCCGGCGCATCCTCTCCAACCGGGCCTGGGCCAAGGCCGGGCTGACCGGCCCGGTGGCCGCCGGTGCCCAGGTTTCGGCGCCGGGACACGAATTCCACAACGATCCGAAGCGCAGCTGGGGCAAGTCGGTCACCAAACACCCGTGGCTGGCGCTGATCGCTGGCGTGGCCGTGCTGGGCATGATGGCAGTGCCGGCCGCCGAGCTGCGGCTGGGCCTGCCGGATGGCAGCTCCGAACCGGCGGACTCGACGGCCTACCAGTCCTACACCCAGCTGGGCGAAAACTTCGGCGAAGGAATCAACGGTCCGTTGATCGTGGTGGCCGACCTGCCGGCCGGACTGGAGGGGGCTGAGACGGACGAGACGCTGCTGAAGCTCTCGCAGGAACTGCGCGCCATGGATCATGTGTCCGCCGCCGTTCCGACCGGCACCAGCGAGGACGGCCGCACCGCGGTGCTGCAGGTCATTCCGGAGGAAGGCCCGGCCGCCGAAAGCACCGAGGATCTGGTCCACAACCTGCGGGCCCAGACGGACGCTCTCGAGGCGAGCACCGGCGTCGGGATTTCGGTCACCGGCCAGCCGCCGATGCAGATCGATGTGTCGGACAAGCTGGCGGACGCCATGCCGGTCTACCTGGCCATCGTCATCGGGCTCTCGCTGATCCTGCTGCTGCTGGTCTTCCGCTCCATCCTGGTGCCGCTGCTGGCTACCGCCGGTTTCCTGCTCTCGCTGGGGGCCAGCTTCGGCGCCGTCGTGGCCATCTATCAGTGGGGCTGGATGGGCAACGTGTTCGATGTGCATGACCCGGGGCCCATCCTGAGCTTCCTGCCGATGATCATGATCGGCGTGCTCTTTGGCCTGGCGATGGACTACCAGATGTTCCTGGTCTCCGGTATGCGTGAATCGTATGCGCACGGCGAAGACGCCAGGGCCGCCGTGGTCAGCGGCTTCAACCACGGCGCCAAGGTGGTCACGGCCGCGGCCATCATCATGGTCTCCGTTTTCGCCGGGTTCATCTTCTCCCATCTGACCATGGTCCGGCCGATCGGCTTCGCGCTGGCACTGGGTGTGCTGCTGGACGCCTTCGTGGTCCGGATGACGCTGATCCCGGCGGCCATGCATCTGTTCGGCAAGGCCGCATGGTGGATGCCCCGGTGGCTGGACAAGATCCTGCCGGACGTGGACGTGGAAGGCGCCAAGCTGGTTCAGCAGGTGGAAACGCCCGAGCAGGACCAGGCCCTCGCGGCCGGAGTCCGCTAGGAACGCGGACCCGAATCAACTGCCGGCGGCCGGCACCATCCCTCAGGGAAGGTGCCGGCCGCCGGCGATCCTGAACGATTCGTCAAGCAGTTCTTCGAGCTCGGCCGGTGAAACCTTGGCCAAGTGCAGGAGCACCAGTTGCGGCGACCGGTCATGATGCGGCGTCCAGAAGAAAACGTCCGGATGCGTGCCGGCCAGGGCCTCCCGTTCCTCGGTCTTGACGGTCAGCACGCCCGGCTCCCAGATGCGGGCCATGAGCGTCTTCGCGAACCACGCCGGCCGGCCCCAGCTGGACCGTTCGGTGACACCGGGCAGGGCCAGGCAGAGGCGGCGCGCATCGTCCTCGGTGGGCATGCACTTACCTTGCCACCGTTCCGACCGCCGGCGCCAGCGCCGTCGGCGGTCGATCCGGACCACGCGTTGCCCGGCCGGCAGGCAGTTCCGGCGGGGCCTCAGCCTTGCGGGCTGTTTCCGTCGTCGCGGTCGGCGGGGCCGCCGGCCTCGCTCTGGTCGCCGGGTTTGGGCTTGTCACCGGGGATCGGGGCGGGGGCCGGAGCTTGCTGCTGCCGTTCCTGTTCGATCCGCGCCTCGTAGCGGCCCGGGGCGAAGATCTCCTCCATCGCGCCGAACATGCCGGAGAGCCCCGAAGACCCCGGACCGCCACGCCACGGCCGGGACGCCATCGCCACGGTCGCGGCGATGATCAACGCCACCAGGCCCACGGCGATCAGGCCGCCAACGAAGTCCATGTGGTGATTATGTCCCAGGAAGCCGGCGGCGGCGAGGCTCGCTCAGCCGGCCTTCGGATGGCGGGCGGCCCGGGCTGCGTTGCGCAGGAAAACGGCCACAACCGCTGTGGCGAAAGCGGGCAGGTAGAACCAGCCAACCGTTGCCGTGGCCAGCGCGATGAACCCAAACAACAAGGCGCAGCAGATGATGCCGGCCAGCCAGGCAGCGCGGCGGGGAACCAGCAGCGGAAGCAGCGTCAACAGCGGCGGAACAGCCAGCGGAATGAGGATGGTCCCCGGACTGGCCTGGAGCAGCGTGAGCGTTTCGATGCTGCGTTCCGGCTCGGCTCCGGGGGAGCCGGACACCGTCTCCTGCACGACCGTGGGCAGGAACAGGGCGGCGGCGCTGGCCGCCAGTGCCAGTAAGAAGGCCGCAGCCTGGACCACGGTCGGGACTCTCGACGCTGAACCGCTGGTGCCCGGCCCCTGTTCCATCTCAGTTCCAGCGGTATCCGTGGGCCTGTTCGTAGGCCTCGAGCAGCCGATGGGCCACGTGGCCGGAGGTGATCAGCGGGTGGATCATAAAGGCCCGCAGCGCGGCAGCACGGTCGCCCTGCCCGCCGCGGATGACTTCCTGCTCCACTGCTTTGATTTGGGTCATCAAGCCGGCTTGGTGCAGGCTCAGCGGCTTCACCGGCAGGGGACGGGCGCCTTCCGCGTCGACCTCCGAGGGTACCTCGATGACGGCGTCCTCCGGCAGTTGCGGGATGGTCCCGGCATTGCGGACGTTGAGGATCTGCTCGCTGCGCTCGCCGGTTAGCAGGGCACGCATCACGTCCAGCGCAACGTGCTCGTAGCCGCCTGCGGCTCGATCCTCCTCATCGCGGGAAACGCCGATCTCGCGGGCCTCGGACAGGTAGCTTTCCTCACGGCGCCGCAGGGCGTCTTCCCATTCCGCGTACGGCGTTCCGGAGGCCTGCAGCCTGCCGTACAACTCCTGCTGCAGTTCGTGGATGGACTCGCCGCGGGTCTGGGCCGCCCCGGCCAGCGCCATAGTGGCTTCGCGTCGGAAGTAGTAATAGAACAGGTAGGCATTGGGGATGACGCCGAGGATCTGCAATTCCCGGGTCCCAAAGATGCGGCCCTCCTCAAACGACTGCAGCCTGCCGGGGTCGGCGAGCAACTCCGGAAGGCGGTCCCCGCCGTCGCGCTCCAATCCGCGCAGCCACCCCAAATGGTTCAACCCCACATAGTCCACTCCCGCCAACGAGCCGCGGCGAAGCGGGGCACCGGCGGCCTTGGCGGAGCGGCGGACCAGCCCGAGGGGCGTGTCGCAGATGCCGATCACCCGGTGGCCGAGCACCGGCAGCAGGGCTTCGGTGACCAGCCCGGCGGGATTGGTGAAGTTGATCAGCCACGCGCCGGGGCTCAGCTCGCGCAGCCGGTTGGCGATATCCAGTGCGGCGGGGACTGCACGCAGGCCGCAGGCAATGCCTGCCGCTCCGGTGGTCTCCTGACCCAGCAGGTTCAGCCGGCTGGCAATGCGTTCGTCCTGCGTCCTGCCCTGCGTGCCGCCGGGACGAATGGCTGAGAAGACGACGTCGGATCCGGCCAGCGCGTCGTCGAGGCTGCGCGCGGACTCAATCCTCGGCGGCCGGACGCCCCCGGGCAGCGGAGCGTCCGCCAGCACCCGGGCGATCGCCTGCTGGCGGCCCGCGTCCACGTCGTGGAGTACCAGCCGGTCCACCAGTCCCGCCGCCGGCCCCTCGGCCAGCGCACGGTAGACCAGCGGCACGCGGAACCCGCCGCCGCCCAGAATGGCAAGTGTTGCCACCGCTTCCCCCGAACATTGACATTGGATAACAATCGGCGGACCCGAGCCCGGGACGCGACCCTTGCTTGTATTGTGCCAGCTAGGGCAAACCACGCATCCTTGCCGCGTGAATCCGCGGCCCGGTCGAAGGGCCCTGCCGGCGTGTCCCATGCGGTGCCCGTGCTCCGCGTAACCCTTCAGCTGGAAAGCAAGCTTCGGATGGGAGAATAAATCCGTGAGCTCTACAACGTCACCGCTGCCCTATGACCGTCAAGCCGTCATCAACCTGGACGCGATCCGCGCCAACGTGCGGCACCTGCGTGAGATCGCAGCCCCCGCCCGCGTGATGGCGGTGGTCAAGGCGGACGCCTACGGCCACGGCGCCATTCCCGTGGCCCGCGCCGCACTGGAAGCCGGTGCCGGCTGGCTGGGCGTGGCCCACTTCACCGAGGGTCTGGCCCTGCGGGAAGCGGGCATCGACGCCCCCATCCTGGCCTGGCTGCACACCCCGGATACCGACTTCGCCGCCGGCATCGAGGCGGGGATCGACGTGGGCGTTTCCGGCTGGGAGCTGGAACCGGTGGTCAAGGCCGCCCGACAGCTGGAACGTCCCGCGCGCGTGCACCTGAAGATTGACACCGGCCTGGGCCGCAACGGCTGTCCGCCGGCGCTCTGGGAAGACCTGGTCAACCGGGCCGTGGAGTACCAGGAACAGGGGCTGCTGCGCGTGGTGGGCGTGTTCTCCCACTTGGCCGTTGCCGATGAACCGCACCGTCCCGAGACGGACGAGCAGGTGGACCGCTTCCGGGAGGCTGTGGCGGTGGCAGAGAACGCCGGCTTGGATCTGGAGGTCCGGCACCTGGCCAACACGCCCGGCACGCTCAGCCGCCCGGATGCACACTTCGACATGGTCCGCGTGGGCCTGGGCATCTACGGGCTGTCGCCCTTTGACGGGCAGAGCCCCGAGGAACTGGGGCTGGTGCCGGCCATGACGCTGCGCGCCCGGGTGGCCAACTGCAAGCAGGTACCGCCCGGCCAGGGCGTCTCCTATGGGCTGAACTACCTGACCACCGAGCCCACCACGCTGGTCCTGGTGCCGCTGGGCTATGCAGACGGCATCCCGCGCAGCGCCTCCGGCGTCCAGGTGGCCATCGAGGGCAAGCGCTACGACGTGGTGGGACGGGTGGCCATGGACCAGTTCGTGGTGGATTTGCGGACCAGCAACGCCCGCGACCTCACCGGCGAGGAAGTGATCGTCTTCGGCCCGGGCCCGGATGTTCCCGATGCCCACGACTGGGCGGTCGCCGCCGGCACCATCAACTATGAGATTGTCACCCGGGTGAGCCCGCGCGTCCCGCGCTACTACACCGGGACCGCCGAGGACCAGGACGACGGCGGGGAAGCCGCTCCCATGGCGGAAGCGGCGGGGCTTACCGCGTCCGCGGCGGAACAGGCCGCCGCAGCCGCCCAGGTCCGCGCCGCCTTGCCCGCGGCGGACGACCGGAACACGGACAGCGCCGGGGACGCCGGCGCAGTGCTGGCATGACCGGCGGCGGCATGACCGGCGAAGCGGGCCAGCCGGGCGCGGCAGGCGTGGCCCCCGAGCAACACGCCACGCCGGTGTGGGAACGCGAGTTCCATGTGGGCACCGCGGCGGAGACGCAGGAGCTTGCAGCCCGGCTGGGCAGGGTACTCCGGGCCGGCGACCTCGTGGTGCTCAGCGGCGAGCTGGGCGCGGGGAAGACCACCTTTACCCAGGGCCTAGGGGAGGGACTCGGCGTCCGGCCGGGCATCATTTCGCCCACCTTCGTCCTGGTACGCAGCCATCCGAGCATGAACGGCGGCCCGGACCTGGTCCACGTGGACGCCTACCGGCTGGAGTCCGAGGGCGAGATCGACGACATCGACCTGGAGAACACCATGGACGAGGCCGTCACGGTGGTGGAGTGGGGCCGCGGCCGGGTGGAGCATCTCTCCGACAGCTGGCTGGACATTTCGCTGGTCCGGCCCAGCGGGGCCGACTTGGTGAACCGCCCGGCCGAAGGCGCCGCGGGCACGCAGGCGAGCACCGACGTCGTACTGGATTTTGAAGAGCCCGACGACGGCGAGCCCCGGCTGATCCGGATGGCGGCCTACGGGCCGCGCTGGGCAGCGTACATCTTCGCCTGACGCCGCAGCCTGGAGCCGCAGGGCGTTCCGGACGATTTAGCGCAGCGGGAGGCGCCGCAGGTGCATGCGCTCTTCACTGCCCCCGGGCACAGGTCCATAATCGAGGGCGAGAGCAGACCCGCGAGGAGGCCAACCATGGAGACAGCGCTGACCCCGTACCTGGGATTCCGCGACCAGGCCAAAGAGGCCATGACCTTTTATCAGTCGGTGTTCGGCGGCGAACTGACGCTGAATACCTTCGGCGACTTCCACGCCAGCGACGACCCGGCGGAGATCGACAAGATCATGCACGCGCAGTTGGCCACCGAGCGCGGCCTGGTGCTGATGGCCGCGGACACGCCCAACAACATGGACTACACCCCCGGTTCCAGTCACTCGCTCTCGCTCAGCGGAGACAACGAGGCCGAACTGCGCGGCTACTGGGACAAGCTGATCGACGGCGCCGATGTCACCGAACCGCTGCAGCAGGCTCCCTGGGGCGACACCTTCGGCATGTGCACCGACAAGTTCGGCGTCCAGTGGATGGTGAATATTGCCGGCCAGCCGCCGTCGTGACCGCTCGGCCCGCCCGCAGACCTGCGGGCGCCGGGGCCGATGGGATGGACGGCGGTAGACCTCAAGTAAAATTGATGCGTGCTGATCCTCTCCGTTGATACCTCCGCCATCGCCAGCGCCGCGCTGCTGACCGGACAAGGAGAGACCCTGGCCGCCTTCGCCACCGAGGACACCCGCAGCCACGCCGAAGTGCTGGCCCCCGGAATCGGCAAGATCATGACGACGGCGGACGTCGCCGGCGCAGACATCGACGCCTTGGTGGTGGGCGTGGGCCCGGGGCCGTTCACGGGCCTGCGCTCCGGCATTGCCACCGCTCGGTCGCTGGCCTTCGCCTGGGGCAAACCGCTGCACGGCGTGATGAGCCTGGATGCCATCGCCGTGGATGCCGCGCTGGACGCGTGGCGCGCCGGCGTAGACGAATTCGTGGTGGCGACCGACGCCCGGCGCAAGGAAGTGTACTGGGCGCGCTACCGCAGCACCGGCGGCACACATGAACTGCTGGACGGCCCGCACGTCGCCGCACCGTCCGAGGTCCCGGACCTGCCGGTTTACGGGATGGGCGCAGGGTTGTACCCGGAGCAGCTGCGCGGCGTCACCGAGTACAGCGGCACCCAGCCGACGGCCGAAGCGCTGGGCCGCACCGCCGTCGTCAAGCTGGAAAAGGGGCTGGACCTGCTGGACACCGCGCCGCTGTACCTGCGCGAATCCGACGCGAAGGTCCCCGGACCGCGGAAGCGCGCACTGTGACCGCCGCCGCGCAGCCCGCGGGCCGGATCAGGGCGATGACCGAGGCCGATATTCCGGCGGTGGACGCCCTGGAGCAGAAACTTTTTCCGGCCGATGCCTGGCCCACCGAAATGTTCTATGAGGAACTGGCGCAGGACACCCGAAGCTACTACGTGGCCGTCGATGCGCTCGGCGGAGTCATCGGCTATGCCGGCCTGATGTGTGTGCGGCCGATCGCCGATGTGCAGACCATTGCCGTGGTGCCCGAGCGCGAGGGGCAGGGGATCGGCAGCAGGCTGCTGACCCTGCTGATCGAGCAGGCCGCAGAACAGCGGGTGGAGGACGTGCTGCTGGAAGTGCGCGCGGACAATCCGCGGGCGCAGCGGCTCTACCGCTGGTTCGGCTTTGAACAGATCCACGTGCGGCCGCGCTACTACCGCGGCGGAACCGACGCGCTGATCATGCGGCTGCATCTCAAGGACTGGGCCGGCATGCCCGGCCGGGACGCCGCAGCGGCGGGCACCGCAGACGAGCAACCGAAAACGACGGAGGAGAGCCGATGAACCGCACCCAGCCGCTGGTGGTGGGGATCGAATCCTCCTGCGATGAAACCGGCGTTGGCGTCGTCCGCGGCGACACCCTGCTGGCGAACACCGTTTCCTCCTCGATGGACGAGCACGTTCGCTTCGGCGGGGTAATCCCGGAGATCGCCTCGCGCGCCCATTTGGACGCGTTCATCCCCACACTGGAGCAGGCGCTGGAGACCGCCGGCGTCACGTTGGACGAGGTGGACGCACTAGCAGTGACGTCGGGGCCCGGTCTGGCCGGCGCGCTGATGGTGGGCGTCTGTGCAGCCAAGGCGCTCTCGCTGGCCACCGGTAAGCCGCTGTACGCGATCAACCATCTGGTGGCCCACGTGGGTGTCGGCGTGCTGGACGGGGGAGTGCTGCCGGAGAATCTGGGCGCGCTGCTGGTGTCCGGCGGCCACACGGAGATCCTGCGCGTGCGCTCCCTGACCGACGACGTGGAACTGCTCGGCTCCACCATCGATGACGCGGCCGGCGAAGCGTACGACAAGGTGGCCCGCATCCTCGGGTTGGGTTATCCCGGTGGTCCGGCTATCGACAAGCTGGCCCGCGAGGGCGATCCGAAGCGGATCCGCTTCCCGCGCGGGCTGAGCCAGCCCAAGTACATGGGGTCGGCGGAGGCGCCCGGGCCGCACCGCTACGACTGGTCCTTCTCCGGCCTGAAGACGGCCGTGGCCCGTTGCGTGGAGCAGTTCGAAGCCGCGGGCGAGCCCCTGCCGGTGGCCGACATCGCGGCGTCCTTCCAGGAGGCGGTGGCGGACGTGATCATCGCCAAGGCCATGCTGGCCTGTACCGAGCACGGCATCAGCAACCTGCTGCTGGGCGGCGGAGTGGCGGCGAACTCGAGGCTGCGCGCGCTGACGGAAGAGCGCTGCGCTGCACACGGTATCTCGCTGCGGGTGCCGCCGGTCTCGCTGTGCACCGACAACGGAGCCATGGTCGCCGCGCTTGGCGCCCAGGTGGTGATGGCCGGCGGCCAGCCGTCCGGCATCGAGTTCGCGCCGGATTCCTCCATGCCGGTCACCAGCGTGCACCTGTAACGGGCCCTGCCCGACCCGGGCAAGGTCCCGTTACAGGGCAGCCGCTACTTCTGGAGGTCGGAGAGCAGCTTGGCCACTTCTTCGTTGGTCAGGACCAGCCACGGCGTGCTGTCCGATCCTTGCAGGGCGGCCTCGGGGCTGTCGCCCTGGGTCCACCACTTCGCCTCGAACACGCGGCCTTCGAGTTGGACGCGGTCGCTCTTGAGGTAGATGGTGTCAATCTTCCACTCCGGGAACGTTCCAGCCGGGGCCGTGACCACAGGCTGCGGAGTCTCGCCCGGAAGGACCGGCCCGATCAATGTCCACGGGGTCACTTCTGCCGTCGCGGTGGGATCGTCGGGGATATCGCCGCGCGTCCACCACTTGGCCTTGTAAACATTGCGGTGCCAGACAATGCGCTCGTCTGCCACGTACGCAGCCTCGCTGTTCCAGATCGGGTAGGGGCTGGTCGCCGGGTCGTCCACGATCTCGGGAGCGGACGCGGCGGGCGTGCCTTCCGGCGCAGCGGCGGAGGCAGTGGGATCCGGTTCACTGACGGCCCGGGGCAGGCCGCCCAGGTTCTGGCCCAGCACGGCAGCGTAGCTGCTCTCCTGCTGCTCCACGCCGCTGCAGTTGTCGGAAACCTTGGTCACGTCCCCATAGTTGGCACTGCAGGTGGCGTCGCGGTTCAGGGACCACATGGACATCCGGCCGATACCGACCTCCGAGGCGAAGGCGTTCAGGCCGGTGGCATCATCCAGGCTGAAGATCTCGCCCGGCACATCGTTTTGGCCGATCATCGGGGTCAGGCCAATCTTGCTCCAGACCGTCCGTTCGCCCGATTCCAGTCCGGCCTCACGGTAGGCTGCCTGGAGTTGGACGTGTGCCGACCGCGCCGCCTGGATGGAGGCATCGAGCATGCTTTGGTCCGGCTGCCGGCTCTGGCCGTAGTCCATGGTCATCAAGTTGACCCCGGCCAGCGGCACCTTGGCGGCGAGCATTTGCTCAACCGTGCGGATGCCCTCATCGGTCAGGCCATGCGGGGCAACCGGCAGCGTCAGCCAAATATCCAGGTCCTTGCCGGCTGCATCCCGCTCTGCGGCCAGTTGGGCCATGACCGTGGCGCGGCGTTCGCCGGCCGCGGTATCTGCGAGGTTGTCGCCTTCGATGTCCAGATCAACCATGTCCACGTTGTAGCGATCCAGCACCTGGCTGTACGCCCGCTTCAGTGCGGCCGGGTCGGTGCAGCTGGTGGCGAGTTCCTTGTTCAGCAGGCCACCAAAGGAAATGCCGATGTGTCCGCCGGTATCCGCCAACCGGGCAACCCTCCGGTCCAGGTCCATGGTGGCTTGGGCTTCGTCGAATCCGTAGAAGCCTCCCCAGGACGGTGTGCAGGACGCTTCGGGGTCGGCCACAATGAAGGAGAGGATGACGCTGCGCTCGGCATCGCTGGAAGGATTCTCAAAGCTGTAGAACGGCGTAGCTGTGGCGTCCACGTAGCCGGCAAACCAGGAGGCTTTGCCCGCGGCGGCGCGGGCATCGGTGAACTGGCCCCAGCCGACCCCCGCCGCTGCCACGATGGCGGCGGTTGCGGTGATCAGCACACCGAGCCGCAGCCAGGACAGGCGGCGGCCCGGAAATCTCTTCGACATTGTTCTCCCCAACTACTGATTCCGCACTCTGGAATCCATGTCAGTACGGTAACAGGTAGTCACTACGGGGCGACACGCCAGAAATAGTGTTGTTAATCACGTTTAAACGTTGTAAAGTTGCGCGCCGCGGGCCTCTAGACTATGGAACACCGGTGTTCGTTCCGCCGGTCAAGGATCCACCAGGGCAGAGCACCACCGCTCTGCCCTGTTTCGTCCTGTTTGTTGGGGGTTTTCATGCTAGACACCATGCCCATCGCTCACCCGGAGCCGATCGCTCCGGTCGCGGACCCCGCGCCGCGGCGCCGCCAGTGGGGTGCCGAAAAGCGGTCGGAGCCGATGTCCATCGTGCACCCGAAGCCGACCGGGCGGAAGATCGTGCTGGGACGGCTGGGCATTATCACCACAGTCACGGCCTGGATCGTCTACGTGGTCACCACCATCCTGCGCCAGTTCGCCAACAACCCGGGTGCGGGCTTCAGGTTTCAACTGGAGGCTGCCTCCTACCTGACGGTGGTTACGTTCCTGACGTTTTCCGCCTTGATGTACCTGCTGGCACGGCAAGGTGCCTTGTACCGGTTCCGCGACCACCAGCGCGTCCCGCGCGGCGAGTTGGACCGCCACTTTGCCCGCTACGACGACGGGGTGACCGTCCTGGTGCCGTCGTACGCCGAAGAGCCGGAGATCGTCCGTGCCACTCTCTGGTCCGCGGCGCTGCAGGAATTCCCCGACCTGCGCGTGGTGCTGCTGCTGGACGACCCGCCCTTCCCCACCGATCCCGCCGTCATCCAACGGCTGGAGCGCACTCGTGCCCTGCAGACCGAGATCAGCGACAGGCTGCGGGAGCCGGCCGGACGTGCCCGCGCCGCCCTGGCCGCGTTCCGCAATGGCGACCACGCGCCGTCGTCCGATCTGAAGCGACTGATCAGCGAATACCAGGCGGCTGCCGTCTGGCTGGAGGAGTTCGCCGAGGCGGAGCGCATCGAGGACCACGTGGACGAGTTCTTCGTGGACCTGGTGGTCATGGGGCTAGCGCGTGAACTCCGGCTGGTGCTGCTGGCGCTGGAGGCTGCGGCCGCCCAATCGGCGGAGCTGGCCCCCGAACGGATCGAGGAGCTGCACCTGCGCCTGGTGCGGACGTTCAGCGTGAAAACCGAGACGTTCGAGCGAAAGCGCTACGCGAACCTCTCGCACGAGGCCAACAAGGCGATGAACCTGAACTCGTACATCTCCTTGATGGGCCAGCGCTGGACGGTGGAGGACGCCGCCGGCGACACCGTCCTGAGGCAGGTGCCGGAGGGCGAGGATGCGGACCTCGACATCCCGGACACCCGCTATCTGCTGACGTTGGACGCCGACTCCCAGTTGCTGCGCGATTACTGCCTGCGGCTGGTTTACTTCCTCGAGTCCCCGGGCAATGAACGTGTTGCGGTCACCCAGACGCCCTACTCCGCCTTCCGCGGGGCTCCCACGCGCATTGAGCGGGTAGCCGGCGCGACCACCGACATCCAGCACATCCTGCATCAGGGCATGACCTACTACGGGGCCACCTTCTGGGTGGGCGCCAATGCAGTGATCCGCAAGGAGGCGCTGGAAGACATCGTCGAGGTGGAGACGGTAGGCGGATTCGAGATCCGCACCTATATCCAGGACCGGACGGTCATCGAAGATACCGAGTCCAGCATCGACTTGGGCGCACACGGCTGGAAGCTGGCCAACTACCCGGAGCGGCTGAGCTACAGCGCCACCCCGCCCGACTTCGGCTCGCTGGTGGTGCAGCGGCGGCGGTGGGCCAACGGCGGCTTGCTGATCCTGCCCAAGCTGTGGTCGCAACTGGTTGAGCGGCGCCACCGGCACGAGCGGATCCTGGTCCGCGAAGTGTTCATGAAGGTGAACTACATGGCCTCGATCGCCTGGGCCAGTTTTGGCCTGGTCTTCCTGCTGGCCTACCCGTATGACAGCCGGCTGCTGAGCCCGGTGGTGTTCGTCGCGGCCTTGCCCTACTTCCTGGCCATGGGCAGCGACCTGCGCGACTGCGGCCACCGGTTCAGCGACATCTTCCGCATCTACGGATTCAACTTGGTGATGCTGCCGGTGAACCTGGCCGGCGTCTTCAAATCGATGCAGCAGGCGTTGACCGGCGAGAAGATTCCGTTCGTGCGTACGCCGAAGGTCAAGGACCGCACGGCGGCACCGGCCCTGTACGTGCTGATCCCGTACCTGATGGTGGCGTTCTCGTTGCTGACGCTCTATCGGGACGTCATGGCCGGCAACTGGGGCAATGCGGCCTTCGCCGCACTTAACGCCAGCCTGGCCACCTACGCGATCCACTCCTACATTGGGATCAAGAACTCGCTGGTGGACATCGCGCTGGGGACCATCAGTTGGCTCTACGTCGAGCCCAAGAAGTCGAAGCCTGTCGAACCGGTGGTGATTCCCAAGACTGCCGAGGAAATCGACTTCGGTTCCATCCTCTACCACGGTGACCGGCGGCTGAACCGCGACCTGCGCGGCAGCCACGACCGTCGGCGCCGGGCCAGCGGGCTGTGAGCATACCCGGTCAGTTGGACCCGCGAAGCTGACGAACCGCATCGAGCACGACGGCGCGCAGGTCGCCGTCGTGTTCGGCGGCCACCTGTCGCTGGCGCTGGTAGCCTGCACCGGCATCGATGATCTTCTCCACGTCTGCCAGTTCGTTGCTGCAGCCAAGCTTGCGGGCCACCGGTTCCAACCGGTTCAGCACGTGCTCGCGCAAATGTTCGGTGACCAGCATTTCCTTGCCGGCGGCGTTGAGGATGATGATGGCGTCCATGCCGTAGCGGGCGGCCCGCCATTTGTTCTCCTGCACGTGCCAAGGGGGCATCGTGGGGATGGCCCAGCCGTTGTCCAGTGCGGTGGAGAACTCGTCCACCAGGCACTGGGTGAGTGCGGCGATGGCACCGACATCCTGCAGCGTCGACAGGCCGTCGCAGACCCGCATTTCGATGGTTCCCAGCGCGGGAACCGGCCGGATGTCCCAGCGGATTTCGCTGATCGTGTCGATCACCCCGGTGGTGAACATGTCCTGCACATAGTCTTCGTACAGCGCCCAGCTGGGGAACTGGAACGGCAGGCCGGCGGTGGGCAGTTGCTGGAACATCAGCGCGCGCTGCGAGGCGTATCCGGTGTCCTCTCCGGCCCAGAACGGGGATGAGGCGGAGAGGGCCTGGAAGTGCGGGAAATAGTTGAGCAGTCCGTCCAGCACCGGCAGCGCCTTGTCCCGGTGGTCCAGGCCAACGTGCACGTGTACGCCGTAAATCACCATCTGCTGGCCCCACCATTGGGTGCGGTCGATCAGCTTGGCATAGCGCGCCTTGTCCGTCACCGGCTGCGACCGCGGGGCGGCAAACGGATGGCTGCCGGCGCAGAAAAGTTCCACGCCCATCGGGTCGGTCACGTCGCGGACCGCTGTCATCGCGCTGCTCAGGTCGGCCTTGGCCTCGCCGACGGTATTGCAGACGCCGGTGACGAGCTCAACCGTGTTCAGCAGCAGCTCCTGCTTCACATGCGGGTGCTCGTCGTCGTCTTTCAGCTCAGGATGGCCGGCGCGGACAGCATCCAGCACCCGTTCGGCCACGGAGACCAGCTCGCCGGTTTGTGCGTCCACTAAGGCCAACTCCCACTCGACCCCCAAAGAAGATTGGGCGGACTGGGCGAAATCGATGTTCAAACGCTGCTCCGTATCTGGCGGTACCGGCTGCCGCCGGAGATGCACGTCTCGCGCAGAACGGGCGGCGACACTGATTTGATTCTAGTGCGTCAGGGCCTGGCCGCGCGCTCACGGCTGCGGCCGCCGGCGGACGGAAGGGGCTCGACGACGATCGCCACCCGGTCCTCGCCCATCCGGGTCAGCACCAGCGTGGCCTTGTTTGGTCCCTTGCCGGAACCGGTCAACAGGGCTTTGCGCAACTCGTCCGGGGTGACCGAGGTGCCGCGCTTTTTGATCTCCAGTGTGCCGATGTGGTTGGCCTTCACCCACGCCTTGAGCTTCTTGACGTTGTAGGGCTTGACCTCCAGCACCTTATACGCGCGGGCAAACGGGGTTTCCTGCAGCTCCGGAGCGCAGATGTAGGCGATGTGCTCATCGAGCAGGTGTCCAGCCAGGCCGCGGGCAAGGTCGGCGACCAGCCCCGCGCGGATCACTGCGCCGTCGGGCTCGTAGAGGTAGCCCTCTGCCGGGCCGGTCTGTACGTCCTGGTGCGCCGGGTCGAAGCTGATGGCACTGGTCAGTTCGGCGGTGCCGCCGGCACCAACCACCAGGGCGGCACGCCGCACGCCCGGTCGGGCCAGCGTGTTGAACCACAGCGCAGCCTCGATGACGTCCCCGTTGACGGAAACCCATTGCACCTCGCAGTTCTCCGGCAGAGCATCGTGGGGGATTCCCGGACCCATCTTGACGCCCACCGGCAGGCCCCGGTCGGCAAGTTCTTCCACAAAGGACAGCGGGGGCGAGAACGCCTCCGGATCGAAGATCCGCGTGGTGCCCGAGGTCGTTGTGGTCCGCCGCGCCGGATCCAGCCACACGCCGTCGATCCCGGTCAGGTCCACGTCTTCGGCTTCGGCGTTGACCACCGTCGCCTCCGGCCAGGGCATCAGGTTGATGGTAGCCACCGCGGCGGTGGTCTCGTCACGTTCGACGGCGGTGACCCTGCGGTCCAGGGTGGCCAGAGCCATGGAGTCCGCGCCGATTCCGCAGCCGAGGTCCGCAACGTGTTCCACCCCGGCAGCCTGGAACCGCTGGGCGTGCAGTGCCGCGATGTTCAGTCGGGTGGCCTGTTCCAGCCCGGCCTGCGTGAAGAGCATCTTCTCCGCGAACGGGCCGAATTTCGCCTCGGCCTTGGCCCGCAGGCGCGATTGCGTCATCGCGGCGGCGACGAGTTCGGGGGAATGGCCGGCCTTGCGCAGTTCGGTTCCGGTGTGCAGGCTCTCGGCCTCGGAGTACGGGCCGAGCGAGTTCAGCAGTTCCCAGCCTTCCGGAGTCAGAATCGGGGCGATGCTCTCGGCGTGGGTCTCGGGTGCCATGGTTTCAAGCCTAGTGCAGCCGATTCGGGCCGGCGCACGGGCCCTGTTCGTCCCGGTGGCAGGCCATGGGTAGTTCTCCCCATGGCCGGCGGAGCGGGGCATCCGTAGGATCGAAGGAAGCTTACTGTGAAGGAGGCCCGGATTATGTCAACACCCTGTGACTGGAGCGACATCGATACGGATGCTTGCCAGGCGGAAATCGAAGCGGAATTGGGCGAGTTGATCGCGGCCAGCAACCGCGTCCACCGCGGATGGCAGGCCCTGTGGGAAGAGGTCGCCGTCCCCGCGCCGGCGTGGCGGAAGGACATGCGGCGCCTGGCCTGAGGCTCCCGTCGTTCGCGACCGGACCGAACCGGGGCGCGCCGAAACGCTGGTCGTGGACAGCCGCCGGCCTTAGCATGGGCGCATGATCGAATCGGCGGCAACTTTTCTGTCCGCGGGACGCTACTTCCGTGAAGTCCTGGCCAACGTGCCGTCTACCGCGTGGAACGCGCCCGGACTGGATGATTGGACCGTCAGGACCCTGGCCGGGCACACCAACCGCGCCCTGTCCACGGTGCTGACGTACTTGGGACGTCCGGCCGAAAAGGTGCAGGTTGAGTCTGCCGCAGACTACTACCTGGCCACCGGTCTGGCGAATGATCCACGGGTCACCGAGCGGGCCATAGCGGCAGGCCAGGAGTTGGGGGCGCATCCGGTGGACATGGTGGACCGGTTGCTGGCCCAGTTGGAGAACACGCTGCCGCTGGCAGAAGACCGGATCATCGAAACGGCCGCCGGCGGAATGCGCTTCCGCGACTACCTGCCGACCCGGATCTTCGAACTGGCCGTGCACACCCTTGACCTTTCCCGAGCGTGCGGGCTGGTGGCCGAACTGCCCAAGGACGTGGAACTGGAAGCCGGCCGGCTGGCTATTCAGATCGCCTCCGAACGCGGGGACGGCGCACTGGTCCTGCTGGCGCTGACCGGCCGGACCATCCTGCCGGGGGATTTTTCCGTGGTGTAGTCCTGCCCAGCTAGGGCCGGTTGCGGATGCCGACGGCGGAGACCACACCGCCGGCGAAGAGCAGCAGGGCAGCGGCCAGGGCGGCGCGGCGGAACCCTGCATAGTCCAGCATGCCGCCGGTGATGGTGCCGGCTGCGGCGATGGCCACCAGCCCGGCAATGCGGGCCACCGCGTTGTTCACCGCGGAGGCGATCCCGCTGCGTTCCGCCGCTACAGCGCCGAGCACCGCGGCGGTCAGCGGAGAGACGGTGACCGCCAGGCCGAGGCCCGCCAGCAGCACGCCCGGCAGGATTTGCTGCCAGAAGTCCAGCGGCTCGTGCGCGGACATCATGAGCAGGAACCCGGTCCCGGCCAGCAGTGGGCCCGCGGACATGAACAGGCGCGGCCCGTAGCGGCCCGAGAGCCGGCCAAACCAGGCGGCAAGGGCGAGTGAGAGAACGCTCATTGGCAAGGTCGCCAGACCGGCGGCGGCAGCGTTGAAGCCGGCGGCCTGTTGCAAAAAGACCGGCAGCGCGAACAGGCCCAGGGCCAGTCCGGCATAGACCCCCGCGGTGGCGATGTTACCGACGCCGAAGTTACGAATGCCGAATATCTGCAGCGGCATCATCGGGTAGCGCCTTCGGTGTTCCCACCACACAAACAGCCCCAGACTTATCAGCCCGGCTACCAGCGGGACCAGAACGCGTGGGTCTGCCCAGCCGAGCCGTTGCTGCTCGATCAGCGCGAACACCGATCCGGCGAGTCCGCCGGCGGCGAGGCACGCGCCCGGGACATCGATCGGTGCCCTCGGCTCGGGCCGGGGCGGATCTGCCAGCCGGGCCATCAGCCAGAAGGTGGCGGCGATGGGCAGTAGGTTCACGGCAAAGACCGCCCGCCAGCCCACCGAGTCCACCAGCAGGCCACCGAAAACCGGGCCGATGATGTAGGCCGTGCCGGTCCAGCCGGTCCAGACGCCGATCGCCCTGTGCTGCTCTCTGCCCGCGAAGGTCATGGTGATCAAGGCCAGCGAAGCGGGCACCAGCAGCGCCGCGCCGGCGCCCTGCACGATCCGTGCGGCCACGAGGCCGGCTGCCGTCGGCGCCGCCGCGCAAGCCACCGAAGCCACCCCAAAGACCATCAGCCCCAGCCGCAGGATCCGGATCCTGCCAAACACGTCGGACAGGGCACCTGCGACCAGGATCAGCGCGCCCAGGGACAGTAGATAGCCGCCCACCACCCATTGCTGGACGGCCAGGCCTCCGCCGAGGTCCCGGCCAATGGCCGGCAGCGCCACGTTGACGACGGAGGCGTCGAGGAAGGCAACAAAGGAGGCCAGAATAGCAATCAGGAGAATTCTGGTTTCCCCGGGAGTTCTCCACACAGTTGCAGGCCGAGGGTGTTCCGAGCGGGCCGGCGGGCCGGGCAGAGCCATGAACCGGAATATTACCGCGTCCGGATGCTGCTTTCACGGACGGACAGTCACCGGCACCGTCTGCACGGCATTGTTGCCCATGCCCAGATAGTTCCATTCCGGCTCCAACGGCTGGACCTGCCCGAGGGCATCCATCGCCCGGCACATCAGCTGATGCCCGCCGGGTTGCGCCTGCCAGCGGAAAGTCCAGCCGCGCCAGGCATATTCGCCGTCCGCCGGGTCCAGCTGTGCTTCGGACCACGCCCCGTCGACGGCGACTTTGACCTGCTGGATGGGCGCCCTCCCGGACCAGGCCCTGCCGCGCAATAGGACCGGGCCGGCATCCACTAGCCGGTTTCGAGTCATGAAGTCCGGGATGCCCGGCGGGACCATCAGTGCACGGACCTTGATCCGGGTTACCGGCTCGCCGGGATCGGCTTCGCTGCGGTTGTAGCGGTAGGAGGACATCTGCTGGAATCCCGCAAACGGAACAGCCGTTGCCTCGATGTCGGTCAGCCACTTCACGCTGGCCATCCCGTACCACCCGGGCACCAGCAGCCGCACCGGGAACCCATGCTGCGGCGGCAGGGGAACGCCGTTCATGGCGTAGGCCAGCAACACGTCCGGGGACATCGCCTCGGAGATTTTCAGGCTCCGGGCGTAGTTTTGCTCTTCGCCGCCCTGCACGCCCCGGTCCGCACCGGTGAAGACGATATCCACCGCCTTCGGTTCCACTCCCGCTTCGGCGAGCAGCGGAGCCAGCGGCGTCCCGGTCCAATCGGCGGTGCCGATCCCGCCGTGGGTCCACGGTTGGCTCACCGGACGGGGTGTGAGCAGGCTCCGGCCGTTGCCTGCGCATTCCAAAGTGACGGCCAGCGTGCGCTGTTCGCGGGAATGAAGTTGGGCCAAGCCGAACTCCAGCGGCCGGCGCACCGCGCCGCCGATCCGCAGCCGCCAGGCTCCGGCGTCGATCAGGGGGACATCGAAATGGGTGAGCAAATAGTGCATGCCTGCTGGGGTGCGGTCGGCGCTGAGCATCTCCAGCGGCATCGCATGATTGCGGGAGGCCAGTTGCAGTTCCTCCGCCGTCAGCGGTACATCGGTCGCGGCCCCCGGCTGCTTTGCCGATTTGGGTAGTGTCTTCATAGGTCCAGTGTCGAGAGCTACACGGACGGTGTCAGGAACCTGGGTTCCAGATGGCCAGCTCGGCCAGCCTCCCCGGCTCAACAATCACTATCCGGTCCCGCTCGGTACGGACCACACCGGCTTCGCGCAGTTCGCGCAGAATGCGCACCACCACCTCACGGACCGAACCCACTGCCTGTGCCAGTTCCTGCTGCGTGGTACGCACGGCCAGCCCGGATCCGGCATCTGCCATCGGAGCAGGCACGCCCAGTCGGCCGGCGTCGGCCCCGGCGGCCAAGTCCAACAGGTGCCGGGCCACCCGCTGCCGCACCGAGGTAAACGCGCTGCCGGGGATCTCGGCCATGAAACCGAGCACGCGCTCGCTGAGTTCGCGGAGGAATACGTGGGCCACCTGCAGTTCGCGCGCCGCGGCGCCACGTACGCGCACGGGGGAGAGACGCACCAGTTCGGTGTCGGTCAGGGCCACGGCGCTCACCGGCAGGGCGAAGTCCGGTGAGAACAGGGAAACCACTCCCATCAGCGACCCGCGGCGGCAATAGCGCACCGTGATGGTGCGTCCATCGGGGGCCGTGGCATAAAACTTCAGCAGCCCGGAGACCATCAGCTCCAAGTGGGGGTAGGGATCGCCTTCGCGGTGGGTGAGGGTGCCGGCCGGCACCCGGACCCGGGTGCTGCCGGCGAAGAGGTCGCCTAGCAGTTGCTCGGGCAGACTGCCCAGTTGCGACGCGGCAATTGCCTGCTGTGCCGGGACGTCCTCGGTCCACGCAGGATTTTGTCCCATGTCCGCCTCCGTCGATACCTGCGGCCGGACCTGCGGCGGGTCCTGGTTCCATGCTAGCGGGGCGGGGCACTGTTCTGACCGATGCCGCTGTGCCACTCTGGGAAGTGTCCGCCCGCGTAGCGAAGGAGACCACCATGGACAGCGCCGGGTTTACCCCCAACCATGCTTTCAGCGGCTTCAGCGTCAATGACACCGCCGCCGCCAAACAGTTCTATGGCGGAACCTTGGGCCTCAAAGTAGCCGATGGCCCGATGGGCATCCTCGAGCTCCATCTCCCCGGCGGCGCCCGGGTGATCATGTACCCGAAGCCGGACCACGAACCGGCCACGTTCACCGTCCTGAATTTCGCCGTCGACGACGTCGAAGCCGCGGTGGATCAACTCAACGGCAGTGGCGTGCAGACCAAGATCTACAACGATCCCGAGCTGCCCACCGATGAGAAGGGCATCATGCGCGGCAACGGTCCGGACATCGCGTGGTTCAAGGACCCCGCCGGCAACATACTCTCGGTCCTCAAGGAATGACGGCGCGGCGCAAGCTCGTGCCCGCCGGTTAGCACGCTGCCCGCGAACGCCCTGCCGGAGGCCGCACGCCCGTGGTCTTGGCCTTGCGCCGCTCAGGCGAAGTAGACGCCGATCCGGTTGCCTTCGATTTCCTCTATCCGGATGTCGATTTCGTAGACATCGCGCAACACCTCTGCCTGCATGATCTGCGCCGGCGGCCCCTGATGGACCAGCCGGCCGGAGCGCATGGCGATAATGCTGTCGGAGTAGCAGGAGGCGAAGTTGATGTCGTGGATGACCAGCACAACGGTCTTGCCCAGCTCGTCGGTGAGCCGGCGCAGCAGCCGCATCATCTCCACCGCGTGCTTCATGTCCAGGTTGTTC
The DNA here is from genome assembly GCF_053607305.1 of Arthrobacter sp. NPDC055138. Taxonomy (NCBI): domain Bacteria; kingdom Bacillati; phylum Actinomycetota; class Actinomycetes; order Micrococcales; family Micrococcaceae; genus Arthrobacter; species Arthrobacter sp. NPDC055138. The sequence goes on from NZ_JBSGTH010000007.1 coordinate 175,591, forward strand.
AGCGGCTCGTCCAGCAGCAGGTAGTCGGTGTCCTGCGCCAGGACCATGGCGATGAAAGCGCGCTGGCGCTGGCCGCCGGAGAGTTCGTCCACGAACTTGTCCGCCATGGAGGTCAGGTCCAGGTACTCCAGGGCCTGTTCGATGTGGGCTTTGTCGCTGACGGTCGGCCGGCCGTTGTTGTGCGGGAAACGGCCGAAACCCACCAGGTCCCGGACGGTCAGGCGGACCGTCAGCTGGTTGTCCTGGCGCAGGATGGCCATCTTGCGGGCCAGTTCCTTGCCCGCGCTCTTGCTGACGTCCAGGCCGTCGATGGTGACGGACCCAGCATCCATCGGTAACAGCCGGGAGACCATGGACAGCAGCGTGGACTTGCCGGCGCCGTTGGGCCCGATGATCGACGTGATGCCGCCGTCCTTGATGTAGCAGCTGACATCGTCCACCACCGTCTGCGTGCCGTAGGTCTTGGAGACGCCCGAGACGTGGATCATTTGACGGAGCCTTTCAACAGCAGGGCAATAAACAGGAGGCCGCCCGCAAATTCAATGACAATGCTCAGCGCGGTGTCGAAGCTGAAGACCTGCTCGAGCACCAGTTGGCCGCCGACCAGCGCAATGGCGCCCAAGAGCACGGCGATGGGCAGCACATAAGTGTGGCGGAAATGCGAGCACAGCAGGTAGGCCAGGCTGGCCACCAACAGGCCGAAGAAGGTGATGGGACCCACCAGTGCGGTGGAGACGGCCACCAAAACGGCGCAGACCATCAACACCTTGGTGACGGCGCGCCGGTGGTTCACGCCCAGGTTCAGTGCGGTATCCCGTCCCAGTGCCAGCACGTCCAGCTCGCGGCGCATCCTCCAGACGGGGATGCTGGCGGCAGCAACGGCCACTGCCGAGACGGCAAGCAACAGACCGTCCACGTTGTTGAAGCTGGCAAAGAACAGGTCCTGCAGGATGATGAATTCGCTCGGGTCGATCAGCCGCTGCAGCAGCGAGGAGATGCCGCGGAACATCGTGCCGAAAACTATGCCCACCAGCAGCATCAGGTGCAGGCTCTTGCCGCCGCCGGTGAACAGCCAGCGGTACAGCAGGAAGGAGAACGCCACCATCATCAGCACTTCGATCGCGAAGCGGGCCGGTGCGCCCATGCTCAGCAGCGCCTGGCCGCCGATGGCAAACGTCAGCCCGGTCTGGATCAGCATGTACAGGGCGTCGAAACCCATGATCGACGGCGTCAGGATGCGGTTGGCGGTCACCGTCTGGAACAACACGGTGGACACACCCACGGCGTACGCCACCAACAGCATCGACCCGATCTTGATGGCCCGCCGGGGAAGGATGTAGCCGAGGTTGCCGCGCAGGTCGACGGTCATGAAAACGGCGACCAGGACGGCGGTGAGCAGGCCCAGCAGGATGATCCACGTCCGCGGCCGGACGGTCTTGACCGTGCGGCGCTTGTGCTGCGTCAGTGCGGCGGGCAGAACCGTGTCAGCCATTCTTGCGGGTCCTCAGCAGCAGGTACAGGAAAATGGCGCTGCCTACGGCGGAGACAATCACGCCCACGGGAATCTCGTAGGGGAACCGAATGGTGCGGCCGATGATGTCGCACAGCAGCACGAAGCCGGCGCCGAACACCGTTACCCACGGGACCGCGCGGCGGACGCTGTCGCCAAACACCAGGGACACCAGGTTAGGCACCACTAGGCCCAGGAACGGAATGGCGCCGATGTTGACCACCACCACGGCGCTGATCAGCGAGACGATGACCAGTCCCAGCGTCATCACCCGCCCGTAGTGCAGGCCCAGGTTGGTGGAGAATTCCTGGCCCATGCCCGCCATGGTGAACCGGTCCGCGCACAAATATCCGACCACGGCCAGCACCGCAACAATCCAGAGCAGTTCGTAGCGGCCGCGCAGCACGCCGGAAAAGTCGCCGATCATCCAGCTGTTCAGCGTCTGCAGCAGGTCGTACCGGTAGGCAAAAAAGGTGGTCACGGCCGCGATCACGCCGCCCAGCATGATGCCCACCAGCGGCACGATCAGCGTGTTGCGCAGCGGGATCCGGCGCAATACCAGCAGGAACAGCCCGGTTCCGGCCGCCGCGAACACGGTGGCCACGGACATCTTGGCCAGCAGGGATGCGCCGGGGATCGCCACGGTGACCACCAGGATGCCCAGCGAAGCGGACTCCACGGTTCCCACGGTGGACGGCTCCACAAATTTGTTCCGGGCCATCAGCTGCATGATCAGCCCGGCAATGCCCAGTGCCGCACCGGCCAGTATCACGGACAGGGTCCGCGGCAGCCGGCTTATCCAGAAGATGTCCCAGGCGGTCTGGTCGCCGGACAGCAGTGCCGGCAGGGAGACATCGCTGACCCCCACGAACATGCTGACACAGGCCAAAATAACGACGGCGGTGCCCGCCCAGGCGAGCTGCGCACCGGATCCCCGGGGACGCGAACGCCGGGCCGCGGCTGCAACCGGTGCCGGAGCTGGTGTGGAAATCGTGGAGGAGGCCATAAGTCGGACCACCGCGCAGGCCGCCGGCAGAGAGCCGGCAGCCTTACGGGGTGCTACTTCGTAACGGCTGCCTGGACGGCGCTAATCATCGCATCCGTGTTATTCAGGCCGTAGCCCACCAGGTACCAGGAAGCGGAATCCAGATAGGTAATGCTGTCGTTCTTTGCCGCCTTGGTGCCGTTGACCAGTTCGTTATCCAGAACAGCGGTGGCTGCCTCACCGGATTCGCCGACGGCCGAGTCGCGATCGATCACGAACAGGTGGTCCGGGTTGGTTTCCGCGATGAATTCGTGCGAGATCGCCTCACCGTGCGGTCCCTCGGACTTCACCTCGGCAGCGGGCTGCACGCCCAGCACGTCATGGACGATGCCGAAGCGGGATCCGGCGCCGTAGGCGGTCATTTCGCCGCCGCTGGTCATCAGCACCAGGCCGGTGCCGGCGTCGGCAGCCGCGGCCTTGGTGTCCGCAATCTTGGTGTCGAGGGCGGCAAGCTTCTCGTCGACTTCGGTTTCCTTGCCGAAGATCTCGCCCAGAGTCGTTGAGACTTCCTTGAAGCTCTCGACCGGCGCCGCGGTATCGACGCTCAGGTCGATGGTCGGGGCGATCTTGCTCAGCTCGTCGTACGCCTCGGCAGTCCGGCCGGAGATGATGATCAGATCCGGAGCGCCCTCGCTGATCGCCTCGAAGTCGGGTTCCTTCATGGAGCCGATCTTGGTGTAGCCGTCTTCGCCATACTGCGCCAGGGACTCGGGGAACACGGCCTGCGGAACGCCGTCGACCTCGACGCCCAGGGCGGTGAGGCTGTCCAGCACGCCCAGGTCGAAGGTGTAGACGGTCTCCGGGTTCACCGGCACATCCGTGGTTCCCGAGGCGTGCTCAACGCTGATCGTCTCTGCATCGGAGCCTGCTGCGGCATTGGTCTGCTGACCGCAAGCGCTCATAGCGAGCATGGAAACGGCTGCGGTCACGACCAGCAGGCCGGACTTCAGGGGCTTTTTCACTGACACTCCATCGTTCGTCAATGCCGGGCCCCGAGAGAGGAGTCCTACATTAGGCAACATAAACGTTTGCTATTTGCGCGCACAGTGAAAACTATCGGGTTAGGTAAGCCTTACGCAACTTGGCCCGCGGTCCGAAAAGCCACGCCGCGTCACAAGAGGACGTGCAGGTCGCTAGGATCCACCTGCTGCTGGCACTCGCCTTGACCGAGTGCTAATCAGTCTCATAGAGTCGCAGTTAGCACTCTCCCCGTGTGGGTGCTAATACAAGGAACCGCCTGCCGGCACCGCGACGACGGCAGACATCTCCTTGGCCAAACCTATTCGTAGCTCATGAAAAGGAGAGAGCCGAGTGTCGGTCTCGATTAAGCCTCTTGAGGATCGTATTGTTGTCCAGCCGCTCGAAGCAGAGCAGACCACGGCCTCCGGCCTGGTTATCCCGGACACCGCCAAGGAAAAGCCGCAGGAAGGCAAAGTTGTCGCGATCGGCCCCGGCCGCGTCGATGACAATGGCAACCGGGTTCCCGTTGACGTAGCCGAGGGTGACGTTGTCATCTACTCGAAGTACGGCGGAACCGAGGTCAAGGTCGGCGGCGAAGAGTACCTGGTGCTCTCTGCCCGCGACGTGCTGGCCATCGTCACCAAGTAAGGCCCATCAGCTGAGTCCGGCGGCTCGGGCGCGCGCAGTCGACGCCCGCAGCCGGAACCACGGACAACCGAAATGCCCCGGCTGCCGCTGTATTGCAGCGCAACCGGGGCATTTCGCGTGAAAGGAACAAATTCATGGCAAAGCAGTTGGAGTTCAACGACGCGGCCCGCAAGGCGCTGGAAGCCGGCGTCGACAAGCTCGCCAATACCGTCAAGGTCACCCTCGGCCCCCGCGGCCGGAACGTGGTCCTGGACAAGAAGTGGGGCGCCCCCACGATCACCAATGACGGCGTGACCATCGCCCGCGAGGTGGAGCTGGACGATCCGTACGAGAACCTTGGCGCGCAGTTGGCCAAGGAAGTCGCCACCAAGACGAACGACGTGGCCGGCGACGGCACCACCACCGCCACTGTGCTGGCCCAGGCCCTGGTCAAGGAGGGCCTGCGCAACGTGGCCGCCGGCGCCGCACCGGGAGCGCTCAAGCACGGCATTGAGGTAGCGGTCGAGGCCGTTTCCGCACGCCTGCTGGAGAACGCCCGCGAGGTCGAGGACAAGGTGGCCGAGGTGGCCACCATCTCCGCCCAGAGCCCCGAGGTCGGCCAGCTGTTGGCCGAAGCCTTCGACAAGGTGGGCAAGGACGGCGTCATCACCATCGAAGAAGCCTCCAGCATGGACACCGAACTGGTGCTCACTGAAGGAATGCAGTTCGACAAGGGCCTGCTGTCTCAGTACTTCGTCACCGATCAGGAGCGCCAGGAGGCCGTCCTCGAGGATGCGCTGATCCTGATCTCCCAAGGCAAGATCTCCACGGTGCAGGAATTCCTGCCCCTGTTGGAGAAGGTGCTGCAGGCGAACAAGCCGCTGTTCATCATCGCCGAAGACATCGACGGCGAAGCCCTGTCCACCCTGGTGGTCAATAAGATCCGCGGCACGCTCAACGTGGCCGCCGTGAAGGCACCTGGCTTCGGCGACCGCCGCAAGGCCATGCTGCAGGACATCGCGGTGCTCACCGGCGCCCAGGTGGTGTCCGCGGACCTCGGTCTGAAGCTGGACCAGGTTGGCCTCGAGGTGCTGGGTACCGCCCGCCGGATCACCGTCACTAAGGACAACACCACCATTGTGGACGGAGCCGGTTCGGAGGCCGATGTGGCGGACCGCGTGGCCCAGTTGCAGGCAGAGGTGCTGCGCACCGATTCCGATTGGGACCGCGAGAAGCTGCAGGAACGCCTGGCCAAGCTGGCCGGTGGCATCGGCGTGATCAAGGTCGGCGCTGCCACCGAGGTCGAGATGAAGGAGAAGAAGCACCGGATCGAGGACGCAGTGTCCTCCACCCGCGCTGCTCTGGAAGAAGGCATCGTTGCCGGCGGCGGTTCCGCACTGGTCCACGCTGCCCAGGCTCTGGATACCGACCCGAATGTACTGGCCCTTGAGGGCGATGCAGCCACCGCCGTCGGACTCGTCCGCCGCGCGCTGGCCCAGCCGCTGCGCTGGATCGCCGAGAACGCCGGCCACGAGGGCATGGTCGTCGTCTCTAAGGTGGGCGAACTGACCGTCAACAACGGTTTCAACGCCGCCACCGGCGAGTACGAGGACCTGTTCGCCGCCGGCGTCATCGACCCCGTCAAGGTGACCCGTTCGGCGCTGCGCAACGCGGCGTCGATCGCAGCCCTGGTGCTGACCACCGAAACCCTGGTCGTCGAGAAGCCGGCCGACGAGGACGAGCACAACCACCAGCACTAACAGCCTGAAGGGTTGCCGCACCGCGCGGGGACCCACGGGCAGTCAAGCACAGAGGGGACCAGGCCGTGCCTGGTCCCCTCTGTGCTGCCCGCGAGGGCCGTTAGTTCCACCACATCGCGAGCGGGCAGAAATATCGGCTGCGCCGGAAACGTTTAGGATGTAATCAACCTCAGGAACCGGTCTTCGGGCTGTGTCCGGAGGCCGCCACCGGTATCGTTCGAAAGGCCCTGCAGTGTCCGAAGAATTCAATCCGTTCGCTTTCGAGGGTCTCACCTACGACGACGTTCTCCTGTTGCCCGGCCCCACGGATGTCATTCCGTCCGAGGCCGACACCAGTTCGCGCCTGACCCGTCGAATCACCGTGCAGACCCCGCTGCTCTCCGCCGCCATGGACACGGTGACCGAATCCCGGATGGCCATCGCCATGGCCCGCCAGGGCGGTCTGGGTGTGATCCACCGTAATCTCTCCATCGCGGACCAGGCCGAGCACGTGGACCGGGTCAAGCGCAGCGAATCCGGCATGATCACCAACCCGGTGACCATCGCCCCGGACGCCACGCTCGCCGAGCTGGACGAGCTCTGCTTCAACTACCGCGTCTCCGGCCTGCCGGTGGTGGACTCCGAGGGCAAGCTGCTGGGCATCTGCACCAACCGCGACACCCGCTTTGTGCCCCGCGCCGACTACCCGACCACGAAGGTGCACGAGGTAATGACCTCGATGCCGCTGATCACCGGCAAAGTCGGTATCAGCCGCCCCGACGTGATCGAGCTGCTGGGCAAGAACCGGATCGAGAAGCTGCCGCTGGTGGACGATGCCGGCATCCTGCAGGGCCTCATCACGGTCAAGGACTTTGACAAGGCGGAGCAGTACCCGCTGGCCACCAAGGACGACGACGGCCGGCTGCGCGTCGGCGCCGCCGTCGGTTTCTTCGGCGACGGCTACGAGCGTGCCATGACCATGATCGATGCCGGCGTGGACGTGTTGGTGGTGGACACCGCCAACGGCCACAGCCAGGGCGTGCTGGACATGATCGCCCGGCTCAAGAAGGATCCGGCCGCGGCCCACGTGGATGTCATCGGCGGCCAGGCAGCCACCCGCGAGGGTGCGCAGGCGCTGGTCGATGCCGGCGCCGACGCCATCAAGGTGGGCGTAGGCCCCGGATCCATCTGCACCACCCGCGTGGTGGCCGGCGTGGGCGTCCCGCAGATCACGGCGATCTACGAGTCCGCCAAGGCAGCCATCCCGGCCGGCATCCCGGTGATTGCCGACGGCGGCCTGCAGCACTCCGGCGACATCGGCAAGGCCCTCGTCGCCGGCGCCGACACCGTGATGCTCGGCTCGTTGCTGGCCGGTGCCGCCGAGTCCCCGGGCGATCTGGTGTTCGTCAACGGCAAGCAGTTCAAGGCGTACCGCGGCATGGGCTCGTTGGGCGCCATGCAGACCCGCGGCAAGAACACGTCCTTCTCCAAGGACCGCTATTTCCAGGCCGATGTGCCCGACGACGAGAAGCTGATCCCCGAAGGCATCGAAGGCCAGGTGCCGTACCGCGGTCCGCTGTCCGCCGTGGCGCACCAGTTGGTGGGCGGCTTGCGCCAGACCATGTTCTACACCGGGGCCCGCACCGTCGCCGAACTCAAGGCCAAGGGCAAGTTCGTCCGGATCACCGCTGCGGGCCTGAAGGAATCCCACCCGCACGACATCATGATGACCGTGGAGGCACCGAACTACAAGCGGTAGTCCCACAGCCCATGAGAGAGGCGCCGTTCCCTGCAACTGGGGGAGCGGCGCCTCGCGCATTAATGTGCGGCATGCGACGTTGTGGCCGTCTTGCGAAGCTCTGGCCACGGCGGCAACGGAGCTATAGGTTCGGGGCATGACAGCTCCCGCGCCCGTGCCTCGCGTGCTGGTGATCGGGCTGAACCCGTACAAGGTGCCGGGGCCGTGGGACCCGCGGCCGGTGGCGGATGCCATCGAGGCCGGCATGGCAGCATTCGCCCGCCACGGCGTCGGCGCCCAGGCCTGCCTCTTCGGGCTGGACGGCAGCGATGACCCGGAAGCGATGGTCACGGCCGCCCTTCGCGCCCATCCCTGGGAGTGCGTCGTTGTCGGCGGGGGTGTGCGCAGAGCAGAGGACCGTCCCCAGCTGTTCGAGCGGATCATCAACCTCGTGCGCCGGCACTCTCCGGACGCGGCCATCGCGTTCAACGCCAGTCCCGAAGACACCTATGCGGCGGCTGCCCGCTGGATCGACGCCCCCGGGTAAGCGCTCAGCCGGGGGCCAACGGCGCCCGGGACGGGCCGGCGGGCTGCGACCAGCCGCGGGTATGGACGGGGCAGCGCATGGGTGCGTGGGCACGGGCGTGATCGCGGCCACCGACCGCCACACGGGTGAGCCAACGGAGCCGACGTCGGAAGATCAGAAGCGCGATGATCACGATGGCGGCAGTGTCAGGCCAGCGCGGCGCCGGCCAGTTATCCGGCGCGGGCGGATAGGCGCCGCTGGACAATCCGGCGGCTCGCTCGAAGTGGTTGCGTGAGGACGGGAACAGCGCTCCGTCGATGATGTATGCCGCCGGAAATGCGAACGGGCCGGCGAGCAAGCTGCCTACGGCCCACTGGTCGACGTGCCGCGACTCGTGGCTGGCGAGTTTCACCTCCTCGGTCCGGGTCTGGGAGATGTTCGGGCCGTAGCGGACATACTGGCCCTCGTCGGCTATGCCGTAGCCGTTGACGCTCAGGGCACCCGCTGGGTCTACCGGCGGCATCCACGCAAGGAACACATCGCCGAGCATTGTTCCGCCACCACTGGTCCGCGGCGGGTGCCAGAACGTGACCCACAGGGACGGTCCTGAGCACGATTCCATCTCAAGGCTGCGCCCGGTCAGGACCCCTACGCCGCTGATCGGAGCGACCAGGAAATTGCGGGTGATGTTCCACGAGGCCGGCGGTGAAATCTTCAGATACGGCTCGGGTTTGATCCGCCCGTCGGCAGTTATATGGCTGTGGCAAACGATGTGCGGGGAGAGCGCCTCAAGTGCGCGGGCTCCAGCTCCCGCGACGAGGAGGACCGCGACCACAACGACGGCGATCCCGCGCACGCGCTGATGGAAAGCGCACACGGAACACGATGCGGCTCTCCGCAACCGGCGCGAACGCAGGGAGGGCATGGACCAAATGAGCCCAGCGATGCCAAAGCACAGGGTGGACCCCAGCCCACTCGCGAACGGTCGCATGGGCTCAACGGACCGCCGGAATCTTCCACCCATGCCTGCCCACTTCCCGCTGAAGCTACCTGCGGCCGGCCAGCGGCAACCTGAGGGGAACGGGCCTACGGTGCGCTTGCCTGCCGTGCGGCAGGTCGAGCGTATCGCCTGCGCCGGGACGACGCCAGCGGTCGGCCCAGGGGAGCGCGCAGCCGCCGGCCGCGGCCGGCGCAGTTCCTGTCACCGCCGGTTCACGGGTGAAGCGTTCCAGCAGTGGGATAACCTAGAGCCGTGACTTACGAGATTGAAATTGGCCGTGGCAAGCGTGGGCGCCGAGCCTACTCCCTCGATGACGTGGCGATCGTCCCGTCGCGCCGCACGCGCGACCCGAAGGATGTCTCTGTCAGCTGGCAGATCGATGCGTACAAGTTCGACGCCCCGGTGATCGCCGCGCCGATGGACTCGGTGATGTCCCCGGCCACCGCCATTGCGCTGGGCAAGCTGGGCGGCCTTGGCGTGCTCAATCTCGAAGGACTGTGGACCCGCTACGAGGATCCGCTGCCGGTGCTCGATGAAATCGAAGCTCTGGGCACGGAGAACTTCAACCCGGCCGCCACCAAGCGGATGCAGGAGCTCTACGCGGCACCGGTCCAGCCGGAACTGATTACCTCCCGCCTGGCCGAGATCCGCGAGGCCGGGGTAACCGTGGCCGGATCGCTGACCCCGCAGCGCACGCAGGAGCACTACAAGACGGTGCTGGCCGCCGGCGTGGACATCTTCGTGATCCGCGGCACCACGGTCTCTGCAGAGCATGTGTCCAAGACACAGGAGCCGCTGAACCTGAAGCAGTTCATCTACGAACTGGACGTGCCGGTGATCGTCGGCGGCGCGGCCGGCTACACCCCGGCCCTGCACCTGATGCGCACCGGCGCGGCCGGCGTGCTGGTGGGCTTTGGCGGGGGAGCCACCACCACCACGCGGCGCGCGCTGGGCATCCATGCACCGATGGCCTCGGCGATCTCCGACGTGGCTGCCGCGCGGCGGGACTACATGGACGAATCCGGCGGCCGCTACGTGCATGTGATTGCCGACGGCGGACTGGGCTTCAGCGGCGACATCGTCAAAGCCATCGCCATGGGAGCCGACGCCGTCATGCTCGGTTCGGCACTGGCCCGGGCCGAAGAAGCGCCCGGCCGCGGCTGGCACTGGGGCCAGGAGGCCCACCACGACGAGCTGCCGCGCGGAGACCGCGTGAATGTGGGCACCGTGGGTCCGCTGGAGCGGGTGCTGCACGGGCCGTCGAACCACACAGACGGCACGTCCAACCTCGTCGGTGCGCTGCGCCGGTCGATGGCCACCACCGGGTACTCCGACCTGAAGGAATTCCAGCGCTGCGAAGTGGTGCTGGCGCCCATCCAACCCGGCGACTGATCCCGATCATGGAAGGCTGAGGCGATGACCACCGGTGCCCTGAGTCCCGAGAGCCGCGAGCAGTCGCTGGCAGCCTTGCGCGCCACCGCGGAGCGCGGGGCCGAACTGGACGTGCTGATCGTCGGTGGAGGCGTGGTGGGTGCCGGGGCGGCACTGGACGCGGCCACCCGCGGGCTGGACGTGGGCATTGTGGAGGCACGGGACTGGGCATCGGGAACGTCGTCGCGGTCTTCCAAATTGATTCACGGCGGGCTGCGGTATCTGGAGATGCTGGACTTCGCTTTGGTGCGTGAGGCGCTGCAGGAACGCGGGCTGCTGCTGGAGCGCATCGCGCCGCATCTGGTGCGGCCGGTGCCGTTCCTCTATCCGCTGACCAAACGGTTCGTGGAGCGGCCCTACGTGGGCGCGGGCGTCGCCTTGTACGACGCGTTGGCGGTGGCCACCGGGCGCGGCCGCGGCGTGCCCTTCCACAAACACTTGTCCCGGCACGGGACCCTCCGGGCGGCACCCAGCCTGAAGAAGGACGCCATGGTGGGGTCCATCCGCTACTACGATGCGCAGGTGGACGACGCCCGGCTGGTGGTGAACCTGGTCCGCACGGCCGCCGCGTTCGGAGCGCAGGCGGTGAACCGGCTGTCTGTCATCGACTTCCTGCGCGAGGGGGAACGCGTGGTCGGCGCCCGCGTGCGCAACCAAGAGGACGGCAGCGAGTTCAACATCCGCGCCAAGCAGGTGGTCAATGCCACCGGTGTGTGGACGGACGAAACCCAGGCGATGGTCACCGAACGCGGCCAGTTGAGCGTCCGTGCGTCCAAGGGAATCCACCTGGTGGTGCCGCGGGACCGCTTCCAGTCCACCGTGGGGCTGATCCTCCGCACCGAAAAATCGGTGCTGTTCGTGATTCCGTGGGGACGGCACTGGATCATCGGCACCACAGACACGGACTGGGACCTGGACAAGGCCCATCCGGCGGCCTCGTCCAAGGACATCGACTACCTGCTCGAACACGTCAACCAGGTGCTGCAGCGCCCGCTCACCCGGGAGGACGTCGAAGGCGTCTATGCCGGACTCCGGCCGCTGCTGGCGGGCGAAAACGATTCCACCGCGAAGCTATCGCGCGAACACGTGGTGGCGCACCCGGTCCCCGGACTGGTGGTGGTGGCCGGCGGCAAGTACACCACCTACCGCGTGATGGCCAGGGACGCCGTGGACGAGGCCGCGCGGGCCTTGGACGAGCGCGTGCCGCCGAGCTGCACCGATACCATTCCGCTGCTCGGCGCCTCCGGGTTCAAGGCCGCGTGGAACAAGCGCAGCCGCACCGCCGACCGGACCGGCATCCACGTGGCCCGGGTGGAGCACCTGCTCAACCGCTTCGGCTCCATGGCCGGGGACGTGCTGGACATCATCACGGATCGGCCCGAGCTGGCCGAACCGCTGCCGGGCGCGGACGACTACCTGGCGGCCGAGGTGGTCTATGCGACCACGCACGAGGGGGCCCGGCACATCCACGACGTACTCACCCGCCGGACCCGGATCTCCATCGAGGCCTGGGACCGCGGTGTCTCGGCCGCGCCGGTGGTGGCCAAGCTAATGGCGCCGATCCTGGGCTGGAGCGAGGAACAAGTGGAACGCGAGGTGAAGCACTATCTGGCGCGGGTGGAAGCAGAACGACTCAGCCAGGAGCAGCCCGACGACGTCTCCGCAGACAGTGCCCGGATGGGCGTCGACGACATCGTGCCGCTGGCCTAAGGGCGCGGGTGCAGCCTACGGCGGACCCCGGCTGGATTCGTTTTCTACAGGCTTGCGAAGTACCTTTAAAGGGTGCTCAAGACTGCCCTGAAACCCCGCTGGATAGCGGCTCTGGTGCTTGCGCTGGCGCTGTCCACGGTGTTTGTGCTGCTGAGCCAGTGGCAGTTTTCCGCCTCGCAGAGCAAACCGCCGCCGCCCCCGGGCGAGACCGAAACCGTCAAGCCGCTGACCGATGTCTTTAAGCCGGGGATCCCGATGATGGCCGCCACGGCGGACCAGATGGTCAGCGTGCACGGCAGTTTTGTCCCCGGCTCCCAGGTGCTGGTCCAGGGCCGTCTGCAGGACGGTGACAGCGGACTGTGGGTGGTGGACGCCTTCGCCGTGGACGGCGTCGAGCAGTCCCGCGAAGACGTGGTCATCCCCGTGGTGCGCGGCTGGATCAAGGATCCGGCAGATGCCGCTCCCGCTCCGGAAGGCGAGGCCAACGTCGTCGGGCGCCTGCTGCCCACCGAGGCTCCGCTGCCCGGTGCCAGGCCCGCCGGGCAGGTTGCATCGCTCTCGGTTGCCGAGCTGATCAACCGCTGGGACGCGCCGAGCTATGCCGGCTTCGTGGTCGGTACCGGCTACACCGTTGCCGGCAAGGACCTGGGCACGGCAACCGACGGCACCGCCATGCAGCCGGTGGTCGTCGGACCGCAGCCGCAGGAAGCTCCGCTGAACTGGATGAACATCTTCTACGCGGTGGAATGGGTGGTGTTCGCCGGGTTCGCCATCTTCCTCTGGTGGCGGCTGGTGGCTGACGACCACCGCCGCGACCTGGAGGACGCCGAAGACGCGGCCGCAGAAGCCCGCTTCGCTGCCGAGGCCGAACGCGGCGCGACGGCCCAGGCAGAACCTCATCCCGCCGGCCCGGACGGCGCCGACCAGACCACATCCAGCAACACACCCCACGCAACGAGGTAGTCCACGTGACAGAAAACGCTCCCGACCGTTCCGCCGCGCCCCAGCGCCCCGCCAAGCGCCGCTTCGCCGGAACGCACACCCAGATCCGCTCCGCCCTGACGTTCTATAAGGTCACCTCCTACATCACCGGCATCATGCTGCTGCTGCTCTGTGCGGAGATGGTGCTGCGCTACGGTTTCAACCTGTTCCTGTTCGCCGGCGCGACCAACACGCTGACCGGGGAGACCTTCGCGCTCGGCCTGGCGCAGGCCGAACCCTCGGTGATAGAAGGCGTGAACCTCTCCATCGCGGTGCTGGTGGCGCACGGCTGGCTGTATGTGCTCTACCTGATTGCCGACTTCCGGCTCTGGTCGCTGATGCGCTGGCCGTTCACCAAGTTCGTGCTGATCGCCCTGGGCGGCGTGATCCCGTTCCTGTCCATCATTCTGGAGCGGAAGATCCACCGCGAGGTGGAAGAAGAGCTGACCGCCCACCCCGAAGCCGCCAAGCGCTACTAACCGAGGCGGCCACCGGCCCTAGTGGAGGGGCACAGTGGTGAGGAGCACGACGGCGGGGCCCACCGCCGTCGTGCCTTGGCTCACCGTGTATTGGGTCACCCGTGCCTTAGCTCACGCCGCGAAGCCCGACGTCAAAGTGCGTGGCCCCGGGCACGGCGACTATCCTGTAGGGGTGACTACTCCTCCCCCCGCCACTACGGACCACCGGCCTGTCCTCGTTGTTGACTACGGGGCCCAGTACGCGCAGCTGATTGCCCGCCGCGTACGCGAAGCCAACGTGTACTCCGAAATCGTTCCGCACACCTTCTCTACCGAACAGCTGATGGCCAAGAACCCCGTGGCCATCATCCTCTCCGGCGGCCCGTCCAGCGTGTACGCCGAGGGAGCCCCCAGCGTCGGCGCCGACCTGTTCGAGACCGGCGTTCCGGTGTTCGGCATTTGCTACGGCTTCCAGGCCATGGCGAACGCCCTGGGCGGCACGGTGGCGAAGACCGGCCTGCGCGAGTATGGCGCCACGGACGCCACCACCGTCGGCGAGGGACGCTCGATCCTGGCCGGCATCCCGGCCTCGCAGAACACCTGGATGAGCCACGGCGACTCCGTACAGGAGGCGCCCGAAGGCTTCGACGTGCTGGCCAGCACGGCCGGTGCCCCGGTAGCGGCCTTCGCGAACGAGGAAAAGAAGCTGTACGGCGTGCAGTGGCATCCGGAGGTCAAGCACTCCGCGCACGGCCAGCAGGTGCTGGAGAACTTCCTGTTCCAGGGCGCCGGCCTGGAGCCCAACTGGACCACCGGCAACATCCTGGAAGAGCAGGTGGAGCGCATCCGCGCGCAGATCGGCGATTCCCGCGTGATCTGCGGGCTGTCCGGCGGGGTGGACTCCGCCGTCGCCGCGGCCTTGGTGCAGCGCGCCGTCGGCGACCAGCTGACCTGTGTCTTCGTGGATCACGGGCTGCTGCGTGAGGGCGAAGCCGAGCAGGTGGAGCGTGACTTCGTCGCCGCCACCGGCGTGAACCTGTACGTTGCCAACGAGCAGCAGCGCTTCCTGTCCGCGCTGGCCGGGGTCACCGATCCGGAGACCAAGCGCAAGATCATTGGCCGCGAGTTCATCCGCGCCTTCGAAGCGGCCGAAAAGGCCGTGCTGGCCGAGGCGGCCGCGGAGGGCGAATCGGTGAAATACCTGGTGCAGGGAACGCTGTACCCGGACGTGGTCGAGTCCGGCGGCGGCGAGGGCGCCGCGAACATCAAGAGCCACCACAACGTGGGCGGTCTGCCCGAGGACCTGCAGTTCGAGTTGGTCGAGCCGCTGCGCACGCTGTTCAAGGACGAAGTCCGCGCCGTCGGCGCGCAGCTGGGCCTGCCGGCCGAGATCGTCGGCCGCCAGCCGTTCCCGGGCCCGGGCCTGGGCATCCGCATCATCGGCGAAGTCACGCAGGAACGCCTGGACCTGCTGCGCAAGGCCGACGCGATTGCGCGCGCGGAACTGACCGCCGCAGGCCTGGACCAGGAAGTCTGGCAGATGCCGGTGGTCCTGCTGGCCGACGTCCGCAGCGTGGGCGTGCAGGGCGACGGCCGCACCTATGGGCACCCGATCGTGCTCCGTCCGGTCTCCTCCGAGGACGCGATGACCGCTGACTGGTCCCGTCTGCCCTACGACCTGCTGGCCAGGATCTCCAACCGGATCACCAACGAAGTGGACGGCGTCAACCGCGTGGTGCTCGACGTGACGAGCAAGCCGCCGGGAACCATCGAATGGGAGTAGCCACAACGGGCAACCGCTGCCAACCCGCCGCACAGCGCGGGAACACTGCACAGCAAAATTCGCCGAGGCAGTGTTGCGGTCGCCCGTTTGGCGTTTAAAGTCCGATACCTTGATTGACATGCCGTTGTGGTCGAGGCAAGTAGCCGAGAGTGAAGTAAAGGGGGCAGCCGTGTCGCTGGCCAGCGTAGCTGAGGCTGCTGAAGACGTTGTGGCATCGTGGCTGGAGAACCTGGGCGATGTGGCCGGGTCCGACACTTTGCTGCGGTTCGCTCCGACGTCGTCGAACAGCATCGACCTGACGCATGCCCACCCTTCCGGCCTGGCCCAATTGCTGGCCGGGCGCAGAACCCGTCTTTCCACCTTGTTGCGCGACCCGAACCAGTACGCCGCCGCGATGCGTACCGCCCGCAGCCTGCGGGCCAAGATCCTGGAGCTGGGTTCCGACCGCGGCATCGACGTCGGCTACCTTGCCGCGGGCACCGCGTCCTGGCGGGTTCCGGAGGTCGGCCGGTCGGAGTCGCTGAACGCCCCGGTGATGCTGACACCGGTGGCGCTGACCGTGCGCCCCAGCCAGGACGACTTCGAGCTGCAGTTGGCCGACCGTGCCCGGCTGAACCCGGCCCTGGTCCGCCACCTGTCCGCCGAGCAGGGGATCGGCATCGATGCCGAGGCGACCGCCCGGCTGGCCTACGGCACTGCCCGCCTCGACCCGCACCCGGTGCTGGAACGGCTGCGCCTGCTCACCGCGGACGTGCGGAACATGACCATCGAACACCATTTTCTGGTGTCCACCTTCGCCGATCTGGAGGCCGTCACCGATCCGGTCCTGATCGATGCGGCTCACCCGGTGATTCAGGCTCTGGCGGAAGCCGGCGCGGGTTCGGGGGAGGGACGCCCCGTTGCGCACGGCCTGGGCGCGGTGCCGGTGCCGGAGGTGGAACTGCCGCCGATTGATGAGCGCGATCCTCAGGACGAGTTCCTGCTGCTGGACGCCGACGCGGCGCAGCAGCAGGTGCTGGACCTGGTCCAGGCCGGGCACTCGCTGGTGGTTTCGACGCCGCCGGGCACCGGCCAGACCCAGACCGCGCTCAACGCCGCGGCGGCGCTCGCCTACGAGGGCAAGAGCGTGCTGGTGGTGGCGGAGCGCCGCGGCACGCTGAACGAATTCGCGCAGCTGCTGGAAACCGTGGACCTGGGATCGCTGGCGCTGCAGCTCAGTGCCGACCTGACGCCTGACCAGCTGCGCCAGACGCTGATCCGCGCCATCAGCCGCAGCGAAAAGGCGGAGGAGCCGCAGCTGCGGAAGCTGCACGCCACGCTCGCCGACCACCGGCACAAGCTGCGGGACCACGTTAAATCGCTGCACAACGTCCGGAGCCGCTGGCGCTGCTCGCCGTATCAGGCCATGCAGTCGCTGGCCAAGCTCACCTCGCTTGATCCGGCGCCGGCTACCACGGTGCGGTTGAAGCGCTCGGTGCTGGACAGCATTACCGACCGGGCCGAACTGACGGCGCGGTTGGTCCGCGCGGCCGAACTGGGCAGCTTCAGCAAATCCTCCACCACCAGTCCGTGGTTCGGGGCCAAGCTGCTCAACCGCAAGGAAACGGAGGACGCCCACCAGCTGGCCTCCGACCTGGCCAAGGATGTTCCGGAGCTGCGGACTCGGATGAACAAGGTGGCCGAGCATTCGCAGATCGCCCTCGCCGAAACGTTCCGCGAGTGGGGCCAGCAGCTGCAGCTGCTGGTGGAGGTCCGCGGCAGCCTGGACAAGTTCACCCCGGACATCTTCGACCGGCCGGTCACCGACCTGATCTCGGCGACCGCGCCGAACTCCTGGCGGCGGGACCGCGGGATCGAGATGAGCTCGATGACCCGCTCCCGGCTGCGCAAGGTGGCCAAGGAATACATCCGCCCCGGCGTGCATATCTCCGACCTGCATGAGTCCCTTTTCGAAGTCCAGCAGCAGCGGACCAAGTGGGCCGACTACGCCACCTCGCAGCGCCACCCGGCGGTGCCGTCCGGCCTTGCCGACCTGAACAGCTTCTACCGGGACGTGTCAGGGCGGCTGCAGAAACTGGCTGCCCTGCTGGCACCGGTGCCGGAGGACCGCGCACTGGTGACCATGCCCGACGGCGAACTCCAGGAGCAGCTGAACTCGCTGGCCGCGGACAAGGAAACTCTGGTCAACCTGCCCGAGCGCACGCTGCTGCTTGAGCAGATGCGCGAACACGGGCTGGGCGAGCTGCTGGACGACCTGGCCGAGCGCCAGGTCAGCGCCGAGCAGGTGGGCGCCGAACTGGACCTTGCCTGGTGGCAGTCGGCGCTGGAAGCGATGATCAGCGGCGACGATTACCTGGCCATGTCGGACGGCGACAATCTGCGCAAGCTCGAGGCCGTTTACCGGCTCGCCGACAACGCGCACATCGCGTCCGGTCCCGCCCGGCTGCGCTGGGAACTGGCGCAGAACTGGCGGCATTCGCTCAAGAGCAAGCCCAAGGCAGCCCACCGGTTGCGCGAGCTGCTCAAGGCCGGCGAACCTACGCTGGCCGCGCTGGGGCAGCAGTCGGAATCGCTCGTGTCGGCGCTGCTGCCGATCTGGACCGCCTCCCCGCTGGTGCTGCCGCTGCTGCTGCCGGAAGGCAAGCACTTCGACGCCGTGATCGTCCTCGACGCCGAGGCCACCAGCCTGCCGTCGGCCCTGGCCGCGGTCTCCCGCGCGCATCAGGTGGTGGCGTTCGGCGACGGCGAGCTCGGCCGCGCAGCGCCCTTCGAAGTGAATGTGGACCGCCGCAACGATCCGGTCACCGGCGAGGCCCCGAAGCCGTTGACCAGCTGCTTCCACGCCCTCTCCGAGGTGCTCCCGATAGTGCGCTTGACCACCGCGTACCGCGCCGTGGACCTGGACCTGACCCGCTCGTTGAGCGACAAGTTCTACGCGGGATCGCTGTCCCGGCTGCCCGGTGCCAGCTCCATCCGCGGCGGCGGCCTGGAAGTGGAATACCTGCCGGACGGTACCGGCATGCCCGGCGCCGGACACGAAGGCGTCGAGAGCGTTCCGGCCGAACTGAACCGCGTGGTGGACCTGGTCTTCGAGCACATCAGCCTGCGGCCGTCGCGGTCGCTCGCCGTCGTGACGGCCAGCGCCCGGCATGCCGCCCGGGTGGCGGAGGCCATCCGGCTGCAGATGCCCAACTATCCGTCGGCAACAAGCTTCTTCCAGCGCCGCCAAGAACCTTTCCGGGTGGTCCCGGTGGAACGCGCCTCCGGACTGGTCCGCGACGACGTGATCTTCTCGCTGGGCTTCGGCCGGACACCGCACGGCCGTGCGGTACATGACTTCGGGCCCTTGTCGGCGGCGGGCGGGCGGGCTCTCTTCGCGACCGCGGTGACCCGGTCCAGGCACTCGCTGCACGTGCTCAGCTGCTTCCGTCCGGAGGACCTGGACCCGGAGCGGCTGCGGCATGGAGCGGTCGATTTCCACGAACTGTTGGACCGCCATCTGGGCGACGGTCGCTTCCGGGCATCCGAACTCTCGCCGGGCATCGACGACCCGCTGGTCGCCGACCTGGTGGAGCGCATCCGCAGCCGCGGCGCCCGCGTTTGGGACCACTATTACGGACTCATCGATATCGTGGCCAGCACGAACGCGGTAGAGTATTCGCCGGATGTTGAACCGACGCTTCCGGTGGCCCTGGAATCGGATGGGACCCCGGAGTACCGTCAGCTGACCGTACGCGAACGCAGCCGGCTGCGCCCGCAGCAGCTGGAACGGCTCGGCTGGCGGCCGCTGACCCTGTGGACCATCGAGGTGTTCACTGATCCGGAGAAATGCGCGGACCTGATCGGAGGCTACTTGGGACTGCAGAAGCCGGAAGAACCGGTAGAACAGAGCGGCCGCCCGGCCGGTCCGGGACAGCCGGAGCCGGCAGCCGAGCAAGCCGGGCAGGCGCCGGCTGAGCCCGAAGCCGATGCAACGGCCGAGGCACAGGAAACCGGCCAGGACGGGTTGCGGCCGCGCCGTGCCAAGCGAAGCCAGTCCCCGACGCTGCCGACCAAGGCAACCGAGGACGACCCCCACGCCTGGGGCGACCGGGACGAGGACCGGGACGCCTGGCTGCGTGAGCAGCGTCCTCCGCACTGGGGCTAAGCCGGGCAACCGGAGATTGAGCGGCTGGGAGCCCAACCGGGCTGTCAGCCGACCAGCACCAGGAAGATGTTGCCCCGGCTGGAGGCGCCGGCCAGGGCGGTTGCGTCCGACGGCGCCGCAGCCACCACCACCAGCCCGTCCGGTTCCGGTGAGCCGAGCAGCGTAGGCGAGGCACCGCCGTCGTCGGCCTTCCACAGCACCGGGACCGCGCGCGCCAAGACCGTCGACCCCGCCGGCTCGTCGAACCCGTTGCCGCTGCTGAGCACAATGTCCACCAGTTGGCCGGGGGAGACCAGTTGCACGGTGGAGGGGTCTGCGGGACGGACCGGCACGGCCACCGTGCCCGGCGGCGCACCCGCCAACAGTCCTGGCCCGACTATTGAGGTGTCGAAGACCGGAGAACCTGCCCGCAGGGCCGTGGCCAGGCGTTGACCGACCAGCGGCAAGGTGTTGTCCGCGGTTCCGTCCGGGACGGCACCCGCGGGCAGCTCGGCGAGCTCGATGTCCCCCGCAGACAGCACGGTGCCGGCAGGCAGATCCGCCGCAGCAACCACCACGGCGTCGGTGGGCGCCGGCGCGGGGGTGAAGTGATGGACCACCAGTGCGGCGGCGGCGCAGAGCAGCAGGGCGGCCAGCAACCGGTAATGCCGGCGGAGCAGCCGCCGCGGCATCACGGCGAGGCGGGCACTGCGGGTGGTTGCTGCGGCTGGGGGCATGCAGCCACGTTATGCCGGGAGGCCGGTGCGACGGCAGCAGGCGGCAGGACGCTGTGGATACGGCGCTGCCACCGTTGAGGTGTGTAGGAGAAGCGGCGGGTCGCCCGCGGCTGGCTAGCTGGCGGCCGCGGCGGGTGCCGGAGCTGCGGCAGGCTTGGCCGGTTCGGCGGCGGCCGCCGGCTTGGCAGCTTCCGTACTGCCGCTGGTACCGGAGGGGGCCGCGGGCACGGAACTGGCCTTGGCAGCGTCGCGGGAGTCCGTGCGGTAGAAGCCCGAACCCTTGAAGACGACGCCCACGCTGTTGAACTTCTTGCGCAGGTTTCCGCCGCACTCGGGGCAGACGGTCAGCGAATCGTCGCTGAAGGACTGCTGGATATCGAAGGCGTGGGTGCAGTCTTTGCAGGCGTAGGCGTACGTGGGCACTGTGGTTCCTCCTGAAAACTTGGCCTGAAGCAGAACAGTGCCTGATACGTAAGCTGGCACTCAAATGCTCCGAGTGCCAATTCTACACCGTGTTCTGCACCGTCTGGCTACTGAACCACGTCCAGCCGTCGGGAGTGACCACGCCGTCCAGCGGTGCATCGAGGGCGGTGAACTCGAAGGTGCCGGCCGGCACCACTTCGTCCGAGTAGAAAAGTCCCACCATTTTGGTTCGGTTCGCGCCCTCGGGCAGCGAGGCAAGGAAGCGGTCGTAGTACCCGCCGCCTTGGCCCATCCGGTTGCCCGCTAAGTCGACGGCAAGCCCGGGAATCAGCAGCAACGGCAGGCCGGCCATGATCTCCGGACCGAAGCGCTCTCCGACGGGCTCGTCCACCCAGGCCCGCGGGCTGCGCGCCAGCTCCACGCCGCTGAACCACCGGGCCCAGCTGAGCCGGTATTCCGGTTCGCAGATGGGGACTACAACGTGGTAGCCCGCGTCCTCCAGTGCAGGAAGCAGCGTCCGGGTGGAGGGTTCGGAGCCCACCGAGATGTAGGCCGGAACGGTGGTTCCGGCCGGAATCTTCAGCCGCTGCAGTCCGTCAAGCACCTGCTGCGCGAAAACGGTTCCGGCCCGGAGCCGCTCCTCGGTGGAACGCTCGCTGCGGCGGGTGCGGAAGAGGGCGCGGGCCGTCTCCTTGTCCAATCGGGTCTGCTTCTCCATGGCCGCCATCGTAATTCCTTTCCCGCCAAAACGGCTTGCGGCGCAGCTTCGTTCGGTACTCTGAGGTCATGACGTCTCATCGTGCGGTACGCAAAGCAGTCATTCCGGCCGCCGGCCTGGGAACCAGGTTCCTGCCCGCGACCAAGGCCATGCCCAAGGAGATGCTTCCCGTTGTGGACAAGCCGGCCATCCAGTACGTGGTCGAAGAGGCCGTCCGCGCGAACCTGAGCGACGTCATGGTGATCACCGGTCGCAACAAGCGGCCGCTGGAGGACCACTTTGACCGGGTGCCCAACATTGAGCAGATCCTGGAGGAGAAGGGCGACCTGGAAAAGCTTGCCGCCGTCCGGGCTGCCTCGGAACTGGCGGACATCCACTACCTGCGCCAGGGGGACCCGCTGGGGCTTGGCCACGCGGTGCTGCGGGCGCGCCAGCACGTGGGCCACGAGCCATTCGCCGTGCTGCTCGGAGACGACCTGATCGACGAACGCGACGACCTGCTGGCCCAGATGATCGAGGTCCAGCAGCAGACCGGCGGTTCCGTGGTCGCCCTGATGGAGGTGGAGCCGGCACAGATCAGTGCCTATGGCTGCGCCGATATCACCCCGGTGGGAGACGGCAGCTATGTGCGGATCAACGAACTCGTCGAGAAACCGTCGCCGGGGGAGGCACCGTCCAATCTGGCCGTGATTGGCCGCTATGTACTGCACCCGGATGTCTTCGACGTGCTGGAGGATACGAAGCCGGGCCGCGGCGGCGAAATCCAGTTGACCGACGCGCTGGAAGTGCTGGCCGGCCGCGAAGGCGAGGGCGGCGGCGTTTACGGCGTGGTCTTTTCCGGACGCCGCTACGACACCGGCGACAAGCTCAGCTATCTCAAGGCAGTGGTGACGATAGCCTCCGAGCGGGAGGACATCGGCACGGAACTGAGGGGTTGGCTGAAAGAATTCGTCGACGGTTCGTGCGACTGACGGCTCGACCGCAAAGATCTTCACATGGTTTATGGCGCGGCGATCTGGCCGGCGACACTTGAGTGCGGGGATTTGTCGCTGCGCCCCATCCGGTACCGGGACCGGCACGAGTGGATGGCGGTACGGCGCCGCAACGCACGCTGGCTGGAGCCGTGGGAGGCTTCGAATCCGGCCCCGGGCGGCTACCTGCCGGCCTTCTCGGAGATGGTCCGCTCACTCAAACACCAGGCGCGGATGGCCATGGCCCTGCCCTGGGTCATTACCGAACTGCAGCAGGGACAGCCCAAGCCGGCGCTGATCGGCCAGCTCACCGTTTCCGGCATCACCTGGGGGTCCGCGATGTCCGCCACCCTGGGCTACTGGGTGGACGAGGCCTGCGCCGGACGGGGGATAGCGCCGACGGCGGTGGCGATGGCTACCGACCACTGTTTCCAGACGCTGGGGCTGCATCGAATGGAGATCAATATCAGGCCGGAAAACCGGGCCAGCCTCCGGGTGGTGGAGAAGCTCGGTTTCCGGGACGAGGGCCTGCGTCCGCGGTACCTGCACATCAACGGAGCGTGGGCGGACCACCGCAGCTTCGCGCTGACCGCCGAGGAAGTCCCCGGCGGACTGCTGGAACGTTGGTTGGAACACGGGGACGTTGGGCTGACACCATAAAGCAGGGCAGGGCGGAATCGTTATCCGACACACCGCGAGGAATGCCACGTCCGGCATGCTTGAGCTTCTACGGTTTTGAGAGTGGACATTCAGAGCTCTGTGATCTTGGCGGTCATCGTTGGGCTGTGGTTTGTCTGGGTAGGACCGTACCTGCTCCGCGGAGGATTCCGTCTCGCGATGGCTGAACCGGCGCCGGGGCACGCAGCAGCACCACTAGTTTCAATACCCGCAACCGCCTCCAGCGGCAACCAGGGGAACATCATGGAATACAACGCACAGCCGGCACCGTCGACGTCGTCGCCCGTGCAGCAGATCTCCCGGCAGCCCTCCCAGCAGCCCGCCGGGCAGCCGGGGTTTCGGATCCGGTATGGCAGGACCGCGCTGGCGCTGGCCGGCGCCATGGCCCTTGTGGTTTTCGTCGCCGGCGGTGCGCTGGCGCTGGCCGGCGCAGTTTCGGGGCAGGTCCCTGGCTTCGCGCTGCTGGCGGCCGTCGCCGTCGTCGTGATTTTGCGCTCCTTGGCGCTCCGCGACCGCAAGAAGCGTGTAGCGATCCGCGCTGACCGGGCGGCCCGCACCGCGTCGGCCTCCCGGGCCTCCGGCACGAGGACTCCCGCCCGCCCCACCCAGCTCTTTGACGGGGCCGCCACGGACGCGCAGCCGGCGCCGGAAGCCGCGCCCGCCGCGCCGGCTCCGCTGACGGCCACCGAACTTCGTGAGCAGGCATTGAAGGTGGCCGCGGAAGCCGGGGATACCGTTGCCCCGTCCCGGCCGACCGGGACCACTTGGCAGCCCGTGGACGTACCCAAGCCGACGTATGTTGCCGCCGCCAAGGCCAACCGTCCGGCTCCCGCGCCGCTGCCGGCCCCCGAGGTCAAGAAGCCGCAGGTCAAGACGTCGATCAAGCAGACCGCCGCACAGCGGACTGAAGAAGCCGCGGCACAGCGGACCGCGCAGGCTGCCGGGCAGCACACCGAGGAGGCGGCCGCGACGGCCGAAGCCTCCGGCCAGCAGTCCGCAGCCAACCGGCTGAACCTGGACGACGTGCTGCAGCGCCGCCGGGCCTGATCTGCCCCGGAATGTCATTGCGGCCTGCCCCCCGGGGCGGGCCGCAGTGCTTTCTGATCCGCAATACCGAGCGGCGACGGCCGACATGGTGTGGAATGGACGTATGGAAGCACCGAATCAGGACGTGATGGCCACGGAAACCGCCGGCATCGACCTCTTGGAAAGCTCCGAGATGCGCGAGCCGCTGGAACTGGCCGTCGCCACGGTCGGCGGTGCCATCCAGTCCTGGCAGCTGGCGAAACTGCAGCACCGCCCCGGGGCTGGCACCACAGGTATCTACACGGTGCGGCTTCGCGGGAACGATGGCGGCGACCGGACGGAGTACGTCTGCATCACCACGGCCGCGGTGCCCGAATGCGGCCTGCCGCTGGTGCGCCTGGACGGCGGAACCGTGCCGTTGACCGCCTGGCTGTACCCGATCGACCCGGTGCTGGTCGGATTGCCTGCAGCCTGCGACCCGGCTGCCGTCGGACGTAGCGTCTTCGGCGGGGGAGCGGCGGAGCTGCGGATGGTCAGTTACCGGCCGCTGCGCCGCGCTGTCCTGGAAGCCGTGCAGGGCGGCCGCAAGGTCTTCCTCAAGGTGGTCCGCCCGGACCGGGCGGTCCAGTTGCTTCGCCGGCACCGCATGCTGACCGACGCAGGTCTGCCTGCACCTGTTGCCACCCCAGGCCCGGCCGACGGCGTGGTGGTGCTCACGGAGGCGGAGGGTACCCCGCTGGCCCGGGCCATCATGAACGACGGCGCCGCGGCGCTCGCACCTCAGACCCTCCTGGACCTGCTGAACGCCCTCCCGCCGGGCGTGTTGGAGCTCTCCCGCCGTCCGGCCTGGGCGGAGCGCGCCGCCGATTATGCCAAGGCGGCGGCCGCGGTGCTTCCCGACGAGCAGGACCGGATCTTCGCCCTGGCCAGCCGGGTGGAGGAGCTGCTGGCCACCACGGATTCCGGTCCCGTGGTCCCCTCGCACGGGGACTTCTACGAAGCCAACCTGCTGGTGGACGGCGGGCGGATCACCGGACTCATGGACGTGGACTCGCTGGGACCCGGCCATCTGGTGGACGATCTGGCCTGTTTCCTTGGGCACTTGGCCGTGCTGCCGGCGGTTCACGCCGGCTATGTGCATGTGCCGGCAGCCCTGAAGCGTTTCACAGCGGTGTTCGATACCGTGGTGGACCCGGCGGGGCTGCGCGGCCGGGCCGCCGGCGTGGCACTGTCGCTGGTGGCCGGGGCCAAGACCGCCGGCGAGGGGGACGAATGGCAGCAGGACGCCATGCAGCGGCTGGCCATCGCCGAGGGTCTGGCCGCCGACGCGGCCTGAGGCCGGAGGCGCTAGGCGTCCGGCACCAGCCGGTAGCCCATGCCCCGGACGGTGGCGAACTTCTCCGCCCCCAGCTTGTTCCGCAGGTAGCGGACGTACACGTCCACCACGTTTGACCCTGGGTCGAAGTCGTATCCCCAAACCCGCGAGAGCAACTGCTCGCGGCTGAGGACCTGGCCCGGGTTGCGCAGGAAGGCCTCGGCGAGGGCGAACTCACGCGCGGAAAGGTCCACGTCCCGATCGCCCACGCTGGCGCGTCGGGTCCGCAGGTCCAGGCTCAGCGTGCCGCTGCTCAGGCTGGCCAGGTCCGCCGGCTGCGCCTCGGAACGCAGCCGCAGCCGCACCCGGGCCAGCAGCTCTTCGAACCGGAACGGCTTGGACATGTAGTCGTTCGCCCCGTTTTCCAGCCCGGCAACCGTGTCATCCACCGAGCTGCGGGCGGTGAGGATGATGACCGGCGTGTCGTTCCGGCCATCGCGCAGGCGGCGCAGCACGGTGAATCCGTCCTGGTCCGGCAGCCCAAGGTCGAGGATGACCAGTTCGAAGTCGCCGGTCATGGCCAGATGGTAGCCCTCCCGGCCGGTGCCGACCACAGTGGGCAGATAACCGGCCGCCTTCAACCCCTTGGCGACGAAGGAGCTAATCCTGTCCTCGTCCTCGATGATCAGAATCTGGCCCACGCTGTTATCTCCTTGTCCTGGGCTGAGTCCTTGTACTCGGCCGCCTCCGGCCGCCCGCTGATCAGAATAGTGAAGGTGGAACCGGCGCCCGGCGCGGAGGCCAGTTCCACGGTGCCGCCGTGCGCTGCCGCGATGGCGCTGACGATGGTCAGCCCCAGGCCGGACCCTTCCGCCCGGGTCCCGTTGCTGCCCCGAGTGAAGCGGTCAAAAATCCGGGCTTGGTCCTCAGGGAGGATGCCCGTTCCTTCGTCCCTGACCCACAGCCGCAGTTCATCGCCGCGCACCGCCGATCCGATGGCCACGGTGGAGCCTGCCTCGGAGAACTTGGCGGCGTTGGCCACCAACTGGAGCCAGGCCTGGGTGATCCTCCGGCTGTCGAGCGGCCAGCGGACTTCGGCCCGAGCATCGACCATCCACCGGCGCTCGCCCAGGGCCCGTGCCTTGTCCAGCACGTCGTCGGTCAGTTGGCCGACTTCCACCCCTGCCACGCTGATAAAGCCAGGGCGTTCGGCCTTAGCCAGCAGGACCAGATCGTCCACCAGCAAGCGCATCCGGTCCAGTTCGTCCAGGGCGATCCCGCGGACCGATTCCACATCCACCGGGTCGCGCGAGTCCTGCAGCTCCAGATGGCCCTGCAGGATGGTGATGGGGGTTCGGAGTTCATGCCCGACGTCGTCGAGCAGCTGACGCTGGGCAATCATCGATGCTTCCAACCGGCCGAGCATGTCGTTGAACGTGCGGGTCAGCGCGGAGACGTCGTCGTTCCCGCCGACCGGAATCCGCTGGGTCAGGTCAGCGTCGGTGATCTGCTGGGCGGTTTCCCGCACCAACCGGACCGGCGCGAGCAGACGGCCGGCCAGAAGCCAGCCCACGCCGCCGATCAGCACTAGGGAACCGAAGCTGATCAGCGCGTAGGTCAGGAAAATGTCCCCCAACTGCCGCAGTTCGGCATCAAAGTCGTAGGCCACGACGAAGGTGCTTTGGGCAGGGTCGGAGGCCAGCTGAACCGGCACCGTGACCACCCGATAGACGGTCAGGGGCGTCTGCAGTGTTGCCAGCGTGACCCGGTCGGACGCCGCTGCCTCCGAGCCCAAGCGGGCCACCAGTTCGGCATCCTGCTCGAGCCGTAGCCGAACGGAGGGGCTTGCCGTGTAGGTCACCCGCCCGTCCACCAGGCCGAGCATGCCTTCGTTGGCCGCTGGCAGCGTCCGTTGCATCGCCAGAAACACCAACCGGCTGGCCTGTGTGAAGGGTTCCCCGGTTTCCGGGTCGATGCCTGTTTCCGCCAAGGTTTTGAACTCGGTCACGCTGCGCTGCAGGGAATCGTCGATGCGCTGTACCGTGTGAGCCCGCTGCAAGGCGAAAGCGACCGATCCGGCAACCAGCAGACCCAAGGCGGAGAGTGCGAGCACGGCAGCCAGTATCCGCACCCGGACCGATAGCCCGCCCGAAGGACTAGGCACGGCCGCCGGACAGGACGCCGCCGCACTGGGACCAGTTTGCAGGCGGGTCGGTGCAGCCGGACCTGCTCTCGAATTAGTCATCGTCCCCGCCGTCGTCATCCCCATTATCATCCCAGTGGTCATCGTCGTCATCGTAATCCTGCGGCGGGGCAGGCTGGACCGGAACCGGCTGGACCGGAACCTGCTGGGCCCCTTCTCCCGGCGGCCGTTCGGATGTAGTCGGTGACGGCGTCGGGGTGGAAGCAGGCGACGGCGGTTCGCTTGCTGCCGGCGTCGGGGTTTCGGCCGGGTCTGGCGATCCGGACTGCGTGACGCTGATCGACGGGCCCAGATCGGTGGTGCCCGGCGCGCGCATCGCGGCGGCCAGCGCGGCGCCGCCGGCGCCCAGTCCGAGCAGCACGGCCAGCGTGATCAAAACGGTGCGGATGGCTACACGAGGCATGGCATCAGTATCCACGGCGCAGATGAGACCAAGATGAGAGCCGCGCCGAAGGCCCGGGTGCCTTGCCGCGGAAGCGGGCGGATGCGGAGCGGGCCTCCGTCAGTCGGTGCCGTCGGCCGCCGCGTCCGCGGCGCGCCTGGCAATGTCCGCCTCCACGGTCCTGCCCAGGTTATCGAGGGCAGAGGCCAGCCCCAGATAGGCAGCGACCCGGAGCGTGCGGCCGACGTCGGGCTCCTGCAGCACCAGTTTGAACATCGGCACGGCGTCGTCGGCCCGGCCCATCTCCGCGAGCACGTGGGCGGCGAACAATTCGGAATTGCCGGCCGAGGCGGCGTCGTCTGCGGCCGAGTAGAGGTCGGCCGCGTGCAGTGCGGCCGAGATCGCCGCGGTGCCGTCCTCCAGCGCCCAGAGCCCCCGGGCCCGCGTGTCGCTGTAGTCCGCCTCGTACCAGTGGGCCCCGTACTCGCGGGCCAGGCTGATTGCCTCGTCCAGGGCGTTCAGGCCGTTCGGGTCGCCGGCTTCGCACAGGGCATGGCCGAGAGCATGCAGCGCCTGGGGCAGCGCGGCGTCGTCGTCCTCGGCCTTGCGGGCGGCGGCAACCGCCGCTTCAAAGCAGACCAGCGCGTCCTTCTCGCGGTCCTCCCGGGACAGCAGCGTTCCGGTCGCCAGCAGGCCACGGGCCGCCTCGCCGAACTCGCCGCCGTGGCTGAATTCGGATACCGCGCGGCGCCAGCAATCCAGAGCCTCGGGGGTGCGTCCGGCGTGCCGATGGGCATGGCCCATGCTCATCAGGGCGCGGGCCACCTGCGGGTGCGGCGCCTTGGTCTGCTCCAGCCGCTGCAGCAGCTTGGACAGCACCTCGCCGGCGAGCTCATATTCCTCAGCCTCCAGCAGCTGATTGCCCAGGGCCAGGCGCAGGGTCAGTTCTTCCTGGACCTCACCGCGTTCTGCCTGCGCCACCGCCGCCTGCCAGGCCAGCACGGAATCTTCATAGTCGCCCATCCCCGCACACAGCCGCGCCAGCACCACTGCCGCGCTGATGGCGCCCTTGCGCACGCCGGCGGCGGCGTAGAGTTCCAGTGCCGTCAGAGCTTCCTCCAGCCCGGCCGCGCCCTCGCCGCCGGCGGCATTGGCCTTCAGCAGCCACATGCTGGCGGTGGTGGCACGGTTTCCCGGCAAGGCCAGCATCCGGTCGGCGGCCGCCGCGGCCCGTTCCGGCTGGTCGGCCTGCAGGTATGTATTGGCCAGATACATCAGCGCGCCGGACAAACTGTCGGTCCGGCCGGCACGTTCATACCCGGCCACCGCGTCTTCCAGCAAGGCGATCGCCCGCTTCGCCTCGCCCCGCTGGGATCGGACGACGGCGATGGCCAACTGGACATCCGAGGTCACCGAGGCGGGGGAATGGGTATCCAGCAGACTGGTCAGTTCGGCCTCCAGCAGCGCGAGGTCGTCGTCGCCGGCCTCGCGGAACAGGACGATTCCCAGCCGTTCACCCGCGGCAGCTTCCGCCATCAGGCCGTGGCTGCGGAGCAGGGCAATCCGCGCCTGGAGGTACTCAAGTGCTTGGCTTTCGTTTCCGGCCAGTTGGTCGAGCGCAATCAGCACGGAGTACAGGCCCAACCGGACGTCCAAATCGGCGTCGGAGGACCCGGCCAGCCCGGCCTCTGCCAACGCCCGGGCGCTGGCGTGGTCCTCTCCGTAGGCGGCCTCATAGGCGCGGTCCAAGCAGTCCCGGGCGGCCGCAGGGAACCGGGAGGGATCGGGTCCGGCGTTATCCAGGACGGCCCGCAAGCGGTCGGCGATCAGGCCCCGGGGCATGGTGGCCGCGGACTCAGGCACGGCGGCCCCGCTTCCGCAGCGCTGTGCCGAGGGACCTCGTTGCCGCTTTGCCCATGGTCTCAGTTCTAGCTGCCAACGGGGGTCCGCGCAATGCCTTCTGGGTGCCTGGCAGAGGAGCGGCGGCGATGGTCATCGAAGCCGCTCAGTGGATGCAAACAAACAGTTGCAAAGAGTCTATTGCAAAGAAGTCTTTGTATCACTAGGATGCTGCTCATGGAGCAGCAGAAACAGCAAGAAGCCACCTCGTCCTCAGCGGGCGAGCACGGCACGGACCGTCGGGTGGATGTGGTGTCCTTGAAGGCGCTGGCCCACCCGCTGCGGATCCAGCTGCTCAATACGCTGTCCCAATACGGCCCGCAGACCGCCAGCGGACTCGCGGAACGTCTGGGGGAGTCCAGCGGGGCCACCAGTTATCACTTGCGTCAGTTGGCCAAGCACGACTTCGTCCGCGAGGTCGAAGGCCGCGGAACCGCCCGCGAACGATGGTGGCGGCGCACTCCCGGCAGCCTGACGATCAGCACCGGAGAACTGGCCGGCAGTCCGGCAACCAGGGAGGCAGCCCGCCTGGTCACGCGGGAATTCGAGCGTAGCTGGGCGGACCTACTGGCGGATTTCATGGCCCACGGGAGCGAGTTGGTGCCCGAGGAATGGCTGGATGCGTCGGTGGTCAGCACCATCAACGTCCGGCTGACCCGTGAACAGCTCGCCGAGATTGCAGAACAGGCATCTGATTACGTCCGCAAATTGGCCGCGCCCTATCTGGACCAGAATGCGGAGAGCGCCGAGGGCGTCCGCCCGGTACAGCTCCACTTCAACGCTTTTCCGATCATCGACGTCCGCTCGGACCGGACGCCCACACCCACCGAGAGCCCATCATGACCAGCATTCCCAGCCAGCCGTACCGTCCGCCGTCGCCCGCCGGCTTCGGCATCAGGCCCAACGCTTTCGAATCGCTCCTGATCCACTCCGGCCGTGCACTGGTGATGGCCGGAGAGCGCCGTGCCCGGCGGCAGGCAGCCCTGCGACGGCCGACGCCGAACCATGGTGCACCGGCCGCGCTGCTACAGGCCCACGAAACCCTTCGGACCGATGTCCAGGCGGCAGCACACAGCGGCATCCACGCCCGGTAGCGCCGGCCCGCAGCCCTACACTAAAGGGATGGAATTCGATACGCGGGTTGCCGCCTACGGCGTGATCGTCGCCGACGGCGCCGTGCTGCTGGCCCGCTGGACCGGCGCTGGCTGGCCCCGTTGGACGCTGCCCGGCGGCGGCCTGGAGTACGGAGAAGACGCCGAAACCGGCGCAGTCCGGGAGATCCGGGAGGAGACTGGCTATTCAGCCGAACTCCAGGGCCTGCTAGGCGTGGACAGCAAGCACATCCCGGCTGCGAAGCGGCTGCATGGGAACCGTCCGCTGCACGCCTTCCGCGTCATTTACGCGGCCTGCGTCATCGACGGCGAGCTCAAGGACGAGGCCGACGGATCCACCGATTTGGCGCGGTGGATCCCGCTGCACCGGGTCCAGTCGCTGGACCGCGTCGATCTGGTGGATCTGGGGCTTCGGCTCCTCTTCCCGGACGGTGTGCCCGCTGGCCATTCCGCAACCGGCCGCTGAGCGCTATGCTGGACCGGTTGCCGGGCCGCCGTGCCCGCTGGGACCTCTCGAGGAGGTGGATGTGATGACCGTCATTGCCGCAGATGCCGTTGCCATCTCCAGCCCCGCCTCCTACGACCGCTCCGGCCGCAGCTAGCAGCCGGAAGCTCCGGTCCGGAGGCCTCAGATCCCGAGGTAACCGTCGTGACCGACACATCCACACCGCATTCCCTGCTGCACAGCTACGGCTACACCGAACGCATCGCAGCCCTGTTCAGGGACCATTTTCCCGATTCCAGACTCCGCCCTGCCCGGGTGGCACGCACCGACCGGGGCCGCGTCCTGCTGGCTGCCGACAGCGGCCTTCTGCATCTATCTACCGCGGGGCTGCCGCAGCAGCCGGCCACTGGCGACTGGGTGGCCTACGACGCCGGCCGCCCGGCGTCCGCGGGCGGCCCCGCCATCGTCGGGCTGCTGCCGCGGTTTTCAGCGCTGTCCCGCAAACAGGCCTACGATCCGCTCTCGGCCGAACAGATCCTGGCCGCCAACATTGACTTCATCGGGGTGGTGGCGCCCTTCGACCGGCCGCTCTCGCCGAACCGGCTGGAACGGACCCTGGTAGCCGCGTGGGATTCGGGCGCAGTGCCGCTGGTGATCTTGACCAAGGCTGACCTGCGCGGCCAGCATGACGAGGTCGCCGCCCAGATCGTGGAGCAGGCGGCCGGTGCCGACGTCCTGACAACCAGCGCGGAGACGGGCGACGGCCTGTACGCACTGACCGGGTACCCGGCGCCCGGCCGGACCATGGCGTTGCTCGGACCCTCCGGCGCCGGCAAATCCAGCCTGATCAACGCGCTGCTGGGCCGGGAGGTGCAGGACGCCGGAGCGGTCCGCGCCGGCGACGGCAAGGGCCGCCACACCACCACGGTGCGTGAACTCATTCCGCTGCCCAACGGCGCAGTGCTGATGGATACACCCGGCATCCGTGGCTTCGCCCTGTGGGATGCGGAGGACGGGCTGGGGACGGTGTTTGCCGAGATCGAAGAGCTGGCAACCAGTTGCCGGTTCAGCGAATGCGTCCATGATGCCGAGCCCGGCTGCGCCGTCCAGCTGGCGCTGGCCGACGGCAGCCTGGAGCGGCGGCGCTGGGACAGCTACCGGAAGATGGAACGTGAACTGGCCAGCCTGCACCTGCGTCAGAACGTGGCGGCGCAGCGCCGGACCGGCCGGCAGTTCGCCAAGCTGGCCAAAGCGGCCGCGCAGGCCAAGGACCACCGCGGACGAGGGGAACCACGTGCAGGCGGACCGCCGAGGTGATTAGACTCAGAGCCAGCACTCCTGTGGGCCCACCGGCCGCAGGATCTCCCACGGAAGGTTCAGCATGACCGAGCCCCAACAGCCGACTGCCCTTCCGGCTGACCAGTCGGCCGGCGTCGCCACGGCTGGGCAGCGCCCGATGGTGGAGTTCCGGGAAGTCACGAAGACCTATGCCGGACAGCCGGCCGTCCATGACCTGACACTGGACATTGAACGCGGCGCGATCACCGTTTTTGTGGGCCCGTCGGGCTGTGGCAAAACCACCTCGCTCCGGATGATTAACCGGATGGTGGAACCGACCGCTGGTTCCGTGCTGGTGGACGGCCACGACGTCTCCGCCCAACCCGCCGCGGCCCTGCGCCGGTCGATGGGCTACGTCATGCAGTCGTCCGGACTGCTGCCGCACCGCACCGTGCTGGACAACGTTGCCACCGTGCCGCGGTTGAACGGAGTCCGCCGCACGGCTGCGCGGAAGCGCGCCGAAGAGCTGCTCGCCGTCGTCGGGCTGGCCCAGGAGCTGGGCAACCGCTACCCGGCCCAACTCTCCGGCGGCCAGCAGCAGCGTGTGGGGGTGGCCCGGGCGCTCGCGGCCGATCCGCCGATCCTGCTGATGGACGAGCCGTTCAGCGCGGTGGATCCGGTAGTCCGCGCCGAGCTCCAGCAGGAATTGCTGCGGCTGCAGCAACAGCTGGCCAAAACCATCGTGTTCGTCACCCATGACATTGATGAGGCGACGATCCTCGGCGACAAGCTCGCCGTCTTCGCCACCGGCGGACGGCTGGCGCAGTTCGGCACGCCGGAGGAAGTCCTACGGGCACCGGTGGACGAATTCGTCGCCGGTTTCGTCGGCCGCGACCGCGGCTTCCGCTCGTTGTCGTTCAACAGCGCGGCCGGCCTGACCCTGATGCCGGCCACCACCGCCACCGAAGACCGTGTTGCGGAAGCGCCAAAGGAAGGCTGGCTGCTGTTGACCAACGACGGCGGCGGACCGGCCGGATGGCTGCCGCCGGGTCAGCGTGACCCGGCGAAGGCACTGATCGGGGGATCGCTGTTCACGCCCGGCTCCAGCCTCCGGCAGGCGCTGGACGCGGCGCTGTCCTCGCCCTCCGGGGCGGGGGTCGCCGTCGACGCCGCTGGTCGTGTGGTCGGCCTGGTCGACCCCTCCGCCGTGCTGCAGCGGCTCCAGGCGGACGGCAGCTGATGAAGTGGTTCCTGGACAACCTGCCCTATGTGATGGAGCTGAGCTGGCTCCACTTGTTCCAGTGCGTGCTTCCACTGGTGCTCGGGTTGGTGGCGTCGCTGCCGCTGGGCTATCTGGCCTGGCGGATTCACGCCGTCCGCGGACTGATCCTTTCTCTTTCCTCGGTGCTGTACACCATTCCCTCGCTGGCCCTGTTCGTGATCCTGCCCGTGATTCTGGGCACCGGAATCCTGGAAATGGCCAACCTCATTGTGGCGCTGACGGTCTACACCGTTGCGCTGCTGGTCCGCTCGGTGGTTGATGCGCTGGAGTCCGTGGACGACGGCGTCCGGCAAGCCGCGGCCGCCTTGGGCTACCGGCCGGTGCGCCGCTTCTTCCAGGTGGATCTGCCGCTGTGCATCCCGGTGCTGGTGGCAGGCCTGCGCGTGGTGTCGGTCAGCAACATATCGGTGGCCAGCGTGGGTGCACTGATCGGCGTCCCGAACCTCGGTTTCCTGTTCACCGACGGACTCCTGCGCAACTTCATGACCGAAATCCTGGTCGGAATTTTCATGACCCTGGTGCTCGCGGCGCTGATGGATCTGTTCCTGGTGGTGCTGGAGCGGGTATTCACGCCGTGGCTGCGCCGGCACAGAGCTGCCGACGGGTCCGCTGCGCTCACCGCGGCCGGGCCCGGCGCCGAGTCGGAACCCGGCGGCGGCACGGCGGCGCAGGAAGGCATCGGTCCGGGGCAACGGCCCGATGCTGCCCAGGCGGCGGTGCGCGGATGAACCTCTTTGAACAGACTGCGGCGTGGTTCCTCGATCCGGCCAACTGGAACGGACCGGCAGGCATTCCGGCCAGGCTGGCCGAGCACCTGTTCTACTGTGGCCTGACCCTGGTGATCGCCGCTGCCATTGCCGTGCCGCTGGGACTGTTCGTCGGCCACACCGGAAGGGGGCGCGTCGCCGTCGTCGGGCTGGCCAGCGGGCTGCGGGCGCTGCCCACGCTGGGCCTGCTGACCCTGTTCGTCATCCTGATGGGCCTGGGCCTCATGCCGCCGATCTACGCGCTGGTGATCCTGGCCATTCCGCCGCTGCTGGCAGGCACCTATTCCGGGATTGCCGCCGTCGACCGCCCGCTGGTGGACGCCGCACGCGCGATGGGCATGACCGAGCGGCAGGTGCTGTTCCGCGCCGAAGTGCCGAACGCGCTGCCGGTGCTGCTGGGCGGGGTGCGTGCCGCCGTGCTGCAGGTCATCGCCACGGTCTCGGTGGTCGCCTACATTAATCTCGGCGGCCTCGGCCGGTACCTGATCGACGGGCTTGCCGTCCGCGACCCGGTTCGCCTGTTCGCCGGCGCACTGCTGATCGCGGCGCTGGCACTGGTGACCGACGCCGTGTTGGCCTTGGTTCAGAAAGTCGCCGTATCGCCCGGCGTGCGCGGCGTCCACTCCGGGTCAAAAGGCAGGACAAGTAAGGTTGGAGCAGCCAGTGCCGGCACATGAGGAGAAAAGCATGAAAAACCACCCCCGGATCAACGCACACAGCCAAGAACGCAGCAGGGGCCCGGCCGCCCGGCGGAGCGTGCTCGCGGCAGGAACGGCGGCCCTGGCGCTGGTATTGGCCGCCTGCGGCGGCTCCAACCCGCTGCAGGAAGGGACACCGGCGTCCGAGGGAAGCGCCGGCGGGTCCCTGGTGGTCGGTTCAAGCGGCGGCACGGAAAGCCAGATCATTGCCGAGCTCTATGCGGGTGCGCTGACCGCAGCCGGCTACGACGTCACCACCAAGCCGGGCATCGGCTCCCGGGAAGTGTACGTGAAGGCCGTCGAGGAAGGGTCCGTGGACGTCATCCCGGACTACAGCGGAAACTTGCTGCTGTTCCTGGACAGCGGCGCGACGGCGGCCTCCGCCCCGGACGTCATGGCGGCACTTCCTGCCGCCATGCCCGAGGGGCTCGGCGTGCTGGAGCCGGCAGCGGCGGAGAGCAAGGACGCGATGGTGGTAACCAAGGCAACGGCGGAGAAACACAAGCTGACCTCGATCGAGGACATGGCCCCGGTCTGCGGCGACCTGGTGATCGGAGCCAACCCGGAATTCGCCGAGCGCGAGTACGGACTGCCGGGACTGAAGGAGCACTACAACTGCGTGCCCAAGTCCTTCGAACCGATCAACGACTACGGTGGGCCGACCACGCTCAACGCGCTGATCACGGACAAGATCCAGGTGGCCGACATCTACACCACCACTCCGTCCATCGAGGACAACGACTTGGTGGTGCTTGAAGACCCGAAGAACAACTTCATTGCCCAGCAGGTGCTGCCGCTGGTCCGTACGGAGTCCGTGGACGACAAGGCAGCCAAGGTGCTCGACGAGGTCTCGGCGGCATTGACCACCGAGGACTTGATTGACCTCAACCGGCAGGTCAGCGGCGACGAGAAGCGCAATCCGGCCGACGCGGCCGCAGATTGGCTGGCACAGAAGGGCTTGGCCGACTAAGGCTTTGCCTCGAGTTCACGCACGCGCCGCTCCGGTCACCGGGGCGGCGCGCGCGGTGTGCGAAGATTTTTGAATGGCCGAGTTCAAGCAGTCCAATAAGCTCCACAACGTTCTCTACGACATCCGCGGGCCGCTGCTCGAGCACGCGCAGCGGATGGAGGCCGAGGGCCAGCGCATCCTCAAACTGAACATCGGCAACCCCGCGCCGTTCGGATTCGAGGCGCCGGACGCCATTCTGGTGGACGTGATCCGCAACCTGCCCACCGCGCAGGGCTACAGCGATTCGCGCGGCATTTTCTCCGCCAGGACCGCCGTGTCGCAGTACTACCAAACGCGCGGCATCCAGGAGATCGGCGTGGACGACGTCTACCTGGGCAACGGCGTCAGCGAGCTGATCACCATGAGCCTGCAGGCGCTGCTGAACAACGGCGACGAGGTGCTCATCCCGGCGCCCGACTACCCCCTCTGGACCGCCTCGGTGTCCCTGGCCGGCGGCCATCCTGTGCATTATCTCTGTGTCGAGGAAGAGGGCTGGCTGCCCGATCTGGAAGACATGGAACGGAAGATCACCCCCAACACCAAGGGGATCGTGATCATCAACCCGAACAACCCCACCGGTGCCGTCTATCCGCAGCACATCCTCGAGGGCATGCTGGAACTGGCGCGCAAGCACAACCTGGTGGTGTTCTCGGACGAGATCTACGAGAAGATCCTGTACGAAGACGCCGAGCATGTGAATACGGCGCTGCTGGCCGACGACGTGCTGGTCCTGACCTTCAGCGGGCTGTCCAAGGCCTACCGGGTCTGCGGTTTCCGCAGCGGCTGGATGGCCATTTCCGGGCCCAAGCATTTGGCAGGGGACTACATCGAAGGCATCAACCTGCTTACCAACATGCGGCTGTGCGCCAATGTGCCGGCCCAGCATGCAATCCAGACCGCGTTGGGCGGACACCAGAGCATCAACGACCTGATCCTGCCCGGCGGCAGGCTGCTGGAGCAGCGCAACAAGGCCTATGAGTTGCTGAACGCCATCCCCGGAGTCAGCACCCAGCAGGCCAAGGGAGCGCTCTACCTGTTCCCGAAGCTGGACCCGGAGGTCTATCCGATCAAGGACGACGAGCAGTTTGCGTTGGACCTGCTCAAGCAGCAGAAGATCCTGATCTCGCACGGCCGGGCGTTCAACTGGACGCAGCCGGACCACTTCCGTTTGGTCACGTTGCCGAATGTGGACGTCTTGACCGAAGCAGTCGGGAGGATCGAGGAGTTCCTGACCGGGTACCGGCAGTAACTGGTGCACCTGCCGTAGCTGCACTGCCCGCGTGTGGGTAGGCTTTCCCCACCGCGGGTCAAGCGGGCCGTGCCGAAGGGAGGACGAGGGTGGAAGAGGCAGATGTGCCGGTGTTTTCGGCGAGTCCGTCGGAGCTACTGCGGGTCGGACCGGGCTTTGACCTGGCTGGCGTGGACACCGGCAGCACACCGGGTTTTGCCGGCGGCAAAGCCGAGGGCAAAGACCTGCTCAAGGCGTCCGACCGCCGCCTCTCCGAACTGCAGGAACGCCTCTTTGCGCAGAGCCGAGGCGGGGCACGGGATGCTGTCCTGCTGGTGCTGCAAGGGATGGATACCTCAGGCAAGGGCGGGATCGTCCGGCACGTGGTTGGAGCGGCCGACCCGCAGGGCGTGTCCCATCATGCGTTTAAAGCCCCGACGCCGGAAGAACTGGCGCACGACTTTCTCTGGCGGGTGGAGCGGGAATTGCCGGGGCCGGGCCTGATCGGCGTCTTCGACCGGTCGCACTATGAAGACGTGCTCATCCACCGCGTGCACGGGCTCTCGTCCCGGGAGGCGGTGGAAGCCCGGTACGGCCAGATCATCGACTTCGAGTCCGCGGTGGCCGGCAAGGGCATCCGGCTGGTCAAAGTCATGCTGCACCTGGGCAAGGACGAACAGGGCAAACGGCTGCTCGAGCGGCTGGACCGGGCGGACAAATACTGGAAGTACGATCCGGGCGACGTGGACGAACGCCGTTTCTGGGACGAATACCAGCAGGCCTACCAGGTGATGCTGGACCGGACCAGCACCGCCGAGGCGCCGTGGTTCGTGGTGCCGGCGGACAACAAGTGGTACGCGCGGATCGCCGTGCAGGAGCTTCTGCTGCAGGCACTGGAAGCCATCGACCCGCAGTGGCCACCGGCCCACTTCGACGTCGCCGCGGAAAAGGCCCGGCTGGCCGACTCGTAGCAGCGGGGGCGGAACGGCGGCAACTATCGAGGCAGGCGTCCGCGCAGTGGCGGCCCCAGTGTGGCAAACCTTATGGTGGGCATGCCGGGCGTGCCGGGCGGGCTAGAGCGGGGAAACCGGGGAAATCGGGGATCCCGGAGTGCCGGCACTGCCTGCACTGAGCGGCGGCTGCCCGGCGTTGGTGGCAACGCGCGCCGCGTCCAAACGTTGACGCGCACCTTCCAGCCAGGCCTCGCAGCGGGCGGCCAATGCTTCGCCGCGCTCCCACAGTGCGAGCGACTGCTCAAGGCTGGCGCCGCCGGCTTCCAGTTGGCTGACAACGGCTACCAGCTCTTCGCGCGCCTGTTCATAGGACAAGGACGCCACGTCGGACGGCACTGCTGGCTGCTCTGTCATCGGGTTCTCGCTTTCGCTGCAGGTAATTTTCGTTGGAGTCTGTGGGAATTCGGGAGCGGCGTCAGGGGAGTGTTTCGGCGGCGACCTCGCCTACCGCGAGGCGGAGGCGCAGCCGGGTACCGGCGGGAGCGTCGGCTGCATCACGCAGCACGTGGCCATCCGGCAGTTGGGCCACGGCATAGCCGCGGTCCAGCGTGTTCTGGGGCGAAAGGGCACGAACCTGCGCTTTGAGGTGGGCAATCCGGTCCGTATCCCGGTGCACTGCCGAGGAGAGTGCTTGGTGGGCCCGTGAAATGAGCCGGTGGATGTCCTCTGTCCGGACATCCACCATGCCCGCAGGATTCGCCATCACCGGACGGCTCCGCAGGGTGGCCAACCGGTCCGTTTCGCGGTGGACCAGTTGCTCCACCCGCCGGGCCAGCATGGCGCGGGCCTGGCCGATCCGGTGCAGTTCCTCGCTGACGTCCGGGACAATGCGCTTGGCAGCATCAGTGGGCGTCGAGGCGCGCAGGTCTGCCACGTCGTCCAGCAGCGGACGGTCTGCTTCGTGCCCGATGGCGCTGACAATCGGCGTGGCTGCCGCGGCCACCGCGCGAACCAGATCTTCGTTGCTGAACGGCAGCAGATCCTCCAGCGATCCGCCTCCGCGGGCGATGACGATGACATCGACGTCCTGGCGGGCGTCGAGTTCCGCGAGGGCCCGCATTACCTGGGCCACCGCGTTCACGCCCTGGACTGCAACCTCGCGCACCTCGAATTC
The DNA here is from genome assembly GCF_053607305.1 of Arthrobacter sp. NPDC055138. Taxonomy (NCBI): domain Bacteria; kingdom Bacillati; phylum Actinomycetota; class Actinomycetes; order Micrococcales; family Micrococcaceae; genus Arthrobacter; species Arthrobacter sp. NPDC055138. The sequence continues at coordinate 215,523 of NZ_JBSGTH010000007.1, forward strand.
GACGGCCGGCCAGCGCAGCGAGGCATTCCGGATGACGTCCTTCATGGCGTCGGAATCCCGGCCGGTGATGAGGCCGATGCGGTGCGGCAGCAGCGGCAGGCGCTGCTTGCGCGACGGGTCGAACAGGCCTTCGGCTGCCAGCGCCCGGCGCAGCCGCTCCAGCCTCACGAGCAGGTCTCCGAGTCCCACCGGCCGGATGTCGCGGGTCTGCATGGTCAGCCGGCCGGTCTTGATGTAAAGGTCCGGCTTGATCTGCGCCACCACGCGCGAGCCCGGTTCCAGTGGCATCTCCAGGCGGGCCATTACGCTGCCCCAGACCACCAGGCTGAAGGATGCCTCGGCGTCGGTGTCCCGCAGGGTCAGGTAGGTCGTTGAGTTCCGGCGGTTGAGCTCAATGACTTGGCCCTCAACCCAGGTGGGAGGCACGCGGTCGATGTGCATCTTGAGCTTCTGGGAGAGCATCCGCAGCGGCCAGGGGTTCTCCGCTGTGGTTTGGTTGGCCGTCGGGGGCAGGGTCGACTTCCCGGTGTCCGCGCCTTGGACCCCGCCTGACTCCATGAATTGCCCCCTCCGGCAGTGTGCATCCGTGTGCTTACGGCGGCTGCCGAAGACTCTACATTCTTACCAGCTATCCCCGTCATTCCGATTCTCTGTTGTACTAGGTACAAATGGGGCAGGGCTCGCGGGCCGCTGCCGGACACCTGCTGGAAGCCAGGGACGGAGGTAGCAGTGCGCGCATTACTGGCCGTGCTGAGCGGGCTTCTGGCGGTGCTCCTCGCCGGCGCGGCACTCTGCGGAGCCTGGGCAAACCAGCGCGTGTTCGATCGCGATGGGTTCGTGTCGCTGGCTGCACCTCTTGGCAGTGATGCGGACTTCCGTGCAGCGCTTGCCTCCGCGGTCACGGAAGAAATGGCCGGAAGCGAAGACCTGCCGGCAGGCCTGCGGGAGTTGGTGCGCCCCATCGTCGAGCGGACTGCCGGAGCGGTCACTGAGCTGGACGGTTTTCCGCAGGCGCTGAATGAAACCCTGGCCAACTCGCACACTCTGACGTTTTCCGGCGGGACGGAGTCAGAAGCCGGGATCACCTTGGATATTGCTCCCATTGTGGGCCTGGCGGTTACGCGGGTAGCGGACGCCCTGGGCACCAATCTTCCGGTGCCGGAGCGAGTGCTGGTCCCGTTGGGCTCAGCCCAGACCGCGGACCAGCTGACTTTCTGGCAGGATCTGGCCGCGCAGTGGTGGGTGGCGGCGCTGGCTGCGGCCGCCGCGCTGGTGCTGATGCTGCTGGCCGCACGCCGCTCCACTACGGCACTGGCTTGGGCCGGTATTGGCGCGGCGCTGCTGGGCGGGATCCTCTGGCTGGCGGCCGTGCAGGCGCCGCCGCTGGCGGAGGGCGCGGCGGGCAGCAGCGAACTTGCGGCCACGTTTGTGGGGAGGGTTGCCGGGTTGGCGGTGGCGGATCTCCGTTCCTGGGCCATCGTTTTCGCCGGCACAGGGCTGGTGGTTGCCGTGGCCGGTTTCACCCTACGGGCCTTGCTGGGCGGGGACCGGCGGAAGAAGGCCACGGGCTAGCATAGAGGCATGGCCAGTACAGCAGTCTCCCTTTCCATGCCTACCGTTCCCCGCAAGCGACGCACTCCTGATGAGATCGCGTCAGCCACGCCCGTGGACGGCGACAAGAAGGTGTTGCTGGCAGCTCCCCGCGGATACTGTGCCGGCGTGGACCGTGCCGTGATCGCCGTCGAAAAGGCACTTGAGCACTACGGTCCGCCGGTCTATGTGCGCAAGCAGATCGTCCACAATGTGCATGTGGTGTCCACCCTGGAGGAAAAGGGCGCCATCTTTGTTGAAGAGACGGACGAGGTTCCGGAAGGGGCGCTGGTGGTCTTCTCAGCCCACGGCGTCAGCCCCGCCGTTGTGCAGTCTGCCGCGGACCGGCAGTTGCGAACCATCGATGCAACCTGCCCGTTGGTCACCAAGGTGCACCGCGAAGCGGTGCGCTTCGCCCGCGATGGCAACGAGATCCTCCTGATTGGTCACGAGGGGCACGAAGAAGTCGAAGGGACCTACGGCGAAGCCCCCGACCACACCACGATCGTCAACGACCCGGATGAGGCGCGGACCGTGCAGGTGCGCGACCCGAACAAACTGATCTGGCTCTCGCAGACGACGCTCTCGGTTGACGAGACCTTGGAAATCGTCTCCATCCTTCGCGAACGCTTCCCGGCCCTGCAGGATCCGCCAAGCGACGACATCTGCTACGCCACCTCCAACCGCCAGGCGGCGATCAAGAAGATCGCTCCGGAATCGGACCTGGTGATTGTGGTGGGTTCCGCGAACTCTTCCAACTCGGTCCGGCTGGTGGAGGTCGCCTTGGAATACGGCGCCAAAGCGGCCTACCGGGTGGACTTCGCCAATCAGGTGGACGAGTCCTGGTTCGAGGGCGTAGCCAGTGTTGGCGTGACCTCGGGCGCCTCCGTGCCGGAGGTGCTGGTGCGCGAGGTCCTGAGCTTGCTGGCCGATTACGGCTACGGCGAGGTAGAGGAAGTGGTCACTGCCCAGGAGGATATTCTCTTCTCGCTGCCGAAGGAGCTGCGTGCCACGCTCAAGGAACGCGGCGATGAATCGCGCGGCCTCGGCGGCAGGGTCACCCGCCCCACCAGCTAAAGCCTGCAGGGCAGCGGCCCCGGGCGCGGCGCCAACGAACAAAGCCAGAAGTGCGAGAAGTACATGCGAAGCATCCATGCCTTCACGATGCCAGCTGCCTCGGACAAAA
>NZ_JBSGTH010000008.1:0-107556 GCF_053607305.1 Arthrobacter sp. NPDC055138
GAAACCGCCGCCACGGGGGCGGCCGCCCGGGACAAGGCGACCGGCAACGGGGCCGCCGGCCAGGGCCACTGCACCTGCTGCGGCGCGAACACCACTGCCTCGGTCGCAGTCACCGCGCCGCTGACCACGCTGCTCGGGCTGGCCGAAGACCCCGGCGAACTCACCGGCTACGGACTCATCCCGCCCGGCATGACCCGCCACCTCACCGCGCTGGCCAAATCCTGGCTCCTCGTGCTCACCGACGACTGCGGCCAAGCCGTCGCCGCCGCCAAAGACCTGCGCATCCCGCCCGAATGGCTCAAACGCCTCGTCCGGCTACGCGACCGGCACTGCCGCGACTTCGGCTGCACCGTCCCCGCCGACCAATGCGAGATCGACCACACCATCGCCTGGGAAGACGGCGGCAAAACAGTGGCCGAGAACCTCGGCGCCCGCTGCAAACCCGGCCACAAAACCAAACACCACGGCGGCGGCACCGTCACCCAAGACAAGGACGGCACCCTTCACTTCACCACCCGCTCCGGCCACACCCACACCACCACCCCCGACGAAGGCTGGGCCATCACCTACCCCACAGCCGAAGACCAACCCAGCAACACAACCAGCCCCGGAAAAAGCGCAGCAGGACAGCCCGCCGACGCAGAGGATGGCGAACCATGCGACGACACGCCGACGCCCTTCTGATGAAAGCAGCGCGGCGCTGCCTATCCACGGGGTTGCTTATCAGGGGAGCGGGGTGTCGCTCCGGGACGTGCCCCAGCCTGCCGGACCAAGGCTCCCGGCCTCATACTCTTCCAGCGGCACCACGTCATTTTTCCAAGCATTGAGGACTGGTTCGACAATCCGCCAGCAGTCTTCGGCGATGTCTCCGCGGACAGACAACAGTGGGTCGCCGTGCAGGACGCCTTCCAGGACTTCGCCGTAGGGCAGGAGGTCTGCGGCGTGCAGATCTGCCGCCAGCACAGCCCGGTCCAGTGTGAAGAGGTCACTGGGGCCGTTAACATCGATCTCCAACTGCAGGGTTTCGGGCCCGAGGCCGATCCTCAATCGAGTCGGCGAGTCGACGCCCTTAAATCCTGCAGGCAGGTGATTGACCGGCTTGAAGGTGATGATGACTTCCTTTTTCGGCTCGGCCAGCGCCTTGCCCGAGCGCAGGATGAACGGCACGCCCGCCCAACGGCTGTTGTTGATGGAAACCTCAACTTCAGCAAGGGTTTCTGTTTTCCGAGAGGGGTCCACGCCTTGTTCTGAGGTGTAGTCGGGTATGTCACGGTCGCCGATGCGGCCTGCGGTGTAGCGGGCCCGCCGGGTGCTTTTGGCGAAATCGGGGTTGACGCTGGCGGCCCGCATCACGCTGCCGATGTGGTCGCGCAGGTCTCGCTCCTTGAGGGTGGCCGGTGGGTTCAAAGCCGTCAGCGCCATGACCTGCAGCAAGTGGCTCTGGATCATGTCCCGCAATGCCCCGGCGCCGTCGTAGTAGCGGGCGCGCCCCTCCAGGGCCAGGGATTCGTCGTAGAAAATCTCCACTTTGGCCACATGTTCATTGCTGAGCAGCGGTTCCAAGAGGCGGTTGGCGAAGCGCAGACCCAGGATGTTGAAGACGGTCGCCTTGCCCAGGAAATGGTCCACCCGGTGGATATGGTCTTCCGGCACCAGCTTCAGCAGCATCTTGTTCAGCAACTCAGCCGACTCGAGGCTGGTGCCGAACGGTTTCTCCAGCACCAGACGGGTCCCCTCCGGCACCTCCTCGGGCCGGAGCACTTCGCACGCTTTCTGGCTGACGGCCGGCGGCAGGGCGAAGAACACAGCCACCGGGCCCTCCAACTCCGCCAGCAGCTTGGCCAGAGCGCCCTCGGCGGTCACATCCACCGAGTGGTATTGAGTGTCTTGCTGGATGTCGAGCAGTTGCTGCCGACCGTCGTCGTTCGCGGCACCAGCACAGGAATCGAAGGCGCCGCTGACGCGTTCCTGCCATCGTGAGGAGTCCCAGCCATCGGAGCCGGCGCCCACCAGCTTCAGTCCGGTGGTTTTGCCCTGAGCAATCAGCTTGCCCAGCCCAGGCAGCAGCAACCGCCCGGTCAGATCGCCGGAGGCCCCGAGGATGAGCAGTGTCCGGATCTGCATGGGCCCGCTGGCATAGGGGGAGGAGACGTCCTTGGTCTGGGTTTGTTCAGCGCTCACGATTCCCACCTTGCCATGGCCGCGACCCGGAGGGAACGGTACCGGAGGCAGGTGCAGGGACGGCGGTCTACAGACCTGTGTGGTCCAGCCTCCGCAGTAGGGCAATCAAAGGACGGCGCGACTGAGGCCACCGCCAGTTGATACCCTTAAGAGCTGAACTCCGGCGTAGCCCGGGGATTGTGAACCAGATCGACGAAAGTAGACACGGCGCGTGTTCAATTCACTCTCTGACCGGTTGACCTCAACCTTCAAGAATCTGCGCGGCAAGGGACGCCTGTCCGAGGCCGACGTCGATGCCACCGTGCGCGAAATCCGGCGTGCCCTGCTTGACGCCGACGTCGCCGTGCCCGTGGTGCGCGAGTTTACCGCCCATGTGAAGGAACGCGCCCTCGGCGAGGAAGTCTCGGGCGCCCTGAACCCGGGCCAGCAGGTCGTCAAGATCGTCAACGACGAACTGGTCAACATCCTCGGCGGCGAGACCCGCCGCCTCAAGCTGGCCAAGAACCCGCCGACGGTGATCATGCTCGCCGGCCTGCAGGGCGCCGGTAAGACCACGCTGGCGGGCAAGCTGTCCAAGTGGCTCAAGGGCCAGGGCCACAGCCCGCTGCTGGTCGCCGCCGACCTGCAGCGCCCCAACGCCGTGACCCAGCTTCAGGTCAACGGCCAGCGCGCCGGCGTGCCCGTCTTCGCCCCGCACCCGGGCGTCCAGTCCGAGTTCGATTCGGTGACCGGCGATCCGGTGGCCGTTGCCCGCGACGGCATCGCCGAAGCGCGGCAGAAGCTCTACGACGTGGTCATCGTGGACACCGCCGGCCGGTTGGGCGTCGATGCCGAGATGATGCAGCAGGCCGCGGACATCCGCGCCGCCATCAACCCGGACGAAGTCCTCTTCGTGATCGACGCGATGATCGGTCAGGACGCGGTCAATACCGCGCAGGCGTTCAACGAGGGTGTCAACTTCACCGGCGTCGTCCTTTCCAAGCTCGACGGCGATGCCCGCGGCGGTGCGGCGCTTTCCGTCGCGTCGGTGACCGGCAAGCCCGTGATGTTCGCATCCACCGGCGAGAACCTGGACGATTTCGAGATCTTCCACCCGGACCGGATGGCCAACCGCATCCTGGACATGGGCGACATCCTCACCCTGATCGAGCAAGCGGAGAAGTCCTGGGACAAGGGCGAAGCCGAGCGGATGGCGCAGAAGTTCGCCGACCAGGAAGACTTCACGCTGGACGACTTCCTCGCCCAGATGCAGCAGATCCGCAAAATGGGCTCGATGAAGAAGATGCTCATGATGATGCCCGGCGCCGCCAACATGCGCCAGCAGCTGGAGAACTTCGACGAGCGCGAGATCGACCGGGTGGAGGCGATCGTCCGCTCGATGACCCCGCACGAGCGTGTTGCGCCGAAAATCCTCAACGGTTCCCGCCGCGCCCGCATCGCCAAGGGCTCCGGCGTCCACGTCTCCGAGGTCAACGGCCTGCTGGAACGCTTCGGCCAGGCCCAGAAGATGATGAAGAAGATGGCGCAGGGCGGCGGCATTCCGGGTATGCCTGGCGTGGCTGGCCCCGGCGGCTTCGGCGGCGCACGCAAGAAGCAGCAGGCCGCCAAGGGCAAGAAGAAGACCCGCTCCGGCAACCCGGCCAAGGCGGCGCAGGAACTGCGCGAGGCCGAGGAGCGGCGCAAGAACAAGGCATCGGTTCCGGCCGGAAGTGCCTTCGGCGCCCCGCAGGACGGACAGGACTTTGATCCGTCGGCGCTGAACCTGCCTAAGGGCTTCGAAAAGTTCCTCGGCAAGTAGTCCGCCAGAATCCAATCGCATGATGAGTGCCCCGCCGGTGAAGTCCGGCGGGGCACTTGGCATGTAGGGGGAAGGTAAGCTGGGTTGCTGAATCGTTTCGGCGACGACGAGGGCCGTGAAGCCCCACCGGCGAGGCAGCGCAGCGAAGGAGTTTTGTGGCAGAGCAGGCACACAGCGGCGTGGACCGCCCGGCCGGAAGGCGGCAGGCCGCCGTCGTGGTCATCGTACGCAGCGTCGGCGGTGCCGTGGTGCTGGTGAACGGCGCCGCCGGCCCCGCGCTGCCGGCTGCTGCAGTGCGGCCGGGCGAAGACCCGCGGTCCGCTGCGTCCCGAGTGCTCGCCGAATGCTCCCTGCCGGTGCCGCCGGGGCGCATCTTGGCGCTGGACTACCAGCCTGTGGCTCCAGCGGCGGCCGAAGCCATCACCTTTGTGTACGACGGCGGGACGTACGACGGCGGTGAGCTCGCCGCGGGTGCCGGGGGACAGGCCGTCTTCCTCCCGGTGGAACAGGCCGAAGCTGTCTTGGACAGCGCGCAGTCCGCCCAGCTGGCCGCCGGTCTCCGCGCCCATGAACTGCTCACCGTGGTGGAACTGCGCAACGGGCAGGTGCTGCGGACAGCGCAGTCCCGCGTGCCGGAACGCGAGCTGGCGCCGCAGGTCTGGGAACATGAGCCAGCGGCCGGCTCGAAAGGAACTGTCGGGTCCGGCGTCTAGTATTTCTCCCATGGCATTCGGCAGCGGAGAGCGGGTGGTCTTTGTCCACGGCACGGACAGCTTCGGTGCAGCGGCCTGGCCGCACCAGCACCGGCTGGCCGGACGCTACGACTGCCTGTTCCTCCGCCGCCATGGGTTTGACCTGCAGTCCGACCCGCTGCCGACCGACTTTGATGAAGACAACCGGATCGTCGGCCGGCATCTCGGCGAGGGCGCCCATGTGGTGGCACATGCGCAGGGTGCCGTCGCGGCCATGATGGCCGCCGTGGAGCACCCGGACAAGGTGCATTCGCTGACGCTGTTCGAACCGGCATGCTTATCCCTGACCGCCGATTTGCCGGCCACCCGGGCCTACCGCCAACGGCTGGAGCCATTGTTCGCTGCCCGTGGTGAGCTGACCGACGAGGAGTACCAGCGAGAGTTCGTCCGGCTGGTGGTCGGGGCCGAAGCGCTGCCGCTGACCACCGCGGCCGACCGGGCACAGGCCACGCGGGAACGGCTGCAGGCTCCGCCGTGGAACGCGCCGCTGCACATTGTCCCCGGCCTGCCCACGCTGGTGGTCACTGGCGGCTGGGAGCCGCTGTATGAGGAAGTGGCCCACTACCTGTCCGGCACCGGCGCCATCCACCGCCACGCCGGCGGGCACCACCGTCCGCAGGACACAGCCCAGGGCCATGCGCTGCTGGAAGCCTTCCTGGCCGGCAAGGCACTGCCGAACTGACCGGAGGATTTCCGCCCGTCGCTGCGCAGCCGGACCGACCAGAGGTTGCTAGCGTTGAGCTATGAACCAAACAGGCTGGGAACCGGCGTCCGGACAACTGTGGTGGCCATGGCCGCTGGACGAGGCCGGAGTGGCGGCACTGCAGCAGCAACTCACCAACCGGTCCCTGCTGGGCGCCTTCGCCGGCGGAGTCCCGCAGCCCGGCGACAGCGTGGTGTCCCTGCTGCTGGCCGTCAATCCGGAGCAGCGCGCGGCGGTCTTGGATACCGCCGGCAAGGCGGTACCGGGCCCGGACGTCGCGGCCCTGGTCCGCGGGCTCTCCGCCGATCTAGGGGCGGCTGTGGAGATTGACGGCGTCGAATACGAGGCGCCGGCACCGGAAGCCGCGCTGGAGCTGGAAGCCGTGCCCGAGCCGGACGACACCGAAGAGTTCGAAGCGCCGGATGCCGCCGAACTGCGCACCGTACTGGTGGGAAAGTTCCGGCGCGAGGATCTGATGATGTTCGGTGCACTCAACGGCGTGGAAGTCCACGTTTTGGAGTCCGGGAAGGGAAGCACTGACCAGCCTGCGTCCGAGCAGCGCATCGTGCTGATCCACGGCGAGGCGGCGCCGGGGCTCTACAACTGGCCGGCCTCCGCCAAACCCATCGTGGCGTTGATGGATCTGGACGGTTTCCGTGCGGTGGAGGCATGGCTGCCGGGAACCCGCCGCGACCCGGATACCAGTTTCTGGCACGCTTGGGAGGGGCCGGCCAAGCCGTTCCCGTCGGCCTCCCGCGCCGACGCCGAGGCACTGCGGCTGCTCGGCCGGATTGTGCATCCCGAAGGACCCGATCCGCGGCGGCTCAGCGAAGTCCTCGGACTGGAGCCGGGCGCCGTTCAAGGACTGCAAGAGCTGATGGCCTCGCCGGATGAGCCGGGGATCTTGGCCCGCGCCGGTCAACTCCTGGAACTGCCGCCGGTCGCCGCCCGGCTGGCCGAAGGATCTCTGCCGCCTGACAGGGTGCCCGGAATGGAGACCCTCCCGGTCCAATCAATCGGCAAAGCTCTGCTGGAACTGGCCAGCACGCCCGCCGAAGGGAGGGGGCCGCTGGCCGCCTGGCAGCGCGCCGTCGTCGCACGCCCCGGCATGTTGGCTGGCAGCGCCGCCGCCGCGGCCGCCGGTGCCGCGCTGCTGTTCCGGGCCGCGGGCCGGAAACCGGCCAGCGCCCGGTTGCTGCGCGCCGGCGCCCTGGGCCTGGTACTTCAGGCCGCCAGCGACGTTGCGTTGGGCAGCTACCTGGCTTACCGTCGGCGCCGCTGATTCCCGGAAACCCCGGCCAGCCGTTCGACGGCGTCGAGTCCGGCCTCCGTGCCGGGCCAATGCCGGCGCAGCGGATCCGGTCCCGCCGACCGAACCATCGCGCGCAGCAGCCAGGCGGCCACCAACACGTCGTCGGCGTAGCCGAGCACCGGGACGAAATCGGGAACCAAGTCGATGGGTGAGGCCAAATAGGCCAGCAACAGGAGCGGCAGCAGTCGCGTCCGGACCGGCAGTTCCGGGTCTGCCGCCAGCCGGCGCAGCAGACGTAGCAGATCGGGCAACAGGCGCAAGGCGTCCCGCATTCGGACGGTGTCCGGATGACGCCGCGCGTACCCCCACAGGGCCAGGAGCAACAGGGCATACAACAGCGCCAGCCCGCCGGCCACGGCGAGGACGGGTTCCCACCATTGCATCGCGGCATCCTGACTCGAAGTGACTCTTAGGAATCAGGTTACCGGCCCGGGACACGGCCGGATCGGCTGGACCGGCGTCGAAATCAGCTACCAGTCCGCCCGGGGGCGTTCGTCCATGCCGGGGGAGTAGCGTGGCCTTCACCCCCGAAACGGGGGACTGGAATAAACATGAAGCTTCAAGTATTATATTTACATGAACTTTCAAGTAAACCCCCAGGACCTGCTCTCCGCCGACCTCAGCATGGGCACCGTGATGCTCAAGGTGGGGGACATGAAGAACATGACCAACTACTACCAGCAGGCTCTGGGACTGGACCCTGTTTCCGAGGGACTCGGCGGGGTTTTCCTGGGCCGCGGCACCACGCCGCTGCTCCACCTGGCTCCGGCCAACGGGCTGCAGTTGCCGTCCCGCGGAGAGGCCGGACTTTTCCACACTGCCTTCCTGTTCGAGAACCAGTCTGACCTGGCGGCCACCGTGGCCACCGCCGCGCAGACCGATCCCTCCCGCTTCACCGGCAGCGCCGACCACCTGGTCAGCGAGGCGTTCTATTTCACCGACCCGGAGGGCAACGGCATTGAGCTCTACTGGGACCGCCCGCGCGACCAGTGGTCGTGGAACGAGACCGCCGAGGGCAAGGAAGTTCACATGGACAGCCTGGCTCTGAATCCGCAGACCTACCTGCAGAGCCACCTGACCGAGGAGTCGCTCGCCAGCCAGCGCCAGTCCGGCGCCGGCATCGGCCACGTGCACCTCCAGGTCGGCGACACCAACATCGCCGAAGAGTTCTATGTGAAGACCCTGGGCTTCGAGCGCACCGCCGGCTGGCATGGCCAGGCGCTGTTCGTCGCTGCCGGCGGCTACCACCACCACATGGCCATGAACGTCTGGAACAGCCGCGGCGCAGGCCCGCGCAAGGACACCCTGGGTCTGGGCGAAGTGCTCATCCATGTGCCTACCGACGACGAGGTGGGCGCCTTGGCCGAGCGGCTGACCAGCGCCGGCGTCTCGCATCACCACACCGGCGCCGAGCTGCGCTTCGAGGATCCGTGGCGCAACCAGCTGCGCATCGCCGTCGGCTAAGCGGAAATCCGCCCGCTGCGGCTAGGCTGAAAGAGAACCATCGGTCTAGCCGCGGAAGGGCTTGCACATGTCCGGAACCACCGAAATCTTCGTTGCCACCCACGATGCCGCCGTCCGGCGCGCCGCGGAACTCGAGGCCAGCGTCGAATCCCGCGGAGAAACCGACGGGCCCATGGCCGCGGTCGGGGATGCGCCCAGCCTCCGGCTCAATGGCGTCACCGACCTGGAGGTTGAGATCCTCGGCGGCCTGGCCGCCAAGGCGGTCGGAGCCGCCGGCGGCGAGTCGCTGGACATGGCCGACGTCTCCAGCGACTACCTGATGGTGGCCTCGGACGGCATGGTCCAGTCGCTGGCTGAACTACTGACCCACACCGACGACGCCGGTGCCTCCTTGATCCCGGAGGTCGCCGCGCTGTGGGCTGCCGAAGAGGACATGCCGTTCAGCGGCGAGATCGCCGAGGACCACGTCCGCCGGATCGCGGAACTGGCGTCGCAGGCCGAGCAGGCCGAACGCCAGCAGCTCTACGTCTGGTCCAGCACCGCCGAAGCCTAAGCTGCGTTGGCCGGCCCGCCCAGTGGTGCGCCCCTCCGGTGGTCGACCAAGTGAGCGCCAGCGATTGCCGCGCCCGGTGGTCGACCAAGTGAGCGCCAGCGAACGCGTGGAGACCCGCCAGCGAACGCGTGGAGACAGCGCAAAACCCAAGCACCGCCGTCGAGTCGCGCGGATTGGTTCCTATCTGGCACAATAGACAGGTACTCGATCTGCGCGGCCCCTCTCTCCGTGTATGCATCTTGTCCTTTGAACCCCAACCATGGCCCGCCCCACGGGAGCAGACATACGGGTTCGCCCATTTTCAGAACCAGGAGTGACCACAACAGTGGCCGTAAAGATTCGCCTTAAGCGCTTCGGTAAGAAGTTCTCTGCCCACTACCGCGTCGTTGTCATGGATTCCCGCGCCAAGCGCGACGGCCGTGCCATCGAAGAGATCGGGCAGTACCACCCGACCGAAGAGCCCTCGTTCATCGAGATCAACTCCGATCGCGCTCAGTACTGGCTCGGCGTCGGCGCCCAGCCGACCGAACAGGCTGCAGTCCTGCTCAAGATCACCGGTGATTGGCAGAAGTTCAAGGGTATTGAGGGCCAGGAAGGCACTCTCAAGACCAAGGAAGCCAAGGAAGCCTTCGTGGCTCCCGAAAAGGGCTCCGTGATCATCCCCGAGGCCATCACCCCGAAGGCCAAGAAGGAAGAAGCTGCCGAGGCTCCGGCCGAGGAAGCTGCAGACGAAGCCGAAAAGGCTGAGTAATGCTGGCTGAAGCGCTCGATCATCTGGTCCGCGGGATCGTTGACAGTCCCGAGGACGTCAAGGTCACGCAAAAGAACAACCGCCGCGGTGACATCATCGAGGTGCGTGTTCATCCGGAGGATCTGGGCCGCGTCATCGGCCGCCAGGGCCGCACCGCCCGCGCACTGCGCACCGTGGTGAACGCCTTGGCCGATGAGCAGGTCCGCGTCGACGTGGTGGACACCGACCGCCGACGCTGATCCGGATCGGCGCTGCCCGGCGTCATGCCAGGCACCCATTCCATAACCTCCGGCCCCTGTACCAGCTAATGGTCCAGGGGCCGGACGTTTTTCACCCCACGGACGTTTTTCCTCAAGGAGTCTGCATGCAGCTACAAGTTGCCCGGATCGGCAAACCCCACGGCATTCGGGGCGAGGTCACCGTACAGGTACTGACCGATGCTCCGGCTGACCGCTTCGTGCCCGACGTCGAACTGACCGTGGAGCCGGCGAGCCTCGGGCCGTTGACTGTGAGCAGTGCCCGCTGGAATAAGGACATCCTGCTGCTGGGCTTCCATGAAGTCTCGGACCGTAACGGTGCCGAAGAACTCCGCGGCGCCAAGCTCTTCATCGATACCGACGACGTCGAGGACGACGACGATGCCTGGTACGAACACGAACTGGTCGGGCTCGACGTACGCGTGGGGGACGAGGTAGTGGGCAAAGTGTCAGGATTGAACACCATGCCGGCCCAGGACCTGCTGGTGGTGGAAAACGTCAAGGGCGAGGAAGTCCTGGTGCCCTTCGTCGAAGCCATCGTGCCGGAGGTCGATGTGGAAGCCGGTTTCGTCCGGCTCACGCCGCCGGCCGGGCTGTTTGAGCTGAACTCGCCCGACGCACAGGAAACCCCCGACGACGGCGAGGGGGAGCGCTAGGTGCGCATCGACGTCGTCAGCATCTTTCCGGAGTATCTGGCAGCGCTGGATCTGTCGCTGATCGGCAAAGCCCGGCAGGACGGACTCCTGGCGTTGAAGGTGCATGACCTGCGCGACTTCACCACCGACCGCCATCGCACCGTGGACGACACCCCGTACGGCGGCGGTGCCGGCATGGTGATGAAGCCCGAACCCTGGGCTCAAGCGCTCGAATCGCTCGTCACCTCCCCGGTCGTCGACCAAGTGAGCGCCAGCCCGGTGGTCGACCAAGTGAGCCACTCCCCGGTGGTCGACCAAGTGAGCGCCAGCGAACGCGTGGAGACCCAGGCAGAGCCGACCTCCCCGGTGGTCGACCAAGTGAGCGACTCCCCGGTGGTCGACCAAGTGAGCGCCAGCGAACGCGTGGAGACCCGGGCAGAGCCGACCTCCCCGGTGGTCGACCAAGTGAGCGCCTCCCCGGTGGTCGACCAAGTGAGCGCCAGCGAACGCGTGGAGACCCGCGTGAAGACTTCCGCCGAGCCCGCGCCGCACGCTGCCCGCCCGATCCTGATCGTTCCCTCGCCCGCCGGCGAGGTCTTCAACCAGGCCCTTGCCTACGAACTCGCCCTTGAGGACCATCTGGTCTTCGCCTGCGGCCGGTATGAAGGCATCGACGAGCGTGTCCTTGAGTGGGCCGCTGAGCACTTCCGGGTGCGCCCGGTTAGCCTCGGCGACTATGTGCTCAACGGGGGAGAAGTGGCCGTTCTGGCCATGGTTGAAGCCGTGGGCAGGTTGGTGCCCGGCGTGGTCGGCAATCCCGAATCTCTGGTGGAAGAGTCGCATTCGGACGGGCTGCTGGAGTACCCCGTCTACACCAAACCGTCGGACTGGCGCGGCCGCGGCATTCCGGAGGTGTTGCTGAGCGGCAACCACGCCAAGATCGCCCGGCACCGCCGCGACGAACAACTGCGCCGCACCGCCGAACGCCGCCCGGACCTGATTCAGGCGCTGGATCCGGAGACGCTGGATAAGGCGGACCGTGCCACCCTCGGTTCGCTTGGTTACGTCATCACCCCGACGCAGATCCGGCCGGTTGCGTCGGAGTCAGGGGTTGCCGTCGAGGCGACCCCGCACACCCCCTGATCTCGTAGCCAGGGGGAGATCTGCCCGCCACGTAAGGGATTGCTGCCCCCGACCTGGCAGCTAGGCCCAGATCTCGGGGTCAGCCCCAGAGATCGTAGCCGCCAACGACCTCGCAGCCAGGCTCAAAGCTCGTGGCCATCTCTGGGCCACGGCGCCGTCACCGGACCACGGCGCCGTCCCCGGCCTTGCAGCGGCCGCAGACGTCGGAGCCGGGACCGGATCGCCGAGGAATTAGAGCTTCGGCCGCGCCATGTGGCAAAATAGAGGATTGTGTCCGCTGGGCGCGATCCTGCCACAGGGGGAGCGCTGCCAACAGCTGGATTCGTCGGCCGCCGATTCCCGGACGGGCCGGTTCTTGAATTTCGGCAGCGACTGTTGCAGGGTACGCCCTGACCGTCGCGCCGTAACCAAAGTGAATGACCTGTGGCGTTCACCAGGAGTGAGAAATGCATATCCTCGACTCTGTCGACGCAGCATCCCTGCGCGACGTTCCCGAGTTCCGCGCCGGCGATACCGTCAAGGTGCACGTGAACATCATCGAAGGCAAGACCGCTCGTATCCAGGTTTTCCAGGGTTACGTGATGGGCCGCCAGGGCCATGGTGTCCGCGAGACCTTCACCGTCCGCAAGGTTTCCTTCGGCGTGGGCGTGGAGCGTACCTTCCCGGTACACTCCCCGATCATCGACCACATCGAGGTCGTAACCAAGGGCGACGTTCGCCGCGCCAAGCTGTACTACATGCGCAAGCGCCACGGTAAGGCTGCCCGCATCAAGGAGAAGCGCGACTTCGGCACCGCCAAGTAAAGCTGCCCACAGCAGCTTCTTGACTTAGGCAGTGCAGCAAATCTCTGGCTCCCCGGACACTTCCGGGGAACCGCCAAGACGCCGGCCCGGACTTCCGGGCTGGCGTTTTGTGTTGGCCATCGTGGTCTGCGCGGTCGTGCTCAGTGCCATCGTGCGGGCAACGCTGGTGGACGTTTACTACATCCCCTCCGGTTCCATGGAGCCGCTGCTGGAGACCGGAGACCGGGTGCTGGTCTCGCGCACCGACTACCACTTCGGTGAAATACGGCGCGGCGATCTGGTGGTCTTCGACGGCCGCGGCTCGTTCGCGCCGTTCAACAGCGGCAACTCCCCGTTTGTGGATCTCCTGCAGCAGGCCGGCCAGTGGCTCGGCGTTGCCGGCAGCGACACCATCTACGTCAAGCGCGTGATCGGGCTGGCGGGGGACACTGTCAAATGCTGCGGTCCGGACGGCCGCCTGCAGGTCAACGGTGAAGCGGTGCAGGAGGATTATATTTTCGACGGCGACGCGCCCAGCGATATGGAGTTCTCCGTCGAAGTGCCCAAAGATAGATTGTGGTTGATGGGGGACCATCGCTCCGCCTCGGCGGATTCCCGTGCCCTCCTGGGGGCGCCCGGCGGGGGTATGGTTCCGGTTGAGCGGGTCATCGGCCGGCCGCTGAGCATCATCTGGCCGCTGGACCGGACGGCCGGTCTGGACCGGATACAGTTGGGTTCCCAGCCGGCGGACCAGCCCGCGGAGAATTGAGGATAGTGAGCATGAATCAGGACGACCCGAAGGACACTGGCGGGTACCAGCCGGACGCCTCCGGGCCGCAGAAACGCGATCGCACAAACCGCGAACGCAAGAACACCGGGCGAAACTCGCTGTTGTCGTGGCTGAAGGAGATCGCCACGATCGTCGCGGTCGCCGTCGTCCTCTCATTCCTGATTAAGACGTTCCTCTTCCGTGCCTTCTTCATTCCGTCCACCTCAATGGAGGACACGCTGGAAGTGGACGACCGGATTTTCGTCAACCTGTTGGTGCCGCAGCCGTTTGCGCTCACCCGCGGCGACGTGGTGGTCTTCCAGGACGACCTCAGCTGGCTGCCTCCCAACGGGGAGCACAATGCCGGCAACTGGTTCCAGCAGTTCCTCACCTTCGTCGGCCTGATGCCCGACGCCTCGCAGCAGCACTTGGTCAAGCGCGTCATCGGCATGGGCGGAGACCATGTGGTCTGCTGCGACGCCGACGGCCGGATCTCGGTCAACGGCGAACCGCTGGACGAATCTCCGTATCTGGCTCCCGGCTCGGACAACACGCGGATCCCCTTCGACGTGACCGTGCCCGAGGGTAAAATCTGGGTCATGGGCGATAACCGGAATCATTCCGCGGACTCGCGCGAGCACCAGGACGAATCCTCGAAGGGCTTCGTTGACGTGGAATCCGTCGAGGGCAAGGCCAGCGTCATCGCCTGGCCGCTGGACCGCCTGAGCTTCCTAGGAAACTATCCGGAAGTGTTCGACGGCGTTCCGGCACCTTCCGCGGCGGCCGGCGCCGAGCCGCCCGCCATCACCCGTCAGAACGAGTCCCCGTGACATCCAAAGCCCCCACGCTGCGTTTTGAGCGTTCGTTCGTCGAGGCCGGACACCGCCTGGTCGCCGGTGCGGATGAAGTGGGCCGCGGCGCCCTTGCCGGTCCGGTCAGTGTAGGGATGGTGGCCATCGACGCGACCTCGGCCAAGCAGATCCGCGGCGTGCGGGACAGCAAGCTGCTCACCCCGGCCGATCGCGTGGCCCTGGTGCCCAAGATCCAGAAATGGGCGCTGGCCTACGGCGTGGGCCACGCCAGCGCCGCGGAGATCGACACGCTGGGCCTGATGGCGGCCATGCGGCTCGCCGGCGCCCGCGCCTGGGGACAGGTGGTGGAAACCGCCCGCCCGGACATCGTGATTTTGGATGGGAACCACGACTGGCTCTCGGCCGGAGAGCCGTCGCTGTTCGACGACGTCGCCCAGCCGGGCTGCGACGCCCCGGTCCTGACCCGGATCAAGGCGGACCTGCAGTGCCTCAGCGTGGCCGCAGCCAGTGTGCTGGCAAAGGTTGAGCGCGACGCCATGATGACCGGCTATGCGGCCGAATATCCTGAGTACGCTTGGGAGATCAACAAGGGCTACGCCACGGCCGCACACCGCGCGGCCCTGCTGGGCGTCGGCCCCTCCAATCTTCACCGCCGGAGCTGGCGGCTGACCCCGGAGCAGCCGCTGATGCCCGCGGTTGACATCGCCAACTAAACACCGCCAGCCAATCTGGGGCAGGATGGACACATGAGCGCCGAAGACCTTGAAAACTATGAAACCGATATGGAGCTGCAGCTCTACCGGGAGTACCGCGATGTCGCCGGCCTGTTCAGCTACGTTGTGGAGACGGAGCGCCGCTTCTACCTGGCGAACCACGTTGACCTGCAGGCACGGTCGGCCGACGGCGAGGTCTACTTCGACCTGACCCTGCAGGACGCGTGGGTCTGGGATGTCTACCGCTCCGCCCGGTTCGTGAAGTCCGTCCGCGTGATCACGTTCAAGGACGTCAACGTCGAGGAGCTGACCAAGAACGACGACCTCACCCTGCCCAAGGACGGCCTCGGCGGCTGAGCTTAGCTGCCGAACTACTGGGCACGCCGGCGGTCCGCGCGTTCCCGCAGCAGGCTGAATGCAACGACGGCGGTGCAAAGGTACAGCGGTAGGGTCACGGCAAGCGCGGGGCCGTTCAACTCCAGTTCCACACCCGTCGCGCCTGCCCCCAACAGGATCCGGTTGACGGTCAGGAATGCCAGGTGTGCGCCGATGCAGGTCCAGATACTTGACGACACCGTGGCTTCGCGGGCGAAGATCAGCAGCATGCTGAAGCCGGCCAGCATGGCGTAGTAGGTCAACGCTCCCTCTTCGGCGGGCTCGGGTGAGGGGAGCGGTGCCGAGCCGGCGAGCCCGCTCAGCAGGGCCTGCAAACCTAGGGCAATCGGCGGGAGTGCCAAAAACGCTGCGGTGGCCAGCAGAGCTGCGACGCCGCGGGAGCAGTGCGACCGCAGTGCCGTGAGGGCGTAGCCGCGGATGGATAGTTCTTCGGGCAGCGCTTCCAACAGCAGGGCGATCGCCGTGTTGACAGCCAAGAATGTCAGGAACTCCAGTGGATCGAAGCCGATCCAGCTAATGCCCCTGATCAGGGACACCGCGGCGACGATAAAAGCGCCGCAGCCGGATACGACGGCCGCGCCCAGCAGTAGGGAATTCACGCTGGTCCGAAGGCCGGTGAGCCCGATCCCAGACGAACGTCTTCTGTCCCACCGGAGGCGAAGTAACAGTATGGCCGGCACCACTACGACCGAAACCAACGCCGCCGGAAGCAGCCTTTCGACAAAGCTCCTGCCATCACCCAGCCACGCCGTCAGCAGCCCGGCCGCAGCCAGCGCAACTGCCATCACCAGCACGGCAGCGGCAGCCCGCAGAAAGGGCACAGGCAGCGGCGTGCGCGCAGTGGCAAGGAAAGGCTGGGACATCGCAAGCGATCCTGCCATCGTCCGCCTCCAACCGCAATGCGGAACGAACGGACCGGGAGATCCTTGACCGCTGAGTAGTCGTGCATTGTCCTGCAGACATAGCGAAGCAGAACCATGCATCGTCAGGCCACGCCGGCAGAAGGCGGGAGCAGCCAGCCAACGGAGATCAGTGAGACGCCAGCGGCTCTTCCTGACTCGCCCTTCACAGGCTCTCTCCCATTGCGGCCTGTCCACATTCGGGCCCTTCGTTCCGCCCTCCACTGATGCACCCCACCAAGCTGGAGAGTATGAGAGCGAAGGATGAACTCGGGCGGCGCGGCGAGGAGATGGCCGCGGCCTATTTGGCGGGCGCCGGGCAGCGGGTGATCGACCGCAACTGGCGCAGCCCGGACGGGGAGTTGGACCTCATCACCGTGGACGGGGCGTCCATCGTGGTCTCCGAGGTGAAGACGCGCCGCAGCACCGACTATGGGCACCCCTTCGAAGCCATCACCAGCGCCAAGGTCCGGCGGCTCCAATCTCTTGGGCACCAGTGGCTGCACGACCACGGTATGGCAGGCACCGCCATGCGGGTGGACGCCGTGGCGGTGCTCTACGGACAGGCCCGCTGGCCCGTGATCGAGTACCTGAAGGACGTCGGCTGATGGGGCTCGGGCGGACGTTCTCCGTCGCGCTGGTGGGTCTAAACGGTCACATCGTGGAGGTCGAAGCGGACATCGGACAGACCCTTCCGGCGTTCGTGCTTCTGGGGTTGCCGGATGCGTCCCTGTCCGAAGCCAAGGAGCGGATCAAGGCCGCCGCGAAGAATGCCGGTGTCCCGCTCAGCCGACGCAAGATCACTGTCAATTTGGTTCCGGCCTCGCTGCCGAAAAAGGGATCCGGCTTTGATTTAGCCATCGTTCTGGCAGCCCTTCAAGCCGCGGACGACATCCGCCCCACCGGCCGTACGGTATTCCTGGCCGAGCTCGGGCTGGACGGACGGCTCCGGCCGGTGAGCGGGGTCCTGCCGGCCGTCATGGCAGCTGTGGACTCGGGATATTCGCAGGTAGCCGTCGCCGCGGCAAACGCCGAGGAAGCCGCTCTGGTGCCGGGCGCGGAAGTACGCAGCTTCGAGACGCTGGCCGAGGTGCTCCTGGCCTTCGGAGCGGATCTCGACCGGCTCAGCCTTGCCGCGCCGGGACCGCGGTTGGAACCAACGGCGGCTGCCGTTGCCCCTGCCGGTCCGGCGCCGGATTTGGCAGACGTGGCGGGCCAGCACGAAGCCCGGACGGCTTTGGAAGTGGCCGCCGCGGGCGGGCACCACCTGCTGCTGGTCGGCCCGCCCGGCGCTGGGAAGACCATGTTGGCCGAACGCCTACCCGGGATCCTGCCCGACCTGCCTGACCATCACGCCATGGAGGTCACCGCCATCCACTCGCTGAGCGCCACAGCGGCGCCGCTCACCGAACTGATCCGGCGCCCGCCCTATGAGAGCCCCCACCACACGGCCACCGCCGTTTCCATCGTAGGCGGCGGCTCCGGCCTGCCCCGACCGGGCGCCGCCTCAAGGGCTCATCGCGGCGTGCTTTTCATGGACGAGGCGCCGGAGTATGACCGGCAGGTGCTCGACGCCCTGCGCCAACCGCTGGAAAGCGGAAAGCTGGTGGTGCACCGGGCCGCCGGAAGCGCTGCCTACCCGGCACGCTTCCAACTGGTGATGGCGGCCAACCCTTGTCCGTGCGGGCTGTCCGGAGGCAAGGGGCTGGACTGCACCTGTACGGCCGATCAGAAGCGCCGCTACTTTGGCAAGCTCTCCAATCCCTTGACCGACCGCATCGACCTGCAATTAACCTTGCAGCGTCTGACGGTGGGAATGATGGCCGCCGGCACCGGCCGGGAGAGCAGCGCGGTCGTCGCCGGCCGGGTCGCCACTGCCCGAATGGCCCAGCAGGAGCGGCTTCGCCGGTGGGGGTTCGGACTGAATTCGGAGATCAGCGGGGAACTGCTGACCGGCAAACTGCGGCCATCACCGGCTGTCACCCGCGACCTGGACCGGGCGATGGAGAAGGCCGTGCTGACCGGGCGCGGCTATACCCGGGTCCTGCGCGTGGCTTGGACGCTGGCAGACCTAGCCGGCTTGGATCAGCCGGACCGGGACGCGGTCAGCACCGCGCTGACCTTCCGCCAACAGGTCAAGGCGGCCTGAGCATGCTTTCCCCACGAGCGTCGACGACCAGCTACCAGGAGATGACTAGAATGACGCAACTGCCCTCCGACGACGAGCGGCTGGCCCGGGCGGCGCTGTCCCGGCTGATGGAGCCGTCGGACTGGATCGGCCTGGCCCTGGTTGCCGTTGCCGGCCCCTTCGATGCCTTGCGCATCGCCACCGGACAGGTGAGCGCCGGGCACGGTCTGCAGGCAGAGCTGCTCAGGATCCTGGACCGACAGGCCGCGACGGGTACCACGCAACCACTGTCAGATGCCTTGGAACGCTGGGCGCCGCGGATCAAGGATCTGGCGCCGGAACGCGACCTCGCTGTCGTGGGCAGACTCGGCGGCGCGCTGCTCATTCCCGGAGACGCCGTCTGGCCAGCAGCCCTGGCCGACCTCGGGCTCGGAGAACCGCTCTGCCTCTGGGCACGAGGCAGGTTCACAGACGGCATTCCGGCGGTCGGAACAACGGTGGCTGTCGTCGGCTCCCGTGACAGCACCAACTACGGCAACCAGGTGACAGGCGACATCAGCAGCGGACTCGTGCAGCGGGGGTACTGCGTCATCTCCGGCGGCGCCTACGGAATTGACGCCCAAGCTCATCGATCGGCACTAGCAGCGGACGTTGACCACGTCCCGACCATGGCAGTCACGGCCGGCGGTCTGGACCGTTACTACCCGGCAGGCAACGAGGAACTGCTCCGGGCCATTGCCAGCCAGGGGATCCTGCTGGCCGAGGTGCCGCCCGGTGCGGCACCAACGCGTTGGAGATTCCTGCAAAGAAACCGGCTGATAGCAGCGCTGGCGGCGGCCACCATCGTTGTGGAAGCGCGTTGGCGCTCCGGCGCTCTGAACACGGCGCACCACGCCGCGGGACTAGGCCGGGGCGTGGGCGCGGTTCCTGGATCCGTCTACAGCGCGAACTCGGCCGGTACACATCGGTTGCTGCGCGACGGCAGCGCAACGGCCATTACCGACGCGGCGGAAGCTGCCGAACTCGCTGGACCCGTTGGAACCGCCCTCGAATCGGGAACTCAGGAAACGTTGGCGGACCACGACGGTCTCGGCGTGGACGACTTGCTGCTGCTGGACGCCCTGCCGGTTCGCCGCGGAAGCACCGTGGACAAGCTCGCCACAGTCGCCGGAATCCCGGTCCGCACCGTGCTGGCGGGCCTCGGGCGGCTGGAAGCTGCGGGGCTCGCGGTGCAGGACGCCGGTGGCTGGCGGCGGGGGAGGAGGGGCTGAAGGCCGGACAGCGAGACCTGTGGGTGACGATCAGGCGGACGACGACAGAACCGGCGGGCGGATTCGACGCGGTCGGGATACAAAGATCGGGACCATGCCGTGCGCCTGCTTGAGTTCGTCGGGCCCGGACAGCAAAGTGAAGGGATGAGCTCTGCAGATAATCCCGAAGTGCAGGGCACAGACCCACTTCCGGGGGCTTTGGATACGGCTCTGGACGGCTTCGCCCGCTATCTGAGTGCTGAACGTGCCCGGTCGGAACACACCGTTCGGGCCTACCTGACCGACGTCCGGCACCTGCTTGGCTACGCGGCGGAGGCTGGTGCCACAACGCTCTCGGACATCACCCTCGGGACCCTGCGCTCTTGGCTCGGTGCGATGAACGGCGCCGGCATGGCCAGGTCCACGCTGGCGCGGCGCACTGCGACGGCGCGCAGCTTCATGGCTTGGGCGCTGCGGGAGGAGCTCATCCGCGCCGACCCATCGCTTCGGTTGAAGGCACCCAAACGCAACAGTTCGCTGCCGACCGTGCTGCGGCCGGCCCAGGTGGACGAGTTGTTCCGCACCCTCGCAGAGGAAGCAGCCGACGGCCAACCGCTGCCGCTGCGCGACCGGGCGATGATCGAACTGCTCTATGCCACCGGGATCCGGGTCAGTGAATTGGCTGGCCTCGACATCGACGACGTCGACAACGAACGGCGGACCATCCGGGTATTGGGCAAAGGCAACAAGGAGCGCACCGTACCGTTCGGGCTGCCGGCCGCCGTCGCCTTGGATGACTGGCTGCGTCGCGGGCGCCCCAAACTTGTTGGGGGAGACAGCGGCCCGGCCGCGTTCCTGGGCCAGCGGGGGAAACGGGTGGACCCGCGGCAAGTACGCTCAGTGTCGGCCAGGCTGTTCGCACTGCTGGGCGATACGTCGGCCACAGGGCCACACGCGCTGCGGCACAGCGCGGCCACACACCTGCTGGACGGGGGAGCGGATCTGCGTGCCGTGCAGGAAATTCTGGGTCACAGCACCCTGGCCACCACACAGCTCTACACCCACGTCTCGGTGGACCGGCTGCGGCGCAGCTACCAGCAGGCGCACCCTCGGGCTTAGCCCCTGGCTAGCCGGCGCCAATGGTAGCGGGAACGATGAGTCGGGACCAGACATCCAGCAACCCGAACAGGCCTGCTGGGGCCGAATCCGCGACACGCAATGGCACATTGGTAGTTACACTGGCGCAATTAGCCGCCGTACGGCACAATGAGGATCGAAAGCGTCGGAAACAGCAGTACTGACATGTTCCATCTGTCGCAAGGCTGAAGGTCGTTGGGGAAGACGTACCTACAGCAAATGGAGGATGGGATGTCTGTTGTGATGACTCGTGGCGTGCTGTTTGTGCATTCAGCACCTTCGGCATTGTGCCCTCATATCGAGTGGGCCGTCGGGTCGGTCGTGGATAAGCGAACCGATCTCGAGTGGACCGCTCAACCCGCCGCGCCCGGAATGTACCGGGCCGAGCTGTCGTGGGTCGGGCCCCAAGGGACCGGCGCCATGCTGGCTTCTGCCCTGCGCGGCTGGGCGCACCTGCGCTATGAAGTGGCCGAAGAGCCGAGCCCCGGCGTCGACGGCGGCCGCTGGTCGCACACCCCCGAACTCGGGATTTTCCACGCGATGACGGACGTCCACGGCAACGTCATGGTGAGCGAAGACCGCATCCGCTACGCCTACGAGGCCGGTGCCGGCGATCCCGCCGCCGTCTACCACGAACTGTCCCTCGCCCTGGGCGAGGCCTGGGACGAAGAACTCGAGCCGTTCCGCCATGCAGCCGAAGGCGCCCCCGTGCGCTGGCTGCACCAAGTCGGCTAACCGCGGGCTTCAACCCCTCCTCCAACAACGCAAAAGGGAGGGCGACCGGTAAACACCGGCCGCCCTCCCTTTCGTGCTGCCCGCGGGCGGCACACTCAACTACTAGACGTTGCGGAACACGACGACGGCGTTGTGTCCGCCGAAGCCGAAGGAGTTGTTCAGCGCAATGATGTCGCCCTGCGGCAGATCGCGGGCCGAGGTGACCACGTCAAGCGGGATCTCCGGATCCTGGTTGTCCAGGTTGATCGTCACCGGTGCGCGGCGTTCGTAGACGGCCATCACGGTCATGACGGACTCCACGGCGCCCGATGCGCCGAGCAGGTGGCCGGTTTGCGACTTGGTGGCGGAGACAGCCACGTTGGAAACATGGTCTCCCAGTGCGGCCTTCAGCGCGGTGTACTCCGGCTTGTCGCCCACCGGGGTGGAGGTGGCGTGGGCATTGACGTGCACTACGTCGGTTGCCTGCGCCCGGGCGTCGAACAGGGCCGCCTTCAGCGCCCGCGTGGCACCCAGTCCCTCGGGGTCCGGCGCGGTGATGTGGTAAGCGTCGGCGGTGACGCCGGAGCCGGCCAGTTCGGCGTAGATGCGGGCGCCGCGGGCCAGAGCATGTTCCTCGGCCTCCAGCACCAGAGCACCGGCGCCTTCGCCCATCACGAAGCCGTCGCGGTCCAGGTCATAGGGGCGCGAAGCGTGCTCGGGGTCATCGTTGCGCTTGGACAGCGCCTGCATGGCGCTAAAGGCGGCGATCGGCATCGGGTGGATCGCAGCCTCGGCACCGCCGGTCATCACGACGTCGGCTTTGCCGGCGCGGATCAGTTCGATGCCCATGGACATCGCCTCGGTTCCGGAAGCACAGGCGGAAACCGGGGTGTGCGCGCCGGCGCGGGCGCCTAGGTCCATGCTGACAGCGGCAGCGGGGCCGTTGGGCATCAGCATCGGAACCGTCATCGGCAGCACGCGGCGGGGGCCGCGGTCACGCAGCGTGTCCCAAGCGTCGAGCAGCGTCCAGACGCCGCCGATGCCGGTAGCGAAAGCCACGGCTAGCCGGTCGTGGTCCACCTCTTCGATGCCGGAATCCTTCCAGGCTTCGCGCGACGCGACGACGGCGAACTGGGTGGAGGGATCCATCCGCTTGGCTTCGACCCGGGTCAGTACTTCGTCGGGGCGGTTGCTGGCCTTGGCGGCGAACGTCACCGGCAGCTCGTACTTGGCCACCCAATCATCTTCGAGGGTATGGGCCCCGGAAACGCCCTTGAGGGCATTGCGCCACATCGTGGGGACGTCGCCGCCAATCGGGGTGGTGGCGCCGAGGCCGGTGATGACTACTTTGCGTGCCATTGATTCAGTCTCTCAATAGTGATTGGGCGATAAATCTGGTGCGGCGGCCGGACTGGGGGATCACCCGCCGGCCGCCGATTCCCGGGCGGGCCCGGGCAACGCGGAACTAAGCCTGGGCGTTGACGATGAAGTTGACGGCGTCGCCGACGGTCTTGAGGTTCTTGACCTCTTCGTCCGGGATGCGCACGCCGAACTTTTCCTCGGCGTTGACCACAATGGTCATCATCGAGATGGAATCAATGTCCAGGTCATCGGTGAAGGACTTGTCCAGCTCGACAGCCTCCGGGGCCAGGCCGGTCTCTTCGTTGACGATCTCGGCCAGACCGGCCAGGATTTCTTCGTTGCTAGCCATGGTGGCTCCTTTTCTTGTGCTGCCGGACGGTGTCCGGACGGGGTTTCAAGCCGCGTTTTGCGGCCTGGTTCTGGTGGGAATGTAGGGGAGGGCCCAACTACCGCAAGGCAGTCTACGGCAGGACGATGACCTGCGCGCCGAACACCAGGCCGGCGCCGAAGCCGATCTGCAGCGCCAGGCCGCCGGAGAGCGCGGGGTTCTCCTGCAGCAGGCGGTGGGTTGCCAAGGGGATCGAAGCGGCCGAGGTGTTGCCGGCGTCGGCAATGTCGCGGGCGACGACCACGCTCTCGGGCAGCTTCAGCTGCTTGACCATCTCGTCGATGATGCGCATGTTCGCTTGGTGCGGGACGAAGGCGGCGAGGTCTTCCGGCTGCAGGCCGGCGGCTGCCAGCGCCTGCTTGGCCACCTTTGCCATTTCCCAGACGGCCCAGCGGAACACCGACGGCCCGTCCTGGCGCAGCGTCGGCCAGAGCTTGGTGTCCTTTTCGTCAAAGGTGTCGGAGACGGCGGACAGCGAGCCGGCGGCCTCGGCGGCCAGCGACAGTTCGCGCACCGAATTGAGCGAGTGGGTCATGCTGATGGTGTCCCACTTGCTGCCGTCCGAGCCCCACACCGGCTTGCTGATGCCCGGGATGTCGGAGGGGCCAACGACGACGGCGCCGGCGCCGTCGCCGAGCAGGAAGGAGATGGTCCGCTCGGTGTTGTCGATGACGTCGGAGAGCTTCTCCGCGCCGACCACCAGTACATAGTCGGCGGTGCCGGACCGCACCAGGGCGTCGGCCTGGGCAATGCCGTAGCAGTAGCCCGCGCACGCGGCGGAGATGTCGAAGGCGGGGGCCGGGGTGGCGCCCACCCGGTCGGCCAGCGCGGCGGCGGCTGACGGCGTGGCGTACGGATGCGACACGGTGGAGACGATCACCGCTCCGAGTTGGTCGCCGGTGATGCCGGCCTGGGCCATGGCTTCCTTGGCGGCGCCTTCGGCCATGTCCAGCACGGAGGTGTTGGCGTTGGCGCGGTGGCGGGTGACGATTCCGGTCCGCTGGCGGATCCATTCGTCGGAGGAATCGATCCACTGGCAGACGTCGTCGTTGGTGACGATGACGTCGGGACGGTAGGCGCCGATGCCCAGCACGCGAGAGAAGTCGCGGAGCGGGGTCTGCTGGATAACGGGGGTGCTCACTTCTCGGATTCTCCAGACATGCTGTTCAGGACGGGGGTCTGTTCGGTGTGTTCGGCGATGAAGGCCCGGGCTGCGTCCAAGTCCTCCGGCGACTTCAGCGACATGGTGGCCACGCCCTTCATGCCGCGCTTGGCCAGTCCGGCCAGGGTGCCGGCCGGCGGCAGCTCCAGCAGGCCGGTGATGCCGACGGACAGCATCTTCTCCATGCACTTGTCCCAGCGGACCGGGCGGGAGACCTGGGCGATCAGGCTGTCCAGGTTCTCTTCGCCGCCGACGACGGGTTCGCCGTCGTAATTGGAGAGCAGAGTCAGTGACGGCATCGCCGGCTTCAGCTGCGGGCGCAGGTTCTCCAGGGCGCTGACCGCGGGGGCCATGTGCTCGGTGTGGAAGGCGCCGGCGACCTTCAGCGGGATGACCCGCGCCTTGGCGGGCGGGTTCGCAGCGAACGCCTGCAGTTGCTCCAACGTGCCGGCGGCAACCGTCTGGCCGCCGCCGTTGGCGTTGGCCGGGGTCAGGCCGGCGGCCTCGATGGCGGCCAGCACTTCGTCCGGATCGCCGCCGAGTACGGCGCTCATGCCGGTGGGGGTCTGCGCGGCGGCACGGGCCATGGCGTTGGCCCGCTCGCGCACAAAGTTCATTGCATCGTTCTCGGTCAGCGCGCCCGACACAGCGGAAGCGGTGATTTCGCCGACCGAATGACCCGCGACGACGGTGGACAGGTCCAGTGCCTCGTCGGCCGTGAGGGCGCGGGCAGCCAGCAGGCCGGCGGCGACGATCAACGGCTGGGCGATGGCGGTGTCCTTGATGGTCTCCTCATCGGACACGGTGCCGTGGGAGAGCAGGTCCAGCTGCGCGATGTCGCTGAGCAGCCCGAGGTGTTCGGCCACGCCGGGTACCTCAAGCCAGGGGCTGAGGAATCCGGGCGTCTGGGAGCCCTGGCCTGGGCAGACTATTGCAAGCACGTATTCAAGCTTTCCAAAGAGGAGATGGTTTCCACGGTGTTTCGGCACACGAAGCTCGCCGGACCGCTTTGTAGGAAGTCTACAAGGTAGTGTCGATTGCCGCAGGCTACTGCCGGGAGGAGGTGCGGTCCTTCGGGCTCCTCGCCGGAGCAATCAGGCGGCCCACGCCGAGCGCGGTCTGGAGCACAAAGGCCTCCCGCGGCAGCAGCGGGTCCCAGCCGGTCACGTCGCAGACCCGCCGGAGCCGGTAGCGCACGGTGTTGGCGTGGACAAACAGTTCGCGCGCGGTGGCTTCCAGCGAATGCCCCAGGGACAGGTAGCTGGAGAGCGTTTCCACCAGCCCGTTGCCGGCGTTGACCAGCGGAACGTAGATGTACTTGTAGAGGTCCCGGCGGGCAATATCGTCGCCGGACATCACCCGCTCGGGCCACAGGTCGTTGGCCGCCACCGGCCGCGGCGCGGCGGGCCAGGCCTTCGCGGCGCTGAGGCCGGCGAATGCGGCTTGCGCCGAGCTGCTGGCGTCCACCAGCGAGCGGGCCTCCGGTCCGTAGACCACCGGGCCGGGGCCGAAGAGGTCGGCCAGCCGGACGAACGCGGTGTCCTGGTCCGTCACCCCGCCTAGCACCAGGATCAGCCGGTCGCCCTGGATGCCCACCAGCGTGTCCGCGGCATAGCGGGAGCTGGCGCGGCGCAGTTCGGTCACGAAGCTGGGCCCCGGCTCGCCGGGGGAGCCGCCCACCATCACCGTGATGGGGCCGGTGGTCTTCCAGCCGACCGCGGCAATCCGGGAGCGCAGCGCATCGGAGCTTTCGCCGCGCAGGATCGCATCCACCACCAGCGCCTCCAGCCGGGTGTCCCACGAGCCGCGGGTCTCGGCGGCGCGGGCATAAACGTCCGCGGCGGCGAAGGCCACCTCGCGCGAGTAGCGGAGCACGGCTTCGCGCAGCTGGGCCTCGTCGCTGCCGCCGGCCAGGTCCGGGACTTCGTCCTCCACCGCTTCGACCACCACGCGGATCAGCTGCAGGGCGCGCTGCAGGCTGATGGAGCGGGTCAGCTCGGTGGGGGCGGTGCCGAACACGTCGTTCATTACCCAGGCGGGGGAGGTGGGGCGTTCGTACCAGGTGACGAAGGACGCGATGCCCTTCTGCGCCACCAGGCCCAGCGCGGACCGTTCATCCGGCCGCAGCCCGCGGTACCAGGGCAGGTCAGAGTCCAGCCGCTTCAGCGTGGCGGTTGCTAGGGCGCCGATTTTGGACCGCAGCCGCTCCAGGGTCTCGGGGTTGCCGGTGGCCGCGCGGTCGGCCTTCCGCCCTGCGGCGGCGCGGCGGCGCGCGGGGGCCGGGGTCGACGCCGGCTTCTTCCCGGCGGCCTCTGCAGGGGACCCGGCAACGGACTCGGCAGCGGCCTCCGCCGCGGCATCATCGGCTTGCTGCCCGGCTGCAGCCGCGGCCGCCGAGGCGGGCTGCGCAGGAGGCTGCGCGGCAGCTTTGGCGGTGTCGGTGCGGGCTTGGGGCATGCAATGAGCATACGCACTCGCCGGTGCAAGCTCCATTCGGTCTTTTGTGTGGTTCCTACTAAAACAGGCGGCGGGCCCGGCCGTGAAAGGCCGGGTCCGCCGCCTGGATAGTGGCGCTGTTGCCGGGTTTAGGAGTCGCCTCCGGCGTTGCCCGAGGTGCCGGCGTTGACGTCCATCAGCCGGTACTTCTCGAACGCATCCTTGGGCACACTCGCGTCGACCTCGCCGCGACGGGCCAGCATCTGCAGCGCCCGGACCACAATCGAGTGGCTGTCGATCTTGAAGAAGCGCCGGGCAGCGGCACGGGTGTCGGAGAACCCGAAGCCGTCGGCGCCGAGGGTGGCGAACTCGTTCGGCAGGTACTGCCGGATCTGGTCCGGCACCGCCGCCATGTAGTCGCTGACCGCCACGATCGGGCCGGTGGCACCTTCAAGCTGCTGGGCGACGAACGGCTTGCGCGGCTCCGAACCGGGGTTCAGGAAGGCATCTTCCTCGGCGGCCAGGCCGTCGCGGCGCAGCTCGTTCCAGCTGGTCACGGACCAGACGTCGGCGGAGACGCCCCAGTCCTCGGCGAGCAGCTGCTGGGCTTCCAGCGCCCACGGCACGGCCACACCGGAGGCCAGCAGCTGGGTGCGCGGCCCGTCGATCTTGGCCGGAGCCAGCAGGTAGATGCCCTTGACTACTCCCTCGACGTCCAGTTCCTCGGGTTCCGCGGGCTGCACGATCGGCTCGTTGTACACGGTCAGGTAGTACATCACGTTGGGATCGGGATGGTTCCCGCCGTACATGCGCTCCAAGCCGGCCCGCATGATGTGCCCGATCTCGTAGCCGTACGCCGGGTCGTAGGTGACCACGGCCGGATTTGTCGAGGCCAGAATCGGGGACTGCCCGTCGGCGTGCTGCAGGCCTTCGCCGGTCAGCGTGGTCCGGCCCGCGGTGGCACCGATCACGAAGCCGCGTGCCATCTGGTCGGCGGCGGCCCAGAAGAAGTCGCCGGTGCGCTGGAAGCCGAACATCGAGTAGAAGATGTAGATCGGCACCAGGGCCTCGCCGTGGGTGGCGTAGGAAGACCCGACGGCGGTGAAGGCGGCCACGGAGCCGGATTCGTTGATGCCGGTGTGCAGGATCTGGCCCTGCGGGGACTCCTTGTACGCCAGGACCAGGTCGCGGTCCACGGACAGGTAGTTCTGGCCCTTGGGGTTGTAGATCTTGGCGGTCGGGAAGAACGAGTCCATGCCGAAGGTCCGGGCTTCGTCCGGGATGATCGGCACCACGCGGGCACCGAATTCCTTGTCCCGCATGAGGTCCTTGAGCAGCCGGACGAACGCCATGGTGGTGGCGGCCTGCTGCTTGCCGGAGCCGCGCTTGGCCACTTCGTAGGCCTTGTCGTCGGGCAGGTGCAGTTGCTTGTGCTCGGTCCGGCGTTCCGGAACGGACCCGCCCAGGGCGGCTCGGCGTTCCATCAGGTACTTGATCTCCGGTGCGTCGGCGCCCGGGTGGTAGTACGGCGGCCGGTACGGATCGGCTTCGAGCTGCTCGTCGCTGATCGGTATGCGCAGGTGGTCGCGGAAGTCCTTCAAGTCCTGCAGGGTCAGCTTCTTCATCTGGTGGGTCGCGTTGCGGCCCTCGAAGTGCGTGCCCAGGCCGTAGCCCTTGACCGTCTGGGCCAGGACCACGGTGGGCTTGCCCTTGAACTCGGTGGCGGCGCGGTAGGCGGCGTAGACCTTGTGGTAGTCGTGGCCGCCGCGCTTGAGGTTCCAGATCTGCTCGTCGGTCATGTCCGCAACCATTTCCTTGGTCTGCGGAGTCTTGCCGAAGAAGTGCTCGCGGACGAACCCGCCGGACTCGGCCTTGTAGGTCTGGTAGTCGCCGTCGAGGGTGGAGTTCATGATGTCCACCAGCGCGCCGTCGCGGTCCTTATCCAGCAGCGCGTCCCACTCTCGGCCCCAGGTCACCTTGATCACGTGCCAGCCGGCGCCGCGGAAGAAGGCCTCCAGTTCCTGCATGATCTTGCCGTTGCCGCGCACCGGTCCGTCCAGGCGCTGCAGGTTGCAGTTGATCACGAAGGTGAGGTTGTCCAGCTTTTCGTTGGCTGCCAGCTGCAGGAAGCCGCGCGACTCCGCCTCGTCCATCTCGCCGTCGCCCAGGAACGCCCAGACATGCTGGTCCGAGGTGTCCTTGATGCCGCGGTTGTGCACGTAGCGGTTCAGCTGCGCCTGGTAAATGGCGTTGGCCGGGCCGATGCCCATCGAGACGGTGGGGAATTCCCAGAACTCGGGCATGGACCGCGGGTGCGGGTAGGACGGCAGGGCGTGGCCCTCGCGGGACTTCTCCTGCCGGAAGCCGTCCAGGTCCTCCTCGGTCAGCCGGCCTTCCATGAACGCGCGGGCGTACATGCCAGGGGAGGCGTGGCCTTGGAAGAAGACCTGGTCGCCGCCGCCGGGGTGGTCCTTGCCACGGAAGAAGTGGTTGTAGCCCACTTCGTAGAGAGTGGCTGCGCCGGCGTAGGTGGAGATGTGCCCGCCCACGCCGATGTCGGGGCGCTGGGCGCGGTGCACCAGCATGGCAGCGTTCCAGCGCATCCACGCGCGGTAGCGGCGCTCGACTTCCTCATCGCCGGGGAATTCCGGTTCCTGGTCCACCGGGATGGTATTCACATAGTCGGTGGTGGTGACCATCGGCACGCCAACGCTCTGCGCACCTGCGCGCTGCAGGAGGGAGCGGACAATGTACTGGGCCCGTTCGGTGCCCCGGGAATCCACCAGGTCGTCGAAGGACTCAATCCATTCGGCGGTTTCATCGGGATCGCGATCCGACAGCTGGCTTGTCAGCCCGCTCAGGATGTGCGAGGTATCTTCTCCTGCGCTCACGTCCAACCTCTCATACGTGCAGATTGTGTCTGCGCTTTACGTGGCATAGCGACCCGGCGCAAGGTCCGGCCGGGAGGATATTCTTCACTGCCACTCTAACTGTTCACCGCATTACAGCGCAGCCGAAGCCCCGCATGCCAGTTATTACGACGACGGCGCGCGGGCACCGCCGTCGGCCGCCTCCGCAGCGCACTTCCCAAGGTCCGGCGCAGGGTAGCCGCGCCGCCGCGCCAAAGCCGGGCGCTCCGCCGTCGTAGTTGTCCTGTCTCCCTTTAAAAGAGGGACGCGCCGTGACAAAATTCCGCACCGTCTTGCGGGTGGCTTGAAGCGATGGCGATTAGGGTGTTGGCTTGTAACTAGCAACACGCTCGCCGTTGACCGGTGGGCGGATCAATACGCTTTAAACAGGAGGAGCACAGTGGGCGAGGCCGAAGCCGCCGCGGTAGAGAACGTGGCAGGCAATTTGGGTTTCAAAGACGGAGACCTGATCCAGGAATTCGGCTACGACGAGGACGTGGACTTCGATCTGCGCGACGACATCGAGGACCTCACCGGCTCCGAGCTGCTCACCGAGGACGACCACGACGTAGTGGACGCGGCAATCCTGTGGTGGCGCGACGGCGACGGCGACCTGGTGGACACGCTGGTCGATGCGCAGACCACGCTCGCGCCGGCCGGCGTGGTGTGGCTGTTGACGCCGAAGTCGGGCCGCGACGGCTACGTACCGGCATCGGATGTCCAGGAAGCGGCACCGACCGCCGGCCTGCACGTGACCACCTCAGCCGGTGTGTCCAGCGACTGGTCCGCGAACCGACTGGTCAGCAAGCGGACCAACAAGTGAGCGCGGCAGCACCGCAAGTGGGCCGGCCCGCGCCCGATTTCGAACTGGTCAACCAGTTCGGCGAACCCATCCGGCTGTCCGTGCTGCGCGGGGGCAACGTGGTGGTGGTGTTCTACCCCTTCGCGTTTTCCGGGATCTGCACCGGCGAGCTGTGCGAACTGCGCGACGACCTGGCCGCGTTCCGCAGCGAGAACGCCCGCGTGGTTGCGGTCTCGGTGGACCACAAGTTCGCGCTGCGTGCCTTCGCCGAGCAGGAAGGCTACGAGTTCGACCTGCTGGCCGACTTCTGGCCGCACGGCGAGGTGGCCAAGGCCTACGGCGTGTTCGACGAGGAATCCGGCATGGCCCTGCGCGGCACCTTCATCATCGACGCCGAGGGCATCCTGCGGCACGAAATCCGCAATCCGCGCGGTCAGGCCCGCGACATCCAGGAATACCACCGCGTCCTGAAAGAGC
Source organism: Arthrobacter sp. NPDC055138 (assembly GCF_053607305.1). Taxonomy (NCBI): domain Bacteria; kingdom Bacillati; phylum Actinomycetota; class Actinomycetes; order Micrococcales; family Micrococcaceae; genus Arthrobacter; species Arthrobacter sp. NPDC055138. Next base: position 30,686 of record NZ_JBSGTH010000008.1, read on the forward strand.
TCTAGCCGCCATGGAGGTGCTGGCGCCGGCGCTCGAGTTACTGGCCGGACGCCGTCTGGCCGTCCTGACCGGCGCCGGCCTCAGCACCGATTCCGGCATTCCGGACTACCGCGGCCCCACCTCGGTGCCGCGCACCCCGATGACCTACCAGCAGTTCGTCGGCGACGAGGAACTTCGCCGCCGCTATTGGGCGCGCAATCACGTGGGCTGGCGGCACATGCACCACGCCGCCCCCAACCCCGGCCACTACGCGCTGGCCGCGATGGAAAGCAACGGCGTGGTGGGCGGCCTGATCACGCAGAACGTGGACCGGCTGCACGAAGACGCCGGCAGCGTGAAGGTGATCGACCTGCACGGCCGCTTTGACCAGGTCATCTGCCTGAACTGCGGCGACGTCACCACCCGCTCCTTGCTGGCGCGCCGGCTGGAGGAGCTCAACCCCGCCTACGCCGCCACCGGGGACGCCGGCGACGTGGCCCCGGATGCCGACGCAGACGTCGCTCACACGGCCCACTTCGTGGTGGCGGACTGCCTGGTCTGCGGTGGCATGCTCAAACCGGACTTCGTCTACTTCGGCGAAAACGTGCCCAAAGACCGGGTGGCGGCCGCCTATGCGATGGTGGACCACGGCGATGCGCTGCTGGTGGCCGGATCCTCGCTGACCGTGATGAGCGGCCTGCGCTTTGTCCGCCACGCCGCCAAAACGGGCAAGCCGGTGGTCATCATCAACCGCGGCGCCACCCGCGGCGATGATCTGGCCGACGCGAAGCTGGAAACCGGCGTCTCCGAGGCGCTGGGCTACCTGGCCGCGGAGCTGCCCGGCAGGCTCCAGCAGCCCGCCTGAACCGCTCTCCAGGTTGCCTGGACCGCCACAACAGCCCGCCCGCGCCCCTCCCGAAACGGACGACGGTGGTGCCTCAAGAGTGTGTCGTGGCGCACCTGAGCAGCCAGTCAGGTTTATCGTCCTATCGTGTTTATTGCCACGGAAGTTTAGTTGGCGTTCACGGCCATTTATCCGGTAGAGTAAATCCTCGTGATGTTGCGGCGGATAACGCTCCGCGGTCCCGCTTTCGACATTACAACGGGTCTTTAGCTCAGCTGGTAGAGCGCCACGTTTACACCGTGGATGTCATCGGTTCGATCCCGGTAGGACCCACCCAAAGTGTCGTGCGGGAACACGCGACATCGGAAGATGTGGAGTGTTCCCGTTTGACGTTGTTGCGTGAGGTCGCTTCGCTCACGATGGTTGCGAACGGTGCCAGGCTCGGGCGTAGTTCCTCGTCGTCGGTCATCTCCAACCTCGTGTAGAACGCCTGGTTCGCCAGCCGCCAGTTCCCGTCGTCGGAGTGTGTGTAGGCGCGGTGGGCGTTGGAGAGTAATCGCAGGGAGTCGTGGAGGAACGCGCGACCACCGGTCTGCTGTTCGTCGTGCTGGGCAAGGCGGTGCACGATGTCGGCGAGCCCAGCGTGGATGCGGTCTTGGTGCCGCTTCAACGTCTGTAGATCGATGGCGTCTGTGAAGCGCGCGGCCAGCAGTTTGTCGCTTTCGGCTTCCAGTCGTGCTCGATTCGCAGTGAGATCGGCGAACTCCTGATCCCGGCCCGTACTGCACTTGTCGACTCCCGCGCGTTGCTGGAACATCTGCGGGCTCGTCGCCTCGAACCTCGCTCGGCCAACAACGCGCACGCGACGCCGCGACTAGCTTCTGCGCAGAGCCATATGCTGGACGCCCCGGCCCACGTCGCTTCTCAATCATCCCCGCCGTGTCTCTCGTGTCCCCGGGGTTTCTTCGGCATAGGTATCCCGCCAACAGGCGCGCCGTCAATCGCATACAGACTAGTCCGGTCCGTGATCTGCAAGATGCGTGGCCGCTCGGATAGGAGAGGTTCGGTAGACGAAACTCGGCGGTCACCTCCGGTCGCTGGAGGTTGTCCGCCCGTGCGTGAAGACGCTCAGGTCGGTGCTCTTCAGCGGGAGGGGGCCTGACGGTCAGTAACCCTTGTGAGAATCTGCGCGCCAATCTGGAGTTGGCCAGCAGGGGGTCCGGCTCACCGTTGGGCAAGGAGGAGGAGCAGTTCAGTGACATACTATGTATGAAAATGGGCCTCGGGAGGAGGAATGTCGTGGGCCGTCCGCCTAAACCACCCCAGACCTACATCGCAGACTGCCTCGACTGCGGGCACCACTGGGTGTCGCGCGCAGGTTTCGGTGTACCGGGTCAATGCCCAAAGTGCCGAAGCCAACGGATCACGAGCAAACCGACCGAATCGTCGAGATGACGCACCCACTGTCGATGAGAGCGATGCAACGGTGCGGCTCTTCAATGGTGCAGTACCGCTGCTCACAAGACCAGGACCGAGTGAGTTGCATTGGACTCCGCGACGGTGCAGATAGGACAGAGAAATAGTGGCAGCAAAGTACAACTTACAGCCGAATGAAGTGGTGCTACTCAAGGATGAGCGCGTCATGCACGGCGGCTTCTTGTCGGCATACACGGATGAGTTGATGCTCACCAACCTGAACCTTGTGCTGCTCAGGAAGGGCATGTTCGGCAACTCGAAGGGCGTCCTGACGTTCCCGGTGAACCAGATCAAGGTCCACAACCAGCAGGCGCAGGCCGTCATCGGTAAGGCCACAAACGGTTCAGACCTGTTGGAGGTCTACTTCCTGAATGGACAAGAGAAGTTTGCCTTCCAATCGGGTGGTAAGAGGAAGCTCAACGAGTGGATCTCCAAGATCAACTATGCCGTCACAGGTGAGGAAGTGTCTGTGCAGCAAGGCTCGGGTATGGCTCTCCCCGGCGCAGAGATGGTGGCTGGCGTCTTGAAGGACACGCTCGGCGTCTTTAAGTCCAAGCTTGGCTCCAAGTCGGAGGCTCCCGTTAAGGTCGCCGGAAAGTGCCGTGGTTGCGGGGCCCCGGTGGCTGGCTTCCAGGGTCAGGCAGTCACCTGCGAATACTGCGGCTCAGCGCAGCAACTGTGATCGTTGGATAGGAGGAATCACCAGTGGGAATCATTCAGGCATTCACCGGCGCTCTTGGCGGGACTTTCGCGGATCAGTGGAAGGACATCATCACCGCCGGACACTTCACCGAGTACACGGTGGTCGCTCCGGGCGTCTATCAGCAGACCAATAACGGGCGCGGCGCGAACTTCAAGGGTTCGGCTGACGTCATCTCCAATGGCTCGAAGATCTTCGTCCCTGAGAACACCGCAGCTTTCATCTTCAGTCAGGCGGGTATTGAGGATGTTGTCACACAAGCGGGCGGATACGAGTATTGGGCGGGAGAGCCGAGCATCTTCAGCGGGGAGGGTTTCACCGCCTCGATTGTGGGGCAAGCCGTCGACCGCTTCGGCTACGGCGGGCAGACCTCGGATCAGAAGTATCTCGCTTTCGTCAACCTGCGCGAGATTCGCGGACTCAAGTTCGGCACACGCGGGCCGATGGTCTACCATGACAGGTTCTATGGAGCTGACCTGGAACTCCTGGCATTCGGCACGTTCTCCCTTCGCGTCGTCGATGCCGTCGCGTTCGTTCGGAACTTCCTCCCCGCGAACGCGCGCTACTATGCATTCGACAGTGCTGAGGCTCGCCAGCAGATCTCCTCCGAGTTTATGCAGGCTTTCCTCGTCGCGGTCAACTCGCTTTCGGTAACGCATCGCATCTCCGAACTACCCTCGCAGGCTGGGGCTATCGCTGAACTTATCGCTGACGACAACTCTGCGCTTGGCTCCTGGATCACGCGGTACGGACTCGACGTGGTTCAGGTCGGTATCGAGAGCATCGAGTTCTCGCCCGAGTCGCGAGAACTGGTCAAGCAGTATTCCGCGAACAAGATGAACCTCTCGGCGTACGAGGGCATCTCTCAGCAGGCTTCGAACATCGGAGCGCAGCAGAAGGTTGCGCAGGGCATTCAGGATCACGGCCTCGGCGATGGTGGCGGGATGCTGTTCGGTATGAACCTTGCCCAGGCAATTAACCCGCTGACGGCTGCACCGGCAGCTCCGTTCGTTGCTCCTAGTTCCCATGGGCCGAGTTTGTCCTTGGACGAGCAGATCGAGGCAGTCAAGAAGCTGAAGGATCTCGTCGACGTGGGCATTCTGTCTCAGGATGAGTTCGAGGCGAAGAAAAAGGAAGTCATGGGCCTTTGAGACCCCTTTCAGAAATAAGTGCGCGAAGCTACTTACGGCAGTCGTAGGCACTGGCGGTGGAGCAGGAGATAGCCTTCCTCATCGGGCCAACGTCCGATGTTTGGTTCAAAGTGCGAGAAGGGGCCGTACTTCACACGGGCGGCGTTGCTCGTATACGAATTCACTTCGTCTTCGCCCAGACCATGCCCCGGTGAATCCCAAACCGCCGGGCGATCGCGGTCACGTTGACGTCGTTCGCGCGGTCTGTTCGCATGGCGTCCACTTCCTCGTCGGTCAGCCCTGTTCGAGGTCTTCTCCTTGGCTCTGCCGATGCGCTAGGGAGAGGACCATCCAGTCCGTCAGCAGGCCCGACCGCACCGACGGACCCATTAATCCACGCGGAAGCAAGTCGCTCTACGCGCTGTCGCCTGTTCCCGTATTGTTCAAAGGAATCCACCTGCAACCCCGGGTTTTCCAGTCGAGACTGCACGGAAAGCACGGGGTTCTTCGTTTCCCCGCCAGCCCCAGGTCCACGCACGCGCGGACACCGAACGCCGGAACGTTGAATCCTGAGCAGATCTTTAGCCGCGCGCTCCCGGTTCCGAGGTAGCGTTTATCTCCCGGCAACGGCTACATGGGGGTAGCGCGACCCGGAGCGATGAGGTAACAGCCCCGCCCTCTGTGGGGGAGGGGCGGGGCCGTTCTTCAATGCTGTGGGATGTGCCGGATGAAGTATTCGTCTGTGTGAAGCATCCGACGGCGGCTGCATCCGCTCTCGCGAATCCAGACCACGCCGAGCCCCGCGGCCGAATCCTCCACGCGGCCACGGTAATAGACCACGTCGTTTTGCCCGGCTTCCACTTGGTCTCCTCGACGGAAATGGGAAAGATCGGCCAGCCACACCGGGCTGCCGTCAAGATCCTGGTCACGCTGCTGCTCATCTGACATGGCATCCTCCTTGGAACGAGCGTTCTTCCCCATCGTGCAGGCTCCTCGTTGCAATGGCATTTCCGGCACGTTATGTCGAGGCAAAGGCCCATATCCTCGCAGGCGGGCAGGCGGGCAGGCGGGCAGGCGGGCAGGCGGGCAGGTCCTTGCAGGCGGGCAGGCGGCGGCTGGGGATGAAAGGGCAATCGCGGCCTACTGCGCGCCGCTGGCTGGCCCGGGACGGCATGGTTTAAAAGGGAAAGGCACTGTCCCGGGGAGGGACAGTGCCTTTCGGGCAGCCGTTAGATGGGGGATCAACGGGACTGCCAGGGGATCGGTGCCGCAGCACTTGGAGATGGGGGCTCCAAGGCGTTCAAAAGGCAACCGCCTCGGGCTAGTCTGCCATGGCGATGGGCATTTCTCAACCACAATCATTGAACTTCCCAACGTGTCTTCCGAAGGGTGCAATTCCGCGCGAAGGAGGCGCCCTACAGGGGCTCTTTGCGCTCCCGGATAGCCGGCCGAAGGCTTGTTTTGGGCATACCCTGAGCCAAGGCTGAGCCGACGCTGCGTCGTGCAATAACGGTTAAGCAACGGAGCTTGCGAACCCTCCACAACCGCCCGACTGTCTGTAAAGCTGTACCGGTCATGCTGGTTTTCGTTGGGGGCAACCTTGGATAGATTCTGCCGCGGAGCAGGCCACACTTTCATCCACACGCGCACTGTCACATCCAGACGCTGCGCCTATAGCGGCACCCACCGCTGGCCGTGGACCGCGCCGGCCCCGGGGCAGATGACGCGGCGGGACCTGATCGAGGAAAGCGCACTGCTCACGACAACGCAGGGCAATGGGATCAGCCCAGAGGCCCCTTTGGCCAAGCCGCTCGACGTCGAAGCGGACGAGGATAGCCTTGGCGCCGCTGCCGCCCCCGGGTCTCACGCCGAGGAGGCTGCCGCCGATGACGCCATTGACGTCTGGCTGCGCTTCCGCCCCTCCGCCGCATCAGGCGAATGAGCGCAAGGTAACGCCTGCCCGCTTAGCCGGTGCGGCCGGTCGCGACTAGGCTTGTTGAGGAACCTCGGCCCGCTCGGGCTGTTCGCTGACGTCCCTGCCCGCGGGGACCGCCCACACTTGGAGATTCAATGAGCGCACACATCGGTGTGACAGGTCTGGCCGTCATGGGTGCCAACCTGGCACGGAACTTCGCCCGCAACGGCTACACGGTCGCCCTGCACAACCGCTCGGTGGCAAAGACGGACGCGCTGCTGCAGGCGCACGGAGGCGAGGGCGAGTTCATCCGCACCGAATCGCTGCAGGAGCTGGTGGACAACCTGCAGAAGCCGCGGCGCGTGCTCATCATGGTCAAGGCCGGCAAGCCGGTGGATTCGGTGATCGAGCAGCTGGTCCCGCTGCTGGAAGAGGGCGACATCGTCATCGACGCCGGCAACTCGCACTACGAGGACACCCGCCGCCGCGAAGCTTCCCTGGCTGAGAAGGGCCTGCATTTCGTGGGCATCGGCGTCTCCGGCGGCGAGGAGGGCGCGCTGCTCGGCCCGTCCATCATGCCCGGCGGCTCCCGCCAGTCCTATGATTCGCTCGGCCCCATGCTGGAAAAAATCTCCGCCAAGTACGACGGCGAGCCCTGCTGCCGCTGGATCGGCACCGACGGTGCGGGCCACTTCGTGAAGATGGTGCACAACGGCATCGAATATGCGGACATGCAGGTCATCGGCGAGGCCTACGACCTGCTTCGCACCGGCGCCGGCCTGGAGCCGCAGCAGCAGGCCGAGATTTTCACCGCGTGGAACAAGACCGAGCTCTCGTCCTTCCTGATCGAAATCACCGCAGAGGTGCTGGCCCATACCGACGCCAAGACCGGAAAGCCGTTCGTCGACGTCGTCGTGGACTCCGCCGGCCAGAAGGGCACCGGCCGCTGGACCGTCGTCTCGGCGCTGGAGCTCGGCTCGCCGGTGTCCGGCATCGCCGAATCCGTCTTCGCCCGCGGCCTGTCTTCGCAGCGAGGCCAGCGCGCCATCGCCCAGGACGTCCTCACCGGTCACGAAGAGGACGTCACGGTACCGCAGAGCTTCGTCGAGGACGTGCGCCAGGCGCTGTTCGCCTCGAAGCTGGTCAGCTACGCCCAGGGCATCGACATGCTCGGTTCCGCCGCCGGCGAGTACGGCTGGGAGCTGAAGCTGGACGAAATCGCCTCGCTCTGGCGCGCCGGTTGCATCATCCGCGCCGAGCTGTTGGACGACATCATGAAGGCCTACGCCGGCAACTCCAAGCCGGAGAACCTGCTCTTCGCCCCGGCCTTCGCCGAGGCCATCGGTGCCGCCGTCCCGGCCTGGCGCCGCGTGGTGGCCACCGCCGTCCAGCTGGGCATCCCCGTCCCGGTCTTCTCCTCCTCGCTGGCCTACTACGACGGCCTGCGCCGCAAGCGCCTGCCCGCCGCCCTCACCCAGGGCCTCCGCGACCTGTTCGGCGCCCACACCTACGGCCGCACCGACGCCGAAGGCACCTTCCACACCCTCTGGAGCGGCAACAAGTCCGAAGTAGAAGCCGTCGACACCCACTAATCACGCGGTGACCCTCCAAAGTCGCTGACCCGGTGATCGACCAAGGCCGCCCTCAGCGGTGATCGACCAAGGTCGCCCCAATATCGGTGATCGACCAAGCTTGCCCCCTTGCCGGTGATCGACCAAGGTTGCTCTGCAACCGCGTGGAGATCCTGACGCACGAATGCCCCGTAACTGCTTAAGCAGCTGCGGGGCATTCGGGTTTTGGGCAAAGTCCGGACCGATTTTCCCGGGCACCTCTCGCGCGGGCTACATCATCATGTCCGGGGCCATGTACAGCCCAGGCAATAGCCACGGATTGGCCGGCACGAAACAGGCGAAGACAATCAGTGCGGCGCCGATCGCGCGGCTGAACGCGATTCCGTGGCGCCAGGTCTTTTCCAGCAGGACGGCGGCAGCAATGGCGGCCATCCAGGCTAGGTTCATGACGCCCACAGTGATAAGAACCAGCATCAGCCCCCAGCAGCAGCCCACGCAGTACAGCCCGTGGTACAGGCCTACGCGTAAATCGCGGAACGCACCCCGGTAGCTGGAAACGTGCAGCAGGAAGGCCATTGGCGACCGGCAGTGTCGGAGGCAAAAATTCTTCAGCGGCGTCAATTGGTAGATGCCCGCTGCCGCCAGCAGCCCAGCGCCGATCCAGGCAGCGGCGACCGGGGCATCGGCGGCCAGTCGGGCCCCGAGAACCGACGCGGCATAGGCCACGATGCCGAAACCGGTCCAGGTGAGCAGGTATCCGACCACCAGCGCGGTAGTCCGCATGACCCGGGTCCGGCTGCTGCGCTCGGCACGGATGGACCGCAGGTAGGCCGATAGCAGCGGTGCCAGTGACGGCAACATCATCGCGGTCATCATCAGCGCCCAGCCAGCGAGGAAACCGGCCAGCCCCAACCCCATGGCGCCGGGGCCGGGCGGCATTCCGGCGGCCAGTTGCACCGTGAAGTACCAGGCCAGCAGGGCGCAGCCAATGAGGGCGAGCAGACCCGGACGGAAGCGTACGGCAGGAAAGACGCGCCCGGGCATCCTAGGCGGACCAGGCAAAGGGGGCGGAGAAAGAGTTCTTGCCCACGTTGTCCCAGGTCATCCCGAATACGTCGACGCGCGAGGCGGTTGCCGTGCCCGCGGCCAGTGTGTCCGCCGGGAAGCCGATGCCGCTGACCTTCACACCTTGTCCGGTGGAATCCAGCCGCGAAACGAAGTCCTCGGCTGTTATGTCCACTCCGCCGCCGGCCGTGACTTGGTGCCGGTGGCCGTCGTCGCTGTAGCTGATGTCGACGGCCTGCATCCCGGCCATCTCACCGATCAGCGGAGCCAGTCCCTCCATGGGTCCGCCGCGTTGGCCGCCGAACACGGCTCCGAGCGCCTCGGCCTGCTCGGGAGAGGCGGCGGCGTCCATCAGCATGCCGACTTTCCAGCCGCCGTCGCCCATCAGCGCCGGGGCATCAGCCACGATGCAGACATTCAGCCCGCCAACGTCCACGCCTTCCACCTCGCCGGATGCGACGTGGAACGCCAGCGCCACCATGCAGCGTTCGTTATCGGCCGGTGCGGTCAGGCCCGAAGTGCTGCACGGGCAGATCATGTCGCAGTTGCAGTTTTCGAAGTATGTACCTTCAATGTGCCAGGACATTTGAGGCTCCCTTCAAAGAGGCACCCACCCTTGATTGTCCTCTGCGGCAAAATGCCGGTCAATAAGCTCTGTAACGGCGGTCAGATCCCACGTTGCCGGGTCGATGTACGCCGCCGGATCCACCGCCGCCTTCATCTCTCGCTACGGTCCGGAAGGCCGGGTTAGCCGCCGGCCGGATTCGCTGCAAGGTCCGGCCGGAGGACTGGAAGGGCGCCCAGCTCGGCCGCCGAATTGAGGGAGGGCAGGCCCGGCGAGGGCACCGAAAACGATAACTGCGCCGAACTCGCTCTCCAGGTTCGTTGAGGCCATCTGAAGCACCATATATCGGCACTCATTTTCGTTGACCGAGGTCAGATGCTCCGAGTTTTGGACGACCATATAGCGGCAGTGGTGTATCCGGATTTGGTACCGGTTACTTTCACGCTGATCCGGTCACCGCGATCGGCACGGGTGACCAAGTAGGTCTTGGACATGGCGCCCTTGATAGCTTTTCCGGATCGGTACCACTGATACTTCAGTTTGGTGCCGGATGTCCATGTACCCGTTTTGGCGGTCAGCTTCTTTCCTACCTCGGCTGTGCCGAAGATCTTCGGTTTTACAGATTTCAAGGTCCCGGCGGTGACTTTGCCTGTCTTGGACGAGGCTTTCACTGAGGTTGCGTATCCGGCTTTCATGCCGGTGACCTTTACCGTGATCCGTTCGGCGCGGTCGGCGGACAAAAGAACATAAGTTTTGGACGTGGCGCCCTTGATGGCTTTGCCGGAGCGGTACCACTGGTGTTTCAGCTTGGTACCGGTTGTCCAGGTGCCGGCCTTGGCCGTCAGCTTCTTTCCGACCTTAGCGGTACCCGTGATCTTAGGAGTGGCGGTGGCGAGGACGCCGGCAGTAACTCGGACGGCTGGCGAATCTCGGATTGCGGTCTCGTATCCGCTCTTCGCTCCGGTCATCCGGACTTTGACGGCCCTTCCGTAGTCAGCCGCAGTGAGGACGTAATTGGTACCGGTGGCCATTGGGATGACGGAGCCGTCGCGTAACCACTGATATGTCAGGGCAGTGCCCGTGGTCCAAAGTCGGGTTGTCGCGGCCATGAGCACATTGCCGACCTTGGCGTGACCAGTAATTTCTGGAGCGGCGGTGGCTAGAACACCGGCTGAAATGGCCGCAGATCGGCGGACACTGGTCGCGTAACCGCTCTTGGTGCCTGTCACGAGGACTGAAACCTTTGAACCGGTGTCGGCTGAGGTCAGCCGGTAGGTAGGGCCTGTTGCCCCAGTAATGGACGATCCGTCGCGGAGCCACTGGTAGGAGAATAGGACGGGTTGGGGGGACCACGCGCCTGCGTTGACGGAGAGTGAGCTGCCGATCGCGCCTGTTCCGACGATGAAGGGAGTGCCGGTGATTAGCTTTGGCAGAACGGAATCGACGGCCGCCAGTGCACTCACGAGTCCCGTGCCGCAGCCGCGAGAGCAGCCGGCGATTGGACGCGCCGAGTTCTTGATGACAGCCTCGATCTGTGCGGGGGATAGGAATGGGTCGGCTGACTTCAGCAGGGCCGCAACACTGGCCACGTGCGGTGCAGCCATCGAGGTGCCCTGCATGCTGGCGTATCCCTCTCCCACGGGGACCGTAGTGCCGGTGTCCACAGTCGATAGGATGCCGCCGGTGCGAAACCGCATGTCTCCACCCGGAGCCGTTACGTCGACGGCGGCTCCGAAGTTGGAATAGTGGGCGCGGTCACCGGTCGGGCCAGAGGCGGCTACGGTAATGACGTTGCTGCAGTTGGCAGGGGAGGAGTTTTCGGCGGGCTTGGCTTCGTTGCCGGCCGCGACCACAACAGTGCTTCCCTCACCAACCGCAAAATCGATGGCGTGCTGCATGCTGGGGCTGCAAGCATCGCTGCCGCCAAGGCTCATATTGATAACGTCGGCGGGATTCGGATTGCGAATTGTGTCTTCCACGTCTCCGCCAGCCGCCCAGATGACGGCGTCTGCGATGTCAGACATCCAGCCCCCGCAAGCGCCCAGCACGCGGACAGGAACAACTTTCGCACCATGGGCCGCACCCGCAACTCCTCGACCATTGCCTGCGACGGCAGCGATGATGCCTGCCACATGGGTCCCGTGCCACGAAGAGTCGGAACCGATTTCGTCGCACCAGTCGCCATTGTCCATCGGATCCTGATCGCGCCCGTCGCCGTCCCGCGATATATCGGGGTCGGAGATCAGATCGGCGCCGGGCAAAACATTAGCTTCGAGATCGCTGTGCTGGGTCAGTCCAGTGTCGATCACAGCAACTACGGACCCCTCGCCGGTGGTGGTGAGCCACGTTTCGGGGAAGGCCAGACCGGCATTGCTGTTAGCGAATGACCATTGTTGCTTGTAGTGCCTATCGTTGGGACTGTATGCCGGGTACATCAGGACATCCTGCTCCGCGTACTCAACATCCGGGTGGCTAGCCAAGGCGTCGACGAATTCGTTGGCGTCCGCGGCAGTGAGTTCCCGATCGGACTCGATGACTCTGGCCCCGTCTGCCGTTGTGCGCAGTTCCTCAATTCCCACGTCGGCGTCTGCAGCAGCTTCGCTATAGATGTCGCGCACGGTGTCAGTGGCCTTGGCGGGGTCCCGGAACTTGACGACAAATCGGTCGCCGCCCCGCTCTGGAGGATCCGATTGAAGCGTGGGTCCATTCGGTAGTTCGGGATGATGGTCCGCCGCGCAGGCGGCGGCAGGAATGGGAAGCACCGAGCCAGATACGAACAAAATCGTTGAGGCCATAACGACACAGGCTGGTACGGACCTGCGGAACATCCCCGACATATCAATCCTCAGGAGGTTGGTGAAATTGCCCAGTTATTAGGAGCTGTCCATCGCGAGATGAGAACTCGGGCGGGGTAATTGGACTATCGCTGCGCTGGATGCAGGCCCGCGGTCGGTTCAGGCGCGACCTGCCGCTAAAGTGGGCCACCAGCCGGAAATGGGCTGTTCCTAGAGGGCAACGACCCATTTCCGGCGAGTTGTGTTGGACCGATTCGGTTGCAGTGGATCTACGTCACGTATGGTTCTCCACAGCATCGGTGACGATTAGTCCTTAGAACCCTTTGACATATTCGACTGATCCATCCTCGTAATCTCGGATGCGCCAGACTCCACCCTTGACTTCATCGGCTGGGACATCAGCAAACACGACTCCGTAGCCGATAGAGGATTTAACATCAATGTCTGCGGGAAGCAGAGGCCCGATGTCGCGGTAGGAATCCACCACGGTATACCAGGACTCGTCGTAGATTCCTCCGTGGCGTCCGACGTAGTCCACGACGATAGAGTCAGCTGGGTCGGCCACATACTCGCTGAGGTTAGCCAAGGCCAGTCTTACATAGAGGTCCACTTTTCCTGTCTCGGTGTCACTGGGATAGGCACGTGGCCCATAAAACTTTGCCATCCAGTCAGAAGTCACGAATGTTTGGTCAATAGCGAAAGGGTCTTGTTTCGTTGAATATACATACAACACCGCTTCTGCTGAGGTGGCCTTTCCAGCCTTGTTCGTAACTGTGACACGGTATGTGTCTAATTCGTTCTTAGACCGTGCGGTAAAGCTGTAGTTCGGGCCAGTTACTCCCGAAATTCTCGTCCAGTTGACCCTGCCGTCAGCTCCTTCGACCTCTCGTTCCCACAGGTAGGACAGGGATCCTCCGGTCGCTTGACTCTTGATGGTGACGGATCTGCCGGCCGTGGTTACGACAGAAGTCGGGATCTTAACTGCTGGTTTGACGACAGTGAAGACCCGCGCGGTCTGAGATGTGGCTTTTCCGGCCTTATTACTGGCAATGACCCGATATTCGATTGCAGACTGCGTTGTGGGAGCAGCGAAAGAATAGGTCGACCTGGTGGCTTTGGAAATATTCGCCCATGTAGATCCGGCCTTACGCTGCCACTGGTAGGACATGGACCCGCCGCTGGCTTTGACCGAAAGCGCTACCTTCGATGTTGCAGCCGCGGTCAGGCTCGCGGGCTGAGTTGTGATCTTAGGTGCGGCGACAACGCTGAGTTTGGCGCTCTTGGAAGTAGTCTTTCCGCGTGAATTTGAGATGATGACGCGGTACTGTGCCCCATTGAGGCTCGTCACGGCCTTCACTTTGAGAGTTTTGGTTTTCGCAGAAGAGCCCGTCGCCTTGACCCATTTACGGGACTTGGGCTTCTTGGCTTGCCACTGATATTTGAGCTTGCTACCGGTTGCTTTGACTTTGAAGCTGTGAGTTTTGCCCTTAGCAACGGTCGCAGACTTCGGGTTAGTCGTGATTTTTGCTTTACTGACTGTCGCAGTGGCTGCGACCGTTGAGCTGACGCTGCGTGTGATTGGGCTCGCGTTAGCTGGGGCGATAGCAATCGGCGCTGCGATGAGAAGCGCGGCCGTCAAGAATGTGACGGCGCGCTGAATAGCTTTTTTCAAGAATATTCCCCCAACGAGAATGAACGAATGAGCTGATGAGAGTGCGAGGTCCCCGCCATGAATTGCGAGTTACCTGAATAGTACCCACCATTGCGTCATTGACGACAATGGTGTCTACAAGACCGACATGCGGGTCGGATGCGGACTCGCGCCTGCATCGGTTACTCGGGCCTCCACCAATTGACCGCGAGGCTAGCAGTAAACCGATGAAAGGACTTTGGCGGGCGGGAGTTCGAAAGTTCGAAACAGTCTGGGATAAAGGTGGCCCCGGAGCAACCTGATCGGTTGTCCCGGGGCCAGCCGGCGAAAACTGCGTCCCTGAATTTCTAACTAGCGCTTAGAAGGGCGGTAGCCGGCATTGATTGCTGCGCCCTGACTAGCGAAGCACTCTTCAGGCTTAGTCCGATTGTAGAAACCGCCGCCGGGGACGTGGTAGATCATTGAGTTGGCGTTGCCCTTGATCGGGTAGCCCGCCGGGCAATTCCAACTGCCCGTACCGGATACGCTGCTGGGCTTCTTGCCGGACTTGATGGTCAGCCACTGGGTCTTCGTCGCAGTGCGGGTGGAGGTGGACGACGGCAGACGGTACTTCACTGATGTCGTGACTCGATACTTGCCGGCTCTCAGCGAAGCCGACTTCTTGTTCTTCGCCACCGTCTTGTTGCCCAGCTTGACCGTCAGAGTCTTGGCCACGACTTTCACGCCCTCAGCAGCAGAAACGTTCGGCTTGATAGTCGCCTTGCCGTTGTAGGGAACCTTCTTGCCCGCGATCGACTTCAATGCAACGGCGTTGCGAACGACCAGTTTTTGAGTCTTGGTGGTGCTCTTGGAAGAGGCGTAGACGCGGGTGCCGTCCTCCACCGCATATTTCTTGTACTTTACGGTGGTCTTCACCGAGTAAGTGCCGGCATTGAGCTTCGCCTTGGTCTTGTTCTTGACCACCGTCTTGTTGCCCTGCTTGACCGTCACGACCTTGGAGGTGACGGTGACCCAGCCGGTTGTGGAGACCGCTGGCTTCACGGTTGCCGTTCCGTTGACGGGCGCCACCGGGCTTACGATCTTCATGATCGCCAGGCTCGTCTCGGGTGCAGGAGTCGGAACCGTTTCGTCGACTGGTGTTTCAGATACGGGTGTTGTGGCTGGCAGCGGTGCTGCGTGGGCAGCCGTGACCGAACCAAAGAGGAGCGAGGCTGCGGCCGCTGAGACCGCCATACCCCGCATAAATGATGCGAGTTTCAATTTCCCCAACTTTCCCGGGCAACTGGCCCGGTTAATAGTTTGACGGGGTTATCGTATGACGAATGACTCCAGTGGTGCGTGTGCCGCTGAGCTGAGGACATAATCGACAGAATTCGGTCATGGCCGGACAGCCGTCAGACCGTGAAGGAACTACAGCAGTTCGGTGCGCAGTTGAGCAGCGGACTTGGGGGAGAGCAGGCCCGGCGGGACGTCGAAGACGGTGACGGCGCCGAATTGGCCCTGCTGGTTCAGCCGGTGAACTGCTCGGGCGTAGGCCACCAGGACGCTTGCGGTGAATTCCGGGTTGCTCTCCAACGTGAGTCCGTATTCGATGACCTGGGCGTGTGCGGTGCTGGTGTTGCCGCTGCGGATGGTCATGCCGCCGTGCGGCATGGCGCTGTGGTCGCGGGCCAGTTCTTCGGTGATGAAGTGGACCTCGGTGTCGTACTGGTCGAAGTAGTGCGGCATGGTCACGATGGCCTCGCGGACCGCGGCGGGGTCTGCGCCGTCGGCCAGTACCACGAAGCATTCGCGGGTGTGCTTCTGTCGAGTTTCCAGCTGCGGGCGGCTGCCGTTGCGGACCTGCTCGATGGCTGCTTCCGACGGCAGCGTGTACTGGACGCCGGCGGCCACACCCGGCACCCGGCGAATGGCATCGGAGTGGCCTTGGCTGAGGCCGCGGCCCCAGAACGTGTAGGTGTCGCCGTCGGGCAGCAGGGCTTCGCCGTAGACCCGGTTGATGGAAAACATGCCGGGGTCCCAGCCGGCCGAAATCAGCGCAGTCTTCCGGGCCGCGCGGGCCGGGGCGTCGACGGTCTCGAAGTACTCCGGGATGCGGGCATGCGTGTCGAAGCTGTCCACCGTGTTGAAGCGGGCAGCCATGACGGGTCCTTGCTGCGGGAGGTCCTCCTTGGAGCCGCCGCACAGGATCAGCACGTCGATCCGGTCCTCGTTCGCAGCGAGTTCGTCCATGGTGTGCACGGCGGTCTCGGCGCGCAGCGTGGCCACATCCGCGGGATTCCGCCGGGAGAAGACCCCCACCAGCTGCATATCGGGATTCTTGGCCACCGCGGCCTCCACGCCGCGGCCCAGGTTTCCGTAGCCGGCAATGCCGATTCGAATCGATTCACCCAAAGGTCTGTCCTCTCGTCAGGTTCAACGGTTTGTCAGGCAGTGGGTGTTAGATCCACATCGCCGGATCGATGTATTCGGCCGGATCCACGGCAGGCTTGGTCTCGCGCTGCGGGTCCCGGTGCCGGAAGGTGGCCGGAATGCCGGTGATGATGGATTCCGGTGGCGCGTCCTTGACCACCACGGCGTTGGCCCCGATCGCGCTGTCCGCACCGATGACCACGGGGCCCAGCACCTTGGCGCCGGCGCCGATCACCACGCGGTCGCCGATGGTGGGATGGCGTTTGACCTTGGCCAGCGAGCGGCCGCCGAGGGTGACGCCGTGGTAGATCATCACGTCCTCGCCGATCTCCGCGGTCTCGCCGATCACCACGCCCATGCCGTGGTCAATGAAGAACCGGCGGCCGATGGTCGCACCGGGGTGGATCTCAATGCCGGTCAGGAAACGGCCGGCCTGCGAGATCAGCCGGGCGGGCAGCCGCAGCGATGGGTTGGCCCACATTTTGTGGGTCAGCCGGTGGATCCAGATGGCGTGCAATCCGGAGTAGGCCAGGAAATTCTCCACGCGGCCCCGGGCCGCCGGGTCGTGCGACCGGGCGGCCTCGAGGTCTTCACGCAGTCGCGCTAGGAAACCCATGTGCTCTTTCTGATCGACATTGCGCCGCGGGCGGGCCCGAAACTGGTCGGCCGCCGCCCGCACGGCGCAGGGAAGCTGGTTAGCCGCGGATGTCGTCGTAGAGGAGCGTGGAGATGTAGCGCTCACCGAAGTCGGGCACCACGGCCACGATCAGCTTACCGGCGTTCTCCGGCCGCTTGGCTACTTCCAGCGCGGCCCAGACGGCAGCACCGGAGGAGATGCCGCCGAGGATGCCTTCCTTGATGCCCAGATCGCGCGCGACGGCGACCGAGGCCGACGTCGGGGCATCCAGCACTTCGTCGTAGACGCTGGTGTCCAGCACCTCCGGAATGAAGTTGGCGCCCAGGCCCTGGATCTTGTGCGGACCGGGGTTGCCGCCGGTGAGGATGGCGGAGTCTTCCGGCTCGACGGCGATGATCTGGACGCCGGGCTTGCGCTCCTTGAGCAGGCCGCCCGCGCCGGTGATGGTGCCGCCGGTGCCGATGCCGGCCACCAGGATGTCCACCTTGCCGTCGGTGTCGGCCCAGATTTCCTCGCCGGTGGTGGTGCGGTGGATCAGCGGGTTGGCCTCGTTGGCGAACTGCTGCGCCCAGATGGAGTTCTCGGTGTTGGCCACGATCTCCTTGGCCTTCTCCACGGCCCCGCGCATGCCCTCGGAGCCGGGGGTCAGCACGATCTCGGCACCGAAGGCGCGCAGCATCACGCGGCGTTCGGTGGACATGGTCTCCGGCATGGTCAGGATGACCTTGTAGCCGCGGGCCGCGCCCACCATGGCCAGCGCGATGCCGGTGTTGCCGGACGTGCCCTCCACGATGGTGCCGCCCGGCTTCAGGGCGCCGGCCTTTTCGGCGGCGTTAACAATGGCCACACCGATCCGGTCCTTCACCGAGTTGGCCGGATTGTAGAACTCCAGCTTCACGGCAACCTGGGCCGGCAGGCCTTCGGTGAGCCGGTTCAGGCGCACCAGCGGGGTGCGTCCCACAACCTGGGTGACGTCGTCGTAAATCGGTGCCATGTGTGTTCCTGCCTTCTGGCCCGGAGGCCGCTACAGAGATGGGAGTAACAAAACTTCTTTCAGCCTAGTCAGCGCGCTGATCGGCCTGCTATGCGATGAGCCATTCGGCGTAATATTTACGGGCTTTGGCCAGCTTGGGATTGATGATCACCTGGCAGTAACCCACCTGCGGATGCTTGGCATAGAAGTTCTGGTGGTATTCCTCCGCCGGGTAGAACTCCGGCAGCCGGACCACCTCGGTCACGATCGGGTCGTGCCAGTCGGCCTGCGCGCGTTCGATCGCCGAAACGAAGGTCTGTTTCTGCTCGTCGTCGGTGTAGAACATCGACGAGCGGTACTGCGTGCCGACGTCGTATCCCTGCCGGTTCAGCGTGGTGGGGTCGTGCGAGGCGAAGAACATGCCCAGGATGACCTCCTCCGGCACCACCGTCTCGTCGAACGTGACGGCAACAACCTCGGCATGTCCGGTGGTTCCGGAGCAGACCGCCTCATAGGACGGGTCCTTCACAGCCCCGCCGGTATAGCCGGAGACCACCTCCGTCACGCCACGGGTCATGTTGTAGACCGCGTCCAGGCACCAGAAGCAGCCACCGCCAAGCACAAAAGTCTTCATGGGTTAAACAATGTCATGGGCTCCTCGAATGTTCCCGGGGCGCCAGTCTTATGCTGAGGGCGTGTGGGCGGGCCCGCGACGGATGGGGTAGAAAAGGACCTATGGTCGACGACGAACTGCTCCGCACCGGGGACACCGAAGCCCCCGCGGGATCCACAACTTCAGCGGGAACAGACAGCCCAGCGGGCACCGAAGCCTCGGAAGGAACCACATCCCCAGCGGGAGCTGAAAACCCCGCGGACACGGACGCCGCCGCAACGGACGAAGCACAGCCGAAGACGCCGGTCCTTGGCGACGTACTGCTGGCCATCGAGGAACTGTGGCCCGAATCGCTGGCCGAGCAGTGGGACGCCGTAGGCCCCGTCGTCGGACGCCCCTCGGCCGACGTACGGAAGATCATGTTCGCCGTGGATCCCACGGCCGACGTGATCACCGAAGCCATCGAATGGGGCGCCGACCTGCTGCTCACGCACCACCCGCTGCTGCTGAAGCCAGTCAACTCGGTGGCAACCTCCAGCTTCAAGGGCGACGCCGTGCACCGGCTGATCGAGAACGGCTGCGCCTTGGTCACCGTCCATACCAACGGGGACAGCGCCGTGGGCGGAGTCTCCGACGTGCTGGCCGATGCCCTGGGCCTGCAGGACGTGCGGCCGCTGTCTCCGGCCGACAACGGCCTGCCCGAAGAAGGCATCGGACGGGTGGGGGAGCTGGCCGAAGCCAGGACCCTGGGCGAATTCGCCGAGCAGGTCTTCAGCATCCTGCCGGCCGTTGCCGGGGGAGTGAAGGTGGCCGGCGACCGGAACGGGATCATCCGCAGCGTGGCCGTCTGCGGCGGCGCAGGCGACTCGCTGTTCGACCAGGTCCGGGCGTCTCGGGCGGATGTCTATGTCACGGCAGATCTGCGCCATCATCCCGCCTCCGAGGCGCGCGAAGGAACGGTGGACGGCCGGCCGTACCTTATTGATGTCTCGCATTTTGGCAGCGAATGGCTCTGGCTGACGCCCGCGTCTGCTGCGCTGGACAACGTCCTGACCGACCAGGGTTACACGGTGGAGGTCAAGGTCAGCGTCACCAACACCGACCCTTGGGATTTCGTTCTCACGCCGGGCTAGCAGCGCCGCGTCCGGACGGTAGGCTAGGACGAAGCTGAATCGCAATGGTTCCGCAGCGTGTTGAAAGGACGTACATGGCGAAGGCACCGGCTTCCGAGCAACTGAGGTTGCTCGACCTGCAGGCACTCGATGGCAAGCTCACTCAACTGAGCCGCCGCGCTGCAGCCACTGCCAAGAACGCCGAGATCGATGCGCTGGTGGAGAAGCTGTCCGCTGCCGACTCGTCACTGGTCGCCCTGAACACCGAGATCGCGGACACCGAGCGTGAACTGAAGCGCGCCGAAGCGGACGTGGAGACGGTCCAATCGCGGATCGAACGCGACCAGAAGCGGCTGGACAGCGGATCGGGTACCCCCAAGGACCTCACTGCGCTGCAGCACGAACTGGTCTCGCTGAACAAGCGCCGCAGCGACCTGGAAGACGTGGAGCTGGAAGTCATGGAGCGGCTGGAGACGCTTCGGACCCGCCACACCGAGCACCAGCAGTCCAACGACCAGCTGCGCGAGGAATTGTCCGGCTTGGAACGTACCCGCGACGATGAACTCGCCGGGATCGAAAGCGAACGCGGCGCGGTGTCCGCGGACCGGAAGGAACTGGCCGGCAGCTTTGAACCAGCACTGCTGGCCGTCTACGAAAAGACCCTGGCCCACCGCGGCATCGGTGCCGCCCGCCTGTTCCACGGCAAGTCCGAAGGCTCCGGCATGCAGCTGAGCGCTGGCGATCTTTCCGACATCCGCAAGGCCGCCGCCGACGACATCGTCTTTTGCCCGGACTCCGGCTGCATCCTCATCCGCTCGGAGGAGTGGAACAGCTAGCCCGCATTTTCGGGTCGGGTGCCGCCCGGAGACGGCATCTATCGGCTTGGCGGAAGCCAGCCCAGGTTGTCGAGCTTGCCCTCGATCACGTGGTGCAGGACCGCATACCCCGCGGTATTCAGGTGCGCACGGTTGCTGGAGAGACTGGGCGGCTTGTTGCCCCGCGCCTGTTCCATCAGGTCCTCCGGTGTCGGCCGGACGCCGGCCATCTCCCAAACACCTCGGTGTGTCAGCAGTCGGTCCAGATCCACGTACCGCGGACCGTATTGCGCTGCCAGGGCATCATTCACGCGGTCGATGCGCCGTCGCACGGGCGACGATGCGTGCGTTCCGGTATTGACGAAGTGCCCCCAGACGAGCACGTGTCCGCCGGCGGCTGAAAGCCACTCGTCAGCCGTCTGGGTCCACTCGATAATGGTGTCCGGGTCGGTCGTTGCATGGTGTTTGCCGGTGAGGTTGTTCTTCCCAATGCTCAGGTGGCTGATGCCGGCCCTGAACTCGTTGCCCTCGGCGGAGATAAACGGGGTTCCGGCATGGATCCGCATGCGATTGCCGGGCTGGCTGCGGCGGAAGCTGTAGCCAGGTTGTGCGCCGTGGGCCTTGGAAAGTTTCCCCGGGATGCCGGCTAGGGCGCCCGGAGCGCTGAACGATGCGGCATCCTTGGCGCTCATCGACGGTGAGGACAGGAGGACGGCGCCGGAGGCCGGGATGACGCCGGCGTCAACGCGCGCCGGCCGGGACCCGAGCCGGGCGAGGATCTGTTCAGCGGTCTGACCGCCGGCGCCCCCATTGAAGTACGTCATCCCGTACGCAGAGGCTAGGAGCGCCAGATCCGGGGACATTCCTGCAGCGGTAGAGGAACCCCAGCAGGCCATCTCCGGCGCGCCGGGGCGGGCGGGGCGGCCGGGGCGGGCAGGGACGGCCGGGCCGGCCGTCATTGGCGCCGCAGAATGGCCGGAGAGGTCGGCCGCCACTGCACAGGGGACCGCGGCCAGTACCAGGCCCAGAACGGCTCGGCGCCGGACGGGGCGCTGAATCGAGGACACTGTGTCTCCCTACGGTCACGCCAGCAGTTGCAATGCCCCCGGTCACCGATGAATGGCGCCTTCGAGCGCACGCCCAATATAAGCCTTAGAGACCATACGGATAAAGGTGCAGGTGGGGCTGGTCAGCGCACCACTAGTCGGGACAGTCGGCGTCTGACCTTGCGCCTGATCCTCCGCTGCAGTTCCCTCGGCTGAACCGACCCCCAGCCTCGGCGCCGCAGGGGAGTGGTGTCGTGCATGGCGGCGGTGGTGCCGGTGCCGGCGGTCCGGATTTGTACGGTTTTGCCGGTGGGGAGGGTGTAGAGTCCGCCGGCGCAGCTGAGGCTGACGGACGCATGGTAGGTTCCCGGCGGCAGTGCCGAGATGTCCACGCCGGTGCCTTTGCGGGTACCGAAGTGTGCGCCGGAGTAGTCGCTCAGCGCGTCGCCGAAGACGTTTGCGGCCGCGCGGAAGCCGCCGGCGGCCAGCGCGAAGGCGTGGGTGCCGGCCGGCCCGTGCAGCACCAGGTAGTAGTGGGCGGCTTTGCTGTCGGGGATTTCCACGCCGCGGACGGCGAAGTCCCCGTCCAGGTGCACGCGCTGCCCGCGGGCCCAGCTGGTGCGCAGCCGGAAGTAGGCCTCCTGGGGTGGTGCGGTGCCGAGGACGGGCCGCACATCCAGCACGGCGCCGCCGGGCCGGGCGCGGAAGCGGTACAGCCGCCCGTCCCGCTGCGATTCGGCGCTCAGCGGTGTGCCCGAGGCCAGCGGCAGCTCGGCGTCCCGGCCGGGCACGGCCAGCCGCAGCCGCAGCTCGTACGATCCCTCTGCCAGCCCGGCCAGCTCGATGCCGCGCCTGTCCGGGGACGTGAATTTCGCCTGTTTGTAGTCGCAGGCGGCTTCCTCGTAGTACCTGAAGGAGATCGCCGGATCGCTGGCTCCGGCCAGCTCGTGCTCCTGCCGGATCCCGTCGCCGGAGAGGACAAGTGTGGTGGCCAGCGGGGAGCGGCTCTTGAGGGCGTGCCCGCGCAGGAAGCCCACGCCCTCCGGGAAGAACACCGAGCCGGACAGCCGCGCGCCGGTGAGATTGGCGACGGCGGCGCCGGCCTCCCGCTGACGCGCCAGCACCTCGCTGCGCGACTGGGACGGCATCCGGTTGCCGTTGCGCACCGTACCGAACCGCGGCGGGGTGTTGTCGGCGACTGCGGCCATGATGGAGAGCATCAGCGGCAGGTTGTAGCGGATTTCCCCGGCGTGGTCCCACACCAGGTCCGAGTCCGTCTCGATGTAGTTGAAGTTCGGGTACTTGGCGAACAGCGGCAGCGCCCGGCCGGCCTGCGCGGCGTGGGACTGATCCTGCAGGGAGCTGAAGAGGTAGATGTTCTTGTTCGTGTCCTGGTCCGCGGCAACGGCGTCCGGAATCAGCGCGTCGAGCACTTCCTGCTCCCGGTCCCCGCCGCCCCCGGTCATGTGCGCAAAGGTCTTGGGTCGGGTCCGCCGGGTGTGCGTGCCGACGTAGACCTGCGGGGCGCAGGCGACGATATTGCCGAAGTTGTACTTGATCCCGTAGTACAGCGCGGGGAAACCTCCCTTGGAGATTCCCGCGAGCGTGCATTCGTTCCGGCTCAGGCCCAGCCGCTGCAGCTCCGCGTCGATCAGCGCGATCACTGCATGTTCGACAGCGAAGTCCATGTCTCGGCACAGCGTGTACGCGGGCTGCGGCCCGAACTTGTCCTTGATCCACAGCCAGTTGGCCTGGTTCTCCTGCGTGGACTGGCCGTCGAAGTCGTAGGTGTCCCGCGGCCGGAGCCCGGTGAACATGACGATCAGGTGGCGCCGGTCCTGCTTGGCTTCGCGCGTCTTGTATTCCACCAGGACGCCGTTGTGCAGAAAGTCCTGTTCACGTTGGGGCATGCCTGCGAAGCTACTGCGACCGGGTGAACGCCGGGGAAACAGCTGCCGACCGCGGAGTGCGGAGCCGAAGGTACCGCAGGGCCAGCCGGCGTTTGATCCGGCGCCGGAGCACCGACGGCGCCAAGCGGACGAACCTCCTCCGGAACGACGCCGGTCCGGGTGCGGTGTCGCGCATGGCGGCGGTGGGGCCGGTGTCGGCGGTCCGGATCTGCACGGTTTTGCCGGTGGGGAGGGTGTGGAGTCCGCCGGCGCAGCTGAGACTGACGGACGCACGGTAGGTTCCCGGTGGTAGCGCGGAGATGTCCACGCCGGTGCCCTTGCGGGTGCCGAAGTGCGCGCCGGAGTAGTCGCTCAGCGCGTCGCCGAAGACGTTTGCGTCCCCGCGGAAGCCGCCGGCGGCCAGCGCGAAGGCGTGCGTGCCGGCCTGCCCGTGCAGCACCAGGTAGTAGTGGGCGGCTTTGCTGTCGGGGATTTCCACGCCGCGGACGGCGAAGTCCCCGTCCAGATGCACGCGCTGCCCGCGTGCCCAGCTAGTGCGCAGCCGGAAGTACGACTCCTGGGGTGCTGTGCCGAGGATCGGCCGCACATCCAGCACGGCGCCGCCCGACCGGGTGCGAAAACGGTACAGCCGCCCGTCCCGCTGCGATTCGGTGCTCAGCGGTGTGCCCGAGGCCAGCGGCAGCTCGGCGTCCCGGCCGGGCACGGCCAGCCGCAGCCGTGCCTGGTACGTACCCGCCGGCAGGCCGGCCAGATCGATGCCCTGGTGCTTGGGCGAGGAAAACCGGGCCAGCCGGTAATTGCAGTAGGCCTGCTGGAAGTACCGGAAGGAGATGCCCGCGTCCTCGTTTGCACCCAGCGAGAACTGGCGTCGGGAAGCTTCCGCGGTGAGTACCAGCGTGCTGGTCAAGTCCGCCCACTCCTCGGTGGCGTGACCGCGCAGGAACCCCACGCCCTCCGGGAAGAATACCGAGCCGGCCAGCCGCACGCCGGTGAGATTGGCGACGGCTTCACCGGTCTCCCGCTGCCGTGACAGCACCTCGCTGCCCAGTTGTGGTTCGATCCCGTTGCCGTTGCGCACCGTGCCGTAGCGCGGCGCCACGTTTTCTGCGAGCGCGTAGAGCGTGGCCAGGATCAGCGGCACGTTGTAGCGGGTCACATCCGTGTGCTCGTTGACCAGGTCCGAATCTGTCTCGATGTAGTTAAAGTTCGGGTACTTCGCGAACATCGGCAGCGCTGGAAGTATCTGCGCCTCATGAAACTGGTCCCGCGGGGAGCTGAACAGGTAGATGTTCTTCTCCGTCTGTTCATCAGCTTCCACCGCGTCAGGCAGTAGCCGGTCCAGCGCCTCGAGTTCGGCCTGCCCTCCGCCGCCGGTTAGATGCGCGAAGATCTTGGGCCGGTTCCCGCGGGTATGTGTGCCTGCGAAGATCTGCGGGGCGCTGGCCAGGATATTGCCGAAGTTGTACTTGGTGCCCAGATACAGCGCAGCGAACCCGCCCTTGGAAAAACCCGCCAGTGTGCATTCCTTTCGGCTCAGCCCCAGCCGCCCCAACTCTGCATCAATCAGCGCGACCACCGCCTGCTCAATGGAGAAGTCCATATTCCGGCACAGGTAATACGCGTGCTGCCCGTCGAACTTGTCCTTGATCCAGAGCCAGTGCGCCTGGCTGTCGCTGGAAGCCCTGCCGTCAAACTCGTAGCTGTCCATCCGCCCGACGCCCGCAAACATGACGATCAGGTGGCGCCGGTCCAGCTTCGCAGCGCGCCGCTTGAACTGCACCAGCACGCCGCTGTGGACAAAATCTAGTTCTTGCTCGGACATGTGCCCCAACGCCCCAATCAATGCATCAAGTACTCGGACGCACCGAAGCTACGTGGCCTTGGTGAACGCCAGGCAAACACAGGGTGCCGCCAGCCAAGTAATCCGGTGATCGACCAAGGGCCGCCAGCCAAGTAATCCGGTGATCGACCAAGGGCCGCCAGGCAAGTATCCCGGTGATCGACCAAGGGCCGCCAGGCAAGTATCCCGGTGATCGACCAAGGGCCGCTAGGCCCGCGTGGAGATCTACTCGCCCGGAACAGGACCCAGCGGATCAGTGAAGCGACTAGCGCGCGGACCAACTGGATCTACGTTCCTTAAGGCACCTGATCGAGATGAACGGCTGGCCCACTGACGTATACTCGTCCGGTGATTCAGAGCGCCAAGAAGTTGTATCGTCAGCTGTTCCGCCCGGGCGTTGGAGAGGTGACGCGATTCGCCATCGACGGCATTGGCGGCACGGTTCGCACGGGCAGTCAGCAGACCTCGAACGAGCGCGTCACGCTTTACATCAATGACGTCCCAGTGATGACTGCCCCGGTGCAGATGGACGGCAACGGTTATGGAACGTTCGAGTTCGGCGTTAACGATCTCTGGCGGTTCGCGCAGAGGACCGACGCCCTATCTGTTCAATATGGCGACAAGGCATTGCGAATGCCTTCGGGCGGAACGTCCCACCCGCCCCTGCGCAATGGTAGGGAAAGCCTTGACGCCCTCAAACGCAGGTTCGCGCGGGGAGAAGCCTTCGACAGGGAAGGCAAGATCGCGTTCCTCCCTAAAGATCAGGACACAGCTTGGCAGGATGGTGTGCTCAGCCTGTACGGGGAAGTGGCCAAAGTGATCAAAGGAGTCACGGGCAGCGAGGCGTTCCTCTACAGCGGTACTTTATTGGGATACGTGCGTGAAAACGGGTTCATCCCTCACGACAAGGACATGGACTGCGGCTATTTGAGCCAGGCGGCGAATGCGGAGGAAGCCCAAAGGGAATTCGTGGAAGTGGGCAGGGCCCTCATCGCCGCCGGATACCAGGTGACGCCTAAAGCATCTTGCATCGCTGTCCGTGACCGCGAGGGTTCCCGGGACATGGTGGATATTGCTCATCTGTTTCGAAAGCCAAACGGATTCGTCGGCTTCCCCTTTGGAACGGTCGGCGTGGAAGAGGTACCCGCCGAGGACTTCCTCCCCGTGCAGGAATCAACCCTGAGCGGCCATCCGGTAACTGTCCCAAATCGTCCTGACCGGGTGGTTGCCCACGTTTACGGTGATGATTGGCGGATCCCCAACCCGGACTTCAAATGGAAGGATGCCCGACGGCGACGAGATCCTCAGGCGCTGTTGAGCTACACCGACCGGACCCGGCTCGCGATGGATGACTTCTACGCCCACGAAGCCGATGTCACTCCATCCGAGTTCGCCCAGTGGGTCTGCACCCGAACGGATGGCGTGGCTTTCGTCATCGATCTCGGCTGCGGGAATGGCAGGGACTCCTCGTTTTTTGCCCAGGCTGGGTATCCGGTCGCGGCTGTGGACGTCAGTACTTACGCTGTTGAAGCGGCGAAGAAACACGTCGCTAAGCATTCAGACATCCACGTTGTCGAAACGGACCTCTTGGAAGCCGGTCGACTTGCAGCGCTCCGCGGGGAAGTGCCCGGGACCGGCAACGCTCTTTTTTATGCGAGGTTTTTCCTCAACGGCCTTACGGCGAAACAAGACCGAATCTTCTTCGAACAGCTCGGTTCTGCAGCTGAGACAGGCGACCTGGTTGCGCTTGAGCATCGAACCGACCTGGACGCCACTCGCAAGAAGGCCAGATTCCGTTCCTTCCGCCGGTTCGTTCCTCCGGCGGAGACCCTCCAGCAGCTCCAAGAGCGAGGTTTTGAGATCGTCGAGCAGGCTTCAGGAACTGGTTTGGCAAAGTTCGAGCGGGAAGATCCGGAAGTCATAAGGATTCTGGCCCGCAAGAAGTAAAGCTGAAGGTTGGCACATCCTACCGATCGGTCGGCAGCCGCCCTTCAGCGATCGACCAAGGTCCGACGGGCTAGTAACCCGTTGGCCGACGAAGGGCCGCCGGGCAAGTATCCCGGTGATCGACCATGGGCCGCTGGGCAAGTATTCCGGTGATCGACCAAGGGCCGCTGGGCCCGCGTGGAGATCTACTCGGCCAGAATGATGTTCAGCGCGTGCGCCTTGCGGGCCGTGCCGTCCACTAGTTCCGCCTGCCAGACCTCCTGTGCCACCTTCAGCAGCGCGGCCGGCGTCTCGGGCGCCTTGCCTCGGCGGGTCAGCAGATGCCGGGCCAGCTCGCCGCGGGTGTGCTTGGCAAAGTGGGAGACCACCGTGCGCTTGCCGTTGCGTTCCTGGAACACGTTGACCACAACGGTGCGGGCAGGCTCCGGCGTCCACGCCGCGGCGTAAGTGCTGGAGCGGCAGTCCACCAGCAGGTGCCCCTCGGCGTGGGCATCCAAGGCTTCAGGCAGCCGCTTCTTCCAGTACGAGGCCAGCTTCCCGGTTTCCGGCAGCCCCACGGACATGGACAGCCGGTAGGCCGGAATGCTGTCCGCGAAACCGATAGCACCCCAGAGCGCTGAAATCACGACGACGGCGGCGTCGGCCTTGCGCTTCTGCGTGGCGGTCATCGTCCGGTAGCCCAGGGCGTCGTACAGCACGCCGGAGTAGACCGTGTGAGCCGGGGCGGAAGGTTCGTCGTGCAGTCGGGTATTGCGCTCCACTTCGGCAGCCAACGATGCGCCGACGCCCAGTTGCGCTAAAGCATCCGGACTCTGGCTGATGTGGGCGAGGGCCGCCAATACTTCCTCCCGGGCAGGATTCAGCTCCGGGAACTGCAAGTCCTGCAGTTCGAAGGGATGTCCCTTGGCGGCAGCGGTCTTTCCTTCGGAAGGCGGAAGCAGAATCAGCACCGTAGCAGCCTACCGTCGGAGCGCACCTCCGCACGAAAGGCGGGAGCACCGCCGTCGTCATGCTGGGAAACCGCCTGAAGCGAGGCAGATTACTGGCGGCGGGGGAGCAGGCCGTATCCTGAAAGCGGGACGGGTTGGCTGGGCGATCGCGTCGGACGGGTCTGCGAAGATTCGTCTGCCGAGGAAAGTCCGGGCTCCGCAGGGCAGGGTGGTGGGTAACGCCCACTCGGGGAAACCCGCAGGCAAGTGCCACAGAAAATAGACCGCCAGGGCTGCCTCGTGCAGCACCTGGTAAGGGTGAAACGGCGGTGTAAGAGACCACCAGCGCGCCGGGCGACCGGGGCGGCTAGGTAAACCCCACCCGGAGCAAGGCCAGACAGGGCACGATCGAGGGCTGCTCGCCCGAGTGTCCGGGTAGGCCGCTTGAGGGCACCGGCAACGGTGCTCCTAGATGGATGATCGCCACCCGGCGGCGGGCAACTGCCGCAGGTGACAGAACCCGGCTCATAGGCCAACCCGTCCCACTCTTCCCTTGCATTTACTGGGCGAGGGGCCTGTCGGGCGGATTTGTCGGCGTCGATAGTCAAACCACTGGCCAGAGCTAAGCCGGGAACACGTGGGAATCCTTGGTCGCTGGTTCGAATTCGGCAAGGGCTCCGCTGAAGTGTTTAAGGCCATGGTGTCGCTGGTCTTAGCCGCCCAAGTCTTGAACTAGCCTTTAACCTGAAGCCGGGCTCGATGCCAGCGCCCCGGCCTTGGTACGGACGCACTTGACGGGCACGTGAAGCCACCTGTCAAGTAGCGCCTCCAGGATGTTCAAATGCTTCAGCTTAGAAGGAATACATGGCGGTATCATCGCGCGTGCAATGGGTGGATGCAGCCAAAGGAATGGCAATACTGCTGGTGGCGCTGCATCACTCCGTCATCTTGCTGGGCCAGATGGATCTCATCGCGGGACCCTGGGTGCAGGTGAACAGAACCCTCCAGGTATTTCGGATGCCGCTGTTCTTCGCCGCCTCCGGCCTTTTTGCAGCATCGGTCATAAGCCGTCCGTGGAAGGTCCTTTGGTCCAGCAGGTTGAGCCTCTTGGCATGGGTGTTCCTGCTCTGGTCAGTCATTAGGTTCCTCTATTTCACAGTCCTTCCCATGGAAGCCAGGCCGCAGGAAACAGACCTCACCAGGCTGCTGACCGCCCCACTGCTTCCGACGTCGGGGTTGTGGTTTATCCACGCGCTGCTGTTCTTTTTCATCGCTGCCAAGCTGATGCAGGGAAGGGTCGACTACCGCATCCAGTTGCTGGTATCAGCCGTCATATCCGTTCAGTTCCTGTCCATGTCGTCCTGGAACATCAGTTGGAACGGCATGGGCAAGTATTTCTTCTTCTTCCTGGCCGGCTGTTATCTGCGTGAGCTTGCCTTCGAGTGGGTTCAGAAGCGGAATTGGAAGCGGGCGGTGCTGATCGGGGCGCTGTTCATTGCCGGGGCGGCGGCGCTTGCCTTCTTCGATCTGAGTCGGTCCGGTCCATCCGCATTTCTGGTCCGCGTCGTGGCCGTTGCCTTTGGGTTCATGCTTGCGGCGTATGTGGTTTCGCTGCCCGGCGGCGCTGTTCTTGAATATCTGGGGCGCAACACGTTGCCCATATATGTTGCGCACGTCGTCGTCATTGCGTTCCTAACAACATTGCTGAGCCTTGCAGGGGATCTTTCGGTCGGCACGCGGCTGCTCCTTCCGCCGTTGGTTGCACTTGGTGCTGTTTGCCTCTCACTCGGGTTCATGGTTGTTTTGCGTGGGCCGTTCCTGCGCTACGTGTATGAGGCGCCGGGCTGGTTCCGCGGCCCAGTGCCGACCAAGGTACTTGCAGGCACGGCACGGGACTGACTTTGTAGATCCTGGCCTGAAACTTGCAGCGTAGGGGCGTTCGCAGGTCAGGAGATCGCATCGCCAGAACCAGGCGCATAGGTCAGCCAGTCCACTCCTTGCGCCACCATCCAGAATCCGGCTGGGCAGAAGTTACCCCAAGGAAGCAGCCCCGCCAGGTTGGGGAGTCCGGCGGGGCCGCTTCGACTGCCGAACACCGCCGCAGGGTTGGGGCCGTGGCAGGGTCCGCTACCGCACAGTCTCGCAGTCCTCCGCAGCAGCAGGTATCCCCAAAGTTGGTCGGTCCAGATCCGCCGCTCAGCGGTGGCAGGACGCGATGGTGCCAGCGACGTGTCTAACATTCCGCACGCCGAGGACGACAGTGGCGGATACAGTCTCCGCTGGTTCCACCACCAGCATCTCTCTTTCCTCGGGGGAATAATGTATCGCCCTTCGCCCTCTATTTTGCGCCCCATGCTGCGCGTCGGCCTGACATCTGCCGTGCTGACCGCCCTGCTGTCCTCTGCTCTGCCGGCTGTCGCTTCCGACCCAGTTACGCCGTCCGCCCAAACGACCGAATTGCCCGCACCGACGGGTTCCGCCCTGGACAGCGGTGCGCTCTCCAGCGGGAGCCCCGTCCCTACCGGGACGCCGACCGTCGAAACTCCCGAACCTCAGCCGACAGCGACGGACGCGAGCCCTGCGCCTTCGAATCCTGCCGAGCCGTCCAACAAAGCGTCAGAGGAGCCGGCGGTGCCCGCAGCGCCCGTGAAGCCCGAAGCGCCCGCCGATCAAGGGCAGCCCGCGATTCCCTCACCGCCCGAGGCGACGAAGGAAGCACCGGACGCAGATCCTTCGCCTTCGCCCTCGCCCAAGCGGAAAAGTGCCACCCAGGAAGCACCGGAGACGAGCAGCCCCGCGGCGGAAGCTCCGCATGTGGCCGCGGGGCAGGCCGCGATCAGCAAGAGGGCGACTGCGCTGAAGCTCCGACCGCTGAATGATTTCCGCTGCACGCTCAAGAACAACGGCTGCGTCCGCACCTACACCGATGCAGCTGGGAATGGGAAGGTGGCGATTTACTGGACCGCTGCCTCGGGGGCGCATGCGGTGGACCTCAAACACTCCATCTACAAAACCTATCGCGACGCGAAGTTTGAAAATGGTAAGTACGGCTACCCCGTCGCGGACATGACGGTTCGCTCTGACAAGAGCGCCACCCAACGCTTCCAAGGCGGGACCATCACCTATACGCCGGCGCACATTGTTGCGGGCAAAAAAGCCATCGATGCCAAGGCGAAAAAGCTGAAACTGGTTGCGGTCAACGATCTCAACTGCCGGCTGGTGGGCAATGGGTGCGTCCGTACCTACGCCCCGTCCGCCAACAGCTCTCAGCGCGTCGCCATCTATTGGACGGCCAAAACCGGGGCACGCAGCATGGACCTTCAGCACCGGATTTACAAAAAGTTCAAGGCATCTGGATACGAGCGCGGGACCATGGGCTACCCGACCTCGGATCCGAAGTGCGGTCTCAAGGCCAAGGGATGCGTCCAGACTTTCCAGAACGGAACTGTCGCGTATTCATCCTCCACGGGCGCTCGGATTCTGACTGCGCAGATGAACCACAGCTGGAAGGCCCGTGGCAGCCAGAACGGCAAGCTGGGCTACCCGATGCAGGACGCAGTGAAACGCAGCGGCAAGACCACCCAGGTCTTCCAGGGCGGCTCCCTGGTAGCGGCCCGCGTGGGGGCGGTGATGTACCCAAAGAATGAATGCTGGGCGATCGGTGCAGGTAAGACCCGCTATGCCCATGGCTGGGCCAACCGCATCTCGTTCACCATCGCCGAGAAGTACGGCACTGCCAAGGCGAGCTTCGTTAATTGCGTGCGGATCGGTTCCATCTACAAGCAGGAGTGGAAGACAGGCAAGGCCACCGTGGGACTCAAGGGGTTCAAGCGCCCTGGCGTGGCATCCGGCCACACCCAGTACCGATGGTCCCCGCAAGGCAGTTTCACGGTCCACGAAGCCTTCGGTGAAGGAAACCCCGGCACCGATCTCAAGTACAAGAAGCTGAACAAGAAGTCCAGATGGTCGGGCACTCGTGGCTCCTCCTACAACAAGTACTACGAATCCGGCTCCGTAGGATACGAACGGTGGCCCGACGAGAACATGTGGTTCTATATGCGGCTTCCCACCGGCGACTACCGTCAAGGCGCGGTGATCGACTACAACAGGGGACCGGGGCAAAAGATCAAGCAAGGCGCAGGCTTCGCCATCTTCCTGCATGCCAACCCCGTTCCGACCGCGGGCTGCATCGCGCTGGAGCTGAAAAACGTTGTCCGTTACTTGAAGACGGCAGACCCCGGCGACCGAATCATCATGGGCGTCCGCAAAGACATCTTCAAAGCCTGACCGCTTCAGCCGGTGACGGCGGTGCTTTCCCCAGGCGGGGAAGCGCCGCCGTCACTCTCTCCACCTCCAGACGGCATCATGCGGCGAACAGGTCGATGCCCGTTAACGTGAGGCAGTTCACCCGCAGGCGTACGCCGGTGCCTCAAGCAGTCCCTAGAATGGATAGCAGGTAGGCGTGACTGGCGTCG
The DNA here is from genome assembly GCF_053607305.1 of Arthrobacter sp. NPDC055138. Taxonomy (NCBI): domain Bacteria; kingdom Bacillati; phylum Actinomycetota; class Actinomycetes; order Micrococcales; family Micrococcaceae; genus Arthrobacter; species Arthrobacter sp. NPDC055138. The sequence continues at coordinate 63,086 of NZ_JBSGTH010000008.1, forward strand.
CTTGGCAACGAGCGGCCAAACCGTGCAGACCTGAAAGCTTCCCGCCGGCAGTTGGCGGTGGCGTGCCGCCGGAACCGGACAGAAGGTCGGGCGAAAGCGGCGTCGTCGTGAAAATCCACGGCGGTGACAACCGGGCTCGAGGGAGAACCCGGCTGATGTAGGAAGGTAATTCTGTGAACCAGATGTCAGAGTCGACCCTAGATGCGTGGAGCAACCGCCAGGCCCTTGCCGAAGCGATGATCCCGATGATCGGTCGGTTGTACCGGGAAAACAACGTGGTCACCTCCATCCACGGGCGCAGCCTGATCAACCAGTCCGTGGTTGGCATCCTCAAGGCGCACCGCTTCGCCCGCCAAATCGACGACGCCGAACTGCCGCTGGAAGAAACCTTCCCGGTGGTTCAGGCCCTGAGCGAGCTGGAACTCGGCGCCGGCTCGGTCGACCTGGCCCGCCTGCTGGTGAAGTTCAAGAATGAGGCTGACGGCACGGACCTGAAGGACTTCGTCCGCGCCGAACTGGCGGACATCGTCGGCAAACACGGTGCGGACGAGCGCACCAGCACCGATGTTGTGCTCTACGGCTTCGGCCGGATCGGCCGCCTGCTGGCCCGCATCCTGGTGGGACACTCCGGTGGCGGCCACGGACTGCGCTTGCGCGCCGTGGTGGTCCGCAAGGGCAGCGACGATGACCTGATCAAGCGCGCCAGCCTGCTGCGCCGCGACTCCGTGCACGGACCGTTCGACGGCACCATCTCCGTGGACGAAGAGAACAACACCATCCAGGCCAATGGCACGTTGATCCAGTTCATCTACTCCAATGATCCGGCGTCGGTGGACTACACCCAGTACGGCATCAAGGACGCCATCGTGGTGGACAACACCGGCAAGTGGCGCGATGAAGCCGGCCTGTCCCAGCACCTGCAGTGCCCGGGCGTCTCGCGGGTGGTGCTGACCGCACCGGGCAAGGGCGGCCTGAAGAACATCGTGCACGGTGTGAACCACTCGGACATCACGGACGACGACAAGATCGTTTCCGCGGCGTCCTGCACCACCAACGCCATCACGCCGGTGCTCAAGGCCCTGAACGACAAGTACGGCATCGCCCATGGCCACGTGGAGACGGTCCACTCCTACACCAACGACCAGAACCTGATCGACAACTTCCACAAGGGCACGCGACGCGGCCGGTCGGCGGCGCTGAACATGGTGCTGACCGAGACCGGCGCCGCCAAGGCCGTGGCCAAGGCCCTGCCGGAGCTCGAGGGCAAGCTGACCGGCAACGCCATCCGCGTCCCCACCCCGGACGTTTCGATGGCCATCCTGAACCTGAACCTGGAGCAGGACGCCACCAAGGAAGGCTTGAACGAGTACCTGCGCGGCATGTCGCTGAACTCGGATCTTCGCAAGCAGATTGACTACGTCAACTCGCCGGAAATCGTGTCCACCGACTTCGTCGGTTCGCGTCGCGCCGGCGTGGTGGACGGTCTGGCGACCATCGCCAACGGCAAGAACGCCGTGCTCTACGTCTGGTACGACAATGAGTTCGGTTACAGCTGCCAGGTGGTCCGCGTGCTGGAAGAGATCGCCGGGGTCAACCCGAAGATCTTCCCGGCCGTGATGGAGCCGGTGGCGGAAACCGTCTAACCCACGCTTATCCAGCAATAACGACGGCGGAGGCCGGCGGCAGTGAATGCCGCCGGCCTTTGCTATGGCTTTTAGCCGGACGGCGTTCCTACAATGGCGGCATGGTTGAGATGACGCGGTGGGAACAGGCACAGGCCAATCACAAGGAAGCCGAGCGGCTGCTGCATGCGGCGGAGGATGCATACGCCCGCGGCAGCATACCGGAGAAGCGCATCGATGAGCTTAAACGGCTGCGCGACATTACGCTGGAGGACCTACGCCGCTGCGAGAAAGACCACAAGTCGGGCCTCACCGACAGCTAACGGCGTCCTGCCGCGGCTGATCAGGAGGTTGCCGTAGCGGGTCGCCAACGTCTGTGCGGCGACGAGAGGATCAGTGGCCGAACGGATCCGGATCGACGCCCGGGAGCCAGGTGTTGCCGGGGATGCCCCAGCCTTCTTTCCGGATGTTTTTGCGGGCGCGCTTGCTCCACCGGTCATTGAGCCGGTCAATGTACAGCTTGCCGTCCAAATGGTCGTATTCGTGCTGCATCACGCGGGCGAACCAGCCTGTTGCCTCGAAGTCCACCGGATTGCCGTCCGCATCGAACCCGCGGACCCGGGCCCACTCGGCCCGCTTCAGCGGGTAGCTGTGACCAGGCACGGACAGGCAGCCCTCGTTTTCCTCGTCGGGGTCAGGTTCCGCGCCGGAAACCTTGCCAAGCACCAGCGTCGGGTTGACCAGCACGCCCCGCGGCGGGACATCGTCGTCGTTGGCAAACTCATAGGTGAAGATCCGCAGACCAATTCCCACCTGGGGAGCCGCCAGGCCCACCCCGTTGGCTTCGTCCATCGTCTCGAACATATCCGCTATCAAGGCCCGGAGTTCATCGTCAAAGGTCTCTACCTCGACGGCGCGGCGGTGCAGCACCGGTTCTCCGGTGACGGTGACGGGGCGGACAGTCATTTTTCTCCTTCAATCAGGATGGCTTCAGCGGGCGTTGACACCGCCGGCTCGACGATGCTGTGCGAACGCTGCCGCTACAGCGGGACATGCAAAGAGCCGTCCCGACGTGCGGGACGGCTCTGCTTGCCGGCTGCTGCCGGACCTTCGGGGTGAGTAACGGGGATTGAACCCGCGACCTCCTGGACCACAACCAGGCGCTCTGCCAGCTGAGCTATACCCACCATGTGCCCTCTTGTTCCTCCCGACGGGCCCCGCTCAAGCGGTTCCTGCCGGTCTCCAACCAGTAAGGCAACGCAGACTAGTTTACATGCTTTTCATCTGGCTTTTGCCACTTTAGCCCATTCCCTAGGGGAAAGTGGCGTACCTAACAATCTAGCCGGCTGGACTGGTGTTGATTCCGGCCGCAATCTTCTTGGCGGTGGCAGAGTCCGGGCCGGGCGAGGGGACAAAGACTGCTTCGCGGTAGTACCGAAGTTCGTTGATGGAGTCTTTGATGTCTCCCAGTGCGCGGTGTCCGCCGCTTTTGGCCGGGGACTGGAAATAGGCCCGGGTGAACCAGCGGCGGGACAGCTCCTTGATGGTGGAGACATCGATGATCCGGTAGTGCAAGTGGTCGATGACGCGGGGCATGTCCCGGGCCAGGAACGTCCGGTCCGTACCGACGGAGTTGCCCGCCAGCTGTGCCTTGCGCGGCTCCGGAACCCACTGCGTGATGTACTCCATCACCTTGTCCTCGGCTTCCGCCATGGTCATGCCGTGCGGCAACTCGTCCAGCAGCTTGGATGTGGTGTGCATGGTTCGAACAAAGTCGTTCATCTGGGCCAGGGACTCTGCGCTGGGCTTGATGACAACATCGACTCCTTCGCCCAAAACGTTGAGTTCCGAGTCGGTGACCAGGACGGCAACCTCGATGAGCGCATCCGCCTCGAGGTCCAGCCCGGTCATTTCACAGTCGATCCAGACAATATGTTCGTTAGAGATTGGCACCCGTCAAATGTATCGCGTCCTGCTCTTGCGTCGCGGGACCAATTGGCACGGACTGGCGAGGTGCCCGGTGCTAACATGCAGAAAGCACCATCAGCAGCTGTCTGCTGATGTGTCCGCCTGACCGTTCTGAGGCGTGCGGACCACCGCCGAGACGATGACCGCACCGGACCAGGTGTACCGACCCCGGAGTGATTGGACCGCCGAGACGATGACCGCCCAAAGACCTACGGCCGAGCCCTCCGTCCCTCGGGATGGAAGCGACGTTAAGGAGCGGTCCAGCCTGAGCATCGTCGAAGGCACCATCGGTTCCCTGATGATGTTCCTCGGTTCGCTGGGGGTCGGCTGGTTGGCCTCGGTGTCCGAACTGCGCCGCTGGCCGCTGCTGATTTTCCTTCGTGTGGAACTGGTCGGCGTTATCCTCTCGGTGATCCTGCTGGCCTTGGGCGGCATGATCTTGGTTCGCGCGTGGTTGCGGCTGGGGCAGCAGTTCACCGTCTGGGGTGCCGAGGCACGCCGGGCCACGCTGACCGCGATCGTCGCCTGGGGCGCCCCCCTGGCGCTGAGCATCCCGTTGTTCAGCCGGGATGTTTACGCCTACATCGCGCAGGGCAAGGTCATGGTCAACAACCTCAACCCCTATGTGGATGGGTATGACCAGCTACAGAATTACCTGCAGACCGGCGCCGACGATCTCTGGGCGCGCAGCCCAACGCCCTACGGCCCGGTCTTCCTGTGGCTGGAAGAGTTCATCGTCTGGCTCAGCGGCGGGCACCCGGAATACTCCATCGTCATGTTCCGGATCCTGGCCGTCGCCGGCGCCGCGATGTGCGTCTACTTCGGGCCGAAACTCGCGGAACTGCACGGGATCAATCCGAACCGCGCGCTCTGGCTGGCCTGCGCCAATCCGCTGTTCCTGACCACCTTCATTGCCAGCATCCACAACGATGCCCTGATGCTCGGGCTTGCCTTGGCCGGCCTCTATTACGCGGCCACCCGGCGGGTGCTGCTAGGCATTCTGCTGGTAACGCTCTCTATAGCCATCAAACCGATCACACTGATTTTCCTGCCGTTCGTCGGGCTGTTGTGGGCGGGCAAGGGTGCCAGTTGGCCGCGTAAGTTCGGCTATTGGGCAATGACCGCGGGCCTGTCCCTCGGGCTGCTTGCGGTCATGGGCGTGATCAACGGCCTCGGCTTCGGCTGGGTGGGAGCGCTCAGCCAGCAAGGCGCCGGCCTGATGATCTGGTACGCACCGGTCGGCCTGCTCGGGATTCTGCTGGGGCTGATTTCCGGCGGACTGGGGTTCGACGGCGCTTTCGTGCAAGCGTCCGTGTACACAGCCGGGAAGGTCGTGGCCGTGCTCATAGTGCTCTACACCATGTTCCGCGGCAGTTACGATCGAATCGTCCGGCGGTTGGCGCTGGCACTGGCCGCAGTGGTGCTGCTGGGCCCGATGATCCAGCCCTGGTACATCGTTTGGCTGCTGCCGCTCTTCGCCGCTACCGGTATTCGTAATGACTGGCAGGTTCGAACCGTCTATGCGGTGACGTCGTTCTTGATGATCTACGCGATCACAGACCAGTTGGATATCTTCCCGTACATCGAGTTCGATCTGGACACAGCCCGGCTTCTTGCCGGTATCGTGGCGGTCGCCTTCGCCTTGTATCTGGTGTTCTTGGACCCGAGAACCCGCAAACTCTTCCGCAAGAAATACGCCGATGCAGACGACCAGCGCCTTTTCTGAGGCCCTGAACTGCGTCAGGCACCTACCAAGGAGACCGTAGGCCCATGACCAACGATGCCGAACACATCATCGCGGCAGACTTTGATGTCACCGACTGGGTTCCCGAACCTTACGAAGTCGAAGGGACCAACTCGGATCTGAGCCGGGTTCTGGTGACCAAGGTTTTTGACGGGTTAATCACAGGCACCAGCCGGGCCGAGTTGCTGATGGCCGGCAACGCAACCGGCGCCGGCTACGTCGCGTCCGAGGTCTTCACCGGATCGGTAGACGGCAGGGAAGGCACCATGGTGATCCAACACTGGGGCCTCGCCGAGGGCGAAGCCGCGGCCAGCGACGGCCACATCATTCCGGGCTCTGGCACCGGTGCCCTCGAAGGGATTGTGGGGAAAGCCATCTACGTCCAGGACGCAGCAGGGCAGCACAGCCTTGAACTGCGGGTGTTCTTTCGCGAGGACGAGTCCGCGGTTCGGAGTTGAATCAACTAAACTCGGTAGGTGCACCGCCGGTCCCTCAGGGATGGCGACGCTGCCATCCACGCGTAAGTAAGGGAAACTACCTGGCATGAGCCTTGCCGAATATGCGAGCGAAAACCGCCTCCACCGAGTCGGCGCCCGGCCATCGCTTTTGAGATACCTTTCGGAAGCATGGACCCGACGCGACTTCGCCATAGCCATGGCGAGAGGAAAAATCGAGGCTTCCAACCAGCGCAACCGTCTCGGCATGCTCTGGGTCTTCATCAAGCCCACGCTGAACGCGTTAATGTACGGGGCGATTTTTGGCATCCTGCAAGGTGCAAACCGTCCGGAGAACTTCCCGATGTATGTGGTGATCGGCGTTTTCCTCTTCGAGTTTTTTGCCAGCTCGATGAACAACGGCGCTAAGTCGATCACGGGAAACGGCGCCTTGGTGCAGTCACTGGCCTTCCCGCGAATCACCTTGCCCGTCTCCACAGTGATCCAGAATTTGATGACACTCGTGCCCATGCTCGCCGTGATGTTCGTCTACATCCTGATCTTGGGGGCGCCGATCAGCGTCGAATGGCTGCTGATTATTCCGTTAGTTGCTATCTTCACGGTCTTCAATTTGGGTGTCGCGCTCATCGGCGCCAGACTGACGGTCCATGTTAGGGATCTGACCCAGCTTCTACCGCTCGTCACCCGGATCTTGTTTTACACCTCCGGTGTACTGTTCGCCATCGACCGCATCCTGAAATCACATCCCTGGGCTGTTAAGATTTTCGACTTCCATCCACTTCATGAGGTCCTCTCCATTGCCAGGGGGATCCTCATGCCTGGGATGGACTACAACCCCATCTACTGGCTGTACTTTTCAATCTGGTCAGTCGGCATGCTCGTCGCCGGCGTCCTGTTCTTCTGGGTGGCGGAGGAGCGGTATGGCCGCGTTGACTAGTACTGGAGGCGAATTGACCGAGACAGATGTGGCCGCTGGAGGACGCAAACCAGTGGTCGTCGTTGACGACTTGCACGTGAAGTACTACGTACATGCGGGCGGCAAGAAGGTCAAGGGGAGCAGACGATCGCTTCTTCAGCGAACCGCCCGCCGGATTCGAACGGTGCATGCGCTCAAGGGGGTCTCGTTCACCGCCTATGAGAACGAGTCCATCGGTGTCATCGGACCGAACGGTTCGGGGAAGTCCACGTTGATGCGGGCCCTTGTGGGTCTTACTCCGCCGGCTCAAGGAGCCGTCTACGCGACCTCAAGACCGAATCTGCTGGGCGTCGGCGCCGCTCTTATCCCGGACCTCTCGGGAGAGCGGAACATCCAATTGGGCGGACTTGCGCTCGGATTTTCGCGGCAGGAGATTGACGCGCTGCGCAACAACATTGTTGAGTTCGCGGAGCTGGAAGAGTTCATTGATCTGCCGATGCGGACGTACTCATCTGGCATGCAGGCACGGCTCAAGTTTGCTATTGCTGCATCGAAGCAGCATGAGATTCTGATTGTGGACGAAGCACTGGCTGTGGGTGACCGGCGCTTCCGGGATCGTAGCGAGGCGCGGATCCGCGAAATCCGAGAGAACGCGGGAACAGTATTTCTGGTTTCACACTCGATGAAATCGATTCTCGACACTTGCAGCCGGGTCCTCTGGATTAACAAGGGTGTCCTGGAGATGGACGGCGACCCCAAGGAAGTCGTGGCCGCCTATAGGGAGTCCAGGAAATAGTGGCTTCTGCATCCGTCTTGCCTCCGCTGGATGAGCAGCACCCTGGCGTGTCCTACATCATGCCAGTCCTCAATGAGGAAGCCCACATCAAGGACGCCGTCCTTAGCATCCTCGGGCAAGAGTATGACGGGCCCAAAGAAGTTGTGCTCGCCCTCGGCCCCTCAACGGATGGCACCAATCGGATCGTTTCCGAACTCCAGGCACAGGAGCCGCGGCTCCGCAGCGTCACCAGCCCTACCGGCCGGACGCCGGCCGGCCTCAACCTTGCTCTTCAAGTCTCTAAGTATCCAGTCATCGTTCGGGTGGACGCCCACACCGAACTGGAACCGCACTACACCGCCCGCGCAGTGGAAACCCTGCGGCGCACCGGTGCGGCCGATGTCGGCGGTCTCATGGATGCCCAGGGCAAAACAGCGTTCCAGCGCGCAGTGGCCGCGGCGTACGTTTCCCCGCTGGGGCTCGGCGGCGCCGCCTATCACAGTGGTGCGCCCGAGGGACCGGCCGAGTCAGCCTATCTCGGGGTTTTTAGACGCGAGGCAATCGACGAAGTTGGGCTTTTCGAGGAGAGCCTCTGGCGCGGACAGGACTGGGACATGTGCCTGCGGCTGCGCCAAGCCGGCTACGACGTGTGGTTCGACCCGGAGCTGAAGGTCACCTACTGGCCGCGCGCCAGCTTCGGCAAGCTTGTTCGGCAGTTCTACGCGGCCGGCATTTGGCGCGCGGAGCTAGCCAACCGCCACAAGGAGGGTAAGTCAGTTCGGCACTTCCTGCCGCCCCTATTGGTGGCAGGCTTGGCTGCCGGTGCTGCCGGCGGTCTGCTCTCCGCCACTGGCGCCACCCGCCGTGGGCCGGCATGGCTGAAGTACACGACAACCGCTTCGGGTTTGATACCCGCTCTCTACGGGGCGGGCCTGACCTACGCCGCCGCCACCATGAAGCAGGATCTGCGCCAACCGGAGCGGCTGCGCCTGCTGGCCGTGCTACCCGGCATTCACATCAGCTGGGGCTTGGGCTACCTTCGCGGTCGGCTCTTCGGCGCCGCTGGCACCGTAGATACCAGTCGGAGGAAGTCATGACCGGCACCACCCGCCCGGCCCATCCCACGCTCGAGCAGCTGCGCGCCGTCGCCCAGCCGCCGGAGGTACGCAGCCGCAAGAATGCCGAGCACTGGACCGCCGAGCTGTATCTGCGGCATATCTCCATCTACCTGACCAGTGCGCTGGTGCGCACCCCCATCAGCGCCAACGGCGTTACCGGGCTGATGATCCTGTCCGGCTGGGCCATCTCCGCCTGCCTGCTCATCCCAGGGATCTGGGGACCGCTGCTGGCTGTGTTCTTCTCGCAGCTGCAGTTGTACTTCGACTGCAGTGATGGCGAAGTGGCGCGCTGGCGTGGAACCCAGAGCCCAAAGGGCATCTTCCTGGACAAGATCGGCCATTACACCACCGAGGGGCTGATACCCCTCGCGCTGGGGCTGCGTTGCCTCGGGGACCTTGGCTTGCTTGGCAGTGGTCCGGGACAGGCGTATTTCCTTCTTTTCCTTGGTGCGGTGCTGGCGTTCCTGATCGTGCTGAACAAGGCACAGAACGAGATGGTCCACGCTTCCCGGGCGCTGGCCGGACTGGACAAGCTGCCGGACACCGCCGCGGCGAAGGCAGTTCCGTCCGCGACTCTGGTGGGACGGCTGCGCCGATTGGCCCGGTTCCTGCCCTTCCACCGGGTGCTGCATTCGGTTGAAATGAGCCTGCTGATCTTGGCCGCCTCGGTCGTTTCCTTGGTTGCAGGCGTGCCGGTGTTGGGAGAGCGCTGGCTGCTCTACGTGATGGTGCCAGCCGTGCTGCTCGTCAACATCGGCCACTTCGTGGCCATTATGGCGTCCCCGAGGCTACGTAAGTGAGCGCCACAGTGCCGGAGAAACGTTCAACAGCGCCCCGAGATTCCACTGTCATGCCCACCTTTGGAGTCGTCATCCTGACCCAGGGCACGCGGTCGGAGGATCTGCAACGCGGCTTTGCCTCACTTCAAGCGCAGCGTGGGGTCAGCCTGGATGTGGTTGTGGTCGGCAACGGCTGGAAGCCCGAAGGACTGCCCCCAGGCTTCAAGTCCCTGCACCTCGAGGAGAACCTGGGGATTCCGGCCGGGCGCAATGCCGGCGTACCGAAGGTCTCGGGGGAGTACCTCTTCTTCCTTGACGACGACGCTTGGCTGCCGGATGATGACTTCCTCCTCTCCTGCGCCCGTCTGTTCCGGGATCGGCCAGACATCGGCATGGTCCAGCCTCGGATCGAAGACCCGGCGGACCCTGGCGCTCCGCAGCGGTGGATTCCGCGGCTGTGGAAGGGCAGCGCATATGCGTCAAGCAACGTGTTCTCCGTCGTCGAGATGGCAATCGCAATGCGCCGCGACGTGTTCGATCGCACCGGCGGTTGGCCGTCTACGTTCTGGTACGCCCACGAGGGAATTGAATTCGCCTGGCGGGTCTGGGACACCGGTTTCCGCACCTGGTACGCCGGGGACCTGCGCGCAGGACACCCCGTGATTGATCCTCGCCGGCATGAGGAATTCTTCCGACTCAACGCCCGCAACCGGGTCTGGTTAGCCCGGCGCAACCTGCGCTGGCCCTTCAGCTGGGCGTATGTGGGCTCTTGGACGCTGGTCCAGTTGCTGCGCTCCCGGCGGGATCGAGGACAGCTCAAACCGTGGTTCGCAGGTTGGCGTGCCGGCTGGCAGCAGGACCCGTGGGGGCCGGGGGAGAACAGACAAAAACTGAAGTGGTCCACCGTCATCCGGATGGGTGCTTCGGGCCGTTGGCCTGTGATCTAGGCAACTCGGCTGTGCAATGGCTCCGGTTCATCGAATTGTTAGCCTAAACTCTTAACAGGCAAATTAAAGGTTAATTCAAGGTTCGAGGTGTAGGCGTGGGCAAGACAGTCCTCACATACGGGACGTTCGACCTGTTCCATGTTGGTCATCTGAACGTCCTCAGGCGCTTGAGTGAGCTCGGGGATCGGCTGATCGTCGGTGTTTCTACCGACAACTTCAACGCGGTCAAGGGCAAGAAGCCTATCGTCCCCTTTGAGCAGCGGATCGAGATCGTGCAGGCCATTCGCTACGTTGATCTGGCGATCCCTGAGGAAAACTGGGAGCAGAAACGTCATGACATCGATAGGTATGGCGTCGACGTCTTTGGCATCGGTGAAGACTGGCGCGGGAAATTCGATGATTTGGGCGACAAGGTTGAAGTCGTCTACCTGCCGAGGACCAGCGGCATCTCCACGACGGAGATGAAGCGGGTGCTCAGCGCCTTCGACGAACGCCACGTCGAGGAACTGAAGCGCACCTTGGACAGTATTAGCCAGATCGTCAAGGAGCTGAGCTGAGTAGCATGCAGCACTCGCGATGCGCTGCTCAAACTTGTGCCGGACGAAGTATTTTAGGGGACATCCATGGTTAAGGATTCAGTGCAGAGGGTGCTGCGCAGGGTTCATTCCGAGGCATCGAAGCAGGTTTCGGCGAGGGCCTTTGTCAGGCACGCTCGACGTTCCGGACTGAGTGAGAATCACCGCATCCTCACCCACTTCCGGGTCCCGTTGATCTGGCGGATCGATCCGGCGCTGCGACTGCCGGAGCAGCGGCTGAAGACCTTTGCGATGGCAAAAGACATACTTCAAGACGCGGGGATCGCCTTCTGGGTGGTTCCGCGGAGAAGCAACCAGCCCTCCGCTATCGGCGTCGCAGCTTCAGACAGAGAGCGCGCCTGGAGTGTGCTGAAGTCCTCGGACCAGCTGGGGCAATGGTATTGCGCGGCTGTCTCGGAGAAGAACCGTGCGGCCCCCATCGTGAAACGTGTGAGCTCAGGTGCTGCTGGCTCTCCGCAGGCGATTCGGATATGGGAATACGTCCGCGCCAACGTGCAAAGCACGTTCACAGCGGGTCCTCAACAGGGCGTTGACATTCAGTTCTGGGACTTGGATGAGCAGGGCATCCTCCAGCCGCCGGTGTGGACTGAACGGGCGACATCCCTTTCACCGGTTGAGGCGGCGGACTGCGATGAGCAGGGCATCCCCAGAGTTTGGTCCACCTATGGCCATCTAGCTTGGACGCAGCTCAAGGTTGACGTTGTCTACACCTGGGTTGACGGCACGGACCCGGTCTGGTTGGAGGAGAAGGCGGCGGCAGCCGGCGTTGCGGATGTAGCTGCCTTTACCGAGCGCGCCCACCACGACGCCCGGTTTGCCGACCATGACGAGCTTCGCTATAGCCTGAGGTCACTGGAGCAGTTCGCACCGTGGGTAAACAACATTTGGATTGTCACGGCCGGCCAGACGCCGTCGTGGTTGAATACGGGCAACCCCAAGGTACACATAGTGGACCACAAGGACATCTGGCCGGATGAAACCGGAATGCCAAACTTCAACTCGCACGCGATTGAAGCTTGCCTGCACCGCATTCCGGGGCTGTCAGAGTACTTCCTGTACCTTAATGACGACATGCTGCTGGGTCGGCCCGTTGCCTCCGAGCTCTTCTTCCACCCCAATGGCGTCGGCAAGGTTTTCCAGTCCCGGGCGCTTGTTGACTTCCGTGCGCCCGCGATCGGTGAAATTGCTTCGTCCACTGCCGCCAAGAACGCGCGTGAGATCCTCATCCAAGATTTCGGAGTCGTCCAGACACAGAAGTTTTTCCATACTGCTGCTGCACTGCGTGTCTCGGTTATGGAGGATCTTGAGGACCGCCATCCAGCCGCCTTCAAAGAAACCAGAGGAGCGGTTTTCCGCACTACCAGCGACATCGCTGCGGCAGGATCCCTGTATCTTAATCATGCGCTAGCGAGCGGCGCAGCGGTTCCTGGAAAGCTGCGTTACGAATACGTAGACCCCGCAACCGAGGATGGCTTGAGGCGCATGAGCATCATCAACCGCAGTCGCGGCTACGATGCCTTCTGTGTTAACGATGGAGCCACCGAGCAGACAGATGAAGAGCGAGAGGCGTCGGACCTGCTGATCCGCCGCTTCCTGTCCTCGTACCTGCCCGTCGCTAGCGAGTTTGAGATTCCGCGCATTTAGCCCGCGGAGCCTGGGCGGTGCTCCCTCAGGTCGGCTTGAAGAAGAACTGATCTTTCCTAGGGCTGCGCGCCACATGCCCTCTACGGAACACCACGGCTCAGGGCGACGAGACCCCTGAAGCGGACCCCAGACAGCACTGTACACGAAGCGATGGAATACCATCATCCAGTGGCAGCGCTCCCAGCTGGCGCGCTAAAATATCAGGAGCGGCCGAACCGCTGCCGAGCCTGCTGGTAGATGAACCGCGAAGACTGGGCCGTCACTGAAATTCTTGAGTCCAGGCCGTGGAAGTCGGCCAAGCCCGCGCCTGCCGAGCCTCAGCAAGGCCAGTGAACGCTCCCTTGCCCTAGCCGTGTTCATCTGCACGAATTCCTGAAAGCAGAGGCTTTCGCGCGGGCAGGACGGTCCTATGGGGAATATATGAGCTGGAGTTTAGCCAACGGCGCCCTTCTCGAGTTATTGCTAACTTGGAATCGGGTCCGGTTTTACGGATGCGTTTCTCCGGATCGGCGTTGTTCCAATTAGGAAACGGGCGAAGGGGGTGCGCCGAATGGCCAAGGCCACAACCCAGGGTAGGACAAGGCCGATCAGAAATACGAATATGGTCCCAGTATTCTCCACTCCCATCAGCCAGTGCGGCACCATGTGAGTCAGCACCACGAGGAACCCTACTTGTGCCAGCGCGGTGGCTGCACGGTGGACTTGCGCTCCAATGCTTGTCATCAGCCACTCAATAGACCACACGAGACCGGCGCTGATCGCCGCTGCTACCAGGACGGACCATCCAGGTGTGCCGAAGTCACCTTGTTTCATATCCAGTGGTGAGGTAATGCCCAATGTTGCGAGAACGAGGCCAGCAGACAGTAACACGAGACCAACGGCTCCGCGTATGTGAAGCCCGGGCTTGTAGAGCTTGGCAAACTGCCCCGCGTATACGAAAAGTAGCGCAGGAAAGGCAATCCCCACGCTCAATGGGACGCCAGCGACGATTTCACCGCGGTCATAAGTTGCTACAAGAGCGTAGATGGCGATTGCCGGCCCGACCCATTTGGGGAAGTTCTCGAGAACGCGCATCAGAATGGCGACTGCGAACAGCGCGGTAACAAACCAGAAAGCCGAGAAAGGTCGTCCTATGTATTGTCCACCCCAAAGGAGATTGAAAAAAATCGATTCTCTAAATTTACCCTCCAGAGCCAGTTTCAATAGCAATCCCGCCCCCAAAATGGCGAGCCAGACTCCGTAGGGCACGAGCAAGGTATGAAAGCGCTTGCCCGCCTCATCCCGGATGGACCTACCGTTCTTCCATAGATACCCGGTTAGGAAGAAGAATACCGGAACATGCCAAGAATAAAGCCAAGCACGTGTATATTCGTTGTTCCAGTAGTGAGCAGCAACGATAGCGATTACGCCCATCACACGTACCGTGTCTATGGCTCCAGATCTCATAAGATTTCCTCGCTTAAACTGCAATCTATTCTGGGATTTCCGTCGGGCACCAGGCCGAGCTTTTACGTTTCGCTGTCACGACGTTTAAATACCGCGAATGCGTGGACGACGGCCTCTCGAATGCAGGTTCACTTCTAGCGTGATACCCAAGCTCACCGTTCAACTACGCTCAGGGACAGTTCATTGCGTAACGAGTAGTAGGGGCGAACATCAACTCGCCGGACGGGCAGATCACGAGCGGACTCTGTCACCTCTGGTCTGACACACACATGAGGGTAGACCTCGACGGTCTTACGTTCGGCGATGTCGTCAAGGATCTTGGCGATACGGATCGAGGTTTCGCCCAACATCAGATGAGCGTCCCAATCGTCATGTGTACTCAACCGTTTGGCGACCAGCTGGTCAATGGACACTTCAAATTCGAACTCGTGATCGCTGGTCACACGTATCGGCAGATAAAGGGTGCGGTTCTCATGTTGTCTCAAAGACAAACGGACAGAACACTGAGTTGCGCTCGAGAGCGGGGCGTTTGTCGAGCCACGGATGCTAATCGCCTCGCCACTTACGGAGATCTGAGACACTTCAGCATGCCGGCGTTTGCTCCAAGATCGAATCGCTAGCAGGCCATCTTTCGCGGCGTAAGGTATCGCGTGAGTTATGTGGCTCGTTTGTCCCAGATCGACCGTGCTGAGAAGGTGCCGTGTATCACGAAGTCCAGCGATCAAACGGATCTTCCTGCCCCGCTGTTCCGCACTGAGGTCCCAATGCCCGTTCGAAGCAATGGTCTGGATGGGAAAGCGAACGGAATAGGTGCCAGGAACGTCCCGGGATTCAGTCATACGTAAGCGGAGGGGTCTTTGATTCTTCTTGCGCATCTGGAATATTAGCCACGTGTCCTGCCAGCCACTAGCCAAGTCGCGCACTTTAATCTGACTGGAATCTCTGTTTAGAAGAACGCATTCAGCCAGTCGGGTTTCCACTCTAGCGCGATTCTTTTTGCCCCAGGGGGTACTGGGATGATTTGCAGCAACATCCATTTTTCGCTTAATTCTCGCGGTCAAGCGTGCCAACTGCTCGAACTGCAGGTGATGAGCGTCGAGTGTCTGCGGATCCAGTGAGGCAGATTCCGCGCGCTTAATCTGCGCTCGTAGCCTTCTGCTAGGGAAGCTGCGATTTACCGCTAGCGTGTGAAACAGTTCCTCATAGGATGACGCAACAACCTTTGGGTCAAAGCGCTGGGACCTTTCAAAGGCGGCTGAACCCATAGCCTTGCGCAAATCTTCGGAGCCGGTGAGAGCGGCGAGTTTCTCTGTCAAGGCATCGACATCATTCACTGGAACAAGGAATCCGTCCCGCCCATCCTGAATGATCTCTCGCGGTCCGTCTGGGCAGTCCGTACTGATGACAGGCAACCCGGCTCTCATTGCTTCCACTATCGTCATGCCGAACGATTCGCGGTCAGATGAGGAGACCGCCACACTGCACTTTGCCCACTCGGACTCGAGCGAAGAACTGCTCCCCATCAGGAAGGCCCTTCCCGCCAGACCTAATTCGTTGATCAATCGCTGGAGTGAAGCATGTTCGCGCCCCGATCCGTAGATTCGAAGTGTCCAAGAGGGATCCGCCATATGCAGTCGATGATAGGCGTGGATTAGCAGATCATATCGCTTGACAGGGTCCAAGCGACCAGCACTGACGATCACCTTATTCGTGTGTGTCGAAGGATCTATCCGAGGCGCGGGAACTGAATTTGGAATCGAACCAACAATGAGGTCAGCAATAGGAGTGGTATCCCGAAACCTTTGGGCATCGGCTTCCGTAACTGTGATCGCTGCGTCCATGCGTGGATACCACGTTCTCATGGCATCCCTGGTCCCTTCCGGAATGGTCAGATGCGACATGTGCTCCTGAGCGATTCGCACCGCCTTGCTAGGTGCGAATTGAGCGACCAGCAAATTCAAACTGGGCCTGGTCCCTATGATGACTTCTGCTGTAGTCCTTCGGAGAAACTGCTCAGTGAGTTCATCGGTGAGACGCGAATACTGACCGTAGAATTCCTCTGAAGGCGGAACCTTGCTGCTTGGATCGTATTTCCGAGGGTCGTCTCGGTGGTTTTTCGGGACGCCCGGGCGCGTATCCACGATGCCAGTTATCCTAATTTTTCTGGAAACTGGTAGTTTTGTTTCGTCGGTACGACGGAAGACAGATGCTATCTCTACCTCGTGGCGTTCAGCCAGCGCCTCTGCGAGGTTGATTACTGTGCGCACAGTTCCGCCAATTCCGTATATGTTGTGCGCCAAGAATAGAATCTTCACTGTCCGACAATCTCCTTCTCCCAGGGCGACGGTGTCGGAAAATACGATTCGAGGAATGGATTCAGAACATTCAACTGCTGTACTAGTTCCTCTTCACGAGTAAATGTGTCATTCAAGCAGAAGGCATCACGGTCTCGCCTGGCAAGTAATCGGCTGAGTCGATCCCCCAAATCTGTGACGGACAAGCCAATGTAGGAAAAGCTGATCCCCCCGGGGATAGCATTGTTGGTGAGATACCCATAGTAGTGCGCGAGATTCGATGGAATGTTGTAGTCTTCAGCGGAACGGAACCTATTTGCTGCCGTTACCCCGAAGGCCTCAGGGTGTTTATCCTCCATGGCCTCGAGTACAGATTTTCGAAGTGCATAGGGAGCATGTTCCATTACCTGCGCTTGTTGAACTCCGAATTCCTTGTGCAGCAGCTGACGTCCGTTCTTTGTGGCTTGATCGACGGGTGTGTCTCGATGTCCCGAGGGCCAGAACGGTACGCGCGACGGAGACGTGAAAAATTTCGCCACTCCATTGCCACCAAAAAAGGTCTGGGGCAACACGGGGCGGCCAAAGAACATGTCGTCGTTCAAGTAAAGAAAATGTTCAGAAAGCCCAGGGATTCTGTGCAGCTGACTTTCTATGGCATGCGAATTAAAAGTTGGAAGATTTGATGTATCAGCAAAGATTTCACGGTGATCTACGACAGTTACGCCAGGAACCGTTGTGTCCAGCCAGGAAGGAGTCTGGCTGGCGGTGACGATGTAGATGTTTCGCACCCAGGGAACGTACTGATGGATGGACCTGAGAGAAAAGCGCAGCTCATCTCGATTGATATACCGAGAGACACTGGTTGCCTCTTCATGGTGATCTGTGCCCAGATGGGCTGCCCTTGCGGACTGCCACCTGAGATCGTTGCTGTCCACCCACGTGTAAACGATGTCGATAGGGAAGCGGACATCATCGACGAGATCGACAGTCATGGTGCCAACGGTCGGTACTTCGGAAACGTTGGAACTAGCTGGTCTGAGCCTAGTGAAGCGGCTAAAGGGATGCAGTACGGTGACTTCAGAATCAAGGATTTTGCGCGTTACAGCATTGGGTCGGGGCGAGACCAACCGCATTTCGGTCTCTTCGCCGTCCTTAGGCTCATCAGGCGCCAACAATTCACTGGACCAAAATTCGATTTCGCAGCCGTACTCCTCACCGAAGGTGATCGAGCCGGAAGCGTCCGTATAGAACCACGTCGTACGCAGCACGTCGGCTGCGCCGTACCTGTGGAGTGTGCCGGTGTCCGAGGCAAGCTGAGCTGGGACTGGTACGCGGACAGCGGGAACCATCTGCCGAATGTAGGGGGCATCTGCCCCTTCAGTTCCCTGAAGTGCACGAAGGACGCTGGGTCTATCGGACAGTCTCACTCCAACGACCGCCCGATACTTCTCCAAGCTCCTCACACAGAAATAGGAAATTGCATTCTGATCGAGAATAGAAGCTAGGCGTAGGAAGTTCTGTTCAACCGCTCGCATTGCCGTGACGTTCCCGACAGCTCTAATAAATCGCTCGTGAAGATCAACGTTTCCGATTCTCAACTCGCCCTCCAGCACAGCAGGCTGATCAGTCGAGGCAATCGTTTCTGACTCAATCATGCTCAAAATTTCAATCTCTATCTTTCGAAATGCATCACTGCAAACGGGCGGAGTCAAGCGGAATTCCGAGGAATTCAGGGTGGTGGAGTGCGTGACACTGCTGGCGGCGGTTGGCAGTTCCGATATAATTGTAGGGGTACTGCGTGTTCCCACTAAATCGGAGCTTCCTAGTCTTGGTACTGGCAAGACAGACTCCACAACTCGCGGATGATGGATTTGCGGCCGTTGCTCCAGCCATTCCGGTGTACGACTGTAGGTTCTTGTTGTCGCCGATCAGTGCTAAGTAGAGCCTCGCGTGATGGCAGCCCCAGTTCGGAGTTCCGGGACGGCCTCACGGGTTCCGTAGGACTACTGACGCGGCAAAGGCGTAGGAGGCCGTCACCGGTATCATCTTCATCGACTTGTTGGGGTCTGCCAGTCCACCCGAAACCGAGTGAAGCTGCTGAAGCCGCATGTCGGGCATCAGGGAGCGTTTGCCACTGGCCAGCAGCCGTTTCGCCATATGAGAGCATCGCTATTGAGGGCCTTCTCCCGCGCACCCCGTTGGGGTCATGGCCAACAGCAGCAGTTTGATCAGGTGCGGCGCGCACTACTGTGGTCCAGCACACCGTCACGTCGTCGTCGTCGAGCACTGGAGGTTCAGGGCTGCAGATTTGGAAAGGGCGCTTCCGCGATGGCCGGTGCAGCATCAGCCATCGGCGAACCCTCCACACGAACACGATCAGCCGGCTCAAACACGAACCCCGGACCCCTGTAGAGGACCGCCCGCGAATCCACCACACCCAATCCACCGGATCAGACGACGCACGCGGACCCGCTAAGCAGTCAGTAACCGGGATCTCCTGGCTCGGAATCGGGTGACCCTTCGGAGTGCGACCACCACCACAGATCACGGATACGCTGGTCTTCCACGAGTCCGGGATCATGCTCAGCGGGCTAATCATTGCTGCCACCCTCATAGGTCGGCGCACCAGCAGTATCAGCCCCACAAGAGCAATAATTGGCGCCCATGTTCAGACTGCACCACGGCAGACAGGGGCCAGCAACCTGCACGCCGGATGCCTTTTGAGCGCCGGCACCCAGAGCCTACTTCTCCTGCTTAGTCAGGTAGAAGTCACCGGAGGGGTCAGCGACCTTCCCGCCATACTGAAACGGGCCACGCGTCGCCTGCACACTGTGAAACCGGCAGGGTCGGTAGCCCCAGCTTCCATCGACCGCTTCACCACCGAACAAACGATGCGGCGGTGCGTCTTCCGGTCAGCGTCAGCGGCGCTGGGCGCTGTGTCTTGGCGGGGCAGGTTTTGTAGGCCCGCATCGCGGCCGGCACGGAATGGACCGCTGGCGTCGTTGACATCGTGGACGCCGCTACTACGGTGCAGATGGAGCCGGTGCTGTCCAGGTCGCGGTGGGATCTGATCGTGTTCCGCCGCAACCAGCCACCGGGCGGGTCCACGTCGCTGGCTGTCGTCAAGGTCGGCTCATCGATGATCATCCCGGCGCGGGAGAGCGTATTGGGCGTGTTGGACGATCAGCCGCTGTGGCTGGTTCGGGTGTGGGCCCGGAACAGTGGCTGCACAGCGAACCATGACCTGGTGCGCTCCTATCTGAACTCCACTGGCACTGTGCCATTGAGATCAAAGGCGCCCTCTGGTCTCTGCCCGAGTGACCCGTCAGCGGTTGCTGTTGACGGTGAGGTGCTGATCTTCGCGCCAGGCGACCCGGCACGCACACCGTTGCCAACCACCGACAATGGGGGCCTCCACCTCTCGAACCCCGTCCGCGTGAACGAACACGGCTTCGGTCCGGCGTTCATCTCGGAACTGGACCGGGCGGCGTGGGAGGCTGCCGGGCTGACAGGGTTCTTCACCTCCTATGAAGGCATGGGTGACGTGGCCGTGCAGTCCGTCAATGAGGTGAAAGCCCTCGCTTTGCAGGCGCAGACATCCATGGCTGACTCACTCTACGAGGCCACCGAGGCGGTAACTGCAGCGCAGGCAGCCGTGGATCTGGTGGACACACCCGCTGACTCCAACTTCGCCACCATCATCCAAACGCCGGAGTCGCAGACCAGGTCCGTCCTAGACGCAGAGTACGCGAGCAGGTCCGTGCAGAAGTGGTGGAGGTCGGTCGCTTGTCCGCCAACGCGCTGGACAAGGCAATTGCATACAAGATCGAACCGATCATCGGGTCGAGGGAGTGGACGGGCTGGGTCGGTGAACGCCTCACACTGCCCACCCGTGAACCGCTCACACACAACGGTGATGCCGCCCACCCGTCCGTCGTGCATGTCCCCGGTGGGCGGAACGGCAACCGCTACTGGATGGCATACAACCCGTACGCTGGCGGCTCCGACGCCTACGACGACCCGTGCATTGTTGCGCCCAACGACGGCACGAACTGGATCGTCCCAGCCGGCGCGCCGTTCCCGCTCGACAACGCGCCGGTGGGGACCAGTACAACGTGGACGTGAACCTTGTCCTCGTTGACGGGGTTACGTAGCTGATCTGGCGGTACTTCGACACTTCGGCCGTTGGCGCCGAAGAGAACTTCTTCCTCCGCACCAGCACCGACGGGAAGAACTGGACGGCCGGCCAAGGTCAAGATCCGCAGTGCCAGCAAGCCCGGCCGCAGGCTGGTCGCACCATCCTTCCAGCGGATCGACGGGACCTGGCACATGTGGGCCGTGGACATTGCCAGCAGCCTAACCAGGCTGGTGCACACGACGGCCCCCGCGATTACCGGGCCGTGGGCAACCCCTGAAATCTGTGTGGTCCCCACCGCGGCCGGCAAGAAGCCGTGGCACATCAACATCAAGAAGGTGGACGGTCTGGTTTTGGCTCCCACCGGGAACTGCCTTGCGAAGTACCGGGAGCGGAACGGCGTGGACCTGGCCAAGCTGGCGCGCGCCCACGGCCAATATGTGATTAATCACAGCATCACCCACCCCAAGAACTTCGACAAGCTCAGCTGCGCCGCCGTCGCTCGGGAGCTGAGGGCTCCAGGCGTCGTGACGAACTTTGGGCGCCCGCCCTACGGCAAACTGGGCGGATCGGTCCGCTGCGGCTACCAGAAAGTCGGGATGAAGCCGTGGAACTGGACCGGCTACACCAAGGACGCGCAGGGGAAGTCCAAGGCGCAGGTGGTTTCGGCCGCGGCGAAGTTGGCCAAGCCGGGAGCCACCATCCTGATGCACATGGGGTGGAAAGCCTTCAACCCGGACGCCATCGCTAAAATCAAGGCCAGGTTGGAGGACCGCGGGCTGAGGGTCTGCCGGGCCTACCGCGGGCTGGACAACCGCGGCGCCATCATCACCAGTCCGACGAAACTTCCACAACGGCTGCCTTGCTGAGTCCGGACTTCGGTCTGCCGCCGATCGCCCCCGGCAGACCGAAGCTGTGGGCTACAGGCTCCGCCAGTCCCGGACGAACGGACCGTAACCGTTGCCCCAGGGCTTCTCCGTGTCCCGCCAGTTGACGATTTTCGGGTCCTGATTCTCGCCGATCAGTGCGGAGTGGTTCCAATCGTCGGGCAGGACGGCGCGGTCGGCGCCGACCACCGCGTTGAGAGCCTCGCCGAAGTCCATTTCATAGTTGAACAGCAGCGTGGTTACGCGGCGGGAGAGCCCGGCGCTCCGAGCGGCCTCCAGATCCAGCACGAAGACCGAAGCGTCAAAGACCCGGAAGTCGAACTCGTGCGCGGCATGGGTCACCGCGATCATTTCCATGGCCTTCCGGTGGTCGTAGCCGTGCCTGCCCGAGATGGATCGCAGCAGCCCGAAGCCGCTTTGCCGGCCCTTGCGGTGCTCGTCCCGGGCCGCCAGCGGATGGCCCTTGAGCGGCAGGGCGGCCATTTTGGCAAGATCTCCGCGCACCAGGGTCGCGGCGTTGAGGAAGACCGCGCGCTTGGCGCTGGTCAGGATCTCCGGGAGCAAGGCCAGCAGCAGTTCCCGATGCTTCAGGCTCGAGTTCGCTCGGACCTTGGGGTCGTTGCGCAGAGCCTTGCCAGACAACCACACGACTTCTAGGCGGGGATCCAGCGCTTCGGCAGCGGCACGGCCCTCAGCGGTGAGGTCGTCCGCCATCGTCCAGACGCGCACCTTCCCGGCCGTGTGTTCCATGACGGAGCGCAGCAGCTTGGGCAGGTGGGGCGCGCTGGCCTTGCCATGGTCAAGCACAACGTCGGTGCAGTCGTCCTGGTCTGGGCCGTTGGCCGGCACGGCCGCAGCCACAAGCCGCGCGACGTCGTCGTCATTCACAACGGTCCCCGGGACGCGGGCCAGGAAGGCGTCCGCCTCCGCCATGGCCGGCGCGCAGACTTCGGCCCACGCCCGGTAGACGTCCTCCTTGGCCGCTCCGGAGGTGATCAGCGGCATGACCACTGCCAGCTTGTCCAGGATGCCGGTGCGGATGGCGTCGAAGTCAGCCTGGGAAGTGTCGATCAGCCCGCCAAAGCGCACGTCGGAACGGTTCTTCGGCTTGAACTCGACCTCGCAGCCCACGGAGCGTGCCGGAAGGAAGCAGTGCAGTCGCGAGGTGCTGATGTTCTTGTAGTCGGTGTGGTAGCCGTTGATCCAGGTCCGGGCCGTTTCAAGTTTCTGCGCGAAGGGCATTTCCCGCATGCCCTTCTGGGTCTGCAGCAGGATGTCGCCGGGACCGGTCTGCGGCGCGTCCACGAACGCGGTTTTGGACCGCTCGTCCCGGCTGTCCCGCCGGAAAACGGTGTCCACCGTGGTGGTGATGCAGCCGGAGAAGAACGCGGGAATGCCCGCGGCACGGAGCAGGGCCACGGTCTGCCAGTCGCGGCAGCCCACCGGACCGTGCTCCTTCAAATAGGCGATGGCTTCCGGGGTGAGCATTGCGGGCTTGTTCACATGGAAGGAGACGAAGATCGGCCGGATGTTCGGGTGGAACGGGAAGTTGAAGTGCTGGCCGAAGGTGTGGTGCATGTACCAGCCGAAGGCCAGCATCCACGTGTTCTTGGGGATGTCCTGCAGCGGGCTGCTGTCCCGGTGGGTCTCGACGACGGCAACGGTCGCGGCAGGTCCGTCGATCCGCCGCTCGTCCTTGACCTGGGACTGAATGTCCTCCAGGAAGCCCACTAGCTGCGGGTCGCCAACGAAGTTGAGGTTGGCCTGGCGGACCAGGTGGCCCATGGACGCCAGCGTCTGGATGTAGTCACCGACGTTGCGGGACCAGGCGTCCGGCTGCTGGTAGCTGAGTACGCCGAACGTGGCGTCTGCGGCCGGCACTTCGATGGGCTGGCGCCGCACGCCCTCCGGGAACCAGGTCTGCAGCCGCTCGAACTCGCGGCGGATATGGGCAGTGTGGGATGGTGCTGCGTCACTGAGGCCGAAGGCGGCCAGCGTGCGCGCCGAGTCCAGTTCGCCTCGGGCGAAGGCCTTCTGTGCCACGTGCAGCAGGGCCAGAGCCGACCACTCCACGTGCGAATCGTCCGCCAGCAGCCGGTCCAGGACCTTGGCTGCCGTCTCCGGTGCCTGCGAGAAGGCCGCCGCGAAGTACTCGTCCGGGCACAAGGTGATGATCCGGTCGTCGCCGAGCAACTCGAACTGTCCCCACGACATCTCGGGTCCAGAGATCTCCAGCAAGGCCATGCCCTGCAGGGCATGCACGAATTCGTGGCTGGCGCCGGCGTCGCGCAGGCTGTAGCTCGCCGCGAGGACAGACTGGCTGTTGCCCGCCGCAATGTTCTGCCGGGCGTCAGCGATGAATTCCGGCACCAGGGTGCCGCCGCCTGAGACGGCCGCAATCAACGACGGCGATGCTGCCGCCGCCGGCTGCTTGGCTTTCGCCCACGCCTCGGGCGCCGTCAACGGCAGCGCCGGCGCTGCCGGCTTGCCCGCCACATTCGTGACCGTGGGCAGGATGGCCCGTGCGGCCGGCTGGAGGGTCGTCTTCAGGTGGCGTTTGCCGGTGCGCAGGACACGGCCGGCAAGGGAGTCTCGGTTAGTCAAAGTCTGGTCCTTGGCTGCATCAGGGAACGTGAGCCCTCCAGTGTACTGGCATTCGAAAGCGGCACTTGACACGGTGGCCGGTCTTGCCCGGCGGAAGCCGCCCGAAGCTATAGAGTTGTGGCGGGCCGGATGGGCCCTATACAGCAAGTCACCTGATCCCGCGAGGGGGAGCCATCGTGTTGCAGCCGCCGGCAGCGTTTGAACCCAGCAAGGCCAGCGTGTCCGCGGACGGCTTGTTGACTCTGTCCGGCACGGTGAGCCCGGACCGGGAGCAGCCGAACGGCGCCTATTCCTTTATCCTCGCCGCCCGCGGAGCCCAGGCCGAACGCGAGTACCCGGCACGGACTTTCTCGGGGGCCGACGGCACGCAGCAGGTGAGCTGCACGGTTCCGCTGGCGGACCTGGATACGGCGTCCGGCGATTCCGTGGACCTCTATTTCCAGTCCCGCCATGGCTCCGGTGCCGTGCGGACCCGGGTGAACTGGAAGCTGCAGTCCCTGCGCTGGCTGCCCTACCCAACGAAATTCGGCAATCTCAGCTTCAAGCGGAAGGCTGTGTGAGCACCGTGAACACGATCGACTCAGTCGCCCCGGCGGAATCTCCGCTGCCCGCGGGCAGGTATTTCATGGTCCTTTGGGGCCTCCCGGAAAGCTTCGGCGGCATGACCACCATGTGTCTGCACCGGGCGGGCGCCTTTACCCGTTTCGGCGGGCGGGTGGCTTCGATCATTACGTTCGAGCCGGAGCCCAGCTACGAGGCACTGACGGGCCGGCTCCGCGAGCAGGGGAAGCTCGCACCGGAGACCCAGGTGCTGAACGTCTTCCAACACTACCGGCAGGCCGATCTGTCGGCGCTTTCCGCTCTGATTGTGCCGACCGTCCCTGCCGACCAAGGCACGGCCGGGGATCCCGACGTGGTGCTCGATCCGTCCGGACAGGTCTTCATGCGCACCTTCATGCGGCCGGACGGAACCACGGTGGCCCACCGCCGGTATTACCGGGAGGACGGGACCGAGTTCCTGCGTGACGAGGCCCCGGTCGACGCCGCCGGCAAGACACTCGGACGCTTCATCACGCTACTCAACCGCCTGGGCCAGGCCGTCGCCCGCTGGCGTTCGGCCGGCGACTTCTACCGCCACTGGATGAAGGAGCTGGCAGCCGGGGATCGAGCCGCGTTCATTGTGGACAGCGGCTTTGCGGCCCGCGTTGTGGCTCCGCTGAACGAGCAGAACATCATCAAGATGGCGGTCATCCACAACAGCCACATCATCGCCGGCGGGGATCCGTTCATCGGCAAACTAGCCCCGGGCCGCAAGCAGATCTTTGAAGACAGCGCTGCGTGGGATGGGCTGATCTTCCTCACCCGGAAGCACCGCCAGGATTACGAGGCGCGGTTCGGCAGGGCGACCAATCTGTACACCGTCTCCAACCCCAAACCACGCGCCGATGTTCTGCCACCTTTCGAGCGGCGGGACCGGAACCGCGGCGTCATGGTGGTGCGCCTGGAAAACCAGAAAAACGTGGCCCATGCAGTAGAGGTCATGGCGCTGGTGCACCAAGAGTTGCCGGATGTCATTCTGGACGTCTACGGCACCGGCTCGCTGCAGGAGGAAGTGCAGGCCAAGATCTCGGACTTGGCGATGACCGACGTCGTCCGCCTCCACGGGCACACGCCGAATGCGGCCGAGCAGTTTGAGACGGCCGGTTTCTCCCTGCTGACCAGCCGCAATGAGGGCCAGCCGCTGGCGCTGATGGAGAGCCTGGGCCGCGGCTGTCCGCCGGTGTCCTACGACATCCGCTACGGTCCCAGCGACGTGATCGAGGACAGCGTCAACGGCTTCCTGGTCCCGGCCCAGGATATTGCCGCCGCGGCGGAACGTGTTGTTAAGCTTTGTACCGACCCTGAGCTGGCCCGCGCCATGGGCCAGGCCGCTTGGGAAAGCAGCCAGCAGTTCTCGGATCCGGCGGTTGTCGGACAGTGGGCCGATGTGCTGGAGCAGGCGTGGCGGCAGGTGCCCGATCGTGTGGCGCTGTCCCGCATGGAGTTCACCCTCGAGGAGCTGGGCCTGCCCGCCACCGGCGGACTGGAAATCCGCGGCGAACTCACCTGGCGCCAGAGCTCCGGCCCCGCCGCCGAGCAGCTGCTGCGGGCGCACCTGGTGATTGGCCGCCGTGCAGAGGGCGGCCCGGCCTTCGTTCCTGCCGAGGTGACGGAACGGGCGCCCGGCAGGCTGCGGCTGCACGCGTCGGTAACCGACGGGCAGCTTGATGAGGGGGTCTCCGAGGAGAACGGCTTTTTGGACATCTTCTTGCAGGTGGAAGGAAACAACGTCCTGCGCACGTTCAGGATCGGCTACCCGGGCGCGTCCTCGTGGCGGCCGTACGCGACCCAGCACGGTTCGCTCAGCCTGCAGTTCGCCTAAGCGCCGGGCGCCTCATCGCCGTCGGTCATCACCGGGCTTAGCGCTGGCCGGACTTCAATGAGCTCAGCGCGTTCCAAGCGCCGCGCGGATCCACCAGCGGACGGATCAGCAGGACCACGGGCCGCGATACCGCCAATGCGCTGAACAGCACCGCGGCGCCAATCACCAACAGGGCACGAACGGTCGGGCTGCCAGCGTCAAGCAACGAGGAGGCCCCCACCACCGTCAACAGGGGCAGATGCAGCAGGTACGGGTACATGGTGTGCTGGCCAGCCCGGGCGGTCCAGGCGCCCATTCGCGTGGGTGCCCCGACCCTTCCGGGCAGCATCAGCATGAAACCCGTCGCCATCGCCGTTCCCACGGCTAGGACGACTAGGCGCCACACCATGCCCTCGAGGTCGCCCACGTCAAGCGCCTCGTAGCCCTTGTTGCCGAGGAAAGGAGGCCGCCAGAAGTCCTTCTTGAGCCAGAGAGCAGTGGCCGCCCCGAGCCCGACGACAACCGCCCCCGCTGCCCTGAGTCGCCAGTCCTGGCGCCACTCAGAGACCCGGTCCACTATCCATGGGCCGGCCAGGAAGATCGGCAGGAAGACCAAGATGCGCGAGAGCGAGAGGAAACCGTCGATCGCCGGGCTCAACCCGGCCAGCAGCGCCACGACGACGGCGATGGGGACGGCGAACCGCAGCCCGCGGAACCAGGGCGCCAGCAGGCGCCAGCCGGCCAAGGCCACCAGGAACCAGAGGCCGAAGGTCTGGGACGTGAACTTCCAGCTCGGCTGATCTCCGTCCAGCACGTAGTTGGTCAGGAAAGCGATCAACTGGAAAATCACGTACGGAACCAGCAGCTGCCAGAAGACCTTGGACAACGTTTTTCCGTCGGCTTGCGCCCTGCGGGCCCCCCACCCGGCCAGCAGGATCAGGACCGGTATATGGAACATGTAGACGAAGTTGGAGACGACCAGGGCCAGTCCGCTCTCGGCGCGCAGCATGCCAACCCCATGGCCAACGACCACCAGGATGATCGCGGCCCAGCGAGCCTGGTCGATCCACGTCTGGCGGACGCCCTGCTGGGCGGGGGCTAGGACAATGTCAGCGCTCAAGCGATCGGTCCTTTGTGTGGTCGGGGGCAAAACGCAGTCCAGTCTACCGGGGAGGTCGGATGGCGTGGTCGCGTGCCCCTTGAACGCTCGCTGGCTGGCCAGCGGCGAGTTACGGCGAGGCCGGGCGGCCCGCGGGTCCTGGGGGCGTTCCGAAGGTGTGCGCCCGGGCATCCGGCTTTGCTTTACCGCCCTGGAGCGCGGCGAGGATGGGCGCGCGGAGGTATGGGGCCAAAGTGCGGGCATAGGTGGCGGTGATGTGCGAACCGTCGCGATAGGCGACGACGGAGCCGATCACGGCAGGGCACACATCGTCGGCACAGAAGTACCGGTCGAGATTGACTGCGGTGATGCCCGGAGCGCCCAGCTCTCGGACCGCTCGGTCCAAGGGGTCCATCCAGTACCAGCTCTCCGGCGTGCCCGCGCAAGCGGAGGGCTGGTCGGGGTGCGCGGCCAGGCAGTCCGGGATCGAGCTGATGGTGGTGCCGGGGAAGGGAGAGTCTTTGAGCGCCAGGACCTTGGTCCCGGACGCCGCCCATTCGGACAGATACGTCTTGTAGCCCTCGACGGCGGGCTCCTCGGTGGTCTTCCAGCTCTCGCCGTCGACGGTCACGGACTGGCGTGCGGAGGTGATCACCAGGTCGAACTTCCCGCCCTTGGTCTGCTCCATCACCCACCGCCCGTACGCGAGACAGTTGCGCGTCCGCTCAGCGTTGTTGAAATCGAGTGGGATCGAAGTCAGGTTGCAGCGGGTGATCAGGTAGGTGGATAGAGTCCAGCCATTCTTTTTTGCCAGCAACTGCAGCGCGGGGAGCCACTGGGCCGCGTGCGAGTTGCCCACCAGCGCAACTTTGGTTTTTCCGTTACCGTACGTGCACACCGGCCGGTCGGTGAAAGCACGAGAAGACCAACAGCCGTCCTTATAGGCGTCGGGAAGGTCGTCCTTGGCGAGCGCAGGCTCCGGGACCATCCGCGGCGGCGACTCGGGCTGGCACTCGCCGGTTCCGCGGGCCATGGCGGCGGCGCCGATGCACGGGTCGCCGCTGTTCTCTATGGACGCCAGCTGTTCCTGCGCCAGCTGATTGCGGTGGCCGACTTCGGCGAGCTGCAGGCCGCCCAGCGCCGTGACGGCCACCATGCCGACGGCAGCGAAGCGGTAGGTCGGCAGCAGACGCCGGGCGGGCAGCCGGGAGCGGAACCTGTCCTCGACGAAGACCTTGGTCAGTGCAGCCAGCCCGAGCGAGAGGACCAATATAGTCATCCTGTCGAACCAGCCGAGCGCGGCCCCGGTGACGAACGGCACCAGCACGATGAGCGGCCAGTGCCAGAGATACACAGAGTAGGAGACGTCCCCGAGCCACTGCACGGGCTTCAGCCGCAGGACTCCGGTAGGGGAGTAAGCACGGCGTGAGCCGGCGAGGATAACCAGGGCCGTCCCGAGCACCGGCAGCAGCGCCGTGTAGCCGGGGAACTGTGTCTCCCGGGTGAACGTCAGCCCGGCGGTGACGATGGCGGCGATGCCAGTCCAGGCAAGCAGTGCCGTTGCCGGTCCGGGCAGCCGGGTGGCAGCCAATGGCACGACCGTGGCTATCAAGCCGCCCACGGCGAGCTCCCAGACCCGGGTTGGTGTGATGAAGTAGGCACGGCCGGCGTCGTCTGCGGTGGCAAGGATGGACACGGCCAGCGACACCGCGATCACGGCCGTGATCGCGACGCGGGCTACGAGATTCACGGTGAGCTTCCAGGCGCCAGCCAGCCAAACGACTGCCAAGATGACCAGCGGCCAGAAAAGGTAGAACTGTTCCTCAAGCGAGAGTGACCAAAAATGTTGCGTGGGCGTCGGCGCATTGTCGGCCGCCAGATAGTCCACCGCGCTGTCGGCGAGCACCCAGTTCTGTATGTACAAGGCAGACGCCATGATCTGCCGGGCGATCACTTCCCATTGTGTGGGCACCACGAACAGCCGGACGGCTACAGCGGTTACTGCGAGCACCAAGAACGAGGCCGGCAGCAGCCGCCGGATCCGACGGCCCCAGAATTCAGCCAGATCCCGGACCGTCCGCGGCTGGCGGCCAATGAGATGGGCAGTCATCAGGAAACCGGAGATGACGAAGAAGACGTCCACGCCGATATAGCCGCCGGTCAGCTGCCCGGGCCAAAGGTGGTAGATCAGGACCAGCGAGACCGCCAAGGCGCGCAGTCCTTGGATGTCCTGCCGGAATCCGGTGGCATCCGGTGCTGTACTGCGCGGGGCTGGCTGGACTTGCGTGCTGGCTCCTGACGGTAGAAATTCCCCAATTTCCGTCTGCGGGCCATTGTACTCAGCGCCTCAGGAGCAGGGAACCGTCTGACCGCGGCAGCGAGCCCAGCCGAGTAGGAAGTGTGCTCAGTCTTCCAACGCGCGGTCCACGGCGTCCAAGAACCGGCGCGTGCTGGCGCCGGGGGAGGTGTCCCCGAAGTGATGACGAATCAGATCAAGCTGAGCCTGGCCAACCGGCTGGGACAACAGGTCAGCCATAATGAGTGGCGCACGCCGCGCGTCTTCCGCCTTCAGAAGTGGCACGGCGCCGGCTATGCCATTGCGGTCCACGGCGGCGGCCGGATCGACGGGCTGGGTCAACAGGAGTGGCTTTCGCCGCGGCAGCCAGTCCATAGCCATGGCAGAGAGGTCACAGACGCATACATCGGCCTGCGCCATAGCAACGGTGAAGTCCGGCCGCCGGTCCACATAGTGTTCGGCGCCCGGCGACCGCTTCTCGGCGTCCTCGATCAGGGCGCTGATCTCCTTGGCCGCAGCCCGATGCGCCGGCATCCGGACGCCGGTGCGCGGATGCGGCCGGAAAATCAGCCGGTACCGAGGGTCGGCCAGAATGGCC
Organism: Arthrobacter sp. NPDC055138; assembly: GCF_053607305.1. Lineage (NCBI taxonomy): Bacteria > Bacillati > Actinomycetota > Actinomycetes > Micrococcales > Micrococcaceae > Arthrobacter > Arthrobacter sp. NPDC055138. The sequence goes on from NZ_JBSGTH010000008.1 coordinate 93,410, forward strand.
TCCACCATCCCGACTCCGTGCGATACCAACGAGCCGTAGGCCATGGCCGGCCGGTCGCCTTCCCACGTGGGGGCGTAGAGCACCGTGGTGCGTTCGCGGCCGTCAGTCCCGTTGCGCCCGCCGCCGTCCACGGTTTTGGTGGCCGCGCTGTCCAGTTGCGGCCGGCCGATCTCGACCAGCTTGGCCGGGTCCATCCGCCGGACGCTGCCCATAATGCGCTCGCGGGAGGCTTGGCCCGCGATGAACGCGTAGTCGTAGGCTTTGAGCTGGTTGGAGGCCATGGAGATCTTGTCACTCTCGCCGTGGCTGAGGTGGACGTGGACCTGCTCGGTCAGGCGGAGGACCGTGAAGTTGTCTCTGTTGTTGTTGACGTAAAAGACCAAGCGCACGCTCTTGGCCTGGATGAACTTCTCCACTTGGTCGATTCCCTGGGCCAGGAAGATCGGGAGCGGTGAGTCCTTGAGCAGTTCGGCGGCCGTGGTGGGCCGGTGCACCAGCAAGGCCACCCGGTGTGTGCGGGCGAGCCGGGCCAGAGGAGCGAACCATTGCCGGAGCTGGTAGGCGCTGGAAGGCTCGTCCGCAAAGTAGACCACGCAATCGAAGCGCGTGGGGCCGGCAGAGTTCGCTGAATTCAACTGCGCCCGGACGGTTCTCCCAACCACGGCGTTGGTGGCCTGGTTCCCGACGAACTTGAGCGCGCGGCGGGCGGTGGCGGTGAATGGCACGAAGCACTCCTGTAGCGGGTCGGGAGCTTACAGCCTATCGAAACCGCCGGGCGCGGCACGGCCCGGTATCCAGCATTTTGTCAGGCTTGGGTTGCTAAACTGTATCGACTCTTGCCCCGGGGACTGGGACTAATTACTGTTTGCCAACCGCGGGGCTGCTTATGTTGCCGGATGAAAGGATCCGATGATCGCCGGACTGCGCGGAACTCTCGCTCGGGTGTTGCCGCAGCCAGCTGTCCAAGGACTCTTTGACCTTCGCCACGGCAGAACGTCCTTCCAGCGCCGCGCCGCCGATGTTTGGCGCTCAGCGCAGACCCGTCCGGCTCGCGCCGGAGTAGACGCCGACGTCGTTCCCGCCTCCTCCCGCGGGCGGACGGTCCTCACCAAACCTGTGCGCCGATTCTGCGCGCGCGACGTTGCCACTTCCAACCGGCAGTTGGTCGCGTCCGCGGCGCGCGGAGCCGGCATCGGCTTCGGCGAAGAAGCATCCGGCCCGCACGGCGGAACGAGAATCAGCGTGGCGCCGGGGGACCTGTCGGAACTGCTCGACGCCGTGCGCCGGACCGGAACCGGGCGGGCCGTCTACGTCAGCGTGGACGGCGGCCGGCCGCAGCTTGCGCGCGACGCCGTCGTCGATGTCCCGCGGGAGGTGACCGTCTTCGAGTTCGCGTCGGCGGACGGACTGGTGCTGGCCGACGAGCGCTTGGGTTGCACCGTGTCTGCGTTGCCGGCTGCTGGTGGCGCCGGCCGCCCTATGACGGAGTTCACGGAGCCAGTGGACCTGGTTTATACGTGGGTGGATGGGGCCGATGCCGAGTGGCGACGGGCTCGGGACGCTGCCTGGGCCCGTATCCACCCAGGTGAACTGAACGAGTTCGCTGGCAATGAGGAACGGTTCCGAACCCACGACGAACTGCGGTACTCGCTGCGCTCGGTGGACTATTTCGCGCCCTGGGCCAACCACATCTACCTCCTCACTGCGGGGCAGGTGCCGGAATGGCTGGATAAGACCAACCCGCGGATCACCGTGGTGGACCACAGGGATGTCTTTGCCGATGCCGATGCCCTGCCCACGTTCAACTCACATGCCATCGAGGCGCAGTTGCACCGCATTCCTGGCCTGAGCGAACATTTCCTGTATCTGAACGACGACGTTTTCTTCGGCCGGCCGGTGGCGCCGGAACTGTTCTTTCACGGCAACGGCATCGCCAAGTTCTTCTTCTCCGAGCAGCGCGTCGCGGACGGTCCGGCTGGAGCCGGGGATCTGCCGGTGGACAGCGCCGCGAAACGCAACCGGGCACTGATCGAGCAGAAGTTCGGAAAGAGCCCCGTCTACAAGTTCAAGCACGCCGCCCACGCGCAGCGTGTCAGCACCCTGAGGCTGCTCGAACAGGACTTCCAATCCGCCCACACCGCGACCGCTCACGCGCGCTTCCGCACTCCTGCGGACATCTCCATACCTTCATCGCTGGCGCATTACTATGGTTACGGCATTGGGGCCGCTGTACCGGGGGAGATCGCCTACCGCTATTGCGACATCGGTGAGTCCACCGCCCAGGCAAAGTTGCTGCGGCTGCTGCGGGACCGGGAAGCCGATGTCTTCTGTCTCAATGAAGTCGGCAAGGCCGCCGTCCACCCCGAAGATCAGGAAAAGATGGTCCAGCGCTTCCTCCAGTCCTATTACCCGGTGCCCAGCTCTTTTGAAGTAGGAATGTAATGCCGAATCCCCAGTCGGTCCTGATGCGGGCCAAGGCGAAGGCCGAGCGCATCCTCGACCCGCGTTCCTCCGCTGCACGCCGCGAACTGCACCGCCTGGCCGTCGGCCAGTCGGGCCCGAGGCTGCGCGTAGCTTTCACGCTTGCGCCTGAACTTACGCCTTACGCCCTCTGGTCGGGCAGCGGCGACGACGCGGTGCGGCTGGCCGCGGTCGAAGCTCTTCCCGGCGCTGAGACGACGGAAGGACGGGACTACCAGGCTTCGCTGGATCTTGAATCGCTGGCCGCCCAGGCGCCCGCCTCCTCCTACGCGGAAGAGGGTGCGGTACTGCGGCTGTTCGTCGAGGTGGAGGCCGAGGCAGCGAATCTGCCCAGGTACTGTCGCGACATTCGGCCCACGGCGGAGGCCGTAGAAGCTGGGAAGGAGCACGGTGCCGCCGTCGGTCCCCAGGATGGTGGACACGGCGAGGGCTTCGCAGAATTCCGTGCCGCCGTGGAAGCCGGGATCATTGGGCCAGCGCTGCGCTATCGAGCCAAGATTCCGTTCGGCAGGTTCCTGCAGACATCGGTCGGGCAGCTCCATGCCGTCACATCGGGAGAATCAACGCTGTCACCCTACGTGAACCGGCAGGGTTACCTCAGCCTCGCGGTCAACCGCCCGCTGAAGCCGTTCAACGTCGTTTACGTCAAGAAATTGTCCGTGGCCGGCGGCGTGGTGGAACTGGCCGGACGATTGGTTACCCGGCACGGCGAGGCCACGAGGGCGCAGCTAGTGCTGCTGGGCCGACAGAGCGAACGGCGTTACACCGCCACCGCGAAGATTGCTCTCGATGCCGAGGCTACATCTCGGAAATACGGGCTGCGTGAGTATCAGTTGAAAGCGACGCTGGAGCTTGCACAGATCTCCACCGAAAATCTGGCAGAGGACGATATCCTCGACCTTTGGTTGGAGGTTTGGGACGGTGAGGACGTCCAGCCGCATAAGGCACGGATCGGCAAGACCCGCTTCGTGACGCGCAAGCTGACCAGGGCCGGGTGGCAACGGCGCGGCGCGAAGACCCTGTGCGTCACGCCTTACTACACGTTCAAGGCCAAAAACACCTCGTTGAGCATCGAGATCCTCGACACCGAGGCTTTCGACTATCTGCAGCGGCAGACTCGCATCCCTTTCCGCAACCACCGCGGCCTGGTCGGCAAGCCGGTGTGGCTGGTGGGGGAGCGGCCGTACAAAGCGCAGGATACGGGGCTGGCCTTTTTCCGCTACCTGAGGCAGCACCATCCCGAGATCGACGCCTACTACGTCATTGACCCGTTGTCTCCCGAGGTCCGGAATTTGGAGGGGCTGGGCCATGTGGTGGCGTACCGTTCCAAGCAGCATGTAGAGGTCGCGCTCAAGGCGGAGCGGTTTATCGGCTCGCACCATCCGGACTTTCTTTATCCCACACGGCTGCCGCAGTTCCGCCGCGCCGCAAGCGGCGTCAAGGTGTTCCTGCAGCACGGAGTCATGGGGACCAAATGGATGGTGCCCAACTACGGCAAAAAAGTCCGGGGATTCGAAACGGACCTCTTCCTGGTCAGTTCCGAGCGGGAGAAGGAATACATCGTCAGCGACTTCGGATATGCACCGAAGGATGTGAAAGTCACCGGGCTGTCACGCTTTGATGCTTTGTTCGCCGACGATGTCCAGGTCAAGCGCAACCAGATTCTGGTGATCCCTACCTGGCGGGACTGGCTGGCGGATCCTGAGCTTTTTCCCGAATCAGAGTACTACCATGCCTGGAAGGATCTCCTGAACGATCCGCGGCTGCGCCAGCTGACCGAGGAGTACAACGCGGAGATCATTTTCTCGCTACACCCCAACATGCAGAAGTTCAGGCATCATTTCGAGGACGCGCCGGTCCGGGTCATCTCACAGGGTGAAGTGGACGTGCAGCATCTGCTCAAGGAGAGCGCGCTGCTGGTGACGGACTACTCCAGCGTTGGCTTCGACTTCAGCTTCCTGGAGAAGCCAGTGCTCTACTACCAGTTCGACCGGGAACGATTCCTTGGCCCACGGGGTTCGCATCTGGATTTGGACGAGGAACTGCCGGGCCGGGTGGCCTTCGACCGTGGCCGACTGTTGTCCCAGCTGGAAGAGGCACTCGACGCCGGCTGCGCCATGCCTGCCGAGTATGTCCGGCGTGCGCAGCGGTTCCTGAAGTACCGGGACCAGGAGAACTGCCGGCGGATTTTCGACGCCATCCGCAGCGCCAAGCCATCGGAACCGCGGGTTCGCCGGATGGTGGATCCGGAGATCTTCGAGCGGGCGATGGGACGCTTCCGCCGCAGCCGGTACTACTTCCCGGCCATGCAGCGGATGTTCAAGGTTCTGTCCAGGACCGCGGTGGACGAGGATCTGATCGTCTTCGAAAGCGGGTTGGGGAAGCAGTACGCGGACAGTCCTCGGTACATTTACGAGGAACTTCTTCGCCGCGGCGATACGCGCCAAAAGGTCTGGGTGTATGACAAGAAGCTGCCGACGGCGGATGCGCACACCCGTGTGGTCAAGCGGCTCTCGCCGGAGTACTACTGGTACTTGGCCAAGGCCAAGTACTGGGTGAACAACCAGAATTTCCCGCACTACCTGCGCCGTCGCAGGGACGGGGTGTTCATCCAGACCTGGCACGGCACCCCGCTGAAGCGCATGGTCCACGACATGGACGAGGTCCACGGGCGGGCGGACGACTACCTGCAGCATGTGTCGCAAGCAGTCAGGCAGTGGAGCGTTTTGCTGTCGCCGAGTCCGTACGCCACCGCCGCGTTCCGCAGCGCCTTCCGCTACAAGGGCAGGGTTCTGGAGGAAGGTTATCCGCGCAACGATGTCCTGGCTTTGGGGAAGGACACCGGCGCCGGTCTGGCGATCCGCGAGAAACTGGGCATCCCCGCCGACCGGACAGTAGTCCTGTACGCCCCGACGTTCCGGGACGACCAGAGCGCCGGGACCGGGCGCTTCAGCTTTGACTTGCCACTGGACCTAGAGAAGTTCCACAAGCGCTTCGGTGAGGACACGGTGTTGCTGCTCCGCATGCATGTGCTGGTGAGCAGCAGCCTGGAAATTCCGGAGAGCGCCAGCGAGAGCGTCTACGACGTTTCGGCCTACCCGGAGATCCAGGAGCTGCACCTGGCCAGCGACGTTCTGGTCACCGATTACTCCTCGGTGTTCTTCGACTATGCCATTTTGCAGCGGCCGATCGTCTTCTACGCCTACGACCTTGAGCGGTACCGCGATACCTTGCGCGGCTTCTATCTGGACTATGATACGGAGCTTCCCGGCCCGGTGGTCCAGACCGAAGAGGGGCTGTTCGCTGCCATCGATGCAGCCCGGACGCCCGATCCCCAACGCCAGGAGAGGCTGGAGGCCTTCGCCGCGAAGTTCGCCCCGAAGGACGATGGCAACGCGGCCCGCCGGGTAGTGGACCAACTCCTCTAGCCGAATCCGAAAAACGCGAGGGCGACGGCGATTGCCGTCGCCCCCGCGTTTGCCGTTACAGCCGGCCAGCCGACTTGCGTGGCAGCAACCCGCCGTTGACGAACCGCGTGCCGTCGTAGCGCCACATGGTCCCGGCCTTGGTGGTGCCGAGCAGGTCTACTTTCCGGTCCGCATTGAAGTCTCCGGGCCCAACAATCCGGTTGAAGCTGTTCCAGCCCCCGGAACCGATCTTCCGTTCGGGAGCGTACCAACCCGATGAGTTGGTCTTACGTCCCGCGAGGAACCACAGCGTGCCGTCGGGCTTCCGGGCCGCGAGGTCGGCGGTGCCGTCGCCGTCGTAATCGCCGACCGCGGTGAGGTAGCTGTACCGCTGCCAACCGGTGGCGATGATGGACGCCCTGCCGTGCTGGCCGTTGCCCGGACCCGCGTACAGCAGCACCGAGCCGTTTGGGCGGACCGCCAGCAGGTCGTTGCGGCCGTCCCGGTTCACGTCACCAACGCCGAGTAAGCGGGAGAACTGGTTCCAGCCGCCGTTACCGATCTTGACGCGGCGTTTGTAGCCATGGTCGCTGGCGTTGACCCGGCCGGTGCCTGCGTAGAACCACAGCGTGCCGTTCTTCTGCCGGGCGAGCAGATCGTTCTTTCCGTCCCGGTTGTAGTCGCCGACGCCAATCACGGTGCTGTAGATGTGCCAGCCATAGCCTATGCGGACCCGGGCACCGTAGCCGCCCTTGCCGTTGCCGGCCGCGAACCACAACTGCCCGTTGGACTTGCGGCCGATCAGATCCGCCTTGCCGTCCCCGTTGAAGTCACCTGGAGTGATGATCTCGCTGTAGCTGTCCCAGATGGCTGTTCCGGTGGCCACCCGCGGCTTCATGCCCGAGGAGTCTTTCAAATGGGTGCCGGAGTAAAAACTCAGGGACTTGTCTGCACCAATCCCCAGCAGATCGTTCTTGCGGTCCCGGTTGTTGTCCCAGACCCCCAGCACGGTGCTGAACGTCTGCCAGCCGGAGGTACCGATCTTCTGGGCGCTGGTGAATAGGCTGCCTACCGCTGCCTGCTTGGCGGTACCGCGCATCAGCCACAACGTGCCGTCCGGTTTGCGGGCTACCAGGTCGTTCTTCCCGTCGCCGGTAAAGTCCCGGGGCGCAATCAGTTGGCTGTAGACCTGCCATCCGGAGGCCACCAGAATGCGTCCGCCGAAGCTGCCCGTTCCTGTGCCGGCGTAGAAGTAAACCGACCCGTTGGAATGCTTGGCCAGCATATCGGCACGCTTATCACCGTTGATGTCTCCGGTCCCGATGATGTCCGGATACTGGCCCCAGCCGGTGCTGCTGCCGATGCGCACCCGGGGCTTAAAGGTGCCGGTGCCGGTTCCTGCGTAGAACCAGAGCGAACCGTTGGTCTGCCTGGCTACGAGATCTGCCCGCCCGTCACCGTTCAGGTCGCCCACGCCAATCAGCGAGTTGAAGATGTCCCAGCCCCCGCCGATCTTCCGCGGAGTGGCATAGCCGCCGGACCCGTTACCCGGGTGGAACCAGAGCGAGCCGTCGGTGCGGCGGGAGAGCAGGTCTCCGGGGCCGTCTCCGTTGAGGTCGCCTGGCGCCGCGTAATCCTGCTTGACGTTGGTGCTCTGGCTGCTGCTTGACCCGATGTTGTAGGCAAAGTTGCGCAGCGACGTCATGGAGCCGTTCCACACGTTGGAGTCCCCGGTGAATGGCCCGGTAGAGCTGTACTGCCAGATGTCATAGGAGGTCCAACCCGCGGGCAACAGGGGCTTGTCCAATGTGTAGCCGGCGTAGGGGTAGTGCGCAATGTGCAAGGGGTGGTTCTTGAAGGCGGTGCTGTTGCCGGTGCACTTCTTCCACCAGTCTGCGGTGGTGTAAATCGCGGGCAGCCGCCCAGTCCGCGCTTTGATGGTGTTGGAGAAGTCTTTGATCCAACCCACCATCTTGCTGGCGCTCATGCTGTAGCACGTGTTACCCAGTTCCGGGTACGGGTTGTACTCGATGTCCAGCAGCGGGGGGAGCGTCTTGCCGTCGGCCGACCAGCCGCCACCGTTGTCCACGAAGTAGTTTGCCTGCCGTGTGCCGGAGGAGACGTTGGGGATGGCGAAGTGGTAGGAGCCGCGAATCATCCCGACCTTGTAAGAGCCGGTGTACTGGGACGACCACTTAGGGTTCATGTAGCTCAGGGCTTCAGTGGACTTCACATAGGCGAAACGGGCTCCGTAATTCCACTCGGTCTGCCAGTTCACGCTGGGCTGATGGCTGCTGACGTCAATACCTTGGACGCCTTGGGGCTTCCACATGTCCCGCTTATCGGCCGGCAGTACGGCGGGTGCAGCGGCGGGTTGCATGGAGCCGGTCCGTTCGATGTTCAAGACCTCCAGCTGTTCTTCCAGCACTTCCTTGGCCTCCGGCTGCTGCAGCTCTTCGAGCCGCTCGTCACGCTGCTGCAAACCTTGGCCCATTTCGGCGCCGTGCTTGCCCTGCAAGGCAGCCAGCAGTTCCAGCAGCTGTTCCTCCGACATCTCTTCGACCGGGACCTCTACCTCTTTTTCAAGGGTGGAAGGGTCTTTCGGCGCGGAGTCAGACGGTGATACAGGCGTCGACTCGATCGGGGTAGGCTCAGCGGTGGCGGGTCCAGCTGGTGCTGGTTCGGTTGGAGCAAGCACCGTCGGGGCCGGCTCCGAGGGGGGTGTGGACGGAACTACTTGCCCCGTGTTGTCAGAGTTGGCTTCTTCGGGCAAGCCGGGTGTCGGCGTCGAGAGCGTTTCAAGCGCACTCTCGTCCACGGGGGAGATTGGATCTGCAGCGTGGGCGGGCGAGCCGGCTTCCTGGGACGGAATGAGTCCCGTTGCAGTTGCAGGCGGCGCGGTGATGAGCCCCGAGATAGCGACCGACAGGACCGCCAGGCCGGTGGCGAACTTGGTGGCGCCATGACGGGCGGGGCGAAGGGGCATCAGGTGACGAGTGCTCATAGCTTAGAACTCCGGTTGAGCCCTTCATAACGGAGGGCCTTTAGCCCTGACTCGCAAGGCCTTTGACGGCAAAAGACGCTTCACCCTAACACCGGGGTTAAAAGAGTGACCAGAGTGACTTGCGGTGCGATACAAAAGTAACCGGAAATTTATCCAGCAGTTGGATGAAAAGCTTTCCAGTGTTCAGAGTTCAAGGCCGAAGATGTCCCCGAGGCAGCCATCGTGCAACCCGCACTTTGATAGGGGAGCAGAGAGGGTAGAAGTGCCGTTGACACGGGTATCCGTGGAGGTCCAAACTGCTGCAACCTGCGCGGAGTCGACCGAGATACAAGCAACTCCAGCCGCGCGGGAATTGGGGACAGCGGGTGGCAAAAATGGGCGCACGCAACCGTGCCGTGGCGGCGGCTGCCTTGAGCATGGCCCTTCTGGTGCTGGGACCGGTGCCCGTGGGCGGTGACGTTGGACCTGGGCGCCTCTCGGGACTAGAGCCGTCGTCTACCGACGCCCTGCCCGCCGTGGGTACGGCAGGCATTCGGGCTGACCTCCGCGTCATGTCGTTCAACATCCACCATGGGGCGGATGACGACGATAATTTGGATCTCGCGGCCATAGCACGCGACATCCGAGCCAGCGGGGCCGACATCATCGGACTGCAGGAGGTGGACAGGCATAAGCCGCGCAGTCATTTTGTCGACCAGTCGGCGTGGCTGGCCCGTCACCTAGGCATGTATTTCGCCTACGGCGCCAACGTGGACCGACCACCGAAAAAGGGGCAGACGAAGCGCCGTCAGTACGGTACGGCCGTTCTCAGTAAGTACAAGATCGTTAGCTCGCGCAATTATCTGCTGAGAAACATCCCGTATGAAGTGGACCCGTCGCAACAACGCGGACTGCTTGAAACCGTCATCGACCTGGGAGGGGTCCAACTGCGTTTCTACAACACACACTTGGACCACCGGCGCGCGGAGCAACGTCAGCAGCAGATCAATCAAGTTGTCGCAATTGCCGGTGCTTCGGACCTGCCCACCGTGCTGGCCGGGGACTTCAATACCATCCCCGGAACGCCTGAAATGCATCAAGTCACGACAAGGTTCTTGGACGCCTTCGCCGAGCGTGGCCAAGATGCGGCCTTTAGCTTCCCATCCGAGCGACCATCCCGCCGTATTGATTACATCTTGGCCAGCGGCCGATTTCAGGTACATGGGGCCAGCGTCATCGATACTGACTCTTCCGACCATCGGCCGGTCGTTGCTGACTTGACCTTGCTGGTGCCAAATTTTGCAACCAGCACTCCACTTGTTGGGCCGCAGCCGGTCTGGTTCTAGCGTTCACCGCGGCCCGTTCGGCCTAGTTTTGCCTGCCACGGACAACGGAGACGGCGGCCGCTGAAGGGGCATGCCCACGCTGTGTTAGGCTCGCCGACGAAACTGTGCCTGATTAAAGGTTCCACCGGGGGAAAACTTGGAAAAATCGCTCTACGCCAGAGTGGCAGCCGTCTGTCTAGCCGCTGTCCTCGCTTTCACGCTCGCAGTGCCGGGATTGGCAGTGGCTGCCCCGGCAGTCCAGCCTGCAATGCAGATTTCGGCGTCCCCGCTGGCCCCGAAAGCGACGAACATTACGCGGGGCTCCATTGGGTTGAAGTACGTTGCCATCGCAAAAGCCCATCGGTACGAGGTCCAGTACAGTCTCCGCGCCGACTTCCAAGGCACCAAAAAGGCGACTAAATACAAGACGTGGAATCTGCGGGGGCTCGAGGACGCCACCACGTATTACATCAGGTTCCGGGCCCTAGACCGCGAGGGGGCATCGATCAGCGGCTGGTCTGGAACATTGAAGGCACGCACCCTGGCGTTCTTTCCGGAAGAGTTCACATCCATCAAGGTCAAGCGGGGTCAGGACAAAATCACGGTTTCCTGGAACAAGACCGCGCATACGACGCACTACAGCGTCAAGGTCGCCGACAATCTGGACCTGACGCGGAATGTTCGCACCTTCCGAAACATCAAGGGCACCAGCTATACCGTGGCCAATCTCAGCAACGGCTCCCGATCGGCGATGCCGAATTTCATTCGGGTTTATGCGCACAACAAGGAAGCGAAGACCCGCACGTCGAAGCGGTACACGGTTTACGCAGCGGCGCCCAAGGTAGCGGGCTCCGAAAAGATATCAGTAGCGAGCTACAACCTCCTCTGTGCCCTCTGCAAAGGGGACCAAGGCACCAATCCTCCAGCCTGGTCTAAGCGCGTCACTTCCATCATGAAGACCATCTCGGCGAAGAAGCCGGACGTTTTACTCCTACAGGAGGCGTCCAACTACAAAGTGCCCGGCACCAAGCGGACGCAGTCGATGGTTGATTTCCGGAAGCGCCTGAAGAAGGCAGGCTACGCACTGGACCGCACCCCGGAGAAGCTGGGCAGTTCCCACTATTCGAACCGAATTGCTTACAACAGCAAGAAATACAAGCTGATCAAGAAGGGAACATTCGCGCTGCCAACGGCCAAGGGTGCGAATAAGCGCGGGGCCGCCTGGGCGCTGCTGAAGTCTAGGAAGACCGGCAAGCAGTTTTATGCCCTGTCCTTCCACGTCGACCCAAAGATCCCGCTGTCCGGCAAGGGCTCCAAAGCCGCGACCATGCAAACGATTGACCGGAAGCTCGGCGCCAGGAATAAGAAACACCTGCCCGTGCTGATAGCTGGGGACATGAACAGTGACTACTACCAACTGCCCTCCAACACGCCCCACGAGACAATGATGGATCTGGGCTGGACGGACGCGGCCTCAAGCGCTTCCAAGAAAAACTACCGATACTCGACCTTCAACGGCTATCACAAGAAGCAGGAAACCTCGTGGTCGCGAATCGACTACATCTTCACCAAGAACGTCCACGGCACTCTTTCCTATGAAAACGTCGTCGACGTCGACAAGAAGGGAAGGCTCCGCTCGGTCCCTGGCTCCGACCACAACATGGTTTTCGCTAGGGTCAAACTCCCGTAAGCTCATGGCGGTCCCGTGAAGGCTTGTCTGACGTCTCTCTGCGCAGCTCGCCTGATGCACTTCTGCTCAGGCCGGCGGGCGCGGTTCCTGGGTGTCCTCAAGGCCAAGTTCTGTAGCGTGCGCGCCTCTTCCGAGGACCGTGTGGCCGCGCGGCTAAGATGTTGAAGGCCCCACTCCGCAATTCCCGAGGATGACAATGCACGCTGATGACCAAGAATTCGTCTTCCAAGGGCTCTCAGTCACCTATAAGTTCCGGCGCTCGCTGCAGGATCGGCGGCACCTTCTGGTGGTTTTCTCCGGGGGCTTCGGCGAAAACAAACGCTACGACCTCGACGGATCGGTCGTGGACGGTATCCGCACCGACATTCTGTGGATCCGAGACCGCTTTGACGGTGATTTCTCCTACTACATCCGCACGCATCGACGGGGGACCGTCGTCGCCGATGCTGTTGCCGCGCTGATTGAGAAGGTCCGGCTCGAACGCGGCCTGGAGAAGCATCACTGCACTTTCCTCGGATTCTCCAAGGGCGCCAGCGGGGCTCTGTACCATGCACTGGTCAATGACTACCCGAATGTCATAGCCGTAGTACCGCGCATGAGAATCGGCAGCGCGAACCGGCGGCTCAGGCCGCACGTCATCAAGCAACTCATCGGAACGGAGACAGACGAAGGGATAGCGGAGTTGGACAGCCTGCTGCCCTCGCTTCTGGCCAATGACCAGAATCTGGACCGCAACCTCTATCTGTTTTCGTCGGAGGCAGACCCTCAATATAAGACGGACATCGCCCCATTCCTCCCAGACTATGAGCGGTACGATAATTTCAACTTCATCGTTACTGACTCCCCGCTTGTGGTGCGGCACCGCGACGTGGGCTCCTACAATGTGCCCCTGCTGCTGGCCACTATCGCTGCGCTCGGTGAGGGCGCTGTGCCGCGGTTCGGTCAGGTGCGGAACGGCACGAATGCCTTTAAATCGTCGGTAGAGACGCCTTCCATTGAAACCGTCCGCGTACGCCAGGAAACCGTTTGCCGGCTGACGTCGCTGGCGCTTAAGGAAGACCGCTTTTATCCGGAAGGAATCCTGTTCATTAAGGGCGTGGGCACCAAAGGATCGGGCCAGCCATCCCGGAAATTAGTCCTCGACTCCGACGCGGCCAGAACGAGCTACACCTTGGAAAGCGTGCTTGACGACCGACTTAACCGCACCTACTTCGAGAACGAATTCTGCGACTATTCCTACGGCAGATTCGCGACTGAGCAGCGCGGCGGAATCGACCTCTCGGAACTCCCCGAAGGGCGGTATTCCCTCAACCTCGAAATTGAACACGGTGGCGTGACAGCCACGGTGGACGCAGTTCCCGCCGAACCACGTGATTCTGCCCTGGTTACGGGCCAGCATCTGGTGCGCCTGCGCTCGACGGGAACAGCCGTGGAACTGCTCAAGGGGCCGGTGCTGACAAATCAGATGCCGGGCAGCCACTTTAGGCTTAGCAAGACCTGGGCACGCGGCAACAAGGTACACATAGGTGGCCGCTATGTCCTGCCCTCGGTGCGGACACTACGCCGCAACGACGTCCGCTACTATCTGGTCCTGACGGAAGCAGGCACCCGCAACGTCGTGGGCACGCATCTTCTCGCGACCAACCGGAGGGCCTTCCCAGGCGACAAGGTGGGCGATCCGCTCGGTGACTACCGATTCACCAATTTCGGAACAAGGTCCGGCGAAGGCCTCGTGCTGGACCGCACCATGCCCGGGGAATACGACGTATACGTCACGGCGTTGGCGGGCACCATTGCCTCCTCGCATCCCGCCGGTCTTCGCCTGACCATTACGGGTGCGAAGGACGAGGTCGAATGCCGTCTCAGGTCCAGCAGCCCGGTTCCCGCGGGCAGCGTCGCTGCGGCGTGGGTGGCCGGCAAAAGCCCGCGTCTGGCTCGCCGGATCCGTCGCGATCTCGGCCGGGTCAAGCGCCGGATCCTGTCGGTCAAGAGGTAGACGGTACGAAGCACCCGAATTGAGGTGCCGCGCTCCGGGCAGGCCGGGCCTTCTTCTATGGCACGGCCTGCCTTCGCGCCATGAGCACCTCCGCGAGACCCCAATGCCGCAGCCGGGACTGAGCCGTACACCACTGCGTATTCGGGGGATCTCCCCTGAATTAGGGGGTGCCTGTTGCCTCATTGCAATACCTCCGGGAAGTCTGATTCGTTGCCTCATTTGAAAACCTCCGGATAGCGGCTTCGTTGACTCAGTGAATATCCTC
>NZ_JBSGTH010000009.1:0-82476 GCF_053607305.1 Arthrobacter sp. NPDC055138
GTGGCGGGCCGGAGCACGGCCATCCGGTGCAGGCCGTGGGTGCGGCGGGACTGGGTCCAGGCCTCGTGTTTGCGGACGGCTTTGAGGTATTCGAGTACGGACCAGTCGTCCAGGGTCTCGGGGTCGGTGCCGGCGAGCAGCCCGGCCAGTTCCGCCGGTTCCAGTTCCCGCCAGTCCTCCTCCCACAACTCGCGCGCCGGAGGCATCTCGACCGGGGCGATATCTTCCTGTCCCATGGTGCCTGTTCCAGCAGCAAGTGCATCAGGAGTTTCCTTTGAGCCAGTGGTGTCGCCGACTTCGACTAGCCCGTCAGCGGCGCCGTCGCTGGAACTGGAATCGCCATCGGAGGGCTCTTGAGAGGACACGAGCGCGGGGTCGGAAGAAGGCGTCGACGGGGAGTCCGACGGAGAGGCGCAGGAGCCGGAGCCGGAGTGCTCCTCCGGCTCCTGCGCCTCGTCCAACGGTTCCGCTGCCATGCTTCAACGCTACGCAGCGCAAGCTCCTGGTAGAACGGATGTTCGGCCTATGTGCAAAAGCGCCAGTTGATTTGGCCCTGTGTAGGACAACACCGCTGCCGAAGGTGACGAGCGTCTTATGAAGGAGAAGACCCGCCTGAATAGGACAAGTCGCCAACTGGTTCGTCGGGTGATCTCGATTCCAGCGCATAGCAAACCATTCCATGCGCGCACACCAAAAACCCGGCTGCCCGGCCGCCACAGGGGCGGCCAAAGCAACCGGGCTTTGGAACTGTCGGAGAGTACGCGGCCTAGATGGCTGCCTCACCACGTTCGCCGGTGCGCACCCGCACGGCTTCGTGGACGTCAACCAGCCAGACCTTGCCGTCGCCGGCGTGGCCGGTATTGGCCGTGGCGACCAGGACATCGACGATGTCGTCCGCCTGTTCGTCCGCGACCAGCACTTCGATCCGGATCTTGGGCAGCAGGTCCACGGTGTATTCCGCGCCGCGGTAAACCTCGGTGTGACCGCGCTGCCGGCCATATCCGCTTGCCTGGCTGATGGTCAGGCCCTGGACGCCGTAGCTTTCCAAGCTGTTGCGGACGGCGTCGAGCTTTTGCGGCCGAATGATCGCTGTCACCAGTTTCATGCGTTGACCTCTTCCTTGATGGCGGATCGGGCGCCCGCGTCATGCGCGCTGCGGTCGGTAGCCGGGTGTGGGATGAACGTGCCGCCGGTCCCCAGGCCGCCGAACTCGTAGGCGGATTCGGCGTGCTGGGTCAGGTCCACGCCAGTGACCTCTTGCTCTTCGGTCACCCGGAAGCCGATGGTCTTGTGGATCGCCAGCCCGATGAGGACGGTGAGCACCGCGCAGAACACCACGGATACCACTGCGGCCACGGTCTGTGCCCACAGTTGGGCGACGCCGCCGCCGTAGAAGAGGCCGCCGCCAACACCCTCGACTGGCAGGGCGATGAAGCCCAGGGCCAGCGTGCCGACCAGGCCCGCCACCAGATGGACACCCACCACGTCCAGCGAATCGTCATAACCGAACCGGTACTTCAGCCCGACCGCCAGCGCTGCCAGCACGCCGGCCACCAAGCCCAGGCCAACTGCGCCCACCGGGGAGACGTTCGCACAGGCCGGGGTGATGGCCACTAGGCCTGCAACCACGCCGGATGCTGCCCCCAGCGAGGTGGGACGGCCGTCGCGGATGCGCTCGGTCACCAGCCAGCCCAGCATGGCGGCTGCCGGAGCGGCCATGGTGTTGACCCAAATCAGCCCGGCTTCCTCGGCCGAACCTGCCGCGCCGCCGTTGAAGCCGAACCAGCCGAACCACAGCAGAGCGGCGCCAAGCATCACCAGCGGAATGTTGTGCGGGCGCTGGGCCGGGTCCTTGCCGAAGCCCTTGCGCTTGCCCAGGATCAGGGCCAGGATCAGGCCGGCCACGCCGGCGTTGATGTGCACCACGGTGCCGCCGGCGAAGTCGATTGCTTCTCCGGCCCACGCGCCGATGGCTCCTTCAGCGCCGAGCAGTCCCCCGCCCCAGATCATGAAGGCCAGCGGGCAGTACACCAGCGTGACCCAGATCGGTACGAAGAGCGCCCACGCGCCGAACTTTGCCCGGTCGGCGATGGCGCCGGAGATGAGCGCCACCGTGATGATCGCGAATGTGGCACCGTAGCCTGCGCCAATCAGGTCTTCGGTGTTCAGCAGCGACTCAAGGCCGAAGGCGGCGATCGGATTGCCGAAGAGCTGAGCCACTCCCTCGCCGCTGCTCATGGAGTAACCCCAGAGCACCCAGACCACCGCAACCAGCGCGATCGCGGAAAAACTCATCATCATCATGTTCAGGGCCGACTTGGCCCTCGTCATGCCGCCGTAGAAGAACGCCAATCCCGGCGTCATGAGCAGCACCAAGGCTGCCGAAATCATTACCCAGACGTGACCTGCTGACAGATCCATCTTCACGTCCTCTCGTCCTTCGGCAGGTAGCTTCCCGCCGCTGACTCAAGCCTGACGACGACGTGTTTCGGCAAACCGGAGCGTGCATTGCGGGAGTGTTACAAGAAACCCGCCCAGGTAAAACCGGCTTGTCCGGCGTGTTTCGGCAGTGTTACGGCGGTGGCAAACGCACGACGGCGGCGCCCGATTCCGACCGCGGCGTGGCACATGTGGGGTGGCACCTGCTACGAACGACGGCGCTGCCCACCCGGTCGTGCGCGGAGTGGCCGTGGCCCCGGGCCACTGTCACGAGGACGCCAATTTAACCGGGCTAGGCTTGATGACATGCCAGTTTCACGCCGCACGGAGCGCCATATCCGCCTGCCCGGTCTGCAACGCCCGGGCCGGGAAGCGCAGACTCCGCTGCCGCGGGATATCAAGGTCCTGATTGCGGCAGCCTTTGTGA
Source organism: Arthrobacter sp. NPDC055138 (assembly GCF_053607305.1). Classification (NCBI taxonomy): domain Bacteria; kingdom Bacillati; phylum Actinomycetota; class Actinomycetes; order Micrococcales; family Micrococcaceae; genus Arthrobacter; species Arthrobacter sp. NPDC055138. The sequence continues at coordinate 2,867 of NZ_JBSGTH010000009.1, forward strand.
TCGCGCTCGGATACGGCTTGGTGGCGCCGGTGCTGCCGCAGTTCGCCGCCAGTTTCGACGTCGGCGTGGCGGCCGCGAGCGTGATTGTCAGTGTGTTTGCCTTCGCCCGGCTGGTGTTCGCTCCCGCCGGCGGGGTGCTGGTGGGCCGTTGGGGCGAGCGCCGCGTCTACCTCACCGGGCTGCTGATTGTGGCCGCTTCGACCGGAGCCTGCGCGATGGCGCAGGACTATTGGCAGCTGCTGATCTTCCGCGGCCTCGGCGGCCTGGGGTCAACCATGTTCACGGTGTCGGCCATGGCGCTGATCCTCAGGCTGGCCCCGCCGAACGGACGCGGCCGGGTCTCCAGCCTCTACGCGGGCACCTTCCTGATGGGCGGCATCCTGGGGCCGGTGGTCGGTGGCCTGCTGGCCGGGTTCGGCCTCCGGATGCCTTTCGTGGTCTATGCCGTGGCCCTGGTCGTGGCGGCCGCCGTCGTCGCCGTCCTGCTGAAGAAGCCCGCCCCCAGGACCGCCGACGACGGGCCGGCGCCGGTCGCGATGGATCTGCGCGAGGCGCTGTCGGATCCCGGCTATCGCGCCGCCGTCGTCTCAGCCTTCGCCAATGGCTGGGCCACCTTCGGCGTCCGGATGGCACTCATTCCGCTGTTCGCTGCGGCCGTGCTGGGTGCCGGTCCGGCGACCGCCGGCCTGGCGCTGGCCGTCTTCGCCGTCGGCAACGCGATGGCCCTGACCTTCTCCGGCCGACTCGCGGACAACGTCGGCCGCCGCCCGCTGGTGGTCGCCGGACTCACTGTCGCCGGACTTGCCATCGCAGCCATCGGTTTCATCGATTCCGTACCGGCCTTCGTGGCGGCCTCAGTGATTGCCGGCTTCGGATCCGGGCTGCTCGGGCCGGCGCAGCAGGCCGCCGTCGGCGACATCATCGGCAATGACCGCACCGGCGGCAAGGTGCTGGCCGTCTTCCAGATGGGCACCGATGCCGGGGCCATCATCGGCCCGGTCCTGGCCGGAATGCTGGCCGACCGGCTTAACTATGCCTGGGCCTTCGGCGTCACCGGTGCGGTCATGCTGGCCTCCGCCCTGCTCTGGCTGGTGTTCGGCCGAGAGACGCTGATGAAACCCGTCAAGGAAGCTGCGGCGGACTGACCCGCGCCACCCGGCAAGACCGCCGGCAAACGGCAGTTTCTGCGCCAGGCTCGCGTCTGTAGCCAAGCACCGTGTGCACCGCTATTCTCTGACCCATGACCGTTGGGGGACGCATTTTCGCGGGGTTCGCGGTGCTTTTCTGGGCCGTGCTGCCCGGTTTCGGAGTGATCGATCTGTCAACCATGTTCGTTGAGGATTCCTTCTTCGCCGAGGTTGCGGCGCTGGAGAGCAGCTGGGGCGTCCTCACCACCTTCGCAGTGGCCCTCCCATTCGGCTGGGCTGTGTTCCGGCCACGGGACGTTTGGCCGGTCCTCGCCCTGCTGTGGCTCACGACGGCGGCGCTCCTCCTTGGTGCATTGCTCGGCTTCAGCTTCGGCCCGGTGGTGATGGCCGGGGTGCTAGGCGTCATGACCCTCGGCCTGCTGTGGTCCGCCCGACGGGCCGACACTCGGTACCAGAAGCCGGTGTTGTCGGTGGACTGGCCGCTGCTCGTGCTGGCCGTGCTGGCCCTCCCCTTCTGGGCCGCCTACGCCTGGTACGCGCTCAACTTTTCCCGCACCACAGGGTCAGAGCCCGAATACTGGACTATGGGCATCGACCACTGGCCGGTCCAAGGCGCCCTGGGCCTGACGCTGGCCGCGGCAAGCCTGCTGCATGCGCTCTGGCCCCCGGCGCGTGCTCTTCTGCGGACCGTGCTGAGCTTCAGCGCCGTGTCGCTCGGTATCAGCTGGCTCCTCGGTCCGGAGGCCGGAGGCAGCGTGGACGTCACGCTGCTGGCCATCGCCGCGGTGCTCTGGGGTTTGCTCATCGCCCTCCGCACCCCGGGCGTATCGTCCGAAGCGGGCGCGCAGTCGACGAAGCGTCGGCAGAGCCTGCGCTCCACTGCGGCTTAATCCACCGCGATTTAAAGGAAAATCCCTCCCACCGGGCGTCAGGCCCGGCAGGAGGGATCGCCGTCGTGCGGTGTGCGCTGGGTGTGCGCTGCCCATAGCGGGCGGCGCCTTAGTGGGCACCGCGGCCTACTAGTTCAGCAGCGCGTCCAACTAGTTCAGCGGCACGTCCAACTAGTTCAGCAGCGCGTCCACGAAGTCTTCGGTTTCGAACGGGGCCAGGTCGTCGGCGCCTTCGCCCAGGCCCACCAGCTTCACCGGCACGCCCAGGCTGCGCTGGATGGCCACCACGATGCCGCCCTTGGCGGTGCCGTCGAGCTTGGTCAGCACGATACCGGTGATGTTGACGACCTCCGCGAAGACCTTGGCCTGGTTCAGCCCGTTCTGGCCGGTGGTGGCGTCCAGCACCAGCAGGACTTCATCGACCGTGGCCTGCTTTTCGATCACTCGCTTGACCTTGCCGAGTTCGTCCATCAGGCCCACCTTGTTCTGCAGGCGGCCAGCGGTGTCCACCATGACCACGTCGACTTCCTGGTCGATGCCGGCCTTGACCGCCTCAAAGGCGACGGAGGCTGGGTCCGCACCATCGACGTCGGACTTCACCGTGGGAACTCCCACGCGCGAGCCCCAGGTGGCGAGCTGCTCGGCCGCGGCCGCACGGAAGGTATCCGCGGCGCCCAGGATCACGTCCTTGTCCTCGGCCACCAGCACGCGGGCCAGCTTGCCCACCGTGGTGGTCTTGCCGACGCCGTTGACGCCCACCACCATCATCACGGCGGGGCGGTCGGCGTGGCGCATCACGGCCAGCGACCGGTCCATGGACGGGTCCACCAGCTTGATCAGTTCCTCGCGCAGCATGGCCTTGACCTGCTCCGGGTTCCGGCTGCCCTCCACCTTCACCCGGTCCCTGAGCGCGTCCACCAGTTCCAGCGTCGGGTCCGTGCCGAGGTCGGCCAGCAGCAGGGTCTCTTCGATTTCGTCCCAGACGTCCTCGTCGATCTTGTCGCTCGCGAGCAGCGCCAGCAGTCCCTTGCCCAGCGCGTTGTTGGACTTGACCAGCCGGGCGCGCAACCGGGCCAGGCGGCCCTGCACCGGCGCCGGTGTTTCCACCGGAATGGTCTCCAGCGCCGCGGCGTCCTCCGGAATTTCGACGCCGACCGGCAGCGGTTCCTCTTCGGTCGGCACCCCGATGGGCGGTGCCGTGGCCGTTGGTCCGCGGGGCGCTTCCAGTGTGTCGGTGCCGCCCCCGGCCGGCGGCGCGGCCGGGTCGTTGGCGTCCCGGGTGGTGGTGTAGGTGCCCGGCGGAGTCCTGCGCCCGCGCAGCAAAAGAGTTGCCACGAGGCCGATGACGGCGATGGCGATGACTACGTAAATGATGATCATGGTTGCGTCCACGGGGTCTAGCCTACCGGCCACCACGGCCCGCCGTGCAGGCGCGCCGGAGGACCGATTTCCGTCCGCGGTACACTGCGGGCATGTCCACCAAAGGCTCGGACCAGGGCGGGCCGAAGGCTGCACAGCCAGACCACGAGCGGGGCGCATCGGCGGGCCACGAGCAGGGTGCGCCGCCGCTGCCACCGCACGCCGAACCGAGCCTCAAAGGCCCGGCCGGCGACTTGCTGCTGCATGCTGCCCGCGGGCATTTTCTTCAACTCAAGGAACTGGCCGGGCCCGCCCGGCGGAACGCCCCGGATGCCGTGCACCAGCTACGCACCGCGACCCGCCGGCTGCGCTCGGTCTTGAAGGCCTACCGGAAACTGTTGGACCCGCCGCCGGACCTGCTGCAGGCCGAACTGAAGTGGCTCGCCGGCGAACTGGCTGCCGCCAGGGACGCGGAGGTGCAGGCCGAACGCCTGGGGCAGTTGCTGGCCGTCGCCGTCGAAGACCAGGCCGACGGCGAGGCCCAGGCCGACGGCGAGGCCCAGGCCGACGGCGAGGCCCGGGCCAACGGCGAGGCCCGGGGCCGCGAGCGGGACAACGGCGGGACGGCCGGGTCCGACGACGGGGACGGAACGGACGAGGCGCCCGGGAATGCACGCGCGGATCTGGACCTGCAGTTGGACCGGCAATTGGAGCGGAGGGTAGTGCCGGGCGCTCCCGGCACGGCACCTGCCGTCCGCCGTCTGAACGCCGAGCTGGCGGAACGGCTGCACGCCGGACACCGGCAGGTGGTGCGGGCCCTCAACGGCAAGCGTTACCGCCGGCTTGTGAAGGACATCGAGGCCTGGCTGGGCCAGCCGCAACTGGCCCCGCTGGCCTCCGAACCCGTCCGGCAGGTTGTGCCCCGGCTAGTGGGCCGGCAGTTCAAGCGTCTGCGCGCAGCAGCCAGCTCCGCCATCGCCGCCCCGGAGGGCTCGGAACAGGCGGAACTAGCGCTGCATGAGGCCCGCAAACGGGCCAAGCGGCTGCGCTATGCCGCCGAAGCGGCGGCGGTACTCTCCCCCATCGGCGCCGCGGACTTGGGCCAAGCGGCCCATGAAATTCAGAGCGTGTTGGGCGAACACCAAGATGCCGTGGTGGCACGCCAACTGCTGCGCCGAGTGGCGGCCAAGGCAGCCTACGACGGCGAGGATACCTTCCTCTACGGCCGTCTTGACGCCCTCGAACAGGCGGCGGCCCAGGAGGCGGTGTCAGAGTTCCAGACGCTCTGGCGCCGCTTCCCCTCGGCCAAACCGAAGAGCTGGGACAAACCGTGGAAGCCTGCCTGAGCGCTTGGCGGCATGGTTGCCTGCGGTAGGGCTGCCCGACCGCGCGCGGCGGCCGGGCCGCCCGACCGGGGCAGCAGCAGCTACGGCCGGACGCATCAGGCGACCGCGCCCACCACCTTCCGTACCGGCAGACCGCACGGCGACTGTACGATCAACGCATGAAGCCGTTCCTGCTGCTGGCCACACGGGCCGACGACACCGCAGCCGATGAGGAATATGCGGCCTTCGCCCGATTCGGTGGTCTGGAGCCGGATCAGCTGCGCCGGGTTCGGCTGGAAGCCGGGCCGATGCCGGCCATCAATCTGGACGACTACAGCGGCATCATCCTGGGCGGCAGCCCGTTCACTTCCAGCGACGACGACGCAACCAAGTCGTCCGTCCAGCTGCGGGTGGAAGCCGAGCTGGAGCAACTGCTGGACACCGTCGTCGCCCGCGATTATCCATTCCTGGGAGCCTGCTACGGCGTGGGCACGCTGGGACGGCACCGCGGCGGAGTGGTGGACCGGCAATACGGTGAGCCGATCGGCGCAGTCCAGGTAGTGTTGACCGACGACGGTGCCGCCGATCCCCTGCTGTCCGGCCTGACGCGGGAATTCAGCGCCTTCGTGGGACACAAAGAAGCCTGTTCCGTGTTGCCCGCGGGCGCGGTCCATCTGGCCGCATCGGAGCACTGCCCGTACCAAATGTTCCGGCTCCAGAACAACCTTTACGCCACCCAGTTTCACGCCGAATTGGATACCGAAGGCCTGCTGACCCGGATCTGGATCTACCGGGATGCAGGCTACTTTCCGCCCGACCAAGCGGAGGCTGTGATGGAGCAGGTGCGCAACAAGACGGTGTCCGTGCCGCAGCGAATCCTGCACAACTTCGTCACCCGCTACGCCACCGACTGACGGCACAACCGATCCCACAGAACCGACCCACCCACTGACCACCTACACCGAAGCAAGGAAACTGACGTGACTTTGAAAGAGCAGCTGCAGGCCGACGTCGTCGCCCATATGAAGGCCGGGAACAAGACGGCGCTGACCACCGTCCGCAATGTGCTGGGCGAGATCACCACCAAGGAAAAGTCAGGCAAGACGCCGGTGGAGCTGGACGATGCCCAGATCACTACCCTGTTGCAGAAGGAGGCGGCCAAACGCCGCGATACCGCCCGGATCTATACCGAAGCCGGCGAGTCGGAACGGGCCGCTGCAGAGAGCGCGGAAGCCGACATCATCGAGGCATACCTGCCCAAGCCGTTGAGCGAAGCCGAGGTGGCGGAGATTGTGGACAGCACCATCGCCGGTCTCAAGGCAGACGGAGTGGAACTGTCCATGCGCCAGATGGGAGCGGTGATGAAGCCGGTCACCGAGAAGGTCGCCGGCCGCTACAACGGCAAAGCGGTCAGCGAGATGGTCCGCGGACGGCTGGCCCAGCAGTAACGGCCCGGCACGGTTCACTCGCCGCCCCGAGCCCTGGGCGGGAAGCCGGCGTCGGGATAGCAGGCGTCAGGCATGATGGCGGGCGCTAAGCGGAATAGCAGGCGTCAGGCAGGATGGCGGGCGCTAGGCGGGATGGCCGGCGTCGAAATCCTTGACGTCGCTGAAGGACAAAAGGTCGGTGGCCTCTCCCCCGCGAGTCTCAATCGGCGCCAACAGGAAGCCGGTGTGGTCGCCCAGATCCACTTTTTTCACCACCCGGCCCACCATGACCCGCGCAGCGTCCGCCAGCAGCGGAACGTCCTCCGGCCCCGGCTCCCAGTCGCAGCGGGAGAACTTGTCCACCTGGTCACCGGTGGTTTCGCCGAAGATTTCTGCGAGCGCCCGTTGGCTGCGCGCCAGCACATGCACCGCGAGGACGGTGGCCTCCAACGCCACCGGATGGGTGTGGTTCAGCTGCGAGATGCAGACCAAGAACAGTGCTGGCTTCAGGCTGCACTGCGTGGCGAAGCCAACCAGGCAGCCGGACCGCTCGCCGCCGCCCACGGCGGTGACCACATACATCGGGTAGTCAAAGCCCTTCGAGAAGTCGCTCATGGGCTGCTCCGACGGTGCCTGTTTCTGCGCCATCTCCCCATCATGCCGTAAATCACAGCGGCCCTGCCTGCCCCCTCGACGGCGGCGGGCGTCCTGTCCGGCCCCACCCTTCCGGCCCGCCCGGTGCCTTGACGGCCCATCTGGTGCGTGGTTGGGTCGAAAGACCCCACCCGATCAACCGATCCTTTCCACGGCCTGTGCACCTGCACGGCCCATGAGGGTCACCACCAACAACGGGAGGCATGATTTGAAGAACGTATTTATTCTGGGACTGACCGACTTTCAGGCCGGCGAACTTGAGACCGTCCGCGGAGCCGAGAACTACACTTTCCACAGCCTGCTGGACTACGACCGACTGGTCGGCGCGCAGGAGATCGATTTCCAGGGCTTGCTGGAGGCAGCACGTCGGCAGTTGCGCGAATTCGACGGCAGCGTGGACGCGATCGTCTCCCACTGGGATTTCCCCACCAGCGTCATCGGCCCCATCCTCGCCAAGGAGTACGGCATCGCCGCGCCGTCGCTGGAGAGCGTGCTCAAATGCGAACACAAGTATTGGAGCCGGCTGGAGCAGCAGGCGTCCATCCCCGAGGTAGTTCCGCAGTTCGCCTCCTTTGATCCGTTCGACGACGATGCTTTGCAGCAGATCGACATTCCGTTCCCCTTCTGGGTCAAACCGGTGAAGGCGCACTCGTCCAACCTCGGATTCGAGATCCGCAGCGAAGAAGACTTCAATCACGCCATCGGGCAGATCCGGGCGGAGATCGAGCAGGTCGGGGATGCCTTCAACGAGGTCCTGAAGATGGTGGATCTGCCGGCGGAATTGCAGAATGCCGGCGGGAACACCTGTCTGGCCGAACAGTTCGTCGCCGGAACCCAGGCCGCCCCCGAAGGCACCATGTTCCGCGGCTCGTACAACGTCCACGGCGTCTTCGACATGCACAAGGACGCCGCCGGGACCAGCTTCGAACGGCTGGACTACCCGGCGAACAGCGTCCCGGAGGCTGTCCAGCAGCGCATGATCGACCTGGCCGAGCGGTACCTGCGGCACGTTGGTTTCGACAACGGCTGCTTCAACGCCGAATTCATGTGGGACCAGGCGGAGGATCAGCTCTGGCTGATCGAGTTCAACACCCGCATTTCCCAGTCGCACAGCGATCTCTTCGCCAAGGTGGACGGCGTGTCCAACCACGAGGTCGCCATCGACATTGCGCAGGGCGTCGAACCGTCTATGCCGCACCGCAAGGGTGAATTCGCCGTCGCCTCCCAGTGCATGGTCTTCCACGACGAAGACGCCATCGTGACCAGCGTCCCGGGCGAGCTGGACATAGCCCGGCTGGCCAAGCGGATCCCGCAGGCCAGTTTCACCCTGCAGGCGCAGGTGGGCGACCGGTTGTCCGAACTGCCCAACCAGGACAGCTACCGCTACGTCATCGGCATCCTGTATGTGGGCGCCGACGACCGCGACCAGCTGGTGGAGCGCTACAACGCCGCGGTCGACTTGCTGCCGTTCGAGTTCGAGGCAGTCGCCGCCGCATAGCCCCGCTGCGTGTGCCGGGCCGCAGCCACGCGGCCCGGCACACGCGTATCCTGCGCATCCGCACCCGGTGCGGGCCCCTGGTGCAGAGAACAGCCGAAAGGAGCACTGAGCACTGCATGAAAACCATCGAGAACTTTCCGCACACAGTCCATGCCATCGAAAACGTCTTCATTCCGATGCGCGACGGCGCACGGCTGGCGGCGCGGATCTGGATGCCGGAGGGTGCCGAGCAACTTCCGGTGCCGGCCATCCTCGAATACATCCCGTACCGCAAGCGGGACAACTCCCGCGGCCGCGACGAATTGAACCATCCTTATATGGCCGGCCACGGCTACATCAGCGTCCGCGTGGACATGCGCGGCAGCGGCGATTCCGACGGCGTGATGACTGACGAATACCGGCCGCAGGAACACGAAGACGCCGAGGACGTGATCGCCTGGCTGGCCGACCAGCCGTGGTGCGACGGCAAGGTGGGAATGATGGGTATCTCCTGGGGCGGCTTCAACAGCCTGCAGATGGCCGCCCGCCAGCCTCCGGCCTTGAAGGCGATCATCAGTGCCTCGGCCACCGACGACCTGTACGTGGACAACATGCACTACATGGGCGGCTGCCTGCTGGCCGACAACCTCTCCGAGGCCACCGTGATGTTTGCCTTCAACAGCCTGCCGCCGGACCCGGAAATCGTCGGCGAGCGCTGGCGCGAGATGTGGCAGGAGCGGCTTTCCGGCAGCGGCCTCTGGCTGGAGACCTGGCTGGAAAATCAGACCCGCGGCGAGTATTGGAAGCCGGCGTCGGTCTGTGAAGACTACTCGCAGGTGAAGATCCCGGTCATGGCCGTGGGCGGCTGGGCGGACGGCTACACCAACGCCATTTTCCGCCTGATGGAGAACCTGGACGTGCCGCGCCAGGGCCTGATCGGCCCCTGGGGGCACAAGTACCCGCATCTGGGCGTGCCCGGTCCGGCCATCGGCTTCCTGCAGGAGGCGGTGCGCTGGTGGGACCACTGGCTGAAGGACAAAGACACCGGCATGATGGACGAGCCGATGGTCCGGGCCTGGATGCAGGACGCGGTCTCCCCCGAGCCCTCCTATGAGGACCGTCCCGGCCACTGGGTGGCCGAACCGTCCTGGCCGTCGCCGAACATCGAGAATCAGCGCTGGCAGCTGGGCCGTTACGGCTTGTTCCCGGAAGGCTCGCCGGTGGAGCCCGGCGGCGGCGTCGACCTGCTCTCGCCGCTGAGCGTGGGCATGTTCGCCGGCAAGTGGGCGTCCTACGCGGCGCTGCCCGACCTGCCCTCCGACCAGCGCGAAGAGGACGGCGGCTCGCTGGTCTACGAGACCGAACCGCTGGAGGATGATCTTGAAGTCTTCGGCCGGCCGGTAGCCGCGTTTGAAGTCGCCTCGGACAAGCCTGTCGCCCAGCTGGTGGTCCGACTCTCCGATGTGGCGCCGCACGGCGAGGCCACCCGGGTCACCTACGGCCTGCTCAACCTGACTCACCGCGACGGCAGCGAGCAGCCGCAGCCGCTGGAACCCGGCGAGCGCTACCGGATCGAGATTCCCCTCAACGGGCTGGCGCAGTCGTTCCCGACCGGGCACCGGCTGCGGTTGTCGGTCTCGACGTCGTACTGGCCGTTGGTGTGGCCGGCGCCGGAACCGGCCACCGTCACCATCTTCTCCGGCGGCACCCTGGACATCCCGGTGCGTAAACCGCGGGCCGACGACGGCGAGCTGCGTCCCTTCGCGGAGCCGGAAGCGGCTCCGGAGCTGGCCACCACGCTGTTGAACCCGGGCAACCACCACTGGCGGACCATCCGCGATCTGGAGTCGGGCACGTCGACGGTGGAGATTATCAATGACCAGGGCCGGTTCCGGATCGACGAAACCGGCACGGACATCCGGCGGGTCAGCAACGAGTGGTATAGCTCCCGCGGGAACGACGTGAATTCGGTCCGCGGCGAGACCCAGACCATCCGCCGCTACGAACGCGGCGACTGGCGGGTCGAGGTGCAGACTAGGACCGTGCTGACCTCCACGCCGACGGATTTTGTGGTGAACGCACAGTTGGATGCGTACGAGCTGGACGAGGACAAGGGCAATCCCCGCGTCTACTCGCAGAACTGGCAGCGCAGCATCCCGCGGCAGCTGGTCTGACCCGCGCTCAACTGATCAGGATCTGGGTCGAAGACTCCTTGAGCTTCGAGTTGGCCCAGTGCATCTGGCGCACCGTCTCGGGGTGGCACTTCTGCGCCACCCCGAGCAGGTCGGTGTGTTTGATGCCCTGGGCCGCCTGCGCCAGCATTTCCCAGTCGGCGGAGACCCCGGACGCCTTCATATAGACCTCCCGCAGGTCGCGCAGCAGCAGTAAGCCGACGTCGCCGCGGCGGCCCAGGAGTTCACTGCCCTTTTCCCGGATCCGTTCGGCCCAGGCCCCCTCGTCCGTCGGCTCCGCGTCCAGGTCCAGCCCGTACTGCCGGCCGATCTCGGCGATCTCCCGCACGTGCTGCTGCGACCAGCGGGCCAGGTCGCGGCCGAGGTGGTAGATCTCGTGGTCCACCTTGTGCCGTTCGGAAATCTGAAGCAGTTCGTGGGCCAGGTCGTTTTCGGATCGGTGCAGCTCTTCCAGCACCAGGCCAATCCTCATGACAGTCCTCCCCCATGGGTCGTCTGCAGCTCTTCGTCAGCGCCGGCGCTGTCGCCTCCGGCCGTCTGCCGGCCAATCGCCCCGACCGGCGCGGAGGCCGTGGTGGTGGGAGCCGGTGCCGGTCCGTCGCCGGCACCAACTTTCTTGAGCCGGGCCGCGGCGGTCTTATAGATGGGCTGCTTAGACGCGGCATCCCAGTCGGTGATGGTCAGTTCGTTGGCCGCTCGCCCGGCGCCGTCGGGCTGGTGGCCGCCATCCGTGTCCCAATAGCCGTAGTGGAAGGGAAGGAAGAGCACGCCGTCCCTGATGCCGCTGATCCGCACCTGGGCCTGCACGGACCCCCGCGGCGTTGCCACCTCGGCGAGGTCCCCTTCGGCAATGCCGTAGGCGGCCGCATCGGCCGGGGACATTTCCACCCAGACATCGGGAGCCGCCGCCTGCAGTTGCGGTGCCCGGCCGGTCTTGGTCCGGGTATGGAAGTGGTAGAGCGTCCGTCCGGTGATCAGCTGCAGCGGGAAGTCCTGGCTGGGCAACTCATGCGGCGGCAAATAGTCAGCGGCTTTGAGCAGCGCCTTGCCGTCCGGGTTCAGCGCCTTGTACTCGTCCGGCTCCAGCGGGGCGCCGGTGAGCAGGTCCCGGCCGTAGCTTTCGCAGTAGTCCGGCGCGCTCCAGAACTGGCCGTCCAGATAGATCCGTTCGGTGCCGTCCGGGTTGTCCTCGTTGCAGGGCCACTGGATGCCCGAAGCGCCGCGCAGCTTCTGGTAGGTGATGCCGGTATAGTCGCAGGGCCGGCCGCGCGTGCACTCCTTCCACGCTTCGAAGGCCGATTCCGGGTCGTGCCATTTCACCAGCGGGCCGCCGTCCTTGTCCCGTAGATCCAGCCGCCGGGCGTAATCCAGGAAGATATCCAGGTCGGGTCGCGCCTCCCCCGGCGGATCCACCGCCTTCTCCGACAGGTGGACGGTCCGATCAACGTTGGTGAAGGTGCCGGTCTTCTCGCCCCAGGTCGCCGCTGGAAGCACCACGTCCGCCAGCTGCGCGGTCTCGGAGAGGAAGATGTCCTGCACCACCAGGAACAACCGCTCCTGTTCCAGGATCGAGCGGATCCGGCGCAGCTCCGGCAGCGAAACAGCGGGATTGGTGCCGCTGACCCAGAGCATCCGGATGGACCCGTCCTCCACGTACCGCATCATCTGCATCACGTGCGTGGGCGGCGACATGTGCGGGATCGCCATCGGGTCAACATTCCATAGCCTGGCCAGATCCTTGACGTGCTCGTCGTTGGACCAGTTGCGGAAGGCCGGGAAGTCGCCGTCGGCGCCGCATTCGCGGGTGTTCTGCGCCGTCGGCTGGCCGTTCATCTGCAGGATGCCGCAGCCGGGTTTGCCGAGCATCCCGCGGACGATGTTGATGTTATTGACCTGGACTGCGGCGGCGGTGGCCTGATTGGACTGGTAGAAGCCCTGGAGCACGGTGGAGAACAGCCGCTCGGCACCGCCGAGTACACGGGCGGCTTCGCGGATCTTTTCCACCGGGACGTCGCAGACGTCCGCCGCGAGCTCCGGCGGATACTCCTTCACCCGCTGTTCCAGTTCCTCGTAGCCCACGGCATGGGCCGTGACGTACTCGTGGTCCACCCAATCGTTGGCGATGATCTCGTGCAGCAGGCCGTTCATCAGCGCCACATTGGTGCCCGGCCGGGGCGCCAGGTGCACGGTCGCGGCCTTCGCCACCGGCGTGGACCGCGGATCGATACAGACGATTTTCGGCGGGTTGGGGCCGGCCAGCCGGTCCAGCACCCGGGACCACAGCACCACCTGGGTCTCCGCCATGTTGTGCCCGTAGAGCGCGATGACGTCCGCGTGGTCGATGTCCGTATAGGATCCGGGCTGGCCGTCGCAGCCAAACGACGCCTTCAGCGCCGCCGCTGCCGTCGCCGTACACAGCCGGGTGTTGCCGTCCACATGGCTGGTGCCCAGCCCTTTATGGGCTACCAGGCCCAGCGTGTAGTACTCCTCGGCAAACAGCTGACCGGTGGTGTAGAAACCGATGGCGCTGCCGCCCTGTTCGTCCAGCAGCTCCTTGGTCCGGCCCACCACCCGGTCCATGGCCGTGTCCCAGTCGGTTTCCACCAGCTTGCCGTTCTCCCGAATGAGCGGCTTGGTCAACCGGTCCGGTGATGCGTTCGCCTGCCAGCCATAGAGGTCCTTGGGTCCCAGCCGCCCGTGATTGACCCGGTCGGTGGCCCGCCCGCGCACCCCAGCCATCCGGCCGTCCTTGACCGCAATGTCCAGGGCGTCCCCGTTCGAGTGCAGGATGGAGGCCGTCTGCACCCATCGGTCCACGTCCTCCGGCTCCAGCCCGTCCTGCAGGTACATGTCCACCCGCACCGGCCAGTCCTGCCCGGCGGCGTACGGGGTCCGTGTCCCCCATGGCTCGGCTATCCGGTCTCTGCGGGTCATGGTGCCTCCGGTTGCTCCGCGGTGTCAGGGAACTGATTTTTAGGAACGACGACGGTCCGCGACCGCGGAGAAGTCCGGCAAGTGGCTTTCGGTGACCGGCTGGATTCCGGTCACCGTAGCGAAGCCGGCGGCCAGCAGTGCGAAGTCGCTTTCCGGTGGGGCCAGCTCCTGGCTGTCCGCGATGGCCAACCGGAGATGGTCTTCGCCCCGTTCGGCCACCGTGGTTTGCACGATGCCGAACTCGGCCAACGTCGCGGTCCGGAATTCGGGCAGCACGGTTCCGTCCACGTTCGGCACGTTGAGGTTCAGGACGGTGCCGGCGCGCTGGTCCATCAGGTACGGCAGCAACCCGGTGGCCAGCAGCGCGGCGGTCTCCCAGTTCAGCCCCTCCGGGTTCAGGCCGGTGTCCAGCGAAACTGCCATGCCGCGTCCGCCGTTCACCCCCGCGGTCAGCGCGGCCCCCACGGTGCCCGAGTGCAGGATCACCCGGCCCACGTTCGCCCCGCGGTTCACCCCGGAGAGCACCAGGTCGGGCCGGTCGCCAAAGGCGCCGTGCGTGGCGATCATGGAGATGAATCCGGGGGTGCCGTGCACGGCGAAAGCCGGCACGGACTCGAGCCCTTCCAGCGTCCGCTGCTCAACCCGGATGCGGCCCTCGTCCTCCCAGGCCGTGATGGAGGCGCTGCTGCCGCTGGCTTCGGTGACCGGGGCCGCGATGGTCACGTTCAGGCCGGCCTCCAAAGCGCCGGCGGCCAAGGCATGCAACCCCGGTGAGTCAATGCCGTCGTCGTTGGTGATCAGGACCATCTTCGGCGTGTTCATTGTTTCCAGACCTTTCGGGCCAGTTCGTCCGGACTGGCCTGCTGGTCAGCTGGCGGCTCCTCGGACTGGTAGGCCGAGACCGTCACCAGCTTGGTCAGGTTGCGGATGGCGCCCTCTTCGCCGGTGCCGAGGCCATGGCGGGTGACGTTTAGCGCGCCGGCGGCCGTGCCCAGCACCACCGCCTCGTGCATCGACCCGCCGTCGGCCAGCGTGGCGGCCACCCCGGCGGTCAACGAATCCCCGGCGCCGCGAGTGTCAACGCTCTGCATCTCGGGCACGAGGATCTGGCTGAGCTCGTCCTCGTGCAGCATCAGCGAGGGCAAATGCGCGCGGGTCACGATGACCGTGCCGGCCCCTTCCTCATGCAGGGCGTGCATGGCCTCGATGATCGCCTCGGGTTCGTCCGAACTGGCGCGCCCGCTCTCGGTGAGTTCGTCGTCGGCAATTTTGGCCACCGAGACGCCGCCGGCGAGCGCCGCGGTGAGCCGGTCGCCGGTCAGGTCAACGATCACCCGGCAGCCTGCGGTGCCCAGATCGGCAGCGAGTCTCCGGTAGACGTCGGAGGGGACGGCGTCCTCGCGGACTGCTCCGCTGAGGATCACGGTGCCGGCGTCCATGCCGACCTTCAAGGTCTGCCCGTACAGTTCGTCCAGGTCATGGCGGGTCAGCTTTTCACCCGGACTCTCCGCCACCAGTTCCCGGGCGCCCTCCCGCCGGTCATGGATATAGGCCCCGCTGCTGCCCTGCCCCTCCACCGGTACTACCTCAACGCCCTCGTCGGCGATCAAATGCCTGATGACGGTGCCGGTTTCGCCGGAGAAGACGGAGCACATGGTGACCGACGAGCCAAGGCCTGTCAGCATCCGCGCCTGCCAGACGCCCTGCCCGCCGGCATGAGAGTGGATATCCGGGCTGCCGTCGACATCCTCCACCGTCACGGTCAGTCCTGGCGACGGGGCGAAAACAACTACCGAACCCATCGCGCACCCCGATCCAAGCGGTTCGTCCTGGTTGTCGTCATGCCTGCCTCCTTTGCTCGGGCAGTCAACACGGCAACGCCGCTGCCCGGTATCCGTCTGCAGTGGTCCTTGGTTTCGACACTAACGCCGGTGGGCGGGCCGGACAATGGGCCGACCGCCCGGTGGTCGACCAAGCGAGCGCCAGCGAGCGCGTGGAGACCAGCCTCCATCGACCTCCGACAGCGCCCCGCTCGCAGCTATTCCGGCGTCTGGCCGGCCAACACCTGGTCGATGATGTCGTGAACGCGTTTCTCGGCAAGGATTTTGAAGTGCCCGGTGGTTTCCAGCCGGATGTTCACGCCGCCTTCCAGCCAGCAGCCGCCGGGAATGTGCGGGTCGAAGGCGCTGTAGGCGGACACGATCCGGTGGTTGACGTCCAGGTTCGCCAGCAGCTGCTGCAGCATCCGGTTCTTCGGCGAGAACGCCCGGACCATCGGCGTCACGGCAAACGCCGCGTAGCGGGAACCGGAAAAGGGGGTCCCGATGGCCACCATCCGCTGCACTCGCCCGGCGGGCTCCGCCGTCGTCATCAAGAGTTTGCCGATCAGGCCGCCCTTGCTGTGCGCAATGATCGTCACGTTCTCCAGGCCTTGCCCACGCAGGTAGTCGCCCACGACGTCCGCCATGCGCGCGATACTGCCGACGTTGTATCCCAGCGGCTCGACCACGTGCACCGGATGCCCGCGGCCGTGGACATGCTCAATCAACGGGAGCATGAAGGTCCAGGACTCGTAAATACCCGGAATAACGACGACGGGGCTCGCACTGTGCGCGCGGTCCCCCCGGTACTGTGCCGGGTCGGCCCTGGCGAGGAATCCACGGACGTGATGTCGGCCGAGGTAGATGTAGTCCTCCAGCCAGCCCAGGGCCCGCCGCAGCACCCGGAGCAGCCGAAGCAGCCGGTTCACGAGCGGTCCCCGACGGCGGCGTCCCCGCCGGGCCCAGCCGGTACCAAGCACAGCTGCGCCACCGGCCCGGGTGAGCGGAACATCATCACATGCCCCTCGCCGTCGATGTTGTCCACCGTGGTGCCCGGCAGGGCCTCGGCCAGCTCCTGGCACCAATACAGCGGCACGATCGGGTCCCGGCTGCCGCGGACGATCCGCACCGGTACCCGCACTCCGGCGATACGGTCCTCCAGCTTCTGGCCGAGCATCGCCGGCAGCAGGGAGAGGTACCAGCGCGGCCCGCAGCGCAGATAGTCGGTCACTTCGATCGCGTCCACCGCCAGCGGTTCCCGGAAGCCGTCCTGGAACAGCCGCAGACCCTGCTTCCACGCGGTACGCTCGCGGCGGTTGGAAGTCGGTGCCAGCAGCACCACCGCGGTGGCCGCCCCGGGGTGCAGCAGGGCCAGTTCGGTGACGACCTGGCAGCCCATCGAGTGGCCCACCAGCACCGCGGGCCCGATCCGCAGCCGGTCCAGGGCGCCGTGGACCAACCGGGCCAAATCCACCAGGTCGAGGGTTCGCTCCGGCTTGGGCAGGCCGCCGTGGCCGGGCAGGTCGACCAGGTGGACGGTGCCGTGCCGGGCGAGTTCGGTCGCGAGGGGTTCAAAGTAACGGCCGGAAACGCCGATCCCGTGCACCAGCACGAAGACCGTCGGGCCGGAGCCGACCGTCCGGACGCGAAGCCGGCAGCCGTCGATGGTCAGCAGCTGCGCCGTTTCCCCCGGAATCTTTACCATCGCCCGCCTCCCTGCTTTAGTCCACCAGAGCCTTGGCATGCTCCAGCCGCTGCGAGATCACGGTGGTGACGCCGTCGCCCCGCATGGTCACGCCGTACAGGGCGTCGGCCACTTCCATGGTGCGCTTCTGGTGCGTGATGACAATCAGCTGGCTGGATTCGCGCAGCTCCTCGAAGATGGTGATCAGCCGGCCCAGGTTGGTGTCGTCCAGCGCGGCTTCCACCTCGTCCATCACGTAGAACGGCGACGGGCGGGCCTTGAAGATCGCTACTAGCAGTGCCACCGCAGTCAGCGAGCGCTCGCCGCCGGAAAGCAGGGACAGCCGCTTGATTTTTTTGCCGGCCGGCCGGGCCTCCACCTCGATGCCCGTGTTGAGCATGTCCTCCGGATCGGTGAGCACCAGCCGGCCCTCGCCGCCGGGGAACAAGCGGCCGAACACCCGCTCGAACTGCACGGCGGTGTCGCGGTAGGCCTCGGTGAAGACCTGCTCCACCCGCTCGTCGACTTCCTTGATGATGTCCAGCAGGTCCTTGCGCGTGGCCTTCAGGTCCTCCAGCTGGGTGCTCAGGAACTGGTGGCGTTCCTCCAGCGCGGCGAACTCCTCCAGCGCCAGCGGATTGACCTTGCCCAGCGCGGCCAGATCCCGTTCGGCTTTCTTGAGCCGCTTCTGCTGCTCCTCGCGCACGAACGGAACGCCCTCGACCACGTCATTGCCTGCCTCGTCCACCGGAGCCCGCAGCGCGGCCCACTTGTCGGTCGACGCCGCCGTGGCGACCGGCACCGGCTGGTCCGGCCCGTACTCGGCAATCAGATGGTCCGGCGTCAGGCCCAGCTCTTCGATGGACCGGGTCTGCAGGGCCTCGATTTTCAGCCGCTGCTGGGCCCGGGCCAGTTCGTCGCGGTGCACGGTGTCCGTCAGGTCCCGTAGTTCTGTGGCGAGCGCGTCGGTGGACGAGCGCACGGTGGACAGCTCCGTCTCCCAGGCAGCGCGGACCTCTTCGGCCTCGTCGCGTTCCCGTTCGGCCAGATCCACCGAGACGTCGAGCCAGGCCAGCGTCTGCTGCGCGCCTTGGGCCACGGCGGCGGCCTTGGCTGCCTGCAGCCGGCGCTTGCGGGCGCGCTCTGCCGCCTGCGCCCGGGCATGGCGTTCGGTCGCGGCGGCCCGCTCCAACGACGCCGCGCGGTTGCCGATGGCGGTCAGCTGTTCCTCGCCGGAACGCAGCGCCAGCCGGGCTTCCATTTCCACCTGGCGGGCGTGGGTAGCCGCGGCGGCGAGCGCATCACGCTTGTCGGTGGACGGTTCGGCTTCAGCCGGAGCGTCCTCGGCGGCCTGTGCCGCGCCGAGGCGTTCGGTGATTTCGGCCAGCTTCTGCTGCTCTGTCACGATGTTGGCCTCGGCGGCAGCCACCAGCTTGGCCAGCCGTTCGCTCTCGCCGGTGGCTGACCGCAGCGCTGAGCCGAGCTGTCCCAGCCGTTCGGCCACGGCTGCCAGCCGGGCGTCGGATTCGTGCAACTGTTCCAGGGCCGCGTCGGCCCGCAGCTTGGCTTCGTCCCGGCGCGAGGCTGCGCCGGCGATCGCAAACTTGGCCCGTTCGCCGCGGGCCGTCGCGGCCTCCAGCCGCTGCGCGGTCTCGTCCACGGCGGCCTGGACCTCCAGCAGGCTGGGGCCGCCGGCGGAGCCGCCCCGAGCGGAGCAGGACGTGAAAATGTCGCCTTCGCGGGTGACCGCGGTGAGCGCCGGGTCGGCTGCAACAACGCGCGCGGCGGCGTGGAGGTCTTCCACCACGACGACGGCGGCCAGCAGCGCGCGGACTGCACCCTCTACGCCCTGCTTGGCCTGGACCAGGCTGTTCGCCGGAATGGCGCCCGCCGGGGTCTCCACGCGGTCGCTGGCGCTCCCTTGGTCGACCACCGAAGATCGGTCGCTGGCGCCGGTGGTCGATGGAGGCGCGCCAGCGCCGAGTAGAGACCGGTCGACAACCGAGCCGGCGATGAGCAGGTCTACTTGACCGGCGTCGTCGGTCTTCATCAGTTCCAGTGCCCGGACGGCGGCGTCCGGGTCGGCGACGGCAACGGCTTCCGCCAGCGGGCCCAGGGCCGCGGCGATGGCGGCCTCGTAGCTCGGTTCCACCGTGATGAGGTCCGCCAGCGGGGCCAGCACGCCGTCGGTGCCGGAGGCCAGCAGCGTCTCGCTGCCGTCCCGCCGGTTCAGCCCCACTTCAAGGGCCTCCTTGCGGGCGGTTAGAGCATCGCGCTCGCGCTCGGCCTCGCGTTCGTCGGCCCGCAGCTGCTCCAGTTCCGCTTCGATCTCTGCCAGTTCGTCGCTGGCCTCCTCATAGGCGGCGTCCAGGCCTTCTTCGCCTTCTTCCACCCCTGCCGCCTGGGATTCGAGCGCGGTGAACTCGGCCTGGGCGTGGCGGCGGCGTTCCTCCCCCTCGGTGATCGACGTGCGGAGCCGGCCCAGCTCCGCCTCGGCAGACTCCACCCGGGAGCGTGCCGCCCCCACTTGGCCGGCCAGCTTGGCCAGCCCTTCGCGCCGGTCGGCCGCGGCCCGCAGGATGTTGGTCAGCCGCTTCTCTTCGTCCTGCGCGTCCCGTTCCGCCGCGGCGCGCGCTTCGATCGCGTCGTCCAATACCTCGCGGCGGTCCTCCAGCTCGAACTCCAGCTCGGCCTGCTCCTCGCGGACCTCGGCCGCCTGCTGCTCCAGAATCTCCGGGTCCCGTCCGCTGTCCGGTTCCTGGTCGGCGGAGCCGAGCAGCCGCCGTCGTTCATTGGCAAGGCTGGCGAGCGCGCGGAAGCGTTCGCGCGTTGACGAGAGCTGGTACCAGCTGTCCCGCGCAGCATTGAGTTTGGGTGTGGCCTCCGCCGCCAGCCGCTCCAGTTCGGCCAGCCGGCTGCGGCCTGACGCCAGGGTCTTCTCCACCTCGGCCTGCCGGGACTTCAGCGCAGCCTCGTCGGCCACCTCCTGCTCCAGCGAGGTGCTCAGTTCCACCAGCTCGTCCGCCAGCAGCCGGGCCCGGGCATCGCGGACTTCGAACTGCACCTGCTGGGCCCGGCGGGCCACTTCGGCCTGCTTGCCGAGCGGGGTCAGCTGGCGGCGGATTTCGCCGGTGAGGTCGGTGAGCCGCTGCAGGTTCGCCTGCATGGACTCCAGCTTGCGCACCGTCTTTTCCTTGCGTCGGCGGTGCTTGAGGATGCCGGCAGCCTCCTCCACGAAGCCGCGGCGGTCCTCCGGGGTGGCGTGCAGGACCTTGTCCAGCTGGCCCTGGCCGACGATCACATGCATCTCGCGGCCGAGGCCGGAGTCAGAGAGCAGTTCCTGGATGTCCAGCAGCCGGCAACTGCTGCCGTTGATGGCGTATTCGGAGCCGCCGGTACGGAACAGGGTGCGGGAAATGGTGACTTCGGAGTATTCGATCGGCAGCGCGCCGTCGCTGTTGTCGATGGTTAGCGAGACATGCGCGCGGCCCAGCGGCGGCCGGCCTGCAGTGCCGGCGAAGATGACATCCTCCATCTTGCCGCCGCGCAGGGTTTTGGCGCCCTGCTCCCCCATCACCCACGCGAGGGCGTCCACCACGTTGGATTTGCCCGACCCGTTCGGACCGACAACAGCGGTCACGCCGGGCTCGAAGTCGAAAGTCGTCGCCGACGCAAAAGACTTAAAGCCCCGCACAGTCAGAGATTTAAGATGCACGTTGTGTCTCCCGCGGCGGACGTTTCCTTGCAACAATCTACCGTGTCAACCGCGTATTCCCCGGCACCACGGCCTTGTCCCGGCGGACAAACAGGTGTAGTACCTAGCGGAGGTGGCCGGTCTCACTGGCCACGGAGATCTAATCCAGGCCGTGTCCGGATAGAGGTGCAACCTCCCGTGTCAGATCCAGCCAGCTTTCCGGGGCAGCGCATTGCCGCCATTGTTCCCTGCCACAACGAAGAACCGACGGTAGCCGCAGTAGTCCGGGATCTCCAGTTGGCTGTCCCCGGGATCACGGTCTACGTCTATGACAACAACAGTTCAGACCGCACCGCGGAACTGGCGAGGGCAGCCGGAGCGGTCGTCCGGCACGAAGCGCGCAAGGGCAAGGGCAACGTTCTCCGGCGCGCATTCGCCGACATCGACGCCGACATCTACGTCACGATCGATGGCGACGACACCTACGAGGCAGCGGCCTTGCCACGCATGATCGAAGCCCTGCTGGCAGGCCCGTACGATCACGTGCTGGGAGTTCGTTCCTCCGGAGAAGCCGGGTCCTACCGCCCGGGACACGAAATGGGCAACCGGATGTTCAACCGGGTGGTCAGCCTCCTCTTTCGATCCCAGGTTTCCGACATGTTGTCCGGGTACCGGGTGTTTTCCCGCCGCTTCGTTAAGTCGTTCCCCGCCGTCTCCAAGAAATTCGAGATCGAAACCGAACTCACAGTGCACATGACCTCGCTGCGCCTGCCGCAGGCCGAGGTCGAGATCGGATTCGGTGAACGGCCCGCGGGAAGCGAAAGCAAACTCCATACCTACACCGACGGCTTAAAAATTCTCTATCTCATCGTGCAGCTGGTCCGCCATGAACGGCCGACCCTTTTCCATGGCATCATCGCCGCGGCGCTGGCATTGATCTCGCTCGGGGTGGGGGTTCCCGTGGTGCTGGAGTATTTTGAAACCGGCTTCGTCCCCCGCTTCCCGACGGCGATCCTGGCTGCCGCTTTGATGGGGATGGCCGTCCTGGTGGGCTGCATCGGCATCATCCTCGACGCTTTGAAGCGTGGGCGGCGTGAAGCAGCCCGGCTGGCCTATTTGCGTCTGGAGCCGCCCCCGCACCCGCAGGATGCGGATGCACTGCAGCCGGACGCCGAAGCGGTGCGTTTCGACGGGAAGACACAGTGACCGGTGCATCCGCCCGCCCGTCCCGCGGCAGCACCGGCAGCCTCGTCGGCGGGCGGACCCCGTGGACGGCGCCGGACTATTGGTGGCTTTCGGTTGTGGGTGTCGTCGCCCTGTTGGCGACCGCTTTTCTGTGGGTGGCTAACCGGCCGGGCCGCATGACCAATGATTCCGCCCACCAGCTCAAGCAGGTCCTCGGCCGGATCCCGCTGGACGACTGGCACCCCGCCATCATGACGGTCAGTTGGACGGGCTTGTACAGGCTGACCGGCGAAATCAGCTCGATGGTGCTGGTGCAGATCGGGTTGACGTTCTTGGCGGCGCTGCTGCTGGCGGTCTATCTGCACGATCTCACCCGGAGCCGGTTAGTTTCCTCGCTCGCCCTCGCTGTCCCCCTGCTGCCGTTCACCGTCACATTCCTGGGTGTGCTGTGGAAGGACGTGCAGATGATGATCGCGTTCTTGCTCGGCACGGTCTTGATCTTGCTGGCCGAGCGATTCGCTACCCTCCGCTACCCGCTTCTGGCCCTGTCCCTGCTCTTCTTGCTTTATGGGGCCATGGTCCGCAAGAACGCCTTCTTTGCGATCCTTCCGCTGGTCTTCCTGCTCTACCGGGCGTGGCGGAACGGATCGCCCGGGCTGCGCAAACGGCTGACCTCGAACAGGAGGCGCCTACTGGCCGGCTACACAGCCGCGGCGGTCACTTTCCTGGTGCTGTTGCTGGGGGCCGGTTCGGCCTTCAACGCGGTTTTCCAGCCCAAGCCAACCGGCCAGCTGTCCCAAGTCTTCCTCGACGACATCATCTTCACCGTGCCCGCCCGGGAGATACGGGCCGCGGACATCCCGCAGGAATTGGAAGACAAGTTGCTACACGCCCGCGATGTCTGTCAGTCCCAAGACGTGATCTGGGATGCCTACTGGAAGTGCTATGGCCGGGGGGCAACCGGCAAGCAGTTCGAGCCGATCGCTTATCAGGCGGAAGTACGCGACCTCTGGTTGAGCCACGTCGTCACACACCCGGCCCGGTACGCCTACTACCGCGCGCAGACCTACGCCCGGTTCCTGTTCGTCGGCAAGAGCGAGTTTGCGCCGGTGACGGCGGGCCGCCACGCGGTTCCCGCCGCCTTCTATGTGCAGCCCACCAAAGCCGACAACATCTTGTCCGACTATGTAGTGGAATTGGGTGCGAAAACGTTCCCTTGGTTCTTCAGGGCGTGGTTCTGGCTGGCGGCAGCCGCAGCTATCATCGTGCTGCTCCCCAAGGCGAAATATCTGCGCGCGCAGATCGCGGCGCTCGGTTGGTCTGCGCTTCTTTACCTTCTCGGTTACATCCCGATCGTCCCGGCCTCTGATTTCCGCTATTCCTATTGGCCCGCCATCGCCTGCACCCTTGCCGCAGTGCTTTTTCTTGCAGACCAGCGCTTAAAGGGTGACGCGAAACACGTCCCAGTGCAGTAGCAGAGACAATTGCCACAAACCAATGCCATTGTACGTATGTGCGGAACGTTGGCGCGGGGTGCATAGTTAAGACTTCGGGTGCCCATACCGGATTCTCCGTGTACAGGTGACCGTCCCCGACAGACGAATAAAGGCTGGATATTGATCGGTAACGCGACGTTTCGACATGACAACGCGGCTTTGCTGGCCGTCTCTAGCGTGGAGGCGCCCGTAGCCGTCACTTCCGCCGAGTTCGATGAGCGCCTTGCCCCCAGCCTGAAGCGCCTGAAGCTCTCCCGGAAGCTGCTTGAACGGGTTGCCGGCGTGACCGAGCGCCGCTGGTGGTCGCCCGAGTCATCGTTCGACGACGCCGCCATCGAAGCCGGCGCCAAGGCCATGGCCGAAGCCGGCGTGGAGCCGAACCAAATCGGGCTGCTGATCAATACGTCAGTGACGCGCGTAAACCTGGAGCCCTCGGTCGCGGTGAAGATCCACCACGGGCTGGGTTTACCGTCGTCGGCAATGAACTTCGACCTGGCCAACGCCTGCCTGGGCTTCGTCAACGGCATCACGCTGGCCGCCAACATGATCGACTCCGGGCAGATCAAATATGCGTTGATCGTCGCGGGCGAGGATGCCCAGCCGACCCAGGAAACCACCTTTGAACGCCTGAACCGTCCGGATTCCACCCGTGCCGACTACCTGCGCGAATTCGCCACGCTCACCTTGGGCTCGGGGGCAGCCGCAGCGGTGATCGGCCCCGCCGACGTCCACCCCGAATCACACCGGATCCTTGGCGGCGTCTCGCGTGCCGGCACCGAGCACCACGAACTGTGCGTTGGCGGGCCCGCCGGAATGTTCACGGACACCAAGGGGCTGCTGGACAACGGGCTGGAACTGGTGGTCAGCGCCTGGCACGAGGCCCACCGCGATGGGTGGAACTGGACCGCGATGGACCGGTATGTCACCCACCAGGTCTCCACGTCGTACACCAACGCGATCATCAAGGCGGTCGATCTGGTCCGTGAGCGCGTGCCGATCACCTTCCCGAAGTGGGGCAATGTGGGGCCGGCCTCGCTTCCCATGACGCTGGCCCAGGAGTCGCAGACGCTGAGCAGCGGCGACCGGGTGCTCTGCATGGGAGTTGGCTCCGGCCTGAACACCACCATGATGGAGATTGCGTGGTAGACCAACCCCTCTGGCCCGGTGTCGACCCGGCCTGGTCCCGCCGCGTCCGCGTCCCCTCCACCGCCGCGGTGGATCCGGCCGGCAGTGCCCACACCTGGCACCTGCTGGACAACGGTCCGCAGCTGGCCGAACGCGGCGTCGAGCCAGTCGGCACCCTGCTCTGCGTGCACGGCAACCCCACCTGGTCCTACCTCTGGCGCACTCTGTTGGCCGCAGCCGGCGACGCCGCAGCGCCGTGGCGCGTGGTCGCCGTCGACCAGCTGGACATGGGGTTCTCCGAGCGCACCGGGCGTTTCCGCCGGCTTGAAGACCGGATTACGGACCTGGGCGACCTGACCGCCGAGCTCGGCATCACCGGTCCGGTGGTCACCGTGGGGCACGACTGGGGCGGCGTGATCTCGCTGGGCTGGGCCACCCGGCACCGCGGCCAACTCGCCGGCGTCGTGCTGACCAACACCGCCGTCCACCCCGCCGGCTTCGGGCTTCCCGCCCCGCTGAAACTCGCGCTGCATCCCGCCGTCCATCAGTGGGGCACGACGACGTCGGCAGCCTTCCTGCGCGTCACGCACGCCTTGGCGCATCCTCCTTTGGAAAAATACGTCAGGGACGCGTTCATGGCACCGTACCGGCACGCCGCCAGGCGCACCGGCGTGGGCAACTTTGTGGCGGATATCCCGGCCGACGAGGGCGCTCCCAGCTGGAGCACGCTGAACCAGGTGGCCGAGGGCATCCGTGATCTGGACGTGCCGGCGCTGATCATGTGGGGCCCCAAGGACCCGGTTTTCTCCGACCGCTATCTGCGCGATCTGCTGGACCGGCTGCCGCAGGCGGACGTGCACCGCTTCGAAGGCGCCGGTCATCTGCTCCCCGAAGACCGCGACATCGCCACCCCCCTCTTCACCTGGCTCCCCATTACCGGTGATCGACCAAAGGCCGCCAGGCCTGCGCGGAGATCCGTGGAGACCACCCCGGTGGTCGACCAAGCGAGCGCCAGCGAGCGCGTGGAGACCCGCGCCTCCGGTGACCGACCAAAGGCCGCCAGGCCTGCGCGGAGATCCGTGGAGACCCGTGATGAGACCTTCCGCCCGATGCTCGCCGAACTCGACGAGCGCCGCGCCGACAACTCCCCCGCCGTCGTCGACATGGCGCCCCTTGCGGCTCCAGGTGCGGGGCCACGGACGCTGACCTGGGCTGAGCTCGCCGGACAGGTGGATTTGCTCGCCGACGGCCTCGCCGGGATCGGCGTCAAGGCTGGCGACCGGATCAATTTGCTTGTCCCGCCGGGCATTGAACTGACCAGCCTGATTTATGCCTGCCTAAAGCTCGGCGCCGTCATCGTGGTGGCCGACGCCGGGCTCGGCCCGGCCGGACTCAGCCGCGCCATCAAGGGTGCCGGCCCCCAGTTCATCGTCGGCATCGAGCGCGCCTTCGGCGCCGCCCGGCTGTTCAACTGGCCCGGCCAGCGCATCAGCGTCACCGAGATGGGCGAGGCTAAGCGCAAGCTCTACGGGATCGCCCACACCGTGCCCGAGCTGGTGGAGGCTGCCGCGGCCGCGTCGGCTGCCGATCGGTCTCTGCTCGGCGCCGGCGCGCCTCCATCGACCACCGACTCGAGCGCCCCTGTGGTCGACCAAGCGAGCGCCAGCGAGCGCGTGGAGACCCGCACCCCGGCAACCTCGCCGAACCCCGACGACGACGCCGCCATCCTCTTCACCTCCGGCTCCACCGGTCCGGCCAAGGGCGTGGTCTACACGCACCGCCAGCTGGCCGCCATGCGGGACACGTTGAAGGACACCTACGGGCTGGAGGCCGGCACGTCGCTGGTGGCCGGCTTCGCGCCGTTCGCCCTGCTGGGCCCGGCCCTCGGCGCCACATCGGTCACGCCGGACATGGACGTCACGGCGCCGAAGACGCTCACCGCCGCCGCCCTGGCCGACGCCGCCGCCGCGGTGGACGCCACCGCGGTCTTCGCATCGCCGGCCGCGCTGGCCAACGTCCTGGCCACGGCCGACGGCTTGACCGACGAACACCGCGTGGCGCTCTCCAGCGTCGAGCTGTTGCTTTCTGCCGGGGCCCCGATTCCGGAACCGCTGCTGGCCAAGGTGCAGTCGCTGGTGCCGTCCGCAACCCTGCATACCCCCTACGGGATGACCGAGGCGCTCCCGGTCACGGACATCAGCCTGGACGGCATCCGCGCCGCCGGTTCCGGCAACGGCGTCTGCGTCGGCACCCCGGTTTCCGGCGCCACGGTGGCCATCGCCGCGGTGGCACCGGACGGCAGCGTCTCCGATCAGCCCTCCACCGAGCCCGGCGTCACCGGAGAGATCCTGGTCAGCGCCCCGCATGTGAAGGACCGCTACGACCGCCTCTGGATCACCCAGCAGCACAGCGTCTCCGTCCCGGGCTGGCACCGCACCGGCGACGTAGGCCATCTCGACGCCGAGGGGCGGCTCTGGGTAGAGGGACGGCTCACGCACATCATCACCACGGCATCCGGTGTCGCCACTCCCGTGGCCGCAGAGCAGGCAGCGGAAACGCACGACGGCGTCCGGCTGGCTGCCGTCGTCGGCGTCGGTCCGGCGGGCACCCAGGTACCCGTTGCGGTGGTGGAAACGCTGGCGCCTGCCGCTAAACCGGGAACAGCGCCACGTGAGCTCGGCGAGCAGGTGCGCTCCGCCGTCGTACGCTCTACCGATATGGATCTGGCGGCGGTGCTGGTGGTGCCCGAGCTGCCCACCGACATCCGCCACAATTCCAAGATCGACCGGGCCAGGCTGGCCGCATGGGCGGCGAAGTCGCTGGCCGGCGGACGGATCACCAAGCCATGAGCAAGAACCCGGCCGGCGGCAGGTCTCTACTCGGCGCTGGCGCGCCTCCATCGACCACCGGCAAGTCCGCCCCCTCGGTGGTCGACCAAGCGAGCGCCCCGGTGGTCGACCAAGCGAGCGCCAGCGAGCGCGTGGAGACCCGAGCGGAGACCCGCGCGGACAGCCGAACCGTCCTGGTCACCGGCGCCAGCGGCATGCTCGGCGGCGCCGTCGCGCGGCTGCTGCTGGAGCAGGGCCACCGGGTCCGGACCTTCCAGCGCCGGCCGGCCGACATCGGCCCCGGCTCCGAGACGGTGCTGGGTTCGTTGACCGAACCCGACGCCGTCGCCCGGGCAGTCCAAGGCGTGCACGCAGTCATCCATCTGGCCGCGAAGGTCTCCTTCACCGGTGAGTGGAGCGAGTTCGTGGCCACCAACATCGACGGCACCCGAACCCTGCTGGCCGCGGCCAGATCCGCCGGGGTGCGCGACGTGGTGTTCGTTTCCTCCCCGTCCGTGGCGCATTTCGGCGAAGCGATCGCCGGAGCGGGCGCCGGGACCGCCGACCCCGAGCGGGCCCACGGCAACTACGCACGGTCCAAGGCCGCCGCCGAGCTGCTAGCCCTCGCCGAGGACTCCCCCGGCTTCCGGGTTGCCGCCATCCGCCCGCACGTTGTCTGGGGCCCCGGCGATACCCAGTTGGTGGAGCGTGTGGTGGCACGGGCCCGGGACGGCCGGCTGCCCCTGCTGGACAACGGCGCAGCCTTGATCGACACCACCTACATCGACAACGCGGCGGCAGCAATCGTCCGGGCGCTCGAACGGATGGACCAGGCGCATGGCCAGGCACTGGTGGTCACCAACGGCCAGCCACGACCGGTCGGCGAGCTGATCGCAGGAATTTGCGACGCCGCCGGCGTGAGGGCGCCGGGCTGGTCGGTCCCGGGCTGGCTGGCCCGGGGCGCCGGCGCGGCGATCGAACGCGCCTGGACCGCTGCCGGAAAGCGCGGACTGGTCACGGACGAACCGCCCATGACTAAATTCCTGGCCGAGCAACTGTCCACGGCGCACTGGTTCGACCAGCGCCGCACGCGCGAAGTACTCGACTGGACACCTGACGTCAGCATCGAGGACGGGCTGCGCCGGCTGGCAGCCCACTACCGCCCAACGGCAAGCTAGGAGCAATTGTGGAGAGCGTCAAGCTGATCGAGTCGTGGCCGGTGGACAATGCGGCCACCGCCGTCGTCGGGGCGGACGGAACTGTCCTGGCCGCTCACGGGGACCAGCAACGGCGCTTCCCGCTGGCCTCGGTCACCAAACTCCTCAGTGCCTACGCCGCGCTGATGGCGGTCGAAGAAGGCGCGTTGGAACTCGACCAGGCTGCTGGTCCCGACGGCTCCACGGTTCGTCATCTGCTGGCCCACTGCGCCGGTTACGACTTCGGCGACCGCACCATCCGCTTTGCCCCGGGAGCCCGGCGGCTCTACTCCAACGCCGGTTTCGAGGTCCTCGGCGAAACCTTGGAAGCCGCCACGGGCATGAGCTTCGCCGAGTACCTGAAGGAAGGCGTGCTGGCCCCGCTCGGCATGGCGGACACCAGCCTGCAGGGCTCCCCCGCCGCCGGCGCCACATCCACTGCCGCGGACCTGTCCCGCTTCGCCGCCGAGCTGCAAAAACCATCGCTGCTGGCCGCGTCCACGCTGAAGGAAGCGACCAGGCTGGCCTATCCCGGCCTATCCGGCGTGCTGCCCGGCTTCGGACGCCAGCAGGACAATGACTGGGGCCTCGGCTTCGAAATCCGCGACCACAAAGACCCGCACTGGACCGGCGCGAACAGCTCGCCGAATACCTTTGGCCACTTCGGCCAATCCGGCACCTTCCTCTGGGTGGATCCAGACGCCGGTGCCGCCTGCCTCGCGCTCACCGACCGCGACTTCGGCCCCTGGGCCGCTGAGGTCTGGCCGAAGTACACGGACGAAGTGTTGGCCGAGCTGAAGCGTTAGGCGGGTTCTACCAGCGTCCGTTGCGCGGGCGCGGCTGGCAGACCGGGCAGGTGTAGGACGAGCGGTTCATGAAGGTGTCCCGGTGGATCTTGGTGGTCAGGCCCAGGTCGCTGCAGCGGTAGCAAGGCTCATTTTCCCGGCCGTAGGCGTTCAGGTGCCGTTCGAAGTAGCCCGAGGCGCCGTTGACGTTCACGTAGAGCGAGTCAAAGCTGGTGCCGCCGGCCGCCAGCGCCTGCGTCATAACCTCGCGGCAGGCATCGAGGAGGCGTTCCGCGTCCTTGCGGCGCAGCGTGTCCGTGGGGCGGGCGTAGTGGAGCTTGGCAGCCCACAGCGCCTCGTCCGCATAGATGTTTCCGATGCCTGAGACCAAGGCCTGGTCCAGGATGGCGCGCTTGATGCCGGTCTTGCGGGCACGGAGTCGCTGGTAGAACGCGTCAAAGGAGAAAGCTGGGTCCAGCGGGTCGCGGGCGATGTGCGAGGCATCGACGGGGATCAGCGGCAGACCGGTCTCGGAGATGCCGCCGGCGTGGCCGTCGCGGGTGGGTGCTAGATCTGCCAGAAACATGCCGCCGAAGATCCGTTGGTCGACGAAGCGCAGCTCGGCCGGCATCGGAGAGCCGTCGGCATCGCTGGCCGGGCTCAGCGTCAGCCGCACTTTGAGGTGCTTCTCGTCCGGCTGTGCGCTGTCCTCTACCAGCAGTTGTCCGCTCATGCCAAGGTGCGCCATCAGGGCGAGTTTGGGTTCATTCCCGGCGTCGCCGTTCGAATCGTTCACACCCGTGGCATCGGCCTCCAACAGGGGCATCCAGAGGAACTTGCCGCGCCGGACGACGTCGGCAATGTGGGCGCCGACCAAGTTTCCGCGGAGGTCCTCGGCGCCGAGTGTGTGCCGGCGGATGGAGCGTTCATCAAGGACGTCGACGCCGGTGATGGTCCGGCCGCGGACCCACTGGGCCAGCCCGCGGCGGACAACCTCCACCTCGGGCAGCTCAGGCATCCGATCCGCTGTTCTCCGTCACCGCTTCGGGTAGGGATCCGCGCAGGTCCCGCCACGTTGAGGCGGCGGCTTCCTGTTCGGCTTCCTTCTTGGAATGTCCGGTCCCCTGGCCGTGTTCGGCGGTGCCGATCAGTAGCGTGGCCACAAACGTCCTCGCGTGGTCCGGACCCGAGCCCTCCACGCGGTACGTCACGTTGCCCATTTTCCGGGCTGCGGCCAGTTCCTGGATGCTGGTCTTCCAGTCGGTCCCGGCACCCAGGGCCTCGGCGTCTGCCAGCAGCGGCCCGATCAGGCGCATCACCAACTGGCGTGCGGTTTCGATGCCGTGGCACAGGTAGGTGGCGCCGAACAGGGCTTCCATGGTGTCGGCAAGAATAGAGGACTTGTCCGCGCCGTTGGTCAGCTTTTCGCCTTGCCCGAGCAGCACATGCTGCCCCACATCCAGCGAGCGGGCAATGCCGGCCAGCGCCCGGGTGGACACCACTGCGGATCGCCGTTTGGCCAGCTCACCCTCAGGCAGGTCCGGGTTGTCCCGGTACAGCGCGTCGGTCACGGAGAAACCCAGAATCGAGTCGCCCAGGAACTCCAGGCGCTCGTTCGTGGGCAGACCGCCGTGTTCGTAGGCGTAAGAACGATGGGTTAAAGCGAGACGGAGCGTCTCGGCGTCGAGATCGACACCGAGACGCTCCAAAAGCTCTTCAGTTGAAGGCATACCGGACGTTATTACGCGTCGGCTACCTTGCGGCCCTTGTACTCAAGGAACAGCGCGGTACCTGCCGAGTCGGTGACAACCTTTGCCTGGTGCGGCAGGCTGTAGGTGACACGGCCGTTCTCAACGGTCTTGACCAGGTTGGGCGCAGTGGCCTTCCACTGGGACCGGCGGGCGCGCGTATTCGAGCGGGACATCTTCCGCTTGGGAACAGCCACGGCTAACTCTCTTCTCTCTCGTCTGACTCTTTACTTTTCGGCGCCTCGTCGGCGGCCGTGCCGGCCAGCCCAGCAAGGGCTGCCCAGCGAGGATCCACGACCTCATGTTGGTGACCCGGATCCTCTTCAAGGCGCATCCCGCATTCTGGGCACAAGCCTTGGCAGTCTTCCCGGCACACCGGCTGGAACGGCAGGGCGGTCACCACTGCGTCCCTCAGCACCGGCTCGAGATCGATTAGATCGCGCTCAACCCGCCGCTGTTCGTCCTGTTCTTCTTCCTCGAGGAGTTCAGCATCCTCATAGTAGAAGAGTTCCTGCACTTTGACGTCAAGGTCGTACGCGATGGGATCCAGGCAGCGCCCGCACTCGCCCGTGACAGCCACGGATACAGTGCCGGAAACCAGGATTCCCTCGTGCACGGCCTCAAGCTTCAGATCCAGCTCCATGTCGGAGCCTTGCTGAACGCCAATGAGCGCTGCCCCGAAATCCTTCGGCGCAGCTATATGTTCCTCAAGAGTCCGCATGCTGCCCGGGCTGCGCCCGAGGTCCTTGACCGCAAGGGTCAAGGGCGAACTTTGATCATGGTTCAAGACCAATGTACTGAAAACTCCTAAAGGAACATACGACCGACGTATCATCTTAGCTTGGATCCGGCGCTGGCCCAAACCGGCCATCCTGCGCCAGTCTCAGCCCTGTCCGGCCGCCGCCAAGGGCGTCTCCGCCTCGATCTGGCCGGCGAGGTCAACGATCCAGGAACGCAGTTCCGGTCCCAGGTCTTCGCGTTCCGTTGCCAGCGAGATGACCGCCTTGATGTAGCTGAGCTTGTCGCCGGTGTCGTAGCGACGCCCCTTGAAGACGACGGCATACACTCCGCCGCCGTCGTCGTCAGACTTGGCCAGGGTCTGCAGCGCGTCGGTCAGCTGGATTTCGCCGCCGCGCCCCGGCGCGGTCTGCTCCAGCACATCAAAGACGGCCGGATGCAGCACGTAGCGGCCAATCACGGCCAGATTGGACGGCGCGTCGGCCGTGGCCGGCTTCTCCACCAGGCCGTGGACCTTCACGTGCGCGGCTCCGTCAACGGCGCTGACGTCGGCGCAGCCGTAGGCGCTGATCTGTTCCGGATCGACCTCCATCAGGGCGATGACGGAACCGCCAGTCGCCTGCTGCACAGCGATCATCTCCGAGAGCAGTTCGTCGCGCTCGTCAATGAGGTCATCGCCCAGCAGGACGGCGAAGGGCTCGTCCCCTACATGCTGCTTGGCGCGGAGCACCGCATGGCCGAGCCCCATGGGATCGCCCTGCCGAACGTAGTGGATATCCGCCAGCTCGGAGGATTCGCGCACGGCGGCCAGCTTCTCCAGGTCACCCTTGGCCTCCAGGGTCTCCTCGACGAACGGCACACGGTCGAAGTGGTCCTCCAGTGACCGCTTGTTGCGCCCGGTGATCATCAGGACATCCGTCAGGCCGGAGCGCGCCGCTTCTTCGACGACGTACTGGATGGCCGGTTTGTCGACGACCGGAAGCATTTCCTTGGGCATGGCTTTGGTCGCCGGCAGGAACCGGGTTCCCAGGCCTGCAGCAGGGACCACGGCTTTGCGTACTAGTGGAGCATGAGACATGGGTACGAGATTAGCTGAAGCAACCACTCGGTCGTAATCGCACGTCATGACTCGGGCGCAGATATTGGGACTGTTCCCCCGGCGCGGAAGCGATTGAGAACCGCTTTGGGCACGAACTCGGAAATGTCTCCGCCCAGGGACGCAACTTCTTTGATCAGCGTGGAAGAGACATGCGAATAGCTGTTCTCGCCAGCGAGAAACACCGTCTCAATGCCGGCCAGGTGCCTGTTCATGTGGGCCATCGGCAATTCGTAGTGGTAGTCCTGTGACGAGCGCAGGCCTTTGACGATGACGCCGGCCCCACGGCTGCGGCAGTATTCGGCGAGCAGGCCCTCGCCCATCGCCTCAACGCTCACACCGCGGAGGTAGGACAGCGTCTCGCGGGCCATGGCCAGCCTCTCCTCCAGCGTGAAGCGGTACTTCTTGGCGTAGTTGGTCGAGACGGCGACGATGACCTCGTCATACATGCTCGCGGCACGGGCAATAATTTCCACGTGTCCTTTGTGGAGCGGGTCGTAGGATCCTGGGCAGACAGCACGGCGCATAGAGTCGAATCTAGCCGATCCGGCAGGCCGCGCACCACGCGGGATGGTAATACTGGAAGTCATGAGCACAGCAATGAGGCAACTGGTGCACGGACGCCGTGACAACGTTGCCGCCCCATGGCAGCGGACCGCGGCGGGATCGAACCTCCTCGGCGATGACGGCGGGCTCGGCGTGACCATCTTCGAGGAGATGACCACGCTGGCGGCCCGGACCGGTGCCATCAACCTGGGACAAGGCTTCCCGGACGAGGACGGGCCGGCCGAAATAGCTGCCGCCGCGATGGACGCCATCCGCAACGGCGCCAATCAGTACGCGCCGGGCAAAGGGACGCTCACGCTGCGCACCGCCGTCGCGCACCATCAGGAACGGTTCTACGGACTGACTCCCGACCCGGAAACCGAGATCATCGTCACCACGGGGGCAACGGAGGCTCTGGCAGCCACGCTGCTGGCGCTGACCGGACCGGGCGACGAAGTCCTGACCTTCGAACCCTTTTACGACTCCTACGGCGCGGTCATCGGATTGAGCGGCGCCCGGCATACCACGGCACCGCTGCTGGCTCCGGACTTCCAGCCCGACCTCGACGCACTTGAGGCGGCCTTCTCCGAGCGCACCCGAATGGTGGTGGTCAACAACCCGCACAACCCCATGGGCAGCGTCTTCTCGCGTGCGGCGCTGACCCGAATCGTCGAACTGGCACACCGCTACGATGCGCTGATCGTCACCGACGAGGTCTACGAACACCTCACCTTCGATGTCCCGCACATCCCGATCGCGACGCTGCCTGGCGCGGCGGAACGGACCCTCACCATCTCCTCGGCCGGAAAGACGTTCTCCTTCACCGGCTGGAAGGTCGGCTGGCTCTCCGGCCCGGCGGACCTGGTGGCGGCGGTGCGGACCGTCAAACAGTTCCTCACCTACAGTTCGGGCGCCCCGTTCCAGGATGCGGTGGCGCTGGGGCTCGGACTGCCCGACTCCTTCTACACCGGAGTCGCCAGGGACCTGAAGGCCAAGCGCGACCTGCTCAGCGACGGCCTGCGGCAAGCGGGCTTTGACGTCTTCACGCCGCAAGGCACCTACTTCGTCAACGTGGACACCGCACCGCTGGGCTTTGCCGACTCCCTGGAACTGGCCCGGGCTATGCCGGAGCAGATCGGTGTTGCGGCCATCCCGGTGCCCGTGTTCTGCCATCCCGACGGCGCCCGGCGGACCCGTTCGCTGCTGCGCTTCGCCTTCTGCAAGAAGACCGAGGTGCTGCAGGAAGCCGCCCGGCGCCTCGCCTCCCTGCGGAAAGGGGCCTGAGCCGTGGCCGAACGATATCTCGGCGGCAGCGGCCTGCACGCGAGCATCGATAAGGACGACCGCGTCCCGGGTTCCTACGTCCTCAGCATCGGCGGCGCGGAGCAATCACACGTCAATCTGCGGCATCCCGACGAGGTGTTCTACGAATACCTGCGCCGGATCGCCAACGTCGTCGACCTCGCCGGACCGCGGGGAGTCCCGCTCCGGTTCCTTCATCTGGGAGCCGGCGCCCTCACGCTGGCCCGCTATGTGCAGGCCACCCGCCCCGGTTCCGACCAAGTGGCCGTGGAGCTGGAGCGGGAACTGTTGGACTTCGTGCTCGAGCACCTGCCCATGCCGGAGGGAACCGATCTCACGGTCCACTTCGGCGATGCCCGGCATGAAGTGGCCTTCGGCGATATTGAGGGGACGTTCGACGTCATTGTGCTGGATGTCTTTGCCGGCGATGACGCCCCGGAACACCTCACCACCGCCGGCTTCTACGAGGAGTTGCTGGATGTGCTGGAACCCGACGGAGTGCTGCTGGTCAACGTGGGCGACGATCCGCCGCTGACATTCGCCAAGCGGCAAACCAGGGAACTGATCTCCGCCGCCGGGTCCGTCGCCGCCCTCGCCGAGACCGGCATGTTCACCAGCACCAAGGCCGGCAACATCGTGCTGGCCACACGTCTTGACGGCTGGTCGCCTGAATGGACCGACGCGCTGCTGGCCGCCGGTCCGCACCCCGCAGCCGTGCTCACCGGTCCCGAGCTTGAGTCATTCGCCGGGGGCTGAGGGCCCCATGACCGGCTCGGCGAACCACAACTGGGTCTCGCCGTACTTCTTGACTGCAAACCGCTCCAGGCGATGCGGCCACGCGGGTTCCTGGGAACGCGAGGAACGCTCGACGACGACCACCGCGCCGTCGGCAAGGTAACCGGACAGGGACCCCAGGACCGCCCCGAGCGCGTCCTCCCCCAACGGATAGGGCGGATCCATCAGTACCAGGTCCCAATGTTGTCCCGCGGGAAGCTTCTCGAGAAAACGTTCCGCTTTCATGCGGTGAACGGTGGCCGTCTTCCGGCCCAGCTTCTCGTTGACCATATCGGCGTTTCGCCGGCATACCGCTGCGGCCTTGTCCGCCGCTTCGACCAGGTCGACTGTGGCAGCGCCGCGGCTGGCGGTTTCCACGCCCAGCGCCCCGGATCCGGCGAAGAGGTCCAGCACGCGTGCACCGGCCAGAACGTCGTAGGACTCCAGCCGGGAGAACAGCGCCTCCTTGACCCGGTCCGTCGTCGGCCTCGTGTTGTCGCCCGGAACGCTCGCCAGGGTCAGTCCCCCGGCCACGCCGGCCACGATCCGGCTCACCGATTACCCGCGCTCAAGGAAGGCCTCGCGTTCGGGGTTCAGGTACAGCTCGATGGCCTCCGCCAGTTCCGGATACTGCGAGAGTGTGGAGTCATGCTGCAGGATGGCGGCGGCATCTTGGCGGGCACGGGCGATGACCGCCTCGTCCTTGATCACCCGCAGGAGTTTCAGCGTCGATTTGCCTCCCGATTGCGAGGCGCCGAGGATGTCCCCTTCGCGGCGCAGCTGCAAGTCTGCCTGGGAGAGTTCGAACCCATCGGTGGTGGCGGCAACGGCCTGCAGCCGCTCCCGGCTGGGGTGGCCCGGTTCCAGCTGCGTCACCAACAGGCAGGTACCGGGCAGACCGCCCCGGCCCACCCGGCCGCGGAGCTGATGGAGCTGGGAGATCCCGAATCGGTCGGCGTCCAGGATCACCATCATGGTGGCATTGTGCACGTCGACACCGACTTCGATCACCGTGGTCGAGACCAGAATGTCCAGCGTGCCGTCGTTGAACTCCGCCATGGCTGCGGCCTTCTGCTCGGACTCGAGCCGCCCGTGCAGCATGCCGATCCGCACGCCCGCCAGCGCCGGCAGGCCGCTGATGTGCTCGATGATTCCGGCCACCGAGGCCATCGGCCGCTGTTGCTCCTGTTCCAGATCGTCCGGCGGATCCGCTTCCTCGAGCTCGTCGTCGCCAATCTTGGGGCAGACAACGTAGACCTGCCGGCCGGCGTCGACCTCTTCGCGGGCGCGCTGCCAGATTCGGTCCTCCCACGCAGGGTGTTCCTGCAGCGCCACCATGTGAGTGGTGATCGGCGCGCGGCCCGCGGGCAGTTCGGTCAGCACCGACGTCTCCAGGTCACCGAAGACCGTCATCGCCACGGTCCGCGGGATGGGCGTGGCGGTCATGACCAACAGATGCGGCGGTGTGTCGGCCCGGCTGCGCAGTTTGTCCCGCTGCTCCACACCAAACCGGTGCTGCTCGTCCACCACTACCAGCCCAAGGTCCAGGAACTGCACGGTCTCGGCGAGCAGCGCGTGGGTGCCGACGACGATTCCCGCTTCCCCGGTTGCTACATCCAGCAGGGCCCTGCGCTTGGCGGTTCCGGTCATTGATCCGGTGAGCAGCACCACCTTGGTGCCGTCGGCGTCGCCGCCGAGCATGCCGCCCTGTGCCAGCGGGCCGAGCGTCTTGCTGATCGACTCGTAGTGCTGTCCGGCCAAGACCTCGGTCGGCGCGAGCAGCGCCGCCTGGCCGCCCGAATCGACCACTTGAAGCATCGCCCGCAGGGCCACCAGGGTCTTTCCGGAACCGACTTCCCCCTGCAGCAACCGGTTCATCGGCGCATGGCCGGCCAGCTCAGTGGCGATGGTCTGCCCGACGTCGCGCTGCCCGTTGGTCAGCTCGAAGGGCAACCGGGCGTCGAACTTGTCGGCGATTCCGCCGGTCCGTCCCGGTCGTGCGGTGGCGTGCTCAGCCGCCGCGATGGCCCGCTTCCGCCCCAGCGCCGCCTGCAGGACCAGCGCTTCCTGGTACCGGAAGCGGTCCCGGGCCGCGTTGGCTGCCTCCATCGATGCCGGCCGGTGGATCTGTTCATAGGCCTCGGCCAGCGAGAGCAGGCCGTCTCGGATGGCGATGTCCGGCGGGATGGGGTCGCCCAAGCGGCTGAGGTCCACGATGTCCAGCAACGCGTCCACCGCGGCCTTGATCCGCCAGCTGCCCAGCTTGGCCGTGGCCGGGTACATCGGTACCGGACGCAAGGCTTCCTCGGCGTCGAAGTCGAAGGCGTCCTCAAGCAGTTGATAGTCCGGGTTGGTCAGCGTGAGGCTGCCTCGGTACGAGGTCACCTTGCCGGAGAACATGGCGAGTGTGCCCGGCTTCAGCTCGCGTTCGGCCTGGTAGCCGTTGAAGAAGGTGAGGCTGATGTCCGAAGAATTGTCGGTCACCACCACTTCGGTCAGCGAGCCGCGGCGGGCACGCATCCGGCGCGACGTGCACTTCAGGACACGGGCCACCAAGCTGGCATCCTCGTCAAACGGCAGCTCGGCGATCATGGTCAGTTCGCCGCGCTTCAGGTACCGCCGCGGAAAGTAATTGAGCAGTTCCCCGGTCAGCGTGATGCCCAGGTGCTTCTCGAGTGCCGTCGCTGAACGCTTGCCGAGCCGCCGCTCTAGCGGAACACCCAGCTCATCGGGCAGGCTAGCCGCCATGGGTGTGCTCCGGCGGGCCGGCGAGTTCCGTCATCGTGACATTCATCGGTTCACCCAGCTCCCGGATGAGCTCCAGGGCCGCATCGCCGTCCGGCACGTGGGCGTGGACTCGCCAGCGGTACCCGCCCTCGACCTCGGTTACCGCACTCATGATGACCGAATCGCCCAGTTCGTCCAGCTTCAAGCGCAGCGTTGCCGCATCCAACGGGCTGAGGTTGATGGTGCACATTACCTCGACGCCTTCGTCGATGTGGTCCAGATGCAAATGCGGATCCTGCACGTTGAAGCCGTGCAATCCGTCCAGCAGTTCGGGCTGCAGCCCCTGGCCTAGGGCGCTGGCACGCAAGGTGTCCATGATGAGCAGGAAACCCACCGCCCCGGCATCGACAATATGGGCCGATTCCAGGGCACCGAGCTGGGCCTCGGTCCTGACCACTGCGGCGAGGGCCTCCTCCACGACCGCTTCCAGCGTCGAGGCCAGTCCATGGTTGCTGTCGTCGCCGTGCTGGGCGCCGTGCACGGCCGAGGCCGCCCGCGACACCGCGGCGATGACGGAGAGCATGGTTCCCTCCACCGGCTCGCTCAGCGCAGACCAGCAGCGGATCTCTGCACGCTGCAGGGACGCGGCCAGCAGCGGTCCGGTCAACCGGGTGGTCCCGCGCAGCGGTTCAGCCAGTGCAGCCAGGAAAACGGACAGCAAGGTGCCCGAGTTTCCGCGCGCTTCCTCCATGGCGGCCTGGCCCGCACCGGCCAGGAGTTCACCGACGTCGGACGTGGGATTTTCCGAGGCTGATTTAGCCGCCGCACGGATGGTCAGATAGAGGTTGGTCCCGGTGTCGCCGTCGGCCACCGGGAAAATATTGATGGCGTTCAGGCGGTCGCTGTGGTTCCCGAGTACCACCTCGGCCTTGGACAGCCAGCGGCGCAGCGCTTCGGCATTGGCAGCAATCTTCGTCTGCAACATGGTCCCATCTGCATGCGCCGGCGATGCCCGCCAACGATCGTCCTCAGTTCTCCGGCGTTAACTGAGCCTACCGCAGCCTGCCCAGCGCATCGGCACGCCGCGGCGGCGCTGTGGACCTACTCCAAATCCGCGGTGCTCAGGTATTCGCCGAGGCTATCGCTCTGCAGGGCATCTGCGATCTCGGCAATGGCCGCCTCATCGGGTACCACGATCGATTGGCCGTCGGCGGACGTGCCGGTGCCGAGCGTCGGAAGGGTAAACATCTGAACGTCGTTTGAACGCACGTCTCGAAGCGATACTCCCAAGGACCCTGCGGTCATGGCGTTCAAGTCATTATCGACGCTGACGAACGGAGAAAATTCGTCGACAACCTCATTGATGCGGATCGGGTTGGTCAGCGTTTCCGCCGTCAGGAACTCGGACATCAGAGCTTTGACGAAGAGTTGCTGGTTGCGGACGCGCTGATAGTCGCCGTCGCTGAAGGCCTTGCGCTCCCGAACGAAGGACAGGGCCGATTCGCCGTCCAGGGTCTGCGTGCCCGCCGGGAAGTGTTCCCCGGTCGAGCCATTCGCTGAGAAGGCCGCCGGGTTGTTGATCTCTACCCCGCCCAGGGCATCGGTGAGTTCCTTGAAGCCGGCGAAGTCGATGATCGCCACGTGGTCGACGCGGGTCTCGAACATGCCTTCAATGGTTTCAACCACAAGCGGCACACCACCGAACGCCATGGCTGCGTTGATCTTGTGCTCGCCCTGGCCCGGAATGTCCACCCAGGTATCACGCATGATCGACATGACGTAGACGCTCTCCCGGTTTTCCGGGATGTGCATCAGCATCATGGTGTCCGACCGGCTGCCATCCGAAGTCTCGGTGAGGTTCTCCCCCGAGGTGTTGCGGCTGTCCGAACCCATGAGCAGAATGTTGACGGATTTGTCGTTGGGGTCCTTTTCCGCCCGGTTGGTCGGGAAGGCCGACTCGATCGTCTGTGACTTGCTGTTGAAAGAGTTGGCGAGGTTGAAAATGTAGCCACCTCCAACAATTGCGGCCACAACAACAATGCCCAACAGCGTGAAGAAGACCGTTCGAATGGGGTCTTTCTTGCCCTTGCGGCGCTGCCGCCGTGGGCGGTACTCGTTGTCATGTTCAGCAGTCAATGAGGTCTCTTCCTTGGGAGGGGCTACCTAATAGGATAAAGCCCGCGGCAGGCTTGCCCTTGCAGGAACCCCGCTGGGCGTGGCCGCCGTCACGGCGGCCCCAGCGGCCTGCAAGGACCGGGATACGCTAGCAGTATGACCCGTGTT
Source organism: Arthrobacter sp. NPDC055138 (assembly GCF_053607305.1). Taxonomy (NCBI): domain Bacteria; kingdom Bacillati; phylum Actinomycetota; class Actinomycetes; order Micrococcales; family Micrococcaceae; genus Arthrobacter; species Arthrobacter sp. NPDC055138. The sequence goes on from NZ_JBSGTH010000009.1 coordinate 43,300, forward strand.
TTCCCCAATCGCCTCCGTTGTGCTGCCCTGTTGTCGCTCGGATTGTTGGGAACCCTCACGGCCTGCTCGCCGGTGGTCACGGTTGACGCAGCACCGGATGCTGCCAATCCCGGCTGCGCTCCGATGATGGTGATCCTGCCCCAGTACGTGGCCGACTTCCCGCGCCGCGAAACCAGCAGCCAGGCCACTGCTGCCTGGGGGGACCCGTCACAGGTGATCCTGCGCTGCGGAGTTCAGGTTCCCGGTCCGACGACGGATCAGTGCGTTTCGGTCAACGACGTGGATTGGGTGCTGCGCGAAGGCGAGAACGGCTACTGGACCGCCACGACGTACGGGCGCACGCCGGCCACGGAACTGATTTTCAAGCCCGACGACGTGGCGGAGAGTTCCGTACTGATGGATCTGTCCGCGGCGGCCTCGGAGATTCCGCAGGAACGAAAGTGCCTGAGCATCTCGGACACGTTGTAGGGCTGCAGGGGTCTCCGCGCAGGCGGGTCTCCACGCAGGCGCAAGCGCCTTTGGTCGACCACCGGCGGTTGAAGCGCCTTTGGTGGTCGACCACCGACGAAACACGCAAGCGCCTTTGGTCGACCACCGGTGATCGAAACGCCACCGGCGGCTAGCGGAGTCCGGTCTTGCGGTTGAGCGCCAGGTACAGCAGTTCGTCGATCAGTTCGGTGTAGGGCAGGCCTGACTTGGCCCACATCTGCGGGTACATGCTGATGGGCGTGAAGCCGGGCATGGTGTTGATCTCATTGATGATCAGCTCGCCGTCGGGTGTGTAGAAGAAGTCCACGCGCGAGAGGCCCTCTCCCCCGAGTGCGTCAAACGCCAGGGCGGCAAGCTCCCGGACCTTGTCCGTTGCGTCCGCCGGCAGATCTGCCGGACAGCTCAGCGCGGCAGCGGCCCCATCGATGTACTTCGCTTCGAAGTCGTAGAACTGGTGCTCCCCGGGCTGCACCGCTATCTCGCCGGGCAGGCTGGCGCGGGTCGGTTCGGTGCCGCGGCCCTGAAGCACTGCCACCTCGATCTCCCGACCGATGATGCCGGCCTCCACCACCACCTTGGGGTCGTGCTCGCGGGCGGCTTCGATGGCGGACCGCAACCCGGATGGCTCGGTCACGCGGGTGATCCCCATCGAGGATCCGGCGCGGGCTGGCTTGACGAAGACCGGGAACTGAAGCGAGGCCGCCCGCTGCAGCGCAGCGTCGGCGTCCTGCTGCCACTGGCGATCGGTGATGACCACGTAGGGTCCCACAGCGAGGCCGGCCGATTCAAAGACCACCTTCATGAAGTGTTTGTCCATGCCCACCGCCGAGGCCAGCACGCCGGCGCCGACGTAGCGCACGTCGGCCATCTCCAGCAGACCCTGCAGAGTCCCGTCCTCACCGAACGGTCCGTGCAGCAGTGGTAGCACCACGTCCACGTTGCCCAGGCTTTGCGGAACCTGCGCAGCCGGCGCCACCACCAGCTCCGGCGCGGTGTCGCGGCTGGCCAGCATGACCGGTTCTGCGGACGCGGCAATCTCCGGCATGGCCCCCGAGGCCAGCGACCACTGGGCCGGATCATCGGCGACCTGCACCCACTGGCCGTTGCGCGCAATACCGATGGGAACGACGTCGTACTTGTCCTTGTCGATGGCGCCCAGGACGCCTGCTGCGGTGACGCAGCTGACCGAATGCTCGCTGGAGCGTCCGCCGAAAAGTACCGCCACGCGGGGCTTGCGGCCGGCTGTTGACTCCGGCGCAGCCGGGCTGGATTCGTGGTTCACTGCAGCTCACCTTCGGATTTGAGTTCACGGGCCAAGAGCCGTGGGGCCAGTTCCTCGACGGCGATCTCCCCCTCGAGGACGGCCACCACCGCCTCGGTAATCGGCATGTCGACACCGAGCTTTGTGGCCAGATCCAGCACCGCTCGGCCGGATTTGATGCCTTCGGCAGTCTGGGTCATCTGTTCGGACACTTCATCAAGCGTCAGCCCCTCGCCCAGCAAGCGGCCGGCAGTATGGTTGCGGGACAGCGGCGATGAGCAGGTGGCGACGAGGTCGCCCAGTCCGGCCAGGCCGGCCATGGTCTGCACGTCTCCGCCCAGGGCCAGGGTGAGGCGCGTGGTCTCGGCGAGTCCGCGGGTGATGACCGTGGCCTTGGTGTTGTCGCCCATGCCCTTGCCGTCGCAGATACCCACGCACAAAGCAATGACGTTTTTGACGATGCCGCCGATTTCGACGCCGGTGACGTCCGGATTGGTATACGGGCGGAAATAAGCCGCAGTGCAAAGCCGGGCGATCCACTGCGCCACATCTTCATCCGTGCAGGCCACCACGGACGCGGTCGGTTCCTTGCGCGCGATCTCCATGGCCAGGTTGGGGCCGGAGATGACTGCCACGCGGTCGTCGGACAGCCCCAGCTCTTCCTTGATCACTTCGCTCATGCGTGCGTCGCTGCCGCGCTCCAACCCCTTCATGAGCGAAACCACCACTGCCTCCGGATCCAGCAAGGGTTTCCAGGAGGCCAGCTGCGGCCGGAGCGTCTGGGCCGGGACGGCCAGCACTACCAGCGGTGCATTCAGGACGACGTCGGCTACATCAGCGGAAGCAACCACGTTGCCGGGCAGGACGATGTCTTTGAGGTATTTCGCGTTCCGGTGTTGAGTATTAATTTCCTCTGCCACCTCGGGGCGCCGCGCCCACAGCCGAACCACGACCTCGGGGTGTGCGTCAGCAACTACCTTGGCGAAGGTAGTGCCCCAGCTTCCTGCTCCGAGAACTGCAATGGTTGCAGGCAGGTCGGGGCGTTCGCTCACAACTTCTCCTCTGGCGGGATTTCTTCCGTATGCACCGCAGGACCGGCACCGAAGTCCCGGCCGGTCGATTTCTGCCCGTGTGCGGAAGGATCCCAGCGGACAGCAGGGGGTTCTTCGCCGCGCACCTCAGCCAGCAGCGCAGTGATGCTGTCCATAATCCTATTCGTTGCGGCGTCGAGCACTGTCTTGGTGATCGGCATGCCGCCGAACTCCGACAGATCGACCGGGGACCCGGCCACGACATGAGCGGTCTTGCGCGGGAAAAGGCTAGGTTTCTTGGCATAACGGGGCAGCAAGTCGTTGGCTCCCCAATGTGCCACCGGGATGACCGGCGCTCCGGTCTGCAGTGCGAGCCGGGCGGCCCCCGTGTGCCCGCGCATGGGCCACAGATTCGGGTCCCGCGTCAGCGTGCCTTCCGGATAGATGATGACGGCGCCGCCTTCATCCAGCACTTCGCGGGAGATTTCCAAGGAACGGTTAGCGCCCGAGCTGCTCCGTTCGACCGGAATCTGGCGGGCCCCGGACAACAGCTGGCCTACCACCGGAATCTTGAACAGCGAGGCCTTGGCCAGAAAATGCGGCAGGATGCCTTGGTTATAGACATAGTGGCCCACTACCAGCGGATCAATCTCCGTGTTGTGGTTGGGACAGACGATGATTCCCTGGTTGCTGGGGAAATTTTCGGTTCCTGACCAGTTGCGCCGCAAGACCAGGTTCAAGACCGGCCGGACTACGCCGGCCAGGATACCGATGACCACACGCTCTTTGGTAGCTGCTCCCATCGCTGCCTACTCGACGTCGAAGTCCGCGCCGAGGCCTTCCAGCTTCGACTGGAAGTGCTCGTAGCCGCGATTGATGAGTTCGATGCCGGTGACCCGGGAGGTTCCGGTGGCAGCCAGTGCGGCGATCAAGTGGCTGAATCCGCCACGGAGGTCGGGAACGTCAATTTCCGCACCGGAGAGCTGAGTAGGGCCGGAGATGACGGCAGAATGCAGGAAATTCCGTTGGCCGAAGCGGCACGGAATGCTGCCGAGGCATTCGCGGTGAACCTGGATGTTCGCCCCCATCCGGATCAAGGCTTCGGTGAAGCCGAACCGGTTCTCGTAGACCGTCTCGTGCACAATCGAGACGCCTTCCGCCTGGGTCAGGGCAACCACCAGAGGCTGTTGCCAGTCCGTCATGAACCCTGGGTGCACGTCGGTCTCGAGCACCAGCGGCGACAGGCTCCCGCCTGGGTGGTAGAACCGGATGCCGTCATCGTCGATATCAAAGGCCCCACCGATCTTGCGGTAGGTGTTCAGGAACGCAGTGAGATCGCCTTGGTTCGCGCCTTCAACGTAGATGTCGCCCTTGGTGACCAGCGCCGCCGATGCCCAGGAGGCCGCCTCGTTGCGGTCGGGCAGGGCGCGGTGGTTGAAACCAACCAGTTCCGGCACGCCCTCAATGCGGATGACACGGTCCGTCTGGACAGAGATGATGGCGCCCATCTTCTGCAGCACGGCGATCAGATCCATGATCTCCGGTTCGATGGCAGCACCGCTGAGCTCCGTGATCCCCTCGGCCCTGGTTGCTGTCAGCAGAACCTGTTCGGTGGCCCCGACGCTGGGATACGGCAGCGTCAGCTTGGCGCCCTTCAATCCTCTGGGCGCCGAGATGGAGATGCCACCGGGACGCTTGTCCACGATGGCACCGAACTGGCGCAGCACCTCGAGGTGGTAGTCGATGGGACGGTCGCCGATGCGGCAGCCGCCCAGATCGGGGATGAATGCCTCGCCGATGGCGTGGATCAGGGGGCCGCAGAAGAGAATCGGGATCCGGGAATCACCGGCGTGCGCGTCGATGTCCTTCATCTGGGCCGTCTTGACGTGGGTGGGATCCAGCGTCAGGTCACCGGTTACCGGGTCTTTGGAAACCTCCACGCCGTGCAGGCGCAGCAGGCTGGTGACGATCTCCACGTCCCTGATCTCGGGCACATTCCGGAGGACCGAGGCATCGCTGGCGAGCAAGGAGGCGACCATCGCTTTGGGAACCAGGTTCTTGGCACCACGGACGGAGACCTTTCCCGTCAGGGGTACGCCACCACGAATGGTCAAAACACTTGCCATGAATACCTGTTTCCTCAAACTAGTTTAACGCCGGACTGGGCCTAGGGCTCAGCTAAGCATATTGGCAATCCGTGACCATTCCGAAATAAACGGACCGCGCGTCCCGTGGCTTTCTGTGCGCCGACGGCGGACTTACATAATGCGGGTCATTCACGCAAATCGGCGCCCTTGAAAGAACTGTTGCAGTTCCCTCAAGAGCGCCGATCCGGTGCAGGATGCCTGCGGTCAGACCTTGGCGGGAAGCGTCTTCGGCTTCCACGATGGCCGGCTGGCCTCGTAGGAGGTGATTTCCGCCTCATGGTGCAGGGTCAGGCCGATATCGTCCAGACCTTCGAGCAACCGCCAGCGGGTGTAGTCGTCGATCTCGAACGGAGCGGTGATGGTTCCGCAGATGACGGTCTTCGCGTCCAGATCCACCGTGATCTCGGTACCCGGATGGTTCTCGAGCTCCTTCCAGATCAGCTCGATGTCATCCTGCGCCACCTCGGCCGCCAGCAGGCCCTGCTTGCCGGAGTTCCCGCGGAAGATATCCGCGAACCGGGACGAGAGCACTACGCGGAACCCGTAGTCCTTCAGGGCCCAGACGGCGTGTTCGCGCGAGGAACCGGTGCCGAAGTCGGGGCCGGCCACCAGAACGGAACCGCGGTTGAACGGTTCTTGGTTCAGGATGAAATCGTCGTTCTTGCGCCAGCCGGCGAACAGGGCATCCTCGAAGCCGGTCCGGGTGATCCGCTTGAGGTACACCGCCGGGATGATCTGGTCGGTGTCCACATCGGACTGCCGCAGGGGAACGCCGATGCCGGTATGGGTGGTGAACTTCTCCATGGTGCTTCAGGCTCCTTAGGCAGCAGACCGCGTGGCGGCGTCGTTAGTGGCTGGATCCAGATCCGAGGGCGAGCTCAGAGTGCCGCGCACCGCCGTGGCGGCAGCAACAACCGGCGAGACCAGATGGGTCCGGCCGCCCTTGCCTTGCCGGCCTTCGAAGTTGCGGTTGGAAGTGGAGGCGCAGCGCTCCCCCGGAGCCAACTGGTCCGGGTTCATGCCCAGGCACATGGAGCAGCCGGCGAACCGCCACTCGGCACCGAACTCCTTGAACACCTGGTCCAGCCCTTCGGCTTCGGCTTCGAGCCGGACGCGCGCCGACCCGGGGACCACCATCATTCGCACATTCGGCGCCTTTTGCCGGCCGCGGATGATGTCCGCGGCGATGCGCAGGTCCTCGATCCGGCTGTTGGTGCAGGAGCCCAGGAACACGGTGTCCACCGGGATCTCCTTCATCGGCGTGCCCGCCTCGAGCCCCATGTAGGCCAGCGCACGTTCCGCCGCGGCCTTGGCGTTCTCGTCGGCAAAGTCGTCCGGCGACGGCACCGCCTCGGACAACGACACACCCTGCCCTGGGTTGGTGCCCCAGGTGACGAAAGGCTCCAAGGTGTTGGCATCCAGATAGACTTCGGCGTCGAATTCTGCGTCATCCTCAGTGTGCAGCGTCTGCCAGTACTCGACGGCAGCCTCCCAGTCGGCGCCTGCGGGTGCGTGCGGACGGCCCTTGAGGTATTCGAAGGTGGTCTGATCCGGCGCCACCATGCCGGCGCGGGCGCCCGCTTCGATGGACATGTTGCAGATGGTCATCCGGGCTTCCATGCTCAGCGCGCGGATGGCGGAGCCACGGTATTCCAGCACGTAGCCCTGCCCGCCGCCGGTGCCGATCTTGGCGATGACGGCCAGGATGATGTCCTTGGCCGTGACCCCGGGACGCAGCGTGCCCTCGACGTTGATCGCCATCGTCTTGAACGGCTTCAGCGACAGCGTCTGGGTGGCCATGACGTGTTCCACCTCGGACGTTCCGATGCCGAAGGCCAGCGCGCCGAATGCGCCGTGCGTGGAGGTATGGGAGTCGCCGCACACCACTGTCATGCCCGGCTGGGTGAGCCCCAGCTGGGGACCGACGACGTGGACAATACCCTGCTCGGCATCGCCGAGCGAGTGCAGGCGGACGCCGAATTCCCGGCAATTGGAGCGCAGCGTCTCGATCTGGGTCCGGCTGGTCAGGTCGGCAATCGGCTTGTCGATGTCCAGCGTGGGAGTGTTGTGGTCCTCGGTGGCGATGGTCAGATCCGGTCGACGCAGCTTGCGGCCCGCCAGCCGCAGGCCCTCGAAGGCCTGCGGAGAGGTGACTTCGTGCACCAAGTGCAGGTCGATGAAGAGGAGGTCGGGCTGGCGGGCTGTGCCTTCCCCGTCGCCGCGGCGCACCACGTGCGCCTCCCAGACCTTTTCAGCGAGCGTCCTGCCCGCAGTGTTATCGGCCATGGCCAGATCCCTCCATCAATTACCAATGCAGGTGGTGTCTCCCAGCGGGAGACCTGCTTTAAGTGTGTGATTCAACTCTTCCAGTACGGGCTCGAATCCCGCCAGCGAAACGACTTGCATCTCAAATAGTGAGATGACAGTATCATTCTATGGACAATCCTAGTGGTGTCGGCGTCATCGACAAAGCGGCCATGGTGCTCGACACCCTCGAGGCCGGACCAACCTCGCTGGCCCAGTTGGTGGCAGCCACCGGCCTGGCCCGGCCAACGGCTCATCGGCTTGCCTTGGCCTTGGTCCACCACCGGCTGGTCAGCCGGGACATGCAGGGCAGGTTCGTGTTGGGCAGCAGGCTGGTGGAACTCGCCGCCGCTGCCGGCGAAGATCGCCTCATTGCGGCGGCGGGCCCGGTCCTGATGAATCTTCGCGACGCTACCGGCGAAAGCGCGCAGGTCTTCCGGCGGCAAGGCGACGCTCGCGTCTGCGTGGCCTCGGCGGAACGGCCGATTGGCCTGCGGGACACCATTCCGGTGGGGACGCAGCTCTCGATGAAGGCCGGCTCCGCCGCCCAGGTCCTGCTGGCGTGGGAAGACCACGAACGGCTGCTGGAGGGTCTGCATGGGGCACGCTTCACCCCGACGGTGCTCGCCGGCGTGCGCCGCCGCGGCTGGGGCCAAAGCCTCGGCGAGCGTGAGCCCGGAGTGGCGTCGGTCTCGGCGCCGGTGCGCGGACCATCGGGGCGCGTCATCGCCGCTGTTTCCATTTCCGGCCCGATCGAGCGGCTGACCCGGCAGCCCGGCAGGCTGCATGCCGAGGTAGTCTGCAACGCTGCCGCCCAACTCACCGAAGCCCTGCGAAAGACCAACGACTAGCTGCCTTTCAACCCCCGAAGTGGTCCCAGCCAATGGCCTGGACGGCGGCGCCGTCCAGGGTCGCCGGAACCGATCTGCTTTTACGGACCGCACCGACTGCCACGAATCCGTCCGGTAGGGCCACCGCTGCCGGGAAGGTGCACAGCAGGCCATGGTCTTCGCCGCCGCCGAGTACCCATTCCATCGGGTCGGCTCCCAGCAAGGCACCCGCCTCGCCCAGCGGTTCAACAAAGTCCTGCAGCGCTGCCGCGAAAAAGTCCACCGAGACGGCGCTTGCACGGGCCAGCCGGGCTGCGTCGCGGAGCAAGCCGTCCGAAATGTCCATCATGGCGGTGGCTCCCGCCTTGGCGGCCGCCGGGCCAGCATGCAGCGGTGGCTCGGGCCGGGACTGGATAGTCGCCAGCGCCCGCAGCGAAGCCTTGGCCTCGGCGATAGAGTGCTTGCCGTCGAGCAGGCGCAATCCAGCCGCCGCCTTCCCCAGCGTTCCGGCCACGGCCACGACGTCGCCCGGGCGTGCACCGCTGCGTAGCACCGGACGGCGGCCTTCGAGATCGCCGGTGACGGCGGCCGTAACGACCAGCGCATTGCCCCGACCCAGATCCCCGCCGACAACGGAGCACCGGTCCGCACCAAGTTTCCGGATCGCCTCGGCCACACCGTCGGCCAGATCCTCGACCCACGCCACCGGCGTCGAACCAGGCAGGGTAAGGCTGATGACTAAAGCCGTGGGCACGGCCCCCATGGCATTGATGTCCGAGAGGTTCTGTGCCACGGATTTCCAACCGACGTCGTAGCCGGTGGTCCGGTATCCCGAGGGCCACTCGAGCCGGAAGTCCTGGTCCTGGACCAACGTATCGATCGAAATGACGGTCCGGGCATCCGGTGCGTCGATAACGGCGGCATCGTCGCCGGGGCCGACCGGGACGTTGGCGGGGCCGAGACGGGGGAAGATCCTCTCCAGCAGTGATCCCTCATCCAGGTCGTTGATCATCAGTTCATCGGCCAATCTTGCAATTCTCCCTTGTCATTACAGGTCCGCTTCGAGCTTCGCGTGGGTGACGCGGCTTTCCGACGGCGTCAGTCTCCGGCCGCCGCCGCTACCGCCTGCCGGAATTCCTTGTACAGGGCGACGGCCTGCTCCACAGGCTGGACGATCCGCTCTTCCGCAACCTGCGCCACGGAGGCGCGCAGCCGCCGTCGTGCCCTTGCTGCCCTGGATCTGGCGACGAGGCGCGATATCAGGCCGGATGCCAGCGCCAGCAGCACCCCTGCGAGGATCCCGGCGGCCAGCAGCAAGGTGGGCACGGGGAAGCCCTCCACCCTGGGGGTTTCCGGCACCGGGAACTGGAAGTATCCCAGCGCCGCGATGCCCAGCAGCCATAGTGCTCCGGCCAAGGCGGCCGCCAAGGCGCACCATTGAATCACGCCGAAGACGGGCCACCACCAGGACCCCCGGTCAGAGCGCAGGTCGGTGCGGGCCAGGGCTTGGTCCAAGTCGTCCGGGAGCGTGTCCTCTCCGGACCGTGCGGCCCGGCGAATGGCCGCGCGCCACGGGGCGCTGGCTCCTTCGCCGGCTCGGTCGGCGAACTGCCGTACCGCGTTGTCGGCCTGCGCCTGTTGGGCCGGGCCCGGCGCCGGCATCGACGAACGATTGAGCATCGGGCTGACGTCTTTGCGGTCCAGGTTGAGCCGCTTGAGCGGGTCCCGGCGCAGCTTCCCCAGCCAGCGGACCACCGGCCATCCCGTCCGGGCGTGCGACTGGCGGCGGTAGGACGTGGCGACGGCGTCGCCGATCGCATCAACGCCCGCGGCCTGCGAGAGCTGGTCAGCCAGTTCCGTGCGGGCTGGCTTACTGACGCCGGCCGGTTCCGAGCCAAGATGCAGGTCCAGCGAGTGGGCCGCGTTGCGGACATCGGCGACGAGCCGGTTGGTTGCCGCCTGCCGCTGGTCGGCGAACGCGGTAATCGCCGCCTTGAGCTCGTCGACGCCGGCGCCGGTCCGGGCGGAGACAGGATAGACATCTGCCCGGTCCAGCCCGTCCTGGACCAGGATGTCCTTGAGCGATGCCAAGACGGGTTGCAGTTGGTTCTCTGCCAACCGGTCCACCTGGTTCAGCACCACCAGGGTCACCGCCCCGTGGGATGCCAGCGGCCGCAGGAAGCCGTGGTGCACAGCGGCATCGGCGTACTTCTGCGGATCCAGGACCCAGACCAAGACGTCCACTTGCCCCGCGAGGCGCTGCACAATCTCGCGATGCTCGACGGCGGTGGAATCAAAGTCGGGCAGGTCCAGCAGGATCAGGCCGCCATGTCCGCCCAGCGACTCATCGGCAACGAAGTGCCGGTGGGCCACCTGCAGCCAATCCAGCAGCGGCTCGCTGCCGGCCGTTCCCCAAATGCCGGCCAGCGTCTCCGAGGTGGTCGGACGGCGTGCAGCCACGGTGGCGTGATGGGTTCCGGATACGGCGTTGAACAGGGAGGACTTGCCGCTGCCCGTCGCTCCGAAAAACCCGACGACGGTGTGTTCGGCGGACAACGAGCGACGGGTGCTGGCGCGTTCCAGGACATCGTTGATCGGCGCGAAGTCCGCTGTCGGCAGCACGCCCTCGGCCAGTTCGGCAGCCGAGTTCAAGGCCTCCAGCCGCGCCTCCAACACGGATGCTTCGGGCTTCCCCCGGTGCCGGCTCATTCCGGTGCCTCCCGGTCCGGTGTGCTTCCCACAGCGTGCAATTTCTCCGCCAGTAAGCGCATCGCCTCGGCTTGCTGCTCCTGCGGCGGGACCCTGGACAGGAAGCGCTCCGCTTCAGCGTCCATCAGCCTGCGTGTGCGGTTCTCCAGCTGGGAGCGGGCCTTGCGGGCCAGCCTGCGGACGGCGTCCTCGCCGAAGACGGCTTCGAGCAGCTTCTGGCCCACCACGGCTGTGCCGCCGGCAACGCCGATTTCCAAACCCGTCAGCCCGCCGGTCGCCGCGAAGATCACCACCATCAGGGCCACCCCGAGCCCATTGACTCCAAAGGAGAGCATGCGCGCGGTGAACCGCTTGTCCTCGCCCTCGCTGCGGATCAGATCCAGCAGTTCCGTCTGCCACGCCCGGATCTCCCGCGCCACTTCGGCCGAGAATCCTGCGCTGGGAGTGGACAGGTCGCCGCCTCCGAGCAGGCCCTGCCCGGCCGGATCCACCCGCCAGCCCAGGTCGGCTTGCTCCGCCCCCTTGGCCGCGGCCTCGACGACGACGGCCTGCAGTCCGGACTCGATGGCCGCCTCGACCACCACCGAGGGGGCCGGCTTACCGGAGAAGAACGCGCCGATCCGGTCCCGCAGCCGGCCTATTCCACTCTCGATGCCGCGGAAGAATTCCCCGGTTCCGACAAAGTCCTGCCACCGGGCCAACACCTCGCCGCGCAGCAGCGTCCCGTCCTGCGTCGCCGCGAGGGCCTGAACGGTGGCTGCTTCATAGGCCCGATCGACAATCTTGCGCAGCCTCTGGCTGGCGGCGTATTGATCGTCGGCTGCGACGGCTGCTGCCCGGACGGTGCCGGCCAGCGAGCGCACGGCCCCACCGAGCGTGCGGCGGGCAATATCGGCACGGCTGGAAGCATCGGCGGCGAGCTCCTCGAGCCATGCGCGGATCGGATCCACGGCCCCGGCCGGCAGCATGCCCTGCCCGTCCAGCGTGGACTCGTAGATGACGAACAGCTTGGCGGCGGCGAGCCCCTGTCGCTGCAGCAGTCCGGCCAAGTCGGTGCGGACCTCCAGTTCAACGTCCGCCGGTACCCGGTCCAGCACGACTGCGACCTCGATGTCCCGTTGTGCGGCGTCCAGTAGCAGCGCCCACGGCACTGCGTCCGCGTAGCGGTTGGCCGTGGTGACGAAAATCCATAGATCCGCCGCCGCCAGCAGTTGACCGGCCAGCCGTCGGTTGTCGTCGGAGATGGAATCAATATCCGGTGCGTCGAGCACCGCAACGCCTGCGGGTATGCTTCGGTCCGCGAGCAACACCAGTGAGGTCCCCGCGGGCTCGGCTGCCTGCTCTGCCCCGCCGGTGTGCGCCTCGGGCGCGGCATGTGCGGGTGTTCCGGTGATCCTACTGAGGCCGGGCAGGATCCTCCGGTCGGTAAACCAGCCAGCATCGCTCGGATGATGCAACAGGACGGGCTGCCGGGTGGTGGGCCGGATGGCGCCCGCACGCGTCGCCGGGTATCCGGCCAGCGCGTTCACCAGCGTTGACTTTCCGGCGCCGGTCGAGCCTCCCACCACCGCCAGCAGCGGCGCTTCCAGCCTGCGGTAGCGGGGCAAAATATAGTCGTCCAACTGGGCAACGGCCGCGCGGATTGCGGCGCGTGCCTCGACGGCGCCCGGGACGTCCAGCGGCAAGTCCAACAACTCAAGCGTGCCGCGGCTTTCTTCCAAGAGCGCGACGGCGTCCGCCGCTCCCCTGTCCTGGCCCTCGGGCAACATGCTGGTCACGCTCCCCATCATGCCAGCAGAAGCGGTCAACCATGCGGACCCCGGCCGCTGCGGGACGCACATCTCCCGGCATGCAAAAACCGGCCCCGGACATGATGTCCGGGACCGGTTGTTGGTGACCCCAGCGGGATTCGAACCCGCGTTACCGCCGTGAGAGGGCGGCGTACTAGGCCGCTATACGATGGGGCCGCATAGCTTGCACTGTTGAAAGGCCGGTGCTGCCTTGTCCTGCTAGGACAGTGACCCCAGCGGGATTCGAACCCGCGTTACCGCCGTGAGAGGGCGGCGTACTAGGCCGCTATACGATGGGGCCGTAGGTTTGTTTGGAGTTTTGCCTCCGCACAATCCAGCCCCCGCAGAGCGGAGGCCGTAGCGCTGGGATACCAGGACTCGAACCTAGAATGACGGTACCAGAAACCGTTGTGTTGCCAATTACACCATATCCCAATGGCACTTTCGGAGCCGATGAAAACGGGCTTTCGCCCATTCCTTAGCGCCTCAGCACGAGTAATTACTTTACCGGATGCCTGCTCGAAAGTGCAAAACGAGCAGCAAACGGACGGCTGGACCGCGCGCGCTGCTCCGATTCAGGCTTAGCCGCGGAACGACTTTAGCCGGGCCAGCGAGGACTCCTTGCCGAGGATCACCATGGACTCGAACAACGGCGGAGAGATGCGCCGGCCCGAGACAGCTGTCCGGACCGGGCCGAAGGCCAGCCTGGGCTTAAGCCCCAGGCCATCGACCAGGGCCGCACGCAGCGCCGCCTGAATGTTCTCGGCCGTCCACTCTTGGACCGGCTCCAGCGCCGCCAACGCGGCGTCCAGGGCCTCGGTGAGGTTCTCCGGCAGCCCCTTGCGGGCGTCTTGCGCGACGTCGATCTCGTCGTCGTTCTTGAACAGGAAGGCGAGCATCTCCGGCGCTTCGCCCAGCAGCGTGATGCGCTCCTGGACCAGTGGCGCGGCATCCGCCAGAATCATCTGCTCACGTTCGTTCAGCATTTCGCCGACCAAGCCGGCGTGCTGCAGGTAGGGCACCAACCGGAGCTTGAAGTCACCCGGTTCCAGCAACCGGACGTGCGTGCCGTTGATGGCTTCGGCCTTTTTCAGGTCGAACCGGGCAGGATTGGCTAGCACGTCGTGGATGTCGAAGTTCTCCACCAACTGGTCAACGGTAAAGATGTCCTCGTCAGCGGACAGCGACCACCCCAACAGCGACAGGTAGTTCAGCAGCCCCTCGCGGATGAAGCCGCGTTCGCGGTGAAGGAAGAGGTTGGACTCCGGATCACGCTTGGACAGCTTCTTGTTGCCTTCGCCCATCACGTACGGCAAGTGGCCGAACAGCGGCATGTAGCGGGCGACGCCGATGTCTACCAACGCCCGGTAGAGCGCGATCTGACGCGGCGTCGAAGAGAGCAAATCTTCCCCGCGCAGCACGTGGGTAATGCCCATCAGCGCGTCGTCGACCGGATTGACCAGCGTGTAGAGCGGTTTGCCATTCGCCCGAACTACCACGAAGTCCGGGACGCTGCCGGCCTTGAACGTGATCTCGCCGCGGACCAGGTCCGCGAACGTGATGTCTTCGTCCGGCATCTGCACCCGCAGCACCGGCTCGCGGCCTTCCGCCTTGAAAGCAGCGATCTGCTCCGGCGTCAGGTGCCGGTCGAAGTTGTCGTAGCCGAGCTTGATGTCGCGGCCAGCGGCGCGGTGCCGCTCCTCGACCTCCTCCGGGGTGGAGTAGGACTCGTAGACGTGGCCGTGCTCTTTGAGCTTGGCAATCACATCTTGGTAGATGTCCCCGCGCTGGGACTGCCGGTAGGGCGCGTGCGGGCCCCCGACTTCAACACCCTCGTCCCAGTCAATGCCCAGCCACTTCATGGCCTCCAGCAATTGCTGGTAGCTTTCCTCGCTGTCGCGGGCAGCATCGGTGTCCTCGATCCGGAACACCATGGTGCCGGCGGTGTGCCGGGCATAGGCCCAGTTGAACAGCGCGGTACGGATCAGGCCCACGTGCGGGGTGCCCGTGGGAGACGGGCAGAAGCGTACGCGGACAGGAGTTTCGTCGTCGACAGTGGGAATGGCAGCAGCATTAGTCATGATGGCATCCAGTTTAGTCTGCCGCGCCAGTCCCCTGTTCCGGTCGAGCAGCCGCTATTCCGGGCGCCTGCTTCGGCCCAGCCAGGAGGAGATGAGCCGATACAGGTAAAAGAGCGCCAACAGGATTCCGACGGCGAGGAAGGTTGCCGTGAGCCAGCCGGGGCCGCCCAGATAGTGCGTGGCACGGGCAGCCACGGAAAAGGTAGCCAGCGAACCGAGCGCAAAGACTGCGAACGACCGGCGGCTGGCACGCATGAAGATCAGCGGCGGGCCGTGTTCGAGAGCGTGCCGATGCCCTCGATCTCCACCTCGTAGCGCTGGCCGGCTTCGATGGTGCCGACGCCGGAGGGGGTGCCGGTCATAATCACGTCGCCGGGCAACAGTGTGAAGGCCTGGGAGGCATAGGAGACCAGTTCCTTGACGCCCCAGATCATCTGCGAGGTGTTCCCGTCCTGCTTGAGTTCGCCGTCGAGCCGGCCACGGATGGCCAGGTCTTCGGTGTCCAGTTCGGTTTCGATCCACGGACCGAGCGGGGCCGAGCCGTCGAAGCCCTTGGCGCGGGCCCACTGATTGTCGGTGCGCTGCGCGTCGCGTGCGGTGAGGTCGTTGCCGCAGGTGTAGCCGAAGATGACATCGTCCACCCGCTCCACCGGGACGTCCTTGCAGATCCGTCCAATGATCACGCAGAGTTCCGCTTCGTAGGAGACCTCGTCGGAGAACTCGGGCAGCACCAGCGGCTCGTTCGGGCCGATCACCGATGTGTTGGGCTTGAGGAACATCAGCGGTGCGGCCGGGGTCTCGTTGCCCATTTCCTTGATGTGTTCGGCGTAGTTGCGGCCGATGCCGATCACCTTGCTGCGCGGGATGATCGGAGCCAGCAGGCGGACGTCCTCAAGCTTGTGCCGGGCTCCCGTGGGCTGGACACCGTTGAAGAACGGGTCACCGGCGATGACGGTGACCTGCTCGCTACCCTCCTCGCCTTCGACGATGCCGTACTGGGGGTCAGAATCGAGGACAAACCGGGCTATACGCATGCGTTTAGCCTACTGGTTGCGAGTGCACGGATTCCAAGCGGAACAATCCGGTCAGCCGCGCAGGTACTCCAGTTGGGCCGCGACGGAGGCTTCGGCGGCAAGGCGGACGGCGGCGTCGATGTCTGTGTAGACGTGGTCGGTGACGTCATCGACGCTGGCGTCGGCACCGAGCTGCTCGAGGGCGGAGCGGATCTGGTCCAGCCGTAGCTGCCGGTGGCTGGCGTACTCACGGCAGATCGCCGAGAGGTCCGGCAGCGTGCCGCCGTGGGCCGGCAATACCGTGGCCGGGCCGAGGATCTCCAGCCGCGCCAGCGACTCCAGGTAGGGGCCGAGCCGGCCGTCCGGATAGGCGATGATGGTGGTCCCGCGCCCCAGGATGGTGTCGCCGGTGAGTACCGAGCCGTGTGGGCCGTCGGCAGGCAGCTGGAAACTGACCGAGTCGGCCGTGTGCCCCGGCGTGGCCAGAACGTGGATATCGACGCCGGCAGCCCGGATCACCTCGCCGTCACTCAGCGGTTCTGCACCGAAGCAGAGCGCGGCATCCAGCGCCCGCACCGGAGCGCCGGTCAGGTCATGGAAACGCTCGCTGGCCTCGGTGTGGTCGATGTGGTGGTGGGTGATCAGGACAAGCTCCACGTCACCGGCGGCCGCCAATTCGGCCAGATGCACCTCATCCAGCGGACCCGGATCCACCACCACCACTCCCCTGCTCTCCGGAGCCGCGATCAGATACGACTGCGTGCCGTCCAGACTCATGGGACCCGGGTTCGGGGCCAACCGGTAGCGGGTCAGTTCGCTGCTGCGGACGAGGGCGGAATTCTGTTCAGCGGTCACAGAGCCATCCTCGCACCCCCCGGCCCCGCGCCGCAGAGTTGCTCACCCGAGGGCGCGCTCCGCCGTCGTAACATTCGCGCAATATGAAGGATTCGATTCATATTCCCCCAGATCGTGCGGAATGTGACATCGGTCGCATAGGCTAGGGGCCTGCACTGCCGCTGAGGGCGGCAAGACGATGGCTGGCGGATGGGCACATCACCGGCCGGACGGGGGAATCGGTGCTGGAGGAAGTTCACTCAACCTACGATGTGCAACTGGACGACGACGGGCTGCTGGTGCTGACGCTCCACCGCGGTCTCAGCGTCAGCGCCGAGCTGGCGCAGCAGGTAGTTGACCGTCTCTTCGACCTGGTCGGCGAGCGGCGGGTGGTGATACTGCTGAAGATGGCCGGCGTGCGCTGGGCGACCGCGGAGGTGCGGTTGATCGCCCACACCTTTACGCCCTCACTCGCGGTGGCGGTGCTCGGCAGTGGGCCGGTAGACCGCGTGCTGGGGAACTTTTTCCTGCGGATATTCGCCGATGACGGTTGCTCCCGATACTTCGACGACGAGGCCGAAGCCCGCACCTGGCTGGCAGCTCATGCCGAACGCCTGCCCACCCTGGAGGTCGACGGGAGCGTCGTCTAGCTGCAGGCACCGGCGCGTGTGGCAGGATTCATGGCGGAATTAGTTCGCGTGCAGCGGGGTTGCCCTGAGGGAACCATTGCTGCTGCACGATAGGAAGAATTCTCCATGGCGAAAACCAAGGAACACCGTCTCGCTGGCGGAACTGCTGGCCGAGTACGACGAGGCCGAGCATGACCACGCCGCGGCCGAGCGCAATAGCGGGATGCAGCACATCCACAACCATGCCAACGGGGACATCGTTTGGTTCCCCACATGGCAGAAGAACCGCGAGACGACCGACTGGGAAAACGCGGTCAACGAATTCACCGCGGAACTTGAGGCCGCGGCGGAAGGCGGTGCGGACCTCTCCAACGCTGCATCGGGCATGCTGGCGGCACGGCAGCAGATCTTGCTGGAGCAGGCTGCGGACGCCGCGGATGCAAATGCGTTCATTCGCGGAAACCTGGCCCGCTACCTGTCGGAGACGTGGGCACTCGGCGACGTCTACGCGCTGAAGAGCGGGAAGGACCTTCCCGGTGCTGCCTCGCCGGCCGGAATCTTCGCGTCCTTCCCGTACCAGGTCTACGAGCGCGACGGCGGCAGCTTCGCCTCCGCGCTCTGGAACGATCTGGTGGATGCCCGGAAGAACCGGATTGCCGCCGAAGAAGCGGAGCGCAAGGCGCTGAAGCCGGTATCCAAGAAGGCCCGGAAGGCCGCCGAGCGCAAGGCCGCTGCCCGGAAGCGGTAGCCACACTGGCGGGGCGTCCTCCTCAAGGCGGGCCCGTCCCGACGGCAGCCCGTCCCGACGGCGGGCGTCCTCCTCAAGGCTGGCCGGTCCGGAAGACGGGGTTCCTCCGAAAGGGCTCACCCCGCCGTCGTTCTCTTCCTGGGTCAGAACAGAAACAGCAGGAGGAGGACGATCAGCGGCAGGATAGCCTGGGCCAGGGCACTCTGCCAGAGGCGGCGTTCGGTGAACCACAGCACCGCGCCAAGGATCACGTGGGTGATGCAGGTGAAGACGATCATCGTCTCGCCGATGGCCGTCCTGCCGCCGGCGGCGATGAAGACCCCGGCGATGAGGACCAGCCCCCAGAGCATGTTGTAGAAACCCAGGTTGATGGTCCAGAGCCGGACCGCTGCCACGTCCTGCGGCCGGATCAGGAACAGCTTGTGGAAGCGCGGGTCACGGAAGTAGAACGCCTCCGCGATCCCGACGGCGATCAGCACCAGGCCGAAGATCACGGCAAGCAGGTAGGCCACCCCGGTCATGGACCCAGTGTGGCCCGGACGGCCGCGGAAGGGAAGCGATGCTCAGGCCAGCCTGGTGAGCCGGCCTACGCCAGGCGGTTGAGCCGGCCTACGCCAGGCGGGTGAGCCAGCCTACGCCAGGCGGGTGAGCCAGCCGCGCGAGTCCTCCACCGCGCCGGTCTGGATGCCGAGCAGTTCCTCCCGGATGGACATGGCAACTTCGCCGGAGCCGGCGCTCGGCGACGCAATGGACCAGCCGTCCGCCTTCAGCTCGCCGATCGGGGTGATCACTGCGGCGGTGCCGCAGGCGAAGGCCTCGGTGATGTCGCCGGCGGCCACGCCGTCGCGCCATTCGTCGATGGTGATCTTGCGCTCCTGCACGTCCAGGCCGCGGTCCTTGGCCAGCTCGATTACCGAGGAGCGGGTGACGCCGTGCAGGATGTGGCCGTTGAGTTCCGGCGTGACCAGGCTGCCGTCCTGGAAGACGAAGAACACGTTCATGCCGCCGAGTTCCTCGATGGCGTTGTCGTTGAACTTGTCCAAGAAGAGCACCTGCTGGCAGCCGTTGGCTTCGGCTTCCAGCTGGGCGGCCAGCGACGCGGCGTAGTTGCCGCCGCACTTGGCCTCGCCGGTGCCGCCCTCACCGGCGCGGGAGTAGCGGTCGGAGAGCCAGATGGACACCGGCTTAAGCTCGCCGCCCCAGTAGTTGCCGGCCGGCGAAGCGATCACGCGGTAGGAAACCTCGTGGGCCGGGCGCACGCCCAGGAACGCCTCGGTGGCGATCATGAACGGGCGCAGGTACAGCGCCTCGCCGTCGCCCGTGGGAACCCAGGCCTTGTCCGTGGAGACCAACTGGCGCAGCGACTCGATGAAGGTCTCTTCAGGCAGTTCCGGCAGCGCCAGCCGGCGGGCCGAGGTGTTGAGCCGGGCGGCGTTGGCCTCCGCGCGGAAGGTCCAGACGGATCCGTCGTCGTGCTGGTAGGCCTTCAGGCCCTCAAAAATCTCCTGGCCATAGTGCAGCACCGCAGCGGCCGGATCCATCATGATGGGCCCGTAGGGCTCGATCCGCGCATTCGACCAGCCGCCGTTGCCGTCGGGGCCGACCTTGTAGTCGACCACCGCAGTGTGGTCCGTAAAGTGTTTGCCGAAGCCCGGGTTCGCCAAAATGGCGGCGCGCTCCTCTGCACTCTTCGGACGGTCCGAAAGCTGCTGGGTGAATTCGAGGGTTTCAGTCATGGGTTCCTCCGCGGTGAGGGCACGCCCTTGTGCGTCAATAAATGGTTTTGGTTAGTAGCCGCTAACTAGCCTACTGCCAAAGCGGCACTGATGGCATCGCCGATTTCCGCAGTGGTGCGGGAGGCACTCCCCCGGGCTGCGACGTCGTCCTCCACCGCCTTTTGCACGCGGGCGGCGGCGTCGGCAAGGCCCAGGTGCTCCAGCAGCAGCGCCACGGACAGGATGGCCGCCGTGGGGTCGGCCTTCTGCTGGCCGGCGATGTCCGGCGCCGAGCCGTGGACCGGTTCGAACATCGACGGCGCGGTGCGGTCCATGTTGATGTTGCCCGACGCGGCCAGGCCGATGCCGCCGGTGATCGCCGCGGCGAGGTCGGTGATGATGTCGCCGAACAGGTTGTCCGTGACGATCACGTCGAAGCGCGCCGGGTCGGTGACCATGAAGATGGTGGCCGCGTCGATGTGCAGGTAGTCGACGGCGACGTCCGGGAACTCCGCGCCGACGGTCTCCACGGTGCGGCGCCACAGGTGGCCGGCGTAGACCAGCACGTTGTGCTTGTGCACCAGCGTGAGCTTATTGCGGCGGCCGGAGGCGCGGCGGAAGGCGTCGCGGACCACTCGCTCCACGCCGTGGGCGGTATTGACCGAAACCTCGGTGGCAATTTCGTGCGGCGTGCCCACCCGCAGCGCACCGCCGTTGCCCACGTACGGACCTTCGGTGCCTTCACGGACGACGACGAAGTCCACCTCGCCCGGGTTCCCCAGCGGGCTGGCCACCCCGGGCAGCAGCTTGGCCGGGCGCAGGTTCACGTAGTGATCCAGCGAGAAGCGCAGCTTGAGCAGCATCTCGCGTTCGATGATGCCGGACGGGATGCGGGTGTCGCCGGGGGCGGCACCGACGGCGCCGAACAGGATGGCGTCATGCTTGCGGAGCTGCTCCAGCGTTTCCTCGGGCAGGGTCTCGCCGGTGGCCAGCCAGTGCTCGGCGCCCAGCGGGTACTCGGTCAGCTCGAAGGTGGCATCGCCGCCGGCAGTTGCCGCCTCGAGCACCTTCACCGCCTCCGCCACGACCTCCGGACCGATGCCGTCGCCGGGGATGACTGCCAGGGAGAATGCCTTAGTTGCTGCGCTCATGGAATCATTTTAGGGAGGGCGTCCACATTCTGGGCAAACCGTCCCATTATGTGAAATGCGAACCGGGACACGGGCCCCGGCTCATCGACTATTCAGCAGGAGGCCCTTCAGAGCCGAGAGGGCCGCCTGCTGAATAGTCGATGGGCGACCAGCCGGCCCGCTGACCGCTGCCCGTAGCCCGTAGCCCGTAGCCCGTAGCCCGTAGCCCGTAAAGAAATCTCAGACCGCGGCATGACGCGGCGGCCGGCGCGGACATCCTAGAGTTGTGGATCATGGGCGTGCACCACAGAATCTACCGCTGGCTTCAGGCCAACACCGGCAAAGTCGACCTGATCCTGATGCTGCTGGCTTTGGTGGTGACTGTGCTGCCGTATTTGGCGATGGCCAATCTTGCGGCCTTCGCGTTGTCCGCGATCCTGATTGTCCCTCTCGCATGGCGCCGCACGTATGCCTGGCAATCCGGCTTGGCCGTGGCGGCAGCTGCGCTGCTCAATGTGGCCTTCATCGGCGAACCAGTGCCCGCACACGTGTTTGTCCTGGTCACCGTCTACTCCTTGGCAGCTTACGGCCCCCGCTGGGCCAGTTTGGGCGGCCTGGTGCTGGCGCTGCTGGGCGGCGTGATGTTCGTGGTGCGTTACGGAATCACCGACCCGTTCACCGGTGGCACCGCGCCGTACTACCTGCTCTCCCTCGTAGCGGTCGATGCCTTGGTGCTCGCCTGCTGGATGTTCGGCGACCTGGTGCGCAACCGCCGGCTGACCGTCCGGGCCCTGGAGGACCGGGCCCGCCGGCTGGAGGTGGAACGGCAGCAGGAGCGCGATCTGGCCGCCGCGGATGAGCGCAGCCACATCGCCCGCGAGATGCATGACATAGTGGCGCATTCGCTCTCGGTCATCATCACGCAGGCGGACGGCGCCCGGTACGCCAGTGCAAAGGACCCGGCCATTGCCACCGGCACCTTGGCCACCATCGCGGAAACCGGGCGCACGTCCCTGCAGGACATGCGGCGGCTGCTTGGCGTGCTGCGCGGGGACGAAATCGCTTCCACCCGGCCGTTGCCGACGCTGGCCGACGTGGAAACCCTGGTGGACACCGTGCGCCGCTCCGGGCTGGAGGTGCAGCTGCAATATTTTGGCCAGCCGAGGCGCTTGATGCCCACGGGTGCCGAACTGACTGCGTACCGGGTGGTGCAGGAAGGCCTGACCAACGTCCTGAAGCACGCCGGGCCCGGCGCCTCCGCGGAGGTCCGTCTGGCCTGGAGCGTCCGCGGCTTGGAACTGCAAATTAACGACGACGGCCGGGGCGCCGCGGCCGATCCGGCCACGGCGGGGAGCCAGCAGGGCCTCACCGGGATGGCCGAGCGGCTGGCGCTCTACGATGGAACGGTCGAAGCCGCACCCCGGACCGGCGGCGGATTCTCCGTCCGCGCCTTCATCCCGTACACCGAGTCCTGAGGCCCGATGCGTGACTTCCAACCTGCGCTCCCGGCGCCGGCGAAGGATTAGCTTCGGCGCGGCCCAATCCCGACCCAGAGCCGCCCCTCAGTCTCCGCCTTGTCCTGGAACCGTCAGTCCCCGGCGTGTTCCCCCTCAGACTTCTCATCAGCCCGAGCCAGAAAGATCCCGATGACCGACTCTCCTATCCGCGTGGCCCTCGTCGACGACCAGCAGCTGGTCCGCGGCGGCTTCAAGATGCTGATCAATTCCCAGCCGGACCTGGAGGTGGTGGCCGAGGCAGGCGATGGGCGCGAAGCCGTCAGCGCACTCGGTAAGGTGCGCGCCGACGTCGTGCTGATGGACGTGCGGATGCCGGGCATGGACGGGATTGAGGCGACCACCCGGCTGCTGGACACCGCCGCCGCGCAGCCGGCCGGATCGGACCGGGCGGAGCTGAAGGTGGTGGTGCTGACCACGTTCGACCTGGATGAGTACGCGCTGGCCGCCATCCAGGCCGGAGCCAGTGGGTTCCTGCTCAAGGACGCGCCCCCGGAGGAACTGCTGGGGGCCATCCGCACGGTGTACCGGGGCGACGCGGTGATCGCACCGTCCACCACCCGGCGGCTGCTGGAACACGTGGCACCGCTGCTGCGCACGCCGAGCCCGGCCGCCAGCCGCAGCCACGCGGCGGTCGAGTCGCTGACGCCGCGGGAGCGCGAAGTGTTCACGCTGATCGCCGAGGGCCTGTCCAACCCGGAGATCGCCGCGCAGCTGTTCCTGTCCGAGGCGACGGTGAAGACCCATGTGGGCCACATCCTGGCCAAGCTCAACGCGCGCGACCGGGTGCAGGCCGTGCTGATCGCCTACGAAACCGGGGTTGTTGCGCCGTAGCGCACGGCTCGCGGGCCACTTTCGGGCAGCGGTCCCGGGCCGGGGAACCGATCGCGTGCGCGGGTTAGAGGTTGCCGTCGGCGAAGGAGTCGAAGATCTTGCGGGTCGGGGCGTCCATCGGCAGCATGTACTGGCCGTCGGCGCTGTAGCCGAAGCCGGGTTCGGGGACTGCGCCGCCCACCTTGGAAGGATCCGTCTTGTAGACCCAGGCGCCCAGCGTCAGAGCTTGTTCGGCGCTCAAGTTGGTTTCCACCAGCGGATCGACGGCGTCGAGCAGGTCGACCAGTCCAGCCGGTCCGTTCAGCTTGGCCAAGGCGGCGAATCCGGCCAGCAGGACGCCCTGGTGCGCCGAACGGCCGAAGTCCCCGTTGCTCAGTGTCTTCCGCTCGCGGGCATATTCCAGCGCGGCGTCGCCGTCGAGCTTGCTCTCCCCCGCCTTGACGCCGAGCACCGGAATCGGCGCGTCGATGGTGACGCCGCCTATTTCATCGACCAGTTTTTCGAAGCCCTTGAATCCGGTGAGGACGTAGCCCTCCACCTTCAGGCCCGTCACGTCCGCCACAACCTTCTGCTGCGCCTCGGGCCCACCCTGCATCATGGCCGCGTTGATTTTGGCCTGCCCGCCCTTGGGCATGTCCACCCACAGATCGCGCGGAATGCCGAGGACGCCGCCCCCTCCCTTGCCGTCCACGCCAACCACCTGCAGGGCATCGGCTCGTGCTGTGCGAACTTTTTCGCCCTTGCTCTTCTGGGCGTCGGAGCCCATGAGCAGCACGTGCCGCTTGCCGCCGAGCACCGCTTTCTTGACGTCCAGAGACGGCCACCAGCCGCCGACCGCGGTCCACGTGCCGTCCTTTTCGACGGCGAGGGTGACGTCCTTGTTCGACGTCAGGACGGCCATCTTCTGCTTGTTCCATTCGCCCGTGGCCGCCTTCACGGTGATCTTGGTGTCCACCGGTTTGCGGTCCGCGAGCGCAGCCGCGGTTCGCTTGTTGGCCTTCAGGTCGCCGCCCTCGTAAATCGCAGTGGCCAGTTTGGCCAGCGCGGCCGGCATCTTCCCCGTCTCCACCCCTGAGGTCGGTGTGGGCGATGCCGTGGCCGACGTCAGCGGGCGGGCCGGCTCTTCCTTTGCGGCGCAGCCGGTCAGGACCAGCAAGGAGACAAGGGGCAGCGTGGCAATCCGGGCAAGCTTCATGGCTCCATATTCCATGCTGCAGGGCCCAGAGCACAAAGGTTTCACCAATTGCGGCGTGTCTCGGGCTATGGCCCTGTTTTGCGAGACGGGACTTCGGGGCGGCTCCGGTCTCCGCACCGGTCTCCGCGCCGGTCTCCACGCACTCGCTGGCGCTCGCTTGGTCGACCACCGGGGCGTCGCGGGGCACTCACCTGGTCGACCACCGCGGGGCGGCTTCTCCACCCTGGGTATGAGCGGTGCGGCCGCGAATACCAGCCCGACGGCTGATCCGCTCGGGGGTGCCGGTTCCATAGCGTAGGGGTATGACCACAAGAACTGAGCATTCACTCGCCGGCGCAGGCCCGGACGGCGCCGCCTCGGCCGCGGGCACGCGCGGCTTGAACAAGACCTACGGCACCGGGGATACCCGCGTGCACGCCCTCAAGGATGTGGACGCCAGCTTTGACGCCGGCAAGTTCACCGCGATTATGGGTCCGTCCGGATCCGGCAAATCCACGCTGATGCACTGCCTGGCCGGGCTGGACACCGCCGATTCGGGCAACATCTGGATCGGCGGCACGGAGATCACCGGGCTCAACGACTCGCAGCTGACCAAGCTGCGGCGGGAGCGCGTCGGGTTCGTGTTCCAGGCCTTCAACCTGGTGCCCACGCTGACCGCGGCGCAGAACATCACGCTGCCCATCTCGCTGGCCAACGGCACGGTGGACAAGGAGTGGTTCGGCTACGTCACCAAGACGCTTGGTCTGACAGACCGGCTGGCGCACCGTCCGCATGAGCTGTCCGGCGGACAGCAGCAACGCGTGGCTGTGGCCCGGGCGCTGCTGACCCGCCCGGACGTGGTGTTCGGCGACGAGCCCACCGGCAACCTCGACTCGAAGGTGGGCGCCGAGGTGCTCTCGCTGCTGCGCCGGTCCTGCCAGGAGATGGGCCAGTCCATCATCATGGTCACTCACGATCCGGTGGCCGCCTCCTACGCGGACCGGGTGGTACTGATGAACGACGGCGCCCTGGTCGGCGAGCTGGACCGTCCGGACACCGACACGATCCTGGCCGCGCTGGCCAAGCTGGGGGCGTAGGCCATGTTGCAGGTAGCACTCGCACAGCTGCGGCAACACGCACGGCGGTTCATCGCCGTCGGACTTGCCGTGGTGATGGCGGTCGGTTTCCTGACCGCCACGCTGATGGTCAATGCTTCCACCGAGGCATCGCTGGGCAACAGCATCGGGGCTAACTTCCGCAACGCGGACCTAGTGGTTTCGGAGGGCCCGGACAAGCCGCTGGATGCCTCCGCGCTCGGTGCGGTGACCGGCGCGGCCGGGGTGGGCGAGGTGTTTGCGCATCAGCAGGCGTCCATCGCTTTCGGCACCGCCGCCGGGGCCAGTTACGGCGCGTTGCAGAACACCGCGCCGGCCGGGCTGGAAAACCTGGAACTGCTGGACGGCGCGCTGCCGGGCGACGGCGAGGTGGCGGTGGACGCCGAAACCGCGGAAAAACAGGAACTCTCCGTGGGCGACAAACTGGAACTGGCTCCGGCAGCCGGCATGGTCGCCGCCGAGGACGTGGCTGCCGCCGGGACCGCACTGACGGTCTCCGGCATCGTCAAGCTGTCCAAGGACCCGTTCATGATGGGCCAGCCGCAGCTCTTCGCCACTGACGCCCTGCAGCAGCAGGTGGCGGGCGCGGACAATTCGTGGCTGCGCAATATCCAGGTTGATGTGGCCGCTGGCGCGGACACCGCCGCCGTCAAGGAATCGGTATCCGCTGCGCTGGCCGACGCCGGGTTCCCGGAAGCTTCGGTGAACACCGCCGCCGAGCAGACCAAGGCAGTGGTGGCCAGCCTGACCGGCGGCGCCGACCAGCTGACCATTGTCCTGCTGGCGTTCGCGCTGGTGGCGCTGCTGGTCTCCGCCCTGGTGGTGGCCAACACCTTCTCGGTGCTGATTGCCCAGCGGACCCGCGAGCTGGCGCTGCTGCGCTGCATCGGTGCCGACCGCGGGCAGATCCGCAAGTCGGTGCTGGCCGAGGCCGTGCTGGTGGGCATCACTGCCTCGGTGGTGGGCGTGCTCGGCGCCGTGGGCCTGATGGCCGGCATCATCGCCGTGCTCCGGCGGCAGCCCGACACAGAGTTCGCCACGCTGGCCGTTCCGCCGTCCGCCGTCATCGTCGGTCTGGTGGTCGGCATCCTGATGACGGTGCTGGCCGCGCTGGCCCCGGCCCGCGCCGCCACGCGCGTGGCCCCGCTGGCCGCGCTGCGCCCGGCGGACGAGGCACGTGCCGGCAACAGCAAGGGCAAGGTCCGGCTAGCGGTGGGCCTCGCGCTCGCAGTGGGAGGCGCCGTCGTGCTCACGCTGGGCGCGGTCTCCGCGGACCTGCTGATCGCCCTGCCCGGCGGCATGCTGTCCTTCATCGGGCTGCTGATGTGTGCCACGCTGTTCGTCCCGCCGCTGGTCACCGCCGTCGGCACCCTGGCGAAGCCGGCCGGCGTGCCGGGCAAACTGGCTGCGGTCAACGCCGTGCGCAACCCCGGCCGAACGTCCGCGACCGCCACGGCGCTGCTGATCGGGGTGACCCTGGTGGCGATGATGATGACCGGCGCGCAGACCGCTCGGACCGCCTTCGACGGCCAGTTGGGCGCGGAGTACCCGGTGGACCTCTCCATCGGCGACCTCACGTCGGCGGGCCGGGCGCTGGATGCCTCGGCGGCGGCCACCGCTTTGAATTACGACGGCGTGGCGGCTGCCGGTCTGATCACGAACGGCGGTTACGCCGAGGTGCACGGGGCGCGCACCGGGGTGTACCAGCTGGCGCCGGAGCAACTGGACCTGCTGCAGGACAAAACGCTGGTGCTGGACGAGAACACCGTGCTGATGCCGCAGGACTCCGAGCTGAAGACGTTGACCGTCACCGGCAGCAAAGGCTCCAAGGAGCTGACCGTGGTGGAGGCCGACAGCCGGACGCTGCCGCCGCTGATCTCCTCCGCCGTGGCCGCGGAGATCGGCGTGCCGGAACTGCCGGCTGCCGACAGCGGGGACTATTACTCGTCCTTGCCGCAGCTGTGGGTCTCGGTGGACCGCGATCTTGATTCCTGGGCACTGCTCGACCTGCGCAGCCAACTGGCCGCCGGACTGGACGTGAACGAATACCAGATTTCCGGCGCCGCGATGGAACGGGCCGCCTTCAACCAGGTGATCGATGTGCTGCTGCTGGTCGTGACCGGGCTGCTGGCCGTGGCCGTGCTGATCGCGCTGGTCGGTGTGGCGAACACGCTCTCGCTCTCCGTACTGGAGCGCACCCAGGAGTCCTCGCTGCTCCGGGCGCTGGGACTCACCAAGTCGCAGCTCCGCGGCATGCTGGCGCTGGAGGCGGTGCTGATCGCCGGCGTCGCCGCGCTGATCGGCGCGGTGCTGGGAGCTGTGTATGGCTGGCTCGGCGCGCAGTCGGCGCTGGGTGCGTTCGCCACCGTGGTGCCGGATGTCCCGTGGCTGCAACTGCTGGCCGTGCTGGCCGTCGCCGTGGTGGCCGGGCTGCTGGCCTCCGTGATGCCGGCCCGCCGCGCCGCCCGGCTCTCCCCTGTGGAAGGCCTGGCCACGGTGTAGCCGGGACTGGAGGCAACCGGGACTGGAGGCAGCCAAGCCGAGACATCGCTGTCGTCGCCCTCCTTCAAAAGCGGGCCATGCCCGCCGTCCCCGCCGTCGCCCCATCGAAGAGTCAGCAGGCGTCCTTCTCATGCTCGAGAAGGGCGCCTGCTGAATAGTGCTTGGCGGCCGGTGCTTGGCGGCCGGTCATGGCTGGATGCGGTTCCGCCATCGCCCGAGGGCAACACGCCGGCCGGCGCGGTCCGGGCTCACCGTGCCCATTCGGTCTGCATCTGGGCGACGGGATGGATATTGACCATCTTCACGCCGTCGGCGGTGGTGGCGGTGAACTCATGCCAGGTATGGGCGGGGATGACAATCACGGTCTCGCCCGTTGCATGGCCGGACTCGCCGTCGATAGTGAAGTCGATCTCGCCGTCGAGCAGGACAAAGATCTCTTCATACGGGTGGCGGTGGCGTTCGGCGCCGCGGGAGTTGACGAAGAAGGACGCATGCGCGCCGTGTTCCGATCCGTGGAAGACGGCGGCGCCCGCGTCGGGCCGCAGACTGGCGAGCGAAAGCGTCTGGTAAGTCATCGGCATATCCTTCCGCACGGGAGTAGCCGACACTCTACCGATTGGGCGGCCGCGGGCCTAGGGAACACCAATGAGGGCCCGCTCCTCCCCGCGCGGCTTCGCTCCGCAGACATCGTTTGTGACGAGTGCTACGTTGGCCCCATAGACCAGCGACTAGCACCGCGTGGACGGAGGTCGATCGTGAGTGAATCCACCGCAACCGAACAGCAGCCGGAGCTGAAGAGGGCCATCGGCACCAAACTTCTGCTGCTCTTCATCGTGGGCGACATCCTGGGAACCGGCGTCTATGCCCTGACCGGGCAAGTGGCTGGCGAAGTGGGCGGCGCGGCCTGGGCTCCGCTGCTGCTGGCGTTCATCGTTGCCACCATCACCGCGTTCTCCTATCTGGAGTTGGTGACGAAATACCCGCAGGCGGCGGGCGCCGCACTGTACACGCACAAGGCTTTCGGGATCCACTTCCTCACCTTTTTGGTGACCTTCGCCGTGCTCAGTTCCGGCATCACATCCGCCTCCACCGCCGCCAAGTTCCTGGGCGAGAACTTCATCGCCGGGTTCAACCTGGACTGGGACCAGACCGGGGTGACCTGGGTGGCCATTGTCTTCATGGCGGTGCTGGCTGCGATTAACCTCCGCGGCGTCAGCGAATCGGTGAAGTTCAACGTGGTGCTGACGCTGGTGGAGTTCACCGGCTTGCTGATCGTGATCTTCATCGGGTTCTGGGCGATGAGCCAGGGCAATGTGGACTTCAGCCGGGTGATGGTCTTCGAAACCTCGAACGACAAAAGTGTTTTCCTGGCGATCACAGCCGCCACCTCGCTGGCCTTCTTCTCCTTTGTAGGCTTCGAGGATTCGGTCAACATGGCGGAAGAAACCAAGGATCCGTCCCGGATCTTCCCCAAAGTCATGCTTACCGGCCTCGGCATCACGGTGATTGTGTACCTGCTGGTGTCGATCACCGCCGTGGCCATTGTGCCGATCGGGCAGTTGTCAGAGAGTCCCACGCCGCTGCTGGAAGTCGTGCAGGTCGGGGCGCCGGACCTGCCGGTGGACGTCATCTACCCGTTCCTGTCCATGTTCGCGGTGGCCAACACCGCGCTGATCAACATGCTGATGGCCAGCCGCCTGCTCTACGGGATGGCCCGCCAGGACGTGCTGCCGCATTTCCTGGGCAAGGTGCACTCGAACCGCCGCTCCCCGTGGGCCTCGATCATTTTCACCACGCTCATCGCCTTTGTCCTGATTTTCGTGGTCACCAACGTGATGGGCGCCGAGACCGTGACCGCGCTGGGCGGCACCACCGCGCTGCTGCTGCTGGGTGTCTTCACGATTGTGAACCTGGCCGTGCTGGTGCTGCGCCGGAACCCGGTGGACCGCCAGCACTTCCGGACCCCCACGGTGCTGCCCTATCTGGGCATGTTCACCTGCCTCTTCCTGGTGGGGCCGTGGGCGCAGGATCCCATTGAGTACCAGATTGCCGGGCTGATGATCGGCCTCGGCTTGGTGCTGTGGGTGATCACCTGGCTGTGGAACCGGGGTGCCTACGGCAAGAGGACCAAGTTCCGCCACCCGGAGGAACTGGGCGAATGAGTGAGCGTATTTGTGGGTAAGGACAGTCTTGACCACGACGGCGGAATCCGTCCGCTTGAGATGACGGGCAGCAGAAAGGAAGGCCATGGCCGCTGACAAACTGTCGACAGGCACGCTGAACCAGAAAGACATCGCGTCGTATCTGGACTACCACCTGCTGGGCTCGGCGGCCGGCGTGCAGTTGTTCGACGCCGTCCGCCAGACCTGGGCGGGGACACCACAGGAAGCCGAGTTTCGGAAGCTGCGGGAGGAATTGTCCGCAGAGCGCAAGGAACTGAAGGCGCTGCACCGCAGCTTTGGCCACGGGCGCAACAAGCTCAAGCGGCTCGGCGCGATGGCCGGTGCCGTCATCAGCAGGTTGAACCCGCTTAATCCGACGCGTGCTTCTGGCGGCGTAGGCACCCAACTGGAGCTGGAGTCGCTGTTGTCCGCACTGCGCGGCAAGCAGTGCATGTGGCAGATCCTGGCCGAGCTGGCGCCCCGGGATCCACGGCTGGACGCCCTCCGCTTCCAGGAACTGGAGGCGCAGGCGGTGGCCCAGCAGAAGCGCGTGGAGCGGATGATGAACAGCACCGCGGCCCAGCGCTTCCTCGCGGCGCCAGACCGGGACTAGTCGGCGGCCGGCTCCTCGTACTTCGGGAAGATGGGCGTGGGAGCCGGCAACGAGGTTCCCGGCACCAAAGCCGTGCCGATGGCAGCGAAGTCGCGGGCGCCGTCGTCGCGCTGTCCCAGCACATCCAGCAGCTTGGTCGCGGACGCCGGCATCACCGGCTGGACCAGGATGGAGACAATGCGCAGCACCTCCAGCGTCACGTAGAGCACCGTGTTCATCCGCTCCACGTCCGTTTTCCGCAGCACCCAGGGAGCCTGTTCCGCGAAGTACGCGTTGGTGTCGCCGAGCACGGTCCAGATGGCTTCGAGCGAACCGTGGAAGTCCTGTACCTCGTAGGCCGCACGCGACTTCTCCAGCAGGCGCTCGGCGCGGGCCAGCAACTCGTGGTCCTCCGGCGCCAACGTTCCCGGCTGCGGGACCTTGCCCTCGCAGTTCTTGGCCACCATGGACAGCGATCGCTGGGCCAGGTTGCCCAGGTTGTTGGCCAAGTCCGCGTTCATTCGGCCCACCACGGCGTCATGGCTGTAGGAACCGTCGGCGCCGAAGGGGACCTCGCGCAGCAGGAAGAAGCGCACCTGGTCCAGGCCGTATTGGTCAACCCAGTCGGCCGGCGCCACCACGTTGCCCAGGGACTTGGACATCTTGACGCCGTTGTTGTTCAGGAAACCGTGGATCATCACGCGCTTGGGCAGTTCCAGCCCGGCGGACATCAGGAAGGCCGGCCAGTACACGGCGTGGAAACGGGAGATGTCCTTGCCGATCACGTGGACATCGGCCGGCCAGTACTTTTTGAAGGACTCGGCCTCCGTGTCCGGGTAGCCGACGCCGGTGAGGTAGTTGGTCAGCGCGTCCACCCAGACGTACATGACGTGCTTGTCATTGCCCGGAACCGGGACGCCCCAGTCGAACGTGGTGCGGGAGATGGACAGGTCCTCCAGTCCGCTCTTGACGAAGCTGATGACTTCGTTGAAGCGGCTGCGGGGAGCGCCGAAGCTGGGCTGCTCTTCGTAGAGCTTGAGCAGCTTGTCCTGGTACTGGGAGAGCCGGAAGAAGTAGCTCTCCTCCTCGGTCCAGGTCAGCTCCGTGTCCGTCTGGATGGAATAGCGCTTGCCATCCTCGCGGAGTTCGGTCTCGTCCTCGGCGTAGTAGGCCTCGTCGCGAACCGAGTACCAGCCCTCGTACTTGCCCAGGTAAATGTCCCCGGCCTCTTCCATCTTCTTCCAGACGGCTTGGGAGGCCTCGTAGTGGTCCGCGTCGGTGGTGCGGATGAACCGGTCGTAGGAGATCTCCAGGACCTCATGGGCGGACTTGTAGGCCGCCGTGTTCCGGTCCACCAGTTCCTTGGGCGTGATGCCCTCCTTGGCCGCCGTCTGCGCAATCTTCATGCCGTGCTCGTCGGTGCCGGTCAGGAACATCACATCGTAGCCGTCCAACCTCTTGAAACGGGCCATCGCATCCGTGGCAATGTACTCGTAGGCATGGCCGATGTGCGGCACGCCGTTCGGGTACGTGATGGCCGTGGTGATGTAGTACGGGGTCTTGGGCTCAGAGGAGGTCACCCTATGAAATTACCCCTTGCGTTCGGCGGTTGTCGAAATGCGCAACATCGTTTGATGCAAGGAGGGTGTCCGTGGCGCAGGAGTAGCGTCGGGCGGTACAGCTGGCGGCCGGATTTGGGACCCCGCGTCGCCATATCGGGAGAGCAGGCACAGCCGTGCCGCGTGTGCCTCGCCGGACCCCGCGAGGCACACCGCCGTCGTGTTTTATCCACAGAAGGAGCGCTGGCATCGACGGCGGCCGGAACGTGGGCCATGTTGGTGCCATGGATGAACTCATCGGCAGTTCCGGGCAGAAGTGCCGCATTGATCGGGTAGTCAGCTACCAGGAATTGCGGAAGCACGGGCTCGAGGAACGACAGATCGCAGCCGCCGTGCGCGGAAGGATCCTCCGCCGGCTACGGCGAAGCGTCTACATCTCCGAGGAATACTGGCAGACGCACGAACCGTGGGACCAGCACGTGCTGCTGATCAAAGCCCACCATGCTGCCTCCAACCGCGACCTTGTCTACAGCCACGCATCGGCGGCACGGTTGTGGGGTCTGCATGTCTGGAACGCGCCAGAAGACATCCACGTGATTCAGCGGGGCCGCCGCGGTGAGAAGCCCGGTTCCTCGGACGTGGTCCGGCACACCCATTCGCTCCCGGAACAAGACGTGGAGATCCTGGCCGGCGGTATCCGCCTGACTTCCCGCGAGCGGACGGTACTGGATTGTGCCCGCACGCTTCCGTTCGAGCTCGCCGTTGTCATCGCCGATTCCGCGCTCCAGCGTGGTGCGAGCCTAGAGAAGATGCACGAGATGGCCGACGGCGCCCCCAGATCACGTTTCATCACGCGTGTCCGGCAAGTTCTCGCCGCAGTGGACGGCCGGTCCGAGTCGGCGGGTGAGACGAGGTTGCGGCTGAAATTGCGGGCATGGAACTTCCCCCAACCGGTTCTCCAAGATGAGATCAGAACGGCCGAGGGCACGTACCGCGCCGACTTCACCTGGCCGGGACTAAAGCTCATCGTCGAGTTCGACGGCGACAGTAAGTACCGCGAAGTTCAGCCCACGGACCAAGTGATCCTGAACGAGCGCAAGCGGGAGACCCGCCTGATGGAAGAAGGCTGGACGATTGTCCGGGTCCGGTGGAGCCACTTGGACGACGAGGCCGGGCTCAAGCGCCGACTAGTCAGGAAGTACAACGAGGCGTACCGCAAGGCAGCGGGCCGGGCAGCGTGACCAATACGCAGCCGGCAAGTGGCGGCGTTGTGGTGTGGACCCGGACCTGAGGCGTATTGGGATTAGCCGCACTCCAACGGGCGCCTCAGCGTCCCGCATCGAGATCCTCAGTTAGCGCCGAGATGCGTAGTTGTAACCGGTGACCTGGACGCCAGCCTGCGAACTGGTGTCGAGGTCAGGGGGCGTGCGCGGTGATCTGGACGCCAGCTCCTGACCTGGTGTCGAGGTCAGGGGCTGGCTACAGCGAACTGGGCCCGGCGTGGGCCAGAGCTGGGGCCCGGCGTCGGGCCTTAGTTCATCTTGGTGCTGCTGTCTGCGGCCTTGATGAGTTCCTGGTCGTGGGAAGCCACGAGCACGGCGATGCCGTCCTGGGTGGTGTCCTTCAGGATGTGGATGATCTTGTTGGCCTGTTCGCGGTCCAGGTTGGCGGTGGGCTCATCCACTACCAGGACCTTGGTGCCCAGGATCAGGGCGCGGGCGATGGCAACGCGCTGGCGTTCGCCGCCGGAGAGCTGGCCGGGGCGGTGCCGCATGCGGCGGCCCAGTCCGACCAGGTCCAACAGGTCCTTGGCCATCTCGGTGCGCTCTTCGACCTGGCCGTCGGGTACGGCCGGCAGCAGCACGTTCTCCAGCGCGCTCATGCCGTCGATCAGGGCGCCGCCCTGGTCAACGTAGCCGATCAGCGCGCGGCGGCGGTCGGAGATCTCGTCGTCGTCCATGCTGGTGAGGGCATCGCCCTGCCAGAACACCTCGCCGGCTGTGGGCTGCTGCAGACCGGCCGCCACGGTAAGGATGCTGGTCTTGCCGGAGCCGCTGCGGCCGGCCAGGCAGTGCATGGTGCCGGCTTCGAGGCCAAGGTCGAAGTCCTCGGCGATCACCAGAGGTTCGGCGCCGCCGTCGTACCGGATGGTGATGCCCCGCAGCTCCACCGGCATGGCGTGGTCCTCGGTGCGCTCCTTGATGGCAGCACGGGTCGTCAGGCGTTCTTCAATCATTTGCGGGTCCTTGTCATCAAAACAAACCAGAGGAGCACGGCCACAATGCCAGCGGCAGCGGCCCACACCGCGGTATGCGGTGCAATAAACAGGGCAGTTACGACGGCGCCGATGACCGCCAGCGGCAGCGCGATGGCTGCGGTGATGCCGGCCTCGCCGCGGCGGGCCTGCAACAGCAGCGTGGGCGTCCAGCCCATTGCGCCGAGAATGGCGAACTGTTCGCGCTTCCGTTGGGCCTCAAACCGGGTGGTCATCAGCGCCAACAGCAGCGCCGTCACGACGCCGAGCAGTGCCAGCGCGATGTTAAGTCCACTCAGCTGCGACGCGGCCAGCGACCCGAGCGCGGTACTGCCGGCTGCCCGCGGGATGTCAGCCAGCACGGCGACCAGCGCTCCGGCCGCGGCGCCGAGGACGGCCACGGCCAAGGCAATGGCCACGGTGTTGAACCGGTTGGTGCTCAGTTGCCGGGCGGCGAACTGCAGCGGCGTCTTCACGGACGGCACGCCGGCGGCACCGGACGGTTCGGTGTCCGTCTTCGGGTGCGGCTTGAGCATGGCGGCCGAGATGAACGCGGCGGCAACATAAACCACCAGCGCGATGAGCGACACCCACAAGGTCACGGCGCTGCGGCTGATGGCGCTGGCAATGATCGCCACGGCCAGCACGGCCACGCCGCCGACCAGCAGTTCGTTCAGGAACCAGGACCGGATGCGGCGCCGGTTCCAGCCCATGGCCCGCAGCGTGACGGCTTCGGTCCGGCGGGAGCGGGTGAAGGCCACCGAGCTGGCGGCGGTCAGCAGTGCCGCGCCACCGACGGTGAGGGCCAACAGCGCCGCACTGGATGCGCTCAGGGCACCATGGACCTCGCCGGCTGCGCCCTGGCGGACCCAGGACTGCTGCACGGTGCCGAGGTCGCTGACTGTGCCGGAGGCGTCCTTGTGGTAGTCCGGAACGTAGATGGAAACGTCTTCGCGGGCCGAGCCGGCGACCACCTGGGTCTGCAGGCCGAGGTCCTCGATGGCGGCGGCGACGGCGTTGATCTGGTCCTCGGCGTCGGCCCAGGAACCGCCGGCGTTCACGCGGACCCGGACGGCGTCGATCACGGCCTCGTCGGCGCTGGTGCCGCGCACTGCTGCGAGCCCGTCGAAGTCGGTGATGGCACCGGCGGACTGCACGGCGAGGCCGGCGCCGCTGAGGCCCGGCTTCATCACCGTTTCGTCGATCTTTTTGCCCTCGGCATCGTGGGTGATGGTCACCGGCGTCGGGTCATAACCGCCCAGCGGCAGGTAGTTCACATCGCCGGCGGCTTCGCGGACAGCGGCGGCGTCAAAGGTGCCGTAAACGAAGGGCAGCGGAGTGGCGGATTCGGTGCCGGAATCCACGGTGCTGCGGTAGGACTGCTCTTCCACCGGTCCGCGCTGGCTCTGGTCCGGTTCCAGCTGCCACTGGAGGGTCTTCTCCGGCAGCTTGTTGACCTGGATCCAGCCTTGGGGCGTGGCGGTCTGTTCGGCGCTGCCGTTGCTGGTGGCGTCGCCGAGTGCGTAATCCGGGTTGGACATGAAGTCGGTGGTCCACACCGGCGGCTGGTGCAGGCCGGCGACCATCTGGACACCGCCGGAGCCCAGCAGGTAGTTGTAGTCCTCGCCGCCGGGCCAGCGCAGCTGGAACGGCTTGCTGGACGCGAAGGGCAGGTAGCCCTCCCCCAGTTCCTTGCTGACGGTGCCGATTTCCTTGACCGTGTTGCCGGAGTCGTCCAGCTCTTCGATCTTCACCGAGTAGGTCAGGTCCAGGTCGGTGCCCGACCGGACCACCATGGGGATGACCTGCGACTCGTCGTCCAGCGTTCCGGCTTCCACCGCGTTCTGGTACTGCACGAAGAACGGGCTCCAGAACTGGAACGGGTGCCCGTCGATGGCGGCGCCTTCGCCGCCCTCCGAGAACATGCCCATGCCGAACTGCGAGGAGAAATACTGGCCCAGTTCCTGGGCATTGCGGTCCGTGGCGTCCGGCGCCTGCTTGAGCGGGGCCAGGAAGCCGCCGGCGTCGCCGAGCAGCGCGGATTCGGCGGCCGGATCCACGGCCACCACGGTCTCGGTGATCTGCGGCAGCATCGGCAGCGCAATGGTCGTGTCGAAGTCGCCGTGCATGCTGCCGCCGGCCGGATCCGGGAACTTGATTCCGGTCTCGTCCTTGGGAGCCACGGTGCGCAGGCTGGTGCCGCCGGGAACGTCCAGTTCCTCCACCTTCGCCTGGCCCAGTGAGCCTTCGGCGGCGGTTTCGAACAAGACCGTGTCACTCAGTCCGTCGGAGCTGACGGCTTTGGCGGTGATCCGGTAGTTGGTCGCTTCCGGGTTCAACACGGAATCGGGCTCCGGCCACTCGCCTTCCGGCACCGCGTCCTGGATCCCCTGCGACTTCAGGTACTGCTCGATGTTGGCGTTATAGCCGACGTAGTCCGTGGCCTTCAGCTGCGGGAACTCGATGTCCTGGACAACCTTGGATACCAGCGAAATCGGTGCGGCGACGGATACGCCGTCGATCCCGCGGACCTGGTCGAGGTCCGCCGCGGCGATGCCGCCGTTGCCGGAGAGGAAGTCGGGCTGGCGCAGTTCGTCCCCCGCCGTACCGCCGGGAAGGACCAAGATGTCGTACACGCCGCGGGTGTTATCGTCGACCACCCGGGTCAGCGAGGCCTGCGCCCTGCCCTGCACGAAAATCGAGAGAACCATCGCCGCAATGAGGACGGCAACCGTGAGCACGAGAGAGCGGCTGCGCATGAAGCGTGACGCAGCGTTGAACCGGATTTCCAAAAAATCACTCCATACGGCGGCAAAGAGGCCAAAGGTCGAATTGACCCGGCGTTAAGGTTCTCATGAGGTGAGCGCAGTCGAGGAATCGACATGCGGATATGGCCAAAGCCCGCCCGTTCCTTGCACCTGCAGCGTGGACCGGGCGGGCTTTACTGAGCGGGAAACGTTAGTCCTGCAGGTCCACTTCGCGAGCCACGACGGCGCCAATTTCAACGGTGAGCTGGTCCAGCAGGTCCTGCGGCAGGGCGCTGTCCACGGTC
This sequence comes from Arthrobacter sp. NPDC055138, assembly GCF_053607305.1. Classification (NCBI taxonomy): domain Bacteria; kingdom Bacillati; phylum Actinomycetota; class Actinomycetes; order Micrococcales; family Micrococcaceae; genus Arthrobacter; species Arthrobacter sp. NPDC055138. The sequence goes on from NZ_JBSGTH010000009.1 coordinate 80,769, forward strand.
AGCACGGCCAATGCCTGCTTGCTGTCCTCATTGCGGGCAACCTGCATGCCGGCGATGTTGACGTCCTGCTCGCCCAGCAGCCGGCCGAGCGTGCCGATGACGCCGGGACGGTCCTCGTAGAGGAACACGATGACGTGCTCGCTGATCGGCATTTCCACCTCGTAGCCGTTGATGGCCACGATCTTTTGGATCTGCTTGGGTCCGGTCAGCGTTCCGGAGACGGAGATCTGCGAGCCGTCCGACAGGGCGCCGCGGATGGTGAGCACGTTGCGGTACTCTTCGGACTCGATGGTGGTGATCAGGCGGGTGTTGATGCCGCGCTGTTCGGCCAGCACCGGGGCATTAACATACGAGACCGACTCCGAGACGACATCCTTGAACACGCCCTTGAGCGCGGCCAGTTCCAGCGCCTTTACGTCCAGCTCGGCAATTTCTCCGGCGACCTCGACGTCGATCTGGGTCACCGAATCGTGGGTCAGCGCGGTGAAGATGCGGCCGAGCTTTTCGATCAGCGGGATGCCCGGGCGGACGTCCGGGGCGATCACTCCGCCGGCCACGTTCACGGCGTCGGGCACCAGCTCGCCGGCCAGCGCCAGGCGCACCGACTTGGCTACGGAGATGCCGGCTTTTTCCTGGGCTTCAGCGGTGGAGGCGCCCAGGTGCGGGGTGACCACCACGTTGTCCAGTTCGAAGAACGGCAGGTCGGTGCTGGGCTCCTTGACGAAGACGTCGATGGCGGCGCCGGCGATCTTGCCACCCTTCAGCGCGTCGTACAGGTCAGATTCGTCAATCAGGCCGCCGCGGGCCACGTTGACCACGTACGCGGTGTCCTTCATCTTCTCGAAGGCGTCGGCGCCGATCATGCCCAGGGTCTCTGGGGTCTTCGGCATGTGGATGGTGATAAAGTCCGACTGCTCCAGCAGCTCGTCCAGGCTCACCAGCTGCACGCCCAGCTGGGCGGCGCGGGCGCTGGTCACGTACGGGTCATAGGCCAGGATCTGCGTCTCGAAAGCCTGCATGCGGGCGGCGATCAGGGCACCAATGCGGCCCAGACCGATGATGCCGATCTTCTTCTCGTAGAGCTCGGTGCCGGTGTACTTGGAGCGCTTCCACTCCCCGCCCTTCAGCGAGGCGTTGGCGGCCGGGATGTTCCGGGCCAGGCCCAGGATGTGGCCGACGGTCAGTTCCGCGGCGGAGATGATGTTGGAAGTCGGTGCGTTCACGACCATGACACCGGCCTGGGTGGCGGCCTTGATGTCCACGTTGTCCAGGCCCACGCCGGCGCGGGCGATGATCTTCAGGTTCTTGGCCGCGGCGATGGCCTCGGCGTCCACCTTGGTGGCGGAGCGGACCAGGATGGCGTCGACGTCGGCAATCGCGGCCAGCAGCTGGGACCTGTCGGCTCCGTCGGTCTGGCGGATCTCGAAGTCAGGCCCGAGGGCTTCGATGGTAGCTGGGGAGAGTTCCTCGGCAAGGAGAACTACTGGTTTTTCCACAGGGGTTGTTCCTTCGCTGCATGCATGGTGATGGCCGTGCGTATAGATGGGGTGGGTCCAGTCTAGAACGGCTACCGCCCGGTCCCCCAGTTGTTACCGGTGCCGGGGGGGGGGGGGGGGGCACCCGGGGGGCACAGGGAGAGGAAAAAAGAAAAAGAAAAGGGCACCACAAAAGAATGGGCGAGGGCCAGCAAAAGAGGGGGTGGGAGCCC
>NZ_JBSGTH010000010.1:0-5653 GCF_053607305.1 Arthrobacter sp. NPDC055138
GTTAACGAAGGGAAGGCCCCGCCGTCGTTGGCGGGGCCTTCCCTTGTAAAGAATGTCCGGCGGTGACCTACTCTCCCACACCCTCCCGAGTGCAGTACCATCGGCGCTGTGGGCCTTAGCTTCCGGGTTCGGAATGGGACCGGGCGTTTCCCCCACGCTATGACCGCCGTAACCCTTCGTGCACGCCCCGGATCCCTGAAGCGGGCCTTGGCGGCAAATCTGTGGTTACAAGCTTGTTGCTTGGAACTTTATTCAGTTGTTTTGTTCCCGGGCTGACAACGGGTTGTTGTCTGGGAACCACATAGCGGACGCGTAGCATGCATTTGATCACCCACCCCGTAGGGGGTGGTGTGGTGTAAGTTGTCGGACTATTAGTACCGGTCAGCTCCACGAGTCTTTCGTCCTCGCTTCCACATCCGGCCTATCAACCCAGTGGTCTGGCTGGGGTCCTCTCCCCCCGAAGGGGATGGAAATCTCATCTTGAAGCCGGCTTCCCGCTTAGATGCTTTCAGCGGTTATCCAATCCGAACGTAGCTAATCAGCGGTGCACTTGGCAGTACAACTGACACACCAGAGGTTCGTCCGTCCCGGTCCTCTCGTACTAAGGACAGACCTTCTCAAATTTCCTGCGCGCGCAGCGGATAGGGACCGAACTGTCTCACGACGTTCTAAACCCAGCTCGCGTACCGCTTTAATGGGCGAACAGCCCAACCCTTGGGACCTACTCCAGCCCCAGGATGCGACGAGCCGACATCGAGGTGCCAAACCATGCCGTCGATATGGACTCTTGGGCAAGATCAGCCTGTTATCCCCGAGGTACCTTTTATCCGTTGAGCGACGGCCATTCCACAATGTGCCGCCGGATCACTAGTCCCGACTTTCGTCCCTGCTCGAGCTGTCGCTCTCACAGTCAAGCTCCCTTGTGCACTTACACTCGCCACCTGATTGCCAACCAGGCTGAGGGAACCTTTGGGCGCCTCCGTTACTCTTTAGGAGGCAACCGCCCCAGTTAAACTACCCATCAGGCACTGTCCCTGACCCGGATTACGGGCCGAAGTTAGATGTCCAGAGTGACCAGAGTGGTATTTCAACGATGACTCCACCCGAACTGGCGTCCGGGCTTCACAGTCTCCCACCTATCCTACACAAGCCACACCGAACACCAATACCAAACTATAGTAAAGGTCTCGGGGTCTTTCCGTCCTGCTGCGCGTAACGAGCATCTTTACTCGTAGTGCAATTTCGCCGAGTTTATGGTTGAGACAGCGGGGAAGTCGTTACTCCATTCGTGCAGGTCGGAACTTACCCGACAAGGAATTTCGCTACCTTAGGATGGTTATAGTTACCACCGCCGTTTACTGGGGCTTAAATTCTCCGCTTCGCCCCCGAAGGGGCTAACAGGTCCTCTTAACCTTCCAGCACCGGGCAGGAGTCAGTCCGTATACATCGTCTTGCGACTTCGCACGGACCTGTGTTTTTAGTAAACAGTCGCTTCCCCCTGGTCTCTGCGGCCCTTACCCGCTTAGAAGCGCAAGGCTTCTTCACGGTCCGGGCCCCCCTTCTCCCGAAGTTACGGGGGCATTTTGCCGAGTTCCTTAACCATAATTCTCTCGATCGCCTTGGTATTCTCTACCTGATCACCTGTGTCGGTTTGGGGTACGGGCGGCTAAAACCTCGCGTCGATGCTTTTCTCGGCAGCATAGGATCACCGAATCCCCCCATACGGGGGTCCCGTCAGGTCTCAGGCTTCACGAACGGCGGATTTGCCAACCGTTCACCCTACATCCTTGGACCGGGACTACCATCGCCCGGCTCGGCTACCTTCCTGCGTCACACCTGTTAATACGCTTACCTCCCCGGATCGGGTCCCGCGCGCCCCGCCCATACTGGCCCCGAAGGGCACGGATGAACGGTTTGGGCGGTTAGCATCACCGGATTGGCATGGGCGGTTTTTCGCCGGTACGGGAATATCAACCCGTTGTCCATCGACTACGCCTGTCGGCCTCGCCTTAGGTCCCGACTTACCCAGGGCAGATTAGCTTGACCCTGGAACCCTTGATCATTCGGCGGACGGGTTTCCCACCCGTCTTTCGCTACTCATGCCTGCATTCTCACTCGTGTAGGCTCCACCACTGGCTTCCGCCGCAGCTTCACTGCCCACACGACGCTCCCCTACCCACCAGCGCTCCTGAACCACGAAGGCTTGGATAATACGCTGATGCCACAACTTCGGCGGTGTACTTGAGCCCCGCTACATTGTCGGCGCGGAATCACTTGACCAGTGAGCTATTACGCACTCTTTCAAGGGTGGCTGCTTCTAAGCCAACCTCCTGGTTGTCTGGGCAACTCCACATCCTTTCCCACTTAGCACACGCTTAGGGGCCTTAGTTGGTGGTCTGGGCTGTTTCCCTCTCGACTATGAAGCTTATCCCCCACAGTCTCACTGCTGCGCTCTCACTTGCCGGCATTCGGAGTTTGGCTGACGTCAGTAACCTTGTAGGGCCCATCGGCCATCCAGTAGCTCTACCTCCGGCAAGAAACACGCAACGCTGCACCTAAATGCATTTCGGGGAGAACCAGCTATCACGGAGTTTGATTGGCCTTTCACCCCTACCCACAGCTCATCCCCTCCATTTTCAACTGAAGTGGGTTCGGTCCTCCACGCGCTCTTACACGCGCTTCAACCTGGCCATGGGTAGATCACTCCGCTTCGGGTCTAGATCACGCCACTGCATCGCCCTATTCAGACTCGCTTTCGCTACGGCTTCCCCACACGGGTTAACCTCGCGACGTAACACTAACTCGCAGGCTCATTCTTCAAAAGGCACGCCGTCACAGCTACAAGGCTGCTCCGACGGATTGTAAGCACACGGTTTCAGGTACTGTTTCACTCCCCTCCCGGGGTACTTTTCACCTTTCCCTCACGGTACTTGTCCGCTATCGGTCATCAGGTAGTATTCAGGCTTACCAGGTGGTCCTGGCAGATTCGCACGGGATTTCTCGGGCCCCGTGCTACTTGGGATACTCTCCAAGCGGCGTCACGCATTACGGTTACAGGGCTTACACCTTCTCCGGCCGGCCTTTCAAGACCGTTCACCTATACGCACGCACTCACTTTCGCTGTCCGGCAGAACAGCAGCGGAAAGTCCCGCAACCCCGGCCATGCAACGCCCGCCGGCTATCACACATGGACCGGTTTGGCCTCTTCCGCGTTCGCTCGCCACTACTAACGGAATCACTGTTGTTTTCTCTTCCTGCGGGTACTGAGATGTTTCACTTCCCCGCGTTCCCTCCACGCACCCTATGTGTTCAGGTACGGGTCACCCGGTCACTCGCGCGCCGGGCGGGGTTTCCCCATTCGGACATCCTGGGATCACCGTTCGGTTATCAACTCCCCCAGGCTTATCGCAGATTCCCACGTCCTTCTTCGGCTCCTGATGCCAAGGCATCCACCGTGTGCTCTTAAAAACTTGACCACAAAGATCAAATAAAGCTTCTCGAGAGAACCGTGGAACAACCCCACCCAAAGGGTGAAGCCAAACCAGGTTCATCAAAAAAATTGCTTTAAGATGCTCGCGTCCACTATGTAGTTCTCAAACAACAACCCCGTCACCCACCTCCACCACACACACAACGTGCGGGCTTCGGAAAAATGCGGGAACAAGAGGAACCAACCGGCCCCCTCTCACATCGCTGCAAGATAAGGTCCTGTTGCCTCAGGACCCAACAGTGTGCCAAAAGATACCCCCCGCGATTCCCCCACACGTTCCAGGCACCCCGCAAAGGAGGCACCGTACTGGCATGCGGACAACCGCGACAGACACCGAATCCGTTGATATTCCACCCATGAGCACCCGCCGGACAACAATCGTGTCCGCAACGGGCTTGCCCTGCAAACCACCCGACCCGCACTTAAGGCGCGCCGGGAACGGTTCGAGGAAGCTCCTTAGAAAGGAGGTGATCCAGCCGCACCTTCCGGTACGGCTACCTTGTTACGACTTAGTCCCAATCGCCGGTCCCACCTTCGACGGCTCCCTCCCACAAGGGGTTAGGCCACCGGCTTCGGGTGTTACCAACTTTCGTGACTTGACGGGCGGTGTGTACAAGGCCCGGGAACGTATTCACCGCAGCGTTGCTGATCTGCGATTACTAGCGACTCCGACTTCATGGGGTCGAGTTGCAGACCCCAATCCGAACTGAGACCGGCTTTTTGGGATTAGCTCCACCTCACAGTATCGCAACCCATTGTACCGGCCATTGTAGCATGCGTGAAGCCCAAGACATAAGGGGCATGATGATTTGACGTCGTCCCCACCTTCCTCCGAGTTGACCCCGGCAGTCTCCCATGAGTCCCCGCCATTACGCGCTGGCAACATGGAACGAGGGTTGCGCTCGTTGCGGGACTTAACCCAACATCTCACGACACGAGCTGACGACAACCATGCACCACCTGTGAACCGGCCCCGAAGGGAAGGACTGTTTCCAGCCCGGTCCGGCCCATGTCAAGCCTTGGTAAGGTTCTTCGCGTTGCATCGAATTAATCCGCATGCTCCGCCGCTTGTGCGGGCCCCCGTCAATTCCTTTGAGTTTTAGCCTTGCGGCCGTACTCCCCAGGCGGGGCACTTAATGCGTTAGCTACGGCGCGGAAAACGTGGAATGTCCCCCACACCTAGTGCCCAACGTTTACGGCATGGACTACCAGGGTATCTAATCCTGTTCGCTCCCCATGCTTTCGCTCCTCAGCGTCAGTTACAGCCCAGAGACCTGCCTTCGCCATCGGTGTTCCTCCTGATATCTGCGCATTTCACCGCTACACCAGGAATTCCAGTCTCCCCTACTGCACTCTAGTCTGCCCGTACCCACTGCAGACCCGGGGTTGAGCCCCGGGCTTTCACAGCAGACGCGACAAACCGCCTACGAGCTCTTTACGCCCAATAATTCCGGACAACGCTTGCGCCCTACGTATTACCGCGGCTGCTGGCACGTAGTTAGCCGGCGCTTCTTCTGCAGGTACCGTCACTTTCGCTTCTTCCCTGCTGAAAGAGGTTTACAACCCGAAGGCATTCATCCCTCACGCGGCGTCGCTGCATCAGGCTTGCGCCCATTGTGCAATATTCCCCACTGCTGCCTCCCGTAGGAGTCTGGGCCGTGTCTCAGTCCCAGTGTGGCCGGTCACCCTCTCAGGCCGGCTACCCGTCGTCGCCTTGGTAGGCCATTACCCCACCAACAAGCTGATAGGCCGCGAGTCCATCCAAGACCAAAAAATCTTTCCACCCACCACCATGCGGTGACAGGTCATATCCGGTATTAGACCCGGTTTCCCAGGCTTATCCCAGAGTCAAGGGCAGGTTACTCACGTGTTACTCACCCGTTCGCCACTAATCCCCGGTGCAAGCACCGGATCATCGTTCGACTTGCATGTGTTAAGCACGCCGCCAGCGTTCGTCCTGAGCCAGGATCAAACTCTCCGTTAATGTTTCAAACAGACACAGCACCAATAGCCGGGAAAACGACCAAAGACACTGCACTAAATTCAAACCAGGCTGATAAAACCGCGACACACCACAGGGGCGGCACGCCACGGCACTTCAACCAATAAATAATTGGTATCAACAAACTTGGCACACTATTGAGTTCTCAAACAACAGGAGCA
>NZ_JBSGTH010000011.1:0-1590 GCF_053607305.1 Arthrobacter sp. NPDC055138
GGAGAGTAGGTCACCGCCGGACATTCTTTACAAGGGAAGGCCCCGCCAACGACGGCGGGGCCTTCCCTTCGTTAACCCCCAAACCACCCCAGCCACGATTGCCGGGACGAAGCTGCCGCTGACCCTGCGGGGTCCGGCCATAAGCCCGACTGGAGGGGCGCGTCCCTGGCTCCGGCCCCGCCTGATATGTCGTGGAGTGGTCCCGGCACCGGCCGCTGCAGTCCATGCCGGCGCACTGGTGCCAATCTGCACAGGCTTCACTTTGGTTCCGGCAGGGCAGCGGAGCATCCACGTTCCGCGCCTCGCGGTGCGGCCAATGGGGAAGTCTCGTCCTTTTCTTGCTGCTGTCGATTGCGGCTGGCTATGCCTGACTCCATCGCAGGTTGAGGCACTCGGTCGTTCTCACAAGATCTTGATGACCACGTCGAGCTCCATGAGCTCCCGCCGTGGGCTTTTGCTGCCCAGGCAGTTCTCTGCACCCAGGAGAAGCCGACGACCTCATGGGCAACGTTCATGCTCAGGTGAACGTTGCCCGGCCGGCGGCGAGGCTTCGAGCCTGACGCCCGGTAAGCTGTGCGGCGGCTCATGAAGTGCGCGGAGGTGCTCTGGCACGGATCGTGCTGTTGCCTCAGGGCCCAAAACGAAGGGCCGACCGAAACGTATCCGAAGGTAGTCGGTTCTCTCGTCTGCAAGACGGCAGTCCACCTGGTGCAGCAACACCCGCGCATTGTCCCCGGCATGAGTAGCGCATCCCACTCTCGTATCCTCGAGCGGTGCGGCGCCCGCCGGCTTTGGGGTCATCCAGGGTGTTACTGGCCCAACGTCAGTTACGGTGTTAGCCCCATGTCCCAATCCGGTTGGGGCACGTCCACGGATCCAGCTGACCTAATGCCGGCCTATGGTTTGTCATTCGATGGGATATCGCCGGCCGTTCCCGCATGCCGCTGCGCCGACACTGCGCGAGGTTAGATCACGCCCATCCATCAGGGGCCAACCGCTCCACGTCCCGGTGTGTTCGGGCACGGGATCACGCAAATGCCTATCTGCATGTAGCCCGCGTATGTGATCGACCACCACGTGGCCGGAGCGTATCCGTCCAGCTATTCAGGACCGGGCGGCCTTCTGCGGCCCGAGCCACTTCCGCAAGATCCGTCCAGCTCGGTTCGACTTGATCTTTGGAGATAGAAGCCCATGTCGGGGAGCCCCCTGTTTTGTGAGCGGGTGCACAGTGTGGTGGGTGGGGGCCGGCGGGGGTGTCGGGTGGTTGTGCGGGGTGGTGTTGGGGGTGCGATATCCGCGTGGTGGCGGGGTTTATGGGGTGGTGTCCGGCTGGTCGGCGGGTGTGTTGGGGCGGGTTGGGTGGGCGATTTGCCCGGAGGCGGGGAGGGGTGTATTGTTTTCTGAGTCGCTGCTGCTGAAGCAGGGAAAACAGCGGCCAATCCCCTTCAAAATACGCCAGGATCTGGTGCGTTTTTCGCGCCTGCTGGAGTGGTTTGGGGGCCGGGATTCGCAGGCTGAATCCGCCGGGAACGGCGATTTGCAAAGGCTGCGGGAACCGGGTAAGTTAGAAAAGTTGCTCCGGAGCGATGG
>NZ_JBSGTH010000012.1:0-1415 GCF_053607305.1 Arthrobacter sp. NPDC055138
CCTGTTGCCTCATTGCAATACCTCCGGGAAGTCTGATTCGTTGCCTCATTTGAAAACCTCCGGATAGCGGCTTCGTTGACTCAGTGAATATCCTCCGGGAGGCTCAGGCGTTCCATGCCGTGTTGACGGGTTTGATGCGGGCGGGCTTCTTAGCCAGGGCAAGGGTTTCCAGTTCCGCTGCGAGGGCCAGGATCCGGCGGGAGAGCGATCCGGGCTTGATGCGTTTGAAGGCGGCGTTCATGTGGATGACGGGGCGCTTGCGCATGGTTTCGTGCCGGGCCGCCCGCTGGTGCGGTGTTGCCGGGGCGTCGTGCTTCTTGATGACCTTGGCCCCTTTGCGTTGCTTCTCGATGAGTTTCTGTTGGGGCAGCAGGTAGTTGGTGAAGGTCCGGTCCAGATCCCAGATCTCGTTGAGCTTGTCCAGTTCGGCGGTAGTGTCGTAGCGCAGGTAGCCGACGAGTTCGCGGACCCGGGCCCAGTTCTTCTGTTCCACGTGCGCGCCGTCGTTTTTGTTTCCGGGCCGGGACCGGGTGAACGTGATCTGCCTGGCGTGGCAGTAGGCCAGCAGATATTCGTTGATGAACTCGGAGCCGTTGTCCGAATCGATGCCGATGATGGGGAACGGGAACACGGCGGTGACGTGTTCGAGGGCTTCGAAGACCCATTTGGCGGCCTTGTTCCGGACCGAACGGTTCACGGTCCAGCCGGTCGCGATATCGGTCACCGTGAGGGTGAAGCAGAACTCTCCGTTGCTGTTGCCGCCGTCATGGCCGACCAGATCGATCTCCACGAAGCCAGGGACCGCGTCGTCCCAATCGGCCCAGGTCCGCACCGGGATCTGGGACTTCAGCAGGGTGCCGGGCTTGGTGTGCGATCGTCCCCGCGGCAGCAGTTTCCCCCGTTCCCCGGAGAGCCTGCGGTCGATCGTTGCCGCGCTCATCCGTACCAGCAGGGCGGCCTGGGCATCGGTGATCTCCAGTTCCTTGTCACGGCGCAGCAACGGCACCAGGACCGGAAGCATCGGGGCCAGCAGCTTCCCGGCCGGGGCGCGCAGCACCGCCCAGCACTTGATCAGCGCCGGCTGCAGGTCCGGCCCGTAGACCGGAGCCCGGCCCGGCCGGGGCCGGACTATTTTCAAGACCAGCGCATCCCGCAGAGCGGCCCGGGCGTGGTCGCGGTGCCAACCGGTCAGCTCGACCAGCTCGTTCAGGATCCGGGACTTCCCTGCACGATCGGCGTTCTTGTAGGCGAGGGCTTTTTTCTTCGTCACGGCTTGCCGCTGGGCCATCGTTAGCTCCATAGAAACGGGCATAACCGGCACCAGCGGCCACCACCGTCCAACACGCCGCTACGCGGAGGTTTTCAAATGAGGCAACGTATCCGGCTACGCGGAGGTTTTCTATGAGTCAACGCGG